>CAWCIO010000010.1:0-332233 GCA_963795585.1 uncultured Sphingobacteriaceae bacterium | reverse complement strand
TTTCAATAACCCAGTATTTTTTTCCCATCACTCAGATCTACAATCTCATCGCCTCCCGCCATCATGGAACTATAGGCTTCCGAAATCTCTCTATAGGTATTCAAGGTGAGCCCATTTAAAATTACCCCCAGGTTCCGATAGGCTCCTCCCATTTTAGGATAAGTCCAATATGCAGGAATATTAGTAGTGTAAAAATCTTTATTGAATTCATTTTGTGTCCTCGTGATTATCGCTTCGCCAGTCAGTCCATCATAGGCAATATTTTCCACTTCGATGGATGATCCATCCTGTGTCTTAACCACCTTTTTTACAATGCCATAATTCTGCACTACCTTTACTGCACAGGCTGATCTGAAAAGTTTGTATTCATTGTTGCCATTTATTGGCCAATGGGGAATCGGAAAGGGTCCGATAAGTGGTACTACGTCGACACCGAGATTAACTGCCAGACCGGAATTTTTCGATTCCTGTTCTCTAAAATCCGTAAAAAACTCAATGTCCCTACCTATATAAGCGTCTTTTTGTAAGACACCGCGCTCATCTATAACATCGACTTTGTTATTTAGACTTAAGGTCACAGCATTTGGATTCTCTACGGCATAATGGTACACCGTTGAAGATATTTCCGCCTGCACTTTATTTAAAACCCTTGTTGCCTTGGTTTTACCGTGCATATCATTAAGTTCTATGCTATACCCCTGAGAAAGGATCAGTTCTTCGATACTGTTGGTATGGACAAGGGAATAATAATTAGATGGCTTGGGATTGTACTTTTTAATTGGCATTACTTTAACCTTGACCGGAAATTCTTTTGAAGTATAGAATTCATTCACAATCGCTCCAGTCTCCGGATCAGTACTCCCCGTAGCATCAAAGTCCCTGACAGTTACTTTACTGTACCCCACCGAAGGGGCGGGAAAAAAGGATTCCCCGAACGGCTCCTCCAGTTCAAAATAATTATTAATTGCTCCCTTGATGCGTTGTATATATGGCACCGGCTGTTTTAACGGATTTTCGTCATTTCCTACTGCTGGCTCGTAACTGGCTACACCAGTACTTACTTTCCTGCCATTTTCCATAGTGGTATAATCGTAAGATTGTCCGTACATACCCGCTGGCGCATTGGTATTACCTGTAAAACCTTTCCAATCGTCGTTGATGTCAATCTGTTTTACCCTTACACCCCCTCCAACTTTACCTTGCTGATACTTACTAACGCGCACGAAGCATCTGGGAAGGTTAACTTCGCTCGCATATTTTTTCCTTTGTGCTTTGACGTAAAAATTTTCACGGAGTTCTGTGAGATTTTTCGCCGCGTTAAAAATAGAAGTAACTACAGCTTTCACCCCAGCATTTCCATTTTGCACTCGATTTTGGAATCCCGGATAGGCATACCTGGGGTATTCATTTTTCATCTTCTGCCAGGCAGAAAATCTAATTGGGTTATCCTGCACACCGGCCTCAGTAGTTTCTTCAAACGAAACAATTCCATTATTTTCAGAAACCCTGAAAGCATTTACTTTACAATAAGTAGAAACAAAATCATGATTCAATCCATTGCTCAACTTATCTGTAGTACCAAGCTTCATGTAAAACTTGGTATACATATAATCTGATCCATTCAGATAGGTATTTTTAAACCAGGACAAGCTGTCCGCGGCAGTCACTACAGTAGCTGGGGGTAAAGAATCCAATGGAATTCTTATTCCAGTACCCAGTGGTCTGTTTGTTGTAACTCCTTGCAATGCTGACACGGTTTTCATTACCGCTGCTCTTTTATCCTGAACGTAGGAATAATCATCTGATTCGTATTTCACATTAATGATCCCGCCTGTTGGCAATTCTATTTTTGTCAAGTGATATAATGCGGCAAATGAATCAGCTGTGGTTTTATTCTGGATGGTATAAGGATACTCTTCGTTTGTCATTGAATCGGGATTACCAGTCAGCGCTTTATAGGTACCCCATCGGTCAGTCGACATAGTTTCATATGGCATGTCGTTCTTCGCGTAAGTAAATAAATATGGTTGATCCTTTCCTTTGGTGGAATTTCCATATTCAAACCAGACTTTTTTCAATGTCAGTTTTCCGTTCGTTGGAGTTCCAATTGAATTCGGTACTTCTTCACACAATTCATAGGAGTAGGTAAACTTCACCACTTTTATAGGTTTACTCAAATCAAATTTAGAATAGAGCCTGATCTCCTTTAATACCTTTTGTTTGGTATTGACATCCATATCCCCCTGCCAGTTCAACACACCCAAGCCATCAAGACGATCTGCAGTGATGAAGCAGGCAATTTGGGTTTTCGACTCAATAGAATGCACGTAATAAATTTCTTTTTCACCGTAAATAATGCTAGCCTTATCGTCATCAGGATCGGCAAGCAATCCACGGTTGAGCACAGCTGTCCTTTTTAGCGCATCGAGTTTAGTCTTCCTGGCAGCATAAGGCGTTCGCCATTTATAATTGTCAATTCTGGAATAGTTAAATTTCATTCCAGTACCCAGATCGTCTTCAGTAATACCGTCATTGGTTTTATCTAAGTAATCGGCTGATAAAATTCCGGTCAACAGGTAACTGGACGCATAACCGGGATGTGTTTCTTTATGGTAATATTCATCAATACCCTTTTTGTATGTCGGCTCCCCTGCTCCCGGGTCGAGCGATATCAAATTTCCTTTTACAACCGTGTAATCCGGTTTGGTAGGATTGCCGACAGCGAAGCTATATTCTTCCTGCTTCTTATTATATACGGGTATTCCATATACCATACGATCGCCATTTCCCCCGGTTACTGTAATTTCCGAAATATGATGTGGTTTGCGGAATCCGGTATCTCGGGGGGTATTAACAGCACCATTACTAATAAAATTAGGGTTAAACGTAGCTGAGTCAAGAAAAGGATAAGTCTTTATGCTCTTGTCCAAACCCGCTAGTTTGGCTTCACTTGCAGTCAAATATGAAATGATGGTTTGCCTGACTTGACGTTCTTCCTTATTAATCTGACTGCCTATAGACTTAATCGAATCCGGCAGGGAAAAACCTGTGTTTTTAGAAAATGAAGAATTGGCATTTTTTCCAGTAATATTCACCGCCAATGCGGAAGATCCAAATAGCTTACCTGTTAATAGTTTATCTTCAATATTTTTTTCATCTACCTTTCTAAAATATACATGTTCTTTAGCAGGACTTTCATTAATTCTATCCTGAAAATCACCATTTTTCAAATATTCATTATTTGCAGTCCACTTTCTGGTAGTATTGAAAGTACTCTGATTAAATAAGGTTACACCCGAATGTGCTATACCGCCTACCCCTATGTCGACACCGCCCGTACTTACCGTAGAAACGTCACTTACCTCATTGTCAAAAAAAGCTCCTGTTCCACCTCTGTAAAGTCGAAATTGTCCGGACCCCATTTGACTAGTGTATGTAAACAAATCCGGAGTATGTACAGGTAATGCAAGATTTGGTAGTTCATTGATTATAGGATTTTCCTTTTCACGGATAAAATCCAAAACAGCATTCTTTTTGCTCTTTCCTCTTTCCGCATATAAAAAACCATATTCGGGATTGCTAGTCTCCGGATTTAGTACCTCTCGTATGTTTAAATAACCGGTACCTCCCAATGACGTAAAAACAATTCCAAGTGAAGGTCCAACATTAAGACTAAATGATCCGTAGGTAGAACGGTAAGCAGTCTGAATTTTTGGTGCGATAGGCTCTACATTGGAAGCTAATACGATCCCCCCCAAATTAAAACCCTGGTAAGTGGATCCTAAAGTAAGGCTTTTGATACCTGATCTACTGTTATAGCCCAGGGAAGAACTTACTCCAGCCATAGCTAAGGCTTTGTTTTTGGAGTTTTCACTTATGGACAAGGAAACATTGGGTGAAATATCAACTCCACTGGATGTGTTGGAAAGGATGCCTATGCCCATACTACCTGTAAGTATTCCCGAATTGGCAAAAGAAAAAGACATCCCGGCGTTCACGCCAAGTTCAGCTCCGATCCCTGTATAATTGTCGCTAAATACGCCAAAATTATACGATCCACCTAACTTGGCTTTACCTTTTATCTCTATTTTACCCGTCATCCTACCACCCACAGTAATTTTTTTCTTAGTCGAATGAGTTGTTTTCAGTACGTCGCCATCGAAGTCGTCAGGCACTCCTCTCATCTGCCTATTGATAGATCCTACATTTAAATTCCAGCCCAGGCCTACCCAACTGGCTTCATCATCCATACCTACCCCCGACTGATAGTTCAGGTTTATTGGATAACCATCAACATCTAATAACGGAATATTATATTTAAAATCGCCAGAGAAAAGGTCGACCATATCCGATATTCCGGCTGCTTGAAAAGACTGAGACTCCGGCTGTGCCGGTCCTGAAGTAAGTGCATAAGCAGAAATTGGTTGTACAATGCTCAGTATTATGTTAAACAGTAATATATAGGCAATAAACTTAACCCGTTTTCTAAAAAATGTAAATCCCATATTATTTAAATACCAAATGATAGTTTTTCTTATTAATATATTTGTCCTGATAAAATAATTCAGCACTTACCTTACTGTCAAATCTGACAAGGTATTCAAAACTGTTGGCCACTCCATTGGCTATGCATTCGGTACCAATGGGGTAAATTTTATGCACTCCCTCCATAATGTAGAAGCAACTGTCTGCACCATACATCATGTTCCGTCCAATGGTTGAATTCTGCTCCAGTAATTCCTTTTTTGGTAAGATCCTGACATTATAAACTCCAGCACTATCCGGCTCGCTACGGGTCATGGCGTGTATTGTCATTTCCTCATCTACAATACTTACAGCGGGAATCTTGTGCCTACAGGACATCATCAGCAACACAGCAATACAGCAAGAGAACAGGCTGTTTTTGATCATCTCACGTATTCTCATTCCAGGTCATTATAAATAAAACGCATTTGTTTAGTCACACCGTTCGGCAGGCTTACCGTAAGCAGGTAAGAATAATTGTCTTTAAATGTGAAATTCGTAGACAGATCAAGACTGATCTTATTTTTTCCCTTCAATAGCTTCACTTTGGGCAACCTTTTAATTTTTTGATAAGGATCTGTAACACAAATGATCGTATACTTTAAAGGCTGTTCCTCGTGGGAATTGTTGATAGTAAATTTCACAAAGCCCCTTGCGACATAATAATTACCTTTAAAAAGGTCTTCTATATCACGATAGCCATTGTCGTCCTGTATCGCCAATGTTTCTTCCTTGCAGTCCACTTTAAATTCCCAGACCTCAGAGCGGTTGATGACCGTCTGATCCTTATAAGCGGTGACCTGCCAGGCATATCGCTTTCCAGTTGTCAATTCCTTGGCAGATGGCGGATAAAGTAAGATCGGATTCATAATGCCCTTTTGTTTTACCACCGGAAGGTTGTAGTTCAGTGCTTCTACCGGACTTTGGCGCTCCTTGATCTCCACCAACAGGAGCTCATACATCGTTCCTGCAACAACCGGAATAGAGGGTTGCCAGCTCAACAAGGGCTTTTTGTTACAGATCTGTTCCTCGTTGTAGGGCTCTATCAGATTGAGCGGCGCGGGAGGCAATACCTCCTGCTGGAAATTTTGGTCAACGATGACTTCCTCTACTGAGATTGCAGAAATCACCTGGTAACTGTATTCATAAAATCCCTGAGGGAAGAAACCATTTTTTTGCAGAAAGCGGGAAATGCTGTTGCTGCCAACACGTATGTTTGCCGATTTTACCGCAGCATTTGGGATTGGATTGTTGCCCGGCACAATCGTGAATACAGGCGTCATGATGTCAAGAATTTTGCCGGCTTTATCTTCCGTAACTGTGATCAGCAGTCTCACGTTTCTTCTAACAGAACTGTTCAGGATACTGGCATTCATCAATCCGTCCATACTCCTGCCATATACTTCAGGTATAAACTGAACACTTACCTGCGCCGATAAAGATCCGGAACAAAGGAGAATGACGAGCGATATGAAGATTCTGTTTAACATGTTATTTGTTTAAATAATATCGGATGGATAATTCTCCCCGTCCAGTAGCGAAAAGATCTGGATAAAGGGGATCGATTAAGTTTTTCCGCAGGTCTATAAATGCGCTGATGTCGAAATTCTTTACCAGGGATAATTGCGCTGTTTGTCGAACCCCTACCTGACGTGCGATCCGCTGGTTATCCAGATAGGTAACCGCAGAAGAAACATTAAGATTTTTCGACAAGTTATACTGACATCCAAAATCAGTATTCAACATATCGCCCAATATCTGGATGCCACTCAGTTCTTTATTATAAAATGCGTTAGCCGATAGCGTACAAGATTTTAAGATAACGCTCTGAGCATAGTTCATGGTTAAAAAGCTGGTATTGATGACCGTTCCCGGGTTCACCATCAGCTGCCTGCCAACAGAAAGATAACTGAATCCATGACTGGCGCCAATCTGATAATTCCCTGTAAAATCAGCCTGTAGCTTATGGGAAGAATAAACAGGTGTGCTCCCTCTTTCAATCTTATCTACCCCATTCTCTGCGTACTTTAGGTTCAGTGTGGCATTTCTCGATAACCTGAATCGACTGTCCAACTGCAGATTATAGTTAGACCAATGTGCTCCCGAAGTAGCACTGATATTGGTATTCTTGATGTCTCCACGTGCATTCAGCACCAGCTTATTTTTCATGAAATTCTTTTTCACAGCTGTGCCCATCCTCAAGCCCATATTTCCATAGCCCTGCTGCGCAGGATTTTGAAATCCAAGTCCGGAATAGCTGACAAATGTATTGCTGGACAGCCCGAATTTCCTTAGATCAAACCTGTGTTTAACGCCAAAGGACATCGTTTCAAAAACATCATCCCTAAAATAATTACCCATCCTCAAGTCCTGGTTGAGAACCATTTTATCTGATTCATTTACACTTAAGTTCCGGTACTGGGTCGAGGATTTCGACATCTCAACTGTAAATTGCCCCAGGTCCTTCATTAAAAGATCCTGGCTGACCGTAAATGCAAGTCCATTTTTCGGTACTGAGTTCAACTGGCTAAAGCCGCTCGCACGCTGCTGACTAAATCCGCCGACCCAGGAAATTTTACCCCTTCCAAAACTAAAATTAGTAACTGGGACACCTACATAGGTTAACAGCTTAGGTGCATCATAGAGCGAGCCGTTGAAGTTCGCGTCCTTAGGCATACCGGTATCTTTATTCAGTCCCAGGCCAAGTGTTACCGGACCCCGCTGCGTTTTAACATCCACACTCAGTCCCCGGACCATAATATCTTCGTTTAAAAAACTACCCGGCATCTCCTGACTAAAATTGCCAAGCTGCATTTTCTTAACTTTTGAATAAGCCTTACTAAAGGTGCTTGTCCTGTCACTCTGGTTCATCTCATTCTCAAATAAGGATTCCAGGTCTTTCATACTTCCCTGATTGCTGATAAAATTCTGAACAAGCAGTAGCCTACCCTGATCCAGACCATTCTCTTCCATATCCCTTTTTAAAGACAGTACAACTTCCGTTACTTCAGCTTTCCTCCGCTCCGACTGCTCCTGAAGCTGTCTCTTCTTGGCTGTCGACAGGCTGTCGACCTTACCGCTGCCAGCGCGTTTTTGCTCTGACAATAAAACATCGAGGCGCTTTCGGAGTTGTTGTTCATCTAGACTCAGTAATTCATTGAGCCGGTCTTTATCTTTCAAAACGCTTTCAAATTCTGGAAATTCAGATAAGTTTCCCAGCGCTGCCGAGCGGAGCTTTTCAGAGATTCGCTTTTTTAAAAAATCAGCCATATCCAGACCCGATAAACGGTTCTGCTTGAACCTTGTATACTTATTAAAATCGTTCTTATAGGGATTCTGAATCTGACTTCGATCGAAATTCATCTTAAAAAGACCATCCCGTAATGGATTAATCTCGTTGAATTCATTCGTATTATTAGAAAAGTCCAGGGCAAGCGGAACTTTAAAAAGCTTAACCTGACCGACCAAGGTCACATTATTAATTGCTTCCGCCCTGTTGAGGTTTAAAGAATTTGTGTTCAGAAGTGTAGAATTTTCTATGCCAAGGTTCGTCACAGAGATCTTCTTATTTTTTTTGGCAGAATCCAGTACAGCACGTTTTGCCGCATACTGCTTTAAAAACTTATCCTTTAAATTTTTACTGAGTGTATCCTTTTTTTGTCCGGCAATATTTCGAAATTGCTTAATTGTGTCCTTTAACAGCGTTGCTTTCTGCTTCGCCAAGTCCAGTTGTTCTTTTCGAATGGAATCAACCTGCTTCCTGCCAGGTAACTCCTGAGCCATAGCGGTTCCATAAGCCAAAAGTATGGAGCAGGCAAAGATGAATCGATAACCGAGCGCATTCAGGAAAACACTGCGCAATTTACACAGCTTCCTCATTGAAATAAAAGATTTACTTTAGGATAGATAAGAGCATTGAGCATGTTGAGCAGTTTTAAACTGCTTCTTTAAAATGACCCACAATTCCGACACATATAATTTCATTTTCGAGAAGCGTTATTGATAATATTTAACGGAATGAAGGTAGCACTAAATTTATAATAAACAAAGAAAGTTTTAAAAATATTAATGATACTTTTGGCATTACAGAATTCACTCTCGTATGCGACTCTTGGCTTTGTTGACCTATTTCTTATTATTACTTTCTAAAAGTTTTTCCGCAGTGCCTGTAAATGACAACATTGGGGAGGCCAGGGCCCTAAATTCTGTGATAGGATACTGCTCCGGGGAAGCAGAGTTTTCAAACATTGAGGCGACACCCAGTGGATATAGAAAAGCAAAATTCTGGAATTCAGAAGGAAACGATGTTTGGTTTAAATTTGAAGCAGTAAGAACAGATGTCACGATTGTCCTTACCGGCAAAAAGCAGGGCAATCAAAATACACTCCTCAGCCCCCTTGTCGCGATCTACACCTACGACGGAACCACGCTAACAGAAATGATCGGCTCTATGACTATGGTAGAAAACTCAACGAATGCCTACAAAGGTGGATTGAGCATTGGAAAAACATATTACATCAGAATAAGCGCAGAAAATAATGCTACCGGAACTTTCCAGATTTGCCTGAACAACTATAACCCACCAACGAAACCTGGTCAGGACTGTGAGAGCGCAAGTATCTTATGTAATAAAGAAACCTTCTCAGAAACCAGCATTACCGGAGCGGGCAATAATAATAAGGAAGCAGCCGGAACCTGTCTCAGCGGAGAGTCCAATTCCGCATGGTACAAATGGACTGCCGCTAATAACGGTACGCTCACCTTTACCATTACCCCTACAGCTGTCACCGATGATATAGATTGGGTATTATATGATCTTGGGATAAATGGAGACTGCAGCAATATTAATGCATCAAATGCCATTAGGTGTGCCGCAGGCAACGGCATAAATTGCAACCCCTCATATTACATTACGGGTCTCAACATGAGTTCAACAGATGTATCAGAACAAAGAAATTGTCCACCAGGTCAGGATGGCTGGCTTAAATATGTGGATATGGAAGCCGGACATACCTACGCACTGCTCATTGATAATTTCTCAAATGGAGAAAATGGCTTTACCCTCTCTTTTGGGGGCACGGGAGAATTCAGGGGACCGAAAGCAGATATAGTACTCACTAAAAACGACCAGTGCAGTACTTACCAAAGCTATACCTTTACAGCAGGTACAGGTATGTATACTCAATTGAAGTGGTCATTTGGCGAGGGCGCGAATATAGCCGAAGCGACAGATGCCGGTCCTCACCTGATCACCTATGGCTCAAATGGACAGAAGAACATCATATTGGAAGCAACAAATGCATCAGGCTGTGCGGTAGTAAGCTACTACAATATGTATGTTGCAGATAAGCCAGCCAAACCAGTAATCTCCCCCTCCAAAACCGTTTTGTGCGTTGACGATGAATTGGTGCTGCAAACCCCGGAACTAGAGCGCGCAAGCTATTACTGGTCGGGTCCAAATGGCTTTGTTTCCACAGAACGAAATCCCGCAATAACGATCACAGGTCCAGAAAATGCTGGCGACTATACCCTTGTGACCAAGATTGGGGATTGTGAAAGCGATCCAGCTGTTATAAATATCCCTCCTATTCCCAGGAAAATCATTCCGGATTTTTACACGAATCCTTCTTTCAATGGAAAATATGCAACCCCAATTGAAATCAGTTTCATCAACAGATCCATCAATGCAGATTCATATTCATGGAATTTTGGCGATGGATCCTCATCTTCAGAGACTAATCCGATACACACTTACACAAAAGAAGGAAACTACGACATTTCCTTGACTGCCTTTTCCAGTAATTCCTGCTTCGCTACCAAAACGCAGGGAAAGCTTGTGGTACTGAAAGAAGGGACAGCATTTATACCAAGTTCATTTTCACCAAATGGAGATGGCACTAATGACGATTTTCAGATCAGTATTGCCAACCTGAAAAATTACCGGCTAACGATCTTCAACCGATGGGGAACTAAAATTTTCGAAACTCGCGAAGTGTTGGTCAACTGGGATGGAAAATGTAAAGATCAGGATGTTCCGGTGGGTGTTTATTATTACGTCCTTACAGCAAAGGACAAAAACAACAACGAGGTCAAGCAAACCGCTTCAATCACTTTAATCCGCTAATTTTTCAATCAGTCTATTTTATATTTTTCAGCTTTTGTTTTAGTTTCAGGATTTCCTTTTCCTGTCTGATCATGTGCAGCGTTAGCTCTTCTATCTTTTGTAGTAACTTCGCATTCATGTCACCCAGATCAATTCCATTCACTTTTACCTCAGCAGCAGTAGGAATACCTGGCAGGTGGCCTTTTTCCTTGATATGAGTTTCTGTTTCCTTTAATGTAGGAAGCAAGTAAGACTTGGCAAAGACGAAGTCCGGCCAATTGGTATTTTCGACTTTGATTTCCTTTGCACGTATTTTACCATTGACGGTAAGTTTTTCATTAGGTATTAGCGTTCCTATTCCCACATTACCACCAGCAACAAAAGTCATTACGGTATTATCCGAAATTAAAGGTGGGGAGCTGTCTGCTAAATTATTGTTTAGAATATACATATTACCAGTTCCATATGAACCTGTTCGCCTGAATATGATGCCTGCTTTTTCACTATGCTGGTCGCCACTTGCAAATAATATTCCTGTAGTAGGCATACCGCTGTATTCATTATTATCATTTTGTAAACGAAGGACCCAGTTTTCTTGCGAGCCGCTTAAGTCATTCCGAATATGCAATGCAGAAGCGGGTTGTACTGTTCCGATTCCTACTTTCCCATCATTTTTAATGATCATTCTAGGATTATCGTTAAACGTATCACCCACACTCTCAGCAGTCACTTCTTTAGTATAGAATTTTATCCCGTTTTCACTAAATCCTCCGATCATGATTGCATTTCTTGACATAGCAGGAAAGCTGTACACCAATTTAGGTTGTGAAGAATGAGGTTTAAGACCGTGGGAGATAGTAAATGCTGCTGAGGAATAAAGACTTCCTATTGTATTATATTCATCTGAAGATGATGTTCCGAATCCTAAATACCGACCAAGAGTAGAACTTTCTATGTTAATATTACCAGATACAGTTAGCTTTTGAGATGGTGTTGTTGTACCTATTCCAGTATTCCCACTGGCAGGAAAGGTATTGGTTTGACCAAACAGAGTAGCATATGATGTTATCAAGCCCATTAAAATGCAAATTCTTTTCATATTACCTTATTTTAGATTTCAATTCTTTAATCTCTTGCTGTTGCCTTTCCAGCGCCTTCTGCTGATTCAAAAGCTTGTTATTCTGAATCTCCACAGCTTTATTCTGCTCAATCAAATGCAAAGTCAGTTCTTCAATTTTCTGCAACAATTGGGAGTTCATTTCCCCCAAATCAATGCCATTGGCATTTACCTCCGCAGCGGTTGAAATCCCGGGCAAATGTCCTTTTTGCTTAATATAAGCTTCAGTTTCTTGAAGAGTTGGAAGCGCGTAAGACTTATCAAAAACGAAATCCGGCCAGGCGGATTGCAATTTTACTTTCACAGATTCAGCGATCATATTGCCTGCTAGGGCAAGTTTATAACCTTTAGTATCGGTTACACCAATCCCCACGTTTCCAGTTCCCGATGGAATCAAGGCTATAGAGGTATTAGCTGAGGAAGCTTCCAAAGTAATAACTCCAGTACCATAGCTTAATGAACCTATGCTACTACTATTATTACCATAACGGATGACTCCGGCGACATCAAGTTTTGAATATGGCGATGAAGTTCCAATCCCTATATTTCCATTATCTGAGTTGATAAAAAATGATGGCCCCATCCAAGTGCCCCCTGTTTTGCCCCACCCACCTATAGCAAAATCCCTACCTTGATAAGTTAAGGCTAAAATATCAGGAGTCTGGTTCCATCCACTAGTGATTGTCGCTCCTCTTCCTAAGTAACCAATATAGGTAGATCCCTCAACAAGAGTGACGACATTTGTACTAGTTTGTGCCATTGAAAAGGAAAATGAAAAAATCAATGCTATTAGATAATATTGCTTCATATTATTTTCTGTTATTTTTAATTATTTCTTCAAGCTTATCAATTTTTTTATTTTGAGCTTCATTTTCCTTCTTCATTTCAATCACGTACAAAGTCAATTCCTCAATCTTTTGTAACAGCTTCGCATTCATCTCGCCCAGATCGACTCCATTAGCCTTTACTTCCGTAGCAGACGGAATCCCCGGCAGATGACCCTTTTCTTTAATATGTTTTTCTGTTTCCTTTAGAGTGGGAAGCATGTAAGACTTAGCAAACACAAAGTCCGGCCAGTTTGCATTTTCCACCTTGATTTCTCTAGCACGAATTTTTCCGTTCACTGCTAACTTTTCAGTCGGAGTCGTCGTCCCTATTCCAACGTTACCATTCTCGATTGCTTTAATGGCGATATTCGCTCCGTCAGAAGTAATGGTATTACCGACATACAGACTCCAGTCATTCGTCATTGGAAGGAATTTATTGACGGTCAAGTCAGTTCCTGTTTGATTAATAGATGTCCACGAAGCGTTATAATTAATGGATCTTATTTTTATAGAAACATACAAATTCTGATTAGGGACACCCCCGGTATTTATAGCTCTAATCCGGAATCTCGGGTTCGCATATTCAGTATTGCAATCAATGGTGAAATTATGATTTTCCGATCCGGGTGTAACATATCCATTGCTGTTTGTCCTACCAACTTCTCTCCATAAATTAGGATTGCTATGTGTTATGCTGGCAAGGTAGGTTGCTGCAGCAGCAATGCTACCTCTGGTATACGCAATAGAAATTTCGTAATTACCGGATGCCCCGGCAGCTATAGGTGCGACCCTCACAAATTCAATGTAATCCCCTACATGGAAGTTAGCAGGAAACATAATTTCTGTGGTGTATTCGTCAACAAATAGTAGGCTCGTTGCCGACTTTACAGATGTAGACCATACAAAAAATGCAAAGAGCATTACTAGATAATTCAGCTTCATAACTATTTTAATTTGGATTTCAAGTATTGGATATCTTTCTTCTGCAATGCATTCTCCTTAATTATTTCCCGCATTTGCTTATCTTTTTCTATCAAATGCAAAGTCAGCTCTTCGATTTTCTGAAGCAACTTCGCATTCATATCTCCCAGATCAACGCCGTTCGCTTTTACTTCTTCAGCAGAAGAAATCCCTGGAAGGCGACCTTTCTCTTTGATATGAGCTTCTATTTCTTGAAGAGTTGGAAGCGTATAAGACTTAGCAAAAACGAAATCCGGCCAATTGGCAATCTCTACCTTTACTTCTTTCGCCCGAATCTTACCATTCACTGATAGCTTTTCAGTTGGGGCTAATGTCCCTATACCAACATTACCATAAGGATTCCATATACCATCTCCAGGCATATAAACGTCACCTTTAAATCTATTGCGGTAGGAAACTTCTGTAATTTTTGTCCCATTAGCTGATTCATCTGCTACAGTCCATCCCTGAAACCAACTAGGGGTTTCATTATAACCTTGTCCAAATGCACTAACTGTAAACCGTTGACAGTAGCCCATATCATTGATGCATATGACAACTTTGCCAGACTCGTTAGACAAAAAAATTTGAGGGGTGTATGATCCGGAAGATGATACTTTAGGATTATGAAAATAGTAATTGTTTGGATCTCCAGATATTCCGCTGTACCAAACGTAATATGTTAAAGTCAAATTTATTGGATCCGCATTACCATAATTATATCCCTTAATGCTTATCGTCGGCATCCCTGCATCTGGAACAAATGGAAGATTTGTCTTTATCTTAACACCGTTTACAGGGGTACTATTGGAATTATAATTAAGTATATTGTCGTAATTCTGTGCTGACACACTGATAACAAATACAACCCCAAGAAAAAGCAACATAAAAAGTCTTTTCATATCTTATTTTTTATTTTCTAACCTTTCTAACCTTTTACTTAGATTTTCATTCTCTTTTTTCATTCCAATCAAATACAAAGTCAACTCCTCTATTTTCTGCAACAACTTCGCATTCATTTCGCCCAAATCAATCCCATTAGCCTTTACTTCCGCAGCGGAAGGTGTGCCTGGCAAATGACCTTTCTCTTTAATATGTGCTTCAATTTCTTTGAGCGTAGGCAATGAATAATCTTTTGCAAACACATAGTCCGGCCAAACATTTTTAAGTTTGACTTTCACAGATTCAGCAATCACGTTACCAGCTACAGCCAACTTGTAACCTTTAGGATCGAATGTTCCTATGCCTGTATTGCCATTATTATCAATTGTTATACTATTCATTTCACTACCCTTTCCCCAATGCAAACCAGCGGAGGAGCTCCAAACATATCCGTAAACTCCGCCACCCCTGTAAAAGCGGACTTCTTGACCATCCGTTGTTAGTTCTAAATTTCCATTAAAAAACGTTTGCCCTCTTACCGTTAATTTAAATGAAGGGACATTCAAACCCATAGTAATATTTCCAGAATTTGCAATATTAAGTGCTTGTAAGCCACTTGCCGGAAGATCGTCAGAGGTGGCGTTCACCCAAAAAACCATATCACTAGTGTGATCGTAACCAATTCCTCCCCATTTGCTATTGTTACTATTAAGAACTATAACAGGATATGTAGCTTTAAGCGTCATTGTCTTATTCCAACCAGAAGTCATATTGGATCCACCTATGATATGTAAAGGGCTTGATGGATTAGTAATTCCGATTCCGACATTACCACTGGTGGGAAAAGTATTAGTTTGAGCATAAATACTAATGGAGATGCCCATGAAGGACATAAGCATGAAGAGCAGTTTCATAAAATTCAGTTTTTAGATGAGCTATTTCTTTTTGTTTATTTTAGACTTTAAAAGCATGATATCCTTCGTATGTTGATTGTCCCTCTTTTCCATTTCCTTCTTTATCTCAATCAAATGCAAAGTCAGCTCTTCAATCTTCTGTAAAAGCTTCGCATTCATATCCCCCAGATCCACTCCATTGGCTTTCACTTTCTCAGCAGACGGAATACCTGGCAAATGACCATTTGCTTTGATGTGAGCTTCTGTTTCTTGGAGTGTTGGTAATGAATAATCTTTTGCAAACACGAAATCCGGCCAGTTGGCATTTTCTACTTTAATTTCTTGGGCTCGAATTTTCCCTTTAACGGAAAGCTTTTCGCTTGGAAAACCCGTCCCTATTCCTACATTACCTGCATGGTTGATACGCATCACCTCACTATCCCTTTCAGAAACATCAGTATTTAAGGTTGAATTAATGCCTGTATGGAATGTGATGCCGTAGTAATAACTTAATGCCAAATACGAACCAGCATCAGAATTGCTAGCAAATCGACGAACAGTATGGTTAGCATCTCCTGCTTTTACATTGTTTCCCAAAATAGTTGTGGCGGCATTCTTTGTCTCGGAAAAACTAGCATACGATACTAATAGTCCTTGCCCCCTATTATTTAGTTTTATATCACCATCCACAGTCAGCGTATGAGTAGGGCTCGCTGTTCCTATTCCTACGTTACCAGTGGTAGGAAAGGTATTGGTTTGTCCAAAGCTGTTACTGACATAAATAACACTTAAAATCAATAAGTATTTTTTTTTCATTCTCTTATAATTGTTTGGATTGAATGATTTTCATTAATTGCTGAAACTTCATTTCCAGTTTCTTAATGCTTATTTCTTGTTTTTGATTCTGTTCCTCTTGGCTAGCAATCTGCTTATCTTTCTCAATCAAATGCAACGTCAACTCCTCAATCTTCTGCAACAGCTTCGCATTCATATCACCCAAATCAATTCCATTAACTTTTACCTCAGCAGCAGTAGGAATACCTGGCAAATGACCTCTTTTTATAATATGATTTTCTGTTTCTTGAAGTGTTGGAAGTTTGTAAGATTTAGCAAAGACAAAGTCCGGCCAGGCTGATTGCAATTTAATCTTTACCGATTCAGCAATCATATCACCAGCGACAGCAAGTTTATAGCCTTTAGGATCGTTTGTACCAATACCTACATTTCCACTTGAGTTCCAAATCCCATTACCAGATAATAGTATATCACCTTTGAATTTGTTCTTATAAGGCACCAAGATTGACTTCACTCCCGTATTTGGTTCGTCCGATGTTGTCCAGCCCTGAAACCATGTGCTCTGTTCAGACATTCCCTGGGCGTATGCACGAACAGTAAACCTTTGATAATAGTCCTTTTTGTCAATATAGATAATCACCTTACCATTTTCTGCAGCCAAGTACACATCCGGAGCATAAGCTCCAAAAGATGATATGGCAGGATTTAGAAAATAAAAACCAGATGCATCATTAAAAAAATCACTAGAACTTGAATAAGTATACCAATTAAGTACCAGCCCAATAGGCTCTCCTAATCCAAAACTGTAGCCTTCGATAATTACAGTTGGTAAATGTGCAGCTGGAGTGAATGGAATGTTTGTTTTTATTTTTATACCGTGAACAGGCGTTCCATTAAAATTGTAATTCAATACAGGATTGTAATTTTGGGCTTCCGCTTTATAAGCAAAAAGAAGAATAAAAAGTAAAAAGGCTGTTCTCATCATTTCAATTATTAGGAGTCATTTTGGACTGAAGTACCATTATTTTTTGGTCTAATTCTATCATGTTGTTTTTTAGCAAGTTTAGTTGATCAATTTCCTTTTCCTTCTCAATCAAATGCAAAGTCAATTCCTCGATCTTCTGCAACAACTTCGCATTCATTTCCCCCAGATCTACCCCATTAGCCTTCACTTCCTCAGCAGATGGTATACCTGGCAAATGCCCCTTCCTATTAATGTACTTTTCCGTTTCTTTGAGTGTAGGGAGTGTATAAGATTTGGTGAACACAAAGTCTGGCCAGTTGGAATTTTCAACTTTGATTTCCTTAGCACGGATTTTTCCATTAACCGCAAGCTTTTCAGATGGTGTTGTTGTGCCTATCCCTATGTTTCCATTGGGTAGGAAAACCATTTTTGGATCATTATATCCTGAACCTAAATACCCATATTCCATTGTGCTAATGCCATTTGTAATCATCCCGAGCACACCTAATTCAAAAAAATCTACTGACGCATTATGATTGGAAATACTATACCCCCTGGCAAAACTACTTGTGACACCCGGGTAGTTAATCTTTATCTTAACTCCATAAGCTGGGTAAGAAAGTGAAGACAAGATATTACTATCTTGTGCAAGTGACACCACTACAAAGAATGTAGCAATAATCGTTAAAAGATATTTCTTCATATTATAAATAGTTTCTATTCCTACGCACTTTTTTGCTCTTCTCAAGTTTAGATATACGTTGATCCTGGTTGATAATATATAGTGTCAACTCCTCTATCTTCTGTAAAAGCTTAGCATTCATATCCCCCAGATCCACTCCATTGGTTTTCACTTCCTCAGCAGACGGAATACCTGGCAAATGACCTTGCTCTTTGATATGAGCTTCTGTTTCCTGAAGAGTTGGGAGAATATAAGACTTGGCAAAGACATTGTCTGGCCAAGCACCCTGTAGTTTTACTTTCACAGATTCTGCAATCATACTACCTGCCACCGCAAGTTTGTAGCCTTTTGGATCGGCAGTGCCAATGCTAACATTCCCCGAAGCGTTAATTCTCAACCTTTCTAAAACACCGAAAGGAGCACTATTAGATGTTGTATAAAAAGTTAAACTGCTACCCCAAAAATTATGAAGATTACTATAACTTCTAATTTGGGAATTATTGCCTGTTGCATCTCCATAATCGCCATCCAGTGTAATCCCGACATAGTGCCCAGCATTATCAGTATTGATGGTATTTCCCTGAATGATGAGACCAGTTTGATCTGGTTCATTATGATATACATGTAATTTGCGCGTTGGATTGTTTGTGCCTATCCCGACATTCCCGCTCAATGGAAAAACATTGGTCTGGGCATATGCTCCCATGGAGAATAAAAAGAAAGCTATTGTAAGTTTTAATTTCTTCATTGCAAATTTGCTTTTTGATTGGATTCTAATTTTTGGATTCTTTTATCCTGTTCCAGTATATACAGGGTGAGTTCTTCAATTTTCTGCAACAGCTTTGCATTCATATCACCCAAATCAACACCGTTATCTTTCACTTCCGCAGCTGATGGAATGCCGGGCAAATGACCATTTGCTTTAATGTGAGCTTCAGTTTCTTTGAGTGTAGGAAGCCCATAAGATTTTGCAAAAACAAAGTCCGGCCAATTGGCATTTTCAACTTTAATTTCCTTAGCCCGGATATTGCCATTAACTGCCAGATCATAATTACCAGGGTTAGTGGTCTTAATTCCCACTTTTCCTGCGAAATATCCCTGCGATGAAACACCCGTTTCGATACTCAACAACGAAGATATTGACGGTTCATTTCCATTTACCAGGTCCACTCGCGGCGCATAAAAGTACTGTCGATCATTAACATTAGGGTCATAATACAAATAAGACCTGCTATAAGTAGTGGTTGCCGTTGTACTAAATTTAAAATCAGTAGTACCTAAAACTTTAGCACCCGTTATACCATCATATATTCCACCATAGTTAGTTGTAGATGGGTCACCACTTCCGTGTATATAACCTACTAATAAATACCATTTATTAAGTTCAGGCAAATCTCCGTACCAGAAATATGGATTAATCATCGGTACACCACTGAGCTCCGAAACGTTCTCGCAACCAAAATAGGTTTGGCCATCATTTGAATTCGTCTTTTTTATCCAAATCGAAAATCTGTACATTTGAGTGTGCGATATTGCAAAGTGATGTCCATTAAATCCACCATCCGCATTTTCCCCTCCGTCCGGTGTCGATTTCCATAAAACAACCCGTTTACCGTTCGGACCTTCTCCCCACTCTCTAATATTTTCAGAATTGTCGCCATTTTGAACAAAAGTCCCAGTACTGCCAGATCCTACAGTCCAGTAAGATAGATCTAATAGATTTTGCGCAATTGATTTAGTAACAATACCTGATGTGAGCACTATGAATGCAAATATTTTTATTTTAGTCATGGTTATGGTTTTAGCTTGTCAATTATGCTTTCAATTGATTTTAGTCGAGTTTCATTAGCGACATTTTGCTTCTTCAGCGACTTCATAGCCATATTTAAATCAATTATTTGCTTATCTTTTTCAATTAGGTGCAAAGTCAATTCCTCAATCTTCTGCAAGAGCTTCGCATTCATCTCGCCCAGATTTACTCCACTAGCTTTTACCTCTGCGGCTGAGGGAATTCCCGGCAAATGACCTTTTTCCCTAATATGTTTTTCCGTTTCCTGAAGCGTTGGAAGTTTATAAGATTTAGCAAATACGAAATCCGGCCAGGCACCATTCAGTTTAACCTTTACAGACTCAGCGATCATACTTCCCGCTACTGCGAGTTTGTAGCCTTTTGGATCTGTTGTACCTATACCGACATTGCCACTAACTGGATTTAGAAGTAGTGTATTGTATCCAACGTTACTCTCATTAGCTTGAATTACTCCCGTACCATTATCCAGAAGTGCTATTTCCAATGCCTTTGTTCCATACTGTCCTAAGCCATTCAAAATTCTCAACTGCGCATTATGTTGTCCTACATTAGTATAATCATTCGTCAACAAAGTATTTTGGATTATCGCCTTGCCATTGACCTCTATTTTAACTCTGGGTGTCGAGGTACCAAGGCCTACCTTTCCATCTCTTTCCAGTACAACTTTGCTCCAGTCATTGGATGGATTATTTACGGTTTTTCTAAAAAACAGGTCTTGATCAAAAAAGCTACCCGAGAATTGCATAGCATAATTATTTATTGGATTATTATGTCTAATATCTAAAAGATGCCACCAATTACTTGCACCGGCAGGATAGTTAATTGGAAATTCGGTATCGAAAAATCCTGATACGGCACCGTCTGATCCTTGTAATCCTGCATTAGGCCTCGATTGTCCAAATGCGCAATAGGATAGGAAAATGCAAATACCGACTAATGACAGCACCTTTTTCATAAGTGAATTGATTTAATTTTTATTTTCAATGGATTTGACCCTTTTTTCTAAGTCAATGATATATAAAGTTAGTTCTTCAATCTTCTGCAGCAGCTTCCCATTCATATCCCCTAAATCTATCCCCTTCTCCTTCACTTCCTCGGCAGAGGGAATGCCAGGCAAATGACCTTTTCTTTTAATATGATTTTCTGTTTCCTGAAGCGTTGGAAGAGTATAAGATTTAGCAAAAACAAAGTCGGGCCAAGCTCCTTGTAGTTTTACTTTTACGGATTCTGCAATCATATTGCCGGCGACGGCAAGCATATATCCTTTTGTATCGACAGTACCGATACCAACATTGCCATTGACATATAATTTATCAGGAGATGAGATAGCTGGAGGATCATATCCAACTCCAATATTACCAGCACCGTTAATAGTTAGTAAATTTCCTCCCTCTCCGTTAACTGAGTCGTATACCCGAAGTTGATATAAAAAACCAGCACGATATGAATTGTTTGGATTTGTATACCATCGAAATGCTCCGGTAGGTGAAATCCCGCTAATACCATCAACTTTGCTTTCATTGGTGAGCTGGAATGTTGCAGAATTGTAAGTGTAGTCATTAACTCCACTTGAAAGAGGACCAAAAACATTAAGCTTATAATTTCCGGGAGTAATGGTTCCAATCCCAAGGCTCCCTCCATTAATGTAACTTGTGCCGTTTGTATTTAAGTAAATTGATCTGGTTCCTTGATGGCTAATCGCAAAACCATGCTCACCAGCACTATTGTGCGTCATCCATTCCAACGTACCATCAACGGGAGAATATAGTTTCTTATCTGTCGAATTATGATCGAAACCAATTCCACCTCCTTTTATTGTTAATTTTTGATCTGCAGCTAAGGTTCCAATTCCAACATTCCCGTTCCCTGGAAAGGTATTGGTCTGAGCAGATGCTTCAACACATAAGGAAAGTAATATAAAGACTGATATTATTTTCATCGTTAAAACTTAGTTTCTAATCTTTCCACTTGGGATTTGAGTTTTAAATTTTGGTTAGCTAATGCCTTTATTTCTTTATTCTGCTCAATGAGGTAGAGTGTCAACTCCTCTATCTTTTGCAACAACTTCGCATTCATTTCCCCAAGATCAACACCATTATCTTTCACTTCCGCAGCTGAAGGAATACCTGGCAAATGACCTTTCTCTTTGATATGAGCTTCTGTTTCCTTGAGAGTAGGCAGCGAATAAGATTTCGCGAAAACGAAATCCGGCCAGTTGGCATTTTCAACTCTAATTTCTTTAGCTCGGATTTTACCATTTACAGAAAGTTTTTCTGTTGGATTAGATAATCCAATACCAACATTACCTGTAATGCTTAAATTTTGAACAGTATGTGTTTCCAACATGTTAGAGTTGAAATCCTCAATATTGCTGATCAGATTTTGATTATATGGAGCCCCATTAACTTCATAAGACACGCATTTCATATTTTCGCCAGTAGATTTTGTTGCTCCAAAAAACTTGAAACCCTTATCGTGATAGGCGGGGGAATAAGGGATATCAATGGCTAGATATTTTTTATTCTGATAAATACATGTTTTCAGTTTCCATGCTGAGCCACTATAGTCATCATGAGAAGTAATCATGGCGAGTGTGCCATTATAAGCCGATGCTGAGCTAATCATAGCTGAATTTAATCTGAGACCAGATGCAGAGTGCCCCCTCATGGCTGTTATCGTACCAATCGCAAAATTGTGGTTTATGAGATTGGAATCAAACATTTCATGTAGCAAGATTAAAGACTTGGTATAATCTCCTACCCCATTATTTCCTATATCGATGACTTTATAATCTCCGGAAATTGTCGTTTGTGCTTTTAACTTACATGTGAAAAAACATAGCGACATTAATACAAGCGTTCTTTTCATTTCTTATTTTGTTTCTTTTTCAAGTCTGTAACTTCTTTTTGCTGAGTCAAAAGCTGAGCTTTAAATTGCTCATGTTCCTTCGTTATTTTGATCAAATGCAAAGTCAGCTCCTCTATCTTTTGCAGCAGTTTCGCATTCATTTCCCCAAGATCAACTCCATTGGCTTTAACTTCCTCAGCTGAAGGAATACCTGGCAAATGACCTTTCTCTTTGATATGATTTTCTGTTTCCTGAAGCGTTGGAAGAGTATAAGATTTAGCAAACACGAAGTCTGGCCAAGCCCCTTGCAGTTTTACTTTCACGGATTCTGCAATCATACTACCTGCCACCGCAAGTTTGTAGCCTTTTGGATCGGCAGTGCCAATGCTAACATTCCCCGAAGCGTTAATTCTCAACCTTTCTAACACACCGAAAGGAGCACTATTAGATGTTGTATAAAAAGTTAAACTGCTACCCCAAAAATTATGAAGATTACTATAACTTCTAATTTGGGAATTATTGCCTGTTGCATCTCCATAATCACCATCCAGCGTAATCCCGACATAGTGCCCAGCATTATCAGGATTGATGGTATTTCCCTGAATGACGAGACCAGTTTGATCTGGTTCATTCTGATATACATGTAATTTGCGCGTTGGATTGTTTGTGCCTATCCCGACATTCCCGTTTAATGGAAAAACGTTGGTCTGGGCATATGATCCCATGGAGAATAAAAAGAAAGCTATTGTAAGTTTTAATTTCTTCATTGCAAATTTGCTTTTTGATTGGATTCTAATTTTTGGATTCTTTTATCCTGTTCCAGTATATACAGGGTGAGTTCTTCAATTTTCTGCAACAGCTTTGCATTCATAACACCCAAATCAACCCCCTTATCTTTCACTTCCGCAGCTGATGGAATGCCGGGCAAATGACCATTTGCTTTAATGTGAGCTTCAGTTTCTTTGAGTGTGGGTAAGGAATAACCCTTTGCAAAAACAAAATCCGGCCAGGCTCCTTGTAGTCTGACTTTTACAGATTCTGCAATCATATTGCCTGCGACAGCAAGCATATATCCTTTTGTATCGACAGTACCAATCCCAACACCACCCGAGGTGACACGCAACCCGCCATTCAGTACTTCAACATAACATTTGCCATGTCCAAATCCTGGATCTAAAATAATACCGGTATCCCATTGCATTCTCAATTGTTGGTATGAGGGGCCCGACCAGGCACCAGGTGTTCTGTAAATACCATAATTTAATCTAGCCGGATTATACCAGGTAATCCCGTCTGCACCATTAGTTCCGTTGTCGACGTCATTAAAGCTCAACTTAGAGGCTGGATTTATAGTTCCTATACCAACATTTCCATTAGCCATTACAACCATTTTTGGGTTTTCATAATCTCCTTTTGACACCATCCACATTTCATCATGCATATTTCCAAAAAACCAATTGTTGGTTCCATCCTGAAATTGAGTTTGGATTCCTTGTGTAAAGCCACCTCCATTAGTGTTTCTTCTCAAATAGATACTGGGAGAATACTGGTAAATAGTGGGGTTCCCTGTGGTAGGATAATCGTTCACCTGTCCATAAGCAAAAATGGAGCTTACAGCTAACAAAGTTGTTGCAATTATGATTTTCATTTTTCAATTGATTTTACACGTTTCTCCAGATCAATGATATACAAAGTCAACTCCTCGATTTTCTGCAACAACTTCGCATTCATATCCCCTAAATCAAGCCCATTGGCCTTCACCTCCGCGGCTGATGGAACACCTATTAGATGGCCTTTTTCCCTGATATGTTTTTCTGTCTCCGCAAGAGTTGGAAGGGTATAAGATTTTTCAAAAACAAAATCCGGCCAGTTCGCATTTTCTACTTTAACTTCTTTTGCCCTGATCTTGCCATTGACAGAAAGTCTTTCTGTCGGTGCGATAGTTCCTATGCCAACATTGCCCGAATTACCCATAACGATCATTTTAGTAGTTAACTCATAAGGAGCTGCGCCCCAATAAAGAGTTTGAAATTCAAGTATACCCCCATCTCCTCCTAAAATTTGTCCCGCCTTAATCCCAGCTAGGGCCTGCCCGTTACCTCCTCCATAATTTGTCGTTCCGAGGGACATTAGGTCAGATGTACCAGCACCCAAATGAAGTCCGGACTTAGGGCTAGATGTACCTATACCGACTTTGCCAGCCCGCTCCAATACTACTTTACTCCAAGGCTGGGAAGCGCTATTATTTGTTTTCCTAAAAAAGAGGTTTTGATCGTAAAAGCTACCAGAGAATTGCATAGCCATATTATTATTTGGATTACTATGTCTAACATCCAATAAATGCCACCAATCTGTAGCACCTTCAGGAAAATTCAAGGGTGCATTTGATTCAAAAAAACCTGAGATTGCGCCAGCATCACCTCTTAGTCCCGCGTCATTCCTGACTTGTGCCAGTGTTGAATAAGGAAAGATCAATACTATTAAAGCTATTCTAACTATGGTTTTCATTTATTTTTCTTTAGTTTCTCAATTTCAATTTGCTGAGTTTTAATCGTGTTGTTCATCTCAATCAAATACAGTGTAAGTTCCTCAATCTTCTGCAACAGCTTCGCATTCAGATCCCCTAAATCAACCCCATTTGATTTTACTTCTTTCGCAGATGGAATACCAGGCAAATGACCTTTTTCCTTGATATGTCTTTTTGTTTCTTCAAGAGTTGGAAGAGCATAAGTCCCAGCAAAGACGAAATCTGGCCAATTGCTATTTTCAACCTTGATTTCCTTAGCACGGATTTTACCGTTTACAGCTAGTTTTTCTGAGGGAGTGAGTGTTCCAATGCCGATATTTCCTCCAGACAAAACCCTAATCACCTCAGTCTTAACCCCATTTGGATTAGTCCAAATCCCTATTCCTTGTGATGCGTCTGTAGCACCCGAAAAGATTCCTAAACCTACACCTCCGTAAGGAAAAAGACCGTAACTAAGGTCAGAGGGCGGTGTAGCTAAATTCTGACCAGATATCTGTATCATACCACCAACGTCTAACAAAGCTTTAGGAGTCGAAGTACCAATCCCCAGATTTCCATTATAAGTGATGCGTAATCGCTCAGATCCAGTTGAAAAGTCATATGATCCAGATCGGTAGACCAGGTCTCCACTACCCGCACTAAAACCCAGGATACCACGTTCGGCAACACCGGACTCTGCCCAATAAACATATCCTGAATAGCCTGCATCCGGTCTAAGGTGGATTCTTTGATCACCATTACCTCCTGAAGTTATAGTTCCATTTACCGTCAAGGGCCAAATTGGAGATTGGACTCCAATTCCAACATTGCCAATTGTCGGAAATGTATTGGTTTGCCCGAAACAATAACAGCTGACAAAAAGAACTGCATGTAACAAATAATATTTTTTCATAGTTTACTTTCTCTTCTTTTATCTTTCAACTCCTCCATTTCCTTCTTCATCTCAATCAAATGCAAAGTCAGCTCCTCTATCTTCTGTAATAGCTTAGCATTCATTTCCCCTAGATCTACTCCATTAGCTCTCACCTCCTCGGCAGAGGGAATACCAGGCAAATGACCGGTTTCTTTAATATGAGTTTCTGTTTCTTTTAAGGTTGGAAGTATATAAGATTTGGCGAACACAAAGTCTGGCCAATTTGCATTTTCGACTTTAATCTCCTGAGCCCGGATCTTTCCCTTTACAGACAATTTCTCGGTTGGCATGCTAGTTCCTATTCCAACATTGCCTCCATTGTGAGCCATTACGATTTTACCGCTTTCACCATAATATATAGCCATCGCTTCAAATCCAAAATTTCCTAAATTATCATGTGTTTGAAATGTAAATGCTTTCCCGTTGGTGCCTTGGACTGTCTGCCATGCCCGACTATTAAACGTCATGGTAGAATAGTCGGTGGTACTGTATACAGATGCACGTAATGTTGCACCATCAGGAATGCTCAAAGCTCCATTGGTGGCAACATGAAATGATGGACCTAGTTTCGTTCCACCGGAAAAATCTCCGCCACAATTTAAAGTCAAGGTATTATATACATCATGTACAATTGCTCTTCCACCACTACCTCGTTCAGGATATTTCAAGAAGACATCTGCTAGTCCGTTAAAATAGAATTCATTAGCTTGTCCATAGGACTCAGATGTCCCGAGCAAGAAGATAAATAGTATAGATAAAAAAAGACTTTTCATAAAACTTATTATTATGGCAATTATTTACGTTTTGGGTTTCTCAGTATATCCACTTCTTTCTTCAATTCAATCAAATGCAAAGTCAACTCCTCAATTTTCTGCAACAACTTCGCATTGATTTCTCCAAGGTCAACGCCATGGGCTTTCACCTCAACTGCGGAGGGCATTCTCGGCAAATGACCTTTTTCCTTGATGTGATTTTCTATTTCCTGAAGTGTTGGAAGTACATAGGATTTCGCAAAAACGAAATCCGGCCAGTTGATATTCTCTACTTTGATTTCCTTGGCCCGGATTTTACCATTTACAGAGAGCTTCTCTGGAGGTAGAGCTAAGCCAATTCCTACATTACCAGTACTACATATCACTAAAGCATCATTTGTTATCATTCCACCAGTGCCATTGTAGATTTGAAAATGTAGATTGGCATCTGTCCCACCGTTGTTGATCTGATAAGCAAATCCATTTGGATCCATAATCTGTCCACTATAAGATTCTCGATTGAATGCTAGAGTGCCAAAATATGGCGATGTGCCTGGATGAATGCTCACCCCAGTGTCCCCACCTCTGATAGAAAGCTGAGAAATTGGATTAGTTGTACCGATTCCAACATGCCCGCTACTTGGAAAGGTATTTGTTTGGGCGAAGGAAATATTATATACTATAATAAATTGTAAGAGTACAAAAAGCATTTTCATGAATTTAGTTTTTAAATTGACTATTATTTTTCCCGATCTATTTTTGATTTCAAGTATTTTATATCTTCTTGCTGTTGATCATTTTCCTTCTTCATTTCTATTAAATGCAAAGTCAACTCCTCTATCTTTTGCAACAGCCTCGCATTCATATCACCTAGATCTATCCCCTTGTCCTTAACTTCCTCAGCTGATGGTATACCCGGCAAATGACCTTTTTCTTTAATATGAGCTTCTGTTTCTTGAAGCGTCGGAAGTTTGTAAGATTTAGCAAAGACAAAGTCCGGCCATGTTCCCTGTAGTTTGACCTTCATAGACTCAGCAATCACATTCCCCGCGACTGCAAGTTTGTATCCCTTGGTATCGGCTGTACCAATACCAACATTTCCCACAGAAGTTATACGCATCCGCTCAATCAGATTCGTATAAAGCGAAAAATCATGATTAGTCGTTGTTCCTGTCAGGCCTATGCTAGTCCCCCCGGAGCCAAATATTGTACCTATAGTATTATTTTGGATAGTTAAATAAGTATTTTCATTGCTGGCCTCATTTATAGATAGCTTTTGTTGTGGGGAATTCGTACCTATACCAACCCTACCATTCACATATAGTTTATCGGGAGAGTTTATACTGGGAGGATCATATCCCATACCTACTCCATATCCATTTACCTGTAATACTTTCCCTCCTTCAGTACTTTGTAAATCTAAAAATCTGAAGTTATCAGCATACGATGCAAATCCCCAAGAACCCTCGTAAAACATCTTTAAAATCTTAGTTTGTGAAGAATTGTAAATTCTATAAAAGTCGAGATTCGCAGAAGGATTAGTGGTACCTATTCCTACATTTCCAGTTATTGGAAATGTATTTGTTTGGGCACGTATCAAAAAAGAATTACTTACTAAGATTAATATTGTCAAGAGCCTTATCATAACTTGCTTATTTTAAACTATTATTGATTTTTGCTTTTAGAAGAGTTATTTCAGCCTGAAGTTGGCTGTTTCGCTCATCAGCTTTCTTTTGCATTTCTATCAAATGCAAAGTCAGCTCTTCTATTTTCTGCAATAGCTTCGCATTCATTTCCCCCAGATCTACCCCCTTCTCCTGCACTTCCGCAGCAGATGGTATACCCGGCAAATGACCTTTTTCTTTAATATGATTTTCTGTTTCCTGAAGCGTTGGAAGTTTGTAAGATTGATCAAATACAAAGTCCGGCCATGCTCCCTGAAGCTTTACTTTTACTGATTCAGCAATCATACTTCCAGCGACCGCTAGCTTGTAACCCTTAGTATCCAAAACTCCGATCCCGATATTGCCTCCGCCATCAATTCTCATACGTTCCAAATTGGTATTAGTATTAAAAGTAATTGCACCACCGACGTCACTGTGACCTCTTAAAAAATTGATGGAACTATTTACTGTCCCGTAAAAGCTATGTTCCAATGCAAAACTTTTACGCCCGTACTCCTCTGTCGTATTATAGCCTCTAACCCCTAGAAATGTTCCCTCGCCATATCCATCTCCTTCTGGAAGTCTTCCCAAAACCGCACTCAATTTTCCATTAGAAATATTGGTTCCGATATCTAGAGGAACTCTAGGAGATGCATTATCAATACCTACAGCATTATTTGTAATAGCCATCACCAGCTTTGCGCCAGCGGAGAGTTCCAACGGGCCAACGGGATACCCCTGATTGTAAAATCTAATCCCGCCATAGACAGTATGCGAACTAAAGGTCAGCCCATCGTGATGGTTAATCACAAAAGCCGAACGGTTTGACGAATTAGGTCTAATGTCGATTAACGGATTTGAATTCAATCCCCAACCCGAGAAATCGGCTGCTCCTGTACCTTTCGTCAGATTATTTATCGTCAAATTGTTAAAACTTCCATCCTGTGCCAGGCAAAAGTTGGAAATCGTCATAACAAGCAGGAATATGCCAAAGAGTTTATTTTTCATAGTTTCAAAAAATTTTCAAGTTTTTTCAGTCTGCTTTCTTGTTGATCTATAGTCAACTGTTGCTTTGACAACTGCTTATCTTTTTCAATCAAATGCAAAGTCAGTTCCTCTATCTTCTGCAATAACTTCCCATTCATATCCCCTAGATCTATCCCCTTATCCTTTAGTTCTGCAGCAGACGGAATCCCTGGTAAATGTCCTTTTTCTTTAATATGATTTTCTGTTTCTTGAAGCGTTGGAAGTTTGTAAGATTCAGCAAATACAAAGTCCGGCCATGACGATTGTAGTTTTACTTTAACAGATTCCGCAATCATACTACCCGCTACCGCAAGTTTATAACCCTTTGTATCAATAGTGCCAATGCCGACGTTACCAGCAGTTACTCGCAAACCACCACCTTGAACATCCAAATAACACTTGCCGTATAACACTCCTGGATTGATAACAACTCCAGCTTCCCAAGAAATCCGCATCTGCTGATAATCAGGTCCAATCCAGGAACCTTCCGTGCGATGAATACCGTAAGTCAAAGGACTGGGATTGTACCATGTGATGCCGCTTGGAACTGATGTACCGTCATTCACATCATTAAAACTCAATTTAGCTCCAGGGCTCATGGTTCCAATACCAGTATTGCCGTTACCTGAAAGTGTAAATAACCTGCTAAACGTTGTCCCGTTTGCGGTTTGATCAAATGCAAACCCACCATTTCCACCACCAATACTATTTACAAGATTGACTTCCCCACCACCTCCAGACTTGTTCCAACCTAGATATGAGCCTTGTCCGGCAGTGTATGTTCCATACTCAGGGGTAACCACATGAAGCACACCTCTAACATCTAATGCTGATAATGGACTACTTACTCCCACACCAACATTTCCGGTTAGCGGAAAAGTATTCTGCCCGAAGGAATTTGAAAATGCCATCAACAATCCTATCATGATCGTTATTTTCTTCATGTTATTATCTATTGTTAGTTTTCAATTCTAAGGCCCTCACCCTCTCCGCTAATTTTTGCAGTTCGGTAATCTGTTTGTCCTTTTCTATCAAATGCAAAGTCAGCTCTTCTATCTTCTGCAACAATTTCGCGTTCATTTCGCCCAGATCCACTCCGTTAGTTTTCACCTCCTCGGCAGATGGTATACCCGGCAAGTGTCCTTTTTCCTTGATGTGTTTTTCTGTTTCTTGAAGCGTTGGAAGCTTAAAAGATTTTGCAAAAACAAAGTCCGGCCAGTTCGCATTTTCTACCTTGATCTCTTGAGCTCTGATCTTACCATTTACAGCGAGTTTTTCCGTAGGCAAACTCGTTCCTATGCCTACATTCCCGTTAATATCGATACGCATCCTTTCTCGAGCTACACTGCTTCCAGCATAGGTCTTAAATATATGACCGTGGTAAGTTTTATATTCTAAGGGTCCGCCGAATGGTAAAGAGAATTCTGAAAACTCGGTATCTGCACTCCCAAAGGAGAGTTTAGGAGTATCTCCGGTTGTATATCCTCCAGACTGACCTGATACATTAATCTGACCAATAACATCCAACTTGTGTGCGGGATTACTTTTGCCAATACCAACATTACCATTATGACTGACCTGCATTCTTATTGAAGGGATTCCTCCAAAGTTACTTTCATCACTCGTTAAAAATTCTAACGAAGTACCCCAATTACTTCCTCTATAAGCCTGAATCTGGGCTTTACCTGCAGCAATAAAATCAAATGATATATTTCTAATGCTTACTGGTCCGACTGGATCATTTTGTCCGATGATTCTGATAGAGGTCGGGTTACTTGAATCTATCGAAGTAGTTGTTATGGTACTGTAAGTAGAATGCTGAGCAAAAACAGAAAACCCGAAAAATCCGGATAAGAGCGCGAGAGTGAAGATTTTCTTCATGTAATTTAGCTTCAAGAGGGTTAAATAGTGAATTAATTTGTCGTATCCAAAAACAGGCTAAACCAATTCACTACATAGAAGCTGAGCGCGCCAGTAAATACTGCACCAAATTAAGAATTTTCAAACATAAAAACAAGATCAATAAATTTACGTTTAGAGAATATGAACCATCTGACAATTCAAATTGCATTTTACATATCGTTGCTTATAATCCTCCCCATAGGAGGTATACTTATGTTCAAATGGGGCAAGCGTATTGTCAAGCCCATAGCAAAAGATATAGACGCAAGTAAACATATACAAGTGAATGGTATCGCCTTCAAAACATTTATATATATGATCCCTGCTCTGCTCGTTTTTATGGTTTTCGCAATTCCGGTACTCTTTTTTGGCAATCTCCAGAAAAAAGAAAGCTACTGCAAGCAGTTAATCGAGTTCAATAAACTTGAAAAATCAGACCCTATTTTAAAAGAAAGATGCTCCTGCCTCGACATAGATGAACTTTTCGAAAAAACTCCTGCAAGTCGTTAACTGACGTCGGAACTGGTTTATTACATAAAAACATTTCCACTTTCACCTTGGTGTTTAAGACAGATTTCCCAAGCCTTTTTATATCTTCTATTACTTTTCAAAACGGCCATTACATCATCACGGAATTTGATAACATTGAAGCTCTTGCCGAATTCCGGCAATCCCTTGTTGATGTATTCGTACTCAATGGCAAGCTCGCTCATCTCTTTGTCCATTTTGAATACCTTGATAGTAAGCACATCAGGGGGCACTTTTAAGGCTTCATGACCAAAGTATTTCGCCCCTTCTATTTCAGCAATTTTATTTTGATTAAAAGACATCATTATCTTGTTTTTTTCCGACTCGGAAAAAATCAGCGTATCAACATATTTAAAGCCTCTAAAATCGATTCTCACAGTTTCCTTGTTAATGTCTACCTTCATCCAAGGGTTAATCACCAAAACCAGATTGTACTTCCCCTCAAGATATCTGTAGCTATGATTGCAGCTGGACATCACAATTAAACCCAACATTAATATTATTTTTGCTCTACCCATAAGGCTGCTATTTTTAGGTTATGTTAACACCAAAATTTTCCAACGCCTATAGTAACCATCTAATTTTACACTTGCAACTTTATTAACAAATAATTACCTTGCATTAACTACAGCAACCAAACATAAACACAGTAGAAGTTATCCAGGGGTACGCGATATAACAAGGACGTATCCACCCCACCTCTAGGCCACCTCTACCCCACAGTCAGCCCACGTTTTACCGGAAAAACCTGGGCTAGCCCTAGGTTAAGTATTGGTTAATGCTGGGATCACTATAAATTTGTTATAAATATGGGCATATTCAATGGTAAATATTTTAAAGGCAAGTTCGGAAAAACGGTTTTTAAAACCAGAAAAGACGGAAAATTAATCACACAGTCGCTTCCCGAACACGTAAGGCAAACTGAGGGATCACAAAAGACCGCAAGCATCATGGGAAATGCAAGTACCTTATCAAAAGGAATCCGATTGAGCATGACCAGCCTTTTTGGAGATAGATATCCGGGGACTATGGTCAACAAACTCAATACACTCAACCGTGTGCTGTTGGAACACTGCTGCGATAAAGATACACAAACCTACAGCTTCCAGCAAAATAGCTTCGGGAACCTCTCGGGCTTTGAGTTCAACGAAAAATCGCCGCTGGCAAACCACCTATGGGTAAAGCCTGAAGTCAGTATAAACGGGACGGCCGACAAAATCAGCATCACCATACCTGCTTTCGAAATACCATCGCAATTAAAAATGCCAAATCATGCTAACGCCTGTGAAATCTACATCCAAATGGCACAGTTTGCATTGCATGGTTCATGTAAGAAGACCGCCCCAGTTCAAATGATTGTGGTGGAAGAAAACCAGGTTCAGGTGCCCGAAACTCAATTCAGCTTCGATATCATGCCGGGATGCCTTGGCATCATCGGGGTCGGAATTCGTTACTATAGCTCGCACAAGCAAATCAAAAAGCCCTTAAATAACGAAAACCTAAATCCAGCAGCAATTGTCGGCGCCATCTTTACTCCGGGCGAGTTTATAGAACCTATGCCGGTAACTGTGAATGGAAAGAGCAGCGCGACCGCATGGTTTGGCATGGATAAATTAAAATTACCTAAATTAGCCGATCAATAAATTTGGTTTAAGAATTCTATGAAACAATACCTGGAGCTGATGCAGCATGTGCTGGATCAGGGCACACAAAAACACGACCGCACCGGAACTGGTACCATCAGCGTATTTGGTTACCAGATGCGTTTCAACCTGCAGGAGGGTTTCCCTATGGTGACCACCAAGAAACTGCACCTGAAATCGATCATCCACGAACTGATCTGGTTTTTGAGCGGTGACACCAACATCAAATACCTGAAAGATAATGGCGTGAGGATCTGGGACGAATGGGCAGATGAAAATGGCGACCTTGGTCCGGTATATGGTTCGCAATGGCGCTCCTGGCCTAAGCCTGACGGTGGCCACATCGACCAGATCAGCAAAATCATAGATACGATTAAAAACAACCCGGATTCTCGAAGGATCATCGTATCTGCATGGAACGTTGCCGAAGTAGACAACATGGCCTTGCCGCCATGCCATGCCTTCTTCCAGTTTTATGTGGCGGATGGCAAATTGAGTTGTCAACTCTACCAGCGTAGTGCAGATATATTCTTAGGGGTGCCTTTTAATATTGCTTCCTATGCGCTGCTGACCATGATGGTGGCGCAGGTATGCGGTCTGCAATACGGCGATTTTATCCATACACTGGGTGATGCCCATTTGTACAACAACCACATCGAGCAGGCGAAATTGCAGTTGAGCCGCGATGCCCGGAAATTGCCGGTAATGGAGATCAACCCCGAAGTGAAAGATATTTTCAATTTCAAATTTGAAGATTTTACCTTGAAGGATTATGATCCTCATCCGCACATTAAAGGAGCAGTAGCAGTATGATCGTAGCCATGGTAGTAGCGATTGCGGAAAATCGTGCAATCGGGAAAGACAACCAGCTCTTATGGCACCTGCCTAAAGACCTGAAACATTTTAAACAGATCACCGCCGGACATACCATCATCATGGGCCGCAAGACTTTTGATTCGATGGGGAAACCGTTGCCAAACAGGCGCAACATCGTGATCAGCAGGAATAAGGACCTGGAACTCCCGGGTGCTGAACTAGTAGGCAGTGTGCAGGAGGCTCTGGCGCTATGTGCTGCTGATGAAGAAGAGGTGTACATTATCGGCGGCGGGGAGATCTATAAAATGGCCATGCCACTTACAGATAAAATCTATCTTACGGTGGTTCAGCACAGTTTTGATGGAGATGCTTATTTTCCGGAAATCGAGCCCGGGGAATGGAAAGAAACGGCATCTGAATATCATGCACCAGATGAAAAGCATCAATTCGGTTTTACGTTTTCCACGCTGGAACGCCCATAAACAGATGAAAGCGTAATTAGTTTGGTTCCTTATAATTAAAAAATTCATAAGGTGGTCTATTATTTAAAAAAATAATTAGATTTGCCGACTTGTTAAAAAACAGCGATATAGACAAATTATTTAACAAACAAATGCAAGGTAAAGGTTTTATTAAATTTATGGCAATACTATTAGGTATTGTCTGTGTGTATTCTCTCTCTTTCAACTTTGTTACATCTAAAGTAGAAAAAGACGCAAAAGCTTATGCTAAAGGAGATCCGGATAAAGAAAAAGCTTATTTAGATTCTATGGCTACCGTACCAGTATATCCGCTGTTTGGATTTAACTACCAGTTGTAAAGCAAAAGAAATTAACTTTGGTCTTGACTTAAAAGGTGGTATGAACGTAACGATGGAGATATCGTTAGCGGAATTGGTTAAAATCTTTGGCGGGCAACACTACTGATGCCAATTTCAACCAAGCAGTTCATAACGCTCAGACCCAACTGAACGCTGGTGGTAAAGATTATATCGATCTGTTTGTTAATGAGTTTGAAAAACTTTGCACCAAATGTAAAACTTGCAGATTTTTTCTCTAATCAGGACAATGCTAAAGCAACTTAAAACCAGATGCAAGCAATGCTGAGGTTAAAAATTTCTGTCTGCTAAAGAGCAACCAGCGCTATCGATCGTTCATTCATCATCATTAGTAGCCGTATTGATGGTTTCGGTGTTGTAAGCCCGAACATGCAAAAACAAGAAGGTACCAACCGTATCCTGATCGAAATGCCAGGTGTTCAGGATAAAGAACAGGGTGCATAAATTATTACAAGGTTCTGCTGAATTCAGTTCTGGCAAGTATATCAGAATGAAGAGGTCTATCCTGTTATGGAGAACATCAACAAAACTTTAGCTGCTACTTTAAAAGATACTAAAGCTGCTGACACCGCTAAAGCTGGTAGTTGCTGATACTTCTAAATCTGGAAGTAAACTTGCTGGATTGGCTAAAAAAACGATGCTGCTAGATACTTCAGCTTTGAAAAATCAGGAACTGGCTAAATCTAACCCTTTATTTGCGGTTCTGAACATCCCTACTTTTCAGGGCCAAAACGGACAGCCTTCGCTGCGTCCGGGTCCTGTTGTAGGCTGGGTAGCTCAAAAAGATACTGCTAAAGTAAACGCTTTCTTCAAGAGACCAGAAGTGGCTGCATCATTCCTCAGAGCTATAAGTTCATGTGGAGCGTAAAGCCTGATTTGGGTGCTCCTGCAGGTGGTGCTAAAATATTTGAACTGTATGCAATTAAAGTAACTTCACTGGATGGTAAACCTGATTTGGGTGGTGATGCAATTGCTGATGCACGTGCTGATTTCGATCAGAACGGTAAACCAGAGGTATCCATGTACCATGACTGGTGAAGGTTCTGGTAAATGGAAAAAAATTACTGCTGAAGCGTCTGCTGATGCTAACAATAAAAAAGCAATCGCTATTGTATTGGACAATGCAGTATACTCTGCTCCCACTGTTCAAAATGAAATCGCTGGTGGAAGTGTCTTCCATCACTGGTAACTTTACCGTGAATGATACACAAGATTTGGCAAACATCTTAAAAGCTGGTAAATTACCTGCTCCTGCAAGGATTGTTGGTGAGTTCGTAGTTGGTCCTACCCTGGGTGAAACTGCTATCCACAATGGTTTATTGTCATTCGTACTTGCATTTGTTGTGATCCTAGTATTTATGGCGCTTTATTACAATAAAGCCGGATGGGTTGCTAACTTTGCATTGGTGATCAACTTGTTCTTCATCATGGGTGTGCTGGTTTCACTGGGTGCTGTATTGACATTGCCTGGTATCGCTGGTATCGTATTAACAATTGGTTTATCGGTGGATGCAAACATCCTGATCTTTGAACGTGTGCGTGAAGAGCTGACTTTGGGCAAACCGACTCCGGTTGCGATTAAAGAAGGTTTCAAACATGCAATGTCTTCTATCATTGACTCCAACGTTACCGTATTGATATTAGGTGTGATCCTTTATGTATTTGGTACAGGACCTGTTCAAGGTTTCGCAACTACTTTGTGTATCGGTATCCTTTCTTCATTGTTTGCTGCAGTATTGATCTCACGTGTGGTATTTGATGCATTGCTTGAGAAAAAAGCAAACATCACTTTTGATAACAACATGACCATCCATGCTTTCAAAAACATTGCGTTTAACTTTGTTGGACACAGAAAATTATATTACACAATCTCTTCTGTAATCATCGTGCTTGGTTTCATCTTCTACTTTAAAAACGGAGGTTTGAACCTGGGTATCGACTTTAAAGGCGGTAGAACTTATATCGTTCACTTCGATAAAGGAATGGATACTGAAGATGTAAAAGCAAAACTGAACGCAGCCTTTACAGAGTCTGAAACTATCGTTAAAACTGCTGGTGCTGATAACGAATTAAAAATCACTACTACTTTCCACATCGACTGATCACAGATACTCAGGCTGATAAAATTGTAGAAAATGCCTTGAAAAACGGACTTGACCAGACTGGTGTAAAATATGACAATCGAAAGTTCATGAAAAGTTACGGACCGATCATCGCCAGTGACATTGTTTACGGTGCATATGGTGCGATCCTGTTCTCATGTTTATTCATGTTTATCTATATCGTAGTAAGGTTCAAAAAATGGCAATATGGTTTAGGTGCGGTAATCGCATTGTTCCATGACGTATTACTGGTATTGTCTTTCTATACTATTTTAGATGGTGTGTTGCCATTCTCATTGGAGATTGGACAGGATTTCATCGCTGCCATTTTAACGGTTATGGGTTATACCATGACAGAAACGGTGGTTGTATTTGACCGTATCCGTGAGAAATTAGCGGAATCTGGTAAAGAAGATTTGCATGGTGAAGAGACGTAACAACATTGATCAACTTTGCATTGAACAGTACATTAAGTCGTACGATCTTAACTTCATTAACTGTATTCTTTGTATTGTTGGTAATCTTCATCTTCGGTGGTGATAGTATCAGAGGATTTATCTTCGCGTTGTTGATTGGTCGTATCATCGGTACATACTCATCATTGTGTATCTCTACTCCTATTGTACTTGACCTTGGCGAAGCTAAAGTAAAAGGCAAAGTACGGGCATAATCAAGTAATTACATCTTTATGATAATTAAGGCATCCTTTTGGATGCCTTTTTGTTTTAGTATATATTTACCAAAACCGATTTGTTATGGATCAACATTTTCCAAAAGGAAGTAAAACCAGGATAGTTATAGTAGGCGGTGGCTTTGGCGGCATAGAACTCGCAAAGAAACTAAAGGATAAGGACCTGGAGGTCATGATGATCGATAAGCACAATTACCACACTTTCCAGCCGCTGCTGTACCAGGTAGCCACCGGCGGACTGGAAGCTGATTCTATTGCTTTTCCATTGAGAAAAATCTTTAAAGGTCAGAAGAACCTGACTTTCCGCGTTACGGAAGCCTTACGTGTAAAGCCTGAGGAAAATGTACTGGAAACCACTATAGGCAGCATTGAATACGATCACCTGGTGATTGCCACAGGTTCTACCAGCAATTTCTTTGGGCAGGCGGAGATTGAAGCGCATGCCATGCCCATGAAGTCAATTCCAGAGGCCCTCAACCTGAGAAGCCTGATCTTACAGAATCTGGAGGCGGCACAAATTGCGGAAGATCCGATCGGGCGTGCAGAATTATTGAACTTCGTGGTGGTGGGCGGAGGTCCGACGGGTGTGGAAACTGCAGGTGCGATTGCTGAGCTGAAGAAACACGTCCTTAAAAACGATTACCCTGAACTGGATCTTGGACAGGTAAACATCTACCTGATTGAAGGATCTCCGGAACTGCTGGGCAATATGTCTGTACAGGCACAGCAAAAATCAGCACAGTTTTTAGAAGAACTGGGTGTATTGGTGATGACCAATTCCAGGGTGCAGGGCTATGACGGAAAGGTGCTCAGCCTGGTAGGCGGACAACAAATTTACTCCTCAACCGTGATTTGGTCGGCCGGCGTAAAGGGCGCCATACTTGAGGGTCTGAACACCGAGGCTATAGTTCGCGGAAACCGTTTGAAGGTAAATGAGATCAACAGAATAGATGGGCATGATAACATTTATGCAATCGGCGATGTCTCGGCTATGATCACTACTGAATTCCCTAATGGCCATCCCGGCGTAGCCCCTACTGCCATACAGCAGGGAAAATTGCTTGCCAAAAATTTGTTGAGCATCATGAACGGCCGGGCAACTGAGCCTTTTAAATATTTCGACAAAGGTGCTATGGCTACTGTGGGTCGTAATAGAGCGGTGGTAGACCTTCATAAGATCAGATTTCAGGGCATATTTGCCTGGTTTACCTGGATGTTTGTACATTTGATGACCCTAGTAGGTTTTAGAAATAAGCTGGTGGTGTTTGTGAACTGGGTATGGAGTTATTTTAGCTACGACAGGGGAACGCGTTTAATCATACGCCCATATTATAAAGAAACCAATGATGAGTCTAAACTCGATAAAGTTAGTTGAATGTCCAAGGGATGCCATGCAAGGCATTCATGATTTTATACCGACGGCGCTAAAGGCCGAATACCTCAATCTGCTGTTGAAAGTAGGTTTTGACACTCTGGATTTTGGCAGTTTTGTTTCTCCAAAGGCGATTCCGCAATTGCGGGATACAGCAGAGGTATTGTCGCTTTTAGATCTCAATGGCAACACAACCAAACTACTGGCCATTGTAGCCAATCTAAGGGGCGCAGAAGCCGCAGCGGCCCACCGGGAGATCAAATACCTTGGCTTCCCTTTTTCGATCTCTGAGACCTTTCAGCAGCGCAACACCAATTCTTCAATCGCACAGTCTATGGAAACGGTGAAGCAGATGCTGGAGTTATGCGCAAATCATGATAAGACGGCAGTTGTTTATCTGTCCATGGGTTTTGGAAATCCATACGGCGATGAATGGAATGAAGAGATTGTAGCTTACTGGGCAGATCAATTGGTGCAACAGGGGGTAAAGATCCTATCGCTCTCCGATACAACAGGTGTTTCTACTCCGGAAAAAATAAGGCAGATCCTGCCATCACTGGTAAAACAATTTGGGGGGACTGAAATCGGTATGCACCTGCATAGCACGCCACTTACCAGATTTGAAAAGATTAATGCAGCCTACGAAAGTGGCTGCAGGCGTTTCGATAGTGCATTAAAAGGCTTCGGAGGCTGTCCGATGGCAGCAGATGAATTAACGGGCAATATGGCTACAGAGGAACTGATCAGTTATCTTGACAGTAAAGGGGAAAACCTGGGTCTGGATATGGAAAAATGGCAGGAAGCGATGATTCTTTCTGCCAGGGTTTTTGCTTCTTAGGCTTTTTTTACCATCTTCATGTGCTGGATGCCAGCTTCTTCAAATTGTTCGCCTTCTGCAACAAAACCAAACCTCGCGTAAGTGCGCATGGCTTCCAATTGGGCGTTGAGGTAAATATAACCCGCATCGCTTGGAAGGTCTGACAAGGCAGCGGCAACAAGGGCCTGCCCTATTCTTTTTCCACGGTGTTCTTTCAGCACAGCAAAGCGTTCCAGTTTATAGCCTTTATCTGTTTTGCGCCAGCGGCAGGCACCACAAGGCTCATTGTTCAGCATCGCCAGAAAATGCGTAGATTCTTCTTCATGCTCCCATTCCAGTTCGGGTGGACAATTTTGTTCTTCTACAAATACTTTTTTTCTGATGGCAAATGCCTTTTCCAATTCTTCCTTATTGTGGACCTTGTTGACCTGTAACGCTTCCATGCTTTTTGAGTAAATGATTTTGAATGTAATTTACAACAAAAAAAGCGCCACAAACGAATGCTTGTGACGCTTTTGATATGAAGATGACCCAGGATTATAATTTATCGCTGGCGTCTATACAGTTCAAATCTTCAAATGCTTGTTTCAAACGCTTAACAAATTTTTCTTCGCCTTTACGTAACCAAACACGCGGGTCATAATATTTTTTGTTTGGAGAATCTTCGCCATCAGGGTTACCGATCTGGCCTTGAAGATAAGCTTCTTTTGTTGGTAATAATCTTTAATACCTTCCCAGAATGCCCATTGCATATCGGTATCGATATTCATTTTAATTGCACCGTAAGAAATGCTTCTCTGATTTCTTCCTGGCTGAACCAGAACCACCGTGGAATACGAAGTTGATTGGTTTTTCAGCAGTCAAGTTAGAATTTTTCTTTATAAACTCCTGAGAATTTTGCAAAATTACCGGCTGTAATTTTACGTTACCTGGTTTGTATACACCGTGTACGTTTCCAAAAGCCGCAGCAATGGTAAAACGTTGACTCACTTTGCTCAGTTCTTCATAAGCATAAGCCACTTCTTCAGGCTGAGTATATAATTTTGAGCTGTCTACATCGCTGTTATCAACACCATCTTCTTCACCACCTGTAACACCAAGTTCAATTTCAATCGTCATGCCCATTTTAGCCATGCGCTCCAAATATTTAGCAGATATTTCCATGTTTTCTTCGATAGGCTCTTCAGAAAGATCCAGCATGTGTGATGAGAACAATGGTTTGCCTGTTTCAGCAAAGAATTTTTCGCCGTGGTCCAACAAGTCCGTCTATCCATGGTAATAATTTTTTAGCGGCATGGTCGGTATGCAAAATTACAGCAACACCATAATGCTCTGCCAATAAATGCACGTGTTTTGCAGCAGATACAGCACCTAAAATACAAGCGTTTAATTTGTCATTATCTAATGTTTACCTGCATAAAACTGCGCACCACCATTTGATAATTGAATAATTACCGGTGAATTCACCGCTTTAGCAGTTTCCATTACCGCATTAATCGTATTTGTACCGGTTACATTTACTGCAGGTAATGCAAATTGGTGTTTTTTAGCCTGTTCAAATAATTCCTGCACCTGATCTCCGTAAATTACGCCTTTATAGCCTTTTAAACTCATATCGATTTTTAGCCGAAGTTATAAATTTTATGATATTTGAACCGAAGTTATTGCATGATTATTAAACCATTATCTATTAACATTTAATGCGCAAAGCTGATATTTAAGGCAATGCAATCTATCTTAAATATATTTTTCGTTTCTTTGTAGTCGCATTTTTCAAGAAATAACACATGGCTTGGTTTAAAAGAGAAAAAAAAGGTATCATTACGACTAACGGAAGAAAAGAAAGAAGCACCGGATGGCTTGTGGAATAAATGTCCGAATTGCAAAAAAGCATTACACAACGCCGATCTTAGTTGAAAACAAATACGTTTGTCATTACTGCGACTACCATCTCCGCGATAGGATCCAAAGAATATTTCCAGGTACTTTTTGATAATAATGAATTTACCGAACTTTTTGCCGAACCTGACTTCAGGTGATCCGCTAAACTTTACAGATAACAAAAAATACACCGAGCGATTAGTAGAAAGCCATGGCCAAAACAGGCTTAAAGGATGCCATTCGCGCCGGCGTAGGAAAAATCGACGGTCAAGATCTGGTGATTGCCTGTATGGATTTCAATTTCATTGGCGGTTCTATGGGTTCGGTTGTGGGTGAAAAAATCGCCACGCTCCATCGATTATTGCAATCAAACATAAGATCCCTTTCCTGATGATCTCTAAATCGGGCGGTGCACGGATGATGGAGGCCGCATTTTCATTGATGCAGATGGCTAAAACATCGGCTAAATTGGCCTTGCTAAGCCAGGCTAAAATTCCTTATATCTCATTACTTACCGACCCTACTACGGGTGGTGTAACCGCATCATATGCGATGCTGGGCGATATTAATATTGCCGAACCTGGTCATTGATCGGTTTTGCCGGACCAAGGGTAATTAAAGAAACCATCAAAAAAGATCTACCTAAAGGTTTCCAAACTGCAGAATTTGTATTAGAGCATGGTTTCCTTGATTTTATAGTAGACCGCAGGGAAATGAAAGCGAAATTGGCTGCTTTCTTAAAGATGATGAAGAACTAACTCCAAAAATATTTCTATCGAAATAAAAAATGCCCGTTCAAATCGAACGGGCATTTTTTATTAAAGAGGCTATCAATAGATCATGGATGATGATCAGCTGAATCGTCATTAGATATAGCTCTTGAATCGTCCTTGCGAGGCACGAAGCAATCCCCTATGAGAGATTGCTTCGTACCTCGCAAGGACGAAAGGATAGATTAAAATGCTTTATTTTTCTGTCGACAATGAATAAGGGAAATCAGCAGGGTTTGTACCTCTTGTCTTGTTAGGCGTAGCTGTCATATCGAAATTTAAGCGTAGCACCTTTTTGCAATGCAAGAGTGGCTCAACCAGTTTTTAGAATATCCGGCTTCCGTTTACTTTCAAAGCATTTACATACCTGTTGGCATCGCTGTTTTTAGCTGCATTAATCACTACAGTTTTACCGTTTTCCAGGTTCAATGTTACTTTTTTGAACAATGGCGCACCCAATACATATTGATCAGTAGCCGGTGTAACCGGGTAAAAACCCATGGCCGAAAACACATACCAGGCAGAAGTTTGCCCGTTGTCCTCATCGCCACAATAACCATCAGGAGTAGCTTTGTACATTCTGTTCATGGTTTCACGTACCCAATACTGGGTTTTCCAGGGCTGCACCGGCCATAATTGTACAGGTAAATCATGTGCTGGATCGGCTGGTTACCATGCGCATACTGACCCATGTTGGCAATCTGCATTTCGCGGATCTCGTGGATCACCCCGCCGTAGTAGCTCTCATCAAAAATCGGAGGCAAGGTGAATACCGAATCCAGTTTGGTGACGAATTTCTCTTTGCCACCCATTAAGTTAGCAAGCCATGGATATCCTGAAACACCGACCAGGTGTAGTGCCAGCTGTTGCCCTCGGTAAAGGCATCACCCCATTTAAATGGATTGAATGGCGTCTGGAACTGACCATCTTTATTTTTTCCGCGCATCAGACCGGTTGCAGGATCAACAGGTTTTTGTAGTTCATGACTACGTTTTTTGTAGATGTCGATTTCAGATGCCGGTTTACCCAATGCCTTACCCAATTGGTAAATCGCGAAATCATCATATGCATATTCCAGCGTTCTGGCGGCATTTTCGTTGATTTTTACATCGTAAGGCACATAACCCAAGTTCATTATAATATTTTACACCAGTACGGCCGGCTGCCATCGGGACCTTCGTTATTTGCACCATGTTTTAAAGCTTCCCATAAAGTGTTGATATCATAACCGCGCATCCCTTTTATATAAGCATCAGCCACTACCGAAGCAGAGTTGTTGCCGACCATAATGTTGGCATAACCCGGGCTGGACCATTCCGGCAGCCAGCCACCTTCTTTATAATCATTGATCAGACCTTCCTGCATTTCTTTATTGATGGAAGGATACACCAGGTTCAGGAACGGATATAAGGCCCTGAAAGTATCCCAGAAACCAGTTCCGGCAAACATATAGCCCGGCAGCGTTTTGCCGTTGTAAGGACTCCAGTGAATGATTTTATTGTTGGCATCCAATCTCATACAATTTGTTCGGGAAGAACAAGGTACGGTATAGACAGGAATAAAAAGTACGGGTCTGGTCGATCGTACCACCTTCCACAGCAATGCGGCTCAATGTTTTGTTCCATACCGCTTTTCCTTTGTTTTAGTTGTTTCAAAGCTGTCGTTGGCCAATTCCCTTTTCAAGGTTAATTTCGGCCTGCTCAATGCTGATGAAAGACGAAGCCACTTTGCATGTTCACCTGTTCACCTTTTGCGGTTTTAAAACCAATAATAGCACCGGCAGTGATCAGCTGTAACTTCCAGTTCACCTTTCAATAAGTCATTTCCTTTCCATCCATTTGCAGATGTAAAGTCGGCTTATCGAAATAAATGACAAAGTAGTTTTTAAAGTTTTCAGGTAGCGGTCCGCGTGCGTGTTTTGTAGTATAACCTATGATCTTGCTTTCAGCCGGGATAATTTTTATATATGAGCCTTTGTCAAAAGCATCTACTACACGATAAGCAGCTGTCCGTTTTAGGGAAAGTAAACCGGAACTGTGCGGCGCGTTCTGTAGGTGTGATTTCGGTGGTCACATCATGATCGGCCAGGTAAACGCTGTAATAATATGGTTTTACGATTTCGGCTTTGTGCGAGAACCAGCTTGCGCGGTCATCCTGGTTGAATCTTAATTTGCCGGTTACCGGCATGATGGCAAACTGGCCGTAATCGTTCATCCATGGCGATGGCTGGTGGGTTTGTTTAAATCCGCGGATTTTGTCGGCATCATAAGTATATGCCCATCCATCGCCCATTTTACCGGTTTGTGGCGTCCAGAAGTTCATGCCCCATGGCAAAGCAATGGCCGGATAAGTATTACCGTTGATAAAGATAGGCTTACTTTGGGTACCCATAAGCGGGTTGATCCATTCAACAGGATCGGTAATTTTCCCTACGGTCTGGGCAAAGCTGCCAAGCGATGCCACTACAAGGGAAGCGGTTAAAAATTGTTTGATCATATCTTAATTGTTGTGTGTGTTTAAATTACAGGATTTTCTGAATAAGCCGTCCACAGTTCGTCTAAATTTTTTCCGGTCTGCTCTTTCCAAAATTCTTTGGTATAGGCCTGACCACGCATTGCTGCATCGAGTTTCTGTACAAAATCTTTATGTCCCTGACGCTCGATCCAGACAAAGAACCTGGCTGTAATCCGATAGCTATTGTCGTACTTCTGTGTAGGTTTGAATTCTGGAAGTGCCCATCCGGCGCCTTTATTGTCGACACCAAATTTGTATCTTACATAATCTGCGATCCCTTCGGTGATCCACCCCGGTCCGGAGCGCCCTTTATATGCCTGCACAACATGCATGGCTTCATGGGTAACAACATCGATATCGCCCGGGTTCTTTTTGAAATAAGCAGGACTGTAAACGATCCTTCCGCCACCTGTAGCAGCAACACCATCATAAGCAGGGTCTATTACAAAATTAACTTCTTTGTCGGCCCCCTTGTTGTACTCCTTAATTAGTTTAGGATAAATGATGAAAAAGGTCTCCACCATGCGTTTTTTCAATGCCGGATCAAAGTCCGGATCTAAGCTCGTGAAGTTCAGGGTTAGGCCCTGCCTTTTGAAGGTTTCTTTTTCCTGTGCATCTGATTGCTGGTTAAAGGCAAGAAATGCAGTGGCAAAAAATAAAAACTTGATGGTTCTATTCATATGTAGCTCAAATTTTAAAACGTTTTAGCATAAACAAATAAACATAATAAAAAACAAATTACAAAGCAAAAAAAAGAGATCCCTGTAAGGGGATCTCTTTTGAAATTATTTTAGATCTTATGCTGAGATCAAATTTCCGTGCCGGGCGTTGCGCCTGGTTCGTGACTCGCGCCCAGAGGCTTATGACTGCGACCGGTTTTCTTCGTAAATCCTGATCTGTCGAGATCTGACACCGATGAAGTCTCTCCACTGGTTTCGTTCTCTTTGTTGTAATCAGTCTCTTTAATAACGGTCTTTTTTTTCTGTTCTTCGTGTTCTTTATCTAAACTGCTCATGATTCATAGGATTAGGTAAATAATATTTATCACTTAACTAACACCCTAAGAATCTGTATTGTTTAAAAAAAACTTAAGCTGGTACGTTCTGGCTTACAATCTGCTTCAGTTTATCAACTACCAGATCGAGTTCTTCCTTAGTATTGTATTTACTGAATGAGAACCTTACAGAAGGTCTGTTGGGGTCTGCAGCGATGCCCGTCAACACATGCGAACCGATATTGGAACCTGATGAACAGGCGCTCCCACCGGAGGCAGAGACCCCATTGATATCCAGGTTAAACAACAACATATCTGCCATGTCCATTGCCGGAAAAGATACGTTCAGTACAGTATATAAACTTTTCTCCGGAGCAGTTTCCCCATTGAAGAACAGGTCCGGGATCTCATTACCCAGTCTGTCCAGCAGGTAAGATTTCAGCTCCTGAATGTGATCCTGGTGCTGCTGCATTTCTGTGTATGCAATCTCCAAAGCCTTGGCCAGACCCACAATACCGTATACATTTTCCGTTCCCCCACGCATGTTACGTTCCTGAGCGCCACCAAAGATCATTGGACTGATCTTAATGTTGTGGTTTACGAACAGAAAGCCAACTCCTTTAGGACCGTGCAGTTTGTGCGCTGCACAAACAATGAAATGTGCTTTCAATTTACGTACATCGTGTACATAGTGACCCATGGTCTGTACAGTGTCGCAATGGTAGATGGCATCATATGCTTCGCAGATGTCTCCTACCCTTTCTATATCTGTCAGCGTGCCCAGTTCGTTATTGGCATGCATCAGTGATACAAAAGAGCGTTCATTGTTTTTTAACAACTCTTCCAGGTGATCATAATCGATATTTCCCTTGCTGTCGACATTTACAAAGCTGAGTTTATCAATCACACCTTGCTTCAGGAGCATGTTTAAGGTATGTTCCACCGCATGGTGTTCTATTTTAGAGGTAATTGCATGTTTGATGTTGTAGGCAGCAATACCACAACGGATTGCGGTATTGTCGGCTTCCGTACCTCCGGAAGTAAAGAAAATTTCAGCAGGAGTAGCATTTAAAAGTCCGGCGACGGTTTTTCTGGCCTTTTCTATCAGCGTGCGGACTTCCCGTCCCTGTGCGTGTATAGAAGATGGGTTCCCATAGTAGGTGTTCATGACACCCACCATTTCAGTGATCACGGCCGGATCCAGAGGGGTCGTCGCCGCGTTATCTAAATAAATCCTGTTCATTTTTTTACTAAGTCAGTTTTAATATTTCTTTGATGTCCGAAATAATCTTTGAAGCAAGGTTCTCCGCAACTGTCTCTGTGCTTGCTTCGCTGTATATACGAATAATAGGTTCGGTATTAGACCTGCGCAAATGTACCCATTGTTTATCAAATTCTATCTTCAAACCATCAATTGTGGTATTGGGCTGATCTTTATAACGTTCCTGCACTTTGATGAGCAGGGCATCAATATCCATTTCCGGCGTCAGGGTGATTTTATTTTTAGAGATGTGGTATTCAGGATAGCTGGCTGCGCAATACAGAAATTGGTTTACCAAACTTAGCCAGATGGGTCAGGAATAAAGCAATTCCAACTAACGCATCACGACCATAGTGCAGTTCAGGATAGATGATGCCGCCGTTTCCTTCACCCCCGATCACCGCATTGGTTTCCTTCATTTTGTTCACCACATTGACCTCTCCTACTGCCGAAGCATGATATTCGCCACCTGATTTCTCTGTCACATCTCTGAGCGCCCTTGTAGAAGAAAGGTTAGATACTGAATTTCCAGGTGTATTTTTTAAGATGTAATCCGCAACAGCAACAAGGGTATACTCCTCACCAAACATGCTTCCGTCTTCGTTTACAAAACACAGCCGATCCACATCCGGATCTACCACAATCCCAAGGTCGGCATTTTTACTTTGCACCACCTTAGCGATTTCGGTCAGGTTTTCCGGTAAAGGCTCAGGGTTGTGAGGAAAATGCCCGTTAGGCTCGCAATACAATTCATAGATCGTTTCTACACCAAGTGCACGCAACAGTGCAGGTACAAATATACCGCCTGTAGAATTTACACAATCTATGGCAATCTTAAAATTTGCTGCCTTAATGGCTTCTACGTCTACCAATGGTAGATTTAGGATGACCTCGATGTGCTTTTGAAGATAGGTATCATTGCTGATCACAGTACCCAGTTCATCTACTCCCGCAAAAGCGAATTCAGCGCGCTCTGCGATATCCAACACTTCTTTTCCGTCTGCATCACTGATGAATTCACCTTTGTCGTTTAATAATTTTAGGGCATTCCATTGCTTGGGGTTATGGCTTGCGGTCAGGATGATCCCACCACCTGCCTGCTCCATTGGAACGGCAATTTCAACCGTTGGTGTGGTGGAAAGCCCCAGGTCAATTACTTCAATACCGAGGCCCTGCAGGGTACCGATGACAAGATTGTTGACCATTTCGCCAGAAATCCTGGCATCACGTCCAAGGATGATCTTTTTGTTGTTTGTTTTACTCAGTACCCAGGAGCCATAGGCAGCTGTGAATTTTACGATGTCGATAGGAGTCAGACCGTTACCGGCTATACCGCCGATTGTTCCTCTTATACCAGAGATAGATTTGATTAGTGTCAATGTTTCAGATTTTTTTTCAAACTTAGATAAACTGCGCATCAGTTACGAACATTTTGTTAAAAATGTCCTCAGGATGTCGATAAATACAAATGCAACATTGTAAAATTACTATCTTTGGCTTTTTCTACAACATCAAAATACTGGCTCTATGCAGCGTAAATGGTTTCAATATTGGTTCAACTCTCCTTTCTATCATATCTTATATAGTCAGCGCAACGATGCAGAAGCGGAGTTCCTCATAGACAATTTATCTGCCTACCTGAAGCCGGCGGCAGATGCAAGAATCCTGGACATCGCCTGCGGAAGGGGAAGACATGCGATTTATCTGAACAAAAAGGGGTATGATGTAACCGGCATTGACCTTTCTGAGCAGAACATCAAATATGCCCTGCAGTTTGAACAAAAGAACCTGCATTTCTACGTGCACGACATGCGCAAGCTTTCTTTTATCAATTACTTTGATTTTGCGCTGAATATGTTTACCAGTTTCGGCTATTTCGAAACAGAAAAAGACCATGTGAATGCCTTAAAATCTTTCAGAAAAGGCTTGAAAGCAGACGGCACACTTGTAATTGACTACTTCAACACCCAAAAGATACTGAAAAACCTTACCCACCAGGAGACAAAAACCCTGGAAGGTATTGAATTTCACCTGCACAAGTTTGTTGCCGAAGGCAAAATCATCAAGCACATCAATTTTGAACATAGGGGAAAACCTTATGCTTTTGAGGAACGCGTACAGGCTTTTACACTGAGGGATTTTGAGCGCATGCTGGAGAAAAGCGGTCTGCAAATTACACAGACCTTCGGCAGTTACGGTCTGGAAGCTTACGATGAGATCAAATCGGACCGTCTGATCTTAATCTGCAAAAAAGCATGATAGAGAGTTTACAGCAATTTGATGCGGAACTCTTTTTGAAGATTCACCGGGGAATGGCCAATCCGTTCTTTGACTGGCTGCTGCCATTGATGCGCAACCGTTTCTTCTGGTCTCCTCTTTACCTGTTCATCGTTGTGTTCTCTTTTATAGAATACAAGAAAAAGGGCTGGTACATCATTGGTCTGTTACTGTTCACTTTTGCGATTGGGGATATGCTCGCCTCGAGGCTGATTAAGCCTTTTGTAGCGCGCCTCAGGCCCTGCAACGACCTGAGCCTGTCAGATTACATCATTCACCGCGTACCTTGCGGCAGTGGCTACAGCTTTCCTTCCGCACATGCGACCAATCATTTTGCCATAGCTGTATTTCTGATCATCGTATTTTACGGAAAATGGAAGCCTGTTTTACCAATAGCATTGGCCTGGGCATTGATCATCTCCTTTTCTCAGATCTATGTGGGTGTACACTATCCAATCGACACCATGGTAGGTGCAGTACTGGGCACAGTCATTGGCTTGTCGACCGGCAAACTTTATAAAACATTACAACCTCAATTATAATGGAAATCTGGAAGATACTCATTCTATTTTTTAGTGCTTTTTTAGGGGGCATGACTATTTTTCTGGTGAAGAGTGACAAGTCGCAGCTGCTGAAGCTGATCTTATCCTTTAGCGGTGCTTATCTGTTCGCCATCACCGTATTACATCTGATACCAGATGCTTACCATGGGTCTGACCACGAAGATATCGGGATTTTCATCCTGATTGGATTCTTGTTGCAGATTTTCCTGGAGCAGTTTTCCGAAGGTGTGGAACATGGACACATCCATAAGCACCATGATGAAGTGCAGGTCTTTCCTTATGGCATCATGATCAGTCTCTGCCTGCATGCATTTCTGGAAGGGATGCCGTTGGCAAAAGATCAGCACAATGCACTGATATTTGGAATTTCACTGCACCATATCCCAGCTGCATTTGCCCTGGCCAGTATCCTGATGCAGAATCACTTTAAGCGCAATAGCATCATTGTTTATATCGGAATATTTGCGGTCATGGCTCCATTAGGGTTTTATGTCAGTTATGGAATCAGTACCGGAAGTATAGGAGGAATTGAACAGTATTTTAGCAGGATCATGGGAATCGTGATTGGTATATTCTTGCATATCTCCACGACCATATTATTTGAATCAAGTGTAGATCATAAAGTAACCAAGCGCAAGATGATTGCCGTGCTGTGTGGAATAGGTATTGCGTTGATCGGATTTTTTAGCTCAGGCCATACGCATTAGGAATTAACCCCGCATTTTATCCAGTAAGGCATTTAAGGTCTCCGTTTCTTCTTCAGTCAGGTTGGCGGATACCGGAGATGAAAGGTCTATGTTCTGGTCCATTTCCTCTAATAAGGCCAGACCTTTTTTGGTAATGAGAATATCGGCAGCCCTTTTGTCGGACTTATTGGTAGTTTTTAAGACGAGTTCCTTTTGTACCAGTCTGTCGACAATCCTTGAAGCATCACACATTTTGTCCAGGATCCTTGCTTTCAATAGACTGATGGTACAAGGATCAGGGTGCTGGCCTCTTAGGATCCTGAGCACATTAAACTGTTGTGTGGTTACATTATAAGGTAAAAAAGCCTGCCTAAGCTGATCATTACACCAATTGGCAGTATACACCACATTTATAACGGCCTGCTGATGTACACTCTCAAATTTTGAGGCCTGAATTTCTTTCTGCAACTGCATCGTTTTAATTTTCTTTAGCTTTTTTCGCTGAGTTATTATTCAATTTCGGTCTTCCAAATGCCCATGGACAATGTCTGCACTTGTTCTTGCAGCAGTATCCGCGTTTCAAATGGTACGCTTCTGTGAAAACCATTAATCCATCTTCGTTGAAATAATAATCTTCTCCCTGTTCCATCAGTTAAGCAATTTAACTACCAAACTATTTTCATAATATGATTTCAGTTGCATGCCGTTACCATGATTGGTCCAGACTTGACTGGGCTTAACTTTTTCGATGGTAAAAAGGATATCGTTCCAATCGGCATGATCAGAGATACAGAGTTGGATCTCATGATTATTTTGCAGGTGTTTCCAACCTGAAGCAAACACCCGGACCACATTAATAGCCTTTATATAACTTCTGAATACCATAGGAGGTACGAGGTATACCATGTGCTCATGATTGTTTTTCATCACTTTCCTGTCATACACCTCATATTTACCAAGACTGATCCCAAACTGTTCATAAATCTTTACAAAAGGCATCATCCCATGATGAACCAATATCCTTTTTTGTGGACAATATTCGTTCATGAGACTGATCAGACGCTGACATTTGCCCAGGGCATATGCACCTAACATAATATTAGCTGTTGTTTTATTGAGATTGAGGATTTCCTCTTCAGCTACCGGATGCTGGGTTGCAGGATCTGCAAATGTAGTTTCAGTAATCAGTACATCGGCACCTACAAACTCTATGACTTCGCAGGTTGGATCGGGCTGCAGCTTATAATCCCCGGTGTACAAATATTTTACACCCTGATATTCCATGAGTACCATTGCCGAACCCAGAATATGTCCGGCCGGAACAAAGCTGATCTTTACACCGCCAACCTGGAAAGTTTCATGATATCCATATATCCTGAATTCGCCGGCAGCAAATTTCTTATAACGATGGGCCATAAAAAGTGAGGTGGCCTGAGTACAATAAACCTCCTTGTTCCCTCCTACTGCATGGTCGCCATGCGCATGAGAGATGACAGCATGGGGCACCGGTTCCTTTGGATCCAGGTAAAAATTACCATAACTGCAAAACAGACCGATTTGATCGATCACTATAAAATCATCCAGTATCATTAATGTGCTAGTTTTAAGAACAGGTGGTGTAGTTCCAATACCTGATCTATCAGCGAATTTGTTTCATTGTTGTGGATCAGGTAATCTGCCATTTCCAGCTTCTGCTCATCTGTGAACTGCTTGTCCATACGCGCCTTAACCTGAGCAGCGGTTACATCATCCCGTTGCATCACACGCTTTAGTTTCAATTCAAGTGGCGCGGTTACCAGGATGTTTTTATCAGAGGACTTAAAAGAACCGCTTTCGAAAAGCAGTGCTGCCTCCTTTAGCGTATAAGGCACACTTTCGGGCAGTGCTGCTGCCCATGCATCATAAGCCCTGAAAACTGCGGGATGTACCAGGGCATTCAATCTATTCAATTCTTCAGCATTGTTAAAGACAATACCTGCAATGTATTTATTATTCAATGCACCATCCTCAAAATAGCTTTCCTGACCGAAGGTGCTGATGATCCCTGCTACCAGAACAGGATCCTTGACCATGATTTCCTTTGCGGCAGTATCGGCATAAAACACGGGAATACCCAAGGTCTCGAAAATCCTGCACACGGTGGTCTTCCCACTCCCTATGCCTCCTGTAATTCCTATTTTCAGCATTATTTTTCGATAATAAAATCCACTTTTTCAGGCGAAATCCTGACCAATTTACAATACTCAGGAAAACGCGGCAGCTTAACCCTGAGCTGGTTATGGTTCAGATCCTTCCATTCTGAGAGGTCTACCACTGCATCCATAAAGTTCTCATTGATCTGCTGGTATTTGGACAAAGCCACGAGAAAAGTCACTTTTACCTTCTTAGGATACAACTTTACACTGTAGTATTCCTTGTTATTGATAACATTAAGGGGAAGTTCGATGGTTTTCTCAGTAAATTCATCTACAGGCACCTTAACCTCGGCACTGGTTGGAAAAATATTGACATTTTTCAATTTGTTTTGTGCCATAGCTACCCTTGCACCGGTAGTGCTTTGCATGTTCATCAACGCCAGTGTATCTGTAGGCCATTCACTGATTTTTTTTAATTCCTGTTCAGGTCCCGACAGAGTCACATATTCCGGGATGACTTCAATGTCATTTGCTATCCCAAATTGATTGACAAAGCTAAAATTCGAGACCAATCTTACCGGAACGCGCTTAACAGTTCGTTCTGAGAAATCGAAATAGAGGGTGTCCGGACTGTACGGATATGATGTTCTGTGAAGTCTCCAGTTGTTTGTTCACCTGATACAACTGCTCTGAGAATAGTATGAAATTACGGTTGTTCAATTTCTCCAGACTAATGCTGATGGACTGGGGTTTGATCCGCAGACGGGCGAAAAGTAATTGCCAGCCTGTGCCTTCTACCTGAAGGTCGACTGTATCTGACTGTAAAGCATGGAAGGCTCTTTTCTGCGGAAAATTCTTATAAACCAAAACTGTCTTGGCCGTATACACATACTTATTGTTTAACGCGAGAAATAGCCATGCTCCAATTGCCATCAATAAACAGGTAATTAAAACAAGGATGCGTTTGCGTTCTATTTTTGTGAGTTTGATAAACGGCATAGCTGTAAGGTAGGCAAACTTACTAAAACAAAAAAGCCGCTCCAAATACTGAAGCGGCTTTTGAATTAAATCTCAAAGACCTAAGCCTTTGCAGTGTCAATTTTTGGAGTTTCTGTTTTAGGAACAGCAGCTTTAGTTGCTTCCAGTGAAACCGCCGTTTTATCGAAACGTATTTTCGTTCCACCTTCCACTTCAATGAGGAAAGTTGTTTCATTCATGTCTACGATCCTGCCGTGAATACCGGCTGTAGTTACGATTTTATCTCCTTTTTTTAGCTCTTCGACTAATTTTTTATGGTCTTTCGCTTTTTTAACCTGAGGTCTGATCATAAAGAAGTAAAATACTACCATGATCAATACCATAGGTACCAGTGTTCCCAACATATTTCCACCACCGGCAGCTTGTAAAATTATTGTTGATATCATATTGTTATTTTATAAAATTTTTAATGTTCTTTGAACTTCTCCTGTCAGGTGAAGTGCAATTACATTTGGTTCACCATTAGATGTGACGGTAACTACTTTGTCTTGCAGCCCCACTTTACCCTCACTATTGAAAACTACTTTGATCTCACCTTCTTCTCCTGGTTTGATCGGTTCTTTCGGAACTTCAGGAACAGTACATCCGCAGCTGGCTTCCGCATTGGTAATGATCAGGGGACTTTTCCCATCATTTTTAAATTTGTAGCTGTAAGATACTTTTTCACCCTGGTTAACGGTACCAAAACTGTAATTCGGAGTTTCAAAACGAATCACCGCGGCATCTCCAGCGATAACTGCGGAAGAAGAATCAGCTGCACCTGCCATAGTCACAGATGAATCCGCCTCTTTTTTGGAATTTTGTTGGCATGAAGCAAACGTCAGTGCTGCCAATGCCAGTAACAATATTTTTTTCATAATTATTCTTCTATTAAGTCCGCGACCAATTTTTTTGATGCTGTTTGTTCTCTTTAAGTCGCCCATAATTTTGTCTAAGATACCGTTTATAAACGAATTACTTTTCGGTGTACTGTAATCTTTTGATAGCTCCAGGTATTCGTTTATGGTTACTTTTACCGGAATAGATGGGAAATTTAGCAACTCACAAATGGCCATTTTCATCAAAATTGTATCCATCAGCGCAATACGCTCAGATTCCCAGTTCTTTGTTCTTTCGGCAATCAGTTCCTGGTAGTCTTTGTCATTTCTCAGTGTGTAGGCAAAAAGATCCTGAACAAATTTGCTGTCCTCTTCCCAATCCTGCACTGATCGGAGTAAGCTTGTTTTCGAAGGGATCTTCAGACAGTGAAATTTTTCAGTGTTTTGGCGACCATGCCCTGCATCACTTCCTTATCTACCGACCAGTTGATGAACTTATCCTCAAATGCCTGTATGATATTATGGCTTTTTAGGATAACTTTTCTGAAGATATATTTGATAATGTCTTTGGATTCTTCCAGACTGTTCGTCGGCATCTGCCAGATAATGCGGCATATTCCGGAGTTCTTTTAGGGTGTTGAAAATTGCCTTTACAAATTCCGGATCCGCCATCCAGTCGACCTTATACTTGTTTACAGCAGCACTGAATATCGGGGTTTTGCTTTTAATGTTACTGCAAACTTGTTGTGTAGCAGTTTCATGTTGGGATTCAAGTCTTCTGCCGTTGGCAAATGCTTGTTTGCACGCTCAATGGCATCATTAGCTGGTATATTCGGTTACCTCTACCAATAAGGAGAGCATCCAGATGTACATTTCGTATACACTATCAATACTTTGCATTAGCGCTTCTTTGAGGAAGCTTAGATCTCTTTTGTCTGTCATGTGCCATGCAAAAATATTTTGCAAAGCTTTAATTCTTAAGTGCCTTCTGTTTAACATGAATGTAAGAACGAGTGGTAATATTACCTGGTTATATATTAATATGATGATTTTATTTTTTTAATGTCGATGATTCTTTTTTCTGCGATGCGATTGGCTGCCAAATTGTTGGGATATTGTCTTTTTTAGACATTTTGATCACATCTCTTGTTGCATTATATATATTTTCGGTGAGCTGCATGGTACGTTTTTTTCCAAAGCCAGTTAATTCCGAATAACAGCTGATCAATCCTCCTGCATTGATCAAGTAATCAGGTGCAAATAAAATTCCTTTATCCAGCAACATTTTGCCATGTACCTGCTCATCTGCCAGCTGGTTGTTTGCAGAACCTGCAATGATGGCAAATTTCATTTTCTCGATGGTTTTGGTGTTTACCGTAGCACCCAATGCACATGGCGCATAAATATCGGCATTCAGTCCGAAGATCTTATCTGCCGCGATCGGCTTAGCTTTATAATTACGGGCTACATGTTGTAAACGCTCCTCATTAATATCACTGATGTAAACTTCTACATTTTCCTGCCCTCAGTAACTCTACCAAATGTTCACCAACATTGCCAATGCCCTGTACAACTACAGATCGTCCCGCCAGCATATCTGTACCAAAAACTTCCTTAACACAGGCCTTAATACCCAAAAACACACCCTTTGCAGTAGTAGGCGACGGATCGCCTGCACCTCCGATTGATTCAGGAACCCCGGTAACATGTTGAGTCTCCATACGGATATACTCCATATCCCTGGTATTCGTGCCCATTTCCTCTGCAGTAATAAACTCGCCGTTTAGGTTTTTGATAAATCTACCGTAGCTGCGCATCAATGCTTCTGTCTTTCCCTTTCTGGAATCGCCTATGATCACTGCTTTACCACCTCCCAGGTTTAAACCGGTGATGGCTGCTTTGTATGTCATGGCCCTTGATAAGTCGCAATACATCTTCCAATGCTTCCGCTTCACTTGAATATCCCCACATCCTGGTTCCCCCTATTGCCGGGCCTAATGTGGTGTCGTGAATAGCAATAATTGCTTTTAAACCGGTATCAGGATCATTGCAAAACACAACTTTTTTGTGCCCTGAGGCACCAATTTGATCTAGGACGGAATTCACTGCGGCGCTATTATCAGACATATTTATTAGTTTATCAGATAAGCCGCAAAACTAGTTAAAAAACATTATTTTACCTATTATTAACCAAAGTCTTTAAAAAAATTAGCCCGTTTGGCTAACTTTACCAATTCATGAAACATCTCCGGTACTTAAACAAATACTTCTACAAATATAAATGGCGGATCATTCCAGGGATATTCTTTGTTATCGTTTCCAATATATTCGGTGTTATACCTGCCCAGGTGATCGGTCATGCCTTTAACCTGATCACAGAGAACATCCAAATTTATGGCCTTTTTGATGGCTTCGAACGGAGAGAAATTATTTACGACATCTTCAGTTACAGCCTTTTTTATTTTGGAACCCTCGTACTTTTCCTTTACCTGCTGAGGGGACTTTTTCTATTCTTCATGCGGCAAACCATCATTTTGATGTCGCGGCATATCGAATTTGACATTAAGAATGAAATATATGCCCACTACCAACGGCTGAGCCTGGGTTTTTATCGTAGGAACAACACCGGGGATCTGATGAACAGGGCAACTGAAGATGTAAACAGGGTGAGTATGTATGTCGGCCCTGCAATCATGTATGCGATCAATACCGCGGTGTTATTTGCGCTGGTCATCTATGCGATGTTTTCTGTGAACGCCACACTTGCAATCTTCTGCCTCCTTCCGTTGCCTGCACTCGTTGTGATCATTTATTTTGTAAACACACTCATCAATGAAAGCAGCGAACAGATCCAGGAACAATTATCGAGACTATCCAGCTTTGTGCAGGAGCGCTTTTCCGGCATCCGGGTGATTAAATCCTATGTACGCGAAGACTACACGCAGGAGGTTTTTGCTAAAGAAAGTCAGGGCTATAAAAAAGAATGCCATGGGACTGGTCAAAGTTCAGGCACTGTTCTATCCAACAATGATCCTGCTTGTTGGCTTAAGTACCATTCTGACGATTTTTATAGGGGGCAAACAGGTGATCAACGGCTCAATAACTCCGGGAAATATTGCTGAATTTATTGTTTATGTAAACCAGCTCACCTTCCCTGTCTCTATGCTGGGCTGGGTTACGTCGCTAATCCAGCGGGCTGCGGCTTCTCAAAAACGAATCAATGAGTTTCTTCAATTGCAACCTGATATTGTGAATGGTACAGGCACGGCAGCAAGGTGATCCATGGCAACATCAGCTTTGAAAACGTGAGCTTTACCTATGCTGATACAGGAATCATGGCTTTGAAAAATCTTAGCTTTGAAATCAAACAGGGACAATTTGTAGCCGTTATAGGCAAAACCGGATCGGGAAAATCTACTCTGGCCAACCTGATCATGCGCATGTATGATGCAAATGAGGGCATGATCAAAATTGACGGAGAAGCACTCAGTTCGCTTAACATACAGGATTACCGCGGACAGATCGGTTTTGTGCCACAGGAAGTATTTCTCTTTTCAGACACAATCAAAAACAATATAGCGTTTCGGACTGGATACCGTAACGGATGAACAAGTGGAGGTAGCCGCCAGAAATTCGGCGGTCTACCAGAACATCATGGATTTTGAACATCAATTCCAGACGATGCTCGGCGAACGTGGCATCACGCTATCGGGTGGACAAAAACAAAGGGTTTCTATAGCAAGAGCATTGATCAAGGAACCCAAGATCCTGATATTTGACGATTGCCTTTCGGCAGTAGACACCCGTACCGAAGAAGAAATCCTGAATAATCTGGGCAGGGTGATGAACGGAAAGACAAGTATCCTCATTGCGCATCGGATCTCTACCATCAAGAACGCAGATAAGATCCTGGTTATGGATGAAGGAAGGATCATTGAAGAAGGTACACATGAGCAACTCCTGAAATTATCCGGAACATATGCTGAAATGTATCAGAATCAATTACTTGACGAAGAAAATAAATCTATATGATTTCTATTTTGAACTTTAACAATTATTCCTTTATATTTACCCGAACCAAAACCAAGAGCTATAGCAACCATGGGAGAATTTGACAACAAAGAGAGAGAAGAAGTTTTTTCAAAGAAAGTAAGAGCAGGTAAAAGAACTTATTTTTTCGACGTTAAAGCAACTCGATCAGGAGATTATTACTTAACCTTAACTGAAAGTAAAAAAAGACTGGAAGACGGTGTTTTTGTAAAGCATAAGATCTTTCTATATAAAGAAGATTTTGAGAAATTTGCTGAAGGACTAAATGAAACTGTTGATTACATCAAAAACCATCAGGAAGTTGTGGAAAAACGCTACGAATATTCCGAAAACCATGAAGGTGTACCCAGCAGATTGCAAAACGACGATTTTTCATTCTAAATAAATACGATATCAAAAGCCCTCTCTGCACATGTGTGGAGAGGGCTTTTTGTTTTCTATAGCTTGGGAAATTCCCGATTTTAGTTATATTCGAATACCACATTAGCGCTACAATATGAACGGAACCAAACGCTTGATATTTATATTTACCATTATTGGCGGACTGGTGGTTTTATTTTCGCAGTGCATGAACAACCAAAGCAGCACTCCTGTAGTGACTGATTCCACTTATGCCGGAACTAAAACCTGTATCAAGTGCCATAAAGACATTTATGAGTCTTATGCGCAAAATCCACATGCGAAAGCTTCCGCAGTAATTGCCAAAAAAAACCTCCTGACCGGTAAACCGCCGTTAACTGATAGCTATGCATTTGATGAACATTTAAAGATTGTAATAGAAAACAGGGACAGTGGCATGTACCAGGCAGTTTATATTGATGGGCAGGAAGAACTGTCGCGCAGGTTTGATGTTGCTATCGGAGCAGGTAAAAACGCCGTCACTTATGGAACCTGGGACAGCAATAATCTTTACCAAATGCAACTCTCCTATTTTTCAAGTATCAATAGCTGGGCCAATAGTCCGGGATATCCGAATAACAAGATCCATTTTGGCAGGATCATCAGTTCGCGTTGCCTGGAATGCCATGCTTCCCATGCTGAGCAAAAAATAGAAAGCCAGGGCGGACTGGTAACTTCAGAAGAACTGGTAAAAAGCTCATTGGTGTATGGAATCAACTGTGAAAGATGTCATGGTCCGGCAGCTAAACATGTGGAATTCCATACTGAAAACCCCGAATCCAAAACAGCAAAATATGTTGCGCTTTATCAATCATTAAGCCGAGCACAGAGAACAGATGCCTGTGCAGTCTGCCACTCAGGAAGTGATCAGATGATGAAGTCTACCTTTGGTTTTAAACCGGGGGATAAACTGGATGATTACAGAGCTTCCACAGAAACGGTCTCAGATCCCGATGTGCATGGACAACAGCAACAGATGCTAGCTGGAAGTAAGTGCTACATCAAAAGTAAAACTTTAGATTGCTCAACCTGCCATGGTATACATGACAAAGTTGAAGGAAACCTTACTGCTTATTCAAAGAAATGTATCAGTTGCCATGCCTCTATAAAACATAGTGAAAAGACACTGAGCAATGCGATGGTAAAGACAAATTGCATCGACTGCCATATGCCGAAGCAGGACTCAAAAGTCATCAGCTTCCAGATGGCCGGAAAAAAAGAGGTGAGTCCTTATCAACTAAGAACCCACCTCATTAAGGTCTATTAAACTGTATTTCTTGAACAAGCTTACATAAAGCTACCATCACCACGACGGCGAACATCTCTTCCTCCACGTCCTTGTGCTCCTGACCATTTCTGAAGGCGCATGCTCAGCTTTAACATAAAATACCGGCTAATTGGATTTACACGAGTATTGGTATAACCACCGTCTGTTTGTTGCTCAGAGTTTAAAAAGTTATTCTGGTTTAAGACGTCGAAGGCCTGAAAAGTAATCTGACCCCTACGGTTGAACAGCTGACGTTCTAAACTTGCATTGATCACCAAAGGGCTGTTATTTGTATTACCTACCACACCTTTTATAAATTGCTTGCTACCATTGTAAGCCAACATCCATGCTTCCCATAAATATACCCTTCCATCAATATTCAAAGACAGTGTCTTGAATGTGTTATCGGCAAATCCAGGCGTCGAGTTGACTGATTTTTCATAACGGTAACCTATGTCGGCGTTAATTTCGAACCATTCCGTCGGATTGATTTTCGGTCCGAAGCGTTGGTTCAAAGAGGTAATATTTGTCGTGTTCAGCAAGCCGTCGCGCATACTCAAATTGTGGCTATAGTTGGCGGTACCGTTCAACTGCAAATTATATTTCCTATTGCTCAACTGTTTACTGATGTTATAATTTCCTGTCAATTTGTACACACCGCTAACATTTAAGAATTGTGTTTCGTTAATATATGCTCCTTTAACATTAGGGTTCTCAACTTGCTGAATATTTCTGATCACAGCATTGTCGGTATAGGAGCCGTTTGCATTGATTGAAAAATTAAGTTTTGAATTGGCGATGTAATTATTGTAATCACCCCTTACAGTATGTACAAAAGTAGCCAACAAATTAGGGTTACCTACAATCGGGTTGTTAGGATTGGTAACATCCCGAACTGGCTGGATCTGATCAAAAGTCGGCTCTACTGCATTTCCAGAATAATTAAAGGAGATTTTTTGTTGTCTTGACCACAAATACTCAAAGCGGGCAATTGGGATTAAGTTAAAGCTGTTGCGATTTGTTGTAGTACCAAGACTGACCTTAGTGCCTGAAAGTACTGCAGGCACACCTGTCAAACCAACAGAGAAACGGATTTTTGAAGTATTAGCCATTCCATACCTAAAGTTCAGCGCTACGCGACCTTGTGTAAAGGAATAATCATAGATATTACTTAATGAATCAATAATTCCCGATAGACCGCTTGACACGATATCCCTTGTAGTTGCATTATTGTTATAACCGTTATAATTGATCTGTGCATTAACCTCAAACTGTGTATTGGTTCCAAGAGGCTCCACATAAGTTAAACTTCCCCTGTAATTGTCGCGTAAATTCTTACGGGCTATGATCTGGTTGGTAACGGAGTCAAGGGCGTCTTTATCCTGAATATAAAAGGTTGTGAGGTTGTAACGCTCCTGCTCTTGTTCCTGATTATTCTTATTTAAATCGATCTGCGTAGAGAAGTTTCTTCTATACTTTTTAAAGGTGTGCTGATAAAAAGCTGAGATTCCAAATTCGGGGGCAGTTCTTGAATTTGAATTGGTCACATTACGATCCTGATCTTGTCCCAATGAAATCTTAGTTGCCCTTTGCACTACAGAACTAGTACTATTATTATCCGAAGAATTAAACCTAAAGGTTGGTATAACTCTCAGATAGTCATTAGAATCCAGATTCATTTCAACTTCCAGCTTAAACTCATGGTTATTTGACTTCTGTAAACCACTGCTCCTGCTATTAGAAAACAGTTGTGCACCGGTAGTATCGCGCCTGATGTTACTTACAGATTGAGTTTCATTGATATTATCCCCATTTGTATTTCTAAATTGGTAATTCAAGTTATACTCTATTTTTTGCCCAACTTTATCCCTGATACTAAATCTTGCATCGGCGTCTTTTGACGACCCACTCAGGGAATTCAGGTTAATCACATCCCTGTAATTTCCATTTAAACCCATCTGCTGGTTTCCATTGATCCTTGTGGTAAACAGGCCAGCTTCCTTCCGCTCCTTGCTTCCGGCAGCGGCGTTTAGGTTAGCCATATTGCCGACGGATTTATCAGTTCTGGTTGTAATGTTCAATATCTTCTGCGGATCACCATCTTTAACTCCTGTACGGGCAGCCTGATCGCCATAGTCATCAACAATCTGAATCTTATCTACGATCTCTGCCGGAAGGTTTTTAATCGCATTTGCAATATCTCCTCCCAGGTATTCTTTACCATTCAGCTTAGCCCTTGCCACAGTTTCTCCCTGGTGTACGAGTGTACCATCAGCTCCCACTTCCATCCCTTCCATCTTCTTCAACAACTCATCCACAGTTGCATTCTTCCTAACCACATAATCACTGGCCTTATACTCTACTGTATCTGTTTTATAGGTGATAGAAGGCGTCCCGTTAATGACCACCGTATTCAGGGTATTGCTCTCTTCTTTTAATAGTATGGGATCCATAACGATCCTGGGTAGCAAATCATTTTGCTTGAACCGCATCGGTGGTGTCTTCGTATATCCGATACTTTGTACTACAATGGTATAGGTAGCCGATTTTACGCTTTTAAATACATATATACCATCGCTATTGGTCGATGTTTTTAAAGTGTCCTTATCTGAAGTAAGGGATACTGTCGCTCCTATTACACCCAGATCTGTACTGTCTTTTACGATACCGCTGATCTCACGCGAGGGCAAAGGTGGTGGTGGAGTTTTGTCTGTCTGCTGAGCAAAGACCGCGTCTGCGCCAAAGATCATGGCAAACAAGATCATTGCCAGCTTTAACGACTGATTTAAATAGTTCATTTGTGTGTATGTGTGTTGTGTTTGTGTGCTGTATTATTGAGGTTTGGCCTGAGATAAGGTGTATTTGCCCCAGAAATCGGTTGGACTCATCATGGCCTGAAAATCAATGCCGCCACGACCGCCGCCGCCACCGAAGCCACCGCCACGGTTACCGCCTCCGCCGCCAAATCCACCACGACCGCCGCCGCCACCGCCACCAAATCCACCGCCACCCGGGCCGTCAAAACCAGGCATTACAAGTCCGTTCAATTTGATGTTGTAGGCAAACTCTTGTGTGGAGGTCGCTGTAAGGCCCAATTCTTCCAGAGGAATGGCCATTTCATAAAAATATACGTTATCGTTATCTATAGACGCAAAAGCTTTAATACCTGAAGTATTGTAGATTGAGACCAGTGTATCTGTAGTTTTCTTAAAGCCTTTTAACTTGATTTCTTTGGCTGATGCAAGTTGAGTTTTGATCCTTGCTGTTGCTGCTGAATCCCGTTGCTTTTGGGTCATCGTATTCCACCCTCCGCCGGCAGCGCCGCCAATCCTCACTGCATCCATACCACCACGTCTGCCTCCTCCACCGGGTCCGCCCATCATTCCCTGACGGTTTATGGATGGATATGTTAGTGTAATGCTTTCTTTTTCTTTTTTCTTACCATCTGGATTCACAGAAAAGGTAATCCCACCCATCATGATTTTACCATTATTGGTCATGTCTGTCGATTTCACCACCAGATACAGATTTTTGTCGTCATTGCTAATGATGTAAGAAAGACTGGTACGCTTACTGACAGAAAAATCTGTGGCCTTCCATTCAAAGTTCTTTCCATCAATTTTCACCGCATGTGGCGCAGTAATGCTTACCTCCTGTAATTCGGTTACCTTTTGAGCTTGTGAGATCAGTGCACAACTACTCAATAAAAGTGTGCTGAATGTAATTTTTAAGGATCTTGCTTTCATAACTATAGTAAAAAATGAGTTTTGTCGTTGCTTTGGGATTATGACTAGGCAAACTGATTTAGGTTTAATCCCTCCGAACAAGTTTTTATTTGGTTAATCTTCCGCGAATTAAACACAAAATTCATTTTTTTTCGCTTGTCACCTGAATTTGTTACACGCAAAGCCCCCTTTTGAAACCTATATCCATAAAAAGCTGGACGAGAGATTCAAAAGAGGGCCTGAAAAATATTGAGGATCAATTAAATTGTTACAATTCTCATTTATGACTGGTTTCACATTCTTTGATATGGGTCAGACGAACAGGAATCCAACTTTGGTCTTCAGAAACATTCGCGGCGAGCGCTATATTCTTATTTTTACCAACTTGATCCTCTATCTCCCCGATAATTTCATTGCTGATGACTTTATTCATAATCCGTACCGGCTCATCTAATCCATCCGTTTTGATCTCAATATCATACATACCGGAAACCATGGTTTTGCAAATGATCAGGTCTACAGGATGATGTTCTGCTATTTTCTTAAGTTCTGAAAAAGCATGAATGATCTGATCCATGTTAAGTGCCTTAAATCCAAGTACCAGCGCAGGCTCAGGTTTTACTTCGTTTATATTTTTCGATAAAAATATTTCGCTTACGTCTTCCAGTGTAGCTTCTATGATCAGTCTGTCCATGATGTTTAGTGTTTAATAGTCTAAAAAGGATTGAGAGCACTCTTTTGTTTCAACTATTTCATGATTAAACATGCTTATGATCATCATTTAACTCCCGCTTACTTTGAAAACTGTAGATAAGGTAAATCAAAGCTGGCAAGATGAAAATACTTCCGATCAACAAAGCATATCCCAAAGAAGCAATGGTTTTTACCTGCCCCTGATGTGTAAGCAAAGAAAGATTTGCTCCTCCTTTTAGCAAAACGATATCAGGGAAATGTGTGTAAGTTGCTGCAAAAAGAATCATCGCTACCTGGAAACCGGCGAGTAAACGCAGAAGAATGGGTTTATTCCTTTCGAGCGCAAGAAGCATCACTACCAGTGAAATACTTGCTGCTGAGATGGCGATTAGTCCGGGTACATCACCAAAGATCCAGCTCACCAATGGGATCCGCTCTATATAAGCTGCCAGAAAGACCAGAGCGCCACAAAACATCACTATAAAAATAGTACGGTACGCTTTTCTGACAAAGTGCTGCCTGTCTGCCTCATTCTCTGTCTGTCCTATTATAAAAATAGTGGCCAGGTAAGCACAGATGCTGACCGTAAAGATTCCTACAGCCACAGAAAACCAGTTTAACCAGCTAAACACATAAGCCGAGAGAAAATCAGTTGCCTGCAGATCTATTCTTCCAGAGACAGAGCTGGCGGCTATTATACCAAGAAAAAAAGGTGTGATCAGACTTGAATATACAAATATCGGTGTGTAGATATTTTGCATTTCATCCTTTACTGCATCATAATTCCGGAACACAAAGGCGGTTCCTCTTGCGATGATCCCAAGCAACATACAGACAAGGGGAATATGCAGGTAAATGGAAACGGTAGTATATATCTTTGGAAAGCCTACAAATAGAATCACAATGGCAATGATCAGCCACATATGATTGGCTTCCCAAATAGGACCTATAGCTTTATACATGGTCTTGCGTGTCCTTGATTTATTAGATCTGGAGGTCATGAGTTCTATAATGCCTGCTCCAAAATCAGCTCCTCCGAGCAGGATGTACAAGAGAATGGCGGTCCAGAGAAAAACGATCACAACATATATCATAAAGCAGGGTCTTTAACGGTAGAATCATATAATTTACCAACCATCGTAATCTGACGGTAAAGGAGTAAACTAACAATCACTGAAAGTGAAATGTAGACGGCAGTAAATAGGTAAAAAGAATAGGCGATGCCGGGCATAGGTGTGACTGCATCGGCTGTCCGCATTACTCCACGAATAATCCAGGGCTGGCGTCCGACTTCAGTGACCGTCCAGCCCGCCTCCAATGCGATGAAGCCCATAGGGATAGCAGCAACAAATAGCTTTAGCAACCATCTTCGCTTTAGCCATTGCTTTTGCTTCCATAATGCAATGAAATAAAGTAAAGAGATCAGTACCATCAACATGCCAAGCCCGACCATGATCTGGAATGCATAATGTGTAACGGCGACCGGCGGCTGATCGGCTTTCGGTACCCGGTCTAAACCTTTTACCTCTCCCTCAAAATCTCCAGTGGCCATAAAACTAAGTAGCTTGGGTATCCTGATCGCATAGTCCACACGTTTATTGGCTGTATCAGGAATTCCGGCAATGATTAAAGATGCGCCTTTTTCCGTATGAAAATGCGCTTCCATTGCCGCTAGTTTTTCTGGCTGACGTTTAGCTACATCTTTCGCAGAGAGGTCGCCGCTCAGGGGCTGTAAGCAGGCTGCTGCTGTTCCAAATATTGCCGCAATTTTAAAAGCCTTATTATGAAAGCTCACATTCCTACCTCTTAATATCATTAAGGCATGTACTCCGGCTACAGCAAATCCGGTAGATACAAATGCTGCGACACACATGTGTAAAGCTTGTGAAAACCAGGCATCGTTAAACATTGCCTTGATCGGATCAATATTAAGGTATTCCCCATTGATATAGTCAAATCCAGCCGGACTATTCATCCATGCATTGGCAGCAACTACGAGAATGCCCGAAAGCAATCCGCTAATCCCTACTATGACCCCGGTAACCCAGTGAAACCAGGGATTTAACTGGTTCCAGCCGTATAGGTAAAAGCCAAGCGCAATTGCCTCTATAAAAAACGCTGTTCCCTCCAAAGAAAATGGCATTCCAAATATTGGACCTGCATGTTCCATGAATTTAGGCCAGAGCAAGCCCAGTTCAAATGATAAAACTGTACCGGAGACCGCTCCTGTAGCAAAGAAAATAGCTACCCCCTTACTCCAGGCCTTGGTCACATCAAGAAAGACAGCATTCCTGGTTTTAAGCCAGTAAAAATGAGCAACCGACATAAAAAAAGGCATGACCATCCCAATACAGGCAAAAACGATATGGAAGCCAAGAGAAAAGGCCATTTGAAGGCGTGCAGCTAAAAAATCGTCCATAGGATCAACGTTAGGGCTATTGAATAATGCCATAAAAATACACGTTTATTAAACATCAATTTTGATTTTTAAACAGGATTTGGTAAAATATTTCAGAACATTATAAATTAATACAAGATTATCAATTTTAATACAAAGAAATTAATTTAATACATATACAGATAAAAAGTTACTTAAATAGAAACAATCAATATATTTGCTGCATACATCTATTTATGCATTAAAACGAAATATTATGAATGCTTTAAACCAAGTATTACCAATGATGATCATGATCTGCTTCCTGCTCGGTACTTCCTGTAAAAAGAAAAAATTCAACAATGAATTTACAGAGGAACCGAAAGTCGCAGAACCATCAAAAAAGGCTTATCTGCCGACTAAATTCGAATCAAAAAGCCTGAGAATTACGTTGAAGTATCAGGATCAGACTGCACTGCTGACAAATATTGAAAGCTCTACTGGAAAACGTGCTGAAATAACCTACAAAAATGGTATGTTGTTAAAAGTCGCCTTTTACCTGAATGACAAACCGACGGGTTTTCTTGACTTCCAGAATAGTAATAATAAAGCGATAAACGTCAATTCCTGGGAAGAGCAAGGCAAGCTGAATATATTAATAGATAATCATACCCTTAGCTATGATTCTCGGGACAGGCTGGCTGAGGTGCATTTCTACGGAATAGATCATGTATTATTTCAACAGATCATATTTACTTATAATACTGCCGACAACATATCTAGTATCATCACCGAAAGGATGGCAAATAATACCAGTGCTGGTTTCAGTTATAAATACGACACGAACAATGGAATATTTAAAGATGTTAGATATTTCCAAATCCTATTTAGAGAATTCGGTTATGATTTCTTCCATCCCAACCCAAATAATCCGGTGTCGGTAGAAGAAGCAACATCAAAATCCGAATATGCAGCATATAGCTATCTCTATAATGAGAAAGGTTACCCTTCCGAGATGACCATTACAAAAAATGCGCTCAAAGAAAGCTATAACATCAGCTACAAGGAAATCCAGTTATAATTTAGACTTCAAGAGCCGTTCCGCTCTGAACAAATTATCAGCTGCCTGAAGGATCTTGGCTTTCAATTTTGGATTGTAGCCAGGATTCTTCTGCAAAAACTCTCTGACTGTATTGGCGGCAGCGGTACTTTGGTAATAGCCGAATGTCGCCTGCAGCCAATTATACGGAAAGAAAATATCACCTGTACTTTGTATTTCAGTTAACATCTCAAGACTTTTTTGCAGGTATTTTTCAGAAGTAGATTGCCTTAATGGATGATGCAGGTAAAACAAAGCAGTTCCTACATTCGATTCTTTTTCACGATTGGATCTCAATGCCAGACGCTCAAAGAACGGTCTCTCTCTAAAGGATCTGCCGAGACGGCCGGCATGATAAATTCAAACCGCTTGATCCGGTCGGAATTGGTAATCCTGCTTAGTTGCTTTTCTAAAATACCGGAATTCTCATGATCGCGCAAAGCGAGGGCGAATGCAAGTGCGGTATAATCATCTTCATTCATTTTTAAACCACCCGGAGCCGGCTTACTTTGATCCCAAATTGCCAGCAAGGTATCTTTTGCAGATTTTGAAAGAAAGACATCCTGATAAGTTTTAAACAAAATCCGTTTATTATTCATTAGCGTCTGTCCCTCAAGCGCATTCCATATTGCAAGTTCTAGTCCGGCAGAAATTGACTGTCTGTCCTGTTTAGTAATGTATTCCCAGTAGATGCTGTTCAGGTAACCACAGATCAATTTTAGGTTAAGTTCCTCCTTTTCGTTAGATAAGCCTTCGGTCAATAGTGTGAGCAAGTCTTTTGGTTTTACAGATCTGTCATTCAGCATATTCTCATACATCGAAATGTATGCTGAGGCCCTGTTTAGTGGGTTTTGCAGCGTGTAAAGCTTATTGTACATCCCAGCATCTACCTGCGAAAGTCCATAACCTTGTCCGGAGGAGTTAAACAGCACGAACAAAGGAGTATCCAATCCCGCTACATCTTTCAGTTCAATGTTTGGAGCATTTAAATTAACAGTAATTTCTTTGGCATATTCCGGGTACACAAGTAACAGTTCAAACAACTGTGGCCATGTTCGGTTTGATCCAAATTCCGGGCGCTGTGAAATGTTGAATTTCTCTATTTTTCCTTCTTTTTGCGTCATTGCATAACTGACTACAGGCCGACCGGTTTATCTACCCATACCTTATTCCAGCTTTGCAGGTCAGCAGCTGCATATTTATCGAGAATACTGATCAGATCTGGCCAGGAGGCATTTCCATTGGCAAACTTCTTCAGGTATTCCCGTACGCCTTGCTGAAACCTCTCCTTGCCCATCAGTCGCTCCAAGCTGCCGCATCATGATCGGCGCTTTATGGTAAATGATATTTCCGTACAGGGTACCTGCATCTTGCAGATTATCCAAGTGCTGGCGGATCGGGTTTGCAGCCAGTAGTTCGGTCGACAGCATAGGCAGCGGGGAAATGGTCTGACCAGGAACTTAAGGTCAAAGTACCTTTACCCATCAGGTTCGCCTTCTGTACTTTTATCAGCCATAAAATTAGCGAACACCTCTTTCATCCAAACATCCGTAAACCATTTCATGGTAACCAGATCGCCAAACCACATATGTGCCGTTTCGTGGGCTATCAGGTTGGAACTCGCATTCAACTGATCTTTTGTTGCTCCCTGCATCCAGAAACAGGGCCGAGGCTTTATACTGTATCGCCCCGGGATGTTCCATTCCGCCAAACTGGAAATCAGGAATGGCTACGAAACCAAATTTCTGAAAAGGATATTTAATTCCTGTCCATTCTTCAAAATACCTGAGTGAATGGCTATGGATGTCAAATATTTCCTTCATGCTGTTTTTCAATTTCACGCTATCTGTTTCCCGGTAAAGAAAATCAGCAGGCATAGTACTTACCATTCCCTGCTCCAGACTAAATTTCCCAGCTGCAAAAGCGAAGAGATAAGTGCTTATCCTTTCTGTTGTCTTAAATTGAAAGGTTTTTCTATTTCCACTCCGGGATTCCTGTTTCAGGGCACCGTTAGTCATGGCTTTCCAATCATCAGAAACGGTAAGAACCAGGTCGTAGGTCGCCTTCAGATCAGGTTGGTCAAAACAGGGAAATACTCGTTCTGGCCCTATCGGGAACAAATAATGTATATAGATAATCCGCATTCCGGTTCAGCGCAGCTTCTCCTGCCTCAAAATTGATTTCCAACACGTTATTGCCTGTTTTCAGGTATTTTGTTGCAATCACAATGTGCTCAGAAATATGGTTTATAGGTATTGAGACTCCGTTGACCTTTAATTTTTTTAGCTTTTCGGATTGCACTTTAAAATCAAGTTGCAGGGGATATAAATTAGACTTTAGCTTAAAACTCAATTTTTCTATTGCTCCAATTGCTTCTTTTCGTTCGACAGGAATATCCAGCGATAATTGATAATTGACATTGCTAACTACCTCCTTACGATACATCGCGAGTGATCTCGACACTCCAGTTTCCAGTCCAGGATCAACAGGTTTCGCAGTAAGGGTAAAAGACGCTAGAAAAGCTGAAAGCAAGAGAAATAAATAAAGAATTTTAGCCATAGGCCTAATTTAGGGAATGATTTTCATTCCTTAGTCAGTTTTACGATACATAAGAGATTTTTCGACAATAAAAGGGCAAGGAAATGTAATTTAGCAGCGACAAAACTTAATCTGATGAAAGCTACATTAAAAACATTGCTGATACTTGCGCTTGCTGTATCGCTCAACACTGAATTGCAGGCACAGGGATTGAAAATGCCACAGGCAAGTTCAGGACAAAGCTATCACCCAGAACTTCGGTCTGGACAAATCTCAATAAATTATTCCCGTCCAAACACAAAAGGACGTAAGATCTTTGGCGGATTAGAGCCTTATGGATCAGTTTGGCGTACAGGAGCAAATTCGGCCACTTTGATCAATTTCACTGAGCCTGTAAAGTTTGGAGGAACAGAGCTTCCTGCTGGCGAATATGGTCTGTTTTACAATTCCAGGACAAGATGAGTGGACAGTAATTATCAACAAAGGTGCAAAACAATGGGGTGCATACGAATATAAAGCTGCAGAAGACGTTTTACGTATCAAAGTAAAACCTGTAGTACTTACACAGCCTGTGGAGACTTTTACCATTCAGTTTGCCGATGTATACCTACAAAAGCTAAACTCCAGTTGATGTGGGAGAATACGGCATTAAGCATCGATCTGACCACTGATGTTGATGCGAAGGTAATGGCGGGCATTGAAGAAGCTATGAAAGGCGAGAAAAAACCATATTTTCAAGCTGCTCAATATTATTTTGAGAATGGAAAAGATTTAAAGAAGGCGATGGAGTGGATGAACGCTGCTGATGCAGGTAACACTACCCAGCCTTGGGTAAAGCTTTGGAAAGGCAGAGTACAGTTGAAAATGGGCGACAAAAAAGGCGCCGCTAAAACTGCTGAAGAAGGTTTAAAAATTGCGACTGAAATAAAAAATCCTGAGTACATCAGGTTAAATACGGCATTAATAGCTGAAGCAAAAAAATAATCAGCTTGCTTTATCTGAGATCTCTTGTTTAGGATTAAACAAGAGACCTCGATTTATGTTGCTGTCTATCTATTAAGAGAATTTTCTCCTGCTTCGGCGAAGTATTGAAATAGACGCTGAAGTACGAGTCCAGATATCACTACCAGCAAACATCCTATCACATTAAGCCACAAATAGGCGACCAACTCTCGTTGTCCAATTATTATTACCATCAGCTCGGCAAAAATACCAGCGAAGAAGACAGCCCTGCCTTTTACATAAGGCACATAAAATGCGACCAGGAATACCCCCAGAATAGTGCCATATATGTATGAGCCCAGTATATTGACTGCCTCTAATAGATTCCCGATCTTGCTTGCATATAAGGCCATTACAATGCAAACCATTCCCCAGAATACCGTTGCCAATCGAGAGGCTTGCAGATAATTACGATCAGAACCGTCTTTCCTGATCAGCCTTTTATAGATATCAATTACCGTAGTTGAAGCCAATGAGTTTAGTGCACTGGCGGTAGATCCCATAGATGCCAGAAAAATAATAGCAATTAGTAACCCAATCAATCCTTTAGGGAGATACTGAGTTAACAAAACTCAGAAAGATATAATTGTTATCCTTTACGTTTGCCTGATCATCATTCTTGAGCATCAGTTCGGTCACCTTCGTCCGGATCCCTTTTTCATGCTCATCTGCCGCCTGCAATGCCCTGCGCTGGAGATCGATACTGACCTTATCATCACGGTCAAGCGCCTGGTTCATTTCACCTACTACAACTTGTTTCGCATCAAATGCCTGATCATAGGCTACCTTAAGCTGATTTAATTCGGGGCCATACTTACTTTTCTCTAACTTATTCAGTTCAAAACTATTAAAGAATATTGGCGGCCGGTTATATTGATAAAAAGTAAATACCAGTACACCAATGAGTAAAATAAGAAATTGCATGGGAATCTTTACCAATCCATTCATCAGTAATCCGAGGCGGCTCTGACTCACCGAGGCGCCGGATAAATATCGACCTACCTGACTTTGATCGGTACCGAAATACGACAATTGAAGAAAAAAACCACCGATTAAACCTGTCCAAACGGTATACTGGTTATTAAGATCCCACTTGAAATCTATAACATTGGTCCTGCCCATCTTACCCGCAATGTCCAGCGCCCTGCCAAATCCGATATCGCCGGGCAACAGGTGCACCACCATGATCCCCGCAGCAAACAAACCGCAAAAAATGATGCTCATCTGCAGCATCTGCGTGTATGAAACCGCTTTTGTACCTCCATAGACCGTGTAAAAAATCACCAGACTACCAATAAACAAAGTGGTATAAGTCGTATTAATGTCCAGTATGGTCGATAGGATAATTGAAGGCGCATAAATGGTAATTCCTGTAGAGAGCCCGCGTTGCACTAAAAACAAAAATGCAGTAAGTGCCCTGGTTTTCAGATCAAATCTTTGCTCAAGATATTCATAGGCTGTATATACTTTTAAACGATGAAAAATAGGCACAAAGGTAATACAGAGTACAATCATGGCTAATGGAAGGCCAAAGTAAAACTGCACGAAACTCATTCCGGAAGAATATGCCAGTCCTGGTGCAGATAAGAAGGTAATTGCACTGGCCTGTGTGGCCATTACCGACAAACAAACATGATACCATGGTAAGGACTGGTTGCCCAGCAGATAACCTTGAATATTTTGTGTACCCCTGCTTTTGTAAATGCCGTAAACAACAATCACTACAAGCGTAATAACCAGCACCGACCAATCCGTGATACTCATTCGAAATATTTAGTAAAAGCGTAAAAAATAGCAATCAGGAACATCAGCCAGAAGATCAACAAGCGGTAAAATTGTCTCCAGGTCTTGACAAACGGCGGAAGATCCTGTATTTCCTCTTCCTTCTTTAACTTCTCCTTTTCCTGCATGTGCTTTCGGTTAGAACACTATTTCTGTTTACCTGAAATAAGATTTACAAATAAACGATAGGCACCTGGTACCCCCGCAGGCAATTGTCTGAAAAATGAGATCCCCGTATATACATAGCGTCCTTTGCCGTAATCTGCTACAATCAATGCGCCATTTTTAGCAGTTTCTCCTGCGTCATTCATACTCATTACTGGTGTATATCGCTTGTCGGCATCGGTCACGAAATACAGTCCCCGCTCCTGGATCCAACCCTCAAAATCTTTATCGGTAATTTTATTTGGATAGTTCAGGGATTGATCTGTTGCAGCCAGCACCGTTACTTTGGCATCTTCTTCGGTTACCCTGTCCCTGGACAAACCAAATGGATATGGGCCGAGATCATTTAGCTTCAATGGACTGTTCACATTATATTGCACCAATAAAACACCGCCTTCTGATACATATTTCATCAGTTTTGGCTGCATGGCCTTGATTTGTTCATTTACATTGTACAGTCTTACGCCAGTTATAATAGCGTCAAAACCAGAAAGATCAGTATTAACAACCTGGCTCTCTGTAAGGTTCAGCACGTCATAGCCAATCTGCTTTAAAGATTCAGCTACCAGATCTCCTGCTCCGGCGATATATCCTATTCGCTTACCAGCAAATTTAAGTGCTATTTTCTCCACCCTCGCCTCTGCTACAGGGAATAGCGCCTGCACAGGAATGTGCTCGTAATCGACGATACGGAGACCGTTATGATAGGATTTGCCATCAATATTCAAAGTGAGGGATAAAGTACCACCCGCTGTGTTTCCAGCTGGAGTCAGCGTAAACAGAACTACCTGCTCGTCACCTTTCTTTACCAGGTTAAAATCAATTTTTTCGGGCGAAACTTTCCATCCTGACGGCACAAATGGCAACAGGGTTCCTGTCGCATTTTCCTTAAAACTTTTCAAGGTTACCTTAATCTGTTTCGATTCATTTCCGTTGAAAACAAAAGCCTTTTCGGCCATAGTTGCAGTTACCGGAGGAGCTACTACTAGTGGACGATACAGTTCGCCTCTTACCTGGTCTGTATATTTGTAGACTACCGGGCGCTCAAAGGTAATTGACTTTCCTGCGACGTTAAAAGTAAATTTGGCAGTCGGCAGGTTCGGATCCTCAGGAAAGCCGATCAAAGATTGATCCTCTACAGTATACATTCCTATCGGATGTTTTTCCTTCAACCAGTAAGGTTGGGAAAGTTTATCAACAGTCATAGTTCCTTCAAAATTCAGGATCTTATTGAATTCAGTGACATTACTAGCCAACGGTTCCTTTAATGGCCATATTGCGGTAAGTGATACGGCGGCATCTGAACGCATCACTACCTGTGAACTTACGGGAATGGGTTGATTTAAGGCATATTGTGACTGGGGCACGCTGCTCTCGAACCACAAACCGGCCGCATTAACGATCAGTTCTTTCAGGATTTTTATTTTCTCGGTTTTCCAATAACTATCCGGCATCGCCTCCAGAGCAGACAATATTTTCACGAGTTGAGGTACGGACTTAGAAGGCGCCGAAACCTGATATTGTGCATTTGCCACATCGATCATTTGAGTAATCGCAGCTCCTCCTTTTACACGGTTCCAACTGAGATCTACACCTTCAAAAATATCTTTTGAAGCTTTCTCCCCTGCGATAGGCACAAAATATTCCGTAGCAGTACCTCTTTGTCGCGCAGAGCCAAAACCTTGACTCCGGTGATTAGACCTGCTTTCCGCAGCGATTTCACCATAGCTTTGTCCCAATATAGCATTGTATACACCGACGTCAATTTTTAATTGATCTTCAGCTGTGGTATTATTGCCACCAAAATTAAATGTATTCCACAAGATACGTTTGGCCTGCCATGGCTTTACAAAAGCCAGCTGCTCCGGAAACTGCTTAGGGTCTGCTGCTGCAACAAAAGCTTCACGCGCTATAATTGCCGATCCGGAATGATGACCATGCCCTGCGCGTGAATCCTCCGGGAAGCGCGTAATGATCACGTCAGGCTGAAATTTTCGGATCACCCATACTGCATCAGAAAGTACCTTTTGTTTATCCCATATTTTGAAACTCTCTTCTGGATTTTTAGAAAAACCAAAGTCATTGGCACGCGTAAAAAATTGCTCAGCACCATCAGTGCGTCTTGCAGCAAGCAATTCCTGTGTGCGGATCAAACCAAGCAGTTCTGCCTGCTCGTTACCGATTAGATTTTGCCCCCCATCTCCCCTCGTTAGTGAAAGGTATCCTGTTCTGAGCTTTTTTTCCTTTGCCAGGTAAGCCAGCAAACGGGTATTTTCATCATCAGGATGGGCCGCAACATACAATACACTTCCAGTAACGTTCAAAGCTTCCAGCCCCTGCTTGATTTCTGCTGCATTCATTTGCTGCATCATCTGGGCATGTGTAAAAAAGGGAATAACCGTGGCCAGGGCCAGCAGATATAAACGAAATTTCATATACAGATCTTAGTCTTCGAAAATAACCAAAAATCAGCACTCTGTATTTTTTAATGCAAACTAAAACCGTAACAATACTGCAAAAGTACGACAGGTTTTATAGGAGAATTTTGCTGCTTACTTCTTTATCTATGGTGATAAAGCCAGGATATTTCACCAGTGAGTTGCCCACTTTAATACTTGGCCTGATCTTGAGGGTCAGCATCCCTTTCTTCTCTGGACCTCCGCCCTTTCCGCTTTTAATGAAATCACTGATCTCTCCCATAACCTTACTGTTGGAAACAAAAGGATATACATTTACTTCCATATTTACCGGTACCACAGTAGCCTGACCCGCACCTACATTCACTTCCTGGTTTACAAAACCGTTCGCAAGTTCCTGGTTATTAATCAATATCTTATATTCAAATTCATTGATCGCTGCATCATTACCTGTAGGATTCTTCACTTCCAGGTTCAAACGTGCCCTTAAAGGAACATCCTTCCTCAAAAGACCTAAAGCCAGTCCGGGCAAACTTGCAATATTAATATCACCATCGTTGATCATCTTTTTTACGTCAGCACCACCGATTGTTATCTGTTCTGCAGCTGTGATCCTGTAGGTACATTTCTCCAATGCTTTAATCTGTTGTGCCTGCCTGTTGATCCCGCAACCTGATACTGCAATTGCTATTGCGCAAACCATTAAAATCCTTTTCATAACGCTATAACGGATATTTACATTGAATAGATATACACAAAAGCTAATTAACGTCTGCGGCCCGACTTACTGATCAGGCTGTCGATGCTATACTTTCCGGCACCTGCCACCAGGATAAATAAATATACGACGAGATAATGCAAACCCAGTTCTTTTTTATCAAAGCCATCAGGCGCGTGGACAATGAATACAGCCACGATCATGGTCACAATCAAAGGAATTACGGCCAGTCTTGTACCTAAGCCCAACAGCAAAAAGATAGAGCAGAAAAATTCAGCAAAAACAGTTAGGTATAGGGACAATACGGGTCCTACGCCGATAGGATCTCCAAATTGAATCTCAGCTCCAGATGTGATCCATCCCAGTTTCTGATAACCATGAACAATCATAAAAGCAGCAACGGCCACACGCAATACAAGCAACATGAAATGCACACCTTCATTGCTAAAATTGGTATTGAATAACTTTTTCATTTTAAAAGCAGTTTATTAAACAATAATTAATCGGTCAGCGTAAATATATAACTTAATAATTAATTAGCGCCTAATGACTTGATAAATCCGGAAATAGCGTCTTGCAGGATCATTTTTTTCTCCTCATCTGGTTTACCTGCTTTTTGTATCATCTGTATCGACACGAGACCATGTAATATGGATAGATAAGTATGGTATTTTAGAAAATAATCCGCGTCTTTATGATCACTGAGCGCAATAGCTTCCTGTATTGTAGAAATCATCACTACGGTCATCCGCTTCATCTCTGCCACCTGGTTTACACGGTCACATGCAGGAATTCCAAGGCCAAACATCAATTGATAAAACTCTTTGTTTTCAAATGCAAAGTCCCAATATGCATGTGCCATTGCTTCCAACTGTATAGAAGGATCGGTATGCTGGCCCTTTACAATCAGTAAGGCATCTGCCAATTTCTGAAAACCCTCTTTAGTGAACTCTAATAAAATAGCCTCTTTATTTTCGAAATGATTGTAGATCACGGGAATGCTATATTCTATAGCATCTGCTATTTTGCGGATAGATAAGGACTGCCAGCCGTCACTAAGGACCTGGAGCCAGGCAGCTTCCAGTATACTTGCTTTGAATTCTTCCTTCTGTCTGATTTTACGCTCTGCAATTCCCATGATCTATAATTTAGTTAACACCGTTATCAAAAATAAGGGCAATATATTTCGAATAAAAGTGCCTCTGGCTTTTCTGACTTAATTACAACAAATAAGCCCGCATCCAGTTAAGGTTATATATAAAAGGTTTGGCTAAAGGCACCATTTGCTGCGATGTCCCAAGCTGCTACCCTGAGCCATTTACGGCCTTTGAGTTTGGCTTTGAACTGAAATAACTGATTACCAAAGGCCTTGGTTTTACTGAGGTCGACTTTTTCCCGGTAAACACGCAAACCATCGCCAGAAACTACTTCTATAAAATTCATTGGAAAAGTCCAGTGCAATTTTATAGCGACATCAGCTGTTCCATCGGTATTCAGTTTTAGAGTTTCTCCTGAGATCTTACCATTGACTTTTAGCTCCGGAATCAGTACTTCCCCTGTACTACCAAAAAATTTACCTTTTTGCATAGCCTCCACTACAGGCGCCCAACCCAATTTATAGTCTGGTATTTTATCCATCATCATGTAGTTAACATTGTTATGGGCATACATCTCATTCTGGTGGGTAATGGTGAATAAATCTGCTTCAGCGATGACTGTCTTTTTCAAACCCCAATTGTTCATATCATCCAGCAATCCCAACACCCTATCGCCAAGACGAGGTTGAGAGAGATCCGCAGGCATCGCTTTCCAGGCTGCCCCCATGAAACGGTCAGATAAAAAGAAATCTTCTTCAGCGTATACATCAGGCGCATTAACCGAACCCTTCGTCCGGGCATGTGCGGTCCAGGCCAGGCCCTGTTCGTCTTCCAGTAATTTCAACATATCCTTTTTGTCGCCAATATGATATACTTTTCCAAAACCTGGCTTTTCCTCAACATAAGGAACACCTTTGTCCCGTGACATGATCCAATAGACTGGCTTAGGAAAAATCTGCAGCCAATGGCCACCAAAGAACTCATTAGGTTCTTCACCTGGCATTAGCAGGAATTCATCATCAGACAAACGCTGGCATTGCTCAAATAATGCTTTCAATTCGGCCAGTCGCTGGTCTACAGGACCTCTTGGATGGGCAGTATAATGAAACTCTCCAAGATGTACCATATCAACACCTAGTTTCTTGAAAACTTCTACAAATTCCGGCTTCTCTGGAATCGGCTTGCCTGCCATGACGACATTCATAATGAACTCATTGTGAAAATGGCTGGACATCGTTTTAAATCCGGGTAGTTTAACATACTTATCATTGTTAGTGAACTGTTTCACCGCACCGAAAGCATCTGATGCATCAACATCACTCAACAGGCAGAAAAAATTCATGCGCTGTTCACTTTTAGGCGGGGCATTGAACCAAGGCACAAAGCGATTATCACCCTTCAACTCCTGACGGATACCCATACCATAGCCTTTTGCCATATCGCGGTAATCCTTGCCATACCAGGTAAATTTCAAATTGAACGCTTCATCTAAAGGATAAAAATATTGGTGCGGCGCAGGAAATAAGGCTAATGCCCCTGCAGAAGTACTTGCGGTGATTGTCCTGTATTTAACTGCCAGATCTTTGGCTGGCATTGATTTGTCTACCACCGCATGCTGTAGCGTATCGCCCGTATTTGTCCAGGAAATCTGCTTCCAGCTATCGCCTTTATTCAGCAATCCTGCATCATATACCACCGCTGTAGCATCTACATCAGTACTTAATACCGCAGCAACATTAAATAATGGACTACCATTATAAAACGTAATTTCCATTGCGCCATCAAAACGCTCACAATGCATTTCACCTATGCTGATTACAGTTCTGCTCCCTTCGCTCTTAATACTCGCGAAAGATTTCTTAAAAGCCACTGGATAACTCTTAAAAGGTTTTAGCGGAACTTTATCAAAGAAAATATTCCAGCCATTTTGAGATAATAGATCTCTTTTGCCAATGCTCAGTATAAAAGTCGGGTCCAAATCTGAAGAGATCAGCTTCTGTGTATTGTCCTTATTTAAGGCAATTTTTTGAAATAATGGTTTAGATGCTGTAAGGTCAATGATAACTGTGCCTGTTTGTCCGGCAGCCGTTGGCCATTTTAATTCGAGAAGGTTTCCCTTCACTTTCAGCTCGGCTTCATTTTTAGGGTTGAATTGTCGGGTATCTACCTTGATCTGGGCACTGCAGGTTGTGATTACAGCTAAAAAAAAGAAAAGGATAAAGCTTGTTCGTTTCATATTCGGTTGTGTTAGAAGTCGGTAACTTACGACTTTTCATTGATTTTTAGAAAAACTGTCGGTAATTAAACAAATACAATCGGCCAAGCAGATGGTATTTGACAGTCTTAAAAAAAACCTATTTTTACCTCTGTTATGAGCAAAGAAAATGATCCCATTTACAAATTATGGTCCTATAACAACTGGGCCACAACATCACTTATATCGACATTGAGCCAGGAAACTGATGTAATTCCTCCTGTCTGTCTGAATTTGCTGAGCCACATTGTCAATGCTCAAATGATCTGGACGAGCAGGATCAAGGGAATAATACCTGTTGTTGGTGTATGGGATAAGCATACATTAGATGAATGTACCGCCTATCATAATGAATCATCTGCGGCACTCGGGAAAATTATTAATGATTATAACGGTGATGGACTGATACCTGTCAATTACGCGAATACGAAGGGAGATGAATTCCAAAATTTTCTGTTGGATATCTTATTACACATATTCAACCACGGAACTTACCACAGGGCACAAATTGCAAAAGAAATGAAAGGCAACGGACTCGAACCGATCAATACAGATTATATTACTTTTGCAAGAAAGTAAAAATGCGTTAAGGCTGATAAAATTTCATTTCCGAAACTTTGACAAGCCTCAACGCAGTTGTTTGCTAAATATTCTTAGGATTGTAACTTCCGTTTTCACGGTCATTTCCATAATTCAATGCATCATCTTCTTTACCTTCGGCTGTGCTACCTTCCTGGTCTTCTTTTTCCTTAGCTTCACGCATTTCTTTAATGCTCAAATTGGCATCAATGTTATGTTCGCGTTTGTCTCTCTACCCTTTAAAGTTTTATTTTCATCCTGATGCCCCAGAAATCCGGGATCTACATCGGAATTTTCAAATTGAGCATCTTCATTGATCTGATTTTTTAATGGCTCATTACCATTTTCTTTATCGTTCGTTTCCATAAGTCAATTCCTTTAGGTGATTTTAACTCTAAAACAAGCGAGTTAGATTAAGGTTTTAATTTTCGTAAGCCATCTCTATCGCCCTTACCGACGCGAAAAATTCTCAATTTTTCTCCTGCTGATCGACCCTGAATTCAAAAAAAATGCCTATTTTACAGCAATGGACTACTTTAACACCCTCGAACCACTCTTGCGCACCTTCTGGTATATTGCTATACCGGTAAGCGCCATCTTTGCAATTCAAACCGCGATGACCTTTTTAGGTTCAGATGCGGGCGATGGACTGGATGCCGATTTTGATGGCGATCTCAATCATGCAGATGAACCTTTTCAATTGTTCACCTTTAGAAATCTCATCAATTTTCTCTTGGGATTAAGCTGGACAGGCATTTCATTATACAACACCATTCCTAACAAAACTATGCTGGTAGCATTTGCCGTAGGTGTTGGTATGGGATTTATTACGTTATTTTTTATGATCATCAAACAGCTGCAAAAGCTCGCTGAGGATAATACTTTTAAAATAGAAAGCACCCTCAAAAAAACAGCAACGGTCTACCTTCGCATTCCTGCCAATAAAAGTGCGAACGGGAAAGTACAGATCAGCATCAATGGTGCCTTCAGGGAAATCGATGCCGTTACGAGCGGCGATTCGATAGAAAGCGGAGCAAGTGTCCTCATCGTTAATATAGTTAATCAAAATTTAGTACAAGTAGAAAGAATCTAGTATGGAAAACGCTTTACAGTCCCCACTAACCATTATCCTGGTCTTAGTTATTGTTATTTTTGTTACCTTTTCAGCTTTAATAGCCCGTTATAAACGGTGCCCTTCAGATAAAATATTGGTCATCTATGGAAAGACAGGCGGAACTTCTGCCAAATGTATCCACGGTGGCGGGGCATTCATTTGGCCGGTCATTCAGGACTACGCCTACCTGGACCTCAAACCAATTTCAATAGAGGCCAATCTGGTCAATGCCCTCAGCCGTCAGAACATCCGTGTAGATGTACCCTGCAGGTTTACCATCGCCATTTCTACAGAAAGCGACAGTATGAACAATGCAGCTGAACGTCTACTCGGATTGGCACCCGGAGATATACAAGAACTGGCTAAAGACATCTTGTTCGGACAGTTACGTCTCGTAATTGCCACCATGACCATCGAAGAGATCAACTCTGACAGGGATAAATTTTTGGATAATATCTCAAAAAATGTGGATACAGAATTGAAAAAGATCGGTCTGAAACTCATCAACGTTAATGTGACGGACATTAAGGACGAATCCGGCTACATTGAAGCGCTGGGTAAAGAAGCAGCGGCGAAAGCCATAAATGAGGCCCTGATCAGCGTTGCTGAGCAAACTAAGATTGGTGAAACGGGAAAAGCCATCGCCGACAGGGAAAAAGACGTACAAATCGCTGAGACGCTGCGGGAACGTGATGTCAAAATTGCAATTACCCAAAAAGACCGTGAGATCAGCATTGCGAATGCTTCAAAAGACGAAAAGATCGGTAAGGCGGAAGCTGACAGGGACTCAAGGATCAAGATGTCCGAAGCTAATGCCATAGCCGTGAAAGGTGAAAACGAAGCCCGTATAGACATTGCAAACTCTGATGCGCTTCGCCGTGAAAAGGAAGCAGAATCTATGAAAATCGCAGTTTCCGCGGAGAAAGTGCAACAAGCTCAGGCCTTACAATCGGCTTATATGGCAGAACAAAAAGCGGAGCTTGCACGTTCTGAACGCGAAAGATCAACACAGATTGCAAACATTGTCATTCCTGCAGAGATAGCTAAACAACGAGCGATCATTCAGGCACAGGCTGATGCAGAAACCATCAGGGAAAATGCGAAAGGTGAAGCAGATGCAATCTTTGCAAAAATGGAAGCAGAAGCCAAAGGTCTGTTCGAAATCCTGACCAAACAAGCTGAAGGATACCGCGAAGTAGTAGCTGCGGCAGGCGGTGATCCAACCAAAGCCTTCCAGCTGTTATTAATAGAGAAATTACCGGAACTGGTGAGAACACAGGTAGAAGCAGTCAAAAACATTAAGATCGACAAGATTACCGTTTGGGATTCCGGAAATGGCGGTAATGAAAATGGAAATTCATCTACCGCAAACTTTGTTTCAGGTATGATGAAAACTGTTCCTCCTTTGAATGACTTGTTTAATATGGCCGGGCTCAACCTCCCTACTTATTTAAAGGGAACGGATGAAGTCGAAAACCCGGCAGTTAAGCCTAATGATAAACCAACGGTTTAATAGACAATATATAAAATGCAAAAGCCCCCTCGATGAAGACACCAGGGGGCTTTTGCATAAATATGATTGTCGCTTAGGCTGTAGCCAGCTTAGCAATATTTCTGTATGGGAATTCGTTGAAGATATGACGGCGTGCGAAACGGCCTGGAGAGTCGGCATTTACCAACTTCACGTATACAGCTTTAGGAACACCAAAATATTCGTAGGCACTGCCATCAAGAAACTTAACCGTTAATACTAAACCTTTCCATTCATAATCCGCTATACCGCAAGTTGCTGTAGTCTGGTCATATTCCTCTTTGGAAAGTGCCAGCGTTTCTGGGGCAATGCTCACCAGGAAGTGATAAGCTTCGATAATCTCTTTGCTTTTAATTTCTGCATCAAGCTTTGCCTCTTCACTATCCTGAAACTTATCAGGGTGAAATTCCTTCATCAAATTCCTGTAAATGGTTTTTAATTCTTTCAATTCGGCATCCTTCTGTACACCCAATAACTTTCTGTAATCTACTATCTTCTTCATAAAATTTGCGCAAAGGTAAATCAAATCTTTAGGTAAACCTATTATTTTCAATTAATTAAAAGATTGACAATCAAAACAGAATAGATACTACAGCCCATTTTATATTTGCCTTTGAAAAAATTACTCAATCAACATGAAGAACTTAAATCTAAGATGGTCTGACCTCGACCCTAATTTTCATCTTCGCCATAGTGCCTATTATGACCTGGCAGCGCAGGAAAGGATTGAGATCCTGGACGAGTATGGCATCAACATAGAGCTGATGAAAACGCAAAACATTGGTCCTGTGCTCTTCAAAGAACAATGTGAATTTAAAAGGGAAGTCCACCTTAATTCGAAGATCCACATTGTAACCAAATTACTAAAAATGAAAAAAGATGCGTCATTCTGGATTATCCAGCATGAATTCCTTTCCGAAGAAGATAAACTTCATGCCTTGCTCACAGTTGAAGGCAGCTGGATCGATACGATCAAAAGAAAATTAGCCAGACCAGTACCTGAAGCTATTTTTTCCGGATTAGAAAGGTTTCCTAAAACAATCGATTTCGAGTACCTGTAAATACAAATCCTTTCACGATTTATTTAAAACTAAGCGACAACCTTTCTTTAATTTCCGGCCATTCGGCTGCGACGATAGAATAGCGGGCCGTGTCTCTTATGCTATCGTCTGCGGCAAGCCGCTCTGCCCTTACTATACCTTCAAACTTCCCACCAATACGTTCAATTGCTGCCCGTGAGCGCTCATTACGTACATCTGTTTGGAAACACACCCTTAGGGTATCCCAGTATTCAAAGGCATTTGTAAGCAGCAAAAGCTTAGCTTCTGTATTAATTGGAGTTCTTGTAGCAGTAGCGGTAAGCCAGGTATGCCCTATTTCACAAACGTCAGGTAATCCGGTACCAAAACGCTTATGATGTTCCGGCCAGGCCCAATGCTGAATATTCCAGTACCGCGTACTTCCCTTCACACGTCCATCCCTCCTGTCTATGATTGCGTATGGCAGCATCGATCCGTTCATTTTTCCTGCAATTGCAGTTTCCACATATTTAGTCATGGCAGCTATACCTTGCGGTACTACCGTCCACTTAAACAAAGAAGGATGATCTGATGCTGCTTCTACTAAACCTTCTACATGAGAAAGACTTAATGTTTCAAGTTGAACATAATTTCCGCTTAAGCATTCACTATTGTAATTGTTTAAAAGTCCGCCTTCCATCACCATGAATTTATTGGTTACTTACTAAAGTATGCAATTACTCGCTATAAGGGCAATTTTAAAAATAGTTTTGACTGCTCAATTACCGGAATGGTCTCCAGAATGGTAACAGCTCTCCTAATGCAGTAAGTGAAGCTTTTGAAGAAACCGGCTAAAGCAGACTGCGGGCAGGTTGTTGATAAAAATTAATTTAGCAACAAAACCTGCCCGAGATCTCCTGCCCATGCAATTTCAGGGCTAAAAATGGCTTGGAATCAGTTATCTGTTATAAGCATCCACTGCATTTTCCAGATTCCGGGAACCGCTGCGATGAACAAGAAAACCTGCAACACTTAAACCGCCACCAAGGCCCAGCAAGGCGAAACTTGTTCCCATTCCGATACTTTTCGGTTCTACCAATGTCTTGTTGAAACCATCACCTACAAATTTACCACTACGTGTACCGTCGATGGTAAAAGTAATCAGACCTGCCAGGACTGCTGCTCCCGCACCAACATATAGCATATTTCTGGTGTTTAGGCTCTTTCTATAAGCGGTCAGAAAATCTAAGCTCTCAGGACGATCAGCCATATCGGCCTTAAGGTTTCTGTAACTTACCTTTTTCAGGTCGCCATAGCCTTTGTTGTAGTACATGCGTACATCTACAGGCTGTTGTACCATTGGTCTATGAAAATACCTCCGCCCATAAAAACCTTCGTCATAAACAGTCTGCTGGAAGAGATTGATCCTACCGGCAATTACCCTTTCAGAAAATGTTACTGCTCCCAGAAAATTTATCTTCCTGGTATTTGCAAAAAAACCATTTTCATTGTTAAAAAACTTGACTTGTTCGGATGGAAACCTTCTGGAATCTGACCTGATCTGCCAGAAACCACCATAATCGGGACGCATTGTGACTCGGTTGCCGTATACTACGGAGTCAGAATAGAGGTACAAAAAGTTTTTGGATTCGTCCACTTGGGCACGAGCGTTCAGGCCATAGCAGGCCATAACGACAATGAGCATTTTTTTCATATCGATTTACATTTGTGTGTAATCAATACTACACAAATCGCAACCCAAAAAAAATATTGTAAGCAATAAAATACAAAGGAAAATAGAACGAAAGTTCTATATAAGGGAAATCACAAAAACATTACAAACCAAACTGCCATGCAAACCACATAGACAGGTTTATTAAATCTCAAGCAACGCTGTCAAATATTGATAATTTTGATTACCAATTCAATAAAAATGATAATAGAATTGCTTATTTTCTTTCCTTTTTAAACGGCTAAAGTTAGATTTGTAAAATTATGCTAAAACACACTATACTGACGTTCTGTGCAATTACTGCCTTTACCTGCTCAACAGCGTCTGCCCAACATGCCAAAGGACCAAAAACGAAATACTTTTTGAATGAACTGGAAATTGCACCGCAGTCTATACAGTTTCTGAATGTGAGGCATATTGATTCTATCCGGACAGTACTTAACAAAACCACACCTCCAGATACCACGATCATTCTTTATTCCAGTAAACAGGATAGTCTTGTGTCGTTCGACAAGGTGATGGATGACTATTTCGTAGAGCCCGCGATCAGGCATTTCAAAATTAACACGCCTAATTATCTGGCAGTAGAAGAAGCCGGCGAAATTGATTTTCTCAGCAGATGGTGTAAGCAACCTGATTGTTTATAGACCAAAAGATAACATTCCAGGATATATCAATATTTCCAGCGAACTGGAGTATACTGCAGGAAAACCGGAAGTAAGAAAAAAAATGATCGAACTGATTCATAAGATCAATAATCTTCCAAAACCTGCTAAAACTGAACATAACTAGCAGACTAAAGAAACCTATTCAAATTGCTGGTTTAGCCCTTGCCGAAGGTCAAACAATGACCACTGTTTGTTTTTGACCTCTATTTTCTTCTGTTGTAAAAGTTGTATAAAGTCGTTTACTCCGATCTCTTCATTACCATTACCATGAATGAGCACGATACTCCCGTTTTGGGCATGCTGGCCCTTGGCCAGCCAGGCGTCGCTTCCTGTGGCGATTAGTCCATAAGAACTGATCTGCTGCACAACCTGTTGATCCGAAACCAAACCTGGAAAACGAAAAAACACAGATGGCACCAATCCATTTTTGAGCATTAATTGCTCATTGTTAAGTACCTCTGACTTCAAATCTGTATCTTTCGACAATAGGAAGTTTTCTGATAAAGGCAGATTATTGACCCGATGGTTATAAGAATGGTTGATCCAGGTAATCTTTAGCCTGCCGCCGGCTGAAAGCTGCTTTAACCAGGCGAGATCCGACTCATGCTTCATCATCCATTTACCACTTACGGAAATTGCCACAGGTACGGGCGATTCGACCTTAGCAAATTCAGCAATAAGAGAACTGAAAATTATACGGTCTAAAGGCTTTTGTGATGGACATAAATCTATAGTCAGGGTTATTCCTTTTTCCTTAGGTATGGGATAATCTATCCCTGCATCTTGAAGTCTGCTTCCATTATGTATACTTTCATCAAGTACTTTCATATATACCGATGTACTGAACATTTTTTGGACATTTTCTAATAACAATGTGGAAACAGTGTAGTCACTAACTTTCGCTATTTTAGTTGTTAACTTTTGAGGATCTGCCAGTAAAAAATATTTTTGACCGCTAATATTAAAACTTCGAATGGCGATCAACCGCTCCCTTGGGCTTATAGCTACTGCATAATTTACCTTATAGTTCTTAATTGCTCCAAAATCTTGTGCAATTGCCTGGATACCGAATAACACTAACAAATGGATAATCAACACTTTCATCACGCAAATAGCTTATCAGGTCAAAGAAAATAAAAATTCTGCTAAATTAAAACACACTGCCATAGGGTTGTCAGTGGCCATGGTTTTCTTTGTGCTATCAAACAATATGAATTTAAAAAAAATATCATGACAACTGAAAACACCTTTAGCGAAACCCTTAATGCTCCTTCTTTTGCCTCAGCTGCTAACCTGTTATCGGAATGGCAGGGACACCGTCGACTGACCCGCCGGGTCATTGAAGCTTTCCCTGAAGATAAACTTTTCGACTATAGTATAGGCGGTATGCGCAGCTTTGCTGATATGATCAAAGAACTGATCGATATTTCCGGCCCGGGAGTAAAAGGAGTGGCGACAAATGAATGGCCGGAAGGCAGCAATTTCAGCCATAATGCAAAGGAAGTGGCCCCTACCAAAACTGCTCTCTTGGATTTATTCGATCATGATACTGAGCTTATCAACACTTATCTTCCAAAAATCTCCGAATCACGTTTTCAGGAAACCGTAATGGCCTTTGGGATGTATGAAGGCCAGGTTTTTTCTACTGTGCTTTATTTCATTGATAATGAGGTTCATCACCGTGCACAGGGTACAGTATATCTGCGTAGTCTCGGGATAGAGCCACCTGCTTTTTGGAATAGGGACTGAGTTCCGGCGCAAGGCCTAAAATAATTATCTGCTATATTTGCACCTATGTTCAGAGATCGGATTAGCAGAAGACGATGTTAAAATAGCCGAACTGATTAACCCGCTGGAAGAACACGGGTATGTGGTATCTTCCAGACCGGACGGCATTACAGCACTGAAAGAATTTCAGGAGCAGAAATACGACCTGCTGATACTGGATGTGATGATGCCGGGTCTGAACGGCACAGAACTCTGCCGCAAGTTGCGGTCAAGCTATCCTGAGCTTCCCATTCTGATGTTAACTGCGTTGGGTGGAATAGACGATAAAACGGTGGGTTTTGATTCCGGTGCAGATGATTACCTGCTTAAACCCTTTCATTTTAAAGAGTTACTGCTAAGAATAAAGGCATTGCTAAGGCGCAAAAATCTAGGCACAACTACTGACGATTACCTACTTGTTTATGAAGATGTTAGCTTAAACATCGATAGTAAAGAGGTGCATAGGAATGGAAAGCTCATCCCCCTTACAGCGAAGGAATTTACTTTACTGGAATTATTTTTACGTAATCCAAACAAGCTGCTTTCCCGTCAATACATTGCTGAAAAGGCCTGGGACATCAATTTTGATACAGGCACAAATGTGATTGATGTATACGTCAATTTTCTACGTAATAAAATAGAAAAGGGCTTCAACAGGAAACTTATACATACCAAGATCAATATGGGTTACATCCTCAGATAACAGCCATGAAGATCAAAGACAGACTTGCACTATATTTTACGCTGGCCAGCACGCTGATGCTGCTTGTGGTACTATGTGCCGTCTATTTCACGTTCCTTAAGTTTATGGAAGCTGACTTCTTCGCACGGCTTACGGACCGCACCATGGTGACCGCAAAACTCTACCTGGAGGCAGATGAAATCTCACCAGACTCGCTCGACAAAGTACGTAACCAATACCTGGAAAAGCTGAACGGTGAAGTGATCCGTATCTACAATTCGAAGAACACCGCTACTTTCATTGGCGATGACCAACAATATTGGAGCAGTGAAACCATCAATAAGGTCAGAAAGCAGAACAGAATACAATATAAAGACGGAGCCAGACAAGTTGTAGGAATTTTTTATAAGGACAATCAGGGAAACTTTGTTATTCTCGCTTCCGCGATAGACAAAAGTACTTCATATCGACTTGAAAAACTCCGTAATATCATGATGATTACTTTTGTGATTATCTTTATAGGACTCCTGTTTTCCGGACGCTGGATTGCCAACAGGATTCTGAAACCGCTCGACCGATTTATTTCTGAAGTCCGGCAAATTAAATCCAGCAACCTCCACTTTAGGGTGGCACAGGGCAGCAACAAGGATGAGATTAGTCTTCTCGCACAGAATTTCAACGACCTGATGGAGCATTTGGAACAGGCCTTTGTATTGCAGAAAACATTCATTGCAAATGCCTCTCACGAACTGCGTACACCAGTTACTAGAATGATGATAGGTGCCGAGATCAGCCTTTCACAGGAACGATCTGCGGAAGATTATAAAAAAGCACTGTCATCAGTACTGGAAGATGCTGAGAAAATGGATAAAACGATTACAGGATTGGTGACATTGGCTCAGGCAGACCTAGAATTTGGTACTTCTAAATTAGAAGGACTTCGAATAGATGAGTTGCTTTGGGACATTACTGAAGACTGGAACAAGAAACATGAAAAAGGCAGATTGCTAATGGAGATCCGGGAAATGCCGGAAAATCCAGAGCAACTCCTGTTATTTGCCAACCCTACGCTACTCGGCATTGCCATCAGCAATATCATTTCCAATGCTTTTAAATTTTCCGGAGATCAAGATGTACAATGTGTACTGGAAGTAGCCGAACAGGAGATCAGCTTCAGCATCATCGATCAGGGACCGGGTATCCCTCAAGAAAACCGCAGCGAGATCTTCAAGCCTTTTTTTAGTACAGCTCCAGAGACTGCTAAACAAGGAAATGGAATGGGATTGTACATGGCACAAAAGATCATTACTTTGTTTAAAGGCGAATTGGAACTACAGCCTTCAGCAAAGGGTTGTAATTTCAGAATTGTGCTTCCAAAGCTGCATAATTGAATTTTAATCTGGTTTTAATGTCGCTTTAATTCGCGTTTAATACCCTGCAGATAGTTTTGCTGCAGATGAAAACACAATTAATTTTGATCGGCTGGCTGCTGCTGGGCCTCACATCGACAGCCCTGGCGCAAGATACACTCAGACTCAATCTCCGCAGCGCTGAGCAATTGTTCCTGGAACATAACCATCAGCTCATTGCTCAGCAATATGAAACAGAACAGGCCAAGGCTGATGTGATCACAGCAAAACTGTTTAACAATCCCGAATTGAGCTATGAAAGTCTACTGTACAATCCTGATACTAAAAAATTCTTTCAAAACAGCATGCCTAATGGTCAGTTTACCGCTGGTATTTCATGGCTGGTCAAACTGGCAGAAAAGAGAAACAAAAACATACAACTGGCAGGCACTGGCGTCAAGCTACAGGAATACGCTTATTTCGATCTGATGCGAACGCTTCGGTATGATTTACGGAGCACATTTTATAAGGCATATTATGGGCAGCATTCAGCGAAGGTATATCAACAGCAAGTGCTGACATTGGAAAAACTGCTAACCAGCGCTGAGCAACAACTCAAAATGGGCAATATTGCTTTAAAAGACATCATAAGAATTAAATCTCAGCTTTATTCCATCAAGGCCGAGTATGCTGGTTTGATGAACGAAATAGCTGGTTTGGAGACCACTTTAAAGGTCATGACCAACCTGAATCCTGAAAGGCCAATTGTACTGACCTTTTCTGAAGCAGAAAAGGCAGAAGGACCATGGCAAATGCCATCATATACGGAACTATTGGAAACGGCCACTGCCAACCGTGCTGATCTGCAACTGGCCAGAGCGAGCATCAGCTACGCGGAAAATAACCTAAAAGTACAAAAATCGCTGGCCATACCAGATGTAGAACTTTCATTAACCTACGATTTGCAGGCCAATTATCCCATTAATTACAGCGGATTAGGTATAAAAATGCCATTACCCTTCCTGAACAGGAACCAGGGAGAGATTAAAAAGGCTAAAATCGCCATTGATGCCGGCAATAACCTCCTGAGACAGCAGGAAGCTACAGTAGCAAATGAAGTCTATAAAAGTTACACCGCTGCCCAACGTACAGAGCAACTCTACAATGGCATAGATCAGCAGTTCAGCGGAAATTTTCCGGCTCCTCGCTGAGGTAACAAAAAATTTCAGTAACAGAAATATTAGCCTTATGGAGTTCCTGGATTTCTACGATTCTTATCGGGAAAATGTACTGCAGCTGAATAACCTGAAGTACGAACGCATAAATGCTAGAGAAGAACTTAATTACGTAACCGGAAGTAGCCTTTTTAAATAACAACGGCCTCATTCACAACATAACCTGATATGCAATCCTCAATCACTAATTTTTATCTTTTATCAGCAGTAGCTATACTCCTGCTGAGCCAAAGTTGCAATAGCCCTAAAGACATACCTGCCGAAGAGAAGTTTGCAATAACTGATTCACTGATCAGCAAGCTGCTAATAGATACTGTACAACAAGCGAACAAACTTACTGAACTCAGCTTTTCTGCGAGGATCTCTTCAAATGAAGAGCGGAAGGCCGACATCTTTCCAATGCTCAGCGGAACCGTTCGTTCGGTGTCTGTAAAATTGGGCGACCGTGTTCTAAGTGGACAAACGCTTGCAGTAATGGCTAGCGGAGAAATGGCCGGATTCGATAAGGAAGCCATCAGTGCTGCTGCAGAACTCAGCAATGCAGAAAGGAATGCTCGGCAAGCTGAGGAACTGTTTAAAAGTGGCTTATCTTCCGCCAGGGAACTGGAAGAAGCTAAAAATGAACTGCTAATAAAAAAAGCAGAGCAAAAACGGGCTTCATCTGTGATGAAATTGAATGGAGGCAACACAAATGGCAATTACAGAATAAGTTCGCCCCTGAGCGGATTTGTGATTGAAAAAAACGTAACTCCTAATATGCAGGTAAGAGCCGATAATGATAAGAACCTCTTCACCGTAGCAGATCTTTCTACCGTATGGGCAATGATCAACATTTATGAGTCTGACATCTCCCGGATCAGGGAGGGCGATGAGGTAAGTCTTTCACTATTGAGTTATCCTGAAAAGGAATTTAAAGGCCGAATCGACAAAATAGATAACATGATAGACAACGAAAGCAAGGTCGTAAATGCCCGGGTAAACATCAGTAATCCTGATTTTTTACTAAAACCTGGTATGATGGCTACAGTTAAAGTAGCTGCAAAATCAGGTTCAGACCTCCCCTTAGTTAATTCCAGAGGGATTATATTTGACGAGAACAAGAGTTACGTCCTTGTGTTGGATCCTGCAAAGAAAGTAAGGATTCAGGAGGTCGGGATCGGACGGCGGTCAACTGGAAAAGTCTACATCAGCAGCGGTCTGAATGCAGGCGATCGCATTGTCGCCTCTAAGCAGGTATTTCTTTACGAAAGCTTGAAAAACTAATTCCGCTATCATTAAATAAATCCCGATGAATAAATTCATCAAAAGCATTATCGGCTTTGCGCTGAAGAATAAATACTTTATCTTTTTTGCCACCTTTATCTTGATCTTGCGGGTTATTTAAGTTTTAAAAACACCACCATTGATGCCTTTCCTGATGTAACCAATACCAACATTACCATCATTACGCAATGGCCGGGACGAAGTGCCGAAGAAGTAGAAAAATTTGTAAGCCGCCCGCTGGAAATTGCCATGAACCCCACTGAAAAGACGAACCAGCATCCGTTCCTCTTCCCTGTTTGGCTTTCAATTGTTAAAGTAACGTTTGAAGATGATGTGATTATGCATTTGCCCGGGTACAGGTCAATAACCATCTTGATGAAGCCGATTTGCCCGAAGGCATTCAACCCGAAGTACAGCCACCTTATGGACCAACGGGAGAAATTTTTCGTTATACTTTAAGCAGCGACAGAAAATCGGTTCGCGAGCTGAAAACACTTGCAGGACTGGGTGATTCAGCGAGAATTACTTTCCGTTCCGGGCATTGCCGATGTAGTGAGTTTTGGTGGCGAAGTAAAAACCTATCAGATCACTGTAGATCCACAAAAAGCCATTCAATATGGTGTTACTGCTACAGAACTTTTTGAAGCCGTATCAAAAAGCAATATTAATGTGGGTGGCGATGTAATTGTGCAAAGCGGACAAGCTTATGTGGTACGTGGAATCGGCGTTCTGAATAACATTGATGAAATCAGAAATGTAGTAGTAGATAATATTAATGGCACACCGATTTACGTTAAAACCATTGCCGAAGTTACCGAATCAGCATTGCCAAGACTAGGCCAGGTGGGACGCGATCAGGATCCTGATGTGGTTGAAGGCATTGTGGTGATGCGCAAAGGCGAAAACCCCAGTGAAGTAATCAGCCCGTTGAAGGAAAAAATAGAAGATAATCAATAACATATTCTTGCCCGATGATGTAAAGATCAAAGCCTTTTACGACCGGGAAGATCTGGTTAATTATGCCACGCATACCGTAATGGGCAATATGCTGGAAGGAATCATCTTTGTAACCCTGATTGTATTTCTTTTCATGGCCGATTGGCGCACCACACTGATTGTGTCCATCATTATTCCGCTGGCATTGTTGTTTGCATTTATCTGTCTGAAACTAAAAGGAATGTCGGCCAATCTGCTTTCCATGGGTGCTATAGATTTCGGGATTATCATAGATGGCGCGGTGGTGATGGTGGAAGGAATTTTTGTAACGCTGATCACAAAGCCAAGAAGTTGGGCATGGAGAAATTCAACAAAATCAGCAAACTGGGCCTGATCAAAAAAGCCTGTCTGGAGAACGGAAAGGGCATTTTTTTTGCCAAACTGATTATCATTACCGGCTTGCTGCCCATTTTTACTTTTGAAAAAGTAGAAGGCAAAATGTTCTCGCCCTTGGCCTGGACATTAAGTTTTGCACTTATTAGGCGCTTTGCTTTTAACTTTTACTTTGGTGCCTGCGTATGGCGAGTGTACTGCTTAAAAAAGAATGTAAAAGAAAAACACAATATTTTTTTAGAATTCGATCACGAAAGCAACGCTATACTTTTACGAGCGTTGCTTTAAATTCAGGAAACTGGTATTTGGCCTTTCTATGGTCATGCTCATTGCAGGCCTTTTTAGCTTTAAGTTCTTGGGTACAGAATTTTTACCTACGCTGGATGAAGGTTCTATCTATGTACGTGCCACAGGCCCGCTGAGCATCTCGCTGGATGAAACAAAAAAACTATCCAATGAAATGCGGAAGATCTTCTTGAGTTTTGAGGAGGTAAAACAGGTGATGTCGCAAACTGGACGGCCAAATGATGGCACAGATGCAACAGGATTTTACAATATGGAGTTTCATGTAGACATTTATCCGCAAAAGGAATGGAAACGAAAGCAAACTAAGGAACAACTGATCGAACGGATGCAGGAAAAATTAAAACGTTTTCCGGGCATCAGTCTTAATTTCTCGCAGCCCATCTCTGATAATGTGGAAGAAGCTGTTTCTGGTGTAAAGGGTTCTATTGTCGTGAAGATGTTTGGTGACGATTTCCGATTCATCGAACAAGAAGAAGAAAAGATAGAAAAAATTCTGAAAACTGTAGATGGTATTGAAGACCTCGGTATTCTGAGAAATCTTGGACAACCGGAGCTGCAAATCAACCTGGATCAGAAGAAAATGGCGCTGTATGGTGTGAGCACCGCTGATGCCAATGCAGTAATTGAGATGGCTATTGGTGGTAAAGCCGCTACAGAGATTTATGAAGGGGAAAGTAAGTTTGATCTCATTATCCGTTATCCCGAGGATTTCAGAAAAGACGAAACAGATATCGCCAAGCTGCGTGTACCTACCCTATCGGGTTCTAAAGTTCCGCTCGGAGAAATCGCAAGCATCAGCAAGATCACTGGACCAAGTATGATCTACCGAGACAAGCATCAACGGTATGGTGCAATCAAATTTTCGATCAGAGGAAGGGATATGGGCAGTGTCATCGCTGAAGCACAGGAAAAAGTGAATGCACAGATTAAACTCCCTAAAGCATATAAACTGGAATGGGCAGGTGATTTTGAGAATCAGCAACGGGCAACAAACCGCCTTTCACAGGCTGTACCTGTAAGTTTGCTCCTGATATTTTTCATCCTTTTTGTCTTATTTGGCAATATCAAGGATTCCTTACTGGTACTAAACAATGTACCTTTTGCGATGGTCGGCGGTATACTCGCCTTACTAGCAACGGGCGTAAACTTCAATATATCAGCGGGAATAGGTTTTATTGCCTTGTTCGGAATCTGCGTGCAGAATGGGGTAATCCTGATTACAAAGTTTAAAAGCAATATCACAGAGCTTAAACACCAGGCCGGACTGGACATTTTCCGATGCGGTCAAAGACGGTGTGGCCAGCAGGATGCGCCCGGTGATCATGACAGCATTAATGGCAGCTATAGGATTAATGCCCGCCGCATTGTCGACCGGTATCGGATCCGAAGCTTCCAAACCTCTGGCCATTGTGGTCATAGGCGGACTGATCACCAACACCTTGTTTAATCTTTTCGTGTACCCGATCGTCTTTTATTGGTCCTACCAAAAGAAAGTGAAACAGTTGCACCTGGCACAACTTCCTGAATAAATTAATCCTCCAGTTCCGGTGCTTTGTAGATTGCGATCTCCGAAAGTACCGGATCGGCATTTGGCTCCACAATAACAATCCTGATTTTGCTGCTTTTTATAGTGGGAAAAGTCAGGATTCTTTTGTGTCCTATGGTTGTTTGCGTTTCCAGCAGTTGGTAAGCCTTTCCATCCCAATACTGTACATTGAAAGAAGAAACTCGCTGACCAAGCTTAATGTATTCCTGTAACACAATGCGGTTAAATGTAGTTATTTTACCCAGATCAATAGTCAGCGTAGCATTTTTGACACTGCCCCCCGTCGTCCAATAGCTTTCAGGATTACCATCAGTCAGATTTTTTGCTGCATATTTCGGGCTCGCCTCTGCACTGGCACTTACCTTTTTCCCTTTGGCCAGGTTTGTTTTATAGGCGGCATCAAGGTACTTCCTGAACTCCATCAAACGGATAGAATCTGCTGGGTGAATAAGTCCGTCGCGGTTGACCGGTACATTGAGCAACAGGTTCGCATTACGACCTACAGAAGTATTGTATATCGACTCTAGTTGTTGCAACGTCTTTACCTTATCATCTGTAGCAGCACTGTAAAACCAACCTGGCCTGATGGAGACATCAACCTCGGCGGGGATCCAGTGTTCGCCATTCTGATTACCGGTATTGAGGATATCCGTAGGCGGTGCGTCAGCACCTACACCGTAGCCGGTAGTGTTTAATGTAGACCAATTGGTTTCTCCTGCGATTCCCCGCTCATTACCCATCCATCTGGCACCGGGACCAATATCGCTGAAGATGATTGCCTGCGGCTGATTTTTGTAAACTACATCATAGAATTTAGGCCAGTCATATATTTGCTTTTTACCATTATTTCCATTGGCACCGTCAAACCATTGTTCGAAGACAGGACCATAATTACTCAATACTTCATTTAGGGTGCTGGCAAAAATATCATTGTATTTAGGCGTTCCATAATCAGGATGATTGCGGTCCCAGGGCGATAGGTATACCCCAAATTTCAGTCCATATTCTTTACATGCATCAGAGAGTTCGCGCAGTACATCTCCCTGACCATTTTTCCATGCACTTTCCCTAACAGTATGAGTACTGAATTTACTTGGCCAAAGGCAGAAACCGTCATGGTGTTTTGCGGTGATGATGATCGCCTTCATTCCGGCTGCTTTGGCCGTACGTGCCCATTGACGTGCATCCAGGTTCTTTGGATTGAAAACCTTCGGATCTTCATCCCCATGTCCCCATTCTTTATCAGTAAACGTATTAGGACCGAAATGGATAAACATATAGTACTCCATGTCCTGCCATGCCAGTTGATGCTTACTCGGCAATGCTCCATAGGGTGCAGGTGCTTTTTGCGCAGATGCTGTATTTATAGCCATTCCAGAAATAAGGAGCGCAGTAGTCAGGTATTTGAATGATTTCATCATGTGTTCTACAAATCAAATGCTAAAATTGCAATATAGGTACGGTTAATCATTGTATGAAATTACCATAAAACTAAATGATTTTGGCAAAAACCTTTTTAAAACTTATCAGTTGCAAGAATGTTATCTTAAATGCAATTCAAACGATCTGGGCCTAAATAAAGATTACTATGGAAACACCTGAAAGTCACATGAAATTAAAATCCGGCAGATTCTCAATTGAGAAATATCACTATGAAAACATAGGACTTACCGAGCGTATGGTATCCATGTTTCTGGCCGGAGTGTTGATGACGAGAGGTCTGAAAAAACCCTTCAAGGGGCAATTCTTATATGGTACTTATATGGCTTATCGCGCCTTCACCGGCAGATGCCTGGTGTATGAACAACTAGGTATTGACGCAAGTAAACCCAGAGCTGTAAATGTAAGGGGATCATTTGAGATTGAGCGTCCGGCAGCTGAAGTATATGCTTACTGGAGAAACCTGAAAGACCTGCCGGGACGAATAGCACATTTGCTGAACGTGGAAATCAAAGACGACCAGCTATCGCATTGGAAAGCTAGCGTAATGAAAAATTTATTTTCCTTAAACTGGGATGCTGAGATCGTTAAAGACGAGCCGGGCCGGTTGATTGGATGGAGATCTGTTCGGGGTTCTCTGTTCCCGCATGTAGGCAGAATTCAGTTTGAATCTACAGCAGACGGGCTTGGAACGATGATGAAGATTGTTCTATCCTATCACCCACCAATAGGCGGCATCGGGTTAGGTCTGGCCAAGTTGGCGAACCCTTATTTTGAAAGTCTGCTCAAAAAAGAGATTAGAAATTTCAAGCATTCCATTGAAAGTGTAAACAGCTACAATACTGGCAGGCATACAACTGGCAATGCATATGAAACAGAGGTGATAGCTCCGGTAGTAGTTTAAACTGGAGCACCAATATTTGCCACTACTACTGCCAACATCGCAATTGCATAAAAAGCGAGCATAACAATGGTAAGGATCGCCCAGAATTTAAAAAATGATTTCATTTTAGCCATTGCAATTTCCAGGCTTTCCTGTACTCCATACAGCACTGCTGTTTTGGCCGCCGTAGCATATTTGAAAAGCATCAGACTTGGGTAGAAATAGACCAATGCCGTAAGTAAAAAAAAAATCATCAGCACAGTACTTCCAAGTTCAGCAAGTTGCACGCTAATAATGGTCTGCTGAAATGCAGTTTCAAATGCAGAAGTGCTAAAAGCAACAATGATCAGCCAGCCAGTGATTACAAAGCCTACTATCGACAGAAATCTGGCCCATTTTGCAGTCTCATAGATATAGCTGCGGATCTCTTCGGTAACCACCAATGTCGCCTGTTCATGAATAATATCTTTAGGACTCTGCTCTTCTAAATGCTCCATAATGTACTGCGCTTAATTTTTAGGCTTCTTCGCTCTGCTAAACATAAAGAATATTTTTAAAAAATTGATACCTTTGCGCCAAATCAAGAAAAAAATCATACATGGCATTACAATGTGGTATAGTGGGTTTACCGAATGTTGGAAAATCTACCTTATTTAACTGTTTATCAAACGCAAAAGCTCAGGCAGCAAATTTTCCTTTTTGTACCATTGAGCCTAATATCGGAGTAATCACGGTTCCAGACGATAGATTAACGAAACTGGAAGAACTGGTTAAGCCAAACCGTGTAGTGCCAAACACCATTGAGATCGTAGATATCGCAGGTCTTGTGAAAGGTGCTTCCAAAGGTGAAGGTCTTGGTAATCAGTTCCTGGGCAACATCCGGGCAACCAATGCAATCATTCATGTACTGCGTTGCTTTGATGACGGAAATGTGATCCATGTAGATGGTTCTGTAGATCCTATCCGCGATAAAGAGATTATTGACACTGAACTCCAGTTGAAAGATCTTGATACGGTTACGAAACGCATCCAGAAAGTAGAGAAAATGGCGAAAACCGACAAAGATGCGAAAAGAACATTTGACATCTTAAGTGTACTCAAAACTCATATTGAATCAGGAAAATCTGTACGTTCTGCAAGTTTAGAAGCTGAAGATTTTGAATTTATTCAGGATCTTGGATTATTGACCCAAAAGCCGGTAATGTATGTTTGTAATGTAGACGAGGGTTCTGTAGTTACTGGCAATGCATATGTGGAACAGGTAAAAGAAGCCGTTAAGGATGAGAATGCGGAAGTATTGGTGATATCCGCTAAAATAGAATCTGAAATTGCAGAAATGGACAGTTACGAAGACCGTCAGGAATTTTTGGCTGATTTGGGCTTAACTGAATCTGGTGTAAATAAATTGATCCGTGCTGCTTACCGTTTATTGGATCTTTATACTTACTTCACGGCCGGTGTTCAGGAAGTGAGGGCTTGGACCATTACTAAAGGTTTCACCGCTCCCCAGGCAGCGGGCGTAATCCATACAGACTTTGAAAAAGGCTTCATCCGTGCAGAGGTAATTAAATATAACGACTTTGTAACACTTGGCTCAGAGGCAGCATGTAAAGATGCTGGTAAACTGGGTGTAGAGGGGAAAACGTACGTAGTGGAAGATGGCGACATCATGCACTTCCGTTTTAACGTATAAGAATATGATTTCAAAAAAAAGCGGGTTAATGGCCCGCTTTTTTTTTGAAATTATATTCTGTTTTAAAGCAATACCCCTCTGAGGAATAGCATTGCCATAGAGAAATAAATGATCAGTCCGGTTACATCCACTAAAGTAGCCACAAAAGGTGTAGATGATACTGCGGGATCGGCACCCAGTTTCTTCAATAATAAAGGCAGCATAGAGCCCATCAGGGTACCCCACAATACCACGCCTATAAGTGAGCAGCCCACAACGAGTCCGATCAGGACTGGTTCGTTTAGTGAGCCCATAATGAGCTGCCAGCAAATGATGACCGAGAAACTTAGCAGACATAAGGTGCTACCAAGAAATATGCCCGAAACAATCTCTCTCCGCATTACGCGCCACCAGTCCTTGATGGTGATTTCACCTAGCGCCATTGCCTGAATGATTAGCGTGGCTGCCTGAGATCCACTATTCCCACCACTGGAAATGATAAGTGGTATAAAAGTAGCCAGGATAACTACTTTCTTGATCTGATCTTCAAAATTGGACATCGCAAAGATGGTAAGCAGCTCGCCGAAGAACAACACAATCAGCCATACCACACGTTTCTTGTACAATTCAAATACCGGCACATCCAGATAGGGCTCGTCCAGGGCCTGGGTTCCCCCTATTTTATGGATATCTTCCGTATATTCTTCATTAGCAATCCAAAGGATATCATCTACAGTCACAATCCCCAGCAGCACATTGTTATCGTCCACCACAGGCAAAGCCACGCGGTTGTTCATTCTGAATACATTAATGGCCTCCTCCTGCGGATCCGTGACTTTGAGTGCGATCAGACGGTGATCGGTCAGTTCCCCTATTTTTGCTTCGGGATCAGCCAATAGAATCTCGCGGATCCTCATGTCATCCAGCAATACGCCATCTTTATCGATCACGTAGATCACATCAATGGTCTCTGAATTTTTACCGTATCGTCTAATGTGCGCAAGGACACGACTCACCGTCCAGTCCTTTTTCACGGCAACATAGTCCGGGGTCATTAAACGGCCTACACTGTCCTCCTCATAACCAAGCAGGGACAAGGCTTCTACACGATCTTTAGCAGGCAACAGGATGATGAGTTTCGCAACTGCGTCTCCTTTGAGTTCGGAAAACAGGGAAGTACGGTCGTCCGGAGGTAGCAGGTTAATGAGCTCAGCCAGTTTTGTTCCGGGAAGTTTTTTGATAATGCGTTCCTGCGTTGGAAAATCCAGAATCCGGAAAACATTAACGGCACGTTTGACAGAAAGGGTATTTATGAAAGTAACAGCATGTTGAGGAAGTTCATCAATCAGATGTTCTACATCCGATATGTTCAGATCGTCCAGATAGACTTTTAATTGAGCATTGTCTTCAAGCTCCAAAAGCCTCTCGATTTCTTCCACAACCATTTCTTCCATATATTATCGCGTTTGCTTACATGACCTTTTTCCTAATTGTTGCAAAAATGCCTTTTTATTTTTAAAAATGGGGTAGATAAGGCATTTTTTATCTCTTTTTTAAAAAGGAATAACAGGATTAATTATTTGAGGTTTTATTATATGGATTACTTTCCTATTTTTGCAGTCCAAAGAATCTTGTCTCCGTAGTTCAATGGATAGAATTTTGGTTTCCGGTACCAACGATATGAGTTCGAATCTCGTCGGGGACACTTTTTAAGAACATGGCGGTCTAATATGAACTATAAATAGACCGCCATTTTACCTTAAAGTCGTTTTGCTAATATTTTTAGTTTATATTTGTCCGTTCAAGTTCGCTTTTTGCTGACACCTTTTTGACACCGACTAAATACTGATAACGCAAATGGAGATCACACTCAACTTAGTATTATTCAAGGGGAAGAAACTCGCTAAAGACTATTACCCTATTCAGCTGCAATTCAATGTTGCCGGGATGTCGCCGCAAAGGAAAACCATTTATAAGTGCAGAGAGAAGGACTGGGATAGGGAGTCGAGCAGGCTTAAGCCGAAAGCAGATAATGCAGCTTATGCCAATAACTTCTTATCCGGAGAATTTCTGAAATACGATCAGAAGAAATTGCGGGTGATGAATGGTGAAATTGGCCCTGAGAATTTCTTTGAAAAGCAAACTGTACTTACACTTGACGGAGTAATCAATAAGGAGATGTCTCGATTTAAGGCTGAACTTAAGACGGGAGAATACAAACGATTTGAGGGATATCAGTATGAACTAGCTAAATATTTCGGTAGTGAAACCCTGAACGTGAAAACTATCGGCATATCCTGGTATGAGAAATATGCCTCATTTCTGGCTAGTGAAGTTAAAGAGAACGGCAAGGTGGTGAAGAAGCGCAACAATGGATCAACTGCGCAGAAGAAGGTTAAGACGATACGGAGAATTATTGAGAAGCATACCAAAACCGCCCCCAGTGATGATGTAGCCAATTTCAGGGTACCTAACCAAAAGCCGGTTAAGCATAAATGGACGCCCGCAGAACTGGGAAGGTTCGAGGCTCTTGATTTATCAGATGATCCGACACTAGAAGCTGTGAGGGATTTCTTCATGCTGCAGATCTACTTGAGGGGATCACGAGCCGGGGCATTGTTGCAGGCGTATGCGCATCAGTTTGAGAATGGCAGGTATGAGGCGATCAATGAGGACGGAGCCAAGAGTAATGTGAGCTGCAAGGTCATTCCCAAAGCCCAAGAGATTGTTGATAGGTATGCTGGCAAGCATGAGCGTCTATTTCCCTTCTTTACTTTCACACCCGACCTGAAATCGGACGAGTTTGAGAATAAGCGTAGGCGAATAAAGAAGAAAGAGGCGGCAACGGCTGTGCTGAATAAAGGATTGAAGGTATTGGCGAAGATGGCAGGTATTGAGAAGAAAGCATCAACCCATTTAGCCAGGCACATCTTTACTAAGCGGGCGGGTGATACAATCAAGAACCCTATGGTCACAATGGAATTACTTGGCCATAAAAGCCTTGCAGTCCATCAGCAGTACTTAAAGGATGTACTGAATGATGATATGTTGGATGAAGCTGCGGATGAGATTTTTGGGTAGGTAATGGGTATTAAAATTATGTATATTTAGTCAAAAAAAATGGAAAATAATCGTCCAGCAGTACCAGAACCAATAAAAAGACAAGTAAGACAGGAGTGTTTTTTTTGGATGTGTGTTATGTGGTTCACCAGTATTCCAATACGATCACATCATAGAATACAATGAAGTTAAAGAGCATACTGCTGAAAATTTAGTTCTTCTTTGTCCAAATCATCACGATTCGAAAACAACTGGAAAGCTATCTGTAGAAAATGTCATTGAAGGCAAAAAAAATCCATTTAATAAAAATAACAAATTAACTACTGCAAATAAGCTTGAAAGGGCAAAGAATGTAGACGTTATTATCGGTACTAATACGACAATTCCTGTTTTCGAATTGTGGGGGCATAATTCATTCCATTGCCTTTGGGTAAACGAAACTAGTATGTTTAGGATAGAAAATAATGCCGGTTGGCTTTCTTTTTCAGTGCGTATTACTAATGAAACAGGGGAATTGCTACTACTTATAGACAGAGGTGAAATGTATGTTTCTACTGAAAACTGGGATTATACATACGAGGGGAATACTTTGGTAGTTCGAAATGGGTTAAGGTCAATTATATTAGAAATGACCTTAACTAATGATTCTGTTCACCTACATAGGGCTAATCTCAGATTGAAAAACGGCGATGGATTCGCAATAAAAGATGGCTACTTAAATTCATATATTGATAATAATTTAGTTTCTCAAGATTTTGGGTCAAGTGTAATAGCGGCTGTATACGGGGGATGGGCAATCATCAATACAAGAATTACTGACCCAGTCAATTATGTAAATGGATTTGGATTTACGACGTCAAGGTAAAACCTTAGTAATACAGCACATGAATAATTAAAACCTCACCAAATCATAATTCGCATTTATAGAAGGCCTCCATCGCTCTGATTCCGGATAATATGTGTAATTACCTTGTAACGATAACCTGCCAATGTCTATACGGGCAGCTGGCCCAAAACCTATAGATCCTGTCTGTGGATTATAGTTTGCTCCTGCTTGTATACGCAATCCGAACATCGGCTGCTGCTGCTCAAATTCTACAAAATCAGCACCATTTATCTTATACAAAGGTGAATTAGAGGACACGGCTAAAATGCTCTTCTTACTACCAAGAAACCAATTTCTCTTCCAGTACTGCGTTGCCTTGATGGAAACATTGGCGTTAAAATCAGCGGTACCCTGATCAGCAGTATCCAGATCGTTGTAAGGAGGCGTGAACTTTAAATTCAAGCCCTGTCCCTGGTAAGTATAAAAAGGCCTGTTATTGGCATCCAGTTGCCTACGCAATTTCAGGTTCTCAGCTTCCAGTACCCCTTTCACAACCAATATTTCCTTCAACTGCTTCGTGCGGATATCCAATGCCATAGCTGTAGTGTCAATAATGCCCTTGGTCGCCTGATTTGACTGAACCTGATCAATTGTAGCTTTATTGCCGGTAACATCGTACAACACTTGCTCGATGCCTTTCTCGTCAACCTTGCGGGCAATCTCTTTAGCTTCAGTAACAATTGCTTTCGTGACTTTTGCCGCCTGCTTATCCTTGTCGGTAAGTGTTGCCTGCTGATGTATAACCTTCACAGCGAGAATTGCGCAGCCTATTGCCAGCAATCCGATGACCACGTATAATTTAATGTTTTTCATAACTATTCCTCCTTAACTATCTTTTTAGCCTTCTGGCCGACCGTTGTTCTAATTGTGCTATCCAGTTCCTTCTTATCCTGAGCCTGTTGCAGTATAATCCCGTTCTTAACTAGCAAGGCGGTAGTGAGCGCATCTTTATCCGCACGGGCTTGTGTCAGCTCAATACGGAGCTGCTTCTTCTCAGCTTCGCAATTAATGTTTACCTGATCAGTGCTCCCTGTGAATTGAAATATGAAATACCACGCAATAGAAATAGCCACCATCATGAAATACGTTGGTGGTGACTTGAGTACCTGGTTAAAGGATATCTTTGGTGTAATGTCTTTTAGTTCTGGCATGTTATACAGTGTACTTTTTAAGCCTACTCAACCAACTTTTCAGGAATTGAGCCTGATTGCCTTTTGCTATTGACCTGTAAAATGACTCCCGGGCCGAATTGAATTTACCGTGAGTTTCAGCGGAATCCAACCTGTTAACGGCGGCAATAGTTTTAGGCCCGATCTGTCCGTCCTGTGTGACGCCTACTACCGACTGCAAGTACTTCGCTGCTCTTCCAGTCCCTGAATTCACACCGAAGTCATAAACAGTATTGGCGATCTGTTGATCACATATTTCATCCAGTCGGTTTACATCCCAAAAATTCTGTTTGTAGAATGAACTGATGAGCTTAGTAAGCGATGGGTTTGCCTTTGCTTGCCTATTAATTACAATGGCTGAACTGCCATAAGCGCTTTTAATCTGGTCAATCATTGCCCACCCCTGCCACTTCGGCCAATGGTTGCGAGCGATGCCTGCATAAGTCTCCCCGCCCGTGTCGGCTGGATTATTTGCATATCCGCCCTCATTTCTTCCTGTAATTGCTTCTGCTATCTCGAAATTTGCCATCTCACTTAATCAGTATACACAAAAGTATGGCCTATGTCCGTGTGTGGCGTGGATGGCTGTTTACGTTTGGTTGTTGGTAAACAAATCAGTACAATTGTACTATATGGGATATCGGATTAATGCCAGAGATTTGACTTATTGAAATCTTTACATTTATTATTAACTTTACACCATGAAAAAATTAATACTCTTTTTACTAGTTTCAACATCCCTAGTGGCTTGTAAAAAAGACCGTCCTGAGATTAAATCTGCTGAAGTATTATATTTGGTGGAATGCTCTGACTGCACTATTTATTTAGATGGAAATCAGCCGGGGCCAGTTGGCGATCCATCAAAAGCAATATCTGTAACAGGTGTTTGGTCAAAATCCCAAATAGGAACGGCTGGCAAAATCGCTCAAATTCATGTTTATGTTAATTCGAACCAAGCTTTACAAACTGTAAAAGCTTCGATTAAGTCAGGGGACAAAGAAGTATCCATGAATGAGCAATTAGGCGCGGGGAAGGCATACAATAAATTGATTTCGTTGGGACTTTAAGTAATCCCAACGAATAATCCGTTTTCAAATCTCAACCAATTGCCAGGCGCAACATACTGAGTTCCCGCGTCCTTACCATTAACTCTAATTCCGCCCTCTATAATTTCTAACGCTGTATTCTTTAGAGAAGATCCTTTTGCAGAAAGGATTAATGTTGTATTCTCAGCTACTGACTGAGCGCGCTGATTAGCAAAAATTGCTGGCGCTACACCAATACCTGGCACTGCATTATATGCGCCTCCTACTGCCGAAAATGCTTTATCAGCAGTATTGCTATTTGTGAATAATATCCTCTGATTTACTGAATCAAGTGTAAGATTGCCAGACTTTAAGGTGTTATTTTCGATAGTAAAACCACCAATCTCCCCAGACTCTGCCACAATCTTTCCGGTAATCTCTGCATTGGCAGACACCAGTTTGCCGTTGTCAAGGTCGAAATAAGTGAGCCCATCAGTGGATTGAATCCGCCCAGTGCTAATAGTGCCAGCCACAGTTCGCGTGTAACCCCTCAGGGATGTGAATAGGCGCTGCCCACTGAATACACTTGATATTTGGCCGAAGGGGAAATAATAAAAGTCCGGATCATCCTCAACGCCTATCTTACCCTGACTGAGTACCATTTCGGCGATATTCTCAAACCGATCTGCTTTGACATATACAAAGTATAGGCAGGTAGCAGCTAAGCTGCCAGTAAACGCAGGAACATCCCATATTCCATTAAGGTAGTCGGTGTACTGCTCATGTGCAATTTGACCGGCGGTAGATTCAAACGTGGTTACGGATGACGTGGATATGATATCCGTCTGGTAATTACCACCATCGATAATGATCAGGGACATTTCAGCCTTGATGGTGTTGATCATCGTAGCCAGTTCATTGGTAGCCCTCCAATTCAATCGGGAACGGGGTATGTCTTTGATCTTACTCACCCCTATCGCCTTCTTCAACTCCCTTGCCTCCGCCATCTGTCTGCCGAATGATGCTCCCTGAGGCGTATCGGAAATGATCATGGCGGTGTACTTGAACTCCTCATGCAAATCACGAGTATAACCGGTTAGTCGGATATCCTTATTCAGTAGCAGGTCGAAATCTTTAACATGGTAGTAATCACCAAGCGAAAGAGTGAGCGACTGCCTTGTAAAGTAAAAGTGATCGGGTGGAAGTATGTAGGTCACTTTAGGAGCGGCGTTCTCAGTGAAATATTCGCTACCTCGTGCAAGTAACCTAGCCTCCGCATCTGTCACGTATGGCTCTGGTAATCTGATATCAAAGATGTAGTAGGTATCCCCTACCTCAGGATGAAGATCTTCGTTAGGCAGTGTGAGCGATTCCAGTTCTGACTTTACGATCTTGAATGTCTTAGTTGCATGATTGTACCCACCTTTCAATATTTCAAAGTTTTGCCCCGCAAGATTTCCGGTTAAGAACGAGACTTTAGCGCTGATGGGTAGCAGATAGACATTCAGGTCAAAGTCCATTCCTGTGTCGGTAAAAGTGTAGATATCGCCGACACTGGTGATTGTACCAATCCGTTCTGGCCTGATGTCATCAAATACTACATCAGCCTCAATCTCATCAGGGCCGTATTTAGTACCTTGAATGAACGTCATTGGTGAAGGTAGCTGCAATCTTGTCTGACCAAACCTGTAGGATTCCGGTAGGTTCTGAGTACTGCCTTCCACACGTAATCTGCTGAACACGGTAGTTGCGTTAACATTGGTGCGCTGCATACCACCTCGTAACCCTTTGTCATATCCGTACTCAAACTTGACACCAGTTGAGGTTCCCCGCTTGCTAAAGTTCAGTACTTTATTATCAAACCACCACTCGGTCTTGAAGTTGGCCGCTAATTGGGAAACCACTTCCAATATGTTCTCTCCCTCAAAAATAAGATACATCGGTTCAGTTTCGATAACCTCACCTTTAGTCCATCCTGAACCGTTCCTATTTGCATTGGCCACCAGCAGATCTGCGAACTCATCGAGGGTAAGCATTAACTCAACCCGCTTAAGCGTTAACTGGTTTGCGCTGTCGTATCCGTTGAACTTCCATTTGGATAGTTTGTAGTATAGGGCTTTGAATTCGCATGAGTATTGGTAATCCATAGTGCTACCCTTTGTGACTTCGGGTATTTCATACAACTCATATCTACTCCCCCAAACATCGATATAGTCCCCGATTTGGAGGTGTACAGGTATCTGGGAGCTGAACTGGACAGGCACGATGTCCTTTACCATAAGTTCACGCTCCTGCTGGCCTGTTGGTTCGAAGGTGTGTATTGCGTAGGTGTTTCGGTAGATGGTGTAGTGCATTAGATAGTCACTCCTAGATCAGTAAAGAACTTATTCAACATTGTGTTAAGCAATATTTCATTATCTGATGTCCATACCTTACCAATGCCATATGCTATAATTCCTAATTTTGCATCTGTAATAAATGCGGGACTAGTCTCAGAGTTAAAGCCACCCTCCCATATTTCAACGGTTCCATCGGAAACAAAACTAGAATCTGTAGCCGTCCTGCTCCCTATCTGAGCACCATTATCATACAACCTGATTGCCGTACCTACTCTAAAAATAGATAGAAGTCCCTTCTTAGTTACATCATAGGCTCCAGAACCGGGGCCGACGTTTGTCGCAGAAGTGATAGGATCTATATTACCGATTGTTCTATTAGCACCGTTTCTCTGTAACTTCACATTTATTGCGTTGCCAACGTTAGATACCGCACCAATTAGATATTTATTTACACCGCTGGATGCGCCATTTTCCGATGTCGTATTAAATACGTGGAAATGACTATTTGCAAGATCAGCTCCAACAGGTATTTTAAAGTTAGATTTTATAATTCTGCCTGATCCTGCAGACCCAGATGTTAGCGGCTGAAATCCTGATATTGTATGTGCGGCTGGAGAATCATTTGAAAACGTCGCTCTATGCGCCGTATCTGTGTCTGCAGTATTTATCAGGTTGAATTTATCAGCAGTTGCCGTCCCTCCATATAAGAGGCGAAAAACATCAAATTTAGCCATAAACCCGGCGGCTACAAATGAAGCATAGAAAGTTTTAAATGCATTTCTTCTGGTAAGGTCATCATAGATGCCCTGCTTTAATAATAATTCGTTATCAGGATAAACATTACCAAGGCTTCTTGAGTAGCTTCCTGTGTTATTTCTAATTGCTATTCCCATAATATATATGCTAAAAAATTTTTTCAAAAATTGGGCACCACTTGTCAAGTCTATATTCCTCTCCTGGGTAGATATTTCTCTTATGCAAGTCGCCTGTTTGATCTCGTAAGCACCCCCTTGCGCCCACTGATCGACCGTCCCTACTTGGCAAACCATTTTGTCCATAGGTAAGAGAATTACCTGCTACTACTGGTTGTGATAGGACAATTCTAATCGTATCTTCACGTACAATTTTCACGGAAGAAATAGTAATATTAGTACCGGATATGCCCGATACAGATCTCACATTAAATCCATAGTTCCCCGGATCAGTTACGGTAGCTGTATCGAATACCAATCGACCATAGTTTTTATTAAAAATTATTTCAATGATATTCCCCTGAACAAAAATTGAAATTGGATAGATAAACTTTTTTTTATCGGCTTCTATTAGCCTTCTTTTCCCTGTGTAACTTAGATCAGAAGCCATCTTCATATAACTATCCCTTGACATATGCACATTTGCATTTGGAATCCCTGTACTGCCAGATTGATAGTCGAAGTGATACAAGCAAGAACCAAGTTCAAAATTTGCATTCTCTACACATAATTCATATTGGGCTATTGCGATTTCAGGATACATATTATAATGATTGTGAGATGCAGTTTGAGCCATCACGAATATTGGATCTTCTGTTTGTCCTGTGACTAATTTAATATCGGATGACATGTCATTATATAGCTGCAGTACTCTCGCCTTATAATCAGCTTTAGTGGTTAGATTTTCTATATCCTGCTCCCCTTGAATCCAATCTATTGTTAAGCACTTTAATGTTTTACCAAGCTCATTTGCTCTAGCCTTAGCGGCAGTTAGGGACGCGTACCACCTGGTATAATGGGATGTACCTTTACTCAATTGAAGGACACTCATGCCCCCATTTCCATCTGAGCTAACAAGGACATCGAATTGATTATCGGTATCTATAGTAAATTTGTTTTCAGTTAATAATGCTTCTAAAAAAGTTGACCCTATAGAATAACCTAAGGTCTCAGTGGTTTGGGTTGATGGCGCATAAGGACCTTCAATGAGTGGTACAATAGAATTTGTTCTTGTGTTTGCATCTACCGCTCTAATCGAATTAACCCCTCCATAGAACATAAACAAATTAGGTCTAGCTGTTGTATGAACAGCAACATCACCATCTGCTGGACTTGCTAATGATAGACTTTGGCCGTAAACCGATTTCCAAATCATATCAGATTTCAATAATGGTTTTACAGTTGTAGGAGTTATTGATCCGCCCCCATTGTCAGTAGAACCAATAAACTTACCATCATCGGTAATACCCCACCTAATAAATCCTTCAGAATCGTAATCGACGAATGCATATCCAGGAATGGTAGCTATATCATAATTTGATAAGCTAATTTTAGAACCGACTTTTAGTATTTGCAGTAATAAATCTATGACCTCTATACTACCATCTGAAGATGTCTGAAGAATTATATTCCCATCTTTATCTATAAGTTGGATTCCATCACCAGTAGTTGTCACTAGTTTTGTCTCAAGCTCGGATTTAGTAGTGTACGCACTTAATCCAGGCACAGGCTTAATTACCTTCTCCCATACAGATCCCTTCTTGAAGAACTGGACGAATCCGGCGAGTAAATCAGCGGAAGTAACGGTCAATCCGCTATACTCGGGATAAGTTCCCGCTGTATCAACATTAGCAAGCGAAACATTTACAGGCGGAGCAACACCGATCTGAGCCGTGATTTGTCCGGCTTGCAACGCATCAATGGCTTCCTGAATAGTTTCATTGTCCAATACGTAAGGCAATTCAGACCAAGGAGTAATACCATCACCAATCTTATACTTTGCTGGCGAAGTTTCCAGAACAATACCGAATTCACCCTCCATGAGGATTTCGTTCAGTCCTTCCCATTCTGCTAGGGCTCGCCTGCGCATTAATATCCTGCTGTACTCAGTTGCCATTCCCGTCTAAAATTAATGTGTTTATTACCTGATCAACTCCCACTAAAACAGTAAGATCAAGGGTCATCTTTATACCATACCCCGTGCTCGTTTGTAAGAAATCAAACCCTGTAGTTTTATTGTATTTGATATTGTAAGTTTTATTAGTACTGATCACGTGTAATGTGTGGATGACTAAGGGGTTGAGTGCCAGTATAAGCGCATCCTTATTAGTAATGGCCTCTGCAGTCGTATCTCCCTGAACCACGCATTCAAGCGACACATCATAATCATCAAGCTTGTCAGTAAGGATATATTCGCGCCCATTTCGCTCAGGCCAGCTTTGAGAATCGACAGCCTTTACATCAGCAGGGCGTTCCATGTTTTTTAAACCAGACAGGAAGGCGGCGTTAAACGCTGCCTCCATTCCTATTCCATCCAATTCAGCTTGTTCCGCCATTCCTGTCTGTATCCTATCCCCTTGTGGGTGCTTTATATCCCTGTTGTATACCCATTCCCCTGCATCGCATTCGTTCCGTTGTTCATCTTTTTGTCGATACTTTTCAAGCTGTCCTCCACTGCACGCAACCGCTCAGTGTTATCCGCTGTCCTGCCTGTGTTAGCAGTAATTTTCACCAGCTCCGCTAAGTTACCCGTAACTACCTGATAGGTCTGAGACATCCAGTTATTACCCTCCATTAGTAAAGCGTTAGTTTTAATGCCATTCACCTGAACCGCACGAAATACGCCTTCCAGTTTATCGGCCTGATTGCTGGTGATGGATTCGATCCTACCCTTCAACGTGTCCTGCTGCCCCCCGTTGTCAGAATCCGGAGCCACGCTATTGATGTAATCCAGCTTCTGCTTACCATACTCCTCAGCAGCTTTGTACAGTTCTTTCAATTGCTCATCCTCTTCGCTCGATATCTGTCCATCCTTCAAAGCGTTGTCCAGTTGCGCGTAAAACTCCTGGATATACTTTTGCGTTAAATCGGATTTCAAGCCGTTCAATAATCCTCGGCGTATAGCGTTTTGCAACGACCCTTCAACTCCATCCATACCGTCTGTTAGATCGGTAATGAATTCATCAACTATGGTACTTAACCCTGTTCCAACCGTTTCTGCCCGAAGGTTGTTTGCTAACTCCTGAGCGGTCTTGTTGGCCTGAATTAGGTTTTGTACGATAGTAGAAGTGGCGGCATCGAGTTTCCCTTCGTCAAGTAGTGCCTGTAGACTGGCAATGTCTGTTGGTAAATTGTTACGACCACCTGACTGCAGTTGTTCAATTATGCTTTTATAGAAAAAATCGACTTTGCCTGTATCATTAAATTCAGCGATTGCCTTATCAATTGCAGCATTTCCAGTGAGCGTTAAACGACCGGCTAACTGATCCTGATACTTTTTCTCATTGGCCTGTGCCTGAGCTATAGCCTCGCTGTACTTTGCTATCCTTTCAGTACCGTATACCTCATCCAATAGTGCAACCTGCCTCTCCAATGCCTTATTTAAAGCCTCGGTTTGCTTGTTTTGTAAATCCCTGGCATATGCGGCCTGCTCCTCCCTTTGCGCACTCCGGTCGAACAGCTTGAATACTGATTGGAAGATGGAAATGCCTGCGCCGAGTATGCCAAGGCCGGCTTCCAGTGATCCCAACGTATCGCCTGTTGACTGAGCGTTTTTGATGTCATTAAATCCTTTTTTAATATTACCGACTTGGCCAACAACATTACCCAAAGTTCCCAACACTTTACCGAAGGTCTCATCCAAATCACCTACTACACCAGCAATATTGTCGATCTGATTTGCCACAGCAATAAGCCTGTCAGGCAACCTGTCTGCCAAGGACCTGCGAGTGTCAGCAAACAACCTTTTCAACTCGGCCTCTAATTCCTTACTGATCACTATGCCTTTGCCTTTCAATGTCTTCAAAGCATCCTCAGCATTGCCAACTACCTTCAACGCGTTCTCATCGGATAACCGATCAATACCTGCATACAGCAGTTTGAAAGCATCCAGTTCCTGCAGGTGTGTATCGCCTAGTTTGGCAAGTTGTTCTTTGTAGTTTTTGTCCAGGATGTCCAAATCTTTACCACCACCTTTGGTGATGATATCGGCTTTATCGGCATTATACTTGTCGGTAAGTGCTGTTCTTCGTTTATCGAAATCAAGCAATGACTTCATCAAATCCTCTTGCTTCTTATTTTCTAATACAGCCTCAGCATTGATACCTTTCTCCAAGTATTTAAGACGCTCATTCATTGCTCCTGTAAATCCGGTTTTTGAGCCTTCCTTCAAGACCTTATCATACTCATCCTGCAACACGTCTGCATACTTCTTAGCTGTGTTTACCTCTGAGCCGAATCTTTCATTTGCTGCCTTATTGCCTAATTCAGCTTTATAAGCCTCGAAACGATCGTACAGTTCCTTTTGCTTATCGAGGGAAAGTTTCAGCTTTTCAGTATCCTGCTTGTATTTAATGGCAGATATCTCCGCATCCTCACCACGTGACAGGCTGGATCCATCAACACGCAGTCCTAGTTTCTTATTCTTGGAGTCATTATTGAACCTTTCAGCAAGCCTGCGCATTTCAGCATATTTTAATTTAACAGACTCCACTTCCTGCTCATCGGAATCCAATTGCTTAGCAACACCTTTTTTTGTCAGGTCGTCAATTTTGGCCTGTAAATCATTTCTCGACTTAATGGCATTCTCTTGGGCACGTTTCTCGGTTTCACTTAATACTTTGGTAGCAGATTTAGCCGCATCCGGAAGTAATGTTTTAACCTGCTCCAATCTGGCTTTCAATAACCGCTCTGAGTTCTGTAGGCTTTGTAAAGTGAAAGCACCTCCGTCATTTAAAGTTCCAGCCTTTATCCCGTCTTGGTACTCTTTTACCGACTTAGTCACCTTGTCATATGCCAATGATAATTCCTCATAAGCCATTGACGCCTTCTTAGGATCATTATCTGGAATATTTAAAGTGTTGGCGATTGCTTTGTTGGCTTGATTACCGGCAGACTCAATACCCTTTACCGAATCTGCAATTGCGGTTCCTACTGTTAATCTTGTCCAGAACTCAGACCAAGAATCTGAATTAACCATTTTGAATATGGTACCAAATATCTCATTAAATCCTTTCAGTACGGTAGTAAAGAATTTATTGATATTGCTGCTCTCCGCAACTGCACCTGAAAACATATTGAAAAACTTCTCAGTTTCAGCGTTCATGCCCTCAATCTGCTTTGTACTTTCCAATCCAAATGTTTTCTCCAATTCAGTCGCCAACTTCGGCAATAGATCCGCAGCTAACACCTCGCCTTTTTGAAGCATCTTGTTCAACTGGGTTTCGGTAACTCCAATTGCCCGGGCTGCGATACTGAACGCACCAGGAATACGTTCGCCCAGCTGGCCCCGCAATTCCTCTGCCTGAACATTCCCCTTCGAAATCATTTGTTGCAAAGCTCGCAATGCTCCTTCTGTATCTTCGCTGGATAGCTTCAATCGGCTGGATGCCCCGGCTACAGCATTGAATATCCGCTCTCCCTGCTGAAAGTCAAAATTTGAAGCAACTACCGCCCCCGCAAATGACTTATAGCTACTCACCAATGCATTGTAATTTACGCCAAGCCGATTAGCGGTGTCCAATAACTGCTCCAACTTAGCATCAGCTAAGTCAACTGAACCAAAGGTAAATTCTAACGAGGTACGTACTGCAGCTGATTTCAATGACTGTGTAAAGGTAGAGCCAACCAATTGTATAGCTGCAGCTGCCGATAAGTAAGTTGCGGTTAATCCAACCAGTTGCCCGCGAACACTGCCTAATACACTCTGATAATTACCAACATTACGCTGATGATTACCCATCTGCCTGTCGAAAGCCTGCAACTGATCATTCAACTGCCTGTATTCACGAATACGGGCCTGCTGAACCCTTCCCAGATTAGCGAATCCACCCTCTACAGATCGGATGCGATCACCAAGTTCACGCAGGCGCTGTTGAGCTTCACGATAAGAACCATTTACAGCAACCTGTGCCTGCCTAGCTGCTCGTGCTGCCGCAGTTGCCTCCTGCCTCGCTATTGTATTTGCACGTTGCCTAGCTGAAAGTTCATTTAATGTGATCGCTCCCCGCTGCCACTGCTTCTGCAATTGAATATTCTCCTGCCTTAACCGTTCGGTCTCCAACATGCTGTCACGTATCGCCCGTGTCATAGCGTTGTTGGCCGATGTGAAATTAGCTGTATTTGCAGGCGCTATGCCGATGCCATTCAAGTATCGCTCAAACTCTGCAGCATCCCTGCGGGCCTGTGTAAAATCAACTTTGGCCTTAAAATCAAGTAGTTCTGCCATACAGCAAAATTACCGTTGCACAAGACGGCATTACTAACTACCGCTTTACTAGTGAATATTAGTAATATATATTATGAACTGTCGAATATTATTGTATCATATATATATAGGTATTTTGTCGCGGATATAGGTCAAAAGTGATCCGAGACGGTAACTTTGAGCAATAGAAAGTCATAAAAATGCAATTTATAATCAATCTAAATAACGACTGGTAATTTTGATAATTTTCGATTTAAGACTCTAATTGCTATTCGAGTGCATCGGAGTTCATCCACGGAGCTAAAGTTTCGGCTGAGAGTCTAAAAAGTGTATATACACAAATTATATGCAGCAGCTGTGTATATAACTTATATCATTTACTCTATTTGTAGGATATAGAATCTTGATATAGATATTCCCTTTACGGAAACTAAACAGTATATAAATTTATTATAAATGGTATATATTTGGTTATATTTAAATACAACATAGAATAGCCAGGCGTGAAAAGTCAGGCTTATTTTGTATAAAAATATCAAGAATTCTATATACCGACATGAATGCTATTTTAACTCATAAAGAAGAATCTTCCGACAAGGTTAGAGACTTTTTATCAATCCTAAGGAAAGACGTGGTTCACAGTCAAGACATGCGAGAGATGGGTATAAATACCACCTTGGCTCAAAAGATTGAAACCTTTGTTTTGAATCCATTTGGGGCATTAGTTGAGGCCTATCATGGAATATTTCAAGATTTGAAAAATACTATAAATGAATTATGCCTAGAATATTTTAGACTTAAAAGTCCCCTTATAGAAAAAGTCTTCAATGTTTCAGGCAGTAATGATTTGACTTACTATGTCGTATTGAAGAACGACAACACTAAAAATAGAATGACATTCTTCGATTTCATTTCACACTATGAAACTTTGGGATTTAGTGATAAAATGCCAATTACGGTCAAGTTCTTGCCGAAGAGAGTGCTGGAAAAATCAAATTTGAAAGATGAGATTGCTTTAAGTTAGTTGTCAGGTATAATGCAATCACACATTCTTCAAGCTAAACATAATGAAGATTTTATAAAATCATGCACTAGCTCTTTTCCTGATCTGTATTTTGACTGGAAGGTCACAGCAACATTTTACTGTGCTCTTCACTTGTTGCACGCTTTCTGTAAAAAAAGAGGGGTAAATCCAGGTAGAACACATCAAGATATTAAAAACAGCCTTGATCAAAGAACAAGGAGGCAGCCTCCAATTACACCATTCCCGCAACACGTTTGGGATTGGTATAGTGCCCTACAAAAATATTCTGAGCAAGCAAGGTATGACGGCATACTAGACCCAGAAACTGAAAATGAAGTTCAAAAGGACAATTTCATCGAATCTACGAAGCTTTTAATTAAGCTTAAAACATATTTTGCTAAAAACGGTATATCATCAGAGGATATAGCAGCCTGATTCTAAAATATATCATCTGAATCCTTTGTCTCAATCACTTCCTTTGGCTTATCCTTTGGATCTGGTGCTTTAGGTATGCCTGCCAGGTAAAGGATATAGTTATCCCACGTAAGTTTCCATTTCACGTCCCACTCAGTCCATCCGAAGTATTTGCAGACTGAACCAATGTTTGAATGTGGGAAGCTATTAACTCTTTCCCGTCTACTGGACTCGCTTCCTGATCCGGTTTCAGTATCTTCACTGTCCCTTTTAGTAAGGCGATAGAATTCGAAAAAGACTGCATACCCATATTGCTGAATGCGGCCCTTAGCGAAGTGTATAAATCCTCATGATCGAAATTATTGGTAATGAACTGCACCAATTCTGGATCTGGTTCCAAGTGGTTATTCTGTATTGCCGATGCTACGATGTAAACAACCAAAGGCTGATTGTCCATAATCAATTGGATGTTGTCCGAATGATTGTCTGATAAGTTCTCAGTAAGCAATGCAGCATTGCCAGCGATCCTATATTGATTGGCAACTACGCATGGCCAAATTTCAAATGTTCTGTGTGTTTCCTTTTCTGGTTCAGGCTCAGGTAATGGCCTTTTTTTTCTCAGCAACCAATCTACAAATGTGTATTCAGGTAGTGGCGGCGGCACGTATTCCGGCATCCACTTAGCCGGCACTGTAATTTCAAATATCCGCTTACCCGTTAATGTATCGGTGACTGATTTTAGTATTTCTCTTTCTTGCATTGTGATGCGTTTATTATGGGATTGAGTACTAAAAAAGCCCTGTCTTTAGTTCAGGCAGGGCTTTTTATTAACTGGCAGTGTCTGCCTCTGGTGACGGTGTTTCACCTGGTAATGGACTTAACTTAGCTCCCTTGGGCAACTCTTTCAAAAGCCCTGTACCATCTGGACCGTGGCGCTTGGCCAATTCATTGCTGACCTCTCCTCTCCATCCTTTGATATAGTGCGCACTCGTAGATTCTACGAAGAAATCGCTGACTACTTCGACCTTTACCATGATTATGGGGTTGTAGAGTCAATTGCTGCACCTGCCTCAGTCACCCATGTTTTGATGCTGATTGCGTCTTTAGAATCTGCAGTCGTTGTGAACGTACCTACTTTACCTGTAAGCAAAATTTGCTGAACACCAGCTTTGGTCAGGTTACCTGTATAGGTAGTTACCACCTGAACATTAGGTAATACAATAATTTGCTTGCGGTTGTCCTTCATCGAACGAGTCGTGATCTCGATCATTAGGTTTGCAACCTTCCGCTTTGCCAAATTGACGATTTTAGTTGTCGCAGGCGTGTATACAATGTTTTCCAACATTGCCATGATCTCAGGCTTTTGCTGCAGAACACCAATAGCTATCTGATCTGCTTCTCCTGGAACGAAGAAAGTCAATACAGGTACATCCTTATCCTCAGCGGTTAAATCGGTTTGTGTATCCGAATTTCTTGTGTATGCAACGGTATCATTGGCGATAAACTCCAATTGAACTGCCGTCGATAATCCCGTGGTAACTCCTGCCTCTGTAAAAACAGCGGGAGCAATTCTTACCTTCTCTACTCCACCTACAAAATTTGTTGCCATGATACTCCTTGTTTTTATGCCTCACCTCTCAGTTCAGCGGTTTATGCCATTGCTGGCGGTTTATTTTTAAATCTCTACTTGTTCACTCTGTATCGAATAATACTTGAACCTCACATTCACATAATAAGATCCATCAGTGTCCTTCATTGGTTCTGCCTGTCCGTCAAGGAATACCCTGAATGATGATGCGTAAACACATTTTATCAAGCCAGATACAACTTTCCCCAGTGATGACATTCTTGCTTGATCTGGTACCGCAACGCCTCCTGATGTTATCTTCGGCACATAGATATTGATGTTACCTGAGCCAATCTGGTCCTGAGTTTGGGTAAGCCCCAGCCCATTCACCACAACATCGACTTTAGTGGATCCATCAGGGCGAATGCTGTTGTAAACCTTACCATCTATCAATGTGGTTAATACAGGCACGTTCAATAATGCCCGCACATCGGACACCATATCAAATACATCTTTCATATATAGCCCCTCCATTTTGAAATGATGTAAGCCTGAAATTCATCGGAAGTATTTGCAATTACATCGTATCCTTTTGATTGAACGAATGAGGCGTAATCCTCACCTGCAACCAATACCAATGCAATTTCATCAGCACCACATAACTCCTTAGCTGCCTTTTCTGCTACCTTTTCACCTTTTGCTGATCCCTCAGAACCAGTACGGAGAACTGGAAAAAATGATTCTACAATCAGCCCGCTTTTAGCTATTCCAAATCCAACAGATGATACAAGGTTCCAAGTTCTATTGGTGTATGCCTTGTTAACGGAAGCAAAGGCTTTCTGCCTGGCTAATCTTGTGTACTCCATTCCTTTTACACGAAGGAAATCCACAATCTCATTAGTACGTTCTCCAATCCTGCGATCAATATACTTACTGACCTTATCCATATTAAATGCCCGCTCCAGCTGTATCACACGTCAATCCTCCATCTCGTTAACTGTCCACCCGCATATATTTCCATTGCAGGGCCTCTAAACAACTCCCGATCACCCATCGTCACAATCACCTCCTGCATTTGCTTTGGCATGGCAGAATCACGATTAACGCTGATGCGGCCTTTCTGTACAACCTCAGTGCTATCCTCATTCTTAAAGATACGCTGACCACCCGCCACGAACCTGCATGGTAGTTGCACGGTTGCCCCCGGCACATCAGGAAGCGGGAATCCGTTTTCATCTTCGCCTCCTGGAATACCAGGTGTTGTATAGGTCAATATGTGCGGACGCGTTACCATCTTAGAACTTGTCTTACTACTGGTTTACTCGGCGCAAACGGATCAACCATGCCCCACTTCCTCATTAACCAACTGTAGATGCCTTTCAGATCAGCGCTATATTTAATAGCTACATCATCCTCACGAACCTCAGTTATTTGAATAGTGGATAAAAGAAGCCCCGCCCACACCATATCGACTGCTTTACCGTCTGCTATTGGATCGTATGCGGCCGTACCGTCTAATCCAGCTTCAAGTATTGCAAGGTCAAGCGCACCTGTTGTCAATGACAGGGGTGCTGTTTTGGTTGAAAGGGCTTCTTTTATGGTCATTATGCTTCTTCGATTAAGCCGTTGGATAATAGGGCCAATAACTTATCAGCACCCAAATGGGTTACGTCATCGCCTGCAGCGTACTCCTTAGTGAAGTCCTTTGGATCACGGAAAGATTTGCCAGCAGCAACGATATAGTCAGTCTCTGGATCAAATTCAACGGATGATTGGAAAACCGCATTTGGCGTGGCTTCCTTAGCTGATTTAGCCAATGACTTGCGCAATTCAACTATTTCTTCTTTCAGCTCATCAAACAATGGCTTGAAGATTCCGATTAGCTTTAATGCTGCCCATTCAGGGATTTCTTGATCTTCCATTTTGTCCTCATTGTCCAAATCTTCCTGATCACCACCTTTGTCGCCTCCTTGCTCAAACAAGTCAGGAGTAGCAACGATGGCGGCATAGATTTCGTCAATCTGCTCTGGAGTAAATCCACGCTCATCAGAAACCAATTCTGCTTTCACATCAGCTTCGGCCTTGCCGTCTGTGTGAAGCGAGCCGTATTTTGCAACGGCCGCTTTTAAAGAGTTCTTGGTGAAATTTTCCATTACGCCTGAACGGTTTTAGAATCCAACAGATAGATCTCATCAACATTGTTGATTACCGGTAGCACAAGAGCTTGCGAGCTTGTAAACTCCTTGAGTGGATCAACTTTGTGGAACTTAGACACGAGGATAAACTCATCAGCAACTTGGTAGTCAACTGCTTTGTTTTTGTGAACCATTTCGGCCAAAGTTCCCCAGGTAAGTGTACCTACTTCAGTGGTAGTAAGGAAAACAACTGCGCCTTCTGCCCATGGCTTACGGTTCGTTTTATCTCCATCCTTCTCTGTTTTAACAGTGCGGCTTACAATATCAATTGTCCATCCGTATTCACCTAGAATAAAGGACTTTGCTTGCTCCTTGTTTGGGATTGGCAATACTGATGAGGTATTTACTGAAATACCCAGTGAACCGGCATAACGCTCTCTAAACTCAGTCGATTTCAGCATGTTGTTGAAAGCAAACGTGTCCATCATCACTGTAGTAATAATGTCGCCATTGGCTTCTGCCGCATCTTTAACCCTGTTGAAATCGCTCAATGGCGTTCCTGTTGCTCCAGCCGACCATACTACTGCTACACCGAATTTATTGGCTGCCTTATAACCGAAATCTACACGGATTCCTAAACCAACGTTTTCAGTGTCAGGGATCAGCGTTACACCAGTGGATAAAGCCTGAAGGAACATAAATTCCAAGCGCTCATAAATACCGGTAATACATCTAGCTGTATCTTGGAATAGCTTAGAAACAATGGTGCTTTCCTGAACAGACGGGCTATTAACCAGAATATTCAAATCAGTCATTGTACGCTCATTCAAGCCGAGTTTCATACCCAATTTAGGAATGTCACCATCAGCCTTAGAGATCGAATCCCTTCTTTTCAGAGGTAATGGCGAATCCATAGCCACAACATCAGCGGCCACTGTAGATCCATCAACGTTAATTGAGCTCCATTTTAGAGTCGGAGAATACTCTTTACGTAACATCGTCTTGTGACGGTACGTGTCTGGTACTTTTGTGCCATTGATTTTCTCAACGACCTTCGCTACTAAGGGTTTGAAATACTTCGCTACCCAAGCGGTAAATAATGATGGTTCCATAATTAGTCTGCCCTCCAAATGATTTGCGGCTGAGCTGTTTTAATGCTCGCCAAAACTGAACTGATAGTGTATTTTTGCGCATTTGGATTAACAGTACCCCTATCCATAAGACCTGCGAATGGCTTGGTAGTTAAAACCGTGTTGTCCATTACGTATGGTGAAATGGTGTGATCCGCAGGCAAAGCTGCGTATGCTGTTGCGCCGCCGTTCAATGGCCAAGGCTTCAAATTGCCTGTTGCGGTTTCCTGGATGATTACGTGTCCACGAGGAACAGTGTCCGGTGTCCATCCTGTAACATCCAAAGTCGCACCGCCAACTTTACCGCTGATATACTCAACAATGACAATGGAATCTTTATCGGTTCCAATGGTTGTCGCAGCGTTTGCTAAATTTCCGATTGCTGTTGACATTCTCTGTTTTTTAAATAATTGCGTTTACTGCCGCATCGACTTCTGCCTCTGTAGCTTCTTTTTTTGTACTGGCATTGCTGCCACCTGTACCCCCCGCTGGTCTGTCTCCACCGAGCCCCGCATTGGCTTCATCCTGTACTGCGGCTTCATGATCACCTTTCACGTCCTCAAGGAACGCAGTAAAGTCCTCATCATCTTTAAAGCTGATCCGGTCAAACCTTTTCAACTCCTTTGCCTGGTATTCTTTTGATGTGCCTTTCATGGACTCAATGAATTGCTCCCTGCGGGTTGTTGCCACTTTCTCGCCACTGATTGCAGCTATCTGGTCAGTCAAAGCTTTAGTTTGAGCTGCTTGCTGTTTCATGTAGACTTTCATCCACTCTGGAGTATCAGATGGTAAATCAACTTCCTCTCCTTTAGCTGCTTTCTCTGCCGCTTCTTTGTCTGCCTTCTCCTTATCATCAGCTTCTTTCTTGGCTTTTGCCCTTTTGTGGTCATCCAACGAAGCCATTTCCGTAAACGGGGTCAGCTCATTGATAATGTCCAACTGCGCGTCAATTGCGGTGTCGTCCGATTCGTCCGTTAGTCCGCCTTTTTCTGCTCTGGTGACAATAGCTTCAATCCTCTCCTTTGATAGGTTCACTCCTGCCGCTTTTGCTTTCAGTCGTGCTGCAATCTTAATTTTTAGTGACATAAATAGTGTTTTTGGGTTTACCGCTTAGTCGCATCCGTTAATTACTCGTCCTACTCCTTTCGGTTATGAACCCAAAAATACCCCGACATTATCGCCTACTAAAGCTGATAGTCTTACTACCACCCGCTAGTAAATGATCTAAACTTTTACTAATTTTGTTAGCAAACTAAATGTTATGGGCTTAAAAGAAGAATTCAGCAAAACAGATCAGTGGAAGGAGAAACGGGTTGAAATTGCCAAACGCGCTTATGATGGTGGCTGGGTAATTTATTCACCAACTACACAACAATGGTACACTCCAAGAGAATATGTTGATTCAGGGGAGGAGGTGGTAATGAAAAAGGAGGTTTATGGAGGTGGAATGAAACCGGATATAGATTTATGTGAGCCGGGGCATGCTTTGATTGCCCAGGGGGAGAAAGTTGCTAGAGAACAGGCGAAACTAAATTCAATGATAAACGTTATTCGTAAATCATTTAAGTTTGAACCTAATAAGAAAAAATAAACATGTGTTATCACGTTACAACAAAAGCCCCGAGGAATCAACTTGAAGGAGTTTTGCAAATGCCAATGATCAATCCTGAATTGCATCAGCTGCATTTCCATGCCAACGGGTTTGCTCATCCATTATTGCCGGCAGTAGCCAATGATAACGGCGTGTCCGGCATATTCCACTACAAATGGGGGCTTGTACCTTCATTCATCAAATCATATGAAGGCGCTAAGAAATTGCAAAACCAGACGCTGAATGCTAAATCTGAGACGATATTTGAAAAACCGTCTTTCAGATCAGCTATTGTGAAGCGACGTTGCGTAATTCCGGTTGATGGGTTCTTTGAATGGAAGCATATTGGAAAAGATAAGATCCCATATTGGATTCATCCGAAGGAGCATGATTTCTTTTACCTGGCAGGAATATACGAGTACTGGCAGCCTTTGGGTGGTGATTGGGAAGCTACCTGCAGCATCATTACCACCGAGGCCAATGAACTGATGGCTGATATCCACAACAGTAAGAAGCGGATGCCTTTAATGATTGACCAGAGGAATATGGATGCTTGGATTAATCCTGATCTGGGGCACGATGGGATTGTATCTCTCATGCAACCCTGCGATGATACAAATATGGCCGCTTATACAGTAAGTAAGGATTTAGCTAATCCTCGTGTCAATACGGACATACCTACCATAATTCAAGAGGCGCCATGGAACCATTCATAATCACTGCAGCAGGTCGCAGATTTACGATCTACCCACAGGAGGACGGAACGCACAAGGTTTACGAGTCCGGCGAATTTATAGCCCTTCTTATGGCTGATGTATCAATTGATACAAGTGTTGTGTGGAATATATCCGACCTGTTGCCGTTGGGGTTGACGCAGATGATTGGTGAAGCTATTGAGAGGTATGAGGAATAGGGCAACCCTACTGCTGATCCCTCCTAACCAACGCTAACAACGTGTCCAACCTCCACCTCACAGGATCAGTAACACGATCCCTACCTGTTCTTAAGATATGAAGTGATTTCTCTAAAAAAACTTTTGTATCAGGGACAAATGCACCAGGTGCAACCTCAAATGATTCAGGTAATTCTAAGCCACGAAATTCCGCTTCGTACTCTTCTGCTGTCTTTAGTATTGGTTTTTCTGCCATGATGTAAAGGTAAGCAAACAACAGTGAAACGCAAGTTGTTATTGTCAACATGAAAAGGCAGGCAGTTACAGATGTGGAGTTTACAGGAGCAGCAATTGCACTGCGTCCGGATGTATTTGCTGATGGTTCTGGTTATATGGTTGAATTGAAACAAGGACGGTCTGTTGTCCGTGGATCTGGTGATTCTATTGATGAAGCACTGGAAGCATGGGATGCTAATTTACAAAATCATTTGCGCAGCGCTGGGTCATCAGATAAGATTGTACAATACGTTATGTCGATGTTGAGCGAAACACAACCTGTATCCGAAGTAGATGCTAATTCAATAGAGGCACACATTGCCGGTATTGAAGATCCAGATGATGCAGCTGAGTTACGGAGATTTTATGAGCAGTTTAAGCCCAAGTAAGAGGTAGATTGTGTGCAAAATCCTATATTAGATCACCGAATCAATATTTATGGAGGATTTATTTGAAATTTTACCGACAAAGAATGACATGGTAAATCTGGTTATCAACAAAAAGTACAATTTTGAGATGATGGTCTATTATGCTGAGAAAATACCTTCAGAGATACCAGATAAATTTGTTTTTGCTTTTGGATTCATTGACCGCCCACGGCCCTCCGGCGGGCAGGGCATCATAGCGATATTTGCCATACCAGAGCATGAAAAACTTATACTAGATAAGCGAATACGGCATGCTATAGTGAAGAATGCTATGCATCATTATCTTACTCAAGAATGGAATCTATTTTGGTTTGATAAGGTATCTTATTCGAACGGTTATATGTTGCATATCTTCGACGAGGAAACCGAGAAAGAACACGTAAAATATCTAGCTAGGGTCGAAAGCGAAATTGACTTAAAATTCCATGAATGGAAAAATAAGCATTTGATGAATTAGGCAATCATAATTTCTCTTTTATAGTTAATTCCTCACCAGTCAGGGCAAAGTATAGATTTTGGAGTTGGTGGACGAATTGAACCTCCCTAAACCATGAATTATTATTTTCAGGATCAAATGAGCATCCGTATGAATTTGGGCTGTCAGAATGTAAAAGATGCAGAATACCAAAACTATAAAGTATATTCTGGTTCAAAAACGGACTTGCTTCAAACCCAAACTTAACCAACCATTCTTCGGTGAGTGGGATTGGTTCAAACATGGCTGTATGATCCTTAACCTTGGAAAATGTGTATTCATCAACTACTGCCTCATTCAGAGTAAACTTGCTAATTACAAAATTCCCAATCCTAAATTCTGATGCTTTCATACCTGCTAATTTACTTAATTTTACTCAATAAACACTCCAGCTCTGCCCACATTCACACAAACAACTTTGGGGTAAATCCACCCTGATAAGTCCCTGGCACAGGCATCATGATATCTCCTATATTATCCCTGTCTGAACTGTAATACGCAAGTATTGCCTGCATATTTTGATACCACATCGAAGCATATGACTTATCTACTTTGCTAGGCTCAACAAGCAGGTGATATCCGCCTCTTGTCTCTAATATCCTATATGCAGTGCTGTTGATTACACCATTTACCTTTCTGATAATTGCACCGATCCTTTCCTTGTTAGCTAAATCAAAATCGAAAGTAACATAAACGGTTCGAGACTTGCTTTTCTGTATCTCGCTCAGGACCTCAGAGTTTGGATTGTAGCCATTGTACGGCTGCCAGCTTAGTAGTTGTAGTTTCTGGATAGATGATCGAGTAGCGGCCTCTAAATCACGTGGGTTTGCTGTTATGTACAATGCCAGTGATTCCTGAGGTGCAGCAACCATACCTGTGCCAACTCCTTTTGCAAGGTATGTGCCCAATGGCGTTTCCAATTGCTGTATTTTATTGAACAACCTCCCCTTGTCCGATGTGAAACGTTTCAGTTGAGCCTTGTCAGATTTTATATGAGCAATACCCTTGCAGTATTTTGACCGGGCAAATAAGCATCCGTAAAAAGTTTCGTTCGGTTTCAATTCAGGAAGCCATTCGATGAATAACTTCAAGGCAACCTCGTCTGTAATTATTTTGTAGTTCATTTCAGCATTTATTTATGTTTAAATGGCGTTCGCCAAATATAGTTTGTTTACTCAAATCAAATGTTTACTCAAAGTAAACTAGGCTCCCACTCCCAAAAACTAAGCGCACCCTTCACATTCAGGATTGGATGTTCATACATTTCAGCGTTTGCCAATACCCAATTATAAACCGGTACTTCAACTTCGATGCCTTTGCGTAACACAACTGCTCTCTGCTCAGCCCAAACCGATTCGTGACCAAGCACGCAGTCGATGATATCAACTTCGCCGATGATGGCACTAAGTGGGTACTTGCTCATGATATCTGCATACCTGCCATCCCTAACTGGACACAACTTAAACACATCCCTCAGTTGATCCTGAGTAAACTTCATTCCATTATCCATACCATTGAACGGAACTGGTTTACCACTCGCATGAATATAAATCCTGCCTCTGAACTTAGTCGGCCAGGTTCTGTTCTCTATCGGTTTGATGCCTAACGCAATTAGTTGCGCCCATGGCTGTTTTATTGATACTGCCTTCATACCTTCTCTGCTTTAATTACCAGTGGGTTTTTGACCAGCAGTATCTCTGATGCGCCTGTTGATATTATTTTCATGGTTAGGCCTCCTCTTCCCAGATTATATCCGCACACTCACTATCTTCGACAACAATATAACCAGGGAAATGACATTTAAGACATCTTGCTTCTTCTCCATCATAGATGAAACCATTTTTGTTGGACTTCGTTAATACTTCACCTTCTGTACTTTTACAACTAGGGCATCCTTGAGACTCATAAGGCCTCCATGTTTTTTCTTTTTTCATAATTCCTCTATTTAAAATAAGCCTTTGCAATGTCCTGTCGTACCCTTATCAAAACGACACTTTGTGTTCCTTTCACCGTTATTGCTACACTTAGCTTGGCTGGACGGAAAGATTTATAACACTTCGACTCATTGCCTTTCAATGTTATCCTGAGCTGTGTCTATACGTATTGTTTGACCGACCTCGTGGAGGTGCAAAGGCTATGGGTTAATCATTCCTCTATTTAGTTTGTGATTTGTTAGTGAACTATTTTTCCGTTTACCCTGAAACATCCACCTTTGCCTTGTTTTATGGCTTGCTTTTGACCTTTTTCCCAGTCCTTTAGCATTTTGTATTGAAGATTTACAAACTTTTTCTCGTCTGCTAACTCGGACAACATAACATCTCTTTCTTCAATTTTAACTAGGCCGGCAGTCCCGCCAGAAGGGTGATAAGCGCATGGCAAAGTAACCAACCTAAACTTATCTCCAATATTTATCCACTCATCGGTTAGGTGGCAAGCTGGAATACAACCCCCCTGAGCAAACTCTTGATAGAGTTGGGGTGTCATTAAAATCAGTTTGTTTGCAGGTATTTCTTCTACTTTCATAATCTTACTGTTTGGTTGATTGAAGGGTTTTGGGCGCAGATGGAGATTTCATCCAATGTGTTACGGGCGACACCCATTCAGTATTGTCTCCGGGATAAAATCTGCCATCAAGATGAGCTAAAGTTTTAACAAGGCCCCCAGTGAAAGCAATAATCAAAATATCCCTTTCAGTAATTTCGGATATAGGCCTCCATTCCCTCTCCGCCTTCACCTGCTCCAATTCAGCCTGTAACTGGTCTGCTTTGGCTTTTGCATATTCATCAGCAAAATCCATCATGGCTTGAAGAATCATATATTGAACTTTCAGGTGTTGGTCATCCCAAACAGTATATGTGCTATCCTCTCGCTTTAATTCATCGCTGGCATTTTTTATAATACCATTAGCCCTTTGTCTCCAAAATCGGTAATAACTGGCTTTCGCCTCCAACGTCATCACATCGCCAGACTGATGGGCTTTACGAGCCTTCTCCATCGCCAACTCAGTAATCAATGGCTCTAGATGTTGTTCCATCCATTCAGCGCCTTTGATGAAGCCTTTCTCTCCTGCCATATCCATAGGATAGTCGTAATCGCCTGAACTATCCAACGCAGCCCGTTTAATTTCTTCTTTACTTGGTGTTTTCATAATGCTAAGTTTTTACTCAATTTATCCGACCCCGTCGGCTGGCACCTCAAAAGCGCCCAGCCTTATGCAGGTGGACGCTGGCGGTGCGGTGTTTAGCGGGTTTAGATTATTATCCGTATAGTTTTACGGCAGTCTCAAAATCCTTAACAAAACCTATTTCTTTCCCTTTTATGGATAAGTAGTAGTCATTACTAATATCCAAATTCATAGGCCCATCATATTTAACTCCCGTATTTTTAAAAGTCTCGACAGAAAGTTTTATTAAGCCGCCATCGGTAAATATTGATTTTATTTTATCATTAAAAGGAAATGATTTTTGAGGGTCTTGCCAAGCGTATTTAACCGCCATTAGGATAGGCATTTCTTTATTTTCAAAATCAAAGTACCAATTAATAACAGGGGCGTACATGCTATTTCTTGCTGTACTTAAATCAAAAACAATTGACGCTAATAAAATTCTCTTTTTCATATCTTAATATTTACCCGCCAGTCATCTGGCACCACCTAATCCCCGCTACACGGATGCGGCAGGGCTGGGTGGTTACAGTAGTGGCTCTATAGCTTTTATTGTCTCTCCAGAGGATAATTGAAAAAGATGAAGGTTGTATCCGAACCTCTCTTTTATTTCCCTACCTACCACCTTTCCTTGTAGTAAGCCTTGTTTAATAATGCTTCCCTTTCTAATTCCGGACAATGATTTCGGATTAACTTCGATTATCTTTTTCATAATTATAATGTAGATGTGAACGATTTAAGTGCCTTGTTTTCCTCTTTTACTATTTCATTTTTTTTAATGCCGTAGTATATTTTAATCATAAGAGCATGATTGAACGCCTCTTTCTGATGCGCCCATAAATCCATGTACTTTTCAAAGAAAGATTGGTAAGCCGCATTGTACTCACTCATAAGATTAACAACACCGTTTTCTGATTCCAGAATTTCTTTAGTTTCAGCCTGTCCTTTAACTAGCAAGGACCATTCGATTAAATTGTTAAGATATGTGTGTACTGATGCTTCCATTTTGTTTCTAAGATTTAATTGCCGAACATCCGGCTGTTTGTATGGTTCAAATGTACAATTATATTTGTACAATACAAATTATATTACAACTTTTATTGTACATTTTTATTTCTATATTTGCCTCATGACGGTTGAACAATACCTTAAGGATAAATGCCCAATTGACTTGAAGCGAGTGGCGGCACTCATGTACCCTTCTAATCTGTCCGCAAATGCCTACCTAAGCAGAAAACTAAACGGAGCTAGGCCATTTACCCAGAAAGACGCTGAGGCCGCTATACAGGCTTTAAAATCCATCGGTGCAGAATGGGAATCTATTGAAGGGTTTAATGAGCCGAATAAATAATCTAATCGGCTCAACGGCCACCTAACCCTCCATCCCCTGTCCTGATCCATTGGGTTGTAACCCCAACCAAGTTTCGTAAACAGCCTTTAACTCTTCACCTGTCCTACTTGCGCCTACCTGCTTTCTGCCGTGAGCATCTGTATAAATAAATTCAATCTTATCTGCTTCCACCCTTGTCTGCTTTAGAAAGTGATCCACTACGACCGACTTCGGCTTATTCTGCTCCAATATCCATGCTTCGGCGGAATCGAGGGTGCTGAAAGCTTTAGCAGTAGCTGGCGCTGTAACAACAGTACTCTGACGGTTAACTGTTCCGGCATCACCTAAAAACCATCCACTTCCCCCAAAATAAGCAGGATAAACATTGTCACGTTCGTAGATAGGAATCCCATCCTCGCTGGTCATAACGAACACGCGATCAGCAACAGGCACGGCCCATTCGCCAATAAAATCACCTTCCTCATCATGACTGATGTAAAAGCAATTCAGACCTTCACCCGAAAATACATCGGTGCTGCCTTGATTATTAACGTCCAGTATTTGGAAAATTCCATCACTAGTATGATCAACTTTTGGCGCTGATTTAAACCTGGCAACTGTGCCTTTCGGGAAACGCCTCATGGCTTCCTCCAATAATTTATGCTTTTTCATATTCCTATTAAGTTTTAACCGAACGATTGCGTCGCCCTCGCTGGCGCATATCGCCTCTTTTTCTTGTTCGTGTGCCAAGTCGGCATCTATTGGGTACAGGGTCATGGCTTCAACTCACTATGACCCACAAAAGACTCCACACTCTTTGCCAGGCTATCCCGTTCCACACGTTCAGCCTCTGCGGCATATGAGGCACGTCCTTGCTGGTAGGCATAGTCTCCGACTATTCTGATCAGTGCGTATATGGTGATCAGAATGAGCCCAGTTAATATTGCTTTTTTCATGACTTAGCCTCCTTATCTGTTAGGTACACTGGATTTTGTTTTTTACGGACGTATTCCTTAGCATCTTCTATATTCCGGAATGAGTGAATCCAACTGTTGCTTTTTATCCAGAAGGGCAGCCATGAGAATGAGTAAAAAACATTCCAGTTTCCTATACTGTCAAGTTTAATCTTGTATTTTCTTTTCATGATTGTATGGTATTAATATCAATAGCAAACCCCTGATCGATGAGGCCAAAAACGTCGAACAATTCGGATACTAGCCAGATAAAATCTGAGTATGGGATCAACATAATATTTCCTTCTAATCCTCCATCAGCATCGACCAAGCTATGTGTGCAGGGTGTAAAAAACTGCGTCCCGTCCTCAAGTGATCTCCATTCAGACATTGGTCTGATGATTGGTTTACAATAGGAAAGAAAGAAAGGCACACAGCCTGATTCTAATCTCTTATTCCGTATTTCGTCCTTCTGCCCAGCAGAAAGGCTAATCACATCTGAAACCCTAAATTGTCCATTCAACCCATACGGCAAATAAGGCGCAAGGTGCTTTAGTTCTAACTTTCCCATCCTACTGCTCCCCGTTCCTATCTTGTACATCCCAATCCTTAGACCTATAGGCAGCCCCCGTCACCTTAGCGCTCACCCTTGCCAGTTCCTCCTGATCAACCAACCCCATGTGCGGCTTATACTTTCCTGCCAGTGCAATAGCGTCCTGCAGTTGCTCTTTCAATTCGCGATTCTCTCTTTGTAATGCTATAATTGCGTTCATTTCCCGTCCTCCTTATTAAACGATTCTTTATTTATTGTAAATTGAACTTCATCCTTTTCGTTAATGAAGTTGATAGCTTTTAATTCTGTAATTCCATCATCTATCCATTGGAAGTGCATTAGAGGGACATTAGAGGCATCCTCACCAAGAACGGCCTTATGCATCTTGGTTACTTCAAGGCTAGATAAAATGCATAGCTTTAAATCGGCCATTAGATAGTCGATGTTTAATTCTGTCGCTACTGCCGACAATTCTGCAATAGTTGAAATTTTGTGAGTCTCGCCAGTTGGCACGTGTTGATCCATACTCTTTATTTCGCCCCTCCGGTGCCGGTCTATGCCCTATTGGGCTGTAAATAATCTAATTATTGCGCTGATGGCCAGCATTCCCCATAGCACAATGTGCAACCAGGGCTTACCCACGTTTACGCCTCCTGCGCCACTCCGGCTGATCCATTGCCACGCCCAGCACGAATACCGCTAATAAACACGCCCCTACCATTGATCTTCCTCCTCTGGCCATACTTTAGGCGCATTAAATGCTTCGTATGCTGTGAACGCTATAGCTAGTGCCCAGATGATGCCTATCCAGATCATGACTTGACTGCCTCCAACAGGTACGGGTGTTCGTGGATGTTGCCGATGACTTTTAGACGATCAAAATAATCACCTTTAGCTCTATCAGTGTCAGAACCATGGATATTCCAATGCTTTCTATCCTGAAAGTTCGGATAAAGAAGCCAGATAGGCTGTGCCTCTAGTCTCATTCTGATCTCAAAAACGCCTTTAGACCCTTCGCTCCAAGCTTCAACAATATCTCCCTCAAACAACTTTACTTCATTGGTTTGTTTATAGTTGTATTCACCAATAAAGCCCTTGACGCCTATGTATTGGCCAACCGTTTCTTTGATAACCGGGAAAAAGCCGCCGATAGCAAACGTGTCTGACAATATAGGCTCATCATTCGCATCATATTGACCAAAATCACGACTACCATAAAACGAGTCTGGCATGATACACAAATTGTCTTTATGCATCAACTGGCATAGATCGCCTACAATCCACTCTCCATTATCGGTGCGCTTGCCCCTAAAAAGTATCTCCCTATTCACCTGACACCTCCTTATTCAAAGCGTTAATCAATGCGTCGGCAGCCCCGATAGCTAGACTTGCGGTTTCATCCCTTGTATAATCCAAATTATCCGGATTAGCCAATAATCCCTGCAATGCCATTGCAGCAAATTGCTCACGTTTGGTTAATCCAAAAGGCTTTGGCTCTCCTGCGTTTTTAAAATATCCTTGGCTATGTTTTTCTAAAACATCTGCGCCGACCGGGTTTGCGTAATCATTTCCATTAGTTTTCATATATTTCAATTCTTTAAGTGACACTCTAAATCCCGAACTAATCGGGTACAACAAAGCGGCAGGAACTACCCTACCGCTAATCACAAATCCCGGCCATTCGCCACCAAACCAGCACCACGCTGTTGTATCGCCTTGCTTCGCCTTAACTGAGGTGCTCTAAGTCTCAGCCATAGGGCGATAACAAGGTCTTTTTCTTGCCAGCACTTCGCGGATCACCCGCTCGCTGGGCTTTCACACTTACACCGCCATTCCCTCTATTTAGCATAAATGGCCACACAATTCAGTTCCGCTTCCGCAGGTGTACCCTACCTGTTCATTCAGGAGTGTTTAATGGTTGGGACGATGCGATCGGCCGTATTTCAAAACCAATCCGGATGCACCGCCCTTATCCTGCGAATGTGACTGGAATCGAACCAGTGTACTAGCCCTAACACGGCTTGCTCTTCCAATTGAGCTACACATCCTTTGCCAGAGCATCTTGTGGCGTCCCTCAGATGTTGGGCTTTCGTGTTGAATGGTGGACTCGAACCACCGACCATTTCCGTATCAGGGAGAGACTCTAACCAACTGAGCTAATTCAACGTGCGATGTCTATTCCATCAGTCATACCGTTTGCTTTCGTGTTATTTATTTGCATGCACACATAGCCCTACTGCAGGCGTCCACCACTGGTCGTTACGGTCATACCATCCTCTGTGTGGATCAGCAAGGGATCGAACCTTGATGTGACCTGTTACCGTTTCAACTGGGTATGAGCCAGAGCGGATACTGATCCAATTTCAAACAACCTTAACAACCCTGGGTTTCCATGACGTTTTTGATCGCCATCCAGATGGATTTATCTGGCCTTCTTTGTTTCTATTACATCACCCAAACTCGTGGGGATTGTTAAGGTTAAAAGCACCGAAGTGCTGTTGTGGATAGTGTTGGATTTGAACAAGCGACCATCAGATTTTCAGTCTGACACTCTACCGCTGAGTTAAGGATACAGTTTGGGCTGGTATGTAAAAAAGAATAACACCCTTCGATGCTATTCTCCTATCTCTTTCACAAATCCCAATTGCCATAAGGCACATTACAAATGTAGTATTATTATTTTAATATCATAGGATATAAATAATTTTATTTTTAAGCCGCCCGCCTGTTCACCTTAGCTCTATGACTACACGCCAGCAGATTCGTGCGCCCCTTCCTGCTAGCCCCATTGCCGTATAACATTCCATACTGCATTGGACTCATGCCATACTCACCATACTGTTTGAGGTCTAAACCTCCTGCACTGTGTACGGTTCTCGCCTGCTTCTCGGCATACCTGGCCTGCGTGGCTTTCTGTTCGTGCTGGCTTTGTGATGCTGTCAGAGGTTGTGCCGCCTGTGCTGATCCTACTAATCCAGCTAATGCAAGCATGAAGCCCGCTCCAATTCCAAATCTTGATTTTCTCATAATATATCTGTCCTTTACGCTGGACTTGCGGTTTTAAATCTCTATTCTATTTTTGTGTTTAATAGGCTTCTTAATTTTCCCTTCTCGGCATATGAAGCAGGAACACGGCGTACTTGTAGTTCGGTACGAAATATGGTCTGTAGGTGAGTGCTGTTTCAATCCAAATCTGCGCAACCGTGAAGAAAATTTCTGCTTTGCGATCAATGCACGTTGTCCTTTGTTCATCATGATACTGCTGTGTTAGCCGGGCGAGCCGCTGCAGCTCTGGCTGCCACTTCCGCCTCTATGGCTTCGATTTCCGCATCTATATCCTCAGTGAAGCCTAATTCGGTTACTGCGGTGCGAACGCTCATCAGGCCTGCTCCAACTAAAGCAATGATCCTGTTGTATTCTTCTGTAAGGTTACGTGGAAGTTCAATGCTAAACACTGGCTTCACCGGCATGCTTACTGATGGTTTAACTCCAACGTTTATCACAGCCATACATGCCTTAAGCAAATTCAAATGCCTTTGCCATTCCATTCCAAGATCACCTCTTTGATTACGTCTAGCCTTATTGGTTGCAGGCAGGAACATCATTTCAATAGTGACTCCTGGAATGTTGGATGATCCTTTAATCTGCTCAAAGCTGATCTGCGGCGTAGCGGTTTCATCATAAATGTCTTGACGGAGATTCTTACGCTCCTCAGATGCTGATGCCTGAGAGCCTTCGGCCTCCACATACTTTAAATCTGCACCATTTTCGAGTTGTACAGACTTCCTGGTATTTTTAGTTCCTCCACCAGTCGATGAAATAATTTCACCAGTGGCCGCAAGAATAGGAAATGCGCTGCTTTGGTTCTCGTCAGCGGTATCGCTATCGATCTCCTCAATCCTCTCGTCCTTTGGTAGGATGTCCGCGTACTCAGTTCGTTTCTGTCCGTGGAATACATAAGTGGCCTTACCATACTTAAGTTCCTTTTCAGTCGCTTCCCAGCCGCCATTAGCCTCGGTATAGGTGACGATCTTATCTTTCAGGTACAGATCCATCTTGTTCACATCTTTTCCGTCTATCTTCATCGTGTACTTACGGGCGCAGGAAATCTGATCTCTGTATTGATTGTAAATCGGAATGATAGTTGATCCATCCTCAGGACTGAATACCGAGCAGCGCATTTTAAACTTACTAGAAGCTGGGGCAATACCTTCCCAGAACCCCTCATCTGCTTCTACGCTGTACCAAACTACCAGACACTGAGTGTATGACTTCTTTAACCTATCAATCTCCTGAGCGATGTAGTCAAGTTTGTTGTCCTCCCATGTTTTATCCAGCATTGCGGCCATTGTAGTGTCGGATGGCACAGATTCCCTGATCCCATAATCCCTGCTAATGCCTGCGCCTACGTTCATATTTACAGCCCAATCCACAATCTGTTTTCTGGTGCTCGATGGAATGCGGTGAACGTCTTTCTTCTCAGTCCGGTAGGTCATCTGGCCTTTATTATCCAGAACACCGGTAGCCACATCAACATCACGCCATGGCCTGTACGCCAAATCCTTTACGACACGGTGCTGCTCCGGCTCAATATCAAAAGCATATTCAGGGATAACCGGAGCCAGTTCAGTGACTTTGGCGACCAGATCCTTTGGTGTTGCGAGAAGTGTTTGTAATTCGGATAACTCCATATGCAAAAATACCCCGCGCAAGGCAGGGTATAGATGTGAATGGTTTACTACTATTATTCAGTAAACATCGTTATCTTAGCGCTATGATATTCAAGATAACCAACAAGCAATCGTTTTCAGATACACTAAACAAAATTTGCTTCGAACAGCAAATAGATATCCCAAAATGGCGATCTAATATTGAAAACAACATGATATTAATCGATTTGGATGATTCGTTCGTTGGTCGTATAAATGCGATTTCTCCAGATTTAATATCAAGTCTAAAAGATTGCTAATTAAAAACCTCCAAGCCCCCGTGCCCCAAGACCTTTCTTCTTATTTACAAACGCCAAATACTCTGCATTAAAGGCAGACACAATAAAGTCTTTCAGGGTATCGGTTAAGTGTCCGTTTGGTTCGTAGGTTAGCTTTTTAATCGTAGGATGCTCAACCCTCACTTTCAGGATGCCCCCATTCTCATTAGTCTTGGTCACTATGTAATCATTGATCGATTCTTTGCAGTGCTCCCCTATCTCTATCCTCAGTCCTGGTATTTCCCCTGCAAGTATTGCATTCACAAAATCAGCAATTGTTGACACTACAGGAGCATTGTTCAGCATGCAATCCTCAATATTAAAACCTTCATTTGCTATTCCCTCAGTGAACAGTGCAAAGAATGATTTTTTGTTGTCGTCAATGTTGTTCCGGTTCTTTGTTGATCTATCCCCATATATTTTGACTCGCTGATTGTAATTGATTTTGGTCAGCCACTCCCCTGTATTCTTGCCGGCCTTGGTCCCGGTATTGATTGGATCAGATGCAGGCAGCTCATTCACTTGTCTGATAACCTTGCACCCCGGCTCTGGTAAAACCTGCCAAGCGGTAACAGCAACATATGGATACACGTTGCTGTCCAAAGAAATACACATCATTTTCTCTATATCCCAAGTAACTGGTCGCACGTGCTCGCTCAATTCAAATTTACCTAAGAACTCACCACCGGTTTTTAGTTGCACATCCCAGTCACCATCAACATACACCAGATACTCGTAGGTATTCAGGTTTTCTTTCAATGACGGCAAGTAATCTGGCTGCGCTTTAAGTAATGGTAGGTTGTCATGGATCCTGGACTGGATGTACAGCCATGTAGATTTAAGCGTTCCCTGCTTCCATGGTGTGTAAACCATTTCTTTTACCCAGCCCTGAGTAGGGTTGCAAGTGCCAACTACGATAGGCTTTGGCTGTATTGCCAGATCAGGCACAACGTAAGATCCTGCCCTCTCAAATGCCTTAAACAATGTCACCTGTTGACACTCGTTGATTTCTTCAAAACCAAATCCATTAACTTCAAGTCCTTTCCACCTATCCAAGTTTTTATCCTGCACATAATTTTCAGGGTAAAATATGATTTGGCTGCCATTTTTCATCGTGACAGTATGCGTCTCGTTGTTGTGTTTTTCAATGAACCTTGTTGGCTTTATTTTATCCCATGATGGATATAGATTTCGCTTTATAGTTGGTAGATCCTTACGGACAATTGCCCATCTGCTACCAGGAAAAGCACGACACAATATCAGGAATAACGCGAGCAATGAAAATGTTTTACCACCACGAATAGCCCCGCCAAAAAGGACAAAGGAATAATTTCCGCTTAGAACAGCATTGATAAATTCCTCTTGCTTTGGAAATGGCTCAAACAGAACCTGTGAGGTAGTGGATACATTAGAACTCAACTTCTTTGCCGTTTATGATAATGACCTGCTTAGGCTGATCAGGTGCCTTTTGGCTATTATCTTTCTCAAACAGTCCTAAATGCTTGCCAAGACTATCAAGTGCCCTGATCTTATCAAACAGCTTAATCTCCTTTACGGTACCAGTAATCGTTTTACGCCCCTCTTCATCCTCTCCCCATTCTTCGGTAGATTTGATTGCAGCAATTGCGCCTGCAGAATTGTTGTCCATCTGCTTAACATTCATCAATCCTCCATCAACATCGAATATTTCTCTGATATCAAAGAAAGCAATCTTAGCATACTCTTCCAAAACTCTCTTCTGAGTTATTCCGGTGGCCTCTGAGCGCTCTTTGTTCAGTTCTGATAGTCTGGCTTGGATGTCAGGTTTTGTCAGGTTCTCACTGCCTACTGACCTTGCTGTATCAGCGGAATATCCAGAACGAACAGCCGCCTGAGTAGCATTCAAGTCGATCAGGTATTCCTGACAAAATCTTTCCTGTTTGTCCGTTAACTCAGCCATACCCTAAAACAACTCCGTTTGAAAATCATCAGCATTGATGCTGTACTTTTTAAATAACTCAACAATCTTACGCATAGGAAAATGATGTTTTGTTTCTTAATTGACCCGACAACATTGCGTGTAAAGTCGTTTTTTTCATATTAATCGCTCTTGCGGCCTCAACAATAGAGATGTAAAAAATACCCATAGTCAGATCGACAATAGTTTTACCTTCTCTACGGCCAGGTCTGCTTAGGTTAGCTGACTTGTCACCAAGTGAATCTCTCCGATCTATAATTTCTCTCAATAAATCATCTGATGCATTTGAGTAAATAAAATCTGATTTCTTGTGAGTCTTACCGTTCAAGTTATTTGATAAAGCAGATTGAGTCATCCCTACGGAAAAGGCGGCTTCTGAAACTGTACTATAAAATATTCCAGTCTGAGTATTAAAAACCTCCATTGCATTTTCAGGCAACCTGTTTGTGGGTTTACCCATTAGTGATTTAGATATTGATTCTCGGTGTTGAGTGGTTAAAGGAATACCTTTTCTTTTGCCGACTCTGGCCAATGACATTTTACGCCTCAACTCTGGTGTTATTTGGAATATACCTAATTCCTTTCGTCTAGCATGCTCCTTTCGGATTGCTTCCAGATGATGAGCTGAGAGCTCTTTACCCAATCTTTTATTGCTCCATAACTGCAAAAGCTCCGGTCTAGCGTAGTATGGTTTTGAAGATGTTGGGGTTAGAACCATGTTTAATCCATCTGTACCACATACATCGTACAAATCTTGGTAATACCTTTCACGGTCATTAAGCATAGAAGAGCAACAAGATTCAATGAACTCAAATTTATGAGCTTCAAACCCAAAACTATCAAAAGATTTTTTAAGAAAAGTAGACTTGAACCTAACTGAATTTTTGTGCTCCTGCAGTCTCTTGTTATAGTTTTTAGACTGCCCAATATAAATCTTTCCATCGGGAGCAGTGATTTTATAAATTCCTATCATGATGTGAAAAGGTTATACTGATGATCCCATTGATTTACTGAGTATGGGCGTATTGTGTCAACTACGGATTTAACTTTGTTCTCGAATGATCTTTCAGGGCCGGTATAGAACGGCTTCATCCAAGAGCTGACATATTTTTTAAGTCTGTTAATTTCCTCAGGGTGCTTTATCCCTAAACATTCTGCCATTAAATCCCTGACTCCTGGAGGAAGTTTTCCAGCAGCTACAGCGTCCTTACCTTCCTTTTTAGTAGCCGGAATAAATGACACAGGACAAAAAATCTGATATGTGGCAGCAATGAAAATGTCCACAAGAGATTGCTTTTGTTCCGACTCTCCAAAAATTTCGATTGTGTTATCGAATATCAATCGAACTTTACCGACGTGCTTTCTGTCTAACATTGGAGTCGACATACGTTTGTACTGCTCGTAATGTTCTGGATCCACATATCGCAGTATCCTACTGATGTAAATGTCTGCCGTCATAATTGTTCCTCCTTGTTTTTGATTCCCTGCTAACCGCCTGCTAAATCCCTGCTAACTGCCTGCTAGTGGTTGTATGCAAATGTAATAATTATTTTAATATCAAATGGTATAATTTACTAAAATTCGAATAGCATCTGTTGTTGGTATCGGGTTGCATTTTGTTAGCGTTGAGTAGTCATCGCTGAATGTCAGCATACCTCCCGCATCGATGTAATCTTTGCCAGCAGTAATTAGGTCTGCTGGGTTACGGGCCTGGCTTACTGTGAGTGTTTCACCTGGCTGCATGTTGTCGAAGTATTGTCGCTGGGTTGGTGTCATATCTCGTTCATCATTTTTTAAAAAAGCACGTTAGCAAAAGTGCGTTACGTTAAACACCCCCTTATAGGGGTGTATTAACGTACTTTAACGTACTTAGTGCGTTAACGTAGTTTTTTAGGTTTTAACGTAGTTTTTAGTGTCATTAAGGCTGTTTTTCAAAAGTGTGTTAACGTACTTTGATAAGAATTTTTCTAAAAAGTACGTTAACGTAGTTTTTGGGGCATTCAAGGCGGTTTTTTGACTAAGCCGCTCTTTTCCGAATCCTGGTTTGGAGCTTCTTTTTTCGCAATTCCCGGGCTTCATTTTTGTAAATTTCGATCATTTCATGCTTGCAAAATGGAGAAATATATGGGGTAAATCGGTCGATTGGCTGTCCTGATATGACGGCTTCAACGAACGAAATTATCTGCTCTGATGACTTTAACAGGTAGGTCATTTTACCATGAAAAGCGTGCACAGCATGAATGACTTTTTGATCAGCAGACACCTCTCCTGTCTCAGTTTTTACCTCAATAACGTAAAATTGTCCGTGCCATAAAAGGTGCAGATCCTGGATTCCTGCTACGAGCCCCTGCCCCGCAAATGTCGCCGCGGTACGGTCATCGCGTAATCCACCATTGGGTACATGCCACAGGCAGCCGTATGTTTCAGGGTGATTCAGCCTGATATAGCCAAACGCATCCTCCTGAATCCTTGCCTCGGATTTCGGTTTTAATTCCATGAAATATTGATTTTTGTTAGTGTGAAGATACGGAAAAATGTTGTAGATTTAAAGCCTAAATTCAAATCTAATATCTCAATCTAAGTATGTCCTCTCATCGATCAAAAATTCAATTATACGCTTCTTATGCAATCATTCTTCCACAAATATTAACCATCGGTATATTCATAGCTGTATTTTTTACAATGGTGAATGATAAAGATGCAGCTGAAAAATATAGAGAAAACGGATTTATCTATTTATTGCCAATATCAGGACTGCTAACTGTGGTTGTGACAATTCTTTCTAGGTATCTCACGGCTACAAAAGAAAGAAATGACAACAATACCGTAAATAATTACTTCATCGACGGTGAAAGTGATTTATTGGATATAAAACTGAAAGAAATAAATCATGTAGAAGCAAAATCAAATACTGAAAATCACAACAAAGATGTAATTCACAATCAAAATACTTTAACAATATCTTATTTGATGCCCCTTCAATCTAATATTTTAGATTATATCAGTAAATTATCCAGAAACTCAAATGTAAATTTAATAATAGGTATTATAGGGACGATAATAGCAATTTCGGTATTAGCCATATCACTTTTAACATCCGATAGATATGATAGCTTAGAAACATTCCTACTTAATTTTTTACCAAAAATTTCTTTTGCTGTTTTAATTCAAGTTTTTGCTTTTTTCTTTCTTAGACTATATAAATCTAACTTGGAGGATAGCAAATACTTTCAAAATGAATTGACTAACATAATTGCTAAAACAGCTGCTATTCAATTGGCTTTTTACCAAAAGGACGAAAAACTAATAGAATTTTTATTATCAAGCCTATCAATGACAGAAAGGAATTTTAAGCTCGCAAACGGAGAAACATTGGTTAGTATTGAAAAAATGAAAATCGAAAGCCAAGAAAACAAGGATATGCTTTCTTCTTTAAAAGATGTAATCTCAGCCAGTAAAAGTTAAACAACCAAAAAATCAGCCAAATCCTTCCCTTTAGCCCTATCCTCATCGGTTGCTATTTTCTCCAGGTGGTCACTGATATTGAATCCCAGATCATCTGATTTTATCTTCCAATTATCGTAAGCCCCCAAATCCGGGAATACTGTCACTGACCTATTTTTCAATACAGCCACTTTTTCTGCCCTCAGCTCCTGTATTCCACCGCAACCTAACCAAAGGTACTTGTCGATAAATAAACTCGCTATAAGGGCTGTTTTCTCGCTTTCCACAATTGCGATAGGCTTATTGGTCGATGCTATTAGATGCTCACCGAATAAACACTGCTTCAAATTAAAGTCTGGGAACACTGGTTTATTGAATCTGATCTTGCTATGATACCAGGTAGCTGATGATTCTTTGCATCTGTGTCCAGTTGGATCATACTTAATAATCTTACCCGACCTGATGCGATTTTGCATATCGTATTGCCAGAAAATAACCCAATCCTTAGTGTATGGCCCACTGTCATCAACTCCAACCCTGTATTGTTGGATCATATGCTCCACCTTATTAACCCCAACCAATGAAGTTAGCCACCTAAATAAATTACTCTGGTCATAATCCTTGTATGTATTGATGGCATGTTGAGGATCAATGAACGATATCGGCTTTGGATCCTCATATATCCGAGGCTCATACGGCGCTGCTTCCTCTTCTGGTTTAAGAAAATACCCACAGTTTACCTCGCGGTCGCACCTCCCAAACTTCTCTTCGATGTACTGTGATTCCAAATCCTTAAACCTTACTAAAGACTTTTTACCGCACTCCGGACACCGAAACTTTTTGCTCGACTTGTCAAGCGTGTATTTGAAATTCTTCATCAGAAAGGTGCGTCTTTATCAACTTGATTATTCAGCCTATTTGATCCGGCGACCACAAGCGTCATAGGATCGAACAAAGGATTCTTTTGATACTTCGCATTACCTTTAGCATAATCCGGCTTCCAGATAAGTTTTATGTGCTCGTAATGAGTCAGGAACTCCCTGGCCTTACTAGCCCCAAAGCTTACCCCATTCAATGCAAAGTAGTGCTTAATCTTATCTAGCAAATCACTGTACTTCAAAAATTCGCTATCCCTAAAGCAGCTGTTTACCACCTCCTCATGAATCTTATTGAATCCAATATCTGTAGGATCAACACCTTTTCGCTTATTGGTTGCGCTAGTGTCAGTGCTGATTTTCCCAGCATAACCCTCAACCAATACTGGTATTCCGTGGATATCCCTGTCGAATGCAAAAATATCAAATGCTTTGGAGCGCGTATATTCAGGATTACAAACGATTAGACCGGTATCGTCCTGCTCCACCCGCATTACTGTCTCAGACTTGTTTATCATTTCAGTTCCAAGATGACCCCTGGCATGTTCATTACCTTTGTTCTGGTGAAGGATATTAAGAATGTGGCAGTCGTACACATCTGCCCACCTCATAAGGTCTCCTGTACGTTTGGTTGCCTCCTCTGGATTATTAATATCGAATACCAGATCACGTATACCATCAACAATAACAAGATCGGGCCGAAATTCCTTAATGATCATTTCAATCATTTCAACCCGTTCATTTGGAGGGAATATCTTAAGATCATAAACCTGCAGGCATTCTGATTTTGGGGCTCCGGCCATCGATAATATCCAGAACTGTGTTCTGCTGCCGTAATATAAACCCTGCTCAGTATCAATCCAAAGTACGTTAACGTGGTTTTTGATAGACTGAGCCACTATCCATGCGGTAACTGTAGTTTTACCAGACTTAGCCCGACCGATCAATGTGCCAATCGACTTTTTGGTAAAAATGGTAATCCCATTAATTTCAAAAACCGTGTCAGGCTCAGGGATTTCAACGCCCTGAGGTATAAGTGATGACCTGATCAATTCCTCTATGGATTTCACTGGTGGTGCTGAATTATTAATATCGTCTATCAGGCCTTTGACAACCGTCAATTTTGGTTCGATTGGTTCCATATCTGGTTATCTTAATGTAATGTCTGAAAACAATATTGGTTCTGCCGGTATGGTCTGACTGTAAATCCAATTCTTTTTATACCCCATTTCAGCAGCGAAGTTGAGCAGGAAACCTTCATTCTTTTGTTCCTGCGCTTTGGCTACCCTAATGGCAAAAGGCTTCTTATTTTTGATCTTCGCGTAATTAGCCAACTCCTGAGCAGTCAGCTCGCTCACCTTTCTGCCGACAAGCTGATGGTATTCCTCTGTCAGGTCGACCAACTCCCCCTGAGCCAAGTGCTTCTCTGCCTCCGGATATTCGTAATCGCAGTACTTGCAGATCCTGGCCGTGATAGGAATAATGTTTTCGCAATTCACACAAACCTTATTCGATGAGGCTTCCAGTTTATCAGATGGCTTTTTTACCTTATTCCAAAGTTCACTATATGGCCGATCTTCAAAATACAGTCCGTGCTGCTTCCAGTTGGAGCCGTAATCAAGCACCGTAAACATATCTTTCCCAGGGTAAATTCGGCTACCACGTCCAATCTCTTGCTGGTATACGCTGGTGGATAGAGTTTTGTGCATTAATACTACCAAGTCAATCGGAGGGTAATCCCATCCTTTTGAAAGGCTTTTGATGGTTACCAGTATATTGCAAAGGTGCAGCTGAGTAAACTTGGCTAATTCATAATCGCCATGCTGAACCTGGCTGTGATATCTACATGAAGCGAACCCCTCCTCGATCAATCTGTCATTTAATGCTTCGGCCTGCTTAATTGATGCTACGAAAATTACGCACTTCTTAAATTCCTGTACTCTCAGATCATCAAACAACCCATCATACACCCGCTTTGCACCGAATACAATTTCATTGGATTTTTCTGTAATCTCACCGTTCCTGATTTTTAGTAAACTGGTATCAGCAGGTGTCCGCGCTTTGTGTCTGTAATTAGTTAAAAACCCCTGCTGTATAAGCCAATCCACTTGAGGCCCCTCAACGAGATCGTTATAATATTCCGGAAGGTGTTTGTGTAGCACTCCGTACGGGGTGGCGGTTAGGCCAACCCTATAGGCTTTGGGTAGTAAATCTATGAGTTTTGTGCTGGTAGCCACGTGACATTCGTCAATTAGTAATATTAGATTATCTCCTAATTCTTGAAGTTGATCAATGATGGATTGACGCTTGATTAGCGTTTGGATCATGCCTACATATGTTCCGCCCCGATGTATTGTCAGCGTCTTGACATTGGAATTTATTTCAATCCCTCCGCACTCCTTAACCAATTGCGCATATATCTTCCGGGCATCTGAGAGAACAAGTATTGTTTTTCCTTTAGCGACAGACCTAGTGGTTATCATTTGGACCATTAGCGATTTTCCAGCGCCAGTGGGAGCATGAAGTATGGTAGCTTTGTGTTTAGCTAATGATTGCGCTGTTCTTAATACACAATCCTCTTGGTATGGTCTAGGTGTCTTTTTCATTTACTTCATTTCAAAAATCAATCAATTAAAAACCCGTAAGGCTTCATCGGTCTCTACTCCAAATCCACCTTACGGGCTGATTATCTTTGTTCGCCTGTAGAGAAAGGCTGATTAAATACTGGCAAATCTGCTCCCACTTTATCAGCAGGGAATCAAATATACTTTATTATTTTAATATCTTTTGATATAAATTTCAACAGTGTTTAGCAATATAATTCGCACGAGCCTGCTCAGGATCTCTGTCCGGCTTTATGTAAATCACCGTCTTTCTATCAATCCGAACTGCTACCAACTGATCAATCGGCGTAGACTTAATCTGAATGACCTGCGCCTGCTTCTCTGGCTTCCTGTTGGTTTTAAGGCGCTCCACTTTTACCTGCTTCTCAGGGCTGGGCTTGACTGATGCGATCGCCTGCTTGTAGTGTGGCTGTATGCGATGCTCCTTCCGTCTAAAATCAGGCTTACCGGCTTTGGCAAGTCTGCGCTTCTCACGATCTGCAGCATTTCTCGCATCCTGAGCGGCACGCGCCCTCGCAATCTGCTCAGGAGTATGTGGCCGCCAATTTCTTTGAGCCTCTGTTTTTGGCTTGTATTTGTATGGGAGTAATCCCGCTGCTTTTCTGCGCTTGTATCGCTCAGCATTTGTTTCTCTAGTTTTTTCAGTCATGGTTGGCTCTCCTGCTTCTTTACGTTTTTGTCTCCTGGCTTTTGCCTGTACCGCCTGTTCTGGTCGGTATGGTTGATGTCTTTTGGTTGTCATGCTGCCATTCTCCTCTCTCTATTTTTCATAGCCATGGCTTCGCACCAGCTTGTCACAACATGAGGAACTACACTGTTTCCGATGAACTTCTTCTGATCAGTCTGATTGCCTTCCAGTATATAGTCTTTAGGAAACCCCTGTATAAGAATTAACTCTGACACTTTAAGCATTCTCATTTTTATATCAGACAAGCCGTATAGAGCCATGAACCTTTTGATCTTGATCATTACTGTAGAATCTCCTTCGTAAATAGGAATCTCAATACGGTTATTCAATTTGTAAAGTATCAGATATAAAGGAGCTTTATCCTGTCTGGCAACGATGGTAACACAAGGCACATTAGTCGCAGTACAGTGCCCGCCGTGGGAAGGATTTAAAATAAAAGATTTGCAATTAACCAAATTAGCTTTTGGAACGGTTGGCAATGCCCCCAATGGTTCATTTACAGATGAATGAGTTGGGGTCTTGTACTCACGACTGATGAATCTAGGATTAATTAATGCGCAAGTATCCTTTGTGCCAAACGTTGGGGCCGTATCCTCAACGGAAACAATACCCTCACCTGTTTTATAGTATTTAGTTAAAAAACATGGATTCAATATATATGGATGATGTCTGCTGGCAGTTAAAACATGGATAGGATCTTCAATCGAACTGCCAACATTTTTAAAGTTAGTATTCATGATGAAAGGCTGGCAGTTAATTAAGGATTGCCCGTCAGTACATTTAATAGCTCCGGCAGGGCCCGTTACTGGAATTACTTTACCATCTGGTTTTCCGGAGAAATACTTTGATATAAAACAAAGATTAGTTCTTACCTGACAAGCTATTGCGTTAGCAGGCTTATCAATATCACGAACGCAATGTTTTTTATCACCATTAGCGGCCATTGAATTATACTTCAAGAGAAATGCCTCTTTACCACCAGCAACAAACTTTACAAGGCCTGCATAAATTCTTTCAAGCGAAGCATCAACCAAAGGCTTTTTTCTGTTGAAAATACTCGTACCCTCATCTTCAAAGTCCAATACATCTTTAACGGCTTTCCATTTTTGTTGAACTCCAAACATCCCATCTAAGCCAGGCTTTTTTGCATGGGTGGTTTTAGGCCATACGATTGGAAGGTTAGGTTTTGCAAAGCAACCAAACAAGCGGTTGCGGGAGGTATATGCGCCAAAGTCGGCACTATTCATTTCCTTCCATTCGTTCCGATAACCAAAGCTGTCAATATGTTTACACCACTTCAACCAATCAGAGCCTGCCTTACGACTTATCGGCTTACCATTAGCATCAAGCGGCCCCCAGCTCATAAACTCAACTACATTTTCAATTTGGATGTAATCAGGTCTAATTGCCTCTACATATCTATCTAAATGATCTGCCAGTGTGCGGCTATCTGCGTCCCTTGGTTGACCTCCTTTAGCTTTACTGAAATTAGTGCATTCTAAGCTTGCCCAAAGGATAATCTTAGCATTAGGGTATATGATCCTGTATTTCTCCACCAAATCAACGATTGGCTTTAATTCTACAGTCCTGATGTCCTCTTCGAAATGAACAACATCCGGATAGTTTCGCCAGTGGGATTTAATAGCGATCGGATCATGGTTAATACAAGCCATAACTAGGGCGACCTGTTCACCACCGATAAATGCTCTATGGAATCCGGTTGATGTGCCGCCAGCTCCGCAAAATAAATCTATTATTAAAAACTCTACTGATTCAGGATTAGCGATGCGTACTGGATTAAATCCCCCGCCTTCAGTGTATAAAAAGTGTTGTTTCATGCTGCGCCCTCCCCGAAAAGTGATGTTTGTGCCCGGTGCTGCTCTATGCGATTCATGGCTGCCGCATAATAATCATAGTCACGTTCGCAAGCAGTGAGATCAAAACCATAATCATGACAGGCAATAGCTATTGATCCAGATCCGAGGTGAGTGTCAAGTATTTTATGTCCTGATTTTGCAAATCGATCAAGCAGGTATTTATAAATCAATACCGGCTTTTGAGTCGGATGTATGCGTTTTTCATTCAAAGATTTATTTCCTTGCATTACAGTACCCCTAACAATACTTACACCCTGCATCATGCCAGCCCACATGTACGGGATCACGCAGGATGCAAAATCAAAAGATGTGTAAATGACCTCGCAGTCACTGAAATCAGAATCTCCATTAACTTTATCCCATATAATGAACCCTTTCGGGTACTGTTCTAAAAATACATTGAAATCTGATCTACGCGGCGGCTTTTGTGGTACCATAATAGACTCAAAGTAGTTGGCTCCGAAAATAATCTGATTCTTACTGACCCTTTTAAGTTCTGCAAAATATTCTGGTGAAGCTGGTTTATCATCCCAATCTTTTCTCTGATATTTTGTTGATGGACAACGGCGCATTTGTCCTCCCTTTTGCTTTACAAGGGTATTCCTGCTCTTATGGTTTTTACCTGCTTCTCCAATCCCATATTCAGGATCTACTATCGCAAGATCGAAATGATCATTATGGTACCTAGCCATAAGATCCATGTTTTCCGTGTTGATTATCTTAATCATAAAACAGCCGGCTTATAGTCAGTAAATAAATTGTTGGAAATGTTATCCATTTCAGTTTTGGCAAAACCATACTGATCAATATCAATTTTGCGCTGGATGATTTTTTCAATCCAACCCTTAGCCAAGGGATAGAAGTTTTTATCAATCTCAAATCCATATGCCTTACGGTTTAACTCTATGGCAGCAACCAACGTACTTCCGCTACCTGCACACGGATCAATTACAACCTCTCCATCATCTGTAAATAACGATATTAGGCGCTTGAGTAGTCCTACGGGTTTCTGAGTAGGGTGTAATTTAGGGTAGGTGCCAGTATCTTCATCCTCCACCCATTCAATACAGTTCATAACCATTTTACCTTTGTTGTTGAACTTTGGCAATTTCTCACGGTATAGTAGTACCCCATATTCACAATTACCAACTATCTTCATGTTAGCTTTTAACACCTGAGCCGAGAACTTCTTTCTAAAAATCAAAGGAATGTAGTTGTTCAATCCATGTTTTTTACCAAGCTCAGCAACATCATACATTTGATTGAAAGCACAAAAAACAATCATTGCGGGGGCTTTACCTCTTTCTTTTGGTTCTGGCTTTAACATTTTTGAACAGAAATGCATAAACTCTGCAGGCTTAAAATTCTTATCGGTCATGAAGAAATCTGTTCCAGCTAATGCGCTTTCTCCATTTGCATTATCACCATCATTATACCAGGCTGGATTTGAAGCGTATGCTTTATTTCCGAGATTATAAGGAATATCTGCAATGATTAATTGAGCCTTTGGTAAATGGTATTGCTTATAGTTCTGGTGATGATCTCGGAATAGATTTGTTTCTATTTTGGTTTCTGGTTTCATCTTTTCGTGCCCTCACTCATTGATACAGCCGGAATACCTAATTCTTCTGCCCATGCAATTTCCTGAGCCATGCCCGGGCTAATTATTACGCCGTATAACCATACCTCATCGACGCAACCACTATGAAAAATAGCCTTATTATGTTCAAAGCCTATTAGTCGCTCTTGAGGTACGCTATCATTCAGGCATCCGATCGTAGTTACATATGGAGCAAAAGGTACAACATCGGTTCTGTACAATGAAATTTGTCTGTATATCTCGCCAACCTTTTCGAGGTTACCTTTAACATCACCACCGATAGGATGAGCGATATAAACTATTTTCTTCTTCATAATACTACTTGTTGATTACGATAATGCAAGTAGCTACCGCGGTACCGGACTCTTTAAATTCACCAGCAGGAATTTCAATTATTTCAGCGCCAAGATCATTGAGCCATTCACTAAATTGAATTTCTTTCTTGTTACCTGATAACTGCCAATGTTTTGAAGCAATACTAACCAAACGCCCGCCCTCTTTCAAACAGTTGTACATTTCATAGATGTGATCTATATCCTGATTTTTTGCAAATGGCGGATTGGCGACAATTCTGTCGTAATAATTGTGTGCCTGAGCAAACAAAAAATCACTTCCGAGCAACTGAACGCCTTCAATTCGTTTTAGGAATGTCTGATTAATTGGCATTAACTCAAAGCAATAAACTACCGGTGTTTTACCAGTATTCAGTATTGCTTTTACAATGGCTCCCTGGCCAGCAGAAGGCTCTAATACCAAGTCTCCCTCATGGATATCTGCTAGCTTAACCAATCGGTCGCAAAGAGCTTCCGGAGTAGCGAAGAACTGAAATTCTTTTTTCAGGTTTCTTTTTTCTCCGTTAGCGATTTGGTCCAATAGTTCAGATGGATCTTCGTCAAAGACAAATCCAGATACTTTACCGCCCTTCCATTTTCCGCCGATCAGCTCAAGTCGAGTCTTTACCTCAACATAAATCTTACGGTCCAATTGTCCTTCAGGTAGCTTTACTATATTTCCAGTTACTACTGAGTTTTTAAGTGTTTGAATCGCTTCCGATGTTAGTTCCTTTGCCATTTCAGTATTGTTTTTATGTTGTTCACTATTTATTTTTTGAAGCCTATAATATTCTTTAGGATTGTTAACCATCAATTTCTCCTCATCTGTCCAATCCTTCTGTAAGTCGTCAATCATTGATTTTAGCAAGTCATTCTGAGCTGAAGCCATTTTGTTTAAAAGCTCCAACTTAGCCATGGTGTCATCAAAAAAGGTATTCCCGTTCGGCTCAATATCCATCTCACTAGATGGAATAATTGGGTCAGAAAAAAGACTTATTTGGTTTGCTGATACTCTTGACTTCATCGATTTAAAACATTTGTATTTGCGCCACATCAGCGGCTTTAATTTTCATTGGTGTTGGCACTACACTCACCATCATCGACCATCCTGGCATATCGGGCGTGAGTCTGTTAGGAATCCATTGTGATTTCTCAAGAGCATCGTGCCTCATTATATTGATCAAGCTGTCATCCTTGGATACCAACGTGCGAACTATGCCTCCAACCTTATGAATGTAGGCTTGGCCTATCTTTAGGTCGTGTACAGGAACAAGTGGTTCAGGGAGTTGAGGGACGATCAGAGGCATGGCGATCAGGTATTTTTAACGGAGCGACGGCGTACTGACTAAAGAACCGCTGTAATCGCTCCGTTTGATTAGTGTATGTGCCTATGTCAGGCGGTTAATTGGTAGATGTAGGGTCGGTCGGCATGTTAGAACGGAAGATCATCGTCCAGTCCAGCCGTATCCGCCGAACTAACTGGCTCAGGATCCTTCTTTTTAGCGGGCTTTCCGTTACCAACATAAACCTTGCCCTCGGCCTCCCTCTTTTCCTGAGTACTGTTCAGTTGCAGGCTCACTGTGTTTCCGTACTGATCAGGCTCGTCGTTCACCCAAATGGTGATGTTTCCATAGATTTTACCGTTTGCAGCTTTACTGAATGAGGAGTGACTTTCTTTCGCTTTAGCAATTAAGTCTGTTAGGCAGATACTGCCATTGATAAGTTGTGACATATTAGAATCCTGATACCAGAGCAGGCGTGGTTTATAAAATGATGAGTATTTTTAAAATATAAAAAGACATTCAGAGGTTTAGCGTCGTGTGGAAATGGTCTGCCGCCCCTCTGAATGTCTTAAATGTCTTTTCGCTTCCACACGATACGTAAATATATTAATTATTATTTTAATATCAAAAGATATTATTTACACCCCTAATCAGCTCTCAAATCATACCTCTTAGCTACAATAGCATCGTGGTTCGGTACTGGTTTAGGGAGGTAGTCGGTGATCCGCTCAGCGCGTATCCATTTGCCATCCTTAGTATTCTTGAACCAGTGTTTATTCAACTTGATGATGTGGCGGGGTAGCTGTAATAGGTCTTGCTTTTCCATAACTAGGCCGCTTTCTCCAAACTTGCCAATTTGATAATGATGGCTTTGAACTTGTCTGTTTCAGCAAGACTGGCAATATATTTCCTGCACAATTCAACCCTATACATCAGTTCATCAATAACTGCCTGATCTTTTTTAACCTCGAATGTTTTCAACCGAAGCTCAGCAGGCAGATTGCTATAGGTCATTTCCCTACGCACCCGTTCGCCAATCTCAGGAGTGATCAGGCCCTGCTGCCCTTCTTCCCATGAAAGCCGATTCATTTCTTTGCGCATAACACCTGCAGGAGCATCCATCAGAGCATAGCAAAGGATAGCATCATTGAACTGGATATTATATTCGTTGGATACTAAGTGCATGTAAACTTGCAACTGAGTTTCGTATCCGGCTGTTGGGATGATTGAGTCAAATAGTGGAAGTGTGAAGCAGTCCCAAACGTTTTTCATATCTATTACGGTTGGGGTCTCCGTTTCCAATACTTCGTTGCTACCTCCTACCTGCCGTCTCCAAAGATTTGCAATTATATCTGGCGTACCTTCCATATAGTCATCAGAGAACCATTCCTCATTTTTCTCAACCTGTCCCCAACCTAAAGCATCAGCAGCAAAAGCAATAGAATCATCCTCGCATTCAATTCCTTTTTCCACGTACTTGTTCTGGAAGTTCTTCCGGCGGTCATACAGCTTCTCTTTAAGCCACTTCTCGCAGTACGATTTCGCGCCTGCAGGAAGTTCTGGATTTTCAGACTTATGTATGAGTCCTGCCAGCTCACCCTCCATCTTATCGGTAAGCGCCTTTACTCCTGCAACCTTGGCGGCCGCATCCCTTTTGCGAATTGATAATTCTTGCAGTTTAGTTGATTGAGCTTCTGTAAGCCCAACCGAGCCAGCTAGTATTTCATGTGCTGCACTGGCCCGGATTTTAAATAGTGGGATGATCATTACGCTGCTTGTTTTGCAAGTCCAACAATCGCATTATTAATCAGCGTTTCTTGCTCAGTAGTTATTGAGTAGGCTAAACGAACCTCTTTGAGCTTAGCAGTTGCTTGAGCCTTAGTGCCGGACTGGATAGCCTTAATTAATTCTTCAAATTCAACTGCAGTCATGACCGGAAGCGATGTTGGAGGGCTCAACTTGGCCTTCAATTCATCTTTAAGTGCTACAAATTTCTTTTGATCGTCAACTGACAATGATTTGTAAACATTAGCCAATTCAGCAAGTGTTGTAGCTTCACGTAGCTTAGTATCTGCAGGTTTCTCTGCTGCTCCACTGTTACACCAATCCCTGATTTTCTCACCAGTTTGCTCTGTAATGACAAAAGGATTTTGACCTTCAAATATGTTGGTACGGTCTTTACTCGGTATTGCCATATGTGTATCTCGATCAATATTAAGAGATACAGTAAGCTCATACTCCCATCCTTCTCTCTGCTGATCTTTAAGGCCAATCTTCTTAACCTCTTTTTTACCGCCATTATCAACCTGTACAGTTTCCATTTTAGATCGAGTACAAGTGATTACGTGCGCCGATGACTGCAAAACAGTGTTGACAAATCTATCATGTCTTGGAGTGGTTTTACTCCATGCACTCCATGTATTTCCCCTGAATTTGGCTTGTGCAAGGCTTTCATTTTCTTCAAGCAAACAATTCCATTCATGAGTAGTACTGTCCAGGATAATCACCTCCATGCCTGCGGCCTCGCATGTTTTAATTGCCTCAATGTATTTTTCAGGAGTAAATGGCGCAGTTAGGTCAATAACGTTGAACTCCCCTAGATTTGAATACAGCGAAGCTGATCCATTTTCAGTATCAATTACTGCAACTTTCGACCAGTCACCGCAAAGACCTTTGGCCATTCTTAAAGCTGAATAAGTTTTACCGGCACCGCTTGGCGCTGAAATGTTTAAACGCAGCTTTACCTGCTTTCTGGTTGCTCTTTTTAATTCCATGATATATATTTTAATGCCCTTCGGCTGATTTACTTAATTAATAATGATTGATATTTCTGTAGTGTCTGCTCCATCCCTATCTCATCGTCTATCCTATCTGCCAGCCGCCTGATGACGGCCTGAAACTTCCAGTCAAGCAAATGACACTTCCAATTAGTGAAGGCGATGACGAAACGCAGATCTTTCCGATTTAACTGCGATGCGTTCAAGTCGTATCCTAACGGGTATATTGTACGTATTCCCATTGGAGCAATACCACCACCCTTCACGGGCCTACTCAGCAGCCTCCCTATCCCCTTTAATATTGCCAAACCTACTGCTAACCTATTGCTGCCCGACAATGTCTTACGTAGTTGCCTGAATGCGCCTTTAGCCATTCTTGCTGTGAACTCAACCCAAAGGGTCATGAAATCATTATCAAAGTTTCGATCCGCAGCCATTTTATGAACCTGTTCAGCGGACATAGTCCTGAACATATCGAATGTGAATTTATTTTTCATGATCTGGAATATGGTTTACGAGTTTTAACTTTGACATAATTAGCTTCGATATAGGCCTCAACGTCTTTGCGCTTGAATCTCAATTGACCATTAGGTGTACTACATCCTATTATGTGTTTATTTTGGTTGACCCAAGTTTTACCAAATTTTGTCATATCCATCACTTCCTGAGTAGTTAGGTATGGACTTCTAGCATCTTTTAACTCAGAAATAGTTTCCAGAACAGTCGAACGTAGGTTCTGAACCTCACTGATTAAGGACTGTAATACCGATGATTCAATTAGTGAAACGCCTTCCATTATGCAGCCCTCCTTCCGATTTGTATACCGAATGTGCGCTCGATGTGAGCGTACAAGGCCAATACCTGGGATTGAGCCATCGGTTGTGATAACTGATGAGTGTACGCATTGATGTAAGCCATTGCCTCCTGATAACCTGTAAGGAGCTTCTGCTCCAACACCTCATCCCAGTACATATCCTTCACATCTTCCCAAGCATCGTGCAATAATTGCACTGCTGAATATTCATCCTCTGCGTTATTGAAGTCAATGCAGAACTGTATTAATTCCTGTTCGCTTACCCTTACTGTATGCGCAGGATCATCTTCTGACAGTTCGGGGGTTATGTAATGGTACGCCGCATCACTTCCGATACGATCTGTATCCCACAATTCAATGGTTTGTTTTTCGGTGGTATTGATTACTTTTGGCATGGCTAATTTTTTAAAGGGTTGGCTAATGGGTCTCTCTGAAACTTTGGTCGGTGGCGGAGAGGCCTTTATTTTATTCTCTCGATGATTAAGTAGTCTGGATCAGATTTTCCATCGGTCTCAAACTCTCCATTTGGCTCTTTCAATTTCAGGTCTCTTGTGATGATCGGCCTTACCGTCTTGCTAAACTTTTTTGGAGTTTTAATCTTTTCCCCGATCGGTATTGCTGATATTTCATTCACCCAAGAGAATTTCTCCTCAGGAGGAACTACGATTCTAATCTGTTCCATATATTTATTTTAGTTGATGTATTTATCTCGTTTGATAGACTGATATAGTCCCCAAACCTCAGCTTTATTTAGCGTTCCGGTTTTCCTTCGAATTGCGGTCATGTGGTTTTTAACTGTTTCCCTGCTGATGAATAAGCAGTGCGCTATCTCCTTCTCGGGCAGTTTTGACATTTCAAAAATCTGCTGCTCTCTCTTAGAAAGCGGCCTGTTGCCATTACTGAAAGGGATTGTTTCGGGATAAGATTGTAAATGTTTCATTTTGGTACTTTTGGGGGATATGTGAGTTTTATAATTATATTTACCTTTGTTGCTGTTGTACAATACAAATGTAAACCATTATTATACATTGTACAATAGACACGTATAATAATAGTATAATTATTTTGCAAATGCCTGAATATCAAGGAGAAAAATTTAAGTTATATTTAGAAAAAGAAGGCATTAGCGCAGATAAGGCTGCTCAAATGCTTGGCAAAAGTAGTAGACAAAGTATTTACAAATATTTTGGAACTAAGAATTTGACTCGAGAAGTTGTAGACAACATAGTAGACAAAATGAATGTCTCTATTGAAGATATATGGCCAAGAGAGGTGCGCCTGGAAGCTAAGCCTATTCGCCTCGCAGATCCTTATGGATTTGAAGCCACTGGAGATAAAATTTATGAATTACCCGATCGCTCTCTTATTATGCAAGTGCCCGTTATTCCTTACAAAGCCTACGCAAGTTATCTAAGAGGCCATTCCGACCCTGATTTTTACGACGGGCTACAAACAATGCCTGTTCCGGTAGATATTGCTCACAAAGGAGCGTATCTAATTTTTGAAGTTGGAGGTGAAAGTATGAAGAACCCTGGTGAGAGAAGAAGCATATGGCCGGGAGAAAAACTTATTGGAAGAGATCTAAGTCGTCACCATTGGAAGTACAAACTTCATATTAATTCTACTCCATGCTGGATTATCGTACATAGAGATTTGGGAATAGTAGTTAAGGAGATTGTAAAGCATGATATAGACAGTGGAATTGTAACCCTACACTCCTGGAATCCCGATAAAGATGAGCATCCAGATTATACAGTGTCGCTAAATGATGTGGAGCAGATATTCAATGTTGTTGACCCCTTTAATAAATTTGGTTAGTATGAAATCAGTAATATTAATGATTTTGCTTTGTTTAGCATCTGCTGCGTGCTTCGCTCAGAAAACCGACACTACTTTATTCAATGGAGTTAAAAGGTTAATTATAGCCAACAATTTGAAAGCGAAGGATAATTATTTGTTGGCCGGAAACAAAATGATAGAACTTGGTTATAACGTTGGCCTGAAAGATTCCGAATTCAACCAGATATCAACAGAGCCGGTAAAGGTGATTGGCCAAGGGTCAACCCATATACTTTCGATATATGCCGTATGCACTGATGGCAAGATCATAGTCACTGGAAAAACAAAGAACTTATCATCAATCAAGGTAGTTAGCTTTCAGGACCAAGAGTCGGCTTACGATGTTATGGAATATAAGAAGCTGAACTTGGTATCAAAAGGAGTTTACAATAGGCTCGTCTCATTTGCAAAATCTATAGGTGGTAATTCGATAATATATTCAGAATAATGCCAACCGCAAAGCAAACCCTAACCCAGATCAAGAAGGAGCAAGCCGACATTAAGCGTGGAATCATAGACCAGGTTACATGCGCGGTAATGCATATATTATATGACAGCCATTTATACGGGACGATTCTGTGGCCAAAGAATGGAGTAGTTGCCTGCGGGAATGAAGGCTTTGAAAAAGGCGATATTATAATGGTAAGAGCGATAGTCCGCGGGAATGAAAATAGACTTCTCCTAAATATGGTGAACAAATCACATAAGCGAGTTCGGGAGCAAGCAAAAATAATAGAGCCAATATTGGATCAAGCGATATATGATAATGTATTTCTACATTTCACCCACTACGGCGATTGTGGATTAAGCGGAACCAAAACATTTGGCCAAATGGATTTCAACTTCACAATACAACAACAATAAATGTCAAAACCAGTACAATCAAAACCAACGCAGGATATAGGTATCGCTAACCGGTTCTCGCTGTTCAGGAAGCAATACGTGGATGAAAACCAAACAAGGGCCGCTCAAGCAATTGGGATGCCTCAGGCCTACTTATCACAGATTGAAAACGGTACCCGACCGCTTGCTCTTAGGTATATTAAGGTTTTAGTTGATAAATTCCAGCTTAATGCAGAGTGGTTGACTAAGAACGTCGGAGAAAAGCAACTTAGAAACCCAGCTAAGCCGACCGCTTCAACAAGCTTGAGCGCTGCTCATGATGCGATAAAAACACTTGAAACTGTAATCGAAAATCAGAACTTCATTATGAAAGGCATGCTGTCCAGGATTGAGAAACAGGACAAGTTGATCGAGTCGCTGCAGAAGCGAATGGACAAGATGGAAGATGGCAAATAACTACATTTTTTGACACCTTAAATACACCAATTTCAAAATATATTCGGTACAAACTGATATAAAGCAACTTAAAAAATATCGACGAATCTCGTCGGGGACACAAGGCAGATTGAACGCTTGATGCGAACCTCAATCTGCCTTTTTACCTTATCACTTAATTTTCTTTTCACCTGTATCTTCAATTTTACATAAATCTCATTATTCAATAGGTTATTTGTGTTAAAATTGACAGCTAAAACGTTTTTTATACTTCTCAGGCAGTACTAATATAATTATCGGGCAATAAACCACATTAGAAACAAACATATGTTTAAAAAAATCACACCATTCGCTTTGTTGCTGCTCTTTGCTGCAACCACTTTCGCGCAACCCGCAGCTTCGGGAAGAACACCCGGCCAAGGTCGCAATAATCGCAACCGTGGCTATCAACTCGAAATCATCAATAAGTCTTCTACACCTTTGGATACCATTACCAAGCGGCAGTTGGATAAAGCCTTCCAATCTGTCTATCCTAAATTTGCCCAGGCAGATGGTTACCGTACAAAAAGAGAAGCTACGCTAGAATTATCAGATACATTTGAAGGCAGCCTAAGTGCAAAGGCCGGCGAGATCATCATCAACCGCAACTGGCTACAAAATAATGGCACAAAACTAGAGAAAGAACTCCTGTATCAATTTTCCAGAAACTGGATCTCTGTTGATACATTGAACAAAAAAGGTTATAGCCTGGTCTTCATCAGCAAAGATCCAGATCTGGATGAAAGAGTGAAACAGAGTCTGATCGACACCTACTTTAAAGTTTACCCGGTATTGGTAAAAAAGTTCAACAATAAATCGACGAAAGACGTACTGTTTGTAGTAGATACGGCTTATGGCGGTGTAGCTGAGGCGAGCGGCAACAGAATTCTTTTCAGTTCAAAATACCTGAAGTCCAATCCCACAGATATTGATGTAGTAACTCATGAAACGATGCACATCGCTCAGGGATACGGTTACAGCGCAGGACCAGTATGGCTTACTGAGGGAATTGCAGATTATGTCAGATATAAATATGGTGTGGATAACATCGGTTCTAAATGGGCCCTGCCTAATTTCAATTCAGGCCAAAGCTATACAAATAGCTACAGAATTACAGCACGTTTCTTCGAATGGCTTGAGCAGCATGGCCAGAAAGGGTTAATTGAAGAATTGGATAAACAGTTGCGTGCGCATACTTATACGGAAAAATCCTGGGCAGCTCTTACCGGAAAAACAATAGACGAACTCTGGACTGAGTACGCAAAATCACCCGATTTGAAATTGAGCTATAGTGGAAAATAGTTCGGCTGCTATTCAATTTGTTCATTTGGAAAATTTTCGCTGAGATACGCGCTTTATCTTCTATCTTTATTCTAATTCACGTGGCAGGCAGGCAATTTTCATAAAAATTGAATCTGTCACGTGAATACCAAACAACCAACCAAATGAAGAAACTACTATTAACCCTGCTCATTTTCACAAGCACATTCCTTGCCTGTAAAAAGGATGATCAGGAAAAAGGCTTTAACCTCAAAGGCACGAGCTGGGAGAATTCCTGGTATAGCGCAGACAACGTAATCTGGTACAACAGGCTTGATTTTACTGCAGAAAATGAAGTTGTATTCTACAACACTTTCACCAAAAACAAGCTAATGAGTGCTGCCGGAAAAGCAACACTTAAGTACACAGTGGAAGATCGAGATTCTGCATCACCAAAGATTCACATCACAGGAAACTACAATAACATTGCCGGAGAGCCTGGAAAAGGCGCTGTGGTAGATTACACCCTCACCTACGTTGCTCCTTCTGGAATAGAAGAGGCAAAGCTGGCAGTTGGGGATGCGGTCAGCTACGTTAAGGTAGTTTACAAATAGGCTCAGGTATGCTGAGGTTGCAGACTGGAGTAGTACTTTAATCCAATAATGTCGTTTGGCAATGGCTTTGTATTCCAGGCCTTGTGAATAGCGAGGGCAGCCCCTACTGCTGTAGCCTGGGCCATGTGCGCAGCGAACACCTCCAGTTCAGGAAATGCCATCGCCAGCAGGTTCATAAATATAGTATTTTTGCTAAATCCACCGTCCACGAAAATTCGCTTAACGGGAGTACCTTGCAACACTCTTGTGGTAGAAATGTACTGCTGATTTACCAAATCTAATATCAGTTGATGATAGGCCTCTGTTCCGGTTTCATAAGCATTCAGGTCCCGCTCCGCAAAAGGCGATTCTTTAAGACCTGTAGCCGCTACATCCTTAAATTGATCTGCTTTATTCATTTCCCGCAATTCAGCAATTAGCTTAGCGTCAAAATCTACAGCGCGGTAAGCAATTACATCTGTACCGAAATGTGCAGCAATACGCTTTACTTGTTGCTCATGTTCGTAACCGGCAAAAAGGCGGGATGCTTTTACCGGCTTACCCTCATATTGCAGATAGCACAGACAGTCATTCTCCAGTTCTTCTTTGCTCAGGGGAACCGAATTAAAAGGATTGAGGCTGATACACCAGGTTCCTGTGGATAGTAAAACAAAGGGCTCATGAAAGTTAACCAGATAAGGTACCAGGGCTGCCGAACTGTCGTGAAAGCCTGCGCCAACCGCATAATTGTTGCCGGGAAAAGCCGCAGGGATCACACAATCAGAGGCAACGATAGGTGCCAGTTTTTCTAAGATACCTTCCTTGCTTACCCATTCATGGTAGTCATTTTTTGTGAAATCCCAAAGATTGGTATGGCAGCCTATGCTGGTAATATCGGAATAGGCTTCACCTGAAATGAGGTAGCTTAGGTATTGCGGTAGGTGAAGCGCATATTTGATCTGTTTAAATAATTCAGGACGTTCATATTTGATCCTATACAGTTGCATCCCAGAATTTAGACTTCCCAATACCGGTGAGGCAGTAAGGTTAGAAAACACTTCCATACCCCCATAGTTATTATAGAACTGCGCTTTCAATGCCTCTGGATATTCCTTAAGGTAATTGTACAAATGTGCCAGTGGGTTTCCATCCTCATCAATATAGACAAAGCTGGCTCCGTAAGTCGCAAAGTTGATTGCTTTCACCTCAAAGTCGGGATTTTTAAAAACCTCTCTTAAAGAGTCGAACACAGAGAGTCTTAAGCTTTCCAGGTTTTCACAGGGATCACCGTCTTCGTCCACAGTTTCAGTAAACCTGGCTGATCGCTCAAAAACAATTTTATACTGTTCATCAAAAAGGAATAGTTTCTTATTTGTTTTCCCTACATCAAAAACAGCGACTACAGGAGTTGGCTTCATCTTTAGTACCATTTATTATAATCCGGTTGCTACAGTTTTTAAACCACGGCTTTTGATTAATTCTTCTCTTACTTTACTTGCTCTGAACAATTCAAGCGGAGCTAATGCTGCACCTGCACGCAAACGTGCTTCTGCTACTAATGGGCGTAAGTCTGTACGGAACGCCTGCTGCAGGATTTCCTGAGCACGTACCACATCATTCTCCTCCTGTGCCTGTTGTAAAGCCTTACGGTCTACAGACAATGCTTGTGCATAAGCCAGCATAATGGCTTCTACAGATTGCAACAGATCTTCAAGCGGATCTTTCACATTGTGTGAGGCGTCAATCATCCATCCAAGGTCTTCTCTATGGTTCATGCCACGTGCATCCATACCTTCTACCAGTTCATTAAATATGAGGAACAACTGGTAAGGTTTCATAGCACCTGCTGTTAAATCATCATCCCCGTATTTGGAATCATTGAAATGAAAGCCACCTAACTTTCCTTCCATCAGGAGTAAGGACACAATCTGTTCGATGTTGGCGTTTGGCAGGTGATGACCAAGGTCCACCAAAGTATATGCCTGTGGGCCGAGTTTATTGGCAAACAATAGAGACTGTCCCCAATCTCCAACAGTAGTGGAATAGAAATTAGGTTCAAATGCTTTATATTCTACAAATACTTTCCAATCGGAAGGTAGAGCTGCATAGATTTCCTGTAAGCTTTCCAGCGTATTTTGAAAAGCCTTCCGGAAATTCAGTTGCCCAGGAAAGCAGGACCCATCGGCCAGCCATACCGTAAGTGCTTTTGAGCCCAGTTCTACACCTTGACGGATCACTTCAATATTGTGCTCAATGGCTTGCTTTCTAACTGCCTTATTTACATGCTGCAAAGAGCCAAATTTATAGCTATGCGCCTGATTAGCCTGATCCTGAAAGGTATTAGAATTCATGGCATCAAAGGTTAAACCATGCTGTGCTACCAAGGCTTTAATTGCAGGTACATGATCAGCGGTATCCCATGGGATATGCAGTGATATTGCCCCACTTGCTGCATTTAGCTTATGCAATAAACCTATATCTTCAATCTTCTCTTCAATGTTTCTGGGTTCCCCTCCCGAAGAAAAACGTCCGAAACGGGTTCCACCTGTCCCTAAGGCCCAACTAGGAATTCCGATCTGGAAATCAATTAGCTTTTGTATGATGCCTTCCGCGTTGCCAATTTCATCTGTAACCACTGCCAGCTTACGCTGATGCTTTGGTAGAAGATCGCTATTATGTGCTTCTATGTGATAATTCTCTAACTTCATCTTGTTTATATTTCGGTTTTCAGAAAAACACCGCATGATGGAAAATCATACGGTGTTTAATTTCTATTTGTTAACGAACGAAAGCTGTAGCTACGCCACCATCTACGTTCAGGACATTTCCTGTTGATTTGTTCAGCAAGCCACCTGCAAATGCAAAACAGGCATTAGCAATGTCTTCTGGCAAAATGATTTGGTTTAGCAAGGTACGCTTTGCATAATAAGCAGGCAACTCTTCTACGGTAATTCCGTATGCTTTTGCACGGCCTTCCGCCCATCCACCAGCCCAGATATTACTGTCGCTGATCACCGCATCAGGATTTACCACATTCACACGGATGCCATCTGCACCTAGTTCTGCGGCATTCAATCTGCTTAAGTGCAACTGTGCTGCCTTAGCACTGCCATAACCTGCATTATTGGGTCCGCTCACCAATGCATTTTTGCTGACGATGTTCAACACATCTCCACCAATATCTTGTTTTTTCATAACCGAAGCTGCTGCCTGGGTAATGAAGAACTGGCCTTTTACCAATACATTATACAACAGATCCCAGTCCTTCTCGGTATGGTCTGCTATAGTTTTAGAGATGGAAAGACCAGCGTTGTTTACTATGATATCTACACCTCCAAAAGCAAGTGCCGCTGTGTCAAATGCAGTAGCGATATCCTCCGCACTAGTCACATTCAGCACTACAGTAGCATAGCTGTCTGCGCCGAACTTGGCTTTAAATTCTTCTCCTGCACTTTGAAGGCGCTCTGCATTCATATCATTGAGCACGACAACCGCACCTTCTTCTACGAATTTACGTGCTATTGCTTTTCCAATTCCACCTGCACTCCCCGTAATCAGCGCTATCTTTCCTGAAAGGGCCTTAGGTTTAGGCATGCGTTGTAATTTCGCTTCTTCAAGCAACCAGTACTCAATATTAAAAGCTTCCTGCCTGGGTAAAGAAGTGTATTCCGAAATCGCTTCTGCACCCTTCATTACGTTAATGGCATTGGTATAGAATTCTGCAGCAACCCTGGCAGTTTGTTTGTCCTTTGAGAAAGAGAACATTCCGATGCCGGGATATAGAATAATTACCGGATTCGCATCACGGATCGCCGGGCTATTTTCGTGCTTGCAGGACTCATAATATTCTGCATACATTTTTCTATAGGCCTCAAACTCCGGAGCCAGTCTTGCCTTCAAAGAAGCGACATCGCTGAGGTCTTCGCCTGATTCCAGTTTCAATACCAGCGGACTGATTTTCGTACGTAGAAAGTGATCCGGGCAACTGGTTCCCAATGGTGCCAATCTGTCCAGATCATATGAGTTGATAAACTCCAATACCCTGGTGTCATCTGTAAAATGACCGATCATGTGGCGCTCGCTCGAACAGAATCCTCTAAGTACAGGTGCAATTGCTGCAGCTTGTTTTAAACGCAGCTCCGGGCTTGCACTTTCTATTTTCTGGCCTCCAAATACAGGGCCTTTTTTGTTATAATTCTCTTCCAGATATTCTGCACAGCGCTCAATCACTTCCAGGGTATTCATATAGCTTTCATAGGCCGTATCTCCCCAGGTAAACAAACCATGTGAGCCCAACATAATGCCACGGATCCCAGGATTTTCGTCCAGGCAACGGCGCAGCATCAATCCAAGTTCAAAACCTGGCTTTTGCCATGGCACCCATCCTATTGTACCATTAAAAAGTTCCTTTGTAATACGCTCGCCATCAGCTGCTGCAGCTATTGCTATTGCGGCATCCGGATGCAGGTGATCTATGTGTTTAAACGGCAGGAATGCATGCAATGGCGTATCTATAGAAGGTGCTTTGGATTGCAGATCATAAATACAGTGATTGAACAATTCTACCATTTCATCCTCATGAGAAAGGCCTCTGTATACATTTTTAAGATTGCGCAAACGATCTACATATAAAGCAGCCAACCCGCTTTTTTTCAATGTACCAATATCTCCTCCTGATCCTTTTACCCACATGACCTCGGTGTCTTCACCGGTAAGTGGATTTTTGGTAATCGCCTTGCAAGAGGTATTTCCTCCGCCATAATTCGTAAGGCGAAGATCTGCCCCCAATAAGTTGGATCGGTAGATCAACAATGCAACCTCGTCGCCGGCCAATTCCGCAGCCTTAACGTCGTCCCATAAATAGCTTACATGTTTAAAATCGGTAGTCCTGACAGTCATAAAGTATTAATATTAATTTTTTTATTTAATCGAATTTCCATAACCTACGATCAATACGGAGAGCACAATAATGCCTATTCCTGATAGTATCGTTACTAAAGTTTTCTTTTTTACGCCACTCCATTCCTTCAAAACCAATCCCCAGGCATTGGCTATTAAAATGATAAAAGCCATATGCAGGATCCAGGAACTGGCTCCATTACCGAGCTTACTCTCCCCCATTCCGTAGAAGAAGAATTGCAAAAACCAGGTTGTTCCTGCAAGGGCAGAAAAAATATAATTTTTTAGTAAGGGTGTTTCTTTATTGGTATAATCACCAAAAGTCTTGTTGCGGGAATTGAGTAGCATACACCAGAAAAGATTGGTGGTAAGCCCTCCCCATAGAATGATGATATAGGTGACATTATTCTGAAACAGGAATTCTCCTTCCCCAGGATGTAAACTCTTCCATGCATCATTTGCATGATTGGCCATCTCTTTTCCGGCGTCAATACCAAAGGCAAAACAGGCACTTAAAATACCGGAGATCACAGCTACTGTAAGACCGAGTCCTATCTTGTAATCCTTGTTAGATGCATCTGATTTACCTGCTTCTGCCAGATCCTTTTCTTTCATCCCTCCGGCCTTGCCACATACGATAATACCGACCACACAAACCAGCAGTCCGAGCAGCACCATCTGTCCCCAATTGCTGCTGAGCATGTCAGACAGACTGTCTTTTCCGGGTGTAGGATTGAAATTATAATATACGGAAGGGATCAATGCGCCAAAAACCGAGCAAAGACCTAGAATGATAGAACTTCCTAAAGAAACGCCAAGATAACGCACACCCAGCCCATAAGTAAGTCCGCCTATTCCCCAAAGCACGCCGAAAAAATAGGTCAGCAATAGGATTTTTCCTTCGGTTGCCGCAATAATAGACGTAAAATTAGGTATGGTCAGGTAAGCAGCAACAGGCGGAACGATCAGCCAGGAAAATATACCTCCAACAATCCAATAGCTTTCCCATGACCAACCTTTTACCTTCTTGTATGGTATGTAAAAACTACCAGAAGCGAAGCCTCCGATAAAGTGAAATATAACTCCTAAAATTGCTTGCATAATGATTTATTTTATATTTGGTTGTGACGACTAATTTATACTTAATGTTCATCAGAACTGTCATGTACTATCATGGCAGTAGAAAGAAAAAATAGACTTTTATTTAAATAGAGGATCTGTGGGTATAATAGAAAGGCACTTCCACATGTCTTTTAGAACTATCCAGTACAAGCGTTGCCGCAATGTTCCCCATAAATCTGAAATCTGTAGATATGGTGGTGATGCCATTAAGAATAAATTTCTTTAACGGCGTCTCATTGTAAGAGATCACACCTACATCCTTACCGATCTTATATTTCATTTCCATAATACGTTCCAGCAGAATCACAAGGTCGTCTTCCATCAGGTTGATAAAAACCTCTCCTTCATTGATCGGTTCTCCTGAAATATTATTCACCACTTTATGTGCAAAAGCGTATTGCTGACAGAATCGGTGGAAGCCATCCAATATTTCATTTGGAAAATAACTGCGTTTAGGAAAGATGATCTTTAAGGTGTGGTATTTGCTCAGATGCTCCCTGGCCTGCTCTAAAGCCTCATAGATGTTCTTTTCAAAATTTTCGTAGACAACGGAGTATTCTCCTCCTATTCCTGGGATTTTTTTGTCCAACAGAATCAGCTTTTCTTTGGGGATCGTATTGATGATTTCCCGGGCATATTCTCCGCCATCGATGAAATGTGGAATAATGACATAATGAGAGTAGTCATCCTTTCTGCTATTCAACAGGCGCTTAAAAAGCGTAAAATCGTTATTATAGATGTAAAAATCTACAGAAACCTCATTACCAAGTGCGGCAATAAAAGCGTCGTAAACGATTTTCTTGTGTGCGCTCAACTTATTAAAGAGCAGGAATACTTTTAGCTTACGCTTGAAATCGATATTCGAAATGTAATAGCCCTTGCCCGGAACAGAATTGATCACACCCAGGTTCTTGAGATATTTATAACCCTTTTCGGCAGTATCCCTTGATATATCAAGTTTATAGCTGAGCTCATTGATGGATGGCAAAAGACTTTCTTTTTTCAAATTACCTTCCTCTATTGCCTTTATAATGGCGTTAGAAAGTTGCAAGTATTTAGGTGTCGCCGAATACTCATCTACATGTATGAAATCAAAAAAGCAGGGTAACTTCATGGCTTTGTACTAATGAAGGTACGAAATTTAAGTATAATCATTGTGTACAAAACCATGTCGTTATCATTTCGGGATAAATCTCTCTATCTTATTTAATTTCGAATTTATACTTACCAGCTTGCAGTTCAGTTGTAGGAGCTATTTCTTTCCCCTCGCGGTATGCCTTCTTACCATTTGTCAGAGGAAGTATAACAGTCGCTGTTGAATTTGCAGGAATAACTACATCATAGACTACTGAACCGCCTGATCGCTTCCATGCGGAAGAAATAATACCAAAAGGTCCGTCATGACTTGCTTCGAAATGATTCAGTCCGCTTACAAAATTCGGCTTCAGGATCACATTCTTAAAACCAGGTTGTTTTTCGTCAGTTTTTATACCACCCAATCCTTTAAAGAACCAGCCACCTATTTCACCAAACATCATATGATTTAAAGAAATATCTCTTTCAGCCTGGATATTCCAGTTTTCGTAAAGTGTGGTAGCACCGTTAACGATCCACCAACCCCATGATGGGTAGGTATCCTGAGCTGCAAGTTTGTAAGCTGTCTCTGCCTGCCCGTTATCGCTAAGTGCATTCAGGATGGCTTTTGCTCCAAGCACACCCACGTCCAGGTGCATGCCATCGGCTGCCACTCTTTTGGCCAGGTTCTCAGCAATCTTACTTTTTAGTTCTTCTGGTGCAATTCCCCATTGCAGGGCTACACTAAGTTCGGTTTGCACACCTGAACCATAAATTCCGGTTTCCTTATTCAGGTATTTATCATTGATGGCTTTTTTGATTTTCTCCGCCAGATCACGATAATGAGCTTCATCATCTGCCTTACCAAACAATTTGGCTGCTTTTGTCAGGATCACTGCATCTACATAGAAATAAACTGAAGAGGTGTATTCCAAAGAGGACTCTGATTTCACAGGTACCCAATCGCCTCTGCCAAAGGTAGTCAGGTACCCTTTACTGATGCTGTTTACGTAGTCTACATATTTTTTGATGCTGCCATAGCTGTCTGAAAGCAGTTTGCTATCTCCGTAAAATTGGTAGATTTCCCATGGGATGATGGCAATCGTACTTGTCCAGTCGGTACCATTTGCAGTACCATATCCCCATCCGCCTGTTGGGATGATATCTGGCAAAACACCATTAGGGCGCTGCTCATCTCGATGATCGGCCAGCCATTTTTCATAAACTGTAATCCCGTCATAATTGTATAGTCCTGTCTCAATCGCGAAGTGGCCATCACCGGTCCAGCCGTTCTTTTCACGCTGCGGACAGTCTGTCGGATAGCCATAGAGATTAGATAAATACGAGTTATTAGTAGCCCACCACAACCTGTCGATCAATGGATTTGAAGAACTTAACTTTCCTACTGCCGGTACATCACTATGCATAAAATAACCCGTGATGCTCTCTTTATTCAAATCCAGGGGCTTACTGCTGCTAACCTCTACATATTGAAATCCTTTATAATTGAACTTAGGCATAAATTCTTCCAGGCCATCTCCATTCAGGGTAAAAATATCTGTGCCGAACGGATCGTTTGCATCTTTTGGTCTGTAGTATACGTCTATGTTGGAAAGGTCCAATCTGCCATTGGGATATAAGCGCTCGCCATGTTTGATCCGGATTACCGTTCCTTTTTCGCCCTTGACATTAATTTTTGTTACCCCTGCAATGTTCTGCCCCAGGTCAAACAGGTACGTAGTATCGTTGATTTTTTTAACAGATTTAACCGGCATTGTCTGCACGTTGCGAATCGGGTGCATCAATTGACTTACAATGTTTTTTGAAGGTGCAGTTCTGGAAGATGCTGCTTTCCAGCTGGCATCATTAAAATCTGCTGTATCCCATCCTTTTTGGGCCAGTCTTGCATCATAGTGCTCTCCGGTATAAATACTATTTAACGTTAGCGGACTTGCAGAGGTCTTCCAGTCAGTTCCCGAAGTAATCAATTCTGAAGTCCCATCTGTATACGTAATGCGCAGATCAAGACAAAACGTAGGTCTTGCCCTCCAGGGAGCCCTGTCAAAGTTCCATACTGCGATCGACTGATGGTTGTACCATCCGTTGCCCAATAGGATACCTACTGCATTATTGCCGCTCTTAACTTGGTTCGTTACGTCATAGGTTACATATAGTGTACGTCTGTCGAAACGCGTATACATTGGATCCAGGCGGTGATCACCTACCTTTTTACCATTCAGATACAACTCGTAAAGCCCGGCAACAGCCACATATGCGCGGGCTGATTTTACTTTTTTACCAGTAGAAAAAACCCTACGAAAATAAGGTGCTGTTTTATCATCTATACTCTTATCGTCACTGATCCAGCTTCCTTTCCAGTTGGTCATTTCCATCATCCCGGTCTCAAAGCTGGCCACATTCGCAGCCGGCAACGCCTTTCCGTCTTTGTCCCAAACTTCTACCATCCAGTAATACTTGGTAAATGCTTCCAGTGGTTTGCCCTTATAAGAAACCAGACTGGCAGAGGAAAGCAATTTTCCGGTATCCCATGCTTCACCCTTCTTTTTACTCACCGCAACAGAATCTTTACCTATAATTAGCCTATATGCTTTTTGTTGGGCAAACTGACGGTCGTCAAGCATCTTCCAGGAAAGTCGCGGACTCTTGGTATCAACACCTATTGGGTCAACTAAATGTTCGCATTGCAGTGATACAGGCTTTGCGGGTACTGCTGCATAAACCTCTCCTGATAAAGCCCCGAACATCAGTAAGCATGCATAGGGTAGTCGTCGTAAATTAAAGTTCATTTGTATACTTTGTGTTTGTGTGTTTAGATTTTACTTTCAAAATGATAACTCCCTGAACCAGTCTCTGTGGTTTTACCATCTGGCAGGATAATGGAAGCCTTGGTATTTGCCGGTATTACCACCTCTAATTTAAACAATTCGTTTTCAATTTTCCAGGAAGACTTTACCATACCATAGCTGGTCATTAGTTCTGCTGCTGCATGTGTGATTTTACCTCCTGGCTGAGGTTTAATAACGATCTTTTTGTAACCTGGGTTAGATTCATCAGATATAATACCAGTCATCGTCCGGTACATCCAATCGCCGATTGCACCATAAGCATAGTGATTAAAGGAGTTCATAGAAGTCGTTTGAAAGCTTCCATCGGGCTTTATACCATCCCAACGCTCCCAAATGGTTGTTGCCCCCATTTTAACCGGGTACAACCAGGAAGGATAGGTATCCTGCATGAGAAGATGTAAGCCACATTGTTGTGACCGAAACGGGTAAGTACATGGCATAGATAGGGTGTCCCTAAAAATCCGGTAGTGAGGTGATTTCCATAGTCCCGTACATTTTCTACCAGTCGTTCCGCTGCCTGTTGGCTCAATTCTTCTGGCATCATATCAAATTGAATGCCAGCGTATAGGCGGTTTGTGTGCCGGACACCAACCTGCCATTGGCGTAACGTATTCTTTTAAAAAGGCGGCTTTAATATGTTTCAAGGAGTTTCTGTATTCCAGCTACATCTTCCTGCTTACCCAATACCGCGCAGCGTTGATGAGCAATTGCGTTGAATAGGCATAAAAGCTTTGGGCAATATAGATATTTGTCGGTAATTGCCGCACGGCCATCATTATCGTCATCAGGGCTATAGAAGAGCCAGTCGCCAAAGTGGAAGCCATGTTTCCATAGGTTATTTTTGCTCGTACTCTTGCATGTAATCGACCCAGGCCTTCATGCTCGGATACTGGTCTTCCAATATCCGTTTGTCTCCATAAGCAACTACATGTTCCATGGAATAACAGTAGACACATCGGCCCACCCGGCTTCCCTGGTTCATGCCCAATACATTTGGCACTACGTGAGTGCACGACGCCATCCGGCAGTTGATCCGCCGCCACATCTTTCAGCCATTTGGTAAAAAAGCTCGCTACGTTCATATTGAAAGTCGCAGTACGGGAAAATACCTGTGCATCGCCTGTCCAGCCCAAGCGCTCATCGCGCTGCGGACAATCGGTTGGCACATCCAGAAAATTACCTTTTTGTCCCCATTGAATATTATGTTGCAATTGATTGATCAAGGGATTGGAAGTAGAAAAGTATCCTGTCGGCTTCATATCCGAATATAATACTACACCTGTGACATCCTCAGGTTTATCGATATCGCCCGGGTAGCCCTCTATACGTGACGAACCTGGAAACCCTGGAAAGTAAAATGTGGTTCGTATATTTCTTCCTCTCCACCTTTAATGATATAAGTATCCTGGGCTTTAGCGCGCGCAGGTTTTCTGTATAAAAATTCCCGACATTTATCCAGCACCTCGGCATGCGATAACAGTGATCTTTGTCGCCCGCCTTGCCTTTTACTTTCAAGCCTACCCAGCCAACCAGAGTTCTGGCCAAAATCAATTACCTTCTCACCTTTTGGGGTTTTGATCAGCTTTACCACCTTTAGCGTTTCATGTTTCGTCACCGGAGGCCCCGTCATACTCACCAATTGTGATTTCCCATCACTGAGCACTTTAACTGGTTGCCAGGAACTGTCTTCTGAATAGCCGGTATTGTTCCAACCTGTGCGCTCTAATCTGGAATCATAAGTCTCGCCATTGTAAATGTCTGAGGATAGAATTGGCCCATAACTGGTCTTCCAACTTTCATCGGTTTGGATTACCTTTTTGGTACCGTCTGTAAAAGTCATTTCAATTTGCAGCACAGGGCCCTTGTATTACCATAGGTATTGGTTTGATGACCAAAGCCAATATGTCCCTTATACCAGCCATCACCTAAGGTAACCGCAAGGACATTGTTTCCCTTTTTCAATGCCTCTGTTACATCATAAGTCTGGAACTGCAGTCTCTTAGCATAACTTGTCCATCCTGGTGCAAAATAAGCATCGCCTAATTTTTTACCATTAACCGCAGCCTCGTAAAGCCCCTTAGCGGTAATATATGCAGTAGCTTGTTGAATCTTTTTATCAATGGATACTTCTTTTCTGAATAGAGGACTTTTATGCGAGGTATCCTGTGTAGGTACAGAGATCCATTGAGCGCTCCAGTCTTCTGGCTTGATCCCCATTTGCCAGAATTTCACTTCAGACCAGGAGGTAGCATTACCATGATTGTCCTTAATTCTGACCTGCCAAAAATAACGTGTCCTCGACTGCAAAGCCGGCCCAGCATAGTTTATATGCACAGACTGCTCAGAAGACTGAGCATCCTTCCACAAAATTGCCTTTCCGGCAGCCAGGGATTTTGCATCCTGACCTACCCTGATTTCATAACTCTTTTGTAGTGTATTTTTAACTGCTGTATTGAGTTTCCAACTGAACCTCGGCTGGTTAGCTTCCACACTAAGCGGATTGTCCTGATATTCAACTTTGAGGTCGTAAAGGCTCAGTTTCTGAGCAAGTGCCGGTATAGCAAAATGCAAATGACATTAAACAGAATGTCATTTGCATTAACCTTTTAGCAATTAATTTTGTAGCAGTTCGTATCATGTTTTAAAATATATTCGGATTCTACTAGTATCTGCAATATATTTTAAAGGAGCATCATGTACTGTCCTGCTGAGCCTGTAATAAAACCGTTAGGTTAGTCGAAACTCACCTGATCCGGTCCTGAAAGCTTTTCATTTTCATCGTCTTTCATAATAATACGCATTTACATAGTCGGATGCTACAGCGCGTCTGATTTTAGTTTATCAGTATTACTTTTTCCTTACTGGAGTTGAAAGCATCTATGATTATTCTGGCTTTTTTCAATGAGGCCTGCACCTGCCTGCTATCTATACTAATGGTCTTTGTTTCTCCTGGCAACAGGTTAAAAAAGTTGTCTGAATAAAACGAAGGGCTCAGACTTTTCCCCTCCTGACTCTGCAGCTTTACCTGGGTAAAAAAAGCTATTCCATCACTAGGGTTGTGTACCTTCAGCTTCATCACCGAATCTTTATTCCTGCTATAACTGACATCTAGTGCTACCTTCTTCAATTCGTTCAATTGTTGAAAACCGGATACAGCTGGACCGGTCAATGTCCAGGCTCCTTCATATTTGTCCTTTGACCGCCAATAGAAGGAATCTGATACGATTTTACCTTGATTATCTTTTAAGATCAGCTTAATGAAATGTACCTGTGAAATACTTTCCGGAAAGTCCAGATGTAAAGCGTCTTTTACAAGGCCATCGGCAGGAATATTGATCAGGATATCTTTAGAAATTATTTTTTTAGAATGGATATCATAAACTTCAGCAGACACATGGTATCCTTTAAATTCTTGTCGCAGGTCATTGTAAACAGACACTGTATTTTTAAGATAATCGAACTGTGCATGCAAGGGTTCTAATCCATCCTGAGAATAGTATAAAGCCGCTGTCGGCTCCAGACTCCAGTCATACATCCTGCTGCCAGTCTGTTTCACCGGACTGTTATGGTACCAAAATAGAAATCCTGACGCCCAGCGGTCGCCAAAGCCAAATTTATTGTAATTCCACACTTCCCAGATCGCCCTGAAATTTAGTGCTCCTACAAATTGTGCCTTCTTTGCAAATGCTTCAATAGAGGATGATTCTCCAAATTGGTTAACTGCATCAGTGTATTTAGTAGTAATCTGATGAAAACCTCCGCCATCCATGTAATCCCATACAGATTTATTCATAGGCCACAAATCTTTGGCAGGCATCATTTCCCGTAAGGACTCCACTATAGGCAAACACGGCGTGCCGTATTCCGGATTAAAACCGTCAACCCTGCTGCCTCGTCTGGAAGCTGTATTTTCAAAATATTGCATAGGGTTTTCATATTTATAAGGACTGCCATCATGTACACCACAGCATTCAGACTGCATCTGGTAACCCCTGCTCGGATCTAATTCCTTTATCAGTGCAGCGGCACCTTTTACTTCGGTCGATTCATTGGAAGACACATGGTATGCCAATGAAGCATGGTTACGTATTCTTTTTACCGTACTCGCCACATTTTCGAGATACAAAGCTTCATCAGCAGGAAAGCGTGTATCGCCTGTCAACCAGTATTCATTCCATACCAGAAAGCCTAGTTCATCGCACCTGTCAAAGAAATAGTCTGATTCGGCAATACCTCCGCCCCATAAACGGAGCAGGTTTAAGCCAGATTGGCGTGTGTAACGCAATTCCGCATCAGTACGAGCTCTGTCGTTCTTCAACATTGCTTCGGGTATCCAGTTTGTCCCCCTGATAAACACAGGGTATCCGTTTACTAAAAACCTGCGCGATTTATCGGGTGTTTCCTGATCGGAAGTAATTTCCCTGACTCCAAACCGAAGCGATTTGCTATGACTAACTGTTTTTCCTTGTACAAAGCTCAGATCCAAACGGTACAGGTGCTGGTTGCCCTTGTTCAAAGGCCACCAGAGTTTCGGTTTTTTTAAATTTAGTTGTCTATACGCATCTGGTGTAAATACCACAGTTTTGCGCTCTTTGGGCTGTAGACTGACTTGCTGTTGAAATGCTATACCAGAACCGCTGATCAGCCCCTTTACCAAACCGTTCTGTACTTTTGCACTGGCATTATATACCTCTACAGAAACTTGTTGTTTAGCTGAAGAAGTATCTGGCAAAGGAAGCTTCGAAAACGTAAAAGGATTTTCTAAAACTACATCTCCGGTAGCATATACTTCTACATCCCTCCAGATTCCCGTGTTTCGGTCACGAACACCATCGGGCTGTGTAAAATCCCAACCTACACTCATCAGCATGGTCACATTTTTACCGATCTCCCCGTTACCTCCGTTCCGGTTTTCTCCAATAGCACCGGTTGCGTTATTTCCTTTCGTATTACTGGTACCGGGAACTTCAACGGGGGTAATGTCTATCGCCAGAACATTTTGCCCCTGTTTAACCAGGAGGTCGGTGATATCAAAAGACCTGGTATTGAACATTCCGTCCAACCTACCCAGTTTCTTTCCATTGAACCAAATCTCACTTTTATAATTTACCCCATGTAATTTTAACCAGGTACGTTTCCCCTTAAAATTTTCAGGGACCATGAAATTTGTCCTGTACCAGTAATGGTAAAACTCCCTCCCTGAATCAGCCATATCTGGAATGATATTGTTTGTACGGCGATTGACGTCTCCATAATACGGATCGGGATAGATACTATTTTCCACGAGACTGGTTAGTACGGTCCCAGGCACAACCCCGCTAAGCCATGATGAAGGAGCAAAGGTACTGCTGGAAATAGTCGCCCCCCCGGCAGAAACTTTGGCTGCCTGCTGAATCTGCCAGTTGTATTTGGCACCATGTTTTGCCTTTGAAGTTAGAAAAAAAGAATAGGGAGAAGAAGGTTTTGACAAACCCTTGTCCTGCGCAGACGCAGTAGCCCCTATTATGAAGAATAAAGCTGCAACTAAATGTCTCATAATGTGTTTTATATGTAATTCTATTGTTTTTTGGCAAGCAAGATAGCAATATATTTTTAACCGTGTGAAGGTTCTATTATCTTGGCTTCATCAAAGTCGAGCTGATATTCCTGCCGCCTTATCTCTTCATCACTAAACTGTTTTTCCTTCCTGATGGCAAATAGTTCCTGACGCTGAACTTCATACAAATCGAGCAAAATGCTGTTATAAAGCTCCAGTTCTTCTTTTTCAGTATCTACACATTCCAGTGATGCTAATTTTTGTTCCACGATTGAAAGGTCATTCTGCAATTGCTTTCTTAGGAAGCCGACCAATTCATTTTCCCCTGCTTCCTTCACATACTTATCGTCCAAACGTGCTAAAGCAACATTCATCAGTCTGGCTCTGATGGCAGCCTCCTGTTCACCTTCCGGTGGAAAATCGGGGATGTCCTTTATTTTTATCCATTTGATAATCAACGGCAAGGTAAGCCCCTGAAAGACCAGTGTAACAAGAATGACAATAAAAGTGATGAAAAGTATCAGGTTCCGATGTGGAAAATCAGCTCCGTTCTTCATTAGTAAAGGAATCGATAATGCTGAAGCAAGCGAAACGACACCGCGCATGCCGGCCCATCCTACAATCAAAGGACCTTTCCAAAGTGGATTCTGCGTGTCCATCCGTTTTTTATTACCGAGCCACACTGGCACATAAGCAATTGGAAATACATAAATGAGCCTCACCAATATGGTAACCAGGCTGATGATCAAACCATATTTAATGGCTTCCGGAATGGAATAGCTGCCTAAGTTCTCAATCACTACTGGCAGCTCGAGACCAATTAAAATGAATACTAAGCCATTTAATGCAAATCCCAATGTTGCCCATACACCTACCGTTTGTATCCTGGAATTGCTGTGCGAAAAGATTTCATGGGATCGGTAAGACAAAAACAAACCTCCGCTGACGACCGCCATTACACCCGAAAAATGAAAATGTTCTGCAGCAATGTACATGAAGTAAGGAGACATCAATGTAAGCGTAGCATCAATACTGGGTGTAGTTGGCAAAAAACGGTGAACCATATACATCACATGCGCAATAGCCAGACCAATAACAACTCCCATGATCGCTGCCGTAAAGAACTGTCCGACAGCCTCAGCAAATGAAAACTGTCCCGAAATCACAGCTACTAACGCAAATCTGAAAACGATCAAACTGGAAGCATCATTGATCAGACTTTCTCCTTCCAGTACTTTCGTAAACCTCGCGGGAATCTTAATGTTCTTCAACACTGAGGTCGCCGCTACAGCATCGGGAGGTGAAATGATCCCGCCCAGCAAAAAGCCAAGAGCTAGCGTAAAACCAGGAATCATGGAAGAAGAAACATAGGCAATGATTACAGAAGTAAAAAATACAAGTCCAAATGCCAGCATACCAATTGGTCTTCTCCATTTCCAGAAATCATTCCAGGATGTATACCATGCTGCCTCATATAGTAACGGTGGCAAGAAGATGACAAAGATCAGTTCCGGCTCCATCGCGATCGTTGGCATGCCAGGAATAAAACTGATCGCCAGTCCGGCCAGCACAAGGAAAATAGGATAGGAAATCTTTAACTTCTGCGCAAGCATAATGAGCATAAACATGGCAAATAGCAATGCGAGGATGAAAAGTATATTTTCCTGAAACATATAATAATGGCTTAGGCCTTGAGATTAGATGGCTGTTTTAATGATCGTAATTTAAAAAAGATTTTCCAGTTTATAAGGCTACTTTTACGGCTACTTTAAGGTTCCATAAACAACAACATCGGTATACATGAAATTTAATCCTATAGCACTCATCATCAACCTTGTTATCACACTTTCAGTGGGCTATATTGGCAGCGTATTTACGCTATCCTCAGTCAAAACCTGGTATCTTACGCTCAACAAACCTTCTTTTAACCCGCCTGACTGGATCTTTCAACCGGTATGGACTATTCTTTTTGTGCTTATAGGTATCTCTGCCTATCTGGTATGGCAAAAACGCGCACAGATTGAGCACTTTCCGAGAATGGCTGCTATATACCTCATCCAATTGATGTTAAATCTGCTCTGGTCTTTCATTTTCTTTTACAGCCGGCAGATCGGCGTAGCTTTGTTCGAGATCATTGTGTTCTTGATCGTGATCATCGTCAATGCCAGGATGTTCTATAAGGTGGATAAAACTGCAGGCTTATTATTCATCCCCTATATCTTTTGGGTAAGTTTTGCCACCTTGCTTACCTATAATATCTTCATTTTGAACTAATTTTCCTATTTTTAGGATGTGATCCGATTCTATGTTTTCCTGATGCTTGCGCTCTATTTTTTGCCCATGCAGACGCATGCACAAAAGGTAGGACTGGTATTGAGCGGCGGCGGTGCCAAAGGTCTCGCACATATTGGAATTTTGAAAGCCCTGGAGGAGAACAATATTCCTATAGATTACATTACCGGGACTTCCATGGGCGGAATAGTTGGTGCCATGTATGCCGCAGGTTATTCGCCTGACCAAATTGAGAAAGTCGCACTGAGCATTGACTTCCAGGACTGGGTGAGCGGCAGGTATAAAAGTGATTTTAGTTTTTTCTTCCAGAAAAAAAGCATCAACGCCTCCATTCTTACTGCAAAACTAGCTGTAGACACAAACCTGAGGATCAACTTCAGGTCAAACCTCGTTAATGACATACCACTGAATTTTGCATTATTAGAACTGTTTTCCCAGGCATCTGCGATCTCCAAGGACAATTTTGACAACCTCTTTGTGCCCTATCGCTGCATGGTCTCTGATGTACTTTCTCAAACAAGTATTACGGTTAGCAAAGGAAGTCTGGCAGAAGCCGTGCGCGCAACAATGACTGTTCCTCTGGTCTATCGTCCGATCCGACTCGATGGCAAATATGTATTCGACGGCGGTCTTTACAATAATTTTCCGGCAGATGTAATGAAAAGCAATTTTAATCCGGATATCATTATTGGTTCCAATGTCTCCTCCAAAACGTATAACGAATACCCAAAGAGTAATGACGATCGACTGATGAACCGGGTAATGGTTTTCATGTTCCTTTCAAAGTCGGACTCTACTCTGATTGGTAAAAATGGCGTATATATTCAACCTGACCTGAGCAATTACAGCGTTACCAATTTTAGTCCCGTTGCCGCCCTCATCAAACAAGGTTATGACGCAACAATAGCTGAAATGGATCAGATCAAAGCCAGGATCGCCAAACGCGTAAGCACAATAGAACTGGCAAAACGCAGAAATGAGTTCAACAACAAGAAACCAGACCTGACATTTAACAGTGTTACTGTCTCCGGTGTAAATACCCAGCAAAAAAAATACATTGAGCGTGTTTTTAAAAGAGACCAGGCGACATTCAACCTGGAAGACATTAAAACAGGTTATTATAAATTGGTAGCTGACGAAACATTTGAGACAGTGTACCCTAAAATATCTTATAACCAGGTAACAGACAGCTACAATTTCGAAATTGTTGCCAGGCCCCAAAAGAGTTTCAAGATAGACTTTGGCGGCAATATTTCCACCGGCCAATCAGCAATGTTTTCCTCGGTCTGCAATACAATTACCTAGATCGTAAATCATATACGTTTGGCGCAAATGTCTACTCAGGACGCTTTTATGAAAGCGTGCAACTCAGCGGACGCATAGATTACCCTTCAAGGTTACCATTATTTCTCGCGGCTGAAATGACTTACAATAATTTTGATTATTACAATACGAGTTCTATTTTCATCGAAAATCCACATCCTACCTATATTCAGCAGGCCGACAGAAAAATAGATCTTAAAGTTGGCTTCCCGCTTAACCGAAACACAAAGGTGACCTTAAATACAGCGTTCATCAATAACAGTGACAGATACAGTCCAAACGACCGGTTTGCTATCGGTGATATTCTAGACAAAACAATATTTAATGGCTCCCGCACTACCTTTGCGTTTGAGCAGTATACTTTCAATAGAAAACAATACGCCTCCAGGGGCAGACATTTTCTGCTTAGCCTGAACTACTTTACCGGACGAGAGAATTATACCCCTGGCAACATTACTGCAAATGCAACCCAAAACGCGCCACCAACAATCAGGACCGACCGGCATTGGCTCAAATTGAAGATCAGCGATGAAAATTATTTCTTTCATTCAGGCAGATACAGCGCTGGCTACCTGGCAGAGGGCGTATATTCTAACATGCCTCTCTTTTCAAACTATTACTCTACCTTACTTTTCGCTCCTGCTTTCTATCCATTGCAAGACAGCCGCTCTCTTTTCCTGGAGAATTTCAGAGCCATCAGCTACCTGGCTGGAGGTATAAAAAACAGCTATATGATTAGGAAGAACCTGGATATCCGGGCAGAAGCTTATGTATTCCTTCCCTATCAGAAATTTGAGAAAAATGGCTTTCAGAACATTGGATCCATGAAACCGCTTTCCAAATGGCAGTATGCTGCTACTGCAGGAATGGTATATCACACTCCTGTAGGCCCCATCAGCCTAAGTTATAATATCTATGATGATCCAATAAAAAGAAACGGCATTTTACTACATTTGGGCTACCTGATTTACAACAAACGATCTATCGAATGAGAGGAATATTTTTGCTGGCCTTAATCTGCGCGATCTGCAGACCGTCTTTTTCACAAACTTCAAACGCAGATATCAATAACTTTATCGTTAAAGAGGGTCTGCTTAAGAATGGAAAACTGGCTATCATTGCTGCAGACTCCCTGGAAAACCCGCTGGAGCAGATCAATGGATTATATACATTTACTGTAAGCGGATTTACACAGCCGCTGAACTTTAATGGTGGGGTGGCGATACTTCCGTTAAAGCTTGAGCGTTCAGCATTTGTTTACATCAAGCATGAAAACGACAAAGGAACCCATAGCAAATTCGTTTATGTTTATAAAAAAGACAATTCTTTAAACCCCTACAGTTTCAATAGCATTTGGCTGATCCTGTTTCCTGCCATCATCATTTTACTGGCGTTTACCTTCCGTAAATTCATCATTGCCGCGGTCATCATTATGCTGGTATGGATCTACTTTAATCATAGCAACGGACTGAACCTCTCGACTTTCTTTGAAACTATATTTGATGGCTTGAAAGCGATGTTCTAAAAAGGCATCCCAATCCCAAAATTATACTGTACAAAGCGATACCTGTCAGGACTGTTCCTCAGGTAATATTCATCTTTAAAGCTTTTGCTGCCATTTAAAAATTTATTGATCACCCACTGATCTGAACCTGTAAATTGGGGATCTTTCAATTTCAATCCAATGTCAAACCTAAACACAAAATATTCTACATCGTAACGGAAACCCATACCTGTACCAAGTGCAATCTGGCTTCCCAGTTTGCTGAAATCAAAATATGTTGATTTGATCTGACTATTGGAAGACACGTTCCAGACGTTCCCGGCATCGAGGAAGAAAGCTCCCTTTAATTTAGCACCAAAAAATTTATTCAAAAGTTTATAACGGTACTCCAGATTGGCTTCCAGATGCAACTCTCCCAGCTGATCCAGACCGTAAAGCGCCTTACGCGAGTCTTCGCTGGTCAACTCATCACCCCTATTGTAATTTCCAGGTCCCAGCGTTCTCGCCTGCCATGCACGAATACCCTGCGATCCGCCGGCAAAGAACAATTTCTCAAAAGGCATAGCGATGGAATTTCCATAAGCATAACCAACTCCCGCATTCAGCCTGCTAACGAATTGCTTTTCTCCCCCCAGGCTTTTATACCATCTGACATCAATTTCCGGCCTCACATACTGATTAAAAGGAAGGCCCAGGATCTCAGAGTAATCCCCTGAGGCTGGATTATGCTTATTTCCCGAGATTTTGCTCAACAAATACAGACTGTTTCCCGCCACATCGATGTTGCCCCTAAAATAAATGAAACTTTGGTTGCTGGACAATTTATCTGCATTTAAGGAATAAGTATACTTAGAACCCAGAGTAATGTTCCTTCTGTCCAGGAGCAATATGCTATAAATGTTTGCACGGATAATGTCCTGGTTTTGAGAGCTCGTCGTATCCAATAATAAATTACCGAACCTGTATTCAAAATTCAGTGGAGTAAGCGAATGAAATTTAGATTTAGATTCTACAAATTCATAAGTAACCGAGGTCAGGTACACGTGTCTGGAAAATACATCCTTTTGTAAAGCATAGACATAACTGCCAGAAAAAATAGTTCTTGGCATTCCCCCTCTTTTACTGGGCTGGGCAGTTACAAAAGGAACCATAAGGCGCGGAACCGTGAGGTTTGCACTAACCGAAAAATCGCGTTGGTATATGTCCTTAAACAAAGAATTTCCCTGACCTATTCTCGATTGCAGGCCACCTTTTACCTGGAATTCAAAACGCTCCGCGCCCCGGAAAAGATTATTGTTGGTATAGGTATTACTCAGCGTAAAACCTACCGTACCTGCATTAAAAGGAACCTCGCCTTCTATCCTGTTACTCATGATCTTTTGAGGAATCAGCTGGATGACGGGCAATACCTGATTGCTGCTGTCCTTAGCTTTATTGTAGTCGATTTTAACGTTTTTAAAAACATTTAACTCATACATACGGTCGTAGGTCAGGTTTTCATTACTGATATCATAAATCTCGGATTCACGCAGAAAATTGTACCTTACAATCGGATTTCTACGAAATTTACCGGACAGATCTGTATAGCGCAGGCCACGAAAAGATTTAGTATTTAGCTTTAGTGAATCTGGAAATCCGTCAGCATCCGGAGCGATAATTACATTGGTTTCCCCAACGGTAAACTTTTGATGGCCTGCCTGATCTGCAGGGTTATCGATATATAACGTAACATTTGCCCTACTCACATTCAGATTGGAATCTACATCGTATTTCACATATGGACGGGCAAAGTCGAAATATCCATGCTCCTTCATTACCTGATAAATCTGATCCCGCTCGTAAGCAAGGGAATCATCATCATACCGCATTCCTTCGCGAAGATGAGTAAAAGCGTCTTTCTTAGAAAGATACAGGGACTTCACTGCGGTATCTGCGATTTCATATTTCACCTTATTGACATTAAAAACAGGCCCCTGTACAGCCTTAAAATGCACGTCAGCACGTTTGTTTTCAACCTTTATGTCCGACGTCACCTTTGCCTTAAAATAGCCTTTACTATTTAGGAACTTCTCAATCTGATTTCTGGAAATCTCTACCAGAGTACTGTCAAGGATAGGCGGCGGAGTGCCAAGAGGCTTAATATTGCTGGTCTTATACTTGCCATCTTTAGTATTGAATATATTATAAATCAATACATTGATACCAATGGTAGAGGTAGGTCGGATGTCTTTTTGAATGTAATTTTGCGCTTCCTCTTCAAACTTTATCAACACTATCTATGTCACCTTCTCACGATCGATTGATAATCGGCAATATATTTTGTTGATGAACATGCCTGAATAAAAACAATAATAAATAGTAATATTGCAGAGATTGGACAGCTGTTTTATAATTATGAGTATGCTTTCAAAATCTCAGATCAGTTTTTTAAAATCCTTACATCAAAAAAAGTACCGTAAAGAACATGGGTTATTTTTGGTTGAAGGTATTAAATCTATTACAGAATTTATTGATTCGCCCTACCAGATTGATAGCTATTTACCATACTGCCGCAATATCAATCTTACTTGCTGAAATTATCCCACAAAATAAACTTATTTGAAGTAAACAACGCTGAACTGGACAAGATTAGCACTTTACAAACTCCGCAGGGAATTTTGCACTGGTAAATATTCCTGAAAGACCGATTTTAGACTACAATAGCATTAAAAGGTAATTTTCCCTGGTGCTTGATGGCGTTCAGGATCCCGGGCAATATGGGTACGATTATACGCACTGCCGATTGGTTTGGTTTTAAACAATATTATCTGTTCGGATGATACTGTAGAAGCATACAATCCAAAGGTAGTGCAGGCCACCATGGGTTCACTGGCAGGGTAAATGTTTATTATACTGATCTTGACGAGTTTTTGCTGAAATCAGACCTGCCTGTTTTTGGGGCATTATTGGATGGAGAATAGATTTATAATACTGATTGGGGCACAGAAGGATTAGTGATTTTGGGTAACGAAGGTAAGGGAATACGGCCTGAAATGACAAAATTAATTACTGATCCGGTAACTATTCCAAGGGTTGGAGGTGCCGAATCTTTGAATGTTGCCATAGCTACAGCGATATTTTGTGCAGAAATTAACAGAAATTTGTATGAAATAAATTGGCATGCTAATAAATAATTGCTATTTTTGCAACCTTAAAAAAGGTCGGGTGGCCGAGTGGCTAGGCAGAGGTCTGCAAAACCTTTTACAGCGGTTCGAATCCGCTCCCGACCTCGAGGTTTAAATACATTAAAATTAAAAGCATCATGGGCGTTACCGTTTAAAAAGAAAAGACAGAAAAAATAAAACTTTCGCAATTAGAAGTGAAAAACTTAAGTTTGCTACTAACATTGAATTAGGAAGCCGTTCTAGACAATCTAAAAAGATCAGTTGGCTAAAAACAATGCTATCTTTAGCTCAACTTACTGCTAAAGCATAAGTTATCTCTTAAAAGACAAAAAGAAAGCCTTTGCATTTGCAAAGGCTTTTTTAGTTTAATACGATTATAACTCAAGAGATTACTTTGCTTTAACCAGCTCCTTGCAGATCCGCTTAATAATCCCGGCCCTTCATAAATAAATCCGGTATACAACTGTACCAGTGAAGCACCTGCATCCAGTTTATCCTTGGCATCCTCAGGAGAATGAATACCTCCTACTCCGATAATCGGAAAAGCTTTACCTGATTTTTCCGACAGGTATCTGATCACCTCTGTAGACCGTTGAGTAAACGGCTTACCACTTAATCCTCCTGCTTCTGTCTTTACAGGCTCTCCGGTAATCAAACTACTTCTGTCGATCGTTGTATTTGTTGCAATTACACCCGCTATACCGGTTTCTATACAATCTCAACAATATCATCCAATTGCTCATTGCGTCAAATCAGGAGCAATTTTCAGCAAAATAGGCCTTGACACATTGTTTTTGGAATTTCGTTGCTGCAATGTATTCAATAACTGCATCAATGGCTCCTTTTCCTGTAATGCCCGTAAGACCAGGCGTATTAGGAGAACTTACATTGACCACAAAATAATCTACCACATCAAACAACCTGTCGAAACATTTGATATAATCATTTACAGCCTCCTCATTAGGCGTATTCTTGTTCTTTCCGATGTTCCCACCAATCACTATTTCGGTGTTTTTGGCCTTCAGCAAGCGCAGACGTTCAGCAAGGGTATCTACTCCTTTATTATTAAAGCCCATCCTGTTGATGATGGCCTCATCCTCTTCCAACCTGAACATACGCGGCTTGTCGTTTCCAGGTTGCGGCAGCGGCGTAACTGTCCCTACTTCAATAAACCCGAAACCAAGATTACTAAGCGCCTCAATATATTCCCCATTCTTGTCAAAACCCGCAGCCAGGCCAACAGGATTTTTGAATTTGATGCCGAAAACTTCCCTTTCCAGTCCCTTGATATTGACGTCAAAGCTGCTGCGTAACAGGGTTTGTCCCAGAGGGAAAGTGATCATGAAACCATTTTAACCGCTTCACTACAAAATAATGTACTTTTTCTGGGTCAAATTGGAAAAATATGGGTTTAATCAGACGGTACATGAGACGAAGATAGGAATTTGTTTGTATTTTTGCGGCCACATGATTTCGATAAACGACTTAACTTTCTTAATTGGTTCCAGAGCGCTTGTATGATGAAGCAAACTGGCACATTAAACCGGGTGAAAAAGTTGGCCTGATTGGTGCCAACGGAACGGGAAAATCTACACTTTTAAAAATAATTGTAGGCGAGTACGCCCCCTCCTCGGGTACCATTTCCATGTCTAAAGACCTTAAGATTGGTTACCTTAACCAGGATTTACTTTCTTATGATTCTCATCACAGCATTTTGCATGTGGCCATGGAGGCTTTTGAGCGCCAAAATCAATTGCATGATGAGATCGAAGTATTATTAAAAAAAATTGAAACAGATTATACTGAAGAGGTTTTATACAAATTAAGCGATAAGCAACAAGAGTTTGAAGCTTTAGATGGATATAATATTGAATACAGGGCAAATGAAATTTTAGCCGGTTTAGGTTTCAGTACAACTGATCAGCTGCGTCCCTTGAATACCTTTTCGGGAGGCTGGCGCATGCGGGTGATGCTGGCCAAGATCCTATTGCAAACACCAGATATCCTATTGCTGGATGAGCCGACCAACCACATGGACTTACCTTCCATTAAATGGCTGGAAAACTATTTAATGAGTTTTGAAGGTGCTATTGTCATCGTATCGCACGATAGGTAGTTCCTGGATAAAGTGATCAACCACACGGTTGAATCCCGTAAAGGCAAACTAACTGTCTTATGCCGGGAACTATTCTTTCTACCTGGAAGAAAAAGCACTGAGAGGCGAAATTCAGAAAGGTGAATTTAAAAATCAGCAGGCTAAAATTAAACAGGAAGAGCGTTTGATCGAACGTTTCAGAGCAAAGGCATCCAAAGCAAAAATGGCGCAATCGCGGATGAAAGCCCTGGATAAAATGGAGCGTGTGGATGATGTGGATGATGATAACCCGACGGTAAACTTTCAGTTCAAATTTTCCAAGCCATCGGGCCGGCATGTCATCAGAGTCGAAGAGGCATATAAAAGCTACCCGAACATAGATATTTTGGATAATGCAGATGGTCTTATTGAAAAAGGTGATAAAATTGCCTTGATCGGTGCCAACGGTAAAGGTAAATCTACCTTATTGAGAATCATTGCAGGAGCGAAGGATTTTGAAGGAAAATGTGAAACTGGTCATAATGTAACCACCACCTTTTTTGCGCAGCACCAATTGGAATCTCTGCACCTCGATAACACAATTTTGGAAGAACTACAGGCTTTCGCACCAAAGCACACTGATACGGAACTAAGAGGTATACTTAGGTTGTTTCCTTTTTACCGGTGATGATGTATTTAAAAAAATCAAGGTGCTCTCCGGAGGTGAGAAATCACGGGTTGCTCTTGCTAAATCACTGACTACGGACTCCAACTTCCTGATTCTGGATGAGCCAACCAACCACCTGGACATTCAATCGGTTAATATCCTGATTCAGGCATTGACACAGTATGAAGGTACATTTATTGCGGTATCCCACGATAGGTATTTCCTGGACAATGTGGCCAACAAAATCTGGTTTATCGAAGATCAGGACATCAAAGAATATCCTGGAACCTATGCAGAATATGAGGAATGGAATGCGAAACGGGTTCCTGCCAAGCCGAGTGCTATCCCGGTACGTCCCGACAAAGAAGTGAAAAAGGTAGAAGAGAAAATCGCTCAGGCTCCTAATACACAACAGGTATTGAAAAAGCTGAACGACCAGCTGAAAAAGATTGAAACTGATATCGCGGGACTGGAAAGTAATGTGAAAAATATTGAAGCCGAGATTGCTGATGAAAAAATATATTCAGACAGCGGCAAACTCGCTGAAGCAAATAAGAAATATATGACGACTAAAAATGAACTCGATGCTGCCCAGACTACATGGGAAAAATTGGCATCGGAGATCATGGAACTTGAGGAAAAATGATCAAAAAAATCGGACTGCTTCTTATCGTATTGATCCAACTGCAAATTGCTGCTGCCCAAACGCAGCAGCAATTTGTGTATGACAACAAGGTATACCAGCCTCGAATCCGGACAGTACAATGCTATAGCTCACAAAAAGAACAGTCGATGCCCGTCATTACCTTAAAATCTAATGATCAATTGCTATTTTCTTTTGACGATCTCAATGGAGGCAGTAAGATCTATTGGTATACGATAGAACATTGTACCTCTGATTGGAAATCATCCCGCTTATCTCAGCTCGATTACCTCGAGAGTCTTCCGGAAGACAGGATCATGGAGTATAAATATTCATTTGGCACGATCCAGAAGTATACACACTACCAGCTGAGTTTGCCCAATAATCAGATTCGGCCAAAAATCTCCGGAAATTACCTGTTAAAGGTATATGAAGATGGCAATCAACAAAAACCTGTCATCTCACAGCGCTTTTATGTAGTAGAAAACCTGGCCGGAATTTCAGCAGAAGTGCTGGCAAGTCCACAGGTTGCACTGCGCTTCAGTAATCAAAAGATCAATTTCAGCATTAGCCATCAGATTGCAATCCCAAATCCTTATACAGATCTTAAGGTAGTAGTGATGCAAAATGGCAATCCTGCTACTGCCATTACCAATTCCCGACCTAATTTCATCAGGCCCGGAAACCTGGTTTACAATGAACTTAACAGTAATGATTTTCCTGCAGGAAATGAGTTCAGGAAATTTGATATCCGGAGCCTGCGTTATAAAGGTGAGAACGTACAGGACATCATAAAAGACACGGTTAATAATGTGATCCTATTCCAGGATCTAAATACTAATAAGGCTAAATACAGCAATCTTGTAGATGAAAATGGTAATTTTTTCATCCGAAATCAGGAAGGGAGGGATGATGCTACAGAAAGCGACTATGCTAATGTAATGTTTACCCTAAATACACAGCCCCCATCCGAAAACGGAGAAGCCTATGTCGTAGGCAGGTTCAACAATTACATCCTGAATGAGGCTGGCAAACTTAATTACGACTCCTCACGAAAACGGTTTTATGGCAATGTGAAACTGAAGCAAGGGCTATACGATTACAAATATGTATGGCTGGACAAAGGTACCGGCAAAACAGATCAGATTATTTTTGAAGGTAGCTTCTTCGAAACTGCAAATGTGTATCAGCTCTTCGCCTATTATAAAAAACCAGGTTCAAGATGGGAAGAACTAATCGGCTATAGCCAGATCAATACGCTTAAGCGATAGCTATCGTTACCATTCTCTATTCATTTTTACGTACTTTTGTTCTTAATGAGCGTAATAGTAAAAAGCCCTAGGGAATCTTTCACCATCATGAATGAACTGGTGTTGCCCAATGATACCAATACCTTGAACAATTTAATGGGTGGCAGATTGCTGCACTGGATGGATATTGCAGCTGCAATATCTGCACAAAAACATTGTAACCGAATCGTGGTTACAGCCTCTGTCGACAATGTTTCCTTTAAACAGCCCATTAAACTGGGTGATGTGATCACCATCGAAGCAAAAGTAACACGCGCGTTCCATACTTCAGTAGAGGTTAGACTGGATGTCTGGGCAGAAAATATCCCCTCCGGCAGCAGGGCTAAATCCAATGAAGCCTATTATACATTCGTTGCACTTGACCAGAATGGTAAAACAGTTCCCGTATCAGAATTAAAGCCGGAAACGGAAGATGAGATTGAATTATATGAAGGTGCATTAAGAAGAAGGCAATTGCGATTGGTATTGGCAGGGAAAATGCTCCCCGATGATGCAAAAGAACTGAAAGCGCTCTTCTTTAAAGAATGACAACCTATACAACGCTAATTATACTCAGCGGACTGGTCATATTTTCCTACCTGTTCGACCTTGTTGCCAGCAAGACAAAACTCCCTTCGGTGTTATTGCTTTTGCTGCTCGGCATAGGCCTGCGCCTGCTGGTAGATAAGCTACAGTTTGAAACCTTCGATTTTCTCAAAATCCTTCCTGCATTAGGCACGGTAGGTTTAATCCTGATTGTATTTGAGGGCTCACTTGAACTAAAATATGAAAGGGATAAAAACAAATTGATCAAAGGGGCTTTTTTATCTGCCTTGTCGATACTTGCAGTAACTGTTTGTGTGATCACATCTATCATCTACCAGATCACCGGCATGGAACTGTATGTCTGCTTTACCAATGCAATTCCCTTTAGCGTAGTGAGTTCGGCCATTGCTATTCCCTCTGCAGCTGCACTGAGTAAAAAAGGCAAAGAATTCATCATCTACGAATCTTCTTTTTCCGACATTCTCGGGATCATCCTATTTAATTTTGCAATCTCTAATCCACATATTTCGGTGTATTCTTTCACAGGGCTTGCGCTGAGTACAGTATTGATCATCGTAGTGTCTGCCATTTCCTGTATCGTGCTGCTGTACATCATGGGAAAGATTTCACATCATATCAAGTTCTTCCTGATCATCTCCATTTTGATTATGGTATACGCTATAGGACAATCTTATCACCTGTCCTCACTAGTACTCATCCTCTCCTTCGGTTTATTTCTGAATAACGCAGATGCCATCGAACATGCATTGTTCAGAAGTGTATTTATTTACAAAAACCTATCACAGGACCTCACACAGCTATACCAGCTTTCAGCAGAAAGCGCATTTATCATCAGGACGTTTTTCTTTGTGATTTTCGGTTTTACCATGAACATTTACATGCTCAACGATAAAATTATTCTGGCCAACGGACTGATCATACTCATTTGCATTTTCGTGATCAGGTTTGCTTACCTCAAATTATTCAGAAAGGAAAATAGTGGACAGGAAAGCTTTATTGCGCCTCGCGGGCTGATCAGCATTCTACTTTACTTTAATCTCCCGGAGAGCCTTAAAATAGCAGAGTTGGGTACTCCTTTTCTATTTATGGTTGTGCTGGGTTCAAGTTTGGTAATGAGCATTGGATTACTGGCCACAAAAAAGGAGTCAGGAAAACCCGCAGCTACTGTCGACTAAAAATGCTCGATTTTAATTTCTTTAATGTACTTTTCCAGCATTTTATAATTGCGCTCAAATTTCCTTGGATCTCCGTTGATGTACAGATTATGCTTAACGTTGACAAACTCGGCGACAAGGCCAGTGAGTGTTCCGGTAACCGTACTGATTATCCCCACCAATGCTGCTACCTGATAAGTTTGCTTACTGGTGTTTTCTTCATCAAGCGATAGGATTGCAGCGCCAACCACCACACCGGCAAGCGCTCCCGTTGCAGCACCTTTGCCTACGGTAAGCCCTCTTTTCCTTATCTTAACCTTAATGATGTCCTTAGCTTTAAATATGAGGTAATTCCCCCGATAGTCCAACACGGCCAGTCCATCTTTGCTTACCTTTTGGAGCATCCCCTTTACATTTTGCATGTGAGCAGAAACAACTTTAACTTCGTAATCCCCCTTTTGTGCTTTGGAAAATATAAAGCTCAATAACAATGCAAACGTGAAAAGCAAAGCCCGCATCAGCTTCCCATTTCTAATATCTTATCAAATTCTTCGGCTTTTAATGGCATTACCGACAACCGGCCCTGTCTTACCAAAGAAATGTCTTTCAGGCTTTCCTCTGCTTTGATCTGCTCCAGCGTCACCGGATGCTTCAATGCTTCTACAGGTGCCAGGTCTACTACTACCCAGTTGGTATCATCAGTAGTGGGGTCCTGATAAGATTCTCTGACAACCTTAGCTACGCCTACTACATGTTTTCCTTCGTTACTATGATAAAATAATACCAAATCCCCCTCCCTCATTTCACGGAGGTTATTGCGGGCCTGATAATTGCGCACACCATCCCAAAAGGTTCTTCCATCTTCGTTGAATTTTTCCCAGCTATATTTAAAAGGTTCCGATTTAACTAACCAATGTTGCATTTTACTCATGATGCAAAAGTACCATTTCCGTGTATAAAAATTACGCTCTTAATGAGGAATTCCTTATGATTAATTCAGGACTAATACTAACTACCTGAGAAGCCCGCCCGGATTTTCCCGACAATATTTCATTAAAATATAGATCAGCCAGTGTTTTGCCCATTTGAATACTATGCTGGTCTATTGTTGTAATGGAAGGACTGGTAATTTCTGTAAAAGCTTCATTGGAGTAACCGCAAATTCCCAGCTCCCGGGGAACATCCAATCCTAATTTTGTAGCCTCATCTAAAACTCCCAGAGCCGAAAAGTCTGATGTAGATGCAAATATGGCATCTGGCCTGTCTGCCAGGTTCAGAAGTTCTGCAGTTGCAGCTGCTCCAAGTTCCTTTGTCCAGGCATTTTCCTTAATTAATTCCAAGATTATAGGTCGCTGATAAGCCTTCAATGCTCTAAGATAACCACTTTTTCGTTGCCTGAAAATGTCCAGGTTCTGTGGGCCTTCCAGCAATGCAATCCTCTGGTAACCTTGTTCGATCAAATGAGAGACGGCTTCGAAAGAGGCCGACTCATTGTCGTTGATTACTTTAAAAGTATCTAGCGACTCCGCTACACGGTCGAACTGAATGATTGGAATGCCCTGTTTCATCGCATTGCTCAGGTGCTCATCATTTTCAAAATCAGCACTTACAGAAATCATAATGCAGCTTACCTGTTGCCGGACCAGCGAATTGACACATTCCACTTCCCTGGTAAAAGATTCATTCGACTGACAGATTACCAGGTTAAATCCTTTTTCATAAGTTACTTCTTCAATCCCTGAAATGATATTGGCAAAAAAATTCTGGTTGATCCTTGGCACTACTACTCCAATGGTCTGGTTATGTCCCTTCCTGAGATTGGCAGCCATACTATTGGGTTTATAATTCAACTCCTCCGCAGTCTTAAAGATAAGCTGTCTTGTTGCCTCACTTACACTCTTGTCATTACTGAAAGCCCTGGACACAGAAGACGCATTAATATTAAGCTGTTTGGCAATATCATAAATTGTAGTCCTTTTCTGGTGTTTCATAACAGACAAATATTATCAAATATAATTAAAGCAATCGATTGCGCAATTAAGGATTATTGTTTAGTTTAGATAAAAATTAACCAGTATAAACTAACAAACCGTATTATATGCTCCTACTAGGTATCGATATAGGCACTTCCTCTATTAAAGCATCGGTAGTCGATGCACAGTCAGGGAGAATCATTGCAAGTGCACAGTACCCTGACACAGAGGCGCCTATCATATCATCTCAACCGGGATGGGCAGAACAGTCGCCAATAGATTGGTGGGATAATGCCCAACAAGCGATATTGAGTTTAGCTCACAATGATTCATTCAATATCAGAGACATCAGTGCTATAGGGATTGCTTACCAGATGCATGGCCTGGTAGTGGTCGATAAAAACCAAAATGTATTGCGAAACAGCATCATATGGTGCGACAGTCGTGCCGTCGCGCTTGGAGAAGGGGCTTTCGATACAATAGGCCATCAATATTGCCTGCAACACCTGCTCAATTCTCCCGGCAATTTTACTGCCTCCAAACTGGCATGGGTCAAAAATAACGAACCCGAACTATATGAACGCATTTATAAGGTAATGCTACCTGGCGATTTCATCGCAATGAAACTTACAGGGGAAATCTCCACCAGTATACAGGCCTTATCAGAAGGAGTTTTTTGGGATTTCCAGAAAGATGAAGTCTCTGAGAAAGTTATGGGCTATTATGGCATCCCGAAAAACCTCATCCCTGAAATCAAACCGATATTTTCTGGACATGGAAGACTGACTGCTGAGGTTGCGCATATTCTTGGCTTGACTAATGGCATACCTGTCTCCTACAAATCTGGTGATCAACCTAATAATGCACTTTCTTTAAATGTAATGAAACCAGGTGAAGTCGCAGCGACAGCAGGCACATCTGGTGTGATTTACGGCGTCAGCGATGCGCTTACATACGACCAGCAATCCAGAGTAAACACCTTTGCCCATGTGACCTACACGCCCGAAAATAAGCATACCGGAGTACTGCTCTGCATCAATGGCACAGGTAGCATGTACCGCTGGGCAAAGCACAATTTCGCTGCCGGGCTCTCCTATCCTGAATTGAATCAACTCTCGGAACAAGCACCCATCGGAAGCAAAGGCCTTCGGGTACTACCCTTTGGAAATGGTGCAGAACGGATGTTAAACAATAAGTATACAGGCGCACAGTTACTGGGCATCGACCTTAATATCCATGAGAAAGCGGAAATCTTCAGATCGGTACAGGAGGGAATTGCTTTCTCCTTTCGTTATGGCTTTGACATCATGCGCGAGAATGGCATGAAACCCAAGGTGATCCGTGCCGGCAGCGCAAATCTATTCCTAAGTAATTTATTTACCCAGACCTTTGTAGACGTAACCGGCATTCCGGTAGAGCTCTACAACAATGACGGAAGTGTAGGTGCAGCCATCGGTGCGGGCATTGGCGCCGGTATTTTCAAGAATCCGGAGGAGGCCTTTAGCCATCAGAAAATGATCAGCTACATCGAACCTGAAAATTCAGCAGCTTACGAGCCGATTTATGCCGAATGGAAACAATTGTTAATTAAAGCATTATCTAATAAATAAAACTATGACTAAAGTAGTAACCGGAACAAAAGAGTTCTTTAAAGGCATCGCCCAGGTGCAATTCGAAGGATTGGAAAGTGACAATCCTCTAGCCTTCAGGTGGTACGATGCCAACAAAGTTGTGGCAGGAAAAACAATGGCTGAACACTTTAAATTTGCTTGTGCTTACTGGCATTCTTTCAATGGAAATGGCGGCGACCCCTTCGGTAGCGCCACACATATTTTTCCATGGGACGAGAAAAAAGATGCGGTAGAACGCGCTAAAGACAAAATGGACGCTGCTTTTGAATTCATTACCAAAATGCAACTTCCTTACTATTGCTTCCATGATGTAGACGTAGTAGATTATACGGATAACGTTGCTGAAAATGAGCAGCGCCTGCAAGCGCTGGTAGCGTATGCAAAACAGAAACAGGCCGACAGTGGTGTTAAATTGTTATGGGGAACTGCAAATCTGTTTAGCCACAAGCGTTATATGAATGGCGCTGCTACCAATCCGGATTTTCATGTGCTTGCACATGGTGCAGCGCAGGTTAAAGCGGCCCTGGATGCGACCATTGCACTGGGAGGTGAAAACTACGTATTCTGGGGAGGTCGCGAAGGCTACATGACTTTGCTCAACACCAATATGAAGCGTGAACAGGAACACATGGCCAAATTCCTGCATACAGCGAAAGACTATGCTCGTAAGCAAGGTTTTAAAGGCACATTTTTTATTGAGCCTAAGCCTTGTGAGCCTTCTAAACATCAGTATGATTACGATGCTGCAACTGTGAAAGGTTTCTTACAGCAGTATGATCTGCTGGATGACTTCAAACTGAACCTGGAAGTAAACCATGCTACGCTTGCCGGACATACTTTTCAGCATGAACTGCAGGTTGCGGTCGACAATGGCTTATTAGGTTCTATTGATGCTAACCGTGGCGACTACCAGAATGGATGGGATACAGATCAATTTCCAAACGACATCAATGAATTGACAGAGACCATGATGATCATTCTTGAAGGTGGCGGACTGCAAGGCGGTGGTGTAAATTTCGATGCGAAAATCCGTCGCAATTCTACAGACCCGGCAGACCTGTTTTACGCACATGTAGGCGGTATGGACATCTTTGCCCGTGCATTGGTCACTGCCGACAATCTCCTTCAGAAATCAGACTATAAAAAGATCAGGGCTGACCGTTACGCCTCTTTTGATACTGGAAAAGGAGCTGAATTTGAGCAGGGTAAATTGACACTTGAAGACCTGAGAAACCATGCTGCCGAACAAGGCGAGCCAGAAAGCCGCAGCGGCCGACAGGAATACCTGGAAAACCTGATCAACAGGTACATTTAAAAAAAAGAGCGCTTCCGGCCGGAAGCGCTCTTTTTTTATCACTCAAATCAATTGTTATTCCTTAGCTTTCAAAGCCGAATCAATGCGGTCCGACAAATCTTCCAAATGATATTTACTCATACCGGTAGCAGAAGGCGTTGCCGATTTTACCATAGCAGAAATCTCGCGTAACTGTGCCCTTACAAAAGAGGAAACGTCAGTCTGATTAGCAGGCAGTCCCGATGGCCTACCCATCATACCACCCTGAGCAGCTGCCGGTGCAGCTGGCTTCACGATAGAGATCAGCACATCGATATAGGTCTTCTGCAGGTTACGACGGTAAATGTCAATCTCTGCATTAGATTTTAGCTCAGTCAATATGCCTGCATTCAGATCTGAAAACAGATCTGTGATCTTGTAGGCATCTTTCCCGTCAGTAACTTCAGCGTTGATCAGTTTGGTCATTGTGCCAGTGGTAGTCAACCTCGCCAGTGCAGCAATCTGCAGACGATTGACCACATCAGTTGGGTTCTGACCGATGTTGTTCAAAATGTTCTGATCTACTAACCATGTCGGTGTGGTAAATACATTCCTGTTGAAGAAATCCATTGCTTCTTTCTGTATCGCATATGGCGTACGTGAATAAACCGTTCCTTTTTCTTCCACAGTTTTCGGAGAGGTATAGATTCCACCTACATTTTTTGCAACATGGCCGATGTACCTGCCAAACTGACCTACAAGTTCTCCATATAAGGTAGAAAGATCTCCATAACCCTCATTGTCAGTTTTAGTCCATTCCGGCATTTTAGCGATGATGCGCTTCAGGTTTTTGATACCGTATTCACTCGCTTTCATGGCATTATCACCTAAATCTTCACTTTGATTACGAGGATCATTTGGATCCGTTTCTGTTCCGAAAGTCAGACGGTTATTTGCAGAAATCCTTTTAATGATGGTTTTGTTGGAATATTCATCTTCCGCGCTCGCTGTCTTGAATTGCGGCAACCATTTGTAGCCCCATTCAATAGCCCATTTATCGTAATCGCCGATACGTGGGAATATACCTTTTTCAGTAATGTTATCTTCAGGCTGAGCTACGTAGTTGAACCTCGCGTAATCCATGATCGAAGGTGTATGCCCATTAGCTTCCACCCATTTCTTATCCCTCAGCTTTTCTACAGGTACTGTAGCAGAAGAACCAAAGTTGTGACGCAGACCAAGTGTGTGGCCAACTTCATGAGAAGACACAAAGCGGATCAGCTGGCCCATCAGTTTATCATCAAACTTAGTTTTTCGGGCAGCAGGATCAATTGCAGAAGCCTGGATGAAATACCAGTTCCTCAATAATAACATGATGTTATGATACCAGTTTACGTGCGTCTCCAGGATCTCCCCTGTACGCGGATCGTGTACGTGCGGTCCACTGGCATTTGGAATATCTGATGGTTTATAAACAATCACACTATGTCTGGCATCGTCAATGCTCCAGCTTGGATCTTTTGGCGCTTCCAGTGCATAAATGGCATTTTTAAAACCTGCTTTTTCAAAAGCGGCCTGCCAGTCATTTACACCTGCGATCAGGTAAGGTACCCATTTTTTAGGCGTAGCCGGATCTATATAAAATACAATTGGTTTCGCAGGTTCCACCAGTTCACCTCTTTTGTATTTTTCTACATCCTGAGGTTTTGGTTCCAGTCTCCAGCGGGTGATGATAGACTGATTTTTAATTCCCTGGGGATTGGCATCAAAATCTACATATCCTGTAGCAAAATAACCGACACGCGGATCAAAATTACGTGGCTTCATCTGGTTAGATGGTAGCAGAACCATAGAACTGTTCAGTTCATAGGTTGCAGGTGTGGATGCGCCCGGAGCACCGCCACCCATCATGCCTCCCATTGTAGAAGCCGGAGTTTTGGTGTATGTTTTTAAGGTCCGGATTTCGATGTTCATCGGGAAAGATTTAATTTCCTTGATGTAACTGCGGTCAGCCATCAATCCACCTAATGAAAGGCTTCTTTTTGCCCCTGAGGAGAAGAAAAAGATGTCATTGTCGCCGTTCATATAATCTGTAACGTCGATCACAACCCCACCTCTTCCTGAAATAGAATCTTTTGCAAATGCTTTGATGTCAAATGAAGCTACCAAAGGCTGAATGTTCGAATTCATTAAGGTCTTGAACAGTCCCTGAGCGGTAGTATCCTGCGAACGCTCATCAAAAGAGATGCTCTTCAGGTACAATTTATTACTCGGTCCTTTTTCAAAAGAGATCACATTGTCACCGATATGGTCGCCACCATAACCCATCATCTGGGCACGGTTGCCAGCTGCAGCTTTGCTGATCCTGTTGACCAATAAAATTTCCCTGTTCAGTAAAGAATCCGGGATTTCGAAGAAATAGCGGTCTTCGATATTATGTACCCAGAAAAGTCCTTTATCAGTTTTCGCTTTGGCCGTGATCACCTCTTTATAAGGTTTTGGTCCCGGTTTAGCTGGAGCAGTCATTGGTACTGCAGGGCCTTTTTTAGTGGTGTCGGCTTTTGCAGGGGTTCTTGTACCAGGATTGGTTGGCCTGGTCTGTGCATCAGCATAAGAAGCTGCTGCAATCCCAAGCATTGCAAAGAGTATGGTTTTCTTCATTATGAAATAATAGTTTAGACACCAAAGATATTTACTCATAAGCAAATAAAAACGTGACAAACATAACTTTACAGTTACACTAGTGTATCATTTTAAATAACAATTCCCTGATTTGTTTATTTTTTTCGTAAATTCATGATAACCAAATCATAAGCATCATGAACTCACTCACAAAAATTCAAACCTGGGCTGATCGTCATCATCCAAAATGGATCGATTATTTTAGAATTCTCCTTGGAATCGTACTTATCTGGAAAGGCTTCGCTTTTGCATTTAACCTGCATGCATTCACTATGCTGATGGCAGGTGCAGGACTAGGTACCTCTGTGGCCATCAGTATGATTGCTCACCTGATCATTGTTCTCCACATCGTTGGGGGTTTACTAATTGCACTGGGAACACATACACGCACATTTTGTCTCCTCAATCTGCCGATACTCCTGGTAGCAGTGTTCTTCGTGAATGTGTCGCAGGATATCTTCAGGCCTTATGCAGAGCTCTGGTTATCCTGCCTTGTGCTGCTCGGATTAATCGTTTTCTTTATAGAAGGTGACGGCATTGTGTCTATTGAATATAGCAAGGAAACTGCTTAATGGATCATCTTAAATAGCAATTCCCGGAGCAATTCGCCGTCAGTAGTATTGCCTGTACTATCTACGCCCTTACTTTTGAGATCATATGCCCTGAGCAGACTGATGATTTCAAAAGTCTTATTCAGGTTATAGCTTCTGGCGGCAGTTTCGTAGTCTTTCACGAAATATGGATTTACACCCAGTTCCTTGGCTGCATCAGCCTTATTGGGCAGATAATGGTATTTTAATATCTTAGTGAAATAAGCATTCAGGTTCGCCATCACCATCACCATGGGGTTTGCTTTGGGATTATCTGCAAAATAATTCACGATCTGATTACATTTCAACACATTACGGGATGCCAAAGCCTTCTGAAGTTCAAATACATTATATTCTTTACTGATCCCGATGTTTTTCTGCACGAGATCAGTATCAATGGTCACCTCCCTGCCAATATTGAGCATCAGCTTTTCTACTTCATTCGCTATTTTAGAAAGGTCCGTGCCGAGGTATTCCGCCATAAGTGCTGAAGCCTGGGGCGCTATCTTATAACCCTTCTCTTTCACCAGCTCTTCTATCCAGCCGGCCAGTTTGTAATCACGTACCAGGTCCGACTGAAAAACAGTACCGGCCTTGTCGATCGCTTTATAGATTTTCTTGCGCTTATCAAAGTTCGCGTATTTGTAAGCCAGCACCAAAATTGTTGTAGACATTGGTTTCTCAAAATAATTGAGCACAAATTCAGCTTGCTTACTGCTTCCCTCTGTTTCCTTGGCCCATTTCAGGTCCTGAGCTTCTTTCACAATGATCAATTGGTAATCAGACATCATCGGATAGCGCTTGGCCGCATTCATGATCGTTGCCATATCTGTATCTTTACCATACAGCACCGTCTGATTAAAACCTTTTTCCATATCGTTCAAGACATTAGCTTCCATATAATGCACAATCTGGTCGATGTAATAAGGCTCTTCGCCATGCAAAAGGTACAATGGCTTAAACTTTCTTGCTTTTATGTCTTTAATGATATCTGAAGCACTCATATATGATAAGCCAAACTTAGATAAAATTTTTGCCTATTTTTACACAAATGTCATTTAGCCCAACACCGTTAAACCTACCTCAATACCCCTTTAAGATTACACTGAAGGACAATGCTCATTTTATATTTGATGAGATTCGCAAAAAGCACCTCGTGCTTACACCTGAAGAATGGGTACGCCAGCATTTCATCCAATACCTTGTACTTGAAAAAAAATTCCCGCGTTCCCTGATCCAGATCGAAGGGGGACTGAGCCTCAACAAACTGCAGAAAAGGACTGATGTAGTCATCTTCAATACTGCCGGGGAAAGGATCATGGTCATAGAATGTAAAGCACCTTCAGTAAAGATCACACAGGCCACTTTCGATCAGGCGGCACGTTACAATTCGGTCCACAAGGCTAAATGGCTGGTGGTTACCAATGGCCTGCAACATTGTTATGCACAAATTGACCATCAGCTTGAAAAATTTCTGTTTATTGAACAACTACCTGAATATTCATCGCTTTAGGGAAGGTATAGTCTTCACATTTCAGAGATAGTTGCTAAATTTAGCCTCCTAAACATTTCATAATTTGTATTCAAAAGATCAGGCATCCCAACTCAAACAAGCTTTCTGGACTGCATTCGGACAGTATATTGCACCTCAACTATCTGCGGAAGGCTTGAGGGTGAATTGGATCAACTACAAAACCGGATTGAAAAATGTATTCTTCAAAATGCATGCAGATGGCAGATCGGCCTTTATAGCCATAGAACTTACCCATCAGGACCCGGGAATGCAGGAGCTATTATTTGAACAGTTTAGAGAATTCAAAAGGCTATTAGAAAATCAACTGGATGAAGAATGGGACTGGAACCTGCACATGCAGGACGAATACGGTAAGATCACCAGCCGCATCAGCACAACGCTTCATGGTGTCAGCATTTTTAAACAGGAGGACTGGCCTGCACTGATCTCCTTTTTCAAACCGAGGATCATTGCATTGGATGAATTCTGGAATGATGTCCGGGACGCCTTTGAGGTATTTAAATAAACCATTATCATATTATTAAATGATGGGTTCGACCGTACTGTTCTCCCTAACGTAATTTAGATTTGGGTATGCTTGATTAATCAGCACCCACATGAAGAAAATTAAGGTCGCCTTTTTTGCTGAAATACTATTTGATGATTTTGACGGAGCCTCCCGTACCATGTACCAGTTGATCAACAGGATCGACAAAAAACATTTCAAGTTCCTGTTCATTTACGGTGCTGGTCCAGATGAAGTCCGGGGTTTCGAATGCATGAAAGTGCCCACTATACATCTGCCAATCAATACCAATTATACCATGGCACTTCCTTCCCTGGCCAAGAAGGAACTCAAAAAAAGACTCAAAGATTTTGATCCTGATGTAATCCATATCGCAACTCCCTCATTACTGGGAGCCTATGCCATCAAATATGCAAACAAGCGGGAAATCCCCGTCATCTCCATTTATCACACCCATTTTATCTCCTATATCGATTACTATTTCAAATATGCACCCTTCCTTGTCGGAAAAGTAAAGCAGGCAATTGCTGGCAGCCAAAAGGCCTTTTACAACAATTGCGAGAAAATATATGTCCCTGCAGAAAGCATCAGAACACAACTGGAGACGATCGGTGTGGAAGCTGCGCGCATGAAGATCTGGAAACGCGGTATCGACACTAAACTCTTCTCCCCCCTTAAAGCAGATGCAAAATTGCTGTATAAACTTACGGGCAACCAATATCCTACTATTGTCTTCGCCAGCAGGCTCGTTTGGGAAAAAAACCTGGAGACGCTGTTCCGGATTTACGATTGCGTAAATGCTTCCGGTATAAAAGTAAATTTTCTGATTGCCGGAGATGGAATAGCCCTCAAGGCCTGTAAGGTTAAAATGAAAAATGCGGTATTTACGGGGATGGTCGATCATGAAACACTAGCGATATTATATGCAAGTTCCAGCATTTTCTTGTTCAGTTCAGTTTCAGAAACCTACGGTAATGTAGTACTTGAAGCCATGTCATCGGGACTTCCATGTATCATCGCAGATGGAGGAGGCTCTGCAGATTTCATTGAGCAGGGCGTCAACGGCTTTAAGTGTAGTCCCTTTGATGAAAAGGAATACACCCAAAGAATCCTTGAGCTGCTCGAAAACGAAAGTTTAAGTAATCAATTTTGCAACAAAGGGCTTGAGTTTAGCCTTGCAATGAGTTGGGACCAACTTGCTGCCACTTACTTTGAAGACCTCCGGACACTCGCTCAAAAGGAAAAAGAGTTTAGTTTGTAAGCTGCATGAAAAGAACGCTGATCATCCTCCTAACAGCCTCTCTTTTGATATCACTTTTCTTTTTCATCAGAGCTACCGACCTCAAAATGGTGTTTAACCTGATGGAAAAAATTGGCTACCGGTTCCTGCTGCTCCTATTGATCACTTTCATTGCCTATTTGCTGGGCACCCTCAGTTGGCGGTTTACATTGGGACAATACTCCCGTTCTGTTTCTATCGGCCGCTTGTTCCTCATCCGTCACCTCGGCGAAACTATAGGCATGTTCAATCCGGCCAGCGTAATTGGCGGCGATGCTATGAAAGCATTGATCCTGGAAGAGCAACAGATCCCTAGAGACGTAGTTGTTTGGTCGATGTTCCTTTCCAGGGGAATCATGGTACTCAGCCAGCTATTGCTCTTCCTCAGCACAGCGCTGGCAGTGTTTTTCCAGAATCCGGAGTTATACCCAGCATTTACAAATGAAAAACAATCGGGTTTGTATCCATTCTTACTGGCCCATTGGAGAACCTTCCGGCTGAAATCTGCAGCAACCATCAGCGAATTACCGGCAATGCTCAGAGCGCATAAAAGAATGTTGTTGATCTCATCGGGTCTTGCCTTGCTGCATTGGGTTTTCGGCGGACTGGAATTCTATTTCATCTTGAAATTTCTGGGTCTAAAGGTAACCATCCTGCAGGCCCTTGCTGTAGACTTAGGAGTAGTACTGTTTAAGTCTGCCGGGGCATTCATACCAGCCCAAATTGGCATAGAAGAGTATGGCAATAAGATCATGCTGATGGCCATTGGCATTTCAGCACCACAGATCTGGATTACAGCATCTGTGCTAAGGAGGGCAAGACAACTGGTTTGGGTCGGCTTCGGTATTGCCATCTATTTTATCCTGTTCAAGAAATCTAAACACCTCAACCCTGCTAAAGATGGAAATACTGTTTATCAGTCATAAATACCCTCCTGCTACTGGCGGCATGGAAAAGCAAAGTTTTGAACTGATCAATGGTTTAAGACCATTAGCAAAGGTTCATACCATCCTCTACGAAGGAAAAGGCAGCAGGGTCAGCTTCTTTCGCTCACTCAATAAACGCATCTTGCAAGTACTTAAAGAAAATCCGGGGATTCAGGTGATCCATTTTAATGACGGACTGATTGCCGCAGTTTCGCTGATGCATAAAGGCTACTCACAAATCAAGCGTACGGCTACACTTCATGGATTAGATGTGGTATTTCCCGCATTCCCCTATCAGCGATTTATCCTCCCTCTGTTCAATCGTTTTGATCTCCTTTTCGCGGTAAGTAAAGCAACCGCCCGGGCCTGCCGTGATCGAAAGATCGCAGCGGAAAAAATCGTAGTGCTGAACAATGGTGTAGACCCTAGGATCGCTTCAGCAGCTGTTCCCGCAGCTGTCATTGAAATGCTAAAACATAAATATGGTGTAGCAGCTGAGGCTAAGAAAATCCTGGTAGCTATGGGCAGGCCCGTGAAACGCAAAGGTTTCTCCTGGTTCATCAAAAATGTGATGCCCCTCCTGCACCCCGACTTTATGCTGTTGCTGATCGGGCCAGTTCAGGACCCAAAAAGTAAAGAAGCGAAACTATTAAAATTCATTCCCTCTTTTCTAAAACATAAAGCTGAACTCTTCCTGGGGTATCCAAGCGACGAAAGCAATATCAATGAGCTACTGCACAAACCCGCAGCACAAAAAAACGTTTTCAGGTTGGGAAAACTTCCGATAAACGAAATAACCGACATCCTCAGCATTGCGGATGCCTTCATCATGCCCAATATAGAAATCGAGGGCGATATGGAAGGATTTGGCCTGGTCTGTCTGGAGGCCGCCATGTGCGGAGCCAAAGTTATTGCTTCAGCAAGCGGAGGCATTACCGACGCGATTATCCATGGAAAGAATGGCTTTCTGTTACCTCCAGGCCATATCAGTTCCTGGGTCTATCAGCTCAACAAACTTAGGGAGCAACCTGAATCGTTCGCGCTAAACCCAGGCGAAATAGCTGCTTTTACTGCGGCTCAGTTCAACTGGAAAAAGATGTCAGAAGAATACCTTTTACATTTCCAGAGACTCGAAACCCGGTCAAACAGATTGAATAAAGAAACCCAGCAGCACTGAGAAAAGAAAAACGATTGGCTTATTTCCGCTCTGTATAGGTTAAAATATGAAACCTGATTTTACTGCTTTTATACTATTTTGCTGCCCATTATCCGGTGCTTATGAAATATATCTCTATCATTTTGCTCATCGCCCTGCTTCCACTAGTTGGCTTTAGTCAGGCAGGAGCAAAAAAAATCCAGAAGAATGTCCCATTAGATTCTATACGCCTAAGTGACCCCTGTATTCTGGCCGATCAAAAAACAAAGACCTATTACATGACAGGTACTGGAGGTAAAATGTGGACAAGCAAGGATTTGAAATCCTGGACAGGCCCAGCCGACTGTGTACAAACAGATCCAAATTCCTGGATGGGTCCCAATCCCATGATTTGGGCCGCTGAACTTCATGCTTATAAAAACAAATACTATTACTTTGGCACATTCACCAACCGCGAAGTAAAAATAGATACCGTTGATGGCAATGTTATTGAACGCAGAGCATCTCATATCCTGGTTAGCGACAGGGCTATCGGGCCCTATAAACCTATGAAAGATCCAGTATACCTGCCCGCTGATAAGCCAACTTTGGACGGAACATTTTGGGTAGATACAGATGGCAAGCCTTACATGGTTTATTGCTACGAATGGTTACAGAATGGCGATGGTACCATGGAAAAAATTGAATTGAAACCTGACCTGAGCGGAGCTGCCGGAGCAGCGAAATTATTATTCCGGGCCAGTGAAGCTCCATGGAGCCGGGAAAAGAACAAATCGGGAAAAGACGTACCTAATAAAGTCACTGATGGCCCGTATCTTTTCAAAACCGGCACCGGAAGATTAGGGATGATCTGGACAAGCTGGATTTATAACGACTATACCCAAGGTGTAGTTTATTCCCAAAGCGGCACCTTAGACGGCCCATGGATTCATGAACCCTCACCGATTACTCCTCCAAACTTCGGCCATGGCATGTTGTTTCGGACCTTTGAGGGTAAATTACTGATGTCGGTCCACAGCCATAAAGATGTCGACGGCCATTTTGTAAGGATTCCGTACTTATTCGAAGCGGATCTGACAGGAGACAAACTGCTTATCGGAAAGCGGTATATTCCCTAAGCTCCAGTCTTTCAATGCGGGGAAGCTTATTTTGCAGTGAGCTTGTGTCCTTTAATCGTCAAATCTCCCATAGGAGTAATGATCTTACCTGACAAGCTGTCTTTAGTAGTCACGAGTAAACCCTTTAACACCGTAGACTGAACCTTTAACTCATAAATGATGGAATCATTGACCACTCTGAGGTTTTCCATTTCAAAGCTGTCGTTTTCAGTTACCATTTCCCCTTGCAGCTTACCATCTTTTTCAGAGAACTCGATGTGTCCCTGATCATATCCCTCAGGTGCGTCTATTGCAGTAAAGTTCCAGGTTCCCAGCAAGTTTTTATCGGCATCATTGATGAAAGCGAATAGCACTGTGGCAAGACAGATAGCAGTTAAATTGAGTATCAGTTTTTTCATATTGAATCCTAATTTAATTCTATACAACATTAAGAATCAAAGAATAACTGAAGTTTACTAACATGTTAAATTCTATACTAAATATCTTGATCGTCGTGCCTTGTATTTATTTCATCTTTTTGCTTTCATTAATTACCGCCTCATTTACTTCTTTAATTCTTTGGACATCCATTTTTTCAAATGCCCTGTCGTAAGTTAGCAAACCATTTATTTCATGCTCTACATCGGTTGTTTGAGTGTATACCGCCACGCTTAATCCTTTATATTTCATAAGTTGCTCTACCTGGTCCATCAACAGGATATAACGGTCTGTTAGTGCAGATTTTGTCGGTTCATATCCATACGCATTGTTTTCAACAGGCCACATATGCCCCCTAACAAACAAACCGATCCCACCATATTCACCTAATGAGGCCGCCCGTGTAGCATCCGGTTTAGCCGCATCATTCGGCCCAATATAAATATGGGTGTCCACAAAGTCTCCATTACCAGGATCCCCCGCTGCTTTCTGATATCCCGGATTGTTATTAAAGCCCGAGTTGCCATTCACCAGCCTTGATGGATCATACTTCTTAACCCAGTCGGTAATTTCCTTTACATCAAAGGCACCCCAATTTTCATTAAATGGAACCCAGGTAATGATCGAAGGAGAATTGTAGTTGTCATCCATAATTGCTTTTAATTCCTTGCGGAAAGCTGTTCTGGTTTTCAATGTATCTTCGTGCTGGTACCAGATCGCAGGCATATCCTGCCATACCAGTAAACCGAGTTTGTCTGCCCAATAGTAAAATCGCTTGGGTTCAGTCTTCATATGCTTCCTGATCAAATTAAATCCGGCTCTTTTAGTGAATTCAACATCGTATTTCAATGCCTCATCCGTTGGAGCCGTTAAAATTCCGTCAGGCCAGTAGCCCTGATCCAGCAAACCTACCTGCATTACGAACTGGCCGTTCAACAATGGTCTGGGCACGCCATTCACTTTTCCTATTTTAATGTCCCGCATGCCAAAGTAGCTGGTTACCTCATCCCTCAGCTTACCGTTCTTATCACTCAGGCTCAGCTGAAGATCATAAAGAAAAGGTGCATCCGGCGACCAGGTCTTCAGGTTTTTTATTGGAATGTAAAAAGCATTATCCGAGGCTGCCTTAACTTCCGAAACGACACTTTTGCCATCCAGGACAACCGCCGAAATTTGCCCGGGTTCTGAGTCGATTTCTACCTTTAGCCGCTTGTTTGCCAAATCAGGAAGTAAGCGTATATTTTTTATGTAATGTTTATCTACAGGTTCCAGCCATACCGTCTGCCATATGCCTGAGCTAAAAGTATAATCTCCACGCGGCCCATTTTTTCCAGATGGCGTACGTCCGTCATTCGGATCATGAGCAGCCACAATCAAAGTATTGGTTCCCTTTTTAAGAAAGGAAGTGATGTCCAGACTAAATGCGTCATAACCACCAGCATGAGTTCCTGCCTTTTTTCCGTTGACAAATACTGTTGCATCATGGTCTACTGCGTCAAAATGAATGATAACCTGTTTGCTACCCCATTCCGAAGGCAGATCAAAACTCCTTCTATACCACATATTTATCTCCTGACTTCTTTCAACCCCGGAAAGTACCGATTCAGGGCAATAAGGAACCAATATCTGGTCAATCTTCCCTTCAAAAGAAATAGGCTTTACAGGATCAAGCGCATTTGCAACTGATTTACCCCCTATATAATCCCATTTGCCGTTTAAGCATAACCATTCTTTGCGCTGTAATTGAGGTCTTGGATATTCAGGAAAAGGCTGGCTAGCGGATGCGGCAGTTTCTGTCCATTTAGTCGGCAGTTTTGCGACCTGTGCATAAGATACCTCAATAGTACTTATTGTAAGCGCTGTGACCAACAGCAACAGTGATAATAGTCTGGAATTTTTATTCATAGATATTGCGTTTATATTACCAAACTTAACAATTTAAAGAAGATTGATGAGCGTCTGCTTGTAGTTTTACAGGAGCAATTTCGCAATTCCACTAACAGTTGCCTACTCTCAAATATAGTTTAAAATTGGCGTCTACAAATGCTTTTATCAGGAACCTATCCTTTAATATTCAAATCTTAAATTCTCTCTAAAACATCATTTTTAAGCATTAAACCTATATTGTTGTAAACTGATATAGCCCTGCACTCTCTCCATCCAATCATTACACCTTCTCAGCAACTTTCCCTGGTCTGTAAGACCTATACTAAGCGTAATCTGATAGCTCAAGTCCGATCTGCATGGCTTTCTGACGGCCTTGGACACCGGCTACAATAGGCCCATAACTATAGCGCAACTATAAAAGTACAAATATATTCGTTATGGGCATTAATCTATTGTCCCTGTCCTTGCACTTGTCAGAAATTTTGCAGGCGAGACTCTCGGTCATTTCAATGCCGTAATCTCTTCTATGGATAGCTTAGAACATGCTGCAATTACAGCAATATCGATTCCTGATTTTAACATTTCAAATATCATCGTCTTTTTCCCTTCTTTAAAGCCTTCTTCCATTGCTTTATTCTTTGCATGATTAAGAACATTCTGATTGTCCCATTCTTCTTGTTGTGCTGTTCTGTACATTTCTAATTCCTCCTTGGTAAATTTGGCGCATCTCGCCGATTCAAAAAACACGTTCATTTCTCCCGAAAATCCTGGTTCTTTAGTCATCGTGGAAGCATTTTTCAAACTGTAAATCCATTTATCCAAACCGGTTTCCAACATAGATTCTGCTTTGTCAAATTTTTCCAGTTCGATATAAACGAAATGAAGTTTATCATAAAAAATTGTTCCCTCTCCGATGTTACATAAGGAAACATTATGCAGATATACATCCTCCGCTGTTCCTGTCATGCAGGATTCTTCGAGTAAGCAAATCACATAAATAGCTTTTAATTCATAGTCCCATCCCTTTCCTTTTGGTGCCTGATCGCTGATCAGTCTGCTGGTATAAAACAGGGATCGGTCCTTAAAATATGTCTGCTCTTTCCTTTGCAGTTCAACCAGAAAAGAGATCCCCTCTGTATCAACACAAACAAAGTCCAGTACAGCTCCCCTCTTATCCTTTATTTCTCCCGGATACTCATTCTTACTGTATTTAATTGATACGACTTCTCTTTTCCCTTTCAGCACTTCATTTAAGAAAGCTTTAGCCACCTCTTTATTCGCCTCACTGGCAAAAATCCGCTTAAAAGCCCAATCGTTTAGCGGGTCAACAAAAGGATTATTCTCCCCCACAGAATACTCAACAGCGGATTCGGCAATGTTGGGGTCAACTGGTATATCGTCTAATTTATCTTGGTATTTTTTCATCTGTTCAGCCTAAATAATAAGTTGAAACAAATATACCAACAACAACTAAAACAACCAATTATTTCTCTTAAATTAATATTTTGTGATATTTTTAATAATATTGATTAATAATTCAATATTTTGAAAAGACATACAGAATTCTGCTATTACCAAACCCTGCTACATATACACGATAAATTACTGGCTTTGCGATTACAGAATTGTAAATGATTTATTTCTTTATGCGACTGTCAAATTGAAACTTCGTGATCTTAACCACTTTGACAGTATCGATTTTATCCGAGTTTGGATTGATCAAATAATTGTATTCCTCTGGAACTACGACCGACGGAACACGAAGACATAATATTGAGTTATCGCTAAAGTAACTGCTTCCAAGATCTTTGGAAGATTGAGGGCTGGGAGTTTCAGTCCAGTTCTTTGGCAAATCCTTTGCTTTAAGAACATGACAAAGTTCTTCAGGCAGTTCATATGTTGTGATGCTAAGCTCATTAGGTACAAATTCGAGTTCAACATTTGAAGCGAATTCCAATACCGCCAATGCACGGCTGACGGAAGTATATATACAAGCCGTCCCTTTGTTGTTCCAGCGACCACCATAAAGTTTGGCGCCAGTACCTGCGAGGTCTCCTGCGAATTCAGTTTTCGATAGGCGGTAAAGCAACATGATTACGAATATACCCCGTGCTGGATTCTCCCTATGATACTTTTAACTTCATCAATCCCAAAAACGGTATCCATAACCTCTAAAGGAATACGATTGCCCAATGAACGGTTTGGAGACATCACCCACTTATTGAATTTATCACGGTCACCGAATACCTCGTAACCAAACCGATAGATATCCATCAATGCAATAACTTTCTCTGAAATGGAGGCACTAAAGGTTTCGTTACCTTGTTTTTTATGCAACGTGGTTTTAGTCGTCCCCAGTACTTGCGAAAGATGATCATAATCAATATCAATGGTCTGCTTAAAAGACACCAGGCTATCTTTGCTTATCCCCTTTTTTACAAAAGCTATTTTATCAAAGTTCGTGAAAGATCTTTCGATCCATTCCACAGCTTTTCCTGTCAATGACTCAATGACTTGATTCCGCTTTTTTAATGCCGTCGTTGCCATAGTAAGATTTTTTACTAAGGTAAATAAAATTTCTTACTTCTTTGAAGTTTCGACAATATTACGTGAGGAGAAACATAGATCAAACAGCCGAGTCCATTCAGTTTATTCTTGATTTAAACTTTCATTTGCAATTTTATTAACATATAATTACCTTGCATTAACTAATAACCAAACATTCATTATCAAGATAAACTACAACAAGAAAAAGATAAGACAAAGCTAAGCATGGGTTAAGGATGCGTTTATACTGACTCCACCTTAAATCCACAGTGAGTCCACGTTGAGTCCACCTTTTTATAGAAAAAACGTGGACTTAGCCTGAATTCAGTCTGGTAGAATCGCAGATACAGTACAAACGCATCCTTAACTTAAGTAGAACTCAGTAAAAACCAAATAAAAAACTAATGGGAAAATTCGACGGTAAACAGATTGTTGGCGTAGTTGGCAATCTCGTATTCAAAAAGGGCGCAGATGGGAAAATGACTATTGTGCAGTCCAAACCTTTTCAAATTAAACAAACTAAAGGCACTAAAAAAACAGCTTCAGTAATGGGTAATGCCAGTACCCTGTCTGCAGCAATCAGGCGAAGCCTCGGAGGGCTCTTTGGCAAAAACTACCAGGGATCAGTCGTCAATGAACTAAACAAAGCCAATCAAACCATTCTTGGTCATTGCTTCAATAAAGATACGGAAACTTATACCTTTCAGCAAGACAGCTTTCATAATCTTGCCGGATTTGAATTTAATTCCAAATCGCCCTTATCGGCATACCTTTGGGTGCAACCCTATCTCAGGTTTCAGGACAATACAATTATACTCACCATTCCCGCCTTTGAAGTCCCGGCTCAGATCAAAATGCCCAGAGAAGCTAATGGATTTCAACTATGTGCACAAATAGGCCAATATGCGCTTTATGAAAGTAAAAAATGGGGACAAAACTATTTCAGTTTCGAGGTAGAACCAGGCCAAACACATGTACCCGAGCAGCAGATCAGCTTCAATGTACAACCGGGCTGCCTCTGTGTAGTAGGTTTGGGCATTAATTATTATAAAATCAATAACCAGTACAGAACGCCGCTGAACGACAAAGAATTAAATCCCGCAGCGATCGTGGACGCCATTATTATACCGGGAGAATTTGTAGAGCCTCCGCCACGTGTAGAAGGTGGAAAACATTACGGTTCTGAATGGAATACAATGGATAAACTAAAATTGAAAAAAGGCCATATCGACTGATTATGGCCTTTAACTATTATCAAAAAAAACTTAAGTTCCTAAAGCAGCAAGGCTTTCTTCTATGATGCTGATCTTAGACTCAGCATCTGCTTTTTTATTGCGTTCATTCTGAATGATCTCGGGCTTTGCATTTTGTACAAACCGCTCATTGTTCAGCTTCGCATCTACCGATTTCAGGAATCCCTGCAAGTAAACCAGATCTGCATTTAAACGCTCACGTTCTGCTTCTACATCAATGCCTTCGTTCAATCGAACGAAGAACTCATCGTTACCCACCATAAATGCGGCCGCACCTGCGATTTTTTCATTAACCAGTTCCACTTCACTGACATTGGCCAACTTAAACACAATGTTCATCCACTTCTCATAATTCAGTCCAGAATTGGTCTTAATCGCCAATGGCAAGGCTTCTTTCGGTGAAATCTGCTTGGTGTTCCTCACGTTCCTGATTTCAGCAACCAGTCCTTTAATGACCTCGACCTCTTTCAGTAAAACATCATCTGCTGAACCAACTACCGGATAGGCAGCTACAATGCAACAATCCATTTCATCGGTGTGCCCAAACAACTCATCATGCCACAATTCTTCCGTAAGGAAAGGCATAAATGGATGCAGCAATGTCAATATCTTTTCAAAATAACCTAAGGTTACTTTCAAGGTTGCTGCATCAATAGGATGTTGGTAAGCTGGTTTTACCATTTCAAGGTACCAGGCACAGAAATCGTCCCAAACCAGTTTATAAGTAGCCATTAAGGCTTCTGACAAACGGTACTGTTTGAAGTTATCTTCAATCTCAGCCAATGCTTCATTAAAGCGGTTCTCAAACCAGAGAATTGCTTGTTGATTAGGGTTTTCTAATTCCTCGTCCACTTCCCATCCTTTTACCAGGCGGAAGGCGTTCCATATTTTATTGGCAAAATTACGTCCCTGCTCGCAATAGCTTTCGTCGAACATCAAATCGTTGCCAGCTGGTGAGCACAACAGCATACCTACACGTACGCCATCTGCACCATATTTTTCAATCAATCCGATCGGATCAGGTGAATTACCCAAGGATTTGGACATTTTACGGCCCAATTTATCTCGTACAATACCGGTTAGGTATACATTGGTAAATGGCTTTTGGCCCCTGAACTCATGTCCGGCCATGATCATCCTGGCTACCCAGAAGAACAAGATCTCCGGCGCAGTAACCAAATCATTGGTCGGATAATAATAGTTGATGTCTTTGTTATCGGGATCTTTAAATCCATCAAATACAGAAATCGGCCACAACCATGAAGAGAACCAGGTATCCATTACATCTTCATCCTGGTTTACAAATGGGGCCAACTGGTGTTTGAAGCCTGCGGCCTCTTCAGCAGTAAATACGCCATCGATGTCTTTTTGTTTCAGAATTCATCTAATGCTTCCTCTTTGGTTTTAGCAACTACCCAATTCCCTTTATCGTCGATACCATGCCGGGATTTGCTGCCCCCACCACAGCTGGCGGCTGATGTTCCAGTCGCGCACGTTCTCCATCCAGTGGCGGTAAGTATTCACAAACTTCTCCGGGATCAGTTTCACATCGCCATTCAGTACATCTTCCAACGCTGGCTTAGCCATCTCGTCCATCTTGCAGAACCATTGCATAGAAAGCTTAGGTTCTATAGCCGCATCGGTACGCTCAGAAAACCCAACCTGCGATTTGTAATCTTCTACTTTTTCCAGGTGCCCGGCTTCATCCAACATTACCGCAATTTTCTTGCGGGCAACAAAGCGATCTTCGCCTACCAATATTACCGCCATTTCATTCAAAGTACCATCATCATTTAAAATATCGATGACTGGCAATTTATGTTTTTGACCCAGTTCATAATCATTCAGATCATGCGCTGGAGTAACTTTTAAACAGCCTGTACCAAAATCCATAGTTACATACTCATCCTCAATCACCGGAATCTCCCTGTTGATCAAAGGGACAAATACTTTTTTACCTTGCAGGTGGATATAACGCTCATCATTCGGGTTTACGCAGATGGCTGCATCAGCCATGATGGTTTCCGGACGTGTAGTAGCGATGGTAATAAATTCGGGTGCTGTACCTTGGTCTTGATACGAACTACCTGCTACTGAATACTTGATATAATATAAGTTTCTGATTTACTTCCTTACGGATCACCTCTTCATCAGATACAGCGGTTTTACCTGCCGGATCCCAGTTGACCATTCGCACACCACGGTAAATCCAGCCTTTTTTATACAGGTGAATGAAACTGTCGATCACCGCATCGGAAAGGTCGTCTTCCATGGTGAAACGTGTACGTTCCCAATCGCAGGATGCACCAAGCTTTTTCAGCTGCTCCAGGATGATACCGCCGTATTTCTCTTTCCATTCCCAGGCATATTTCAAAAATTCTTCCCGGGTCAGGTCTTTTTTGCTGATGCCCCGCTCTTTAAGCATGGCCACTACTTTAGCTTCGGTAGCAATGGATGGCATGATCTGTGCCCGGTACCCAGCAGGCATTTTTGCCTTGCATACGGGCCCTGCGGATCAGCACATCCTGAATGGTATTGTTTAGCATGTGCCCCATGTGCAGCACCCCGGTAACATTTGGTGGGGGGATTACAATGGTGTAAGGCTCACGCTCATCGGGCTCAGAGTGGAAAAAGTTTTTAGACATCCAGTAGCTGTACCATTTATCTTCGGTTGCTGCCGGATCGTATTTAGTGGAAATGCTCATTATTTGAATAAAATATCAGATTTTGCTGTAAAAATAAGAATAAATGGACGCAATTACTTCAAATTCTGCATAAAGTAATCTGTCACCTTCTGGTACAAATGTACCCTGTCTTTGCCAATCACATTGTGCTCATGACCCGGGTAGATCATGTAATCGACCTGTACACCTTTGTCGACAGCGTGTTTCACGAAATCTACAGAATGCTGTTGTACCACCACCGGGTCTTGCTGACCATGGATCAGCAGCAATTTGCCTTTCAGCTGATCTACTCTATTGCTCAGATAGGTTGCCGCATAGCCTTCGGGGTTTTCCTGCGGGGTATCCATGTACCTCTCGGTATACATCACTTCATAAAAAGCCCAGTTGATCACCGTCGCCCGCTACGGCGGCCTTAAACACACCAGGGTGCGTAAGCATGAAATCGGTCGTAGCAAAACCGCCGAAGCTCCAGCCAAACAGCCCCATATTTTCAGCATCTACGTATGGCTGGCTTTTTAGATAATCTACTGCAGTCATCATGTCTTCCATCTGTACCTCACCTGCTTTGCGAAACATTGATTGTTCAAAAGCCTTACCCCTATTGTCGCTGCCACGTACATCTACCGTCAGCACTACATAGCCAAGCCCGGCCATATACCTGAACCAGTAATCGCCGGCTCCGGCATTCCAACTGTTTGTGATGAGCTGGGCATGCGGGCCGCCATACCAATATACGATTACAGGATATTTTTTTCCGTTGTCATACCCTGCAGGTTTATACAGGCTAGCGTATAAGTCGTCGCCAGATTTGCTTTTGATCGTCAATATGCTGGAGTTTTCTGTGGCATAAACCGATAAGGGGTTTGCTGCTTTCAGCAGGACTTTAGCCGCAGTTGGTGCAGCAGTAGAGAACAGCTGGATTACCCTTGGTTGCTCCGGACTGCTGTAGTTATCGATCACCGAAAGTCCGGAGCTGCTGATCTGTGCATTATGCACAGCAAAGCCCTGGGTGATTCTGCGGCTCTTGCCAGAATTCAAGTTTAGCACATAGAGGTTCCTGGTAATGGGTGATTCTTCGGTGGACACATAAAACAATTGGCCGCCTTTAGCATCAAAACCTTTGACATCTAAAACTTCCCAGGTGCCTTTTGTCAACTGCTTAATCAGCTTTCCGTTTGCGCTGTAGAGGTACAAATGGTTCCAGCCATCACGGTTGCTCTGCCAGATGAATTTTGAAGGATCATTTTTCAGGAACAGCATTGGCACCAATGGTTCTACGTATTTATCGTCTTTTTCCTCAAAAAGCGTTTTTACAAATTCACCCGTGGCAGCATCAAATTGCTTCAACTGCATGTGGTTCTGTTCGCGGTTCAAAATGGCAACATAGATATATTTATCGTCCGGACTCCAGGCAATATTTGTTAGATACTGCTCTACCGGCTCTCCTGTTTTAAGGTATACTGTTTTTTTGCTTTCGGTATGATATACACCGATGGTCACCTGGTGGCTTTTATCACCAGCCATGGGATATTTAATGTTTACATTTTTTGCCGGTCTGCTGGTCCAGTCGATGATCGGATAGTCGGTCACCATACTTTGATCCATCCTGTAGAAAGCAAGTTGTTTACCTGCATTGCTCCAAAACGTACCCTTTGAAATGCCGAATTCCTCGCGGTGTACTGAAGAAGCATAAACAATGTCTTTAGAACCATCGCTGGTAACTTTAGTCAGGTCGCTACCTTTTGCAACAAAAAGGTTAAAATCCTGCAGGTAGGCAACATAGCCCGCATTTCCTGCCTCTACATTTTCTTTAGCAGCCAGTTGCTGATCCATCAAGACCTGATATGTATTTTTTGCAGGATTTAGTGAGATCTTACTACCATTCAGGTAAACAATCCAATCTGTAGCCTGGTTAAACTGTATCATAGGCATCTGTGTGGCCGTATCCAATTGTGCAGCTTTCAGCTTTTGATTTAATTGCGTTAGCGACAAAAAGTTATGTTCCTCTTTGTCTTTAATATTGCCACTTATCCAGACTGGATTGCCATTTAGACGCTTTGCATAAACATAATTTTCAGTCCCATAAATAAATTGAATCTGAGACAAGTTTTCGGGCGCCAGGGTAGTACGGGCATTGCTCATTGCATCCTGCATGGTCAACTGCTTTTGTTGCGCATTGCCAATAAAAGCAAGGGCCGACAATTGTACCAATAAAAATAGTTTCTTCATGATCATTTAGTTGTGTGGCAAACTTAGATAAAATGTAGCAAAATCACATGTTTTCTTGCCTACCTTTGCTGGCTGAACTATCATGAAAAACATACTCATCGGACTACTTTTCGCTATGCTGTGGGCCTCTGCTTCGGTAGCGACCAAGTTCGGCATCCTGTCGGCACCCCCACTTATACTTGCAAACCTGCGTTTTTTCATTGCCGGCATCGTGTTGTTGCTATACGGTTACCTGCTCAGCAAGCAGAAATATGGCTGGCCTGATAAGCAGGAATGGAAGCACCTTTCCATATTCGGATTGCTCAATACTACCATTTACCTGGGCCTGTACGTCTACTCCATGAAATATACCGCCGCGGGCATCGGGAGTCTGGCTACTTCTACCAATCCACTGCTTATCGTTCTGTTATCCTCCTGGTTGATGCGGCGAAGACCATCGAGGGAAGAGATCGGGAGCATTTGCATTGGAATGACCGGTATAGGCATTGCAACGTATCCACTCATCAAAAACAGCAGCAGTTCGGTTACCGGCCTGGTGATCCTCATGCTGAGCATGGTTTCTGTCTCCTTTGCCAGCGTATATTATGCCCGTGTAAAATGGCGCATGCCGAACATCCTGATCAATGGCTGGCAAGTAGCTTTGGGCGGTATTTTTCTAATTCCCATGACCTTATTCATGAGTGACTTCAGTGCGGTGCAACTTGATGACAGGCTGATCTTCTCTACACTCTGGCTGAGCCTGGCCGTTTCTGTGATTGGACTGATCTGCTGGTTTTATCTTTTAAAGATAGATACGGTGAAAGCTTCATTATGGCTATTTCTTTGCCCATTATTTGGATTCTTCTATGCCTGGTGGTTGCTGGATGAGCCCATTACCGGCTATACAATTGCAGGAACACTACTGGTTGTTGCGGGGCTGTACCTGGGGCAGCGTAAGAAATTCAAAAAGGCATAATAGACAAAAAATACTTTATGACACAATAAATTATGTTAAAATATGTTAAATACATACTAACTAAGAGTCATGAAAACGATACGTGCATTTTCTTTTACAGGCATTATCCTAAGAAAATTAGGTATAGCTAAAATTTATTATTGGTTTAACAAATAAAGAAGAATAACATCTTTAAAATATGTTAAAAAAATAATATGTCACCACTTGACAATATTTTACATGTTATTTTTATACAAAGTTTTACACCATTAGGTTAAAAAAGCGAAAATGTGGCTCAGGAAAGAGCTGTATAAGAAATTGATTAATACGCTCAAGATAAGAAAGAGGGTGTCCTCAACCTATTTGGCACCCTCAATCTTAATAACCTATGCTTCAATTTGCTGATACGCGATGTCGATGACACCGTCCAGGGCATTCATTAGTCTTTCCAGATCAGCAGGATGATTTACATCCAGTCCGCAGAAAGGGCTTCCATTAGTTTTTGCCTGCAAAATGATAAATATGATACCTGCCACCTGCAATGCGAGTGTTGCACGGATGTCCAGTTTAGAATGTTGAAAATGCGGGTCAATCAGTTTGAAAATCTCATCTCCAAATTGTTCACGTTTGCCGGACACTTCTTTCAGAAACTTGTTCTTTTCGCTCAGCTCCCAGATGATGATCTTTTGCATCTCTGAATCAGTGTAAAAGTAGTCAAAATGCGCTCTAAGTACCGATTTCAGCAAGGGTTTGCCTTTTTCCACAGCAGATGCTTCTACGATCTTATCCATATCGGCCGACAAGCCGATCCAGTAGTCTTTGGTTTTGATATAAGTTTCGATGAGGTTGTTGACACTATTGAAATACCTGTAGATTAATTTTTTGTCTACCTCAGCTTTCCGGGCAATTCGGTTAATCCCCAGGGCTGTGTAACCTTCTGTTTTAATAATCTCACCGACAGAATGGATAAGCCTGATCATTGTCCTTTCTTTATCACGTATTTCTCCGGAAACTCTTTTTCTTGATGTAGCGTTCATTGATTTTAAAATTAGCAATTATATTACATATGTCACCACTTTTTAAACTTTGCCGATTTACATTTGCGAAAATGTTTTGTAAATCAACCCTACTAATCATATGAATTCAGTGCCAGAACCAACAGAAGACCTAAAAACTATTAATATAACTGAACTAGCCATCGGCGACATACTTGTAAATCTGGGAGAAGTCCTAGAGATTACTGAAAGACCTGATTCATTTTCTCTGGTTATAGAGAGAATGCAGGAGAGACAAGTATGGAGATTCAATAAAGATGAAGAATTAACCATTAAACGGCTCTAGAAGGCCATTTGAAGGTTCGCCTATCCAGTATTGGATGAGGCGAAACCTTAAAAAAGACTATAAATTTTCTTTAAAAACCTCTTCGAGCTGGCCCTTGAGCTTAGTGCTGAATCCGGTATATTTTTCTACAATTTTTCCTTCTCTATCGATCAGGTAAAGTGTTGGAATCCCTACGATCATAAAATCGGCCAGGGTTTTGTTTTTATCCGGACTTAGTACCTGTGTCCAAGGCATTTGCTCTTCGTCCATTGCCTTTCTCCAGGCAGCATTATCAGTGTCTACAGAAACACTTAACACTTCAAAACCCTTCGATTTATATTTAGCGTACAATTCTTTGATCTCAGGAATGGCTTTTCTGCAGGGGCCGCACCAACTTGCCCAAAAATCTACTAAAACGTACTTGCCCTGGAAAGATTTTACATCCACTTTACTCCCTTGTGGATCATTATACACAATATGAGGAATAATACTCCCTTTTTTCAGCGAATTACGAAGAGCCAATTGTGCTAGAAATTCTTTCTTCAGTTGTTTTGCTTCCTCAAGTTGGGGATATTTAGCAATCAGTTTCTCCAGTTCCGCAGAAAAAAACTGACTTTCTTTATCTACCGGAAGTTGAGCCAAAAGATAAACTACCGCAGGATTTGCAGAATTGGTAATGATCAATTGCTTTAGTTTTTGTATTTCAAAGCCAGTCTTCTTCTTGACCAGGCCTTTAGACCTTAAAAAACCGACCCAAGTGGTGTCCGTACGTGCATATTGCTGAGCAGCGATGCTCTCTGCAGCGAGAACTTCGAATTCCTGGTCGGCAATGTAGCGGTTGTAGTCGGCCAGGCCAATCAATTGCGTAGCCGTAGATTTGCTGCTAACCGCTACATATCCGGAATTTTTGACCTTAACGTTGGAAGTATCATAGCCTCTGGCAGATATGTTGACATCCTGATCAGACCAGAACGACACACTTTGCCATTTAATGATATCCAGCGAATAAAGCCCGGATACAGGCGATTTCGTACTCATGCTGAAACTACCGTCTACATTCAGTTTTACGGAATCTACAACTTTACGGTCTTTGCCCAATCCTTTATAAAGCCATACCATATTGTACTTCTTAAAAATCTCAGGGTTCTGAAAAGCTACTTTTCCTCTAATCTGGATTCCCTTTTTCTGTTGTGCTATTGCAGGGCTCCAATTGCTCAGTAAACAAATGAACAGGCCTGCTAACAGGCCTTTCATTGATGTATTTGTCTTCATCCTCAATTGTTAGTTTTTAAAAATGGATTTCAGCTTTTCGTCCAGCTCCTTACCTCCGGCTCCTAACCAACGCGCCACGATCTTACCCTCTTTATCAAGCAAAATTTGCGTAGGATAACCCTCGATGCTATACAGCTGAACCACATCCTGTTTCATTGCTGCTTCGTTGTTAATCACATTGGTCCAGGTCAACCCATCTTTCTCTACAGCTTCTTTCCACATTTTCTCAGCCTGAGCTTGTCCACTCACTTTTTCACTGGAAATACCCAGGATCTCAAAACCTTTAGCTGAGTACTGGCTGTACAATTCTTTTAGATGCGGATTGGCGGCGCGACAAGGTCCGCACCAGCTTCCCCAAAAATCCAGCAATACATACTTGCCTTTAAATTGCGACAGACTTACAGGCTTACCATTGATGTCGAGCTTAGTGAAATCCGGAGCCGGACCACCTGAACTGATTGATTTTGCGGCAGCAATTTTTTCTACCAGACCACGGCCATAGCGCGTGTTCTTGTAGGTAGCAGCCAGGGCATTGTAAGCTTGTTCCAGCTCATCACCTTTGTAATCACGAGAGGTCATTGACAAATAGTACAAGCTGGCAAAAGCTTCAGGATGTTCTTTTATGAACTTCTTTCTTGATTCTGCGATGGCCTTTCTATTCGCAAGCATCTTAGGCCCGATTTCATTCATCGCATCTTTGACACCCATTACTCTGCTTTCTACCATCTGCTTTTGCAGGTCACTCATTTCTTTCATTAGTGGTTCTTCTGCTTTGCGGAAAGCGGTGAAGCTATCATTGAGCGGATCCCCGGTTACTGAAGCCAGGTTCAGGGTTAAAGCTGTTCCACTGAGGGTCAGGTTTGCTCCTTTACTTAGTACAATATCTAAAGGAAGGGCAGGCTGATACATCCCTGTTTTGCCTCCACCGAGGTAAAGGTTACGGTCTACACCGGTGTTTAAGGAAGTAACAAAGGGTTCATCGCCAGCCGTACCGCTGAGTTCAAAAGCATCTCCTTTAGCTTCAACTGTAATAGGGCCGTCTACTCCTCTCAGGATGATTTTTTCATTCCCCTGCCCTTTTAAATTTCCTTTGATGGTAAAGTTCTGTGCTTGCGCGGCTATGAAGCCCCCAAGCAGTACCATGGTTAATGTGATTTTCTGTTTCATTTTGTTTTGTTTAATTCATTTTCCAGGACATGGCCTTGATCTTACCAAACCCAGTGTATTTTTTTTCAGTTCCAGGCAGAATTGCCCCACTCGTCTCGTTTACCCCCATTTGGTAGACGGTTCCAATTTTGGTGCTTTCATTATAGGTAGCGATGTATAAGATTTTGCAATAGTTTTTTGGGTCGTACAATACGCCGGCAGCCCGATTGGTATTATAATACTTCTGAAGCGAGATATTGGTCACGACTTCACCTGCTGGCGCTGTCCACAATTGTGCGGTCGCTCCTTGTATATACTTAAACTGATACAGGTGATTGTTGGCGCTGTAGTAAAATATTTCACCCAGCGTACCTGCAGTCACTGAATTGATATTTTCAATTTCAGGACAAGTGCTCATATCATATTTGCCTTTACCAATGTTTATGGCATCTCCAGCTTTAAAATTAGCGCTTAGCAGCCAGTGCTTTCCGGCGTTGTCTTTCATTACGGCGTATTCCCAGTTGTTCCATCCCATATCCCCCATCAGTAATTCCATACCTACGTTGTTTACATCAAAAGGCGCCGCGGTCTGCACTGCTGTAAAGGGCACCACTTCTGTACCCCTGAGGATAATCTTTAAAAACTTTTTGTTGGTCTGGTCATAAAAAACACCGTCTAGAGGTGTCGGAGACATTGCCATCCAGGGAGCTAATGTACCGTAGGTTCCGCCGAGCGGATCGCTAAAGGCCCTATCGCCTTGAACAAGCGTAGTGTAATCTATGGTATGTACACGGTTATTGTTGATCAACCATTCTTTTCTTGCTTCTGTTGCCCGGAAGAGTAGCGGAGATGTGGAAGTTGGCTTAGCCCAAAATAAACCTTGATTAAAATCAAATACCTTTGCAAAGGTACTTAGATTTACCATGGACACCTCCTGATTACTTTGGACATAAATCTTTCTGGCAGCCAGGTTAGCATAGGAGTAGGAAATTGATCCCGGCGTGCCCCTTAGGGGACCTCCATTGGAAGCACTATATATGTCCAAGAACGTTTTCTCAGTTGCTACTGCATTTTTGGAAATCTCATTGTTGCTGATTAAACCTACATCTGTATTTCCATTACGTTCGTACAACACCATCCAGCCTTCTGCCAGGGCAGGTGTAATAGTTACGCTGAATTTTGAAGTAGCTTTAACATTCGTTAGGGTATTGGTTACTGTATATAGTACCTCCCATGACAACTCACGCTGACTCATATCGATATCCAGTGCGATTGAATCGGATAGGGTATGCCGCTCCACAATATCTCTGCTGAGTTGGGACGTATACATCTCCCAACTGAATTTAAGTTCGGGGAACTGCGGTTTAGCCAAGTTGACGACCTCACCTTTATAGATTACTTTCGGACTGATGTTAAGTTTTTCAAATCGCAAGCGGGAATAAGATAAAGGTATATCGGTGACGTCTATGGTCACTAGGTCCAGCTTTTTATAGTCGTAATTTCCTTTGTCCTTCGAGCAAGAGGATAGCAGGGCTACCCCGATCAGGAGGATCAAAAAGTTTAAAATGATCTTACCATTCATAATTTTGTGTTTATGGGAATGAAATGATTTCCAGATTTTCGGTTAACAAGGGATTATTAAGATGTGCCGCATTATAGGCAGCCAGCTCCAACTTGCACCGGGACTGCCAGTACTGAGCCTGAGTATAGAAGACCTCATCAGGAGGGACAGGTGTACCGTTTGACCTTACCCGAAAAGTTGGAGTTCTACCAATCACTGTGGTAATAAACTGAAATTTCACGTTACTGTAAGCTCCAAAAAAGGTCGATAATCGTGTATACGGGAAAGGTTCCACATCCCAGTTAGGAGGTTTTGAAAACTCTTCTTTCAGGATCACGATTAGATCTGAGAACTCTGCAGCCCCTTTTTTGAAAGACCCACTTTCTTCCAATCCAAAAACAACCCTGGCTTCCTTCTGCTTGAACTCGTCGGATCTTTTGATATAGATCGGAAATACGCCCTGGTAGGTATTGGCTTTCAGTACATATTTAGGAAATTCATAATGCGATCCGGCCTTGACCCTCAAAGTATCTCCTCCAATGGCCTTTAATCGAAACTCCCGGTCATGATTGACAGGAAGGCCACTTAGGCGTACACTGAATTTAATGGTATCCAGTTCGTTTAGCGACTTAAAAGCGTAATTGTATACTAAACTATCTTGTTTTTGAGCATTTGCACCCAACCAGATGTTCAAATTGCTAACTGCTGTGTCATACTTAAGCTGGTTTGATTTCTCACAACTGCTTAACAGAAACAAGAAGCAAGCTACATAAATTAATTTGTATTTCATATCTAATCCTCCTATCTGTTGTCTACCCTTCCTGGGGCATTGTTAAACTCACTTACCGGAATTGGTAATTTATATCCTTTGAGCGCAATGATATCAAAAGACGCTGCCCTTGGGATTCTTGCTGCATTTTTACGCTTATGGTAAAAAAACAATTGTCCTTCGCCAATCATTTCCTTCCTGAATTCCTGCAACAACACCGCATCAATGTTAGTGGCATCAATGCTGGTTGCAGTAAGACCACGATGGGTACGCACTTCATTGATCATTGCAGCAGCACTTTGCATGTTTGTATTTTTTAAGGCTTCTGCAGCGATAAAATACATTTCTGGCAGTTTGATCATTGGCATCCTCTGGCGATAGGCAGGCAACATATTATCCAATTGAACATATTTCTTCAGAAACTGGTTACCGTCGTCTTTGACCGCAAACCATTCCAAAAACCGATAGTCTGCCTCATTGGTATCGTAGTATTCCTTTCTCGTAGGGTCAGAGATATAAAAAACATTACTACCGCCTGTAACGGTGAAATTGTTTTCATAAATCGTAGCCAGACGCGTCACATTCAAGGCAAACAAATGCTCTGTAGAGAAGGTAAGGTCAGCTTTACGGTTAGCAGGTAGCAACCAGGGAAATTTTTGTGAATTAATAACCAGTTGTGCCTGCTCCAGCGCTTTTGGCAAATCCTTTTTATATAGGTAAATTCTGGCCAGCAAGCCCCTTACTGCATAATAATTTAAGTGCAGGTTCCTGTTCATCAAGTAACCATTATCATTCGCGATAGTGACGACACGGCCCGTAACCAGAGGGTCACGTTTCAACAGTTCCGCAGCCTCATTCAAATCGGCCAGTGCCAGATCAATTACTTCCGTGACCGTCAGCTGTGGAGCGATCTCCTTGGACGATTTCTTGAAGTAGGGAATAGCCATCTTATTTGGATTCTCTTCATAGCTGGCGCCAAAAACCCGTAACAGATCGAAATGTAAAAAGGCACGCAGCGCTAGTGACTCTCCCTTGATGACTTCGTAATTGTCTGGACTAAATACCGACTTCTGGGCATCGATTTCCTCCAGCAATTTATTGTTGTTGGAAATGGCAGTATACAAGCCGTTCCAAATGGCATCAATCCGGTTCAATGAAGGCTGTGCACTTTGATAATTGTAACTTTTATCGGCATCATAAGCCTGAGCCTGAAAGTCCCATTCGTAGCCCAATACACCCATTAACCCAAAAGTCATTTCACGACCATAGAGCGGCTCATAAGTGAGGGAAGCGTATACACCTGCCAAAGCTTCTTTAAAACCGCTTTCAGTAGAAAAAAGGTCATTGTCCCTTACCTGCGACTTAGGGTCTACGTCCAACCATTTATTGCACGAGAGCAAGCTGAAGGACAGCAGGACAATCGTAAATCTCAAGTATAATTTCTTTGTATTCATATCTTCTATATCTAATCCTGAATGTTAAAATGTAGCCTGTAATGAACATGAATAGGTCCTTGCAAAAGGAAAATCCAATCCACGCTCAGCCCTTACAGAAGAGACTCTTGCAATTTCATTGGTAAACAAGGTTACCCTCAGGCGCTGCATTCCTACCTGCTTCAGGAAGTTTGTGTTGCGAAAATCATAAGATGCATTGAGTGAGCCCAATTGCAACTCGTGAAAATCCTGTACAAAACGGGAACTTGGATTTGTTCTTGAAGGTTTCTCTATAATCCTTTTGAAGAAAACTTCATCTCCGGGATTTTTCCAGGTATCGGTAAACACCCTTCTGTCTACATTAAACTGAACATCCACATTCTCTACCCGGTCTACCAGCGTCTGGTTGTAATATTGACCACCGATGCGATAGGTAAAGCCACAGTTGAGGCCCCAACCCCTGTATTGAGCATTGAAACCAAAGCTACCCCTCAATTTTGGATTGGTGTCCCCGAATGCAACCTGATCGTTGGCATTCCATGCATAAGTAAGATCACCATTCAATTTCCTAAAAATCTCTGTACCCGTAATCGGATCTATCCCCATAGAAGGTACAGCCCAAAGCGCTGTAGTCGATTTCCCTTCCTGAAACCTGGTGAAGGGCTTAGTAGATGCGCCCCTTTCTGCTTCAAGTTCGTTGTTAAGGTTATTTAGTGAATTTGAAATCTTAACCAACTTGTTTCGGTTCATACCCAGATTTACAAAGATGTTCAGAAAGCTATTCGTTGCCTTGTCATTGAGTGCGCGTACACTCATTACCGCATCAATCCCCGTATTTCTTACCTGCCCCAGATTTTCTTTAATGGTACTGAAACCGACAGAACCTGGCAAGGATAGGTCGGTCAACAGGTTATTGGTATTGGAAATGTAATAGTCTACTCTTAAATTGAGCCTTCCAAAGGCTTGCGCATCTACCCCAAAGTTATAGTCCTGTGTCTGTTGCCATTTGAGCTCGTCATTAGCCAGGCCCATCAGCTTAGCGCCAACAATGTTGTCGTAATAAACATCAGTAAAGTAGTTGTAAGTAGCCATAGCCTGGTATGGATTGAAATTCTGACTTCCGGTATATCCGGTGGAAGCCCTCAATTTCAACTGGGTCAACCAAGCCTGCTCAGACATAAATGCTTCGCGGTGAATGTTCCATCCAATACCTATTGACCAGAAATTACCCCAGCGATTGTTTGCACCAAAAACACTGGAGCCCTGTCTCCTGAAATTCATATCCAAGAGATAACGTTCGTCATAGGAATAATTGAGTGCAGCCAAGAGTCCAGTTTCACGAGTTAAAGCGTCGGAGCCTGATGGCCTGCCGTCCTGCAAATATTGACGGGCAAAATTGATGTTGTCTACCCGATCATTTAAAAAACCCTCTGCGGTCATGCCATGAGCTTCACGCTTGGTTTCATACAAGTTCCAACCAGCATTGAGAAAAAACAGGTGCTTACCTAAGGTCTTTGAGTAGTTGAAGGTCAGATCAGTTTTTATAGATCCATCTCTGCCGTCTGTAATGCTATATTGCCCGCGTCTGAAAAAATCTGCTTCTGCGTACTCTGCAAAACGCGTGTGGTTTGCCGGATAAAAATCCTCCCTGGTATCCAATTTCTGCGTATACCCCAAGCGTCCGATTATTTTTAATGAGGGGTTCAGTGACCACTCGGTCTGAAAGTTGTTCGTGATGTCAGTATACTTAGAAAAATTCTTGGTACCTAGATTTGCATTGTAGAGTGGATTAAAATAGTTGATGGTGGAGGCTCCAATGGGAGTAAACTGACCCAATTGCTTTTTCAGGTTTCCATTATCATCATAAGGTGCCCAGTAAGGGTTCAGCCGGGAGTAGGCAGAAAATGCACCGTAAGGAGAATCGTAACCATTATTTCCCGTCACCATAAGGTTGTTCCTAAACAGGAAATTGCTGAGGCGGTAAGAAAGGAATAAATTGCCGGATATGGTACGGCGACCCGATTCCTTCATCACCCCTGCGATGTCATTATAGGTGAAATCAGCGCCATAGCGCAGGAACTGATCACCACCTTCCAATGAAAGGGTGTGTTTCTGCCCTGTCGCATTGCGTACCGGCTGGGCTAGCCAATCGGTGTTTACCCCCCTGGCTACTTCTGCATAATTCGCATTATACTGTTCTTTCAACAATTGATCACTATACATGTAGAAGGCATTGTACCTTCCCGCATCCAGCTCCACCTGCAATTTCTCCGCAGCATTAGCCAGGCTATAACTGGAAAGATCAGGTGTAGTCAAGTTAAAATCTCCCGTGTAGCTCAACCTCAACTTCCCCATTTCAGGCCTCTTGGTTTCTACCACTACGACTCCATTGGCCGCACGAGAACCGTATATAGCTTTTGCAGCAGCATCTTTCAGAATAGTCACCGAAGCCACTCTGTTAATGTCCAGGTCATAGATCTTCTGTAGGCTCGACTCAAATCCATCGAGGATAAAGAGCGGCATATTCGGACTGCCGGAATATTCACCCCTTACGTCCGGGAGACTATTGGCTCCACGAATTTGTAAATCAGGCAGTGCGTTTGGGTTGGAGCCCATCTGCAAATTTTCCACCTGTATAAAACTGGGATCCAACATTTTTAAACTTTGGAAGATATTTTGGTTGCCCACCGACCTCAATTGTTCCTGTGTAAAGGTGGACGCTGACCCGGTGAAACTCTCAGCCTTACGTGTAAAAACCCCGGTTACCACTACGGATTCCAGTTCTTTGTCCTCCTTTTCCAGCGTTACATTCAGTTCTGTTGAGGATCCGATTTTGACTTCTTTGGTGGCGAATCCGATATAACTAAATACCAGGTATTCCCCTCCTTCAGCCGGCAAAATACTGAACTCTCCTTTTTCATTAGTTTGAACAGGCACTACGGACTGATTTTTTACCCGGACGTTGACACCCGATACGGGTTTATCCTCGGCATCCAATACAATACCCCTAAGGCGGCCGGTAGGTACTGCAGTATCCATTCCAGTCATGGCTACGGATCTGGGAGCCGGGCTCTTGACTTCGATCTGTGCCATTTTTCGTCGAACAATGATCTTATTGTCTTTCAGGATATAATCCAGGCTGGTTTTGCTCAGAATCTTGTCCAGTACCTGTTTTACGGTCATCCCTTTCCCGCTTAGGCTCACTTTATATTCGGCGACCATTTCTTCACTGAACACAAAATTGAGGTTGCTCTTTTTCTGGATCAGGTCCAGAGCCTGCTTCATGGGAATATTTTTGAAGTCGACATCGATCTTCGTTTGGTTGAGCGACTGCGCTGTTGCGAACTGCATAGACAAAACTAGCAGTGTGGTGGCCGCAAGGCAGGCGGTATTCATTGGGCGCAGACCGCGCCAAATTCTGACCAGCAGTAAAATGCGGGCATATTTTTTCATACCTTTGGTTGTGGTTTTTAATGTTTGTTTAGATTTAAAGACACGTGATGGCCATCAGTCAGTGATTGGCATTACATACTGAGGCATCTGAAACCGGAATATTTCATATTTCGGTTTCTTTTTTTCTAAGGAGTACTAATTGGTCATAGGCTTTTGAGTTTAGTTTGGTTTGGTTTTTTTAATTGACTATTGTAATTACTGCGCCTTTGACTTTATAAGAAAGCCCCCTGGTCATGGTCAGTGCATCGAGTATATCAATCAGATCATCCGAAGGCTCAAATCTGGCGGTAAAGCGCAGTTCCCGCATCTTTTCGTCGCCAAAGCGGATGTCTACACGGTATTTATTTTCTAAAATTGCAGCAATAGATTTCAGTGATTCGTCATTGAAGATGAGTTTACCTGTCATCCAAGAGGCAACCTCATTACCCGAAAGCTTTCTCATTTTAAAGATTCCCGTGGCCTTGGTATAAGCCAACTGATCATTGGGCAACAAAATATTATTATTCACAGCCACCTTGCCCCTGGCTACAGTTACCTTAATCGTTTCCAGCCAGGAATAAGAACTGATATTGAATGCCGTACCCAGTACGTTGGTCAGGGTTTTTCCTGCCTTCACCTGGAATGGTTTTTTGTCATCGTGATGAATGTCGAAGTATGCCTCTCCTTCGAGCAACACAACCTCCCTTTTATCATGGCTGAAACGATCCGGGTAACTTAGCGTACTGCCCCCATTTAGCCAGACTATAGAGCCGTCATTCAGAACTAGCTTTTTAATTTCATTGCTTTCGGTTTTCAGCACCAATGAAGTCGCAGGATCGATGATATCGAGAATGTGTTCACGGTATTGAAAACCCAATACGCCCATACCCAAAGCAAATACCAGAGAAGCCGCCACTGCCCAGTTCCTTCTTTGATAGCTACGATTACTGGCGACAGGCATAGATGCCAGCACGCGGCTCAGAATCTGATCCCGAAGTTCGGACTGCACACCCATCCTTGCCTCATCCCATGCTCTGGGATGTTGCTTAAAATCCTCCACCGCATTTTCAATATACGCTGCTTCAGCCTCATTCATTGGCTTTTTGCGGATCAGATTTTTAAAATAGGAGAATATCATGCTGTGCTTTTTACTAAAGACACATCAAACAGGGGTATCACCCAAAGAAAAAGTAAATAAAATAAAAAAGCAGAAAGTCGCTCATCATTAAACGGATTCTTTTGAGACCGATATTGATCTGGTTCTCTACCGTTTTGGTGCTAAGGTTTAGCCTGGAAGCGATTTCTTTATTAGACATGTGCTCTCTCCTGCTTAGTGTGAGGATCTCGCGACATTTTTCAGGCAGGCTATGGATACCCTGATCGAACAAGAGGTTTAGCTCTTTTACCATCAGCTGGCCATCACTCTCCTCTTTCGCCAAAAAGACTTGAGTATCATCGCCGGAAATCTCAACTTGTGGCTTTAGTGAACGTACTTTATTTAAGGCTTTATGCTTAATGGCGATGTATAGGTAATCGCGCAGGGACCGGATTTCCAGTTGCTCCCGTGAGGTCCACAGGTAAAGAAACACGTCATGGATCAGGTCTTCACAGGTTTCCTTATGGGGAAATACATGAAAGGCACAAGCATATAACTCGGCCCAGTACCGGTCATACAAAGCCACGAAAGCCTGCTGGTCATCTTGCTTAAGCAAGGTGATCAACTCATTATCCGATAAATCTGATAAATTAATAGCTATTCTCATTTTACTGCCTGACCTGCTTTCAGTCCCTTTTTCTATTATTTCAGCAAATGTATAAATAATCTACTAATTCAGTAGATTATATTGTTCAATAATACCAAAGCCCCTATTCTTTTTGCTTGCCTGTAAAGATCAAGACTTTACGAGCGTAAAATAGTAATTATTTTAAAACCTGCAAAAGCAATTCCCATACTTTATTAATCGGTTTTTAGCTAGTTTTGCAGGAATGAACAAAATCACCCTTACCGCAGACGGTTCAAACACACTTTATAACGAAAATATTGGAGAGCACTACCATTCTAAGCATGGTGCTGTCCAGGAAAGTAAGCATGTTTTTATCACAGCCGGACTGGAATATGCCTTTAGTTGCTTTTCCGGACAGAAAATCTCCATTCTTGAAGTTGGTTTTGGTACTGGCCTCAATTTTATACTCAGCGCAGCCTATGCCGAAGATCAGGGTCGCTCAATTGAGTATACCTCCCTGGAAGCTTTTCCTCTAAGGAGCGAAGAACTGGAATCTACCGGCTATGGCCAGTATGTACCTCAAGCCATCTGGCAAGGTCTGCTTAGCAATTATGGAAAGGCTATGCAGCAATTGTCGGCGATCGTACCCGGACAGCAGCTCCGTATTGTGCACACCTACCTGCACCGCTATGAGACAAGCCAGCTTTTTGATGTGTTGTATTACGATGCCTTTTCTGTACAGCATCAACCAGAAATGTGGACAGATGAGATCATTGCGCAAGCCTGTAGTTTTTTAAAACCCGGAGGTATTTTCGTAACCTATGCAATTACAGGAAAACTAAAGCGGGCCTTAAAAGCCATTGGTTTCAGCATCGAGAAACTACCCGGTGCACCAGGGAAGCGCGAAATGCTCAGGGCGATTAAAACATCTGAAGCCCAGGATTGTTAGTTAGTCACTGGGCTGCTCAGAAGATTGGGTGCGTAATTCAGGGTAAAAAACAATTCAAAATGACTAAAAGACAATTAGGCCGTACCGACTTACAGGTGTATCCAATTACATTGGGGGGTAACGTATTTGGCTGGACGATAGATCAGACACAATCATTTAAAGTATTAGATGGTTTTCTGGAAGCCGGGTTCAATTTCATAGATACAGCAGATTCGTATTCACACTGGGTACCGGAAAATAAAGGTGGTGAATCAGAAACCATTATTGGCAACTGGATGGAGGAACGTAAGAACCGGGATCAGCTCATCATTTCTACCAAGGTGGGCTCTGTAGTAAAGACCGACAAAAAATCACTGGCACCAGAATACATTACCAAATCTATAGAAGGTTCACTTAAACGTCTGAAAACAGATTATATAGACCTTTATCAATCCCATTTCGATGACCTGAATACACCGATTGAAGACACTCTGGAAACCTATGAAAAGCTTATCAAAGCAGGAAAGGTACGTTGGATAGGTGCTTCCAATTTCAGCATAGAGCGCCTGACCGAATCCCTTGAAATAGCAGACAACAATAACCTGCCAAGATACCAGACCCTCCAACCGGAATACAATTTGTACAAACGGGAACAATATGAAAAAGAATATGAGCAGATCATACTCGACAATCAACTGGGTGTACTCAATTACTATGCTCTGGCAAGCGGCTTCCTCACGGGAAAATATCGCTCTGAGGCAGATCTGGATAAAAGTCAGCGGGGTGGCGGCATCAAAGCTTACTTAAACGACCGTGGCTTCAGGATCCTTAAAGCCCTGGATCAGGTAGCTGAGCAATACAACGCTAACCCGGCCAGCATCGCCCTCGCATGGCTGATCGCCAGGCCTTCTGTAACGGCACCCATCGCAAGTGTAACTAACCTTGTTCAATTGGAAGACCTTAGCAAAGCTGCAAGTTTAAAACTCAATACAGAGGATATTGCCATTCTCGATGAGGCCAGTGACTGGATCAAATAATAATTGGCAGGGCATTTGTTTTTAAGCTATCTTACATAGGATAAACAAATGCCCTGCCGATGAAAAACGTTTCCCTGCCCTTCTACACCAAACTTGCAATGGTGCTGTTCTCCATCATTTGTATCGGATACCTGGCCATCCTGGGACAGACGATACTAGCGCCCTTACTCACTTCCTTTTTGCTGGCGTTGCTACTCCTCCCAGTTGCCAACTACATGGAGCGCAGGTGGCGTTTCAAAAGAAGCATTGCCGCTATTATTTCAGTTGTACTGATGATCGCATTAATTTCACTGATTATGTATTTTCTCGCTAATCAGATTGGCGATCTTTGGGAAGACTGGCCTTTACTTAAGCAACAGGCCGAAACTTCATTCCATAATGTCCAAAATTGGATTTCCACTACCTTTCATGTAAATGCCCACAAGCAAATTGATTATCTGAGAAACAGCGCGCAAGCCGCACTTGCTACGAGCGCAACTGTATTAGGTGCTACTTTGGCTACGGTATCTTCTACAATGCTGTTTTTGTCTTTTCTATTGCTTTTTACATTTTTCATCCTCAATTACCGTCAGGTACTGTTTAGCTTCCTAACGGCCGTTTTTGAAGAAAAGCATGCAGATAAGGTGAGTGAGATTGTAAAACAGATCCAGTACATCATTAAAAAGTATATTACCGGACTGTTTATACAAATGGTCATTGTTACCATACTGATGATGCTCGTACTTTGGATCCTGAATGTAAAGTATGCGGTTTTGCTGGGCCTAATTGCCGGAATCTTCAACATCATTCCCTATATCGGGATTTTTACCGCACTGCTGATCAGTGTAATCATTACTTTTGCGACAGCCGGCGCGGCTAAGATGCTACTTGTGATCATCGCTTTCGTAGCTATACATGCCGTAGACGGTAATGTGCTGTTACCGCTGGTAGTTGGCTCCAAAGTAAAAATAAATGCCCTTTTTGCATTCATCGGCATTGTTATCGGTGAAATGATCTGGGGGATTTCCGGTATGTTCCTTTGTATCCCTTACCTGGCTATGCTCAAAATCATTTTTGACAGGGTAGATCCACTAAAGCCATGGGGAATCCTTCTTGGAGGTGAAGAAAAGCCTGAAAAGAAACGGAAGGTTTACAGAATCACAAAAAACATCAAGCTGGAAGAACAAGAATAGTTTTCTGAACTCGCAATGATCCTTATCTTTATCCGAGCTATCAATGTAAACTGAATACCATTATAACCGGACACCATGCCCAATAACTCAGCTCCTGAAACAGCTATAAATCCAGCCACTGCTTTCCTCAGGCTCCTAACTGTACTCGATACCTTGAGAACACAATGTCCATGGGACAAAAAACAGACTATGGAAACCCTTCGCCATCTGACTATTGAGGAAACTTATGAACTTTCTGACGCAATATTGGAAGGTGACATGGAGGAAATAAAAAAAGAGCTGGGCGACGTGATGATGCACCTGGTCTTTTACGCGCGCATTGCTTCGGAGACAGAACAGTTCAATATCGTAGATGTACTCAACAGTGTCTGCGATAAACTCATCAGCCGACATCCACATATTTATGGTGATGTGGAGGTACAGGATGAGCAAGATGTAAAACGCAACTGGGAAAAACTGAAATTAAAGGAAGGCAATAAGTCTGTTCTTGCGGGCGTACCTGCCGGACTCCCTTCGTTGGTAAAGGCAAGCCGTATTCAGGAAAAAGCACGCGGGGTGGGATTTGACTGGGACAATAAGGAGCAGGTATGGGAGAAAGTAGAAGAAGAACTCCAGGAATTCAAAGATGAATTTAACGTACCGGACACAGCGACAATTGATATTGAAAAAGCAGAGGGAGAATTTGGTGACCTGATGTTCTCACTCATCAATTACGCCCGCTTCATCAACATTAACCCTGAAAATGCCCTGGAAAAGACCAATAAGAAGTTTATTAAACGTTTCCAGTACCTGGAAACAAAAGCTAAAGAGAATGGCAAGGCCCTGCAGGACATGACCTTAGCCGAAATGGATATTTACTGGAACGAAGCCAAGAAACTATAAAGCAATAAGTAGCAGTTAGCCGTGCTTTTTCTTCATGGTCATTTTTGCTTTCTGACCAATGCCATAGTTGTAATTTTTAGAATTGCTGTCTTTCTTATCATGATAAGCACCCCCACCCTGAGGCTGTTCATCACTTTCTTTTACAGTCTTCAATTTTGGAGCTTTGGCTATTTTGTCGATCACTAAATCTTCAGGCAAATCCATTACCGGAATCTTGAAGCCCAGAGAAGTTTCAATCTTACGCAATTCTACCAGTTCCATATCTGTAGCAAAGGTAATGGCAACTACTTCAGCGTCAGCTGACTTGACGACTCTGCTTAAGAATAGTTCCTTTTTCTCCGGAATTTCAAAATGGAAGATGAAAGGGATACCAGAAAGATCCAATTGTTCATTGCCTTCATTGGCTACGATCAATATGCGTGATTCAGTATGTTCTTTGAAATCATCAATATGATCGAAACCCTCTTCATCAAAGAATAAAGGATTTAATACAAGTACCTCAGCAGGCTTGGCAGAAAACAATGTTTTAGCAAGTTTTTGTGCTGTGAGCCTGGCATTTACAAACACCACTACTTTGTCAAATACCTCATCATCCCTTAGCAGCAGGTTCAACAGGTTTGTTTTTGTTTTAAAATTAGGTACCTGGTACAACAGCAGCTCATGCGTAACCGCTTTTGCATCTCCCAGTTCCTCGACTTCAAGTGTAGTCGGGAAATTCATGAACTGATCAATCATGTTGTTGAGTTTATCATGTACGACGGAAGTAAAAATCAGGTGCTGCACTTTACCTGCACTCCTTGCAAGTTCACAAACCGGCAATTGCATACCCTGTTTTACGATCACTTCCGCATCGTCCACGATCAGCATCTGTAAGCGGTTCAGGTTTAGGCCCAGTTTCAGGTATACCGCACGCGCACGTGGCGGTGTAGCCACTACGATATCTATTCCATCCAGTAATTCCTGGATGACTTCATCCATTCCTCCAGTTCCATATAAGCCAATAATGCGTAAATTCCTGTTCCTGCTCAACAACCTGAATTCTTCGATCACTGCCTCTACCCGCTCTGCATCCGGCACCAGGATCAGTACTTTAGGTGCTTCATCCGTGCTGTATTTCAATTTCATTAAAACTCCGAGCACATAGGTTGTAGTCTTGCCACAGCCTTCCGGCCCCACCGCAATGATGTCTTGTCCACCTATGATCCTTGACATACTTCTGGCTTGAATCTCCTTTGCGGAGATGTATCCTGCATCATTCATGGCTGACACCAATGACTTGCTTAGTTTTAATTTATCTAACGACACTTTTCTTCTATTAATTGATAATATTGCAAAGTTACAGAAATTATATTTCATGTGACCTGTAGCGAAATCCTTTCACACTACGTAATGGGTAAATAGATACAAACCGGACCACAAATTACATGTCCTTAAAGCATGATGCCTCCGACGCTGAACTGATTGATCAGTGTAAGCAAGGCAACCTTAAATACCAGGAACTGCTGTACAAGCGATTTTACGCCTATGCAATGGGGATTGGTATGCGGTACCTGATCAACAAGGATGATGCACTTGAAGTGGTCAATGATTCATTTATAAAAGCTTTTAATCACATCCAGGACTTTAAAGACGACGCAGAATTCAAGCCCTGGCTGAGGAAGATCCTGGTAAATACGGCATTAGATCATAAAAGAAAAAATGTTAAATACACTCAGCATGATGAAATTCCGGAAACGGAACAGCAATATACCTACCCTTCAGCACTCGACAAACTTTCGGTGACAGACATACTGAACCTGATGAAACAACTTCCGGAAGCACATCATGTGATTTTTAACCTGTATGAAATTGATGGCTACTCCCATAGAGAGATAGGGCTGATGCTCAATATCCCTGAAGGTTCATCACGAACCTATCTAAGCAGGGCTAAACTGGCATTGCAGAAATTGATACACCAAGAAATTGAAAAGATATGAATTGGCAAGAAGATAAATTCCGCACTCATATTCAATCTGCTTTTGAAGAGTTTGATCCTGCAGGTGCAGATCAGGGATGGAAGGAACTGCGTAAGAAATTTCCTGAAAAAAAGAAAAACAAAGTCATCTATATTTGGCTGTCGGGCATAGCGGCAAGCCTGCTGCTGCTAGGTTTTTTCCTGTTCCAATCCAAGCCTTCCAGGAGGCAGGACAACTATACAAGCCACACAAAATCACCTGTGGTAATTAAAAAATCAAATCCAGTAATAAAAAAAGAATCTGTGGGCCTTCCTCAGCATGATGTTCCTATTTTGACAAAGAACACCCTATCTACTACAATACAGATCACAAGCCTGACTGCAGACGCTAAAGCAATAATTATAATAGATACCATTCCTGATCAAACCAATCCCCTTTCCGCTAATGTAGTGCCTTCGGCAGATGTAAAAAAGAAAACCTCCATACAGGATTTCCTAAACGAAGAAAGTAAACTGGCAGCGAACAGCGGGACTGCAGCAGCTAAGAAAACTGCAGGAAAAACCACATTTGATGTTTATACTGCTACGTTTTTAAACTACTATGCCAATAACCCTGTAAAAGTTAATATGGGTGGAGGGATCAATGCGAGCGTTCAGCTAAACGAAGACTTTTCACTTTCCCTAGGTGCGGGAATCAGCGAAAACAGCATTTCATACTCCAGCGCCAGATCTGGAAGCATTCCGGCAGCAAGCGATTATATCGTTGTGGATAAAGGGGTGTATAAGCCAAAAACCACAGAGATCAATGCAAGTTTCGTTAATATTGACCTCCCGATTGCCCTAAAGTTCTATCCAGGTAAGAAGAAGAATTACTATTTATCTGGTGGGCTTAACTCCAGTACGTATGTCAGGCAGAAATTTGACGCCTCTTATACCTATGTCCCTGTAAATGGCGATGGAATTGAAACTTTTAATCCCGAGCAAGAAGAACTTAAATTTCAAGGATTCGATTTTGCCCATAGTGCCATAATTGCCATAGGTATTAGCAGGCCATTGGGTAAAAGTAACAACATCATTTTTGAACCTTTTTTCAGGCCCTCATTGCGCGGACAAGGAGTAAACGGCATCAGAATAAATACTGCCGGACTTAACATTAAACTGAACCTAAGCAGGGAAAAATAAATCCGGATATTGTTCGTTGACAATGTAACATACCCATTACATAAAAGTCATCTTAACGTAATAGATTAAAATATAGGAACTTAATTAAAAAGAGTTGCGTATACTTGTATAAGGGAATTCAAGAATACTTAAACAATATTTTTCAATTGATATACTAATACCTAAACATTAGCGTAATAAATACATAGCGTCAACTAATCACCCACTATGAGAAAATACATTTTAGGAATTACACTCGCAGCAACTCTAGGCCTTGCAACCACCGTCATTAGCTGGACCTCTTCTACAAAAAAAAGCAACCAACATGCACTTAGTGCATCAACAGACTCTCTTTTCAACAATTATCTTAAGGGGATTTATGACAGCGCGAACCTTGCGGCGACAGGACTTAACATAAACGTTTTTGAGAAAGCTGTAACGGGTTTTTATAACCTGAGAAACTCAGGTAAGATTTCTTCCGAGAAGTCAATTCTGACGATCGCAGATTTTGACCTGAACAGTACGAAAAAACGTATGTGGATTGTAGACCTCGATAAAAAAGAACTGCTGTTGAATACCTGGGTAGCTCATGGGCAACGTACGGGTGAAGACAAAGCAGTTAAATTTTCTAATATCAATAACTCGTTTCAGAGCAGCATTGGCTTCTACGTAACTGGCGAAATCTATAATGGACAACATGGCCGCTCATTACGACTGGATGGCATGGATGAGGGCTACAACACCAACGCGCGGATGCGTTCTATCGTAGTACATGGTGCCTCTTATGTAAGTCAGGGCACGATCGATGCATTAGGCAGATTGGGGCGCAGTCAGGGCTGTCCGGCAGTAGCGCCCGAACTTGCCAGTAAAGTCATCAATACTATAGAGGGAAAGACTGTGCTGTTTATCAATTCCAGCGAGCAGAAATACGCTTCTAAATACCTGGATGAACACACAGCTGCTATGCTGGCCAGTCAACACCATCAGCAAGTAGATGAGCAGACCCTGGATACTGTTTTAAGCAGTCTCTAAGGTCTGCCGACCTTTTTACTCTTTTCTAAGCCCCGATTTTCTGCAAATAGGAATATAGGACGACATCCTGACCATAAATATCTTTCCTGAATTGCAAAGCCCCAGTGCCGTCTACCCAACTGGTAAAGTAGGTGAGGTATACCGGCACCTGCTTAGGTAGTGCAAGATCTTTAGCCTGCTGATTTTCGGTCAGTGCCATTTGATTTTTAATGAACTGGAATTTATCGCCTTCGCCAAAAAGGGCACGGGCCAATTCAAGTGGCTGCTCTACCCTTACGCGACCATGGCTCACTGCGCGCATATTTTGCTTAAATGCAGCCTTTGCGGGTGTATCGTGCAGGTAGACTGAACTTTGGTTATTGAACAGGAACTTTATCTTTCCAAGTGAATTTTCATCCCCCGGCCTTTGCTTAAAGCTGTAGTTTCCTGCATCAGTGGTAGACCAATCAATCAATTCCGGATCCTCTACTAATTTACCATTTTGATAAACATCTATATTATTATTTGCAAGATAGTAGCGATCGGCCGCAGCATGTTTCGAAATTTCCTTAGTAGCGATGCTCTCCGGAATATTCCAGATCGGGTTGACCTGCACGCTATGGATCATACTGCCTAACTGCGGTGTCTCTCTGGAAAAAGGACGGTCTTTCTTAAGGTCATTCTCGTCATACTCTTTGAGTTCATGTACGTTGACATCCCTGCCCTCTCCAACGCAGACCTTCATATTTAAGACGGATTTTCCTTTCTCAATTACATCAAGCCTAAAATCGGGAATATTAACCAATACTATCTTATCGGCATCTTTACGATTCTTCCAGCGTAGGCGTTCAAGGTTTACCTGCAATACGCGCGCAGTTTCCTCTTTAGTCATTCCGGGTGCTACCAAACCTTCAGCCAGGGCCTTTTGAAGTGTTAAATAGGATGCACTTTTTGGCTGTATGCTATCCAGGTAACTTTTAAGATCGGTAACGCTAAGAACAGCATTCATACTCGCACTATCTGGTCTTTTCGTTTCCGTATAGTACTGCGCATAGATCTTTCTGGACTGATCAGTCCGTATTGCATTGCGTTACTATAATCGATCAGCGCATTGGCGCTCTTCAGTTCAAGTAAGGCAATGGCCTGATAAGCCTCCTGGACAGTTTTGATCGCCTTTTTATCATAAATTTTCCCTAGTAGTCCGCTGATTTCAGTCGCATGGAAAAATTTGGGATCCAGACCATGTGCAGCCGATTTGCTAAGGTAATTTGCAAACGTCTTCATTTGCTCCTTCGGCAAGTGTTTGAGTAGTAATACCGGTTCATATTCATTGCTTTCATAGAATGCAGTAATGAGTTTAGGATTTCTTAACCCAGTTCGCTCCGCTTCAAGCACTTGTTTGAAAACAGCAGTATAGGCCTCATTCTCTACTTTTTTAAAGACGCTGTTACGCGTTTCCTGAAAGAGTTCCTTTCCTATTTCGGAACGGCTTTTTTTACAGGACTGGAGACCAAATACCAATAAAACCATTCCAAGGAAGGCTACACTGATATTTATTTTCGACTTGGCTATTGTTGGAAAATTTGAAATCATAATCACCTAATAGCTTTCAGGATGATTTTGTTTGAAAATGAAGTAAAAAACATAAAGTATAATATTTAGATTTGAAGCCTACCATCTTAAAAAACCATGAAAAAAATTATCCCTATCCTGGCATTGCTTTGCCTTCTAAATGCCACACACAGTCAGGCACAGTTTGGAAAACTCAAAGATGTACTCAACAACGGCGCATCTTCACTACTTAACAGCAAGCAGCTCAAATTACTTCAAAATCATCCCATTACCACAAATTTCGACGACTGTAACAAGACTGACATCATGCCTCCGGAATTTGGCAAGGACTCAGTCAAGAAAGAACTGTGTGCTGTAAAGTCGCTCTATTCCGCTACAGAAGGCTTTACACTAAAACCGGGATTCTATACCGGAACTTTTAAAAGTTTTTGCTTACAGGCTGGAACCTCGGGACCGGACAAAGGTAATGGCTATCTTTTTGCTCCGCTTGCCGGCCCTAAGGAAAAGATCGCCAGAACCTTGATCGCGAACTGGGAGCAGCATCCTGAAATTGAACAGCGCAAGGTTCAGCTCCTGCTTTGGGCCATCGTAGCGAAAACAAATTTCAGCAAGCTGCCGACCGATCTGCAGTTGACCGCAGCAACGTTGCTCAACAAAAATGACATCTCAGCATTAGGCAGCACGATGGTCGATTACCTTTCTGGAGAAGCGATGAGTAAACTGACGGCGAACCTGCCCGAACCCGCAAAAACCATTATAGAAATTGAGAATAAGATCCGTGGACTGATGTACCAGGCCAATGCATCCTATGACCAGATAGAAAGTCTAGCCATGCTGGGCGGCGTAGCTCCTGCCGACCCTAACTTCCCTGGAGGAGTCTGGGGATTACATCCTGACGGCTATTATATCAAATATCTGCCACATTCCTATAGCCGGACAGAGGTAGTTATCTACGTCCCTAAGAGTGTCGGCACCATTAAATACCTGCCTGTAGGTGATGTTGCCGTACCGGCCAGCAGGGGATGCCAGCGACTTGGACAATCCAATTTCCTAATATGCACTGCTGAGTAGAAGATTTAACGTAATGATTTATATATTTGGGTATCACACAAATTAGTAAATCAAATGACAACCAAAATCAAAACCATGCTGGGTTCGGCGATGTTCCTGGCACTCATTGCTATTGGACAACAAAGCCATGCACAACAAGCTACGGGCAATGCCCGCTATGTAAACACTTTTATAGGCACTTCCGGACTGACTGATCCAAAAATCCTGGGCTACGAACTGCCACAGGGATGGCGTGCCTGGTCTGGTCTTACATTTCCAGGCAGCTCCCTGCCAAATGCCATGGTACAGTTGAGCCCTATGACCAAATATCAGCCAGCTGGTGCGGGATATGAGTACGAAGACTCACAAATTGTAGGTTTTAGCCATACCAATAAAGGACATTGGAATTTAGGTAATGTGCCTATCCTTCCTATGTCGAGTCCCGGAACCAAATTTGGCTCTCATTTTTCTCATAAAAACGAAAGTTCAGCACCTGGGTTTTATCAGGTATATCTGGATGATTACAATGTAAACGTAAGCCTGACCTCTACGCTGAGAACAGGCTATCATAAATACGAATATAAGAACAATAAAGGCAGACAAATCCTGTTCGATCTTTCCAAAGCGTTGAGTGGGGTGGGCAACTGGAACATTGAGCAAGTAGGTAAAAATACCCTCAAGGGTTTTCAAGGTGGAGAAAATGTACATTTCTATGTGACACTTAATACAGAAATCGACAGCCTGGAGCAAAAGAATCCTGGGCAGCGAAACGGCTATGCAATTGTCCACCTGAAAGATGGAAGCACAGCACCGGTAGAACTCAAAATAGGCTTGTCTTTTGTAAGTGCTGATAATGCCAAAGAAAACCTTGAATCAGAAATAGGAGCTAAATCGTTTAATGAAATCAGGAAAGCGGCAAATGATACTTGGGAAAATATACTGTCTACCATACAGGTGAAGGGTGGAAACGATAAGCAAAAAATCATGCTTTATTCCTGCCTGTACCGTTCACTGCTTTGGCCTGCGCTCCGCAGCGATGTGAACGGCGAGTATAAAGATGCAAAACGAAACATTGTAAAGTCTGATTTCAACTATTATACTGAACCTTCATTATGGGACACATACCGTAACAAAGACGTTCTACTCGGCTTAATGAGTCCCAAAGTAGCACTGGACGTTATCAAATCGATGAAAGATGTGGGCGACAAGACAGGATCCATCCCTACCTTCTTTCATGGAGATCATGGGGCTTCTTCAATTGCGGGTGCCTATCTGCGTGGAATTGATGGATTTGACATAGCGGGAACGTACAAATTGTTGCTTAGCAATGCAAATATACCGGGACGTGCACGTCCTTTCCTTGATGAATACCTGGCGAAGGGCTATATATCAGATCCCGATGTGGCCAAGCCGCATGTTGAAACCAAGGCCCGGGCTGGTGTATCCAAAACACTGGAGTATTCCTATGACGATTATTCAGTGGCACAAATCGCTAAAAAGCTTGGAGATACGGCCAATTACAGAATTCTGATGGCCAGGTCTAAAAACTACAAAAATATGTTTGACCCTTCCACCAGATTCATGAGGGGACGGCTGGAAAACGGAGACTGGGTAAAGAATTTCGACCCGCAATATCCATATTATGAGTACATGTACCGCGAAGCAAACGCATGGCAGGTGTCTTTCTTTGCTCCTCACGACATGGCCGGTCTGATCGAACTTTATGGTGGTCCGGCCAAATTTGAGTCTAAACTAGATTCATTGTTTAGCCTGCCATGGAATCCGAAATACATTGCCAGAAACGTAGAAACCATGATTGGCCAGTACTGCCATGGCAACCAGCCAGACCATGAAGCTCCTTTTGCCTACACCCTGATTGGGAAGCCGGAAAAAACACAAAACATATTGGATAATATTTTGAATAACCTGTATGGTATGCAGGATGGCCTGACACTTGCAGGCATGGATGATGCAGGCGAAATGTCGGCATGGTACGTGTTCAGTGCATTAGGGCTTTACACGTTCTCTGCGACTGATCCAGAATATCTGGTAACCGCACCTTTATTTGACGAAGTAAAATGGAAAAGCAGTACCGGCAAAATCCTGACCATTAAAAAACCTGGAAAAGGCAGGGGCATCACCAGTATAAAAGTAAACGGTAAGGAAAATAAAGGATATTTTGTTCCTCATGATCTGTTTAAAAACGGCGGGGAAATTAATATCACGACAAAATAACTTTATCCCTGCGACTTTAAAGATTATTTGAAACGAATGGCTTTTAACGGGCTGATCTTGCTGACCAGTAAGGAAGGCAGGATCAGCACGATAAGGCATATGAGTACCGTAGCAACATTTAGCAGCAGGACATCAAGGAAATGAACTTCCACGGGAACGTAAGCCAGGTAATAGGAAGTCTGGTCAAGCTTGAAAATGTGTGTATAATGTTGCAGGACAGACAATCCCAAGCCCAGGATATTACCTAACAATAAGCCAAGTCCGACAAGATACAAGGCGTTGTATAAGAAGATTTTCATTACGCTATAATCTGTCATTCCGAATGCTTTAAGCATACCGATCATATTGGTACGCTCTAAAATCATAATCAGTAAAGCGGTGATCATATTGATCACTCCTACTACCATCATCAGGATCAGCAAAACGCGGGTATTTACATCAAGTAAAGATAACCAGGTGAAAATAGCCGGAAAATACTCCTGTACAGATTCCGATTTAAGTTTCATTTCGAGCCCCTCATAAATTCCACGGGAGACTTCTTGCAGTTTATTAAAATTTTTAATCCTGATCTCGATTCCACCGATTTCATTGGACTTCCATTTATTGAGCCTGCGGATAACGTTCAGGTCCCCGATTACAAAATTCTTATCTATCTCTTCTACACCCACGCTGTAAACACCAACTATCTTGAATTTTCTTGGGCGTGGCGGATTCTGCACAAAATGCATAATGAAATCGTCACCCGTTTTCAACTTCAGTCTGCTTGCGGTGAATTGCGAGATCATGATCTGTTTTGTAGCATCTGCGCTATCCGTAAAATCTATCACACGGCCGCTAACCAAATGCTTTTTGAGATAATCCCAGTTGAAGCTTTTATCGATACCTTTGAAATTGATTCCTTCTACTTCGTCATTAGCAGAAATGATGGCAGGCTTAGTTGCGTAAGGCTGGAAATAAACAACCTCCGGATTATTTTTAAGATCTTGTATGGTCTTGGCTTCAGGAACAAATGGTGAAAGTTCAAAGGAGTTATTTAGATCGAACTTAAAGATGCGTATATCTCCGATATAACCCCTTACCTTATCCTGAATTTCAGTTTTAAATCCTTTGATGATTGCTACAGAAAGCATCATAACAGCCAGGCTGAGCATCACCCCAGCAATGGCAATACGAACAATCAGCTTAGAGAAGGTACGTTCGGACTTTACTGCGATGCGGCTGGCTATAAAATATTCTGTATTCAACAATCCTAGGTTTTTGTGCTGTAAAAATCGCAAATTAATTCAATAAACAGTTTTAAATTTTTATTTGGACAAGGATTTGGTTAGCTCCATGCTTTTTAATTAAGTTTGGTCGACCAACTTATAAGCATATGAACCTGAACGGACTTGACCCGACGGACATTAGTATTTTAAATCTGATCCAGAAAGACGCCCGCCTCACCAATAAAGAAATTGCATGGAAAACCAACAAATCTTTATCAGCGATACAGGTGAGGGTTAAAAAATTACTAAGTCAGGGAATAGTAAAACGCTACGTGACTTTACTGGACCGTATGCGGATCGATAAACGTCTTGCCGTTTTTACAACAATCAAACTCAACAGTTACAGTCAGCAAGCCTTGTTGGAATTCCAGGAATCTGCAAATTCACTTATTGAAGTGATGGAATGCTATCACGTAAGCGGCGATCGGGATTTTATTCTCAAGATAGTGGTCAGCGATATGATCGAATACAATGCATTTATTCTGGAAAAGCTATCTGTGTTGCCACATATCGCATCTGTCGAGAGTCTTTTTGTGATCGGTGAATCGAAATATGAGACAGCATTCAACCTTCAATAAGGCCGGGAATGCTACAGCCAGTTGACATCATCGTCATGCTGATGCCTACTTTTCTTACGCGCAATCCGCCTGTTTAATAAGATAAGACTGAAGACAGCGATGAGCAATATGATTGCGTAAATATCTGTATCAGCACTAAACATATTCCTGCAATTTTTTAGCATCCGGATGCGTGCTAAGTTTGGTGATCACTTTCTTTATGATCTGCCGGATACGCTCTTTACTTAGGTCCATTTCTGCAGCAATATCTTCATTTTCCATCCTGGTATGCCCTTTAAGGCCAAAGGCCAAGGTAAGAATCTGTTTTTCGCGGTCAGTAACATTGCTTAGCAAATTGTCTATTTCGTGAGACAGGGCCTGCGTACGTATCCATTCATTTACCTGATCTGTATCCTGCGCGGGCACGTGGTCCATCAAAGTATGGCCATCGCCCTCGCCCCCGGGAATTTGATCGTCCAGATACCTTATCCTGCTATTCACATGAATAAAATCTGCAACCTGGCCCGCTGTCTTATCCATGGCCTCTGCTAATTCCTCCAGTGTAGGCTCACGTTCAAGTTTCTGTTCGAGTTTTTGTGCCAGTGTATTGACCTGTCCGATCCCAAGCTGCTGATTCATGGGTAGCCTTACGATCCTGATCTGCTCATTCATGGCATTGATCATAGCTTGTCTGATCCACCATACTGCGTAAGAGATAAATTTAAAACCACGGGTTTCATCAAACATCTTTGCGGCTTTAATTAACCCCAGGTTTCCCTCGTTGATAAGGTCCTGAAGGCTAATTTGTGCATTTTGATATTTTTTTGCGCAGGAAACTACGAAGCGCAGATTGCAGACCGTTAGTTTATATTCCGCAGCACTGTCCCCAGCCTTTATCTTACGAGCAAGCAGCACTTCCTCAGCGGGTTCCAAAAGATCAAATTTTGAAATTTCATTGAGGTATCTGTGCAGAGAATCTTCATTTCTGTTCGTTACAGAATGGGTGATCCTGATCTCACGCATATGCAACTCCTTTCCCCTGCTTAAGGATTTCGAAGGCTTTCATAGTATCCACAAGTGCCGCTACACTTTCCAAAGGCAATGCGTTATACAAAGAAGCCCTAAAGCCACCTACAGTACGGTAGCCTCTTATGCCCACCATTCCTCTTTTTGTGGCAAAGTCAAGGAATTCTTTTTCGTATTCCGGTTCAACAGCCTGAAAAGTTAGGTTCATACGTGAGCGGTGAGCAATGCCTGCTGTTCCTTCAAATAAAGAATTACGGTCAATTTCCGCGTACAACATTGCCGCTTTTTTGACATTACATTGCTCTATACCTTCTACACCACCATTGTCTTTGAGCCATAAAAGATTGAGCATAGCCACGTAGATTGAAAATACCGGAGGGGTGTTGTAAAGACTCTGATTATCCTTAAATACCCGGTAATCTGCCATTGATGGTAGGGGCTTGCCGATGCTGCGCAACAATTCATTCTTCGCGATTACCAATGTCATTCCAGCAGGTCCCATATTCTTTTGAGCACCGGCATAGATCAGATCAAATGCTCTTACATTAATCACCCTTGAAAAAATATCCGAAGACATGTCGCAGATCAACGGAGCTGCGGTTTGCGGAAAATCAAACATTTCGGTACCTTCTATCGTATTGTTAGAAGTACAGTGCAAATAATCTGCATCGCAGTTCAGTTCCGTAATACAGGGAATATAACTATATGCCTTATCTTCTGAACTGGCGATAATCTCGGCACTGCCATAGTAACGTGCTTCTTTAATCGCCTTCTGTGAGAAGTAGCCAGTATCAAGATAAGCAGCCTTGCTACGAAGAAAGCTTTGTGGAATTATAGAAAATTGCGTGCTGGCTCCGCCTTGCATAAAGAGAATCGAATAATCATCGGGTACCCGAAGCAGTTCGCGAACCAGTAACTGGGTCTTTAAAATTACAGATTCAAATTCGGGCGTCCGGTGGGAGACTTCCAGAATACTAAGCCCGCTCTGGTTCCAATTGAGCACCGCTTTTGCAGCTTGTTCCAATACGCTTTTCGGCAAGACGCAGGGCCCCGCTCCGAAATTATGTTTTTTCAATGTTTCCATAGGAATTACTTGGTTTGTTGATACTGTAAAGTTCTGTGCTTTAAACATTTGATTTATTTCAAGTATCGAATTCAGGTAATTTTCCTGTTTTAGCCTATTTCACCGTTTTTTTTCTTTTTACACCCGAGATTAATATTGATTTTCCCAATAAAATACTGTTTTTCATTGTCCACAAAACCATTCCGCGTAATTTTTACACTAAGCTCAAAAGCATATTTTTCGGCGTATTTTTTGTTACTTTTACTTTATGACTTCATCACTTCTACATTTACTAACTGTAGCTTTTCTCAGTATTTCTATGCAAGCCTGTGGTTCTTCCGGAAAGATCGCCTTAAACACAGGCATCCCAAATCCATACCAGGTAAAGGCTGAGAACTTCGATAAACCATTGAAAGCAAAACTGCTTACCGGTGCTGAACAAACGGAACTTTATGTCCCTTATTTGAAGGGTAAGCGTGTCGGCATGGTGGTTAACCCTACCTCTATAATAGGTAATCAAACTACAGTAGATAGTCTGCTTAGCCTTGGCGTACACATTGTGAAAATCTTTGGGCCGGAGCATGGCTTCAGGGGCAACGCCAGTAATGGGGTGCATGTAGCAGATGATGTGGACGTAAAAACAGGTATTAAAGCAGTTTCCCTTTACGGAAAGCATTCCAAACCTACTGCTGCAGACCTTTCAGACGTAGACATCGTTGTGTTTGATATTCAGGATGTCGGCGTACGTTTTTATACCTATATCAATACGCTTCAATACGTAATGGAGGCCTGTGCTGAGCAAAAAAAAGAAGTTCTAATTCTCGACAGACCAAATCCAAATGGCTTTTACATTGATGGCCCGATCCTGGACCCTCAGTTTAAATCAGGTATCGGCCTAAAGCCCATTCCAGCTGTTCACGGACTTACGGTTGCTGAATATGCACAAATGCTCAACGGAGAGAATTGGCTGGACAATAAACTGAAATGCAAAATTAAGATCATTAAAGTGGCCAATTATACACACGACACACCTTATGAGCTTCCGGTTAAACCTTCACCAAACCTCAATACAGCCCAGTCAATTTTACTATATCCAAGCACCTGTTTATTTGAAGGCACTTACTTAAACTATGGCCGTGGCACACAACATCCTTTCACGATAATAGGTTCGCCGTTTTTAAAGGGAAAGTATACCTTTTCATTTACTCCAGTAAGTATCAAAGGGATGTCGGAAACGCCGATTTTCATGAACCATATCTGCTATGGAATTGATTTGAGGAATTATGATGCAACTATCTTCAGGAAGACCAAACAACTCAATCTCAGCTGGATGATTGAGCTTTACAAAAATTCCCCCAACAAAGCTGATTTCTTCAACAGTAAGCTGAGCAACCAGATGGGTGTTATCGAGCGGCTGATCGGCGTGGCTGACTTCAGGAAACAAATCATTGCAGGAAAATCTGAAAAAGAAATCCGTGCGAGCTGGGAACCCGGCTTAAGTAAGTACAAAACAATGCGCAAGAAATACTTGTTGTACCCTTAAAGAAAGACCTCATGAACAGCGAGCAAAAAAAGAAAAACGAAAAACCCAGCAGCAATTACAGGGAAGAAGTACCTAAGAGTAAAGTACCAGCGGGCGACAAGGCCGTTAAAAAAAATGAAGATAAAGACTATCAAGAGGAAGAAGCACACTTTAAAAACCCCGCAAAGCAGCGGGAACAAAGTGAGCAACCTGTACACCCTGTAAAGAAAGCCCCTAAGGATTAAGCGGCTTTCTTTATTTTTTGACCAGCAGTCTTCTTTTGTGCCGCCCTTAGGAATTGCATCAATACCTGCTCATCTTTTTCCAGTGCAGTGATGCTAAGAGAAGGTTTTGTGTTGACCTTTTTGAGGTACCTTGACAACTCATCGTTCTCAAATGCCTCCAGCAACAAGGGATATACATATGAGCTCTTACATACCGCCCTTGTGTTGCCTAATTTACCTGCTACACAGTCCAGCACTTCCACAATCACTTTCTTTTTAGGCTTTTCAGCCGTAGCCGGATCACTGCAACAGACAGCCAGTTGCCTTAATGCTTCCAGTGTACCGCCCCATGTACGGAAATCTTTAGCGGTAAAGTCCCCGCCTGTAATTTCTCTGATGTAATTGTTGATCTTTCCTGAATCTATGGCCCGATGCTCCTTACCTTCTGTATAATATTGGAACAAGTCCTGCCCAGGAATTTCCTTACATTTTTTTACTAACCGGGTCAGGGTCTTGTCGTTAAGACTCACATTTTGCTGAACTCCTTTTTTACCTTTAAAAGTCAGCCTTAGTGTATTGCCCTCAATCTTTGCATGTTTATTGTTCAATGTGGTCAGCCCGTAGCTACCATGTAATTGCCTGTAGGTATCATTTCCCACACGGATCAGCGTTTTGATCATTACCTGCATACAGATTGCCAATACCTTCTGCTCATCGAAATCCTTCCTCCGCAGATCCTTTGCGATCTGTTTTCTGGCCCGCGGCAATACCTTACCAAATTCAAGTAATCGAAAATATTTATTGTCCGAACGCCTGGACGTCCAGTCGGGATGGTAACGATATTGCTTTCTGCCTGCCACATCAATACCGGTAGCCTGTAAATAAGCATTTTTCTTTATTGCAATCCATACATTTTGCCAAGCAGGAGGCAGGACAAGGGATTTAATCCTGGACAACTGTGATTCATCACTGATTCGCTTCCCTTCGCTATCCTGATAATAAAACTTTCCGGGTTGCCCCTTTCTGTATATTCCTGGCTGGCTATCGGTTACATAAGATAAGCCACTGGATTTAATCTCTTCTAAGGTTTGAACCATATGATTATGCTGAAAAATGCGTTTATTTTTTTTTATTTTGCAGAGCTTCAATTACCGTTAATCACAAACAACAACATATGAAAATAGTTTTCATGGGTACCCCCGATTTTGCAGTTGCCTCTTTAAATGCCCTCGTTGAGGCTGGATTTGATGTTGTAGGTGTAGTTACCGCTGCGGATAAACCCGCAGGGCGCGGTCAGAAACTTCAGGAAAGTGCAGTAAAGCAATATGCCGTTTCAAAGGGGATACCGGTATTGCAACCATTGAAGCTGAAAGACTCCGTGTTTATTGAGGAATTGAAGCTTTTAAAAGCCGATCTACAGGTCGTAGTTGCTTTCAGAATGCTCCCTGAAATCGTATGGAATATGCCTGATAAAGGTACCATCAACCTCCACGCCTCCCTGCTTCCGCAATACCGTGGGGCGGCTCCAATCAATCATGCCATCATCAATGGAGAAAAAGAGAGCGGTGTGACCACCTTCTTTTTGAAGCACGAAATTGACACCGGTGACATTATATTTTCAGAATCTGTGAGCATTATGCCCACAGACAGTGCGGGAGAACTGCATGACAAGCTCATGAACGTTGGGGCAGGACTTCTGGTACGCACCGTAAAAGCCATTGAATCCGGAGATTATCAGGAACAACCACAACCACAGAGCGAGGAACTCAAACACGCCCCAAAGATCTTTAAAGAAAACTGCAAGATCGATTGGAACCAGGCTTCCAGCGTGATTTATAATATGATCAGAGGATTGAGCCCATATCCAACTGCTTTTACAAGTTTAAACGGTAAATCCCTAAAGGTATTCAGGGTTGAATTGGAAGATAAAGAGCCAGGCATTTCTCCTGGAGCTTTTCTGTCGGACGGAAAAACTTATCTCAAATTTGCTGCTAAAGACGGCTTCATAAAGCTGACCGACCTACAGTACGAAGGCAAAAAGAGGATGTCCGTAGACGAATTTCTCAGGGGAATTCGCCTATAACTGATTAAGCTTGGCGCTTAAGAGTTTGGTCACCTCATTAAAGTAGCGCTTTCTGCCATATCCCATCACCCATCTGATTCCACCTATGGCATTGGTAATAAATACTTCTTCGGCTTCTTTTAAAACCTCAGGATTAATCTGCGCCTCTATCAAAGGGATATCATTGCTCCTGGCGATATTCATTACTACACCACGCATAACGCCCGCAATGCAACCTTCTGATAAGGCAGGTGTATAAATTTGTTTGTTGTACAGGACAAATACATTCGAACTGATGCTTTCACATAAAAAACCTTTATGATTGAGTATGAATGCTTCATCCAGGCTATATTGTTTTTTATAGAGTCCGGCCATCACATAAACCAGCGAGTTACAGGTTTTATGGTTAGACAGCTGGTCTACAGACTTGGTCATTTCATCATAAACATCTACTATTAACCCTTTCTTATTGAGCTCGTAGCCACTATCTGGCAAGGCAGTCCCCTCAAGGACATAACCTACTTTGTTATTATCTGGAGTATACAGTCCTTCCCCGGACCGATATACCGACAAACGGAACCTGGCATTTTCTTTCAATTTATTCTTCTTGCAGAGTTCAGCAGTTTTTTGTTTCAGGAAATACTCGTCAAGCAGACTTCCACCCTCCATTTTTAGTGCTTTCATTCCTCTGCGCAGGCGATCGGCATGCTGTTCTGCAAAGCGCAACTTTCCATTGCTCATACGCATGGACTCAAAAAGGCCATCACCATACCTGAAGCCGCGATTTTGGGCTGTCAATATTGGTTGGTCTATGGCAATAAACTCGTCGTTATGTAAAATATATTGTTGTTGCATTTATGATGGCTGTACGATATAGTTCCTCCATTTATTCAGGGCCGTATCGAAATCAGGTGGCAAAGGTGCTTCAAATTCCATGTACTTTTTAGTAGTTGGATGAATAAATCCTAAAGTTTGTGCATGAAGTGCCTGACGCGGCAGAATTTCAAAAGCATTTTGCACAAATTGCTTGTATTTATTAAAAGTTGTTCCCTTTACAATTTTATCACCGCCATAATTAGCATCATTAAAAAGAGGATGTCCAATGTGCTGCATATGTGCCCTGATCTGATGTGTACGGCCGGTTTCTAACTGGCAACTAATTAAAGTTACATAGCCTAAACGCTCGAGTACGGTGTAATGTGTTACCGACCACTTACCTTTTTCCGGGTCATCATACATATCCATCACAATCCGGTTCTTCAGACTACGGCCGATGTAACCCGTAACTGTGCCATTCTCAAGAATGTCTCCCCAGGCCAGAGCGATGTACTTGCGGGTGATACTGTGGTCAAAAAACTGTTTTGCCAACTTTGTCATGGTGATTTCGTTCTTGCTGATCAGTAAGAGACCCGAAGTATCCTTATCAATACGATGTACAAGGCCAGGTCTTCCCTCATTGCCAGGCAACTGCGGCAGTTGTTCAAAATGAAAGGCAAGGGCATTTACAAGTGTTCCAGTATAATTATTGAATCCGGGATGTACAACCATACCAGCAACTTTGTTGACCACCAACAAGTCGTCATCTTCATAGACGATGTCCAGGGGAATATCTTCCGGGTAAACTTCAGTGTCACGGGGAGGATGCGGAAACACTATAGAAATCTCATCGGCCGGTTTTACTTTATAGCTAGATTTAATGGTTTTTTTGTTAACCAATACATTTCCTGCATCAATGGCATTTTGTATCCGGCTTCGGGATGCATTCTCTACCCTGTGCATCAAAAACTTGTCAATGCGCAGTAGAGATTGTCCTTTATCCACAACAATATTCAGATGTTCATACAGGTCCTGATCTTCTATCTCTTGCTCCCGGTTAATATTTTCCATTAAAACTATGTTTTCCTTAGGTTAAAGAAAGCCTGTTACATTGATACTACCCCCGTTTTTCAACTTTTGCGCAGCCAAGAGCTTTCGGTTGCAAAACTAATCTTTTAACAGCAACATATTAAAAAAGAAATTGGCCTATTCTTTGAGGTGCTGTTGACACTACTGTTAATACACATCATTATGAAAAATTTTACTCAAAATGTTAAAATCATTCTCAACTTTTTCCCTTACCTGATAAGGAAGATCTATTTTAAGCCCTAATCTGCTAAGCCTGCAATTTAGGGGTCTATTTATAACACTAAGGCTGTATATTTGTGAGTAACATGTTTACAGATATTTTCAGTCCTCTGCATCAATTAAAAGATCCTGCAAGAAGCCATGTACTGGTTAAAAGAGACGATTTAATTGATCCCTATATTTCAGGAAATAAATGGCGTAAACTAAAATACATCCTACAGGAAGCAAAGGAAAATTGCAAAAGGCAGCTCGTTACCTTTGGTGGTACTTATTCTAATCACCTTGTTGCTACTGCAGCAGCATGTGCAAGGTCTGGGCTTAAAAGTTCTGCGTTTGTAAGAGGCGAAGAGATAGATAACGAAATGCTCATGCTGTGCAGACTATACGGCATGGAATTGCTTTTTACGGATAGAACGAGCTACAAAAATAAGCGATTATTATTTGAAGAGCATTATGGCGATAACCATGATGCTTTTTTTGTAGACGAAGGAGGCGCCTCAACCCAGGGTGTAAGAGGATGTGCCGAAATTATTGCTGAACTTCCCCCGGATACAAAACACATCTTCTGCGCGGCGGGAACCGGAACAACTGCTGCAGGACTACTTAAAGGCATCCATGAGCGAAAGCTAGATACTCAGCTACATGTTATACCAGCACTGAAAGGCGGCTCCTTTATCAGCGAAGAGATATTCAAATATACCGGTAGTCTTAACCAACTTACATTGCATATCGATTATCACTTTGGCGGCTATGCTAAGACCAGTCCTGAGCTGATCAGGTTTATCAAAAATTTTTCTGCAGGCGAAGGAATCCTTATCGATCCTATATATACGGGCAAAATGTTTTTTGCATTAGATGACTTGTTAGGAAAGGGCAGCCTACAAGATGATAAAGTCATAGCCATACATACCGGAGGCCTGCTTGGCCTGATGGGCATGAGAGAAAAATTTTAAGTTTTAATTATAATTAAAGTACATATTCACCATTAATAGGCCTTACCGGCTCTGGAATATCGGTAGCACCGATCATCTGCAACAGGTTAATCTCAATCGTGCGGGTAATCTGATTCAAAGGTACACTGGCTGAATTGTTTACAAAAGGATCTACAAGGCTCATACCATTGATCTGAGTAGATACAAACACAAATCCAATCAACCATCCCAGGAATATAGAATAGACACCAGCGCCTTCGCTGATGACTAATGTAAAAGTCACGACAAACAGCCAGATAAACACTTTGGTCATATAAGAATAAGTAGTAGGAAATACTGTATTTTTTATTCTTTCGCTCATTCCCATGCTATCTGAAAAACGAACCAGCAAACCATTTATCTCAATAAATCGAAACCCATCAATCTGTCCATTTTTAGAAAGCAGTTGTAGATCCGCAGATTGTAAATTAAGGATAGCATGATGCAGGTTACTATTCCCTTTAATCGCGTGTTGATCCCCTTCACTTAAATAGCGTACGTTACAATCGTTGATGCCACCCCTCAGGTTAGTTTTGAGGGCATATAAAAAAGCGATATGCCTATAAATCATTCTTTTTGTGATTTCCTGATCACCGTCAACATAGTTCATTAAGCTACGCGCAAAAGAACGGGAATCGTTGACCAGGCTACCCCATACTTTTCTGGCTTCCCACCAACGGTCATAGGCCTGATTATTATTAAAGCCGATAAAAAAAGCAATGGCGGTACCCAATAATGTGGGAATGATGGCCGGAATGCTATAGTGATTGGCGATGAGGTATTCACGGACCAGGTAGGCCCCGGTACAGGACGCAATCATAATGAGGTCCACCTGCCAGGTATTTCTTAAAATTCTGGTAATGCGTATATTTTGCGCAAGAAGCATGTTGAATTCAGATTTCGATAGTAAATATAATAAATTAGTTTATTCCTCAGAATATAAAGGAAGTACAAAATAAAAAGTAGAGCCACTGAGCTGATCGCTTTCAGCCCAGATCCTACCCTTATGCCTTTCAATAATCTCAGCGCTCAGGTAAAGACCTATTCCAAATCCTGAGATATGGCTTCCGGTTTCAACACGATAGAAGCGTTCAAATAACTTGTTGATATCTTTTGAACTAATGCCGATCCCATGATCCTGTACACTGACCTGTGCCATTCCATCTACAATTTCGCATTTGACCAGGATATCTGGATTCATTGGAGCATATTTAATTGCATTGCTCAGAAGATTTGAAATCACATTTCCGATCTTTTCAAAATCAGCTCTCACAGGTATTATTTCTGTATTTTCAAAATGTATCCTGTGAGTACTATGCATCGTCATAGTCTCCATAACCGCATTTTCAATTAAATCGTTGAGCAAAAAATCTGTCTGTTTTAGCAAAATGCTGCTGGATTCCAAGCGTGAGACATCCAGAAAGCCATTGATCATAGCGGTCATTTTCTTCACCTGCTTACCTGCCATATCCAAAGACCCTGTAGTAAAAGTATCCTCCGTATCTTTATTTTTGCGTTGCAACAATTGCAGGTATGCATTCAAAGAAGTTAAGGGCGTTTTCAATTCATGGCTCACCATCGCGATAAAATCATTCTTACGCTGTTCCTCTTTTTTCATTGCCGAAATATCCATTACAACACCTGTAAATGAAGAAAATTCACCGGATTTATCTGCTTTAAGATTTCCTACAGCCCTAAGCCACCGAAGACGTTGGTCTTTAAACCCAATTACGGGATAGGACACATCATAATCGCCATTGGCGGTAATTGCATTTTCGAATTTCTCGGCCACATATTCACGATAGTCTTCCCGAATCTGCGCGAGGCATTCAGTTATTGTCATTTCATAATCTTCAGGATAGCCAAACAGCTCACGTAACCTGGCTGTAGTAACGAAATCGCGGGTCACAGAATGAATATGCCAGGTACCGAAATTTGCCGCTTCAACAGCTAAACGCAGCGCGATTTCCTTATCTTCCATTTCGTCAAATGCGTCCTGCAGGTATTCTCTTCCTTCGGCAATTTCTTCATTAGCTGCCATCAATTCCTCATTGGCAGCAAGCACTTCTTCATTCATAGTTGCCAATTGCTCAGATAGCTCCCGGTAACGTGTCTCACTATCTTTAAGTGCTTTTACTCGTTCCTCAACCTTTTTTTCCAGTTCAAGATTTAATTGATGCAACTGTTCCTGGTTACTCGAAAGTTCTTCATTAACCGAATTTAGTTCCTCATTGGCAGCAGCTAGTTCCTCATTTAGCGCCTGTTCTCTTGCAAGTGAGGCATTTGCGCGCATTGCCTGCTCCCGGATTTCCCTGTTTAATACACGCTCTGTAACATCAGTAGCGGAATGAAGCACACAAAGGGTTTCGCCAAGGGCGTTTTTTATAGCCCGGTATTCAAAGTCAAAATAAAATGTCCTGGTTATACCGTTAATATTAAGATCTGCAGCAGTATCATTTCCCGATAGCGTAATGCCTTCTAACCAAACCCGTTTAAACATTTCTGCAAAAGGCTGTCCTCGTAATTCCGGCAACGCATCTTCCAATGTTTTTCCTATGACACTATTGTCTTTGCCCCAGATCAGTAACATTGCATCATTTGCCATCTGTATTACTGCATCCTCACCAACATGAATTGCTGTAGCTGTCTTTGTATATCGGAATACTTCAACTAGTTCTTCTGTGCTTAAATAGGGTGCGCCGTCAGTCATATGTACAGCAACATCGGGACGTTTTATATTGTTTAAATATTTTTCATATTCTATTTATACTGAAGGTTTTCACGCTTGGACTGGTGCTGAGCATCAATTTCCCTTGCTGATTTACCCTTATGGTCTTTGTAAGGGTACCGCTTTTAAACCGATAATTCGATCCTGGAACCAGGCCAGAAAATGTAAGGTTATAAACTCTATGCTGAGCAAAGGTGAGGGAGCATAAAGTATCCGTCCAGTCTTGAATCACCAGGTCCAAGCGCTTTGCTGAGTTACTTGTTATCTTTAGCAATTGCACTTCTGCATTATCTTTATATACCAAGAGTTCTTTGCCACTAAAAGCCGCACCATAACCGACACTGCTTTTCACAGAAAAATGAGCTGTACTCATGGTATAATCCCCCGTATTTAAAGTCAATTGATAGACTGTGTCTCTCAGGGAATATTTGAACCGGGTACCGTTCAATTCCCTGAGCATGTGAGGCTCCAGCCCCATTCTGTTCCATTTTGGCCGTAGTCCATAAATATCCCTATAAAGGGCTGTTACACTTGTAGAAATGCCTGCCAGAATATCTTCTCCAAGTCCTTTTTGGCTCAGCCGGCTATAGCGCTGCGAGGACAAGCCGTCTTTGTGGTATTGTTCCAAAATATTCTTAATGTATTTCAAGGCAATTTTACGGTCATATCCTGCGTATGCCCGGATACCGAGATATCCCCAGGTCGGAAAGATATCACCATTTTCATAACGAGGAAAAGGCCAGTTGCCACCCTCCACTTCCGCTCTCGTAAAAGAGTCGAAACACAAGGGCCAGTGAAACAGATTTTCCTGGCTATTTCTTTGTTCAATCTGATTCAGCACCTTTTCAATCCGTGTGTTATCATCGCATAGCCCAAAAGCAATGACCGCAAAATTAACCGGAGTAACCAGGTTATCTCCATGAACGGATCCATCCTTATCTCTCCAGTATATATATTGTTGTTTCGCAGCCGACCAGAATCCCCCTTCCTCTATAGGTTTATTGAAACTGGCCTTTAATCGTAGTGCTACTGCGCTGTAATATGCCGCTTTACTGGCATCACCAAGTACACGCTCGCAATTTGCCCAAAGATTTAGCGCCTCATACATCTGTGCATTTACGAAGGCATTTTCATAGCTGGCCCAGACAATATCCAGCCAGTCGCTCGCTTTTTTATCGGCAATTCCGTTGTTCATCATCTCAAACACCCCATTATTGTTTGAATCCCTCCTGATCAACCAGTCTAATGCCTGTTCACAACTTACTTTGTGCGACTGCAACCACTTTCGATCCCCATTGAGGTCGAACTGCTCAGCAGCATTGATTACATATCCTGTTTGTGAATCCACTGTGTAGCCCCACATCGCCTCATAATATCCTGTTTTGCTGTTATACGTGCCAGGAATTTCGTCACCCGCGGCATTGTGCCAGCGAGAAAGCACTCTACCATCTTTAAGCATTGCCAGATCCCGCTCCTGATTCAAGGTAGCTGAAAAATTGCGGGTATAATTGGGATCATTCGAGAGCCATTCCTATCTGGGCAAAGAAAGGCTCATGCAGGCATTTCCAATTTGTTAACCATCCGTTGGCTCCTATTATATTATTATCCACGACACCATAACGACCAGTGGTGTTTAGCAGTTCACGTACAGCGACCGCATCTATGCCGGGTAATGTACCACGGGAGTAAACTTTATTATAGTCAATATACTCCAGCACGAGGTTTAAAGATATTGTTCCTTTAGAGACCGTTAAGGGTGCAAAAACATCTGACTTGCCAGACACGAAACGACTCAAATTATAACGTTGTCCGACAACACTATCGGTTAGCACCTGGGTAAAAGTAAACTCATGCTGGTTGCTGTGTGAAAATTTTGAGCTCAATGAAAATTTGCCGCTGGTTTTTGCAGCGATCTTCAGCGCATGACCGCTTTCCGGATTCCAGAAAGTAACACCAGCAGTATGTACACCGTACGTATCATTTATATTAGCAAGGTATTTACACCAAACCATCCCTCCATTATCTATGATCCCACCTTTCCATGTATCCATTGCTTTAAAGTTCCAGACCGGAAAACAGCTTTCATCGATGCTGCCGGATTTGTCGTAACTACGAATAATCTCCCAATGCACCTGCTTACCTTTAAGGCTAAACTTCCAGCGTTCAGTTATACCTAAGCCTTCTCCGGAATAATTGATATTATCCAGTAAAATAGTGTTATCTGTTTGCTGCACTTTAATTCCTGCCGAGGACAAAGAACTATGCTTTTCCTCAATACTAAATCCAGTATAAACGCCTTGTGTTGATAATACATTTTTACCCCCTATTTTCATCTCTGAAATCCTGCATCCATTTGCATAGTCGATCAGCAACGATAAGTTGCCCTCAGCATCGTTAATCCTAATCTTGTGTGTGCGGGTATCATTTAATATTTTTCCAAGGGCAGAGGCTTGACCAAAACATAGCTGACTATAAAATAAAGTAAAAGACCAGGCAAGTAGTAGGCGGATTTTCATATGACTAGATAGATTTAATTTCACTAAATATCAACGGGTTGATCGCATCATTCTGCAAAGGATCACCAATATGCATATGGGCAAGTTCTTCATCAGGTAATATATTAGGAATGCCGTTATAACTATTCCCGTCCGGCATATAAGCACAGGTCATGGCGCGTCTGGATCCGGGGGTCATATTAGCATGTGCACCGTGTATTGTTAATCCGTTATGGAAAGAACAGCTCCCAGCCTTCATTGGAGCCGCGACTGTCTGCGACTCACGGTACTGTGGGTAATATTCAAAAATTGAGTCCATATTTCTTCCGATTCCCGGATTCTCAAAAGCAGTACCTTTATGTGAACCGGGAATAAAAAAGAGGCAGCCATTTTCCAGTGTAGCATCATCCAAAGCAACCCAGATCGACAGTGCCCTGCGATCCGAAAACGACCAAAAAGGTGTATCCAGATGCCAGGAAGTTGGATTTGCCCAAGGCTTTTTGAACAAAGCCTGATCGTGCCAGATGCGTATCCCATCTACCTGGGCCAGTTTGGCAGCCATTTTTCCTATTCCTGGATTCAACATCAACTGCCTGACCTCATCACTGGTCTGCCATAAATTGATCAGCTGATCGAAAACCTTACTTTGATATTCAGTATCCTTATTGATCCCATCATCTTCACCAATCTTAGTAGCCTTCCCGGGTATCTTCTGGCCTTTTCTATCCGAAATGGCAACAGTTACGGCAGTTCGCCAGTTCGCCAGTTCTTCCTCATTCAGAAAATCTTCTATGATGAGGTATCCGTGGTCCTGGTAAAACTCAATTTGTGCAGCGGTGATGTTAGTGTTCATATGACTCTGTAGGTTTATCAATTTGATCTATTACAAACGTATTGATACTCTTCTTACATTTACTTTTACAAAACGCACAAATATTTGTATTTTCTGACATTTTCAATGCCTGTTCTTTGACTCTGGCTAATACCCGCAAAATATCATAAAGTACAAAAAAAACAATGATTTGTACAGGTGCCCTATTGAGTTTAGGATTTATCTTGCGCTACTAACCACAACCAATGAACCTTTTAAGAGTCATCCCTTTCCTGCTACTTTCAGCCTGTTTAACTGAAGCAAACGCACAAGCCGATCGTTATCCCGCAATCAGTGCGAAAAAAACCAATGTAAAAAATCCGCTTTCCCCTGATCCTATATTTTCATTCCAATGGTCAAACCCAAAAGCAACAGATGGACTGGAGTGTTATGAACTTAAGCCCATAAACTGGAACAGTACAAATAACACAAGCTTTCACACTAAATCAATAAAAAAAACAGAACTCATCGAGGTACGTGGAACAGGAAGTATACGATTCGATTTCGGAAGGGTAAGTGCTGGATGGCTGGAATTTGAGTCTGAAGACCTCGTTGACAGCATCAGCATGAGTATTAGTGAATACAATGAACCGGCGATTGTCAATATAGGATCAGTAAGCCCGGTAAAAACAAAAAAACCTGTAAAGTACGGAAATACCTATCGTTTGGAACTAAACCCTGAACTTTATGAAGGTGTACGGTTCGGCTGGCTGCATGTGCATACCTATACGAAGAGATGGCATCTTCGGAATATCCGTTTGATCTGTCAGACCAAGCCCGTTAACTACCAGGGCAGTTTCTCCTGCAGTGATCCGGAACTTACCAGAATATGGTACACGGGAGCATACACTGTTAAACTCAACCTTCAAAAAGACTATTTTGGCGCCATACTAATGGAAAGAAGCGATCGACATTCCTGGACTGGGGATGCCTATCCTTCGCAAGCTGCGGCTATGGTTGCCTTTGGTAATTATGATTTTGTAAAAGCCAACCTGATTAATACATCAGGACTGAATAACGGCATTGCCAGCTATTCGCTTTACTGGGTACTTAGCCTGATAGACTATATCAATTATACAGGAGATGATGAATTTGCATTTAAATACATCGACAATATAAGCAAAAAGCTGGATCTTGCTTTTGAGCACTTTGGCAAATCTCCTTCGCTGGGCTTTTACGGCTGGGACGAACGACTTGGCGCAGGATTCGAAAATCCCAATATTCAGGAAGCTCAGCAGGCATATAGTATGCTATCAATCCGTGCTTGGAGAGAATTCGGACAACTTATGAAGCAGCTTGGAAAGATAGAAATTTCGGCCAAATATCTTGACTATGCAGCTCAAAAAATGAATGATATACGGGAAGAAGGTACCTGGCTGAACCGTTATGGGATCCACGCCGGAGCAGATGCCATTAACACCCGTATGCTCAGTGAAAAAGAGTGCGCAGAGCTATATTATACCAATTTCAGCGACCGTATCAACAGGCTTTCCTATTCGCCATTTAACCAGTACTTTATTCTCAATGCACAATCAGTCAGCGGTAATTACTCAGATGCACTGAGTTCAGTCAGAGACTACTGGGGCGGACAACTTCGCCAGGGGGCCACTACGTTTTACGAAGTTTACCGTCCCAGTTGGAATGCTTTGATAGGTGTAAATGGTGCAGCACCCAATAACCAATGCGGCTATACAAGTCTTACGCATCCATGGAGCTCCGGGGTAGTCAAATGGTTATCTGAGGAAGTACTGGGTATCAAACCAATCCTGCCAGGTTTCAAAACATTTCAGATTCTGCCGCATACAGGTGAGACCCTTACCAAGATATCTGGCGGCGTTTACACTCTATTCGGGCTCATCTCCGCGGACTTCGATATCTCTTCCGGTCTCAGTAAAATCAGCATTCCCAATGGAACTACTGCCGAAAAGGTATGGGTTCCGCTTGGTGGAAAAAGCTTCAAGTCTGTTGATATCAAATCTACAAGTATACCTGAAACCGAACAACACACCAGCTATCACTTTCGACAGGAAGGGGATTACCTGACGATTAACAATTTACCTGCGGGTAATTATAAACTCAAAATTACTTACCAGGGCAAAAACAATCAGCAGCGCAGCGCAGATCAGCCCTGGAACTATCAGATTACAGCATTCAGACAGGACAGCCTGACGAACGGTAATTGGGAAAGTAAATTTGGGAAAGATGGCTACCTCCTTTTTAGCCCCAAAAAAGAGGCTAAAAACCAAGAGAAATTACCAGATTACCTGGATACGCTGGTGATCAAAAATCAGGGCAATATTCATTTTGACGGCAGCAACTTTGGGGCTATCATCACTAAAGACCCATTACCTACGGCGCAAACAATCACTATAGACATTCCTCTTAGAGACAAAAAGCCACATCAGATTGCTCTTTATTTTCTGGATTATGACCAGCAGAACCGGCGCTCTGCAGTCGAGGTTTTTGATAAGAACAGTTTAAATATTCTAGCTCCTGTACAAATGGTCAGGGATTATCGAAAGGGTAAATACCTTGTATTTAACTTTCAGGGCAGCATTCGTATCCGTGTCAACCAGGTAAGAGGCAAAAATGCAGCCTTAAGCGGAATTTTCTTTGATCCACCTAAATAACAATGGACATCAAACTACTTAGTCCCCTTTGGGGTCAGGAACATCTGGAACTTAAAGACTTCCTACAAAAAGTGTGTAAAAGAGGTTATGATGGGATCGACACCTGGGTTCCCTCCGATTTGCCCAATAAACGCTTATTGTTAAACTACCTCAATCAGCATGAGCTTTGTCTCGTTACCCACCAGCATGAAGCTGAAGGAAGCACGTTCAATAAATTCCGGGCCTCATTTGCCCGAAATCTACGCAACTGTGCCGCGCTACATCCACTACTAATTAATTCACATACTGGCCGGGATTATTTCTCCATAGCACAACAACTGGATTTGATTGCCACCGCTCAGGACATCAGTGCTAAGACAGGAATCAGGATATTACATGAGACGCATAGGGGACGATTAGGTTATTCGCCACAGATGATCAGCGAATTGTTTGAAAAAGATCCCGATTTTCTAATCACAGCCGACTTCTCTCACTGGGTTTGTGTTACAGAGAGCATGCTCGAAAATTTTACAGCTACTTTAAAGCAGGCAATCATACGCAGCAGACACATCCACGCAAGGGTAGGATTTGAACAAAGTCCACAAGTACCAGACCCAAGGGCTCCGGAGTGGAAATATGCATTGGGTCATTTTCTGAGTTGGTGGGATGAAATCGTAGCAGTTAATAAAAAGTTGGATACAAAAATATTAACAATCACAACAGAATTCGGGCCGCCACCATACATGCCTGTCAACCCTTTCAGCGCTGAGCCATTAGCTGATCATGTTGAAATCAATTCCTTTATGCTTGATTTACTTCGAGAGCGATATAGACCGCTTACTGCGCCTGTGCAGACAATTCGGTAAGCCTGAAATGCTTCGGTGAAAGCCCATGCTTTTTCTTGAAAAGCCTTGAAAAATAAGACACAGATTCAAAACCTGTCTGGTCAGAGATCTCATTAATATTTAATGCCGTCATAGCGAGCAAGTGCCTGGATCGTTCCAGCCTGAGGTTCAGATGGTATTGATTAGGAGAATGTCCGGTAATCTGCTTAAAAGCTTTTCTGAATGAAGAATAACCCATTGGTAGTTCCTTTGCAAGCTCTTCCATATCGAGCGCATTCTCAAAAGACTCCTGGATCAGGAATTTAGCCTTGGCGATCAACTTTGCTATTGGATTATTTATCCTTTCATTAGATCTGGAAAGTTTATTTACCAATCCCAATATCTGCATGGTGACACCGGCAATCTGCTGTGGGTAGCCTACTGAAGAAGCTTGCACCTCATCGATGAGCTTATTATACAGCACCAACATTTCGGGATTGAAACCAAGGTCTACTACAGGAAACCTGGGATCGAAGATCTCCTGCGCCATAAGGTCCTGTATATATTTTCCATTGAATCCTACCCAATATTCTTCCCATCCCAGTTTGGGATCAGGCTTATACCTATGCCACACACCAGGATGCAGCAGAAAGCAATTGCCGGCTACAATTTCCTGCGGTTTGGTGAGTGCCGAACCATATATACCTTTCCCTTTTGAAATAAATACGACATAATAATCATTCAATGTTCTTCCCCGGTTCCAAGTCAAGTCATGACTTTCAGGGTGCTGTTGGTTTGGGTATTGATCATTAGGACACACTTTGGAATAACCGACAGTAGTTACATACATCCCCCATTTTTGTTCGAATGAGGAGATGTTTAGATATTTAAAAAAATTATGTAAATGATTGATCATGGGATCCAAAGAATACAATCGTCTATCCACTGCCGTTTTGCCTGTGTGTTGTTTACACCATAACCATGTCTTCCTTTTTCATACAGAAAGAGCTCTACAGGTACATTATGCTGCTTTAGTGCAGCAGCAAAATACAATGAATTCTGGACGTTTACTGCACTGTCATCCATACCACTAGTCAGGTAAGCAGGAGGTGTATCGTTAGTCACCTGTAGTTCATTGGAGTATTCCCTTATACGCTCTGTCGACAAATCAGGTCCAATTAAGTTGCTTCTTGATTGCTTATGCGTGAGTGAATCAGCAAAACTAATTACAGGGTATACCAATATCATAAAATCAGGCCGCAGACTAGTTCTTTTAGGATTTTCCAATGAGGTACTGGAAAAATGTGTCCCCAGGGTTGATACCAGATGTCCACCAGCAGAAAAGCCCATAATGCCAATTTTGCCTGCATCAAGCCTATATTGTTTAGCATGTTCACGCACATATTGCATAGCCCTCTGAGCATCTGTCAGAGGAACGATCTCCTTATGTTCCATTTTATCAGCGTCGGGCACACGGTAATCAAGCAGAAAAGCAGTAATTCCAGCTTCAACAAGTTTCTTGCAAGCTGGTAAGCCCTCTACTGAGTTTGCGCGCCCTGCATAAGAACCGCCCGAGCAGACGATCACCGCAGTTCCTTTCTCCTTCACCTTTTCAGGTAAAAAGACAGTTAGGGTAGGAATTTCTGTATTTGATTTAGCGAAGGGAATTTTCCCCTGTTCATACAATGAGATCACAGTTTGAGCTTGCATGAAGCCAGGCATAAGACTGAAAAACAGCATCATTAGATATTTCATAACAACTAATGTAAGTTAAATTAGATGTAAATCCTCGATATTCGTTCTGTTTCGCAACAAATACCTAATAGATATACTTCATTATTTTTCTTCAGTATCTTCAAGATCATAATACAAGCCCTTAGGATTAGAGCCGTATTCATTATCACCGATGTCGCCATTAAGAAATAACAATAAAAAGCTATAAAAGGGTATGAGTTGCCACCAACCGCTATTGCCTCTGTCGTGACACCTCTTTGCGGTCTGTGCAATCATGAAATAAATAGCAGGAGAACAGGCAAGGTAAATAGAAAGTGTATTTTTTTTGCTTTCAGTAGCATCTATAAATCCACTTGCAAATAAAATGATCAGCGTAACAAAAATATAACCGACGTATATAATTAAGCTAAGGCCATATTCAAGCCTGCGAATTCTACCGTCAAATGAAAAAGGGTTTTGGAACATATGGTGCCAAATTTAGTTTATATTTATTTTATAATGTACCTTGTGAAAAGATCAATTTACCTTAAATATGAAAATCGCTTTCTTCTCAGCAAAACCTTACGATAAAGATTTTTTCAGTAAACACAACACAAACTATAATTTTGAGTTGGAATTTTGGGAAACCCATCTAGGGCCTCATATTGTCAATGCTATTGACGAAGGCACCGAGGTTGTCTGTGTGTTCGTCAATGATCGCCTGACCGCCGAGGTGATAGAAACCATGGCAGCAAAGCAAGTCAAAGTCATTGCTTTACGCTGTGCCGGATTCAATAATGTCGATTTAGCGGCAGCAAAGAAATACGGTATCCGTGTATGCCGCGTCCCCGCCTATTCACCGGAAGCGGTAGCCGAACATGCAGTAGCCATGCTCCTGACTCTAAACCGAAAAACGCATAAAGCCTATAACCGGGTGCGGGAACAAAACTTCTCACTCAACGGATTACTGGGCTTCAACCTACATGGCCGCACAATTGGCGTCATTGGTACAGGCAAGATCGGCAGGGCTTTTTGCAAGATCATGCTCGGCTTCGGATGCAAGGTTCTGGCATTTGATCCTTTTGAAGACGAAGATTTAAAAGCTTCCGGAGTCCAATACTTGTCACTCGAAGCCCTGCTTCCACAAGCTGACGTGGTCTCCCTGCATTGTCCGCTCACCCCGGAAAACAAATACCTCATCAACCACGAGACATTGGCTGCAATGAAACCGGGCGTGGCCATCATTAACACCAGCCGGGGCGCATTGATCAATACCGATGAAGTAATCAATGCGCTCAAAAGCGGCCATGTGGCTTACCTGGGGATAGATGTATACGAACAAGAAGAAAAACTTTTCTTTAAAGACCTCTCAGGCAGCATCATCGAAGACGATAAGATCCAAAGGCTCATGAGCTTCCCGAATGTACTGGTAACCGGCCATCAGGCTTTTTTTACCGAAGATGCATTAGCACAGATCGCAACGGTCACACTCAACAGCATCCATGAACTCACCGGCGGCCTGCAACATCAGGATCCTGAAGTGATATTGGTTTAAGCTTATCATTCCTTAGCCGGAACCAGCAGTACGGCGTCGGCAATCACCTCTGCATTGGCAGCCTGATTGGAGATTTCAACATAGCTTTGCTTTCCTGCGGTAAAAATGTAGCGTCCCAAATGCACCCATTCACCCGAGGTCTGACCAAGCACCGTAACCTCGGCATCCTTGATGGATAATTCGTGCAATTGCTTACCATCATTTACTTTGATCAGGGTAGCAGAAGCCCTGTTCTTTTGTTTAGGGTAGTAAGTGTATAAGTCATATTTGCCACTTACGCCCAGCATAGGCTGATACTTTAAACTGCTCGGTCCAGCACTGGCTGAAGCCACATAAAAATCCGGTCCATAACCACCATGAACTTCTACACGCCATGTACCGGTTTTTTGAACGCGTTGCACATCACTATTGTCCAGCAGGATCTCCGGCTTAGTCCCATCTACCAGGGGATTGCGCTTTAAAGTTGCCTGCAATTGTTTTACATCGATACGCTGCATAGATTGGCCTTTATCGATGGCCTGAACGGCTGCTGTGGCTGCCGATTGTGCCAGGACCATAAATACCGGCTCCATACGTATAGAGCCATAGGCGATATGTGTGGCCGAAAGACATACAGGTACGCTCAGGTTTTCCACTTCCGATGCTTTAGGGATGATGGCTCTGTAAGCAATCGGATAAGGGCCAAAGCCGCCTTCTTCTACATTGCCCTCATTCTTTACCTGGCCGTTTACGATTAGTCGGTCGCAATTGTGCGAATCCATGGTGTAAGCTGCCATGCCTACCCCATCTTTGACCTGCTCCCGGCCCTGACAATGGTGCTGAGTCATCACCAAAGCACCCATCATGCGCCTGGCTTCCCTGATGTAGAGCTGATGCGACCAATGGTTATTCCCAATGTATTCATCTTTTGGATAGCCCCATTTTTTCATTTCAGCACGGATGTGATCAGGCACCCTTTCGTCATTTCCTACAAAATACAGCAAGCCTTTTGTATAATCCGTATGTGCATTCCAGATCTCTGCCCTTTTGCCATAATCCGCATCCGGATATTCCCAGTTCATACCGATCATATCCGTAGAAAACCCATTCCTGTTGTTGATGTCGGTTTTACCATTGGGCATCCCGCTCCAGATGAATACATCCTGCAGAGACTTCCAGTCCCGCTTTGCCATCTGGCGGAGCAAGAGTTCGTAGCGCTCCGGCTGATAGTTCGCAGGCTGTGTAATCGGCACCTGGTTGTTTGGGTCACTGCTCAGGCAAATCCTGAAATTATAGGCCTGCACCTTACGGTCGCCCGTACCATTTGCAGCCAACTGACCACTGCTGATCCCCCAGAGCAACCCGCTCCCGGGATCTCCGGCTGTACGATAAGGATCTATCCCATCCGGCAACTGATGTCCGTTCATCAACTGCACGCCATTGAAAGTCTCTTTGTAGTCGCTATTGGCTTCTCGCCCTATCGCATAGGAAACACCGGCCTTGGCCATAAGATCTCCCTCGTAGGAGCAATCGATAAACATCTTAGCTGCCACTCTAATGTTCTTACCTGATCCGGCACTAGGCTCCAGTACCAACTCACTGATGCGTTTGCCTTGTTTTTTTACATCAGTCAGCCTATTTTCATACAGCACTTCCACCTTTGCCCTTTTGATGTAATCCTGAAAGATGTTTTCTGCTACATGAGGCTCAAATACCCACTGCTCAAATTTTCCATAATGCTGACCAATCCGGCGGTAGAAATCAAGGGCCAGGCCACTGATGGCATATTTGTTTCCGATATCGGTAAGGCCAAGGCCACCGGAACTCATACCGCCCAGATTTTTCCCAGGTTCAATCAGCAAAACCTGCTTTCCCAGCTTTGTCGCAGTGTAAGCTGCAATTACCCCCGCGGAAGTTCCGCCGTAAACGCATATATCATAACTACTGTGTGCCGGTTGCTGTTGACCATGGCTTTGAGCGGTACTAAATCCTGTCGCTGCGAGCAGCAACAGGATCACTTTAAATAAGTATTTCATTAGTAAAAAGGATTTTGGATCAATAATTTATTGGTAACTGTCTCTAAATTCGGAATTGGCCACAGATAGTCTCGTCTTTTATCAAAGGCCCGGACTTCGATTACGCGCAGATCTGCCCGGTTTGGAACAGCTGAGTAATCAGTCAGTCCGTTATCATCAATTTGTGGAGCAGCAGCTACCAGACCCCGCTGTACCCTACCGTAGAAATTTCCGGTCATGGCCTTTTCAGCAATCTTCCACCTGCGCAGGTCCGATTGTCTGAAACCTTCCATAGCCAGTTCATACAAACGTTCCTTACGGACGAGGTTACGGAACTCCAGGTTGGTCTTTCCTGACAAGATCGCCGGCATCGCTACGCTCGGCCGCTGCCTGACCAGGTTAATGGCGTCGTATGCCGACTGATCCAGTTGATTCAGTTCATTTTTCGCTTCAGCATAAATCAAAAGCACCTCAGCATACCTGATCTGGATGACGTTGAGTTCAGAGTTGGTCCGGTCGATCTTGTCCTCCAGGTCCACGTATTTTCTCCAGCAGTACCCGGTAAATGTCGCAAATGCATTGATGGCGTCCTGATTATCAACCCGGGTAGCAGGCGTGGTATTGTAATTCCAGCACTTCAAGCTGTCGCGGTGAGTTTCGAACTGGTAATTGAAAAAGGTAGAGCCTGGCAAAACGATGGTAAAGCCCAATCTTGGATCCCTGTTTTTGTAGGGATTCTGAGGATCAAACAAGGGCGACTCGTCGATATTTAAGCCATCCGTACAAGGATAAACATCGACCAGGGATTGTGACGGCACTTTATTTGAAAAGCCCTGTCCATTCCTGGAAAGCAAGTTGTTGGGTGTGGAATGGGTCTTGGTCTTAGAGGCCCGGAGGTATTGGAAAGCCCAGATGATCTCACTTGAGTTTTGACCAGCATAACTGAACAATGCCCCAAAATTATTGTGCAAACTATAGACCTTTAAGTCCATCACCGCTTTGGCTGCCTCCGCAGCATCTGTCCAACGCTCGTTGTTTAATGCTGTACGCGCTTTAATGGCTAAAGCGGCACCACGACTGGCCCTGCCTACATCTGCACCGGTATAACTCAGAGAGAGGTCCGCAGCACATTCTGTCAATTCCTTCAATACAAAGTCGACCACAGTTGCCTTTGCCGTCTTTGCGATCTGGGCATCCTCCAGCTTCAGCATGTTCGTGACCAATGGAACATCCCCGAAGTAATCCGTCAGGTAGTTATAGGTGTAGGCGCGTATGAATCTCGCTTCTGCTTTAGAACGGTTAAATATGGCAGGCGTGGCCTTGTCCTGGACCTTATAGAGGTTATCAAGCACAAAATTACACTTGGCGATCACCTTATAAGCTTCGCGCCAAATGTCTCTTGCGTAAGTATTATTGCTATCGTGGTTGCCCTTGCCAATGCTCTGTAATGCGCTGTTATTGCGGTCCCAACCGATGTCTGTTCCATTATCTATCGATAGATTGACCGGCATGTTATCCAAAGGTGCATAGCCTGCATATTTATACAGTCCATTGACAGCAAGAACCAGTTCATCCTGATTGGTAAAAAATGTTTCGTCCGAAGGACCAGATAAAGGGCTTTTATCCAGGTATCCTTTTTTACATGATGCGCCCAGTATGACCACAAAGGCCGCGAGTATAATGAGGTATATATTTGTTTTCATCTGTTTTTCTTTAAAATCCTACTTCCACACCGAAGCTGTATAATTTGACCTGAGGGTAGATATTTCCACCACCAGCGGGAGCCTCAACATCGTAACCGGCCAGGAAGCGATCGAATGAGGCCAAATTAGAGCCGTTGGCAAATACCCGCAGTCGCCTGATGTTTAGTTTGGTTGCGAGCGCTGCTGGTAATGCATAGCCGAGTTGTACGTTTTTGATCCGGAGGTAAGAAGCATCCCGCAGCCAAAAGCTGGAGGTCTGTTCATTATTCGATTCTCCAAAAGCCAGCCTCGGGTATTTTGCATTTGGGTTTTCCGTCGACCAGCGGTCTTTATTTTCTTCACGGATCGTTCCCCCAAGCGCACCACCTACATTGAATGGCAAAATGCCCGGGCCATTGAGATATCCATTCGCTTTGCCTACGCCCTGCAGAAGAACGGAAAGGTCGAAGCCCTTATAGGCCGCGGCCAGATTTGACGCAAAAGTAAACCTCGGGATAGTACTACCAATGATGACCTTGTCACTTTCATTGATCAGGCCATCACCATTTTGATCCTTGTACCTGATGTCCCCTGCTTTCACCGCGCCAAATTGTGTGGCATGGGCAGCCACCTCTGCATCAGAGGCAAAATAGCCTTGGGCTTCATATCCAAAAAAGGAAGAAATCGGGTAGCCTTCCCGGTTGACAGTAAAACCAGTCTGATTAATCCCTTTCATGTCGACAACCGTGTTCTTCACATCGGACAGGTTGAGGCTAATGTTGTAGTTGAAGTCTTTTACATTCCCTTTATAAGCGAGACCAAGTTCCCAGCCATTATTGTCTACCGTGCCTGCATTTTGATAAGGCCTTTCTAAACCGATGATTAGCGGTACGTCTAGTAACAAGAGGATGTCACGTGTACGGCGACGGTAATAATCGGCCGTTACATTGAAGTTTTTGAACAGCGTCAAATCTATACCAATATTTTTTTCTTCTGTAGTCTCCCATGAAATGTTCTTGTTGGCCAATGAGTTCAGCGCCGCGGTATTCACGATCTGCTTACCCATCGCGGTCGACTCCAGCACCAAGGCAGTAACAGATGGATAAGTACCAATCAGCTGATTGCCGAGCCTACCCCATGACACCCTTATTTTTGCATCATTGATTGTTCCTTTCAAGCCCGACATGAAACTCTCTTCCGAAATCCGCCATCCTGCGGAAGCAGAGGGAAAAAATCCATACTTATTTCCTTCAGAAAAACGGGAAGAGCCATCGTAGCGGGCATTCAACTCTAACAAGTATTTCCCTTTCCAGGTGTAATTGAGCCTGCTAAACAAGGATTGCAAAGCCCATTCCTCTGCGCCTCCATTAGCCTGCTGGTTCACTGCCGACCCTCCATTCAAAACCGGGTACTGAGGCAGGATATAAGTATCGCGCGATGCTGAAATCCATTCATTATAATAGTCTTCCCTGGATGCACCGACCAATAGCTTTAAACTATGCTCATCAAAATTTTTGCTGGCGGTTAACGTTGCCCGTGCATTGTTAAAAAAGGATTCGCTCCTGTTTTCATTCAATGAAGTCAATGCTGGTGTCAGAAAGCTAGTACTTCCATTTGGTAAATAAGACTGTATCGCTTTTCTAAAGTTTTTTGTTGAAGACAATGCATATTTAGGTGAATAGGCAACTTCAGCCTCCAGCCATTCCAGCGGCTTATAGTTCACCGTCGCATTCAAACTTCCAAAAGGCCCTCTGATTCGGTTAGTTCCGCCATCCTTACTGGCAGAAATTGGATTCACACCATTCCAGCCCACTCCCCATTGTCCGCTTTCATTCACACCGATCTGATTGGCGGGAATACCGTTCATCCACTGAAAGATCTCACCGGAACTCGCTGCGGGATCAGTAGTGATTGCATTGACGAACTGCAGATCTACCCTGGCTTTCAGTTTTTCAGAAAATTTGATATCCGCATTGTTTCGGATGGTATAACGTTTGAACCCGGAATTCTGAATCAGGCCTTTTTGATCGAAGAGTCCGAACGATCCCAGCATTTTAACTTTCTGTGTTCCCCCCTCAATGGTCAGGAAATGACTTTGCTGCAGTCCCGAACCGGTCAGGGTTTCTTTCTGCCAGTCGGTATTCGGATATTGATCTGAATTCCTGCCTCCTTGCTGACGAAATTCTTCGATTAGCGCTGCAGAATATAGTGGTGTCCGTCCTGTATTCGTATAGGCTTCGTTGAGCAGCAACATGTAATCCAGCGAATTGACCAGTTTAGGCATATTGGTCGGGTCTTGCCAGCCGATATAATTATTATAGGAGATATTGATCTGATCGGCAGTCGCCCGTTTTGTTGTAACCAGGATCACACCATTGGCCGCCCTGGATCCGTAGATGGAAGAGGAAGCAGCATCTTTAAGGATAGAGATCGACTCAATGAGATTGGGATCGATGTTATTGATTGAACCTTCTATCCCGTCGATCATTACGAGCGGATCTGCCGTTCCCATGGTCCCAATACCCCGGATGCGGATACTTCCGCCATCGCCGCCAGGACGTCCGGAGCTCTGTCTGACTGTAACGCCGGGTGCCATGCCCTGCAGGGCCGCAGAAGTTTGGCCCATCGGCCGCGCGGCGAGGTCTTTCCCTGTTACCTGACTCACTGCACCCGTAAGGTTTACTTTTTTCTGTGTACCATAACCAACGACCACAACTTCCGTCAGGCTCGCGTCCTCAATCTCCAGTTTGACGTTGATTGTGCTCTGGGAACCCGCAGGAATTTCCTGGGTAACATAGCCTACATAGGAAAATACCAAGACATCACCGGCTTCTGCCTCAATCGAGTATCGGCCATCCTTATCCGTCACAGCGCCCCTGGTAGCCCCTTTGACCTTAACACCTACTCCGGGAATCGCATTGCCCTCGGCGTCCGTCACCAGACCTTTGATCTGCAGGAAAAGTATTCTATCTTGCTCTGTTGATTTCGCTTCTCCAGGTGCTGACAGTGGGCTTTCTTTTTGAAGGATGATGTATTTTTCCTTAATGAGCCAGTCCAGCTTTCTTCCCTTGAGTGCCAGTCTGAGTACTTCTGCAAGTTCAGCCTGCTCCACATTGATCGATATTTTCTCAGCATCGTCCAATATTCTATTACTGTAGAACACGGTAAGCCCGGTCTGGCTTTTGATGGCTTTAAACAGTGTAGCAAGGCTGATGTTCTTGCCTTTCACATTGAGCCTGATGATCGGTTGCGTTTTCGCGTAGATGGGCGACAATACATGCAACATAAAAATGACAGGAAGTAAAATCCGGCCAATTCTGGTAAGTTTTTTAAGCATACATTCAAAAGTTTATAAATGGTTTGCTTAGGAGATGCAACTGAGCCCGAAATGGGTGAAGGCCTTTTGAAAAAAATTATTTAAAAGTCAGCACCCCATTTTTAATGTCGGCCCGGATACCCGAAGCAAGCTGAAGATTCGATAGGACAACAGCTAAAGGGAGCTGTCTGTCGATTTCACCGGTAAATGTCTGATTGGCCACACTTGCCTGGGCCCATTCCACTTTCACATCAAACCAACGGCTGATCACAGGCGCTATTTCCGCTAAAGAACGGTTATGAAAGGTATATACCCCTTTCATCCAGGCCAGCTCCTCCAAAGGGTCAAATGTTCCCTTATCCAAATTGTTATTCAGCACAAAGGCTTTCTGGCCAGGACTTAGCCGGAGCTCTTGCCCTTGTCTCATTGCCGATACGGAACCCTCTACCAAAGCCGTGGAGAAGGTGTCTTCACCATAGGCATGAACATTGAAGCTGGTTCCATATACCTTGATGTCTGCATAATCGGTATGTACTATAAATTGCTGAGTTGGATTCCTGGTCACATCGAAATAGGCTTCCCCTTTGAGAAAAACCTCTCTTGAACCCTTTCCAAAGCTCAAAGGAAACCTAAGGCTGGAAGCTGAATTCATCCAGACAGCCGTTCCGTCAGCTAAAGTGATTTTGTAATCTTTGGTACCGGGCACCACTACGGTCGCCCAGCTGTCGGAGTTCCCGGATGCAGCCTGCGAATTCAAAATTTCAGCCGTGGCATTTAATTTGGCCGAGCCGATGCTGATCTGCTGTGGTTTTCCCATTGGGATCAATTCCCCCTCATCCGTTTTCAGGTAAATTTCTTTTGCTGAATACATTTGCTTTTCCTTGAGCTCAGTAGACCGATAGCTCAGAAAATACCAGCCTAAGGGCAGCACTAAGGCAAGCACCGCTGCTATACCTGCAATTTGCCAGCTCAAACGCCTGACATAAGGCCTCGGCTTTCCCCGGATCATTTCAGCCGTATGCGCCCAGGCAAGGTCGGGATCCAATCCTGAAATAAAATCACGGGGTCCAGTCTGGTTCATCTTAGACTGCAGTTTCTCCCATAGCGCCCGCGTTTCCCCATCCTGCAAAATGGCATCTTCGACAACAAGGTTCTCTTCCTCACTAATCGTACCCGTTATTTTCTCAAACAACAGTGCTTCTATATATTCCTTGTTTTCTATCATCTTCAGTTCTAAGAGTCATTTTTCCTTTGATCGGGTGAATGAATCATTTAAATTTTATGAGTTTATCTTTCAGGGCTTTCACCGCAAGTTTCAAATGGGTCTTGACCGAATTCACGGAAAGCCCCATTTCCTCTGCAGCTTCCTTATATTTTTTATCTTCCAGGTATACCAGCTTAAAGGCCCGTTGACGCTGGAGTGGAAGTTCCTGAAAAGCCAGGTCAAGGCTGCCCTGATAGGTTTCTTCTACCTCCAACCCGTCCTCTTCTTCATCTCCAGCCAGAACCTCTTTATAACTATTCATTCGTTTATCGGCGACTTTCCTGTCCCGTATGACCATCATGCACTGGTTGTGCACCGCAGCATACAGATAGGATTTCAGCGATGTTTTTATAGAAATGAAATGTGATTTTTGCCACATTGTGACAAAGAGGTTCTGCACCAGATCCTCTGCTTCCATTTCATCTTCGAGGACGAAATAGGCTTTAGCGACCAGCATTTTATAATACTTTTTGAACACACGTTCATAAGCGGAAGGGCTTCCGCTTTTCAGTTCATCCAGCAGTATTTGGTCATCTTGCTCCATTAAATTTAATTAATGTGAAAGAATAAATATAGTTGTTCGAGTTTGAAATGACAAATCCAAAGGCTCATGAACTTCCCGAATGTGCTGGTAACCGGGCGTTAGCTGCATCCAAAAGTATGAATGAGTGCATTGAAGGATTGGAGGCTTTTATATATCAGATTTTTCCTTATCTTAGATTAATCAATCCAAAGTAAAGTATAATGAAACGAGCGCTCTTAATCAGTTTTCTATTTTTCATATCCCCGGTGCTATATGCTCAAAATGCCGGCCAGCAAGTAACTAAGTCGGAAATATCGACCATTAGTGGAGATAAGCTAAAGGAAATGATGACCAAAATGCGTCCGACAGACCCTACATTCTATGATATGGAGGAAAATAAAATAGATTCAGTAGAAGCTATCAAAAAATTGAAATCCTACGAATATAAACTGGGTTCCAAGCATTTCAGGGGAGAATATAGAAAGATCCTAGTTAAAGTAAATCCGACCATACAGGCAAACTTAGATTCAATCACAAAGGAAATGCTGAAGCCAAAAAGCGCAAAATTGCAGATCGGCTTTACTTTAAATACCAGACCAATGGCTGACTACATCGACCTTGACCCATTGAAAGACAAAGCAGTCCTACTGATCTTTTGGTGCAGAGGCTGTTATGGAAGCGGCTTGATCAATGGTTATTCAACCGTTAATGAGGTTACCGAAAAATATCTTAATCCTGAAAAACTGCAAATTATCACGATCACAAATCATAATATAAACGATGCCCGTGAAGCCTTGGACAAAAGTCCCATCATCAACAACAGGCACATCTTGAACGCAGGATCTTTAACCGCAGCTTATAAAACAGATAACCGCCCATTAATTGTATTGACAGATAGAAATCACAAAATTTTATACGCCATTAGAGAAACCGCAGAAATAACACCGAGAACACTGAATAGATTGCTGAAGGAGATCACCCAATAAAATTGAGCCTCGTTTGTGTTGAACTGATACTTCGATACCCGAAAATATGCAGGTTCATGCCTGTATTCAATCCATATTCATCACTATTCAATTAATATTAAATTATACATATATCTTTAATCTTCAAGTTTTTTTTTAATTAAAAAATCCGAAGGTAAGTGCAGTATAAAACCTAAGAAAATTTTTCATTCTGATACTAGATATCCTTACTATTTGTACTTTTGCTGCCGATATATGATAAAGATATTTGTATTAGGGTTTTCTTACAAAACCTATGAAAGCACGCTCGAGAAACTTTTTAGTCAATTTGGGGCGGTGCATTCTGTGTACATCGCATCTGATGAAAAGACTGGTAAGAAGCTGAATTTCGGTTTTATTGAAATGACGGACAAGGTGGAAGCTTCCAACGCCATTATGGCGCTTAACGGCTCTGAATTGCATAACCGCAAAATCACCGTGAGGGCTGCAGATAAAAAAGATAAATCTGCAAAAGAGAAGGCGAAACCATCTGCCAACCAAGTTATAGAAGTTAAGACTGTGCCATCAGCTGAAACAGGAACCGTTTTAAGAAAGAAACGGCCAAGGATTTCAAAGTGACCTGATGTGCTTGATGATCTTTTGCGCGTGATCCCTTGAATTTTCAATGAACCATAAATGTGTGTCCATCCCTCCGCACACTACACCTGCCAGGTAAAGTCCTTTCCTATTTGTTTCCATCGTTTCAGGATTATGCTCAGGCTGTAGTTTATCATCGTCTGACAGGTTTATACCGAGGTTTTCCAGCAAATTAAAATCAGGTTGATAACCTGTGAGTGCCAATACGAAATCATTTGGAATAGTAATCAATCCTTTCGGCGTGAGTATGTCTGCCTCCCGCTCACGAACAGCAATTAGCCTAGCGTTGAAATGTGCCGTAATACTATCCTCAGCAATCCTGTTTATGATGTCCGGACGTACCCAATATTTAACACGCTGACTGATGTCGTCTCCCCTTACAACCATGGTCACCTTGGCTCCTTTCCTATAAGTCTCCAGTGCAGCATCTACTGACGAGTTACTAGCACCCACCACAATCACATTTTGCATGGCATAATAGTGTGGATCCTTGTAATAATGCATCACTTTAGGTAAATCTTCACCAGGTATATCCATCTTATGAGGCAGATCATAGAAGCCAGTAGACACGACTACGTTTTTAGCGAGATATTTACCCTTAGACGTGCTGATGTGAAATATGTCCTGCTTTTCCAGCGAATAAACGGTCTCGAATAAATGCGTGTTCAACCCGAATTTCAAGGCAACCCTTCTATAATACTCCAGAGATTCGGCACGCGTAGGCTTGGGGCTGTTCGATACAAAAGGAACCCCACCGATTTCCAGCTTTTCCGAGGTTGAAAAGAAGGTCATATTCTGGGGATAATTATACAACGAATTGACAAGGCAACCTTTTTCTACGATTACATAAGATAGGCCAGCTTTTTGTGCTTCAATGCCACATGTGAGTCCAATAGGACCCGCTCCAATGATAAATACGTCTACAATCTCCATTGAAAGCTAAATTAGAAAATTCAATTGCATTAGAAAGATATATTCATGAACATGACATGCAGCCTATATTTCTTTGAAAACTAAACCTTCCTCAGGGTATGTTCGTAGAGCACTTTTCCCGTATGATTGATCATCTTGGCATTAAGGCGATCCTTATCTATGGAAAAATAGCTGAAACCGTGTTCCGCGGCTTCAAATTTGGAGTAATCGATACCATTTGTTACGGGTGTAACTTCAGATCCTGCGCCAGAGATAAACTGGTGAGTAAAACCTTCCGGTTTCAGGTGTTGTAATGAATGATCATGACCGGAGAGGTAAACATCAACTTTGTTCCTCTCGAAAATATCGGTGAGCACCCTTCTTACAGCAAGGGTATCATAGTTTTTGATCCTCGGTCCGACTGTATACATGGGATGGTGACCAATAACCATTTTCCAGCGGACATCCGGACTTGCATTCTTCAAAGTATCATCAATCCATTTCAGTTGCTTTTCCGGATCCTGATTATCCACATTCGGCTCATATGCCGGGTTGTTGTGAAATTCAGGGATAAGCGGACAGGTATCTATAAATACCATTTGTACTTTGCCCTGACCTCCTTTGAGATCAATTTCCTTTGCATAATATCGCGCAGGCATTTTCCAGCGACGGCTCACCTTACTGTACCGAACTTGTGCGTCAGGATCAGAATGGTAGTCGTGGTTTCCCAAAACAGGATACCAGTCCCATTGAAGCGCAAAATCGGTATAAATGCTTTCAAAAGAATAATGCCACAAAGGGTCATGCTCACTGACTACACCTTTTGGATAGAAATTATCACCGAGCGAGAGCATAAAATCATTTGGATTTTCAGTTGCCCATTTACCCATCTGTTTCGCAACAGGGATCTGGTGATCCGCTCCTGCACGTCCCCAATCGCCAATTGCCAAAAAGTGTAATGCATAGTCGTCTTTCAGTTCAGTTCCTGGCGATAGATCTTCACTTTCCAGTTGGGTTTCTGTGTTTGCCGCGAGGGACTCCAATGGTGCCAAGAAGCTGGCAGCTAAGGCGGTAAAAGTAGTTCCTTTTACAAAATCTCTTCTTTTCATTCCTACAAAAATATTGGCTTTAACGCCTGTCAATTTAAAGCCGGCATTATCATTTTGTAAAGCTTTTTGCTGATTTCCATCTTTAAAGCAGCTTAAAAAAATCGTTTAGCATAGTTTAAACATCGAAATCATCGTCAAATTTGTTACTATGGCCCTTTTCGTTACATTTGGGACATACCAAAACTAATTTTATGTATGAACTAAACATTGCTCCGGACCAAGTAAATGAGACGCTAAGCAAGCACATTTTAGCAGATGGCTTTGACCTTACCTACGATATGGAACAAAGTCATGGAGTTTATATTTATGATTCCAAACACAAGCGTACATTGCTTGACTTCTTTACCTGCTTTGCGTCTGTTCCCCTGGGTTATAATCACCCTAAAATGATCAATGACGAAGTCTTCAAGAAGAATCTTTTGCAGGCTGCACTGGCCAATCCATCTAATTCTGATGTATATACACAGCAGTATGCCCAGTTCGTGGATACGTTTTCAAAACATGGTATTCCATCCTATCTGCCACATGCCTTTTTTATTGCCGGCGGCGGACTTGCGGTAGAAAATGCAATTAAGGTTGCTATGGACTGGAAAGTTCAGCGCAATTTCAACAGAGGATATACCGAAGAGAAAGGTTTTAAGGTGTTACATTTTGAAAAGGCGTTCCACGGTCGCACCGGATATACCATGAGCCTCACCAATACTTTGCCCGATAAAACGAAATGGTTTGCGAAGTTTGACTGGCCGAGGGTGAGTACTCCGGTAGTTAAGTTTCCTTTAACCGGCGAAAATCTGCAACTCGCTCATGAAACCGAGGAAATCTCTATTACGCAGATCAAACAGGCGTTCTCGACATATAAAGATGACATCTGTGCCATTATAGTAGAACCGATACAATCGGAAGGCGGTGATAACCATTTGCGCGAGGAGTTCCTGATCCAGTTGAAAGACCTTGCGGATGAAAATGATGCTTTTCTAATTTATGATGAGGTGCAGACAGGTGTAGGTCTGACAGGCAAATTTTGGTGCCACCAGAACTATAGCGAGAAAGCGCGTCCGGATATTGTTGCCTTTGGCAAGAAGATGCAGGTATGTGGGATATTGGTGGGTGAAAAAGTGGACCAGGTGGAAAAGAATGTATTTAAGGTACCGTCCAGGATCAATTCTACCTGGGGTGGCAATTTGGTAGATATGGTACGCTCTTCACAAATCCTACAGATCGTAGCGGAGGATCAGCTCTGCGACAATGCAGCCATAGTGGGAGACTACCTGAAAGCACAGCTTACTTCACTTGCTGTTAAATACGATAAAATGAATAATGTACGCGGGAAAGGTCTACTTTGTGCATTTGATTTTGCGGACAAAGGTATGCGTGATGCTTTTATCAGAAAGGGTATGGAAAAAAATGTGATGTTTCTGGGCTGCGGCAACCAGACCATCCGCTTCCGCCCCGCCCTGTGCATGGAGAACAAACATATTGACGAAGGTATCGCTATAATGGAAAGTATTTTACCTGGCTTATAACCAGGTAAAATATCAAACAAAGGCAGAGAAGCCAGTGATAGCACGACCTACAATTAGTGTATTGATTTCTTTAGTTCCCTCGTAGGAATAGATTGCTTCGGCGTCTGCTACGAATCTAGCTACGTCGTATTCCAATAAAATTCCATTACCACCCATCACCTCACGTGCACGGCTAACCACATCCCTGGTTCGCATCGAACAGAAGACCTTAGCCAGTGAAGCGTGCTCATCGGTGAGCAGTCCCTGGTCCTGAAGCTGCGATAGTCGAAAACACAATGTCTGCATTGCAGTCAGGTTGGACAACATTTCTACCAGATGGTTCTGGATCAGCTGATAAGAGGCGATTGGCTTTCCAAATTGTTTGCGGGTTCTCGTATAATTGAGTGCGCTTTCGTATGCACCCCTTGCACAACCGACAGCCTGCCAGGCTACTCCCGCCCTGGTCATCTTTAATACTTTAGCTGTATCCTTAAATGAATTGGCATTTTGGAGTCTATCAGACTCATCCACTTCACAATTTGTCAGGGTAATCAAACCATTTTGCACGATCCGCAGAGCCATTTTATCCTGCATCTTTTCGACCGAAAAACCTTTGCTGCCTTTACGTACAAGAAAACCTTTAACCTGATTGTCGTCTACATCCCGTGCCCAGATGATTGTAATGTCTGAGAAGGTTGAATTACCGATCCATTTCTTTTGTCCGTTAAGGATCCATTTACTCCCCTTTCGTTTTGCAGTAGTGGTCAGTCCACCTGCAGCTCCGGAGCCTACTTCAGGCTCTGTAAGTCCAAAAGCACCTATTGTTTTAAATTGCTGCATAGATGGCAGCCATTCCTGCTTCTGTGCTTCAGAACCTAGCAGGTATATAGACCCCATCGCAAGTCCGCTCTGCACACCAAAAAAGGTAGAAATGGAGGTATCAACCCTAGCCATTTCCATGGCCAGCATCCCCTCCATCAGGTTGGATTTGTTAGGACATCCATAACCTGTATACGTGAGCCCGCAGATATTGAGTTCTGCAATCCTTGGAATAAGTTCATGGGGAAACTCTGCTTTTAACCAATATTGGTTGACTATAGGCTTTACTTCCTTCTCAAGGAAAGCCCTTACTCTGAGTTGAAGAGCACGATCTTCATCCTTGAGTGCTTCCTCACCGAGATGATAAAAATCACCTTCAACAGGAGGCAATTCCTTCTTTTTATGTGGAGTTCCCATCATCTTCATCAAGCCCTGTAATTGAGTTTCATCCAGCTGGCTGACAGAGTCGACGATCTTAGTAAGGTCCACTTTTTTGGAAAGCGCTTCGAGCTTTGCAAAGTCAACACTTTTAAAAAGTATATATGCATTTTTGAGCGAGGAAAAAATATTAGCCATATCTTGTTGTTTGTATCATAGAACAAAATATGGCCTCATTTGTTGGGCTTTCGGTTTCGATAACCCCTATCTGAGTTGAAACAGGTCGTTTACACCTAAAAGTTTACGTGATGTGAAACCCTCCCCATAGGTAGCACCGATGGATTTTCCAAATTCCCTGGCTCTGCCGATCACGCTTTCGAAAAACTCAGGTGAGGAAATATAGGTAGGTGCTTCTTCTACTTCAGGATTGAAAAATTGGGTGCCGTAAGCTTTGATGGAAGCCAGTTTCAATTCCATGTAATCTGTAATGTCTACGATAATATCTGGCTCGATGTAGCGATCCTGAATAAACTGTAATACCAGTGAGGGACGCCATTGTTCCTGTTGTAATCCATCAAGTTCGGTGAGTATTTTAGGTAGACCTGACAAAAAACAAGCATCATTACTCAAGTCGCCTGCACGCTTATGATCCGGATGTCGGTCGTCCAAGGCATTTGTAATGATAATTTCCGGGCGGTATTTACGGATCCGTTTTATCAGTTCCAGTTTATGGGCTTCGTCATTGCTAAAAAATCCATCTCTGAATTTTAGATTTTCACGGGCATGGAGCCCCAGGATTTCCGCTGCCCTTGCAGCTTCTGCATCGCGTATTTCTGCAGTACCGCGCGTGCCCAGTTCACCCCGAGTGAAATCTACAATTCCTACTTTTTTACCAAGAGCAATATGCTTGGCAATAGTACCTGAACATCCCAATTCTGCATCATCAGGATGTACGGCCAATACTAATATATCTAATTTCATTTAATGTATGTTATGCGATGCCCTTATTGATAATATCCGGAAGAAATGATAATGGATTCGATATCCCGATCTTCCTGGGGGCTATATGTGCTCTTCAAATTGTGACCCACTACACGGGCCACGGATTGGTAGAGGAATGCGGTGAAACCTCCCTTGGTTTGTTTAACGATGTCAAAGGTAGTACGGCCAACCTCCCGATCCACCAATTTGGTGAGTATTTGCCCCTGTGTAATCGTCAATTCTTTGATCTCCCGGTTGAACATGTCCTTGATTTCTTTGTCGCATTGCTTCACCAGCTTTTTTTGTTCTTTTTTTTCAGTGGTAAGCGCCAGATCCTTTTCCAGCTGCTCATAGCGTCTTTTTGCAAAAAGCGCATAAGGCATTACTTTCAGTACATTATACCTGAGCCTGTCGTAAGCTACCCGGTCAGCTGGAGTTTTAAAAATCCTTGCCGCATAGATGTCTACCTGCCGAAGAGGTATCCAGGCAATCATTTCTCCGTCTACATTGGTAGCAGCTACACGAATCGTGTCATTTTTGCCCAGTTTAGGCATATTGAGGTTATTCTCTTTCATGGGCATGGTTGCCACCTGCGCCTTCGCTAAGGCGCTGTGAATAATGACAATTAGCAGAAGAAATAACCTTTGAAATTTCATAAATTTATAGCCCTGTAAAGATAAAGCTAATTTTAATTGCTGTTTCCTATTTTGAACTCTAATATAATATTTTAAGTACTAAGCCTGTTATAATTTACGTAAAAAATACAATACGTGAATTGCAAGTGACAAAATATTTGGAGACAATATTTAATTTATATTAGAAACGGTTTTTTATAAAAAAGCTTATATTGATGCTATTATTTTGAAAGGATAAACGAGAGGCATATTAATGAAAACAGAGTTAGTGATTGATTTAGAAGCAGAAAAACAAGAAATCTTAAAAAGATATCGGGCATTACTGCGTGCATGTAAGTCTACCTTGCAAAAAGGCGATAAAAAAGAGATCAGGAAAGCATTTGATATGGCATTGGAAAGCCATAAAGATATGCGCCGCAAATCTGGCGAACCTTATATTTACCATCCGATTGCTGTAGCACAGATTGCTGCCGAAGAAATTGGACTTGGGTACCACCTCTATTGTATGTGCTTTGTTGCATGATGTGGTTGAAGATACCGATATTACGCTTGATGATATTGAACGGGAATTTGGGAAAAAAGCAGCCAAGATTATCGATGGCCTAACCAAAATATCGGGGGTTTTTGATACCAACAGCTCGCTACAGGCCGAAAACTTCCGTAAAATGCTGCTTACCCTGGCAGATGATGTCAGGGTGATTCTGATCAAACTGGCCGACCGCCTGCACAATATGCGCACGATGGATTTTATGCCGCGCGATAAGCAGCTTAAAATCGCTTCAGAAACCATTTATCTGTATGCCCCACTGGCCCACCGCTTGGGCTTATATGCCATAAAATCGGAGCTGGAAGATCTTTCCATGAAATATATGGAACCAGAAACTTACAAGTTCATCGAAAACAACTAAACGAAAAAAAAGCCGAACGAGAACTATTTATTAAAGATTTTATTGAACCGATTAATGAAATTATTGGCAGAACAGGGCTTGTATGCCGAATGTTTAGGCAGGCCGAAATCCATCCATTCCATCTGGAATAAGATGAAGAAAAAGAACATTCCTTTTGAGGAAGTGTATGATCTTTTTGCCATCAGGATTATTCTGGACAGCTCGCCTGAAAATGAAAAAGCAGATTGTTGGAAAGCTATTCTATTGTTACCGATCTGTACCGCCCAAATCCTGACAGATTGCGCGACTGGGTTTCTTCGCCAAAAGGAAATGGCTACGAATCATTGCATACTACCGTGATGGGGCCGAAGGGTCAATGGGTTGAAGTACAGATACGTACGCAACGGATGAACGAAATTGCCGAAAAAGGTTTTGCCGCACACTGGAAATATAAGGAATCGAGCAATGACAATGGTCTGGATCAATGGATTCAGAAAGTGAGGGAAATGCTGAAAAATCCTGAATCAAATGCACTTGATTTCCTGGATGATTTTAAGATGAACCTGTTTTCCGATGAGATTTTCATTTTTACACCGAAAGGTGCACTGATCAATTGCCATTAAATGCTACCGCCCTGGATTTTGCTTTTGAGATCCATACCGATGTAGGTGCAAGTTGTATTGGTGCCAAAGTGAACCATAAACTGGTACCGCTCTCGTATAAACTGCAAAATGGCGACCAGGTAGAGATCATTACCTCGAGTAAACAAACACCTAAAGAAGACTGGCTGAATATTGTAGTTACCGCCAAGGCAAAATCCAAGATCAAATCATCATTAAAAGAAGAAAAACGAAAAATTGCCGAAGATGGGAAGGAAATACTGGAACGTAAGATGAAATCGTTAAAGATCACCTACAATACCGATAACATACATAAGCTTAGCTACTTCTTTAAGCTGCCTTCTACGCAGGATTTTTTATTGCATGTGGCCAATGGCAAGATTGAAATGAAAGACCTAAAGGAATATCAGGCCAGTGAAAAGGAAATTGAAAACAACCGCAGGATATGAAAGAAGTGACATCAGCAGGTTGAAGCGTTGCTGAGCAAAGTTAAAGGATCCAGAGATCTGATATGTTACTGATTGGCGAAGACATGCAGAAGATTGATTATAATCTTGGCAGCCTGCTGTAACCCAATCCCCGGAGATGATGTTTTTGGTTTTGTTACCGTTAGCGAAGGCATTAAAATACACCGCACCAATTGCCCTAATGCAGCAAAACTAATGGCAAATTATGGCTATCGCATTGTGAAAGCCAAATGGAACAATCAGCAAGAACTGACATTTTTAACCGGATTCACATCATTGGTATCGATGATGTAGGATTGATCAATAACATTACCACTGTTATTTCTAATGATTTTAAAGTAAATATGCGCTCTATTACTGTTGATACCGATAACGGGATTTTTGATGGTTCGATTATGGTTTTTGTAAATGATAAAGATCATCTGGATAACCTGATTAAAAATCTATTGAGGTAAAAGGTGTGACGGGTGTCACCAGGTTTGATGCGTAATGAGAATAGCTGAAAATAAGGAGTTGAAATAGATTCAACTTAGTCTGTTTATATGAATAATATTTGTAATCATTTTAATCTTGTAACATTTACCTACCTTTGAAAGGAGTTTAAAAACTATGTCTGAACAAACCATAACAATGAGCTGGTAAGAAAAATTTTCGAAGCCTATCTCGAAAATAAAAACCTGAGGAAAACACCTGAGCGTTTTGCCATTTTAGAAGAAATCTATTCAAGAAACGATCATTTTGATGTGGAAACACTATATATCCATATGAAAAATAAAAAATACCGCGTAAGCAGGGCTACGGTTTACAATACACTGGAATTGTTGGTTTCTTGCGATTTGGTGACCAAACACCAGTTTGGTAAAAACATGGCCCAGTTTGAGAAATCTTATGGCTATCAACAGCATGACCATATTATCTGCATCGATTGCGGTAAAGTGGTTGAATTCTGCGATCCGCGTATCCATCAAATCCAAAGTATGGTGGGTGATCTTTTGAAATTCGAAATCAAACACCATTCTTTAAATCTTTATGGTATTTGTTTGACTGCAGCTGCAAAAGCTGCAATGGATAGTGCAGAACAATACCGACATTAAGCATGCAAGTTAAACATATCCAATTATAAATATTTCTATTCTTAAATTTAAAATAATGACGCAGTTGACGTATTACTAGGCCTGCAATGGGGCGACGAAGGCAAAGGAAAAATTGTTGATGTATTAAGTCCACAATATGATCTGATTGCCCGTTTTCAAGGCGGCCCGAATGCCGGACATACGTTAGAGTTTGATGGTAAAAAATTCGTATTAAATACCATCCCTTCCGGTATTTTTAATGAAAACACCATGAACCTTATCGGTAATGGTGTAGTGATCGACCCTATCATCTTAAAAAGAGAATTAGATAACCTAAAAAATGCAGGTCATGATCCTGTAGCAAAAGGAAACTGGTGATCGCAAGTAAAGCACACCTGATCTTACCTACCCACCAATTACTGGATGCTGCTAATGAGAAGAAAATGGGCAACAATAAAATTGGTTCTACCTTAAAAGGTATCGGCCCAACTTATATGGATAAAACTGGCCGTAATGGTTTACGTGTTGGCGATACTACTCTACCTGATTTTAAAGAACGTTATAATAAACTGGTAGAAAAACATAAAGAAATTCTTTCTCATTATGATTTTGAATTTGACCTGACCGAAAAAGAAGCCGCATTCTTTGAAGCTATCGAATTCATCAAAAGCATTCCCCATGTTGATAGCGAGCATTTTGTAACGATTATCTTAAAGAAGGTAAAACAGTATTGGCAGAAGGTGCACAAGGTACTTTACTGGATGTTGATTTTGGTTCATATCCTTTTGTTACTTCTTCCAATACTACTACTGCTGGTGCTTGTACTGGTCTAGGTATTGCCCCGAATAAAGTTGGCGATGTTTTCGGTATCTTCAAAGCATATTGTACTCGCGTTGGTGGCGGACCCTTCCCTACCGAACTGGATAATGAAGTTGGCGAAAAACTGCGTAAAATTGGTCATGAATTTGGTGCTACTACAGGCCGTGCACGTCGCTGCGGCTGGATCGATCTTCCTGCTTTGAAATATGCGATCATGCTAAATGGTGTTACCGAATTGGTCATGATGAAAGCAGATGTACTTGATGGCTTCGATACGATTTATGCCTGCACACATTATGAATACAATGGCGAAACCATTGACTATATGCCTTATGATATCATCACTGTGCACCAAAACCTGTATTGAAAGCAATTGAAGGATGGGAAACAGACGTGACCAAAATTACTAAGAATGAAGAAATCCCTGCTAAACTGGCAGCTTACATTGCATTCCTGGAAAAAGAACTGGAAGTGCCTGTTAAATACCTCTCAGTAGGACCAGACAGAACACAAACATTGATCTTAGATTAAAAAGATTTTATTTATTTTGAAGGCGGCTATTGGCCGCCTTTTTCATTTGTACAAAATCCAATTCAGATTCTATACATTTGCGCAACAAAATGAAGGTTCAGGATTTACACTCTTTCAAGCAACAGGCATTACTATGGGCAAGTACTTTTGACGCTTGCTGTTGTCTTGACTCTAATCAATATATTGACTCCTATGGAACTTTTGATTTCTTACTTGCAGCAGGAATCGACGAAAGCATTACTCATGCCTCTGGTTCGGCATTTGAAGCCCTCAAATTCTTTTATGAAACCAAGCCCAACTGGATGTTCGGTCTACTGGCCTACGACCTGAAGAACGAGACAGAAGAATTATATTCTCACAATGCTGACGGCCTCGGTTTTCCCGATCTTTTCTTTTTTATACCAAAATATCTCCTCGCCATCCAGGGTAGTGAAGTCAGCGTAATTATTGGGAATCCCCAGGAAGTTTTCGAATTAATAAACGATAGTAAGCTCAGTTCAATGGAATTATCCAGCGGTGTGGAGCTCAAAAGTAAGATTTCTAAAGCTGATTATATAGCTACTGTGAAGAAATTGCAGGCGCACATTCTTAGGGGCGACCTGTATGAGGTAAACTTTTGTCAGGAATTCTTTACAGAACACGCACACATTAATCCCCTGGCAGTATACCAACAGCTCAATAAGTGCTCCCCTACTCCATTTTCAGGGTTCTTTAAAATCGGAGAGCGCTACATTCTGTCGGCCAGCCCTGAGCGTTTTGTTTGCAAAAAGGGCTCTACTCTGATTTCTCAACCCATTAAGGGCACTGCAAAACGAAGCAGCAATCTTATTGAAGATGCTGCGAACAAATTATCACTACAACAGGATGCAAAAGAACAGGCAGAAAATGTAATGATCGTCGATCTGGTAAGAAATGACCTGACGAAAAATGCTGTGAAGGGGACAGTAAATGTGGAAGAACTATTTGGCATTTATGGCTTTAAACAAGTATATCAGATGATTTCTACCATTAGCGCAACTTTGTCTGAGGATATACACATTATAGACGCGATAAAGAACGTATTTCCAATGGGTTCTATGACTGGAGCACCCAAATTTAAAGCTATGCAACTGATAGAACAATATGAGCTGACCAGAAGAGGTGCATATTCAGGCTCTTTTGGCTATATAACCCCACATGGCGATTTTGATTTCAATGTTGTTATCAGGAGCATACTCTACAATGCAACTTCCGGATACCTATCCTTCCAGGTTGGCGGAGCAATTACATATGCTGCGGATGCTGAAAAAGAATATGAAGAGTGCATGTTGAAAGCGTCAGCTATTATACAAACTTTGAGTCAATAAAAAAGGCCGCCCGTAGGCAGCCTTGCTCGTCATTACCGTTGTTTTAAGGCTTATAATATTTCTGTGCCTCCGGCAAAGCATTCTGTATTCTCGCAATACGTGTTGCATCACTAGGATGTGTACTTAGAAACTCAGGCGGTTTCTGACTGCCCGAAGAGACTTGGGACATTCTTTGCCAAAATGCTGTAGCATTTTGTGGATTATAACCAGCCATCGCCATGAAGATCAGCCCCAGGCGATCTGCTTCTAATTCGTGATTACGACTAAAGCTCAGAGTGGCTAAAGGCGTTCCTACACCATATAGTGTATTGAAAATAGACTGCCTTTTTGCATTATTTGCTGTAGCTACATTACCTAGTGTACCGAGGCCCTGAGCGACCATTTGCGTTGACATTTGTTCAGCAGAGTGGCCAGCGATTGCGTGCGCGATCTCGTGCCCCATTACTGTAGCGAGCCCTGCATCATCTTTAGTCACGGGCAATATCCCTGTATAAACTACAATTTTGCCACCTGGCATACACCATGCATTTAGTTCTTTGCTCTGTACTACATTCACTTCCCAGCTATAGTTTTTGATTAGATCTGCATGACCATTATTGTTCATATAGCTCTTAACCGCGGCGATGATCTTATTACCTACCATTTTAACTCTAGAGGCTTCTGCATTACTGGCTGAGAGTACAGCACCTTTATTTTCTGTCAGAAACTCACTATAAGCCTGAAATGCCATTGGTAATACCTGTTCATCGCTCACCAGATTTAATCTACTCCTACCAGTTAACGGGACAGTGGAGCATGATGAAAGGCTAACCCTATCGCGGCTATACCTACAATTAATATTCTTTTCATAAGTTTAATTAGTTTTTTTCTTAAACAAATAAACTTTGGATTCCTTGTCTTTTAACAGTCGCTCGAGGTTTTTCTGATGGGTAACCAGGATGAGTATACATACGCACATGCCATATAGCACCTCGGACTTTACTGATGACTGAAATAAGAACACGATACTCAATGGGAAGGTAAAACCTGCACATATAGAGCTTAATGAAACATATTTAGTGGTCAATAATACGATCAACAAAAACCAGAACACAAAGCATCGCTGCCGGGAAGTTAACTGCCAAAATCATTCCAAAAAGAGTGGCCACTCCTTTCCCTCCTCTAAATCCAGCAAAAATCGGAAATAAATGCCCCATTACTGCTGTTACACCCAAAGCCAATTGATAATTAACAAATTGACTGGAATGCTGCGGTCCTGTAACAGATAGCCCTATAAAATAGGCAAGTTTGGTCGCGGTATAACCTTTTGCAATATCAATCGTCATAACAGCAATACCCGCCTTTTTTCCAAGCACCCGAAAGGTATTCGTTGCGCCGGCATTTCCACTTCCATATTCCCTTACATCCACACCGTAAAATGCCTGACCGAGCCAAACGGCAGTTGGAATAGATCCGAACAGGTAAGCCAATAACAACCGCCGATATAGAATAGATGGAGATCATATTCTAGAAAGCTTTTAAACTAATATCCAGACTTTTTACAGAATGCGTCAATGCGCCCATAGAAATGTAATCTACTCCACAGGCAGCATATTCCGTTACATTTTCTTCAATAATGCCACCAGACGCTTCTGTGATATATTTCCCACCTATCAACTGTACAGCCGTTTTGAGATCAACATAATTAAAATTATCCAGCATGATGCGGTTGACTTTGCCGTTTTCCAATACTTGCCTAAGTTCGTCGAGGTCCCTCACTTCGATTTCAATATCAAGTTGCTTTCCGGTATCCCGTAAATATTGGTTCGCAGCAGTAATGGCATTTGAAATACCACCAGCATAATCCACATGATTGTCTTTGATCAGAATCATATCATACAAACCAATACGGTGATTAACCCCTCCACCAATACGTACAGCCCATTTTTCCAAAAACCTAAGACCAGGGGTGGTCTTACGTGTATCCAATATTTTTGTTTGATATGGAACTAACAATTGAACAATATGATTGGTTTTAGTAGCAATGCCACTCATACGCTGCATACAATTAAGCACTAACCTTTCAGCCAGCAATATGGAGTGTGTACTACCGGAAACAGTAAGCGCGACATCTCCGTATTTAACTGAGCTGCCATCATTTATAAATACTTCCGTCTGTAATAAGGGGTCGATATATTTAAAAATTTCCAATGCCAATTCTACGCCAGCAATGATTCCTGCTTCTTTGATCAACAATTTGGCTTTACCCTGCGCATTTGCGGGTATAGTAGATAAGGAGGTATGATCTCCGTCTCCCTGATCTTCAGCTATTGCATTTTTTATGAATTGATCTATCAGTTGCTTGTCCAAAACTTAAATTTAAACCCAAAAATAGCATTTTACCGCTATTTATCCGTCTCAATTCTTAATTCAGTGATAAAAAAAGCACTTCCAGTTTTTTTCATGGTTATCGAAACCCTGAAAGTCCCGTTTTTTGTAACGAGAGACAATGCTCCGTACCGGTAGTTTGGGTTGGTATTTAGACGGTGGATCACTGTTGATTTTACTGGCTGATATTTAGAAAAAAAACTTCGTAAAATCTGTTCCGCCTGTGCTTTAGAGTAGACATCTTCCTCGTCTATTATGATCAGGTCGACCGATGATGAAAAGTTAAGAGCGATTTCTTTCGAGTTTCCTACCCTAAAATGACCAGACAAAGAATCGATAATATCGCCTTGAGTAGCAACCAAAGAGGGAAAGTACACGAAAAATAAAACTAACGAAAGTAAGGGCTTCATCATCTCTAAAATAGCTAATGCTTATTTCGAACATAAATTATGCCACTAATAGATCATAAATTGCAAATAGCTTCAAAAAAAAGCCTCAATAGACTTATATTTGCTATGTCCAGTTGACACTAAATAAAGTTAAATCACGAATGAATAATAAGAAAGTTGTATTGCTTATCCTTGATGGATGGGGATATGGAAAAAAAGACAGTTCTGATGCTGCATACATGGCCAACACTCCATTTTTTGACTCAATGCTTGAAAAATATCCCAATTCTAAACTGGAAGCTTCAGGTGAAGCCGTAGGTCTTCCGGAAGGCCAAATGGGCAATTCTGAAGTAGGACATATGAACCTCGGAGCAGGCCGTGTAGTATATCAGGAACTCGGGCGCATCAACAAAGCGATCAGTGACCATACACTTCATACCAACGAAACTTTATTAGCAGCCTTCCAGTACGCTAAAGAAAACAACAAACCGGTACATTTTATTGGATTGGTATCTGATGGTGGTGTACATGCACACATCAATCACCTGAAAGCACTTTGTGACGCTGCAGATGAGCAAGGGCTGAAGGATGTCTTCATCCATGCTTTTTTGGATGGCAGGGACACAGATCCAAATTCAGGGCTAAACTTCATCAAAGACCTGGATGAACATCTAAAAACCTCAACTGGAAAACTGGCTTCTTTAATCGGCCGCTATTACGCAATGGACAGAGACAGAAGATGGGAGCGTGTAAAATTAGCTTATGATCTACTTACTAAAGGAACCGGACTAGCTACGAATGATCCTTTAGCTGCTATAGAACAATCTTATCATGATGGCATTACTGATGAATTCATAAAGCCCCTCGTGATGACACAGGCTGACGGACGTCCGGTGGCTACAATACAACCAGACGATGTAGTGATCTGTTTCAATTACAGAACTGATCGTGGACGTGAAATCACATCAGTATTGAGTCAGGAAGATTATCCTGAATTTGATATGCATAAACTTCCGCTTTACTATGTTACCATGACCAGCTATGACGAAAGCTTCAAAGGAGTAAAAGTAATCTTCACTAAAGACGATCTTTCACAAACCCTGGGTGAAGTATTGGAACATGCCGGTAAAAATCAAATCAGGATTGCTGAGACAGAGAAATATCCCCATGTTACGTTTTTCTTTTCAGGTGGACGTGAGCAGGAATTTAATAATGAAAAAAGGATTTTAGTACCTTCTCCTAAAGTCGCGACTTATGATCTGCAACCTGAAATGAGTGCTGCGGGTATTACTGAAGCGATCTGCAAAGAACTCGAAACCGGCTGGCCAGACTTTGTGTGCCTGAACTTTGCCAACCCAGATATGGTAGGCCATACCGGAGTTTTTGAAGCGGTGATTAAGGCAGTAGAAACTGCTGACAGTTGTGCAGAAAAAGTGGTAAATACCGGTATCGCCAATGGCTATTCATTCATTATCCTGGCCGATCATGGAAACTCAGAATACATGATTAATGGCGATGGCTCTGTAAATACAGCACATACTACCAATCTGGTTCCCTGTATCTTGATCGATAGTGACTATACCGCAATTGCCGATGGCAAACTAGGAGATGTAGCACCGACCATCCTGAAAATTATGGACATCGCCAAACCGGAGATCATGACCGGTAACGAACTCTTATAAATGAGAAAAAGTTATATTTATTTATTCCTGCTGTTGCTCTTTGGTTGCATCGACAAAGCCAAAGAGCAACGGCCGGAATTAACCTATTTTGACTTGAAGGGCTATTTCGACCGCGAGGTAAGTCGACTGAGCAAATCCAACCCTGTTATTACCAAAAGTGTGAAGGTTAATGATTCTACAGAAGCTAAGACTATTAAAATTGGCGACTGGAAAAGGGAGCTAAGTATTTTCTATGATGCAGACATCAACAAGAACTTCGTGGAAAGGGCTATTTAACCTCAGCAAAAAAGAGGGACAGGAAATTTATAATTCAGCCAACGAGAAAGTGCCGGTCAAAGAAATAAAAATAGATAAAGAAGGCCAAAACATCAAAGCGATTATGATAGTGGTGAAAAACAGCAATTCTCTATATACCTCTGAAGATAGTCTTTTCTATTATCCCGACAGCATATACTGTATTAAAAAAACTCAGAAGATCAAGCTATTGGACGAAAAAAAATACGAGATTAAGGGACTATTCCATTAATCCATTATAAAAAAAGGTCAGTGCCTCTGAGACATTGACCTTTTTTATAATGAATTCTACTCGCTATTTCAAACTCACAACCTGTGCTTTCACATAGTCGATCAGTGAAATAATATCTTTGCGCTGAGGTTGTACCAATAATATCTTTTTAAAATCGGAAGTAGCATTATTAAACAATGCTATACATGCCGTTTTTTCCGCTGACTTTTTCACTGAATAAGATTTATAGATAGCGTAATCCTTGTAAGCCAATCCCCTGTTTTGAAGTAATTGAGCATCTTCTTCCCCATTTATTTCAATAGCCTTGGTAAAATCCTTTATAGCCGAAAGATAAAAACCTTCACGCATCTGGTTCAAGGATTCCTTAGGGTCATTGGCAACATTTAATCTTGCTTTACCACGGTAATAATAGGCAGAGTAATCAGATGGCTTCAGTGTAATGAACCTGCTATAGGTCGCAATAGCATTCTCAAAATCTCCACACTGAAAATAAGAATAACCAAGCATTTTTAATACCGAAGGATTATTAGGCTCTTTAGTATCAGCCTTTTGCAATTGAGCAACAGCACCTTTATAATCACCTTTCATCCAGGCTTGCATTCCCAGTTTATCATAATTCTGGGCCATACCCCGGTTGGCTGAAATAACCAACAATATTAAAATTGTTTGCTTGAAATAGTTCATCAAAATTTTAATTAAAAAATAAATATATTAGTTTTATCTAATCCCTAAACAAATGTATCATTATTTTTCAGGTATAGGCAAAGGCTTTGAGTTTGGCAACTATCATACCACTAATAAATACTTTATTTGTAACGTCAATTATTGAAAATTATGATAACGAAGGCAATTTTTATTTGGGCCTGACTTTTTAACATACAATGTAGTACATTCGTCTTTTGGCATAGGAGTTGAAAATACCATAAAACAACATAATAATTGAATCACGGACGACATGCTGTCACATTGTCGTTTTTATTTTATAAAGACTTATTAAATGAGTAAACAAGATCAGTTTGATTTCAGCAATGCTTTACCGATCATCAATGAAGATACTGAGTTCTTTCCTCTGATGTCACAGCAAGACGAAGATGAAATGAACAATGAAGAAACGCCTGAAATCTTACCCATACTCCCATTAAGAAATACAGTACTCTTTCCCGGTGTAGTGATCCCGATCACCGTAGGCAGAGACAAATCCATCAAGCTCATAAAAGAAGCTTATAAGGGCAACCGAATTATAGGCGTTGTTTCTCAAAAAGATGTTTCTATCGAAGATCCAACATTTGATCAGCTGAATGAGGTGGGTACAGTAGCACAAATCATTAAAATGTTACAAATGCCGGATGGCAATACTACTGTCATCATTCAAGGCAAACAACGTTTTCGCTTGATCGAAGAGGTACAGTCTGAGCCTTACATCAAAGTATCCATCAGCAAATTTACGGAAGACAAGCACAAGAGTGACAAAGAATTTAAAGCTCTTGTTGCTTCTATTAAAGAAATGTCCTCTCAGATCATACAGCTTTCACCAAATATTCCGAGTGAAGCTGGCATTGCACTAAAAAACATCGAAAGCACTTCTTTCCTGATCAATTTCATCTCATCGAATATGAACGCAGATGTATCTGACAAACAGAAAATGCTGGAAATGACAAGTTTGCGAGATCGTGCCAATATGGTCATGGAACTTTTAACTCTGGAACTCCAGATGCTGGAGCTAAAGAACCAGATTCAGTCTAAAGTACGCACTGACCTGGATAAACAACAAAGAGACTATTTCCTAAACCAGCAGTTAAAGACTATACAGGAAGAACTGGGCGGAAACTCTTCGGACATGGAATACGAAGCGCTTGAGGTACGTGCAAAAAAGAAAAAATGGAGCAAACCAGTACAGGATCATTTCTCTAAAGAACTGGAAAAACTTGGCAGGATGAATCCCGCAGCCCCAGATTACTCCGTGCAGATCAATTATCTGGAGCTTTTGCTAGATCTACCATGGAATGATTTCACAAAAGACAATTTTGATTTAAAACGTGCGCAACGTATTCTTGACAAGGATCATTTTGGATTGGAAAAAGTAAAAAGACGCATCATAGAATACCTTGCTGTATTGAAATTGAAGCGTGATATGAAAGCCCCGATTATTTGTCTTGTTGGCCCTCCGGGGGTAGGTAAAACTTCCCTGGGCAAATCCATTGCAAAAGCATTGAACCGTAAATATGTCCGTATGGCTCTCGGTGGGATAAGAGATGAGGCAGAGATTCGTGGACACCGGAAAACATACATTGGCGCTATGCCAGGCAGGATCATTCAATCCATCAAGAAGGCAGGTGCTGCGAATCCGGTTTTTGTACTGGACGAGATTGATAAAGTTGGTACAGATTTCAGGGGTGACCCGTCTTCAGCCCTACTGGAAGTATTGGATCCTGAACAGAACAGCGCTTTCAATGACCATTATGTGGAAGCAGATTACGATCTATCAAATGTATTATTTATTGCTACCGCAAATTCCCTGAGCTCTATACAGCCTGCGTTACTGGATCGTATGGAAATCATCGAAGTCAATGGCTATACAATTGAAGAAAAGATAGAGATTGCCAAGAAATACCTGCTACCTAAACAAAAAGATCAGCATGGCATTAAGACTAAGGATATCGCCATCAAAAGCACACTGATAGAAAAAGTGATAGAAGACTATACCAGAGAATCCGGTGTGCGTGGACTAGAGAAAAAGATCGGCTCACTTGTCAGGGGCGTAGCTACCAAAATAGCTATGGAAGAACCTTACGAACCAAACCTGTCTGCAGAAGACGTGGAGCAAATTCTAGGTGCACCTATTTTCGACAAAGACCTGTATGAAGGCAATGAGGTGGCAGGCGTAGTAACCGGATTAGCCTGGACCTCGGTAGGTGGAGATATTCTCTTTATAGAAGCCAGCTTGAGTCCTGGAAAAGGTAAACTCACCCTCACCGGAAATCTGGGTGAAGTAATGAAAGAATCAGCGATTATTGCGCTGGCCTATCTTAGGGCTCATGCAGATCTGTTTGGTATAGACAATGTTCTGTTTGACTATTGGGATGTGCATGTACACGTACCTGCAGGTGCAACCCCTAAAGATGGTCCTTCCGCAGGTATCACCATGCTAACTGCCTTAACATCTGCTTTTACACAACGTAAGGTAAAATCAAATCTGGCAATGACCGGTGAGATTACATTACGTGGAAAAGTATTGCCGGTAGGTGGTATTAAGGAGAAAATTCTTGCAGCAAAAAGAGCGAACATTAAAGACATCATACTCTGTAAATCTAATAGGAAAGACATTCTGGAAATTAAAGAAAGTTATATCAAGGACCTTAATTTCCATTATGTGAGTGAGATGAGGGAAGTGATTGAACTAGCATTGACCAAAGATCAGGTTAAAAACCCTCAGGACCTGACGGTAAAACCTAAGACCATCGCTCACTAACAATTTTATTCTTTCTAATTTTAAAAATACTAACTTGAACTCCGGAAATTTTATCCGGAGTTTTTTTTAACCAACAATGACCAACAAACTTTTACTTAGTGCGGCACTCTTATTATGGAGCAGCAGCCTTTTTTCGCAGAATTATAAAAATGAATTTGGATTTAAAAGCGATAATGATTCTTACCTGGGGCAGGGTTCTGATCGCTATTATACCAATGGGTTATTTATTCATTTCCGAAGGGCAATGGATCAGTCGGCATTAAAAGGTGGTTTAGAAAAAAAGACCTACGAGATCTCAGTTGGGCAAAAGATGTATAATCCAATTTCTGGCTACGCCCCTGATCCTGCACGTCAGGATCGTCCGTTTGCAGGATACCTTTATGCGGGCGGTGCTATGAGCTGGTTCAAAACAAACGAAAGTGTATTAAAGATTAGCACTGAGGTTGGCACAACCGGACCTAATTCGTTAGCCGAGGATGGACAGGAACTCCTGCACAATACAGTTGGTTTTTACGAACTTGCAGGATGGGAATACCAGATCAAAAATGAGTTAGCCATAAACCTATCTGCTCAATATACCAAATTACTCCAGCGCTCTTCCAGTAACACTACAGAGTTCGCAGTTGAAGGCTATGCTAACGTAGGTACAACCTTTAGTGGTGCAGGAGCGGGAATTCTGTTTAGAGCAGGTGGATTAAATCAGTTATTCAACTCGTCATATACCAATGCTGTAATTGGTAATCATGCAAAAACAAAAGTATTGGCAAAACGGGAAGTTTTCTTTTATGCTAAACCGCAACTGAATTTCGTAGCTTATGACGCAACTATTCAAGGCAGTATGTTTAAGGACAATAGCCCAGTAACTTTTGATATAAAGCCCTTGGTCTTTGCCCAGCAGATCGGTTTCAATTATAGTTCGCAACGATTCACCTTTGATTTTGGGATGATCTTTAAGAGCAAAGAGATCAAGAGCAGCGCGAAGGCCCATCAATATGGGTCCATAAGTATGTTTTACAGATTTAACTAGGTTGACCTTAGTCTAACTGAGGTCGTTGCCTGAAACTTTTCTTGGTCGCCACTGAGCGCTTGTCATTCATTCGCTTGCGAATGATGGACTTCGGCGTTTTAGTAGGTTTTCTTAGTTTCTGCACATGTAAGGCCACCTTGAAGAGGGTGATCACTTTAAGAATGGTTCTTTCCTTGTTCATGAGCTGGCTTCTGTCCTCCTGCGAAACGACGTGCAGATTACCTTCCTGATCCAACCGGTTGGCCAACCTTTGCTTTAGCAGCATACGCTCTTCGTTGTTAAAGAAAGGTGTATCTTCTATATTAATAATTAATTCCACTTTGCTGGAAACCTTATTGACATTTTGCCCTCCCTTACCTCCGCTTCGGGAGGTTTTAAATACTGCAACCTTTAGCAGGTCTTCTTTAGTAGGTAACATTTGGCAAAGTTAATACATTAACATAAATTTCATTTTAAACAATTCCATTAAATACTAACTTTGTAATGTATGAGAAAAAACCTGGTTGTAGCTATAGATGGATATTCTTCTTGCGGCAAGAGCACTCTTGCTAAAGCTTTGGCGAAAAAACTAGGTTTCATTTATATAGATAGCGGAGCGATGTACCGCGCAGTAACACTATATTTTATCAGGAATCATACTAACATCAGTAGTGAAGCAGCGGTAAAAGATGCATTACAGCATATTGAACTTAATTTCCATTCCAGGGACTACCAATCACATATTACCCTAAACGGAGAGGAAGTATCTGAAGAGATCAGGCAAATGCCGGTATCGGAAAAGGTAAGTGAGGTTTCTGCTAACAAACTGGTTCGCAAAGAAATGGTAAAGCAACAGCAGCGCATGGGTAAATCTAAGAATATCGTGATGGATGGACGCGACATCGGCACCACAGTATTTGCTGATGCACAGGTGAAGTTTTTCATGACTGCCGATCCAAAAATCAGGGCAGAAAGGAGATATAAAGAGATGCAAAGCAAAGGAGATACAACTACATCATTGGAAGATGTTTTTGAAAACCTGGCACATCGCGATTATGCTGACACCACACGTATAGAAAGCCCACTCACCCGGGCGGAAGATGCAATTATATTGGATAATACTGACCTTACAGAGGCAGAACAATTGGATTTTGCACTTGAACAAGTACACTCCCACATGCCTGTCTGACCTTTTCAGATTTTTCTTAAAAAACAAATGATATTGCAGCATGTTTCTGCAAATCTTTAGTTACAAAACCAATTGTTCGTCAAACATTACAATTCGATGTTTTAACTCAATTTACCGATCTCTATTTTTGTTTAACATTTTTGTCAAACTAAGAGAGATGACCACGAGAGATACGGGAACAGAACAACTTATTAAAGATACTGCCAAACACCTATTCTTTGCAGAGGGTAAATTACATGCAACCACTCAGGAAATTGCAGATGCAGCTGGAGTAAACCGCACCCTGGTCAACTACTATTTTCGTTCGCGCGATGCATTATTTGACCAGGTATTTCATGAAGCTCAAGATGAACTATTTAGCCTTTTAGACAAGGTTTTTGAATCTGCACAGTCGTTTAAAGAAAAAATACGCAACTTAATTGATGTGTTCATCGGCGAGGCGATGAAATACCCTTACCGCGAGGTTTTTATCATCACTGAAATGAACAGGCACGATGTGATCGATTATAAAAAGGCAAGAGCTGAAAGAGCAAATGGGTTGTTGGCGGAAATCCAAATAGAAATGGACAAAGGCAATCTCAAAAAGATGAATCCCCGGCATTTTTGTATGAATCTTTTTTCGATGATGACTTATCCTATGGTAACAGCTCCCCTGAACCGCATACTTTTTAACCTTGGTGAAGATGAGTACGATGCATTAATGCAAGAACGCAAACAAATAATTTTTGAAACTATATTCCCTTAAAAAACGCACAATATCCTTAAATATGAAAACTAAAGTTCAATCGCTCTATCTATTAATCCCTGCCCTGCTGATCATCAGTTCTTGTGGGAATAAAGATCAGAAAAAGGCTGGCGCAGGTGCTCCTGACCAGGTACAGGCTTATCCTGTAGTTGCTGTAACGGCACAATCTACTAATCTGGAAATTGACTATCCCGCTACCTTGGAGGGCATACAGAATGTAGACATTAGACCCAAGGTCGATGGGTTCATTGAAAGAATCTATGTGGACGAAGGTGCTACTGTAAAAAAAGGCCAGCTCCTGTTTTCAATTAATGCACCACAGTATGAACAATTGGTTAGGACTGCCAATGCAGCGATCAGCAGTGCAGAAGCTGATGTGAATGCCGCACAACTTCAGGTAAACAAAACAAAACCTTTGGTTGAAAAAGACATCATCAGTAAGTACGACCTTGACGCAGCTCAATTAACCCTTCAAAGTAGAAGAGCAGCCTTAGCACAAGCGCGGGCTGAACTATCCAATGCAAAAGTAAATCTTAGTTATACAAAAATAGAAAGTCCGGTAGATGGGGTAATTGGAAGTATCCCCTATAAAACCGGTAGCCTCGTAAGTGCAACCAGCGCACAACCACTGACTACGGTTTCCAATATATCAAGAGTATATGCTTATTTCTCAATGAATGAAAAGCAACTGCTCGACTTCTCTAGACATTATAAAGGCAATAATCTGGCAGCACAATTGAAAAACATACCCGCAGTTTCATTGGTACTTTCAGACGGAACAGCCTATGCAGAAAACGGTAAGATTGAATCAATCAACGGACTGATTAACACGAATACTGGTTCGGCGAGTATGAGAGCTACTTTTAGCAACCCATCAATGTTACTAAGAAGTGGTGCAAGTGCATCTGTTCGCGTACCACAGCCCTTAGAAAATGCTGTATTAATCCCTCAGAAATCTACTATCGACCTGCAAGGCAAGAAGTTTGTCTATGTGGTTGACAGCAAAGGAATCGTTAAGAATACAGAGATTGAAATCATGGAGCTGACTAAGGGAAATTTTTACGTGGTAACCAAAGGATTGAAAGCGGGCGATAAAATTGTACTGGAAGGTTTTCAGACTCTAAAAGATGGAGGACAGATCAAACCAGAGGAAAAAGCTGCAGATTCTGTCTATGCTGACCTCCAAAATAAATAACCTGTTAACGAAATCAGGTTTTCAAACCTGCTGATATAGAATATATGTTTAAGAAATTTATAGAACGACCGGTATTATCTACGGTCATATCCATCATCATCGTTATCCTTGGTGTATTGGGTCTTGTTACCTTGCCAGTGTCTCAATATCCCGAAATTGCCCCACCCACCGTACAGGTTTCGGCCTCATATCAAGGAGCAAATGCCGATGTGGTCATGAACAGTGTGGTTATCCCGCTGGAGGAACAAATTAATGGTGTGGAGGACATGACCTATATGACTTCCAGTGCAAGTAACGACGGAACAGCAACCATCACTATCAACTTTAAACTGGGCACTAATGCCGATTTGGCTGCGGTTAATGTGCAAAATAGAGTAGCCAGGGCTTCAAGTCTACTCCCCGCAGAAGTAACCAGATCAGGTGTGATCACAGCAAAAAGACAAGCAAGTAACGTATTAATCTTTGCGATCTATAGCGACAGTGCTTCTTTTGATCAAAGCTTTCTACAGAACTATGCTAACATCAACCTGATTCCGCAGATCAAAAGGATAAATGGTGTAGGTGACGCGAGCGCATTTGGCCTGATGGATTACACCATGCGTATCTGGCTGAAACCAGATGTAATGGCGGCTTACGGTATGGTCCCAAATGATGTAAGCGTAGCCCTTGCTGAGCAAAACATCGAAGCTGCACCGGGTCAGTTTGGTGAACAAGGACAGCAGTCTTTTCAATATACTTTGAAATATTCCGGTCGTTTAAAAAACGAAACTGAATTTAGCAATATCATCATCAGAACTGCAGAGAACGGACAGGTACTTAGATTGAAAGATGTAGCCAGAATAGAATTGGGGGCACAGAGTTATGCCAGTTCTGTACGGTTTAATGGCAAGTCAGCATTAGGTATTGCGATCAACCAAACTGCAGGTTCCAATGCAAAAGATGTAATTGAAGGTTCTTTAAATGCGCTGGAACTAGCTTCGGTCAACTTTCCGAAGGGCATGCACTACACTGCCCTTGTAAATGTGAACGACTTCCTTGATGCTTCGATTGAGAAGGTAATCCATACCTTGATTGAGGCGTTCATCCTGGTATTTCTTGTGGTATTCATCTTCTTGCAGGATTTCCGTTCTACGCTTATCCCTGCAATCAGTGTACCTGTAGCCATTATTGGTACTTTCTTCTTTCTGAGTTTATTTGGCTTTACCATTAACCTACTAACACTATTCGCACTTGTACTCGCAATTGGTATCGTGGTAGATGATGCCATTGTAGTTGTGGAGGCGGTTCACGCTAAACTGGATCATGGCTATAAGTCTGCAAAGAAAGCGACGATCGATGCGATGGAGGACATTACTGGTGCCATCATCTCCATTACCTTGGTAATGGCAGCTGTATTTATTCCAGTGAGTTTCATACAGGGTTCATCAGGTGTATTTTACAAACAATTTGGTTTAACGCTGGCGATTGCGATTATTCTTTCCGCCATAAATGCGCTTAACACTAAGTCCGGCACTTTGTGCGCTCCTGCTTAAACCACACGCAGACGACCATGGTAAGTCGAAAAATTTCATGCAAAGGTTCTATACCGCATTTAATACTTCTTTCGACCTGATGACCAACCGCTATAAAAGATCGGTAAGCTTTCTGGCCAGAAAAAAATGGATTGCGATCCTGGGTATCATTGCCTTTACATGTGTATTGATCTGGACTATGAATACTACGCCAAAAGGCTTTGTACCGAACGAAGATTTAGGTACTATTATGTCAGATATCTCTCTGCCGCCCGGTACTTCACAGGAACGCACCAATGAAGTGATCATGCAAATCGACGAAATTGTGCATTCAATACCAGAAATTAAAAGCTCTCTGAGGGTCGTTGGGCGCAGTATGATAAGTGGTTCAGGAAGTTCCTATGGTATGGTAATCTCCCGGTTGATTCCCTGGAATGAAAGAGAACGTGATGTGAAAGCGATCATTGCTGAACTATTTGCTAAAACAGGAAATATTAAAGGTGCTAAAATTATATTCTTTGCCCCGCCTACCATTCAAGGCTTTGGTACCAGTGGTGGCTTCGAATTCCAGCTACAGGATAAAACTGGTGGCGACATCAATAAATTCAATACAATTGGTAACGAATTCCTGGCAGCACTTAGCAAAAGACCAGAAATTCAATATGCCTCTACATCATTTAACCCTAACTTCCCACAATTTCAAGTAGATGTCAATGTCGCTAAAGTGAAGCAAGCAGGACTTTACCGTAAGTGACGTGCTAGGCGTATTGCAGGGATATTATGGCGGTGTATACGCTTCCAACTTTAACAAATTCGGTAAGCAATACCGGGTAATGTACCAGGCAGACGCCCAGTACCGTTCGAACGAAGCAAGTTTAAACAGCATTTATGTACGCAATGCGAATGGTACTATGGCGCCTATCAGTGGTTTTATTACGCTGAAAAGAGTATATGGTCCTCAAGCAATATCGCGTTTTAACTTATATACCTCTATCGCAGTAACAGGCAGTCCGAATGCAGGCTTTAGTTCAGGTGATGCCCTGAAAGCTGTCCAGGAAGAAGCTGCAATCCACTTACCTGTAGGTTACGGTTATGAATTCTCAGGCTTATCACGTGAAGAAATGTCGAGCGGAAGTCAGACAATTTTCATCTTTTTGCTCTGTGTAATATTTGTTTACTTCCTGCTTGCTGCACAATATGAAAGTTACATACTTCCATTGGCAGTATTGTTCTCTTTACCAATAGGTTTAGCAGGTGTATTTATTTTTGATAAGATCTTTGCTGTAGACAATAATATCTATACGCAAATTACGCTGATCATGCTAGTTGGTCTTCTTGCCAAGAATGCCATTTTAATTGTGGAGTATGCGGTAGAGCGAAGAAGAAGAGGTATGTGTATTGTGAATGCGGCAATTGATGGCGCCACTGCGCGTTTACGTCCGATCCTCATGACCTCATTTGCTTTTATTCTGGGTCTGTTGCCGCTAATGCTTTCACCAGGAGTAGGTGCGGCAGGTAATAAATCCATAGGAACTGGTGCAGTTGGCGGGATGTTGATCGGTACTCTATTTGGTGTATTCGTGATCCCGGCATTATTCATCATTTTCCAGAGCTTACAGGAAAGAGTGAGTAACAAATCGCCCTTTGATGAAAGCGTTGATATCAAGCAAAAAGCAATTGATTTTCCTGAAGTAGATACCCGCGAACACTAATTAAAAAAACATGAACTCTATCAATAAATCATTTATTATTAATCGGTTTTACAGCCTTAAGCCTTACCGCCTGCGTAACTAAAAAATACGAGCGACCAGCGGTTAACAGCAAGGACTGTACCGGGGGAGCAAAACCACCGATAGCACTACTATAGCAGACCTGCCCTGGAAAACCTTTTTACAGATGCGACTTTACAATCCCTGATTCAGCAGGGCTTGAATGAAAATCTAGACTTGAAACAAGCAATGGAAAGGATTAAGATCGCCGAAGCAACACTTTTGCAAAGCAAGGGTGCCATGTTACCAAGCTTGTCGGGCGACCTATCCGTTACAGATGCCAAGCAAAGCAGGGCAGCACTTAATTTTCCTCCAGGCATCAACATCAACACTGAGACTCAGACCTACAAGGCTCAGTTAAGTACCAGTTGGGAAGCCGATATCTGGGGACAACTTAGTAGCGCAAAACGATCAGCTATGCTTCTCTGTTGCAGACAGATGCCGCAAAAAGGGCTGTACAGACACAGTTGATTGCTACTATTGCCAACAATTATTATAATCTTCTGGCGCTGGATAAGCAATTGGCCATTACTGAACAAACCATTAAAATAAGACAGAGCGATGTAGAAACAATGAAAGCTTTGAAGGAAGGTGCTGTTGTGAATGGAGCAGCAGTAGTACAAAGCGAAGCCAATTTGTATGCAGCACAGGTAACCATTCCTGATTTGAAAAGAACGATCAGGGAAACCGAAAACGCTTTAAGCATACTTTTGGGTAAAGGAGCGGGTAGCATTGAACGTTCTTCATTGGACCAGCAAGCCGTATACGATCAATTGCAAACTGGGCTTTCTGCTCAATTATTGCAAAACAGACCAGATGTACAGGCAGCAGAATACGCATTTCGTGCTGCATTTGAAAATAAAAATGTAGCTAAGGCTTATTTCTACCCTGCATTACATTGACTGCGAATGGAGGATTATCGACATTGACTTTGAAAGATTTCTTTAATAATTCGATATTTTACAATTTGATTGGTGGTATTACACAGCCTATCTTTAACAGAGGAATCAATAAAGCCAGACTAAGAACTGCAGAGGCACAACAACAGCAGGCTTTCTATAGTTTTCAGCAAACCTTACTGACTGGTGGACAGGAAGTCTCCAACGCATTTTTTCCTTATCAGACAGCAGCAGAAAAAGAAATGACCAGGGCTAAGCAAATTGCATCTCTCACAAAGGCTGTTGACTTTACAAAAGAATTGCTGCGTTATAGTTCAGCAACCAATTATACAGATGTATTAACTTCAGAACAAAGCTTATTGACAGCCCAATTGAACAGTATTAACGACCGTTTGCAAAAATTGCAGGCGGTTGTTAACCTCTACCGGGCATTAGGTGGTGGCTGGAAATAAAGAAAATAATGAATATCTTAATTGTTGAAGACGAAAAAACACTTGCGCTCGAAATGGCTGAATTTCTTGGCAAAGAGGGATACAGCATAGAACATGCCTGGAAAAAATCGTCAGCATCAGAAAAGATTTTCGTTAATTCCTACGATTTCATTCTATTGGACTTGGGATTACCGGGAGGTGATGGCTTTGAATTACTGCGTGAGCTTAAGGAAATACCCGGAAGAGATGATGCTGTAATTATCCTTACAGCCAGAGGCGATGTGGATGACCGTATCAAGGGGCTTGAAGCAGGTGCAGATGATTACCTGGCTAAACCTTTTTCGCTAACAGAATTAATGGCGAGGATGCATGCCATCATCAGAAGAAAGCATAAACTGGAGCGCAATGAAGTGAATGTACACAAATTTACGCTCGATATTAAAAACCATATGCTTTGCTTTAATGGGGATCGCATTAATCTGACAAATAAAGAATTTGAAATTTTCAATTATCTCGTACTGAATAAAAATAGGGTAATCTCCAGAATCAACCTCACAGAGCATGTGTGGGGTGATATTCTGGAGATCAACTCTGACTCCAATTTTGTAGATGTTCACGTGAAGAACCTACGCAAAAAACTATCTGCTTATGCTAAAATCGAATGGCTTGAAACGGTGAGAAGTATAGGGTATAGAATCAACTTTTGATTTGTAGCTTTATAAAGCAAAGAACACCATGAAACTTCAGTTTAAACTTGCTTTATATAATACCCTAACGAAGATTGCCATCATCACCCTACTTGGTTTCCTGATTCTGATCTCCATCAACCACATCTCTGTTAAACATCTGCAACAACGTTTAGCTCAGAAAAAGACCAAACTGATCAATCATTTAACCGGCGATGAGATCAATGACTTACTGACCAAACAAAGAACGTTTACAGATTATAATCTGCTGAAGGAAGAATACATTATTCTCAAAGAAATAGAAAACAATAATGCTCCGGTTAGAGAACAATTCTCCCAGGAGATCCGCAGCATAGAAGGTAATGAGGAAGAATACCAGATTCTGACAGCCGATTTTGTCTACAAATACAGGCGTTACAGACTAGAGCTGGGAGAAACAATGTCTGCTGTATCTCAATTGGAGCATACGATTTCTGTATTTACCTTTTTTATCCTTTTAGCGGCCGTTGTGCTCTCTTTACTGGCAGACCTGGCCTTTACACGCTTCCTGCTTTCCCCTTTCTACCGTATCATCGACCAGAAACTGAACAAGGTAAATGATCCGATTAATTTTAACTATGAACCAGTAAAAACAAGCACAAAGGATTTTGAAATTCTGGACCAGAGCATAAGCATACTGATGAATAAAATTGCTGGCCTTTTTCTGACAGAAAAGGAATTCATCGCAAATGTATCGCATGAACTGCTCACTCCTATTTCCGTATTAAGTACCCGTTTAGAGAATCTCCTTAATGATGAAACACTGACAACAGAGGGTGAAAATAAACTGTTTGCCTGTCTGAAAACTTTAAGTCGATTAAAGTCTATCATTAACAGCCTGCTTTTGATTTCAAAAGTAGAGAACAATCAATATCATAAGCAGGACGCAATTTCTATAAGAGAAACGGTAAACGATGTCTATGAAGAACTGGAACATCGGCTTTTGCTGATGGATCTGCAATTGAGCATAGACTTACCTGAGGACTACCACTTCACTGGAAACAAATCTTTATTCCACATCTTAATTAGTAACCTGGTCAGCAATGCGATTAAGTATAATATAAAATCGGGTTGGATTAAGATCTATGGTATATCAAAAGAAAACCATTTTAACCTTTTCATTATGGACACTGGCGGGGGTATGGATGCGGAAGAAGTAAAAAGTGCCTTTATCCGATTTGAGAAATTAGGTTCGGAGCGACAGGACAGCTATGGACTTGGGCTGGCAATTGCCAATAGCATAGCCACGTTCCATCAGATCGCATTAACTATAGATTCTGAAAAAGGAAAAGGCACTTCAGTTTGCCTAAGTTTTTCTTCATGAAATCTTCATGTTTGGTGTGCAACTTTGGTATAACAAAAAACACTAAATAATATCAACATGAAAAGAACAATTTTAGCGTTAGCATTAGTTGCAACAACTTTTGGCGCATTCGCAAAAACTCCTGCTGTAACTCAAACTCCAGCTCAAAAACCTGCTGTTCACAAATCAAAACATACAAAGGCTGAAGTAAAGAAAGCAGAGCCAGTTACTACACCAAAACCAGCTGACAAAAAGAAATCAGGCAAATAATAGGTTCATTAGGTTTGTCTAAACCGTCTGTATGCTAGCAGGCGGTTTTTTTATTTAAAAATTCACGCATCTTAGAAAGTCCTTTATATTTTAACTGTCGAGTACGCTCTTTACTGAGGTTCATTTTTATCGCTATTTCTGACAATACACTTTGTTCATAACCACCTACACCAAAAAAATGCTTTATAATATTTCGTTCCCTAAGTGGAATAACCAAGTCAAGATAGCCTACTATTTCAGCTTCGATTCCGCTCGTAACCAAATAATCTGCTGGTAGTCCGTTCTCGTCTGGCAATTTGTCTAGCAAGGAGCATCCCTCCTCCTCATTGCTAACACTATCCAACGAAAAGACACGCTGGGCGTTTATTGTGATGTCAAGCATCTTTGCTGTTGACATTCCTGCTAACTCTTCGATTTCTTCATCTGTAGGAAGGCGTTCGAGTTTTTGCTCAAGCTCATCCTTTATCTTTTTTATTTTCGCTGCTGCGGAAAGATGATTGCCTGGCAAACGGATCATTCGGAGGTGCTGATCAAGTTCATCATATATTGCATGTCTAATCCACCATACTGCATAAGAAATGAATTTGAATCCCCTGGTTTCATCAAATCGCCCAACAGCTTCGATTAATCCAATGTTTGCTACACTAATTAAATCTGCCAGTGTAATGCCCGGGCAAAGGTGCTTCTTTGCTACCGAAACAGCAAAGCGCAAATTGCATCGAACAATCTTATCCAATGCAGACATGTCGCCTTCTTTGAAACGGCGTATCAGTTCTACTTCCTCTACTGAATTCAATAACTCGTACTTGTCTATTTCATTTAAATAAATGTTAACTGAAGCTTCATTACGATTTGTAATGGCCGAACTAATTTTAATCGGCCTCATAAAATAAAAATGTTTAAGTATGTGTTCATGTCCTGATTTTTGGTTATCCAAATTTCAGGAACAAGACTACACCTCTCGAAAACAAAAAAAAGTTTAGTGAATTTCACAATCCAGCAAACCTTAAGACAAATATTATTTTGATTTTATCATAAAATAATTTCAAAAATACAATTTACTGAGTTTTCGAATTCTTAAGTGGCAAAGAAGATTTTCTGATATTGAAGTCAGTTGGCAACACCACCTGATGAAATCCCCCTTCTGCATTAGGGTTTTCCAATCTTTTAAGTAGAATCGACATGATTTCTTCTGCGATCCTTTCTAAAGGCTGGGCGATTGCAGAAATTGTGGTGGCAGAAAACTCCAGTAATTCAAAATCATCAAACGAAACTACAGCAAGATTTTCCGGTATTTTTAATTCCAGCCGCTGAATAGCCCTCAGTCCATCCATACTTAGATAATTAGCTGCAAATATCACAGCATCAAGTTGCTGCTGCTCCTGCAGGTAAGCTGCGATGAGATCTCTCGAATTTGAAGCATTGGAGTAAGGAATCTTAATGACGTTTGCTCTTAAACCTTTCGCCTTTACACCGTCCTCATAGCCCTTAAGTCTATCCAACATCTGCTGCTCTACTGTATCTATAGTAACAAAGCCTATATTTTTATACCCATTATCTGCAAGATGTACTGCAGCATTAAATGTGCTTTCACGGTTATTAATAATTACATAATCTGTTTTTAAACCGGGAAAATACCTATCAAACAAGATTACAGGTTTACCACTGGAAGTTAGTGCCTGAACTTCATCCTCTGTACCTTCTGGTAATGCAATAATATAGCCATCCACATGCCGGCCTGAAAGATCTGTAGAAGTTCAACTGCTTTCTTTCTATTATTACGTGTGCTGCTGTATATGATTTTATAACCCTTCTTTGATGCTTTTTCATCAATAAATCTGGCGATACCTGAGAAAAATGGTTCGGAGATGTCATCTACTAAAAAACCGATAATGTTAGTTTTTCCAGTTCTAAAGCTTCTCGCAAGCGCGTCAGGTTTATAATCAAGTTCATCAACAAGCTGTAATACTCTTTTAGTAAGCTCGTCACTGATTCGCTTCTCCTTTGCCTTACCGTTAACCACGAATGACACTGTACTGATAGATATACCTAGCTGCTTGGCAATATCCTTTATCGAAACCTTCTTCTTCATTAAAAACCCATGTTGATGACGCAATATAGCAATTCGATCGAAAAACATATTGAATTTACGCAATCCATTGCTTTAAATAATGTTAACCTAAAAATTAAGAAAAAAAGAAGTTGCCTACATTATATATACAATTGCTTCAAAATCAACAACATTTATTAAAAAAATCTTTTCTATTAAAAATATAATTCCTACCTTTGCAGTCCCTAAATTGGGAAAAGGAGATAATTAATTTTAATGGCAAAAAAACAAGAAGCAGAAAAAGAATTAAAAGCTAAAACAGCTGAACTGCAAGGTGCAGACGCTCGCCTGACGAAAAAGAAACAATTGAATCAGAAGCTGATTCAATTTCGATCGAAGAGATCAAATCATCAATTAGCAACACCAGATCGAAGATTTTGATTGGGATGCTGATGACAAAAAATTTGGTAATTACAGTGATGCAGACCGTGAAAAATTTGAAGAAATGTATGACTGGAACTTTCAATTCTATCACTAAAGGCGAAATCATCAGCGGTACTGTTGTATATATTAACAACAAAGATGTAGTATTAAACGTCGGATTTAAATCTGACGGTTTGGTATCTACTTCTGAATTCCGTGATACACCTGATCTGAAAATCGGTGATACAGTTGAAGTTTTTGTTGAAGCTCGCAGGAAGATGCTAACGGTCAGTTGGTACTTTCTCGCAAACGTGCAAAAACTCAAAAATCATGGGAAGCGATTAATGCGGCATTTGATAATGATGAGAATCATCACCGGTTTTGTTAAGAGCAGAACTAAAGGTGGTTTGATTGTTGATATCATGGGCGTTGAAGCCTTCTTACCAGGTTCACAGATCGATATTAAACCTATCCGCGATTACGATGTTTATGTGGGTAAAACAATGGAATTCAAAGTTGTTAAGATCAACCACGAGTTTAAAAACGTAGTGGTATCGCACAAAGTGCTGATCGAAGACGATTTGGAAAACCAAAAAACTGAAATTGTTGCCAAACTTGAAAAAGGTCAGGTATTGGAAGGTACTGTTAAAAACATTACCGACTTCGGTGTATTCATCGATCTTGGGTGGTGTTGACGGCTTACTGCACATTACTGATATTTCTTGGGGCCGCATCGAGCATCCAAGAGAAGTATTAGCATTGGATCAGAAAATCAACGTTGTTGTTCTTGACTTTGATGACGAGAAAAAACGTATCGCTTTAGGCTTAAAACAATTAACTCCTCATCCTTGGGAATCACTTGACGACACTGATCATTAGGTTGGTTCTAAAGTTAAAGGTAAAATTGTTACTGTTGCTGATTACGGCGCTTTCCTAGAAATCATCCCGGGTGTTGAAGGTTTGATCCACGTTTCAGAAATGTCATGGTCGCAAAACCTACGCAACCCACAGGAATTCCTGAAAGTTGGCGACGAAATCGAAGCTCAAGTTTTAACTTTAGACCGCGACGAGCGCAAAATGTGCTTAGGTATTAAACAATTAACTCCTGATCCATGGCAAAATGCTGCTGAAAGATATGCCATTGGCACACAGCACATAGCTACAGTTAAAAACATGACCAACTTCGGTGTGTTTGTTGAACTGGAAGAAGGTATTGACGGTTTGATCCACATCTCTGATCTTTCATGGTCTAAAAAAGTAAACCACCCTAACGAATTCACTAAAGTTGGTGAAAAATTAGACGTGGTTGTTTTGAACTTGATGTTGAAAACCGCAAATTAAGCTTAGGTCACAAACAACTGGAAGAAAACCCTTGGGATACTTTTGAAACTATCTTCACTATCGATTCAATACATGAAGGTACCGTTGTTAAAGTAACTGATAAAGGTGCTGTTGTTGCTTTACCTTATGGTGTTGAAGGTTTCGTACCTACTAAACACATGGTTAAAGAAGATGGCAAGAGCTTAAAAGCTGAAGAAACCGCTGAGTTCAAAATCATTGAATTTAACAAAGAAACTAAACGTATCGTTATTTCTCACGCACGTATTTGGGAAGAAGCTAAAGCTGAAGCTGCTAACGAAGAGCGTAATGCTAAGAAAAAAGAAGCTAAAGCTTCTAGCACCGCGGTGAAAAAAGTGAAAGATTCTGTTGAAAAATCAACTTTAGGCGATTTAGGTGTTCTTGCTCAATTGAAAGAGCAAATGGAAGGCGCAGAAAGCAAAGCTAAAAAATAGTCTGTAATCTTTAAAACTTATATATTAAAGGCATCCTGCACAGGATGCCTTTTTTGTTATATAGAAGTACATTTTCCTAACACTATGAAATCTTTCCTGTCTACAATACCTATCCTCTTCTTCTTTTTAACCGCCGATGCACAAATTCCTGCAATTATTCCAAAACCCGTGGATTTAGCGCTAAATGTTGCAGAGCGCAAGTTCATACTGAGAGACAACACAGCAATACTCATCAGCGATCCTGCGCTAAAAACTACAGCGGATTTTTTAGCGGAATATGTATTGAAATATTATGGTGTGGTGCTGAATATCCTCACCTATCTCAATAATGAGAAAAAAACGAACACCATAAGGTTCATCAAAACTCCAGGAGCAAGAGCGCATACCGGAGAATATCAATTTAATTCCGGCAGCAAGCAGATAGAGATCAGTGCTTCAACCAACGAAGGTATCTTTTATGGCATGCAGACACTCCTTCAAATGCTCCCAATAAAAGCCACAGTAGAGAGAACGCTTGATATTCCGGCAGTCACGATAACCGACTATCCTCGCTTTGCCTATCGGGGGATGCATCTCGATGTAAGTCGGCATTTCTTCGATATAGCCTTTGTCAAGAGATACATAGACTACCTTGCTATGCACAAGCTAAATTATTTTCATTGGCATTTGACAGACGACCATGGCTGGAGGATAGAGATTAAAAAACATCCCAGACTAACAGACATAGGCGCCTGGCGAAACGGCACCATCATTGGTCTATATCCTGGAACAGGAAATAATGGCCGGCGCTATGGAGGCTATTACACACAAGAGGAAGTTAAAGATATCATCGACTATGCAGCTAAGCGATACATCACCATCATACCCGAGATAGAAATGCCCGGGCACAGCATGGCTGTGTTGGCTGCCTATCCAGAGTTAGGCACTACTCCTAATAAGAAGTACGAAGTAGCGCAGACATGGGGCATTTTCAATAAGTTCAATAACGTATTGCAACCCACTGAAAAAACCTTTAATTTTTTGGAAGAGGTATTGACAGAAGTCATGGATTTATTCCCCTCCCCTTACATTCATATAGGAGGTGATGAATGTTCGAAAATCTGGTGGAAGCAATCTGCATTCTCCCAACAGATCATCAAACAAAAGGGATTAAAGGACGAAAATGGTCTGCAAAGTTATTTCATCCAGAGGATAGAAAAATTTGTAAACCGTAAAGGAAAAACCATTATAGGTTGGGACGAGATCCTGGATGGTGGACTGGCGCCAAATGCAGTAGTAATGAGTTGGCGTGGAGAAAAGGGTGGAATCGCTGCCGCAAAGCAAAAACACAAAGTAATCATGACTCCAGAGAACTTTATGTATTTCAATCATGCCCAATTTCTCAAAGATGATTCGTTGACAGCAGCTAGGTATCTGCCACTTAAGAACGTATATGATTACGAGCCAGTACCTGCAGTACTCAATAATCAGGAAAGCCAGTACATATGGGGCGCGCAAGGTAACCTGTGGTCGGAATACATCGCCAATCCTGCCAAGGCAGAATACATGTTATTCCCCAGGCTTGATGCCCTGAGTGAAGTATTTTGGAGTCCAAAAGGCAAGAAAGATTTTGCAGATTTTCAGCAGAGACTAAAAACCCAATTGCAACGGTACAATCGACTGAAGATCAATTATCCCAAAAACTATCTATAGAAAAACTTATAAAAAGGCAATTCCCCGGTTTGGGGTTACAACTTTTTGGCTATATTTGTGCAATTATTAAGTCAATGCAAAAGAGAACCCTGCTAGACGGTCCAAAATTCCAGATCACAATTAAACGACTTTGTCATCAATTAATTGAGAATCACACCGATTTTTCTAATACTGTTTTAATTGGCATACAGCCAAGAGGCAGTTATTTTGCCGATCGAGTCCAACAAGAACTTTCCTTAATCCTAAAAAAAACAACCATTAAAAAAGGTAATCTTGATATCACTTTTTTCAGGGATGATTTCAGGAGGAAGGATGGAATCGTTTCCGCAAGTAGTAATACCATTAATTTCATCATCGAAGGTAAAAATGTTATTCTCATTGATGACGTTTTATGGACAGGCCGTACCATAAGAGCTGCGCTGGATGCCTTACTTGCTTATGGAAGACCAGCAAAAGTAGAACTAATGGTATTAATTGACAGGCGTTTTTCCAGACAACTGCCTATTGAGCCTGACTATATCGGCCATCAGGTAGACAGCTTGAATTCACAGCAGGTAAGAGTAAGCTGGAAAGAAACCGAAGGAGAAGACAAAGTAATCTTATTATCAGAAAGCAATAAATAATATGGCAGTAGAAAAACTATCAACCCGACATCTTTTAGGCATTAAAGATATTAACCGGAATGATATTGAATTGATTTTCGAAACTGCAGATAATTTTAAAGACGTGATTAACAGACCTATTAAAAAGGTTCCGTCTCTGCGAGATATTACCATTGCCAATATATTTTTCGAAAACTCTACCCGTACCAAGCTTTCATTTGAACTTGCGGAAAAACGACTTTCTGCAGATGTAGTAAATTTTGCGGCTTCTTCTTCATCAGTAAGCAAAGGTGAAACCCTGATCGATACAGTAAATAACATCCTGGCTATGAAAGTTGATATGGTGGTTATGCGACACCCTTATGCCGGTGCAGGTCAGTTCTTAAGCAAACATGTCAAGGCACAAATTGTAAATGCCGGAGATGGTGCACACGAACATCCTACTCAGGCTCTGCTGGATGCTTTTTCGATCCGTCAGAAATTGGGGGATGTAGCAGGTAAAAAAGTAGTGATCGTTGGTGATATCCTGCACTCGAGAGTAGCCATTTCAAATATCCTTTGTCTTGCAGAAACTAGGTGCAGAAGTAATGGTTTGCGGACCTACCACATTAATTCCTAAACACATTCATCAGCCTCGGCGTAAAAGTAGAACATAACCTGATTAAAGCATTAAATTGGTGCGATGTAGCCAATATGCTTCGGATACAGCTGGAAAGACAGGACATCAAATATTTTCCTTCTCTAAGAGAATATGCTATGATGTACGGCTTAAATAAACAGATTCTGGATAATCTTGATAAGGAAATTATTGTGATGCACCCTGGCCCTATTAATAGAGGTGTGGAGATTACCAGTGATGTAGCCGACAGCAAACAATCCATTATTTTAGAACAGGTAGAAAATGGAGTTGCAGTTAGAATGGCGGTACTTTATTTATTGGCTTCACAGCGGGATTAATTTCTTTAACAAAGCCTTTATACCAATTCCTTTTTCTTTTCGTTAAAACCTTGTTATCAACACTTGTTAATTTCTTGTGTTGATAAGACACAATACTATATTTATATTAGTACCAACCATATTTGAAATCAGATGCAAAAAAAATACTTTTTTATACCCCTGTTGCTGGCAGGTGGCTTTGCCACAAGTTATGCGCAGACAAGTACATTAGTTAACCTCAACAAAAACTATCAAACCGGCTTTGAACTACTGGACAATGAAAAGTTTGTAGCCGCTGCACAACAATTTAAATTAGTAGAGCAACATACGATAAAAACCAGGTACCCAACAGGAAAGTAATTCAGAGCTTTCTCTTTTGAAAGAAAATGCAAAATTCTATGCGGCAGTTTGTGCACTGGAGCTTGGTAATAGTGATGCAGAAAGTCTGTTTCAAAGCTTTATCAAAGATTATCCTTTAAACCCAAATACAAAACTTGCCTATTTCCATGTGGGTAAATCCTATTTTGCACAAAAAAATTATACAAAAGCCCTAGAATGGTTTGAAAAAACAGATCCTTCTACGTTATCTGGAAAACAAAGAATGGAATATCAATTTAAACAGGGTTATGCTTATTTCGTGAATTAAATGATATACGAGAAGGCAGAGCCCTTATTCGAAGCGGTAAAAAAAGATAGAATCCCCTTTTCAGGAAAGTGCTACTTATTATTTCGCTTATATCAATTACCTCAATAAAGAATATAAAACTGCATTAGCCAATTTTGAAAAGCTAAAGGGCTCCCCAACCTATGAGGCAAGCTATCCATACTACATTACCTCGATGTACTACCTTGATGAGCGTTACGATGATGTAATCAGCTACGCCATTCCAATATTTAAAAATTCCAAACAACAATATGAAGCAGAAATGCTAAGTTTGATTGCAGCTTCTTACTTTGCAAAATCCGACTATGAAAATGCAGAGAAATACTTCACGGATTTCTATGCCGAAGATAAATCAGGCAACAAGAACAATCTTTTTATCTATCAATATGGTTATTCCTTGTTCCAGCTTAAAAAATATAATGAATCCGTAACAGTTCTGGAAAAGTTAAATGCGGATGATGTATACCTGCAAAATGGTATGTATACCCTGGGAAGGCCATTTATTCAGCTAAACAATAAAGAAAAAGCAAGAAGTGCATTTTTTAGGGCATTCACGACTTGATTTTGATAAAGGAATACAGGAAGAAGCATGGATCAACTATGCCAAATTGAGTTATGAACTAGAATTTAATCAACAAGCTTTAGAAGCTACACAGAACTTCCTAAAACAGTTTCCTGGATCACGTAAGATCAATGAAGCAAAAACATTATTGGGTGAAATTTTGCTGACCAGTAAAAACTACCAGGCTGCGATCGATATCCTTGAACCTATTCCTAATAAAACCCCTGAGGCTAAAGAAGCTTATCAGAAGGTTACTTATTTCAGAGGGCTTGAATTCTACAATGAAAGTGCATTTCCAAATGCACTTTCTATGTTCCTGCGCTCAGAAAAGTTCCCGGAAGATGAAGAAATCACTGGCACTAAATACCTACTGGAAAGCTGAATCATGCTATGAACTAAGGAAATTTGGTGAAGCAGTTAGCCACTTTTGAGAAATTTCTGGATATGCCCGGATGCACGTAAAACTGGCGTATATAACTTTGCCAATTATGCTCTTGCTTATTCCGCCTTCGAAGATGAGAAGTTATGGAAAAGCAGCGACCTACTTCGAACGATTCCTGGCCGGCAACGATAAAGATCAAAAAACAGTAAATGATGCCATTATCAGACTTGCCGACTCTTATTTTGTGAACAAAAGCTACGGCAATGCCTTGGCTAACTATAATAAAATCATAGCCAGCAGAGCAACCGGAGAAGATTATGCTTTGTTTCAACGCGGAATGATCCAGGGGTTAGAAAATCAGAATGATGCGAAAATCGCAACCATGCAAGATTTGCTCAAGCAATACCCTAACTCCAATTATGCAGATGATGCAGGTTTCGAAACTGCGTATACCTATTTCAATAAAGGTGATTTTGAGAAATCCAAGACGGACCTGATCTCACTATTGTAGTAAATACCCGAATAGCAGCTACGTACCACGTGCTTTGGTAACTATTGGTTTGGTTCAATACAACCAGGATCAAGATGATGCAGCGCTGGTATCATTCAAAAAAGTAATCAGCGAATATGCCAGCACAGAAGAAGCCAAACAGGCTTTGGAATCTATTAAGAATATCTATGTTGACCGTGGAGATTCACAAGCGTTTATGGCTTATGCCGCTACGACCCCATTGGGTAATTATTCAGCTGCTGAGCAGGACAACATCATGTTTCAGGCAGCCAATAACCGCTATCTGAAAGGCGATGCACAAGGAGCTTTCGAAGCAATCAATGCTTATTTTGACAAATTCCCAAAAGCAATTCATGATAAAGAAGCTAAATTTATACGAGCAGAATCGCTGGTTAAAATGGGACGTCCACTAGAAGCTGTTGCTGACTATGAATATATCCTCAATGACTGGACAAGTGATTATACGGAGCGCTCATTAGTGAGTGTTTCCAAATTGTTCCTGGATCAGAAAAAATATAATGAGGCCATCGTCTATCTGAAAAGACTGGAAACCACAGCAGATTATAAAGTGCATTATACTTATGCACTGAACAATTTGTTGAAAGCTTACGATGCCTTACTGGCCCCAGATGATATGCTGAGATATGTAAAGCTGATCAAAGAATCTGAGAAATCTTCGGAAGAGGAAAAAAATAGCTCAGACCTATATGCCGGGAAAGCTTATATGATCAAGGGCAAATAATGCCGAAGCGATCAAAGCCTTCAACATGGTAGTCAGCAAAACAAAAACAGTTGCTGCTGCAGAAGCGAAATACAATATTGCTTTGATACAATACGAACAAAAGGATTACAAAACCTCTACAAAAACTTGTTTTGACCTAATCAACAATATGCCCTCATATGATTACTGGGTAGCTAAAGCCTTTATTTTACTGGCAGACAATTACGTGGCATTAAAAGACAATTTACAAGCAAAAAGCACCTTATTGAGCTTAATAGATAACTATGAAGGCAAAGACGACATTGTGCCAACAGCAAAAGCTAAACTTGAAAAAATTAAATAAGAACGAGCAACATGAGATTGACCAAATTCATATATAGTACCCTTTTCTTTATAACGGCTGGTGTTTTAAGTTTGAAAGCACAGGATCCTAAGACTACCGAAAAGAAGACAGAAGATAAAGCAGTAACGGAAGAAATTGAAGTTGTAAGACCTTATAAACCAGTTCTGGCAGAAGCGGTAAAACTAAGAAGAAGTCCGGATTTAAATGATGTAAAAACCTATAAAGCGAAGTTCAACTATAGTTTGACTGACAGGAAGCTGGAATTAAATTCAGATATCAACAAGCTTCAGGCCCAGGAACTAGCAGCAGAAAGAGCGGTAGAACTAATTAATAATTATGTAAAAGGAGGCTTCGGTTCTGCCAAAACCATATTAGGAGAAGCTTATGTGAATATTGGACAAGATCCTGCACTTCAAGCTGGTGCTTATTTTCAACATTTTTCGCAAAGCGGAAAATTAAACAAACAACAATCTGATCAACAGAAGCTGAGTATATTTGGCCGTAGCATTGGTGAAATGAACACTTTGAGCGGACGTGTAAATTTCCAAAGAAACGGGCTTTTCTTTTATGGAATTGACAAAGAAAACCCAACATTCAATCCCAATCCTCAAAAACAGGTATTGAACTTCTTTGAAGCAGAAGGTGAGATTGTGAATAAGTATACTGATGATCCTGATGCCCTAAGCTACGCAGCCAAAGTGAATGGCTATATCTGGGGTGATAAATTCAATGCAAAAGAAAATTCACTGGTATTAAACGGTTACCTGAATAAAAGGATCAGCAAATTTAACCTGGGCCTTGCTGCTTCAGCAGAAGTAGGCAACACCAAAGATTCGATTACCAGTGTAGGGAATAACCTGCTGAGATTAAATCCATACATACGCCTGCAGGCAAGCGGCGTAAAGATTACTGCCGGAATTAACTTTGTACAGGAATTTGGTGATGTGTCCTCCAGCAGGATTTTCCCTGCAGTGACAGCCGACTTCACATTGATTCCTGATTATTTACAGATCTTTGGAGAAGTAAAGGGAGATGTCGCCAGAAATTCATTGAAACTTTTTACAGACGAAAACCCCTTCCTAAACAGCAATATCAATATTAAAAATACTATTGAAAAACTCAGTATCAGCGGAGGTATTAAAGGTACTGGCGGTCCAGGTTTTGGTTACAAAGCAAGGGTTTACCACAAGCGCATTCGAAGACATGCCCTTATTTGTAAACAACTTTGGTAATGTAAATAAATTTGACGTAATCTATGACTTCGGAACCATGAAACTTATCGGACTGGAAGGAGAAATTTCGGTGCAAGTGAGCGACGAATTAAAATGGACCGGAAAATTGAATTTTGAAGATTATAAGCCTGCTGCTGAAACACAAAGCTGGTTTAAACCGCAGATGCGCCTAAGTTCTGATCTGAGTTATGTAGTCAATAAAAAAGTGACGCTCAATGCTTCAGTAGCGATCCAGGATGATAGCAAAGCCAAAGTTTATCTAGCTGCTCCTGCAAGCCCTTATTTAATCCCTGACCCTATAAATGAGCGTGTGGTAACAGTAAAAGGTTTCGTAGATCTGGGCGCCGGAGCGAGTTATAAGATCAATAATAAATTCTCTGCATTTGCCAGAGCAAATAATTTATTGAACACTTCATATAGCAGGTACCTTAACTATGAAACAATTGGCATGAGCATTTTCGGTGGAATCAGCTATTCGTTCTAACCGCATTTTAATTAATAATTGGTTGATACGGAATTAAAATTTATTTTTACCAGAATGGACATCTTATCATACCTTACTGAACTTGTAAAAACCCGTAAAGAAGTGGGGATTCCTGGAATAGGAACTTTCTATAAAAGGAAATCTCCGGGGAAGTATGATGCGGAAAAACATGCCTTTGTACCACCAAGTTATACATTGGATTTTACATCGGAAGTAAGGGAACATACTGCCTTATTAGATTTTATATCCCAAAAAAGAAACATATCTACCGATTCGGCTAATTATTATATTGGTCAGTTTACAGAGGAATTGCTACAGCAATTAGCCGATAATAAAATTGCCGGAATCGGGGAACTAGGAACAATCAGACAAACAGAAGAGGGCCTTGCATTCAGTCCGGATGCTACCGCAACACTTGGTTTTGATTTTTACGGACTGCCAAGTATCAAGGAAGAAGTATCAGTTACCGAAACCGAAATCATTCCCATAACACCAGTACAACCGACCGAGGAGCAAATCTCGCTGGAAGCTCAGAATGCTGATTTGACAGATGGTATTTCCGAAGTTGAAGATGACGAAGAACCTGTATACGAAGAAATAGGAGAAGTTGATCATTACGCGTACCAACACATTTCAGAGCCGGTTGTTCCAACGCAAACTTCAGGGGAACTGGAAAAAGAAACAACTAATGCTCCTATCGAAGAAGAAACAAAGGTAGTTTCTGCTCAAGAAGAACCCAAGGTTGAAAAGCCCATAATTGAGGAGCCAATTGATGAACCTGAAGCGAACGAAGTGATAAAACCTGAAGTTGAGGAAGCAGAAATTACAGAAGTACGGAAAATTGAAGAGCGAACTAGAGTAATACCAAGACCAGACGAATATAGCGTTGTGAGTACTGAGTCTCAGGAAGCCAGTAGTGTATGGACTTTTTACAACAGCCAGACTCCTGGAGTAGAAAAAGTCGCAACTAATGCGAACGAGCGGAAATCTTTTCCGCTGTATGCTAAACTTCTAATAGCTGTGATCATTATTCTCGCTGCAGCTGCGGCATTTTATTTTGTTAATCCGGAAATTTTTAAGCCTAAAGCCGCCGGCAACACTAAACCGGCCAGCCAGTCAAATACCGCTGCAGCGAGTATTGCTCAATTAAAAGCAGATTCTATTTCACGTGCCGACAGTATCGCAAAAAGTAATGTCGTTCTTCCGGAAGACACATCAAAAAAAGATACGGTTCAGATTAAACCTGCATCGGCTGCCGTAGTAGTGGCCCCAGTCAGTGAAACTGCACCAATAAGGTATGAAATCATTGCTGCCTCACTCGCTAATCAGAATGAAGCGGATAATTTCCTGGCACAGATGAAGAAAAGAGGGATTAAAGCAAAGGTTGCAAATCTTCCCGGCAAAAGACTTAAAATAAGTTTAGGTACTTTTACTGAGGAGTCAGCAGCTAAAAAGGAACTTGAATTGCTGAAAGAAAGTACTAAAATTCCAGAAATTTATATTTTACCAGTTAAACACACAAACACAAACCATAAATAACATGATTGCATTATTACAAGGTGCCATTGATACCACTACACAACTTGCTGACACCGCAAACAACCTAAATCAAGCCGTTGCCGCTGCTCCTCCTGAGCTTCATTTTATAGACCTTTTATTTAAAGGTGGATGGGTCATGGTTCCATTGGCTTTACTGGCCTTTATGGCACTCGTTATCTTTGTAGAACGTTATCTGACCATCAGAAAAGCCTCCAAGACCGAATCCAACCTGATGCTTCAGATCAAACAGTACATCCATGAAGGACGTTTGGAAAATGCGATTGCACTTTGCCGCAACAATAACTCTCCACTTGCGAGAATGCTGGAAAAGGGCCTGAAGAGAATTGGACGTCCGATCAAAGATATCGAGGCGGCTATTGAAAACAATGGCAAACTGGAAGTTTCTAAACTAGAGAAAAACATCGGTATCCTTGGTATCGTTGCTGGTATCGCACCCATGCTGGGTTTCGTAGGAACGATCATCGGTGTGATTACCATTTTCCACGATGTATCTATCAAAGGTGCAATTGAAATCGGAACAATATCAGGTGGTCTGTACACCAAAATGATCACCTCTGCAACTGGACTGATCGTGGGTATCATTGCCTATGTCCTGTACCACATTCTAAATGCGATGATCGAAAGGATAATCTTGAGAATGGAAACAGATGCGATCGAGTTTATTGATCTATTAGAGGAGCCAGGAAAATAATGAATTTACGCAAAAGAAATAAAGGTACGGTAGAGGTCCATACCTCTGCTTTGAATGACATCATGTTCTTCCTGATGTTGTTCTTTCTGTTGGCTTCTGCCGTGGTTAATCCGCAGGTAGTAAAGCTATTGCTGCCCAGATCAGAGTCAGGTCAACAATCTAATGCTCAAAAAACCGTTACTGTATCTATAGATGAGAAGCTAAATTATTTTGTAGAGAAACAACCAACTAACATTGGAAAACCTTGAATCTACCTTAGAGGCTTATCAAAAAGCAGCACCGGATCTCACAATTATGTTGTATGCCGCAGGGAGCGTTTCTATAGAAAATACGATGGCGGTGTATGACGTGGCCAATAAGTTGAAATTGAAACTAGTACTGGCTGTCAAACCTAAAAAATAATGACCTATCCTAACGAAGAAAATAACTATCCCAAAGCATTGGCCATCTCTACAGGGATCATGGTTGCATTGCTTGCGCTGAGTTTTTTCATTGCTATAGGCAATTTTGAACCAGAAGAAATAGGTATGGGTGGAATTGTTGTCAACTATGGTACTTCTGCGGAAGGGATGGGTACAGATTATACCAGCATTGAAGAGCCTTCAGCAGATCCGAATGCAAATAACCGCCCGCCGGACAAGGTAGTTCCTACACAGCCGACACCTCAAACTCCTGCCACACAGAGCAGTGATAAAGACATCCAAACCCAAAATTCAGAGGATGCGGTAGCGGTGAATACCAAGAAAACAATCAGTAATGCTACTCCGACTGCCAAGACAGAGGAAAAGCCAGCCAAACCTGCGATTAACCAGAATGCCCTGTATAAGGGCAAGGCCAATAAAGGTACAGGTGGAGGTGATGGTACAGGTAGCACTCCAGGAAACCAAGGTGATAAAGATGGTGATCCACTAGCGCCCAACTATGGTGAAGGCGGCTCAGGATTTGGGGAAAACCCCCATCCCACTCCGCAAATTCACTAATCTTGTAACTCCCCAGGATGATGGCCAAAAAACAGGAAAAATTGCAGTACGGATCCGCATCAATAAAGGTGGTGTAGTAATTGAAGCTACACCAGGTGTGAAAGGCACGACCCTAAATGACCGCGAACTTTGGCAAAAATGTAAAGATGCAGTTTTAGGTGCTCGTCTGAGCGCATCAGATGCTGCACCTGATGTTCAGATTGGTGTGGTTGTTTTCAATTTTAAGGTTAAATAACTCCTCAGCTTTGATACTTTTGTACCGTTAAACCACGGTAATGAATTATACAGAAACACTAGAATATTTATACAGTAAACTACCCATGTTTACAAGGGTCGGTGCCTCAGCATTCAAAAAAGACCTGCACAACACCATTGCAATGTGCGAAAACCTGGGAAATCCACAAGATAAATTTAAATCCATACATGTAGGAGGTACGAACGGCAAAGGTTCTACCTCCCACATGCTGGCCGCCATTTTGCAACAGGCTGGTTATAAAACCGGACTTTATACCTCTCCACATTTAAAGGATTTCAGGGAACGGATACGGATCAACGGGCAAATGGTATCGGAGAATTTTGTTATTGACTTTGTAGAAAGTCAGAAAGCAATCATTGAATCTATCAGTCCTTCTTTTTTTGAAGTCACCGTCGGCATGGCATTCAGTTATTTTGCAAAGGAAAAAGTAGACATCGCCATTATTGAGGTCGGATTAGGCGGACGATTGGATTCCACAAATATCATTACACCTGAACTTTCCCTGATTACCAATATTAGCTTAGACCATACTAATATCCTGGGAAATACATTGGCCGAAATTGCTTACGAAAAAGCGGGCATCATAAAACCCGGAGTTCCGGTAGTAATAGGTGAATCCCAGGCAGAAACAGACAAAGTTTTTCTGCAAAAAGCCATGGATACGGAAAGTGAAATTGAATTTGCCGATCAGTCGCTTCAGCTCATTGAACATATTAAACAAGCCGACTATCTTGAGATTGCGATTGCCAAGGGGGCTGATTTGCTCTATGATAAACTGGAGTTGGATCTAAACGGAAGTTACCAGAGAAAAAATATCCTTACGGTCATAAAAGCGGTAACAATACTTAAGCACCAGGGATATCAAATCAGTAAAGAAGCGGTAAACCTTTCTTTAAAAAATGTAAAAGAACTCACGGGCCTTCAGGGAAGATGGCAAAAATTGGAAGAGAAGCCTCTGATTATTTGCGATACAGGACATAATATTGCTGGTATCTCCGAAGTAATGCATAACATACAGGCGACCCCTCACCAGAAACTTCACATGGTGATCGGAATGGTTAAAGATAAAGACATCAACGGTGTACTTAAACTGTTACCCAAAGAGGCAACTTATTATTTTTGTCAGCCTCAACTGGAGCGGGCACTCGAGGCAGGGGAACTGGCAAAGGAAGCGAAATCACACCAACTAAAAGGAAATGTATTTAATAGTGTACCCGCTGCCATAGCTGCCGCTAAGGATAACGCCAATGACGACGATCTGATCTTTATCGGAGGCAGCACCTTTGTTGTTGCGGAAGCGCTATAAAATCTTTACATACAGGTAATTCTTACTTAGCTTTGAAACGCTACCTTTAAAACTTTAACACAATACAATGAAAAAAATCTATTTACTATTTACTGCATTTATCCTTTTAGGTAGTTCCTCCTTTGCACAACAAAAAGCAAAAGAAACTCCTGGTGACCTGAAAAAACCGAAATTAATAGTCGGAATGGTAGTTGACCAAATGAGATGGGATTTTTTATACCGTTATTACAACAGGTACTCAAAGGGAGGTTTCAGGCGCCTTGTCAATGAAGGATTCTCAGCGGAAAATACCTTTATACCTTACACACCAACGTATACCGCTTGTGGCCATGCAAGTATCTATACTGGCTCTGTACCCGCCATTAACGGAATCATTGGCAATGATTGGTATGATCCACAATTGAAGCGCAATATCTATTGTGCTGAAGATACGACCGTAAAGACCGTTGGAAGCGACAGCATGGCCGGACTAATGTCACCCAAAAACATGCTCTCGACAACCATCACTGATGAACTTAGGCTCGCGACCAATTTTAAAAGCAAAGTAATCGGGATTTCCCTGAAAGACCGTGGTTCTATTTTGCCGGCAGGACATACTGCAAATGCTGCCTATTGGTTCGACGGGCAAACCGGAGACTGGATCAGCAGCACTTATTACATGCAGCAACTTCCTGCCTGGTTACAGGATTTTAATAAGAAAAAAACGGTCAATACTTACCTGGAAAAGAACTGGAACACACTTTATCCGATAGAAACCTATACACAAAGTACAGAAGATGATAAATCATATGAAGGAAAAGCAAGAGGTGAGCAAGCTCCGGTATTTCCACACCCCTTTAAACTGTATGCGGGCAAGAACTATGAAATGATCAAAAGCATGCCCTACGGAAACACCCTGACATTAGATTTAGCCAAATTAGCCATCAATGAGGAAAAGCTTGGCCAAAGTGGCAATACAGATTTTCTGGCTGTTAGTTGCTCTGCTACAGATTATGTTGGTCATCAGTATGGCCCTAATTCCATTGAGATCGAAGACACTTACCTTAGGTTAGACAAAGATCTGGAGGATTTCTTCTCCTTTCTGGACGATAAATATGGTAAAGGCAATTATTTGTTCTTTATCTCTGCCGACCATGGTGCTGCGCACGCTCCGGGGCTCGCTGCTGAAAAAAGAATACCTGGTGGTACATTTAGTGATTCAGAGGTCATCAAGACTTTAAACAAACTTTTTGAATCTAAATTCAACGTCAAAAAAGCTATTGTAACTTCAACAAACAGTCAGATTATCTTCAATCATGAAGCTATTGAAGCGGCCCAGGCTAATTATGATGCCATTAAAAAGTTGACCATTGCAGAATTCAGAAAACAACCTGAAGTTGCAGATGCTTTGGACCTTAGCAGGCTGTCTGAATCTACCTTGGTCGAATATCTCAAAATGGCAATTACCAATGGATACAATGCACGCAGAAGTGGCGACATTTATGTACTCTTGAGACCCGGTTACATTGCCGGCTAAAAACCGGTACTACACACGGCAGCGGATATCCATACGACTACCATATTCCATGCGTATTCATGGGCTGGAACGTAAAACCTGGAAAAACAAATAAGACGCATTACATGACCGACATTGCTGCTACACTAGCTGCTATGCTCCACATTCAAATGCCTAGCGGATGTGTAGGCGAGCCGATCACGGAATTGACACACCAATAAGATTCTAAGACAAATATGCGAAAGCCGCCCTAACACATAGGGCGGCTTTTTTATTACCTTTGGTTACCGAATATAATCTTGCCATGGAACAGATAAAAATCTATAAGCCCAATCATAAGATCCGCTTCGTTACGGCCGCTGCTTTGTTTGACGGACATGATGCAACCATTAATATCATGCGCCGGATCCTGCAGTCTTCAGGCGCAGAGGTGATCCATCTGGGTCATAATCGTTCCGTTGAAGAAGTAGTAAACTGCGCTATACAGGAAGATGTGCAGGGAATTGCCATGACCTCCTATCAGGGCGGACATGTGGAATATTTCAAATATATGTATGATCTGCTGCAGAAACGCGGTGCCGGACACATTAAAATATTTGGTGGCGGGGGTGGTGTAATTCTTCCTTCAGAAATTGAAGAACTTCAGAAATATGGAATTACAAGAATCTATTCTCCTGACGATGGACGTAAAATGGGTCTTCAGGGAATGATCAATAATATGTTGGAACAAACAGATTTCAGCATAACCAGAATACTTGATATTGAACTGAAAAGCATTTCAAAAAAAGAGATAAAAAGTATTGCCTCTGCGATTACCCTCGCAGAAAATGATCCTGAAGCTGCACAATCGTTTGTAGACAAATTGAAGAAAATGAGCCTTGGCAACAATGCTCCCGTTCTAGGAATTACAGGAACAGGAGGTGCCGGGAAATCTTCATTGGTAGATGAACTAGTGCGAAGATTCCTCATTGAAGTAAAAGATAAAACTCTTGCCATTATCTCCGTCGATCCATCCAAACGCAAAACAGGCGGAGCGCTTCTTGGCGATCGGATTCGGATGAATGCAATTAATAATCCGAGAGTCTATATGCGTTCCCTCGCCACCAGACAAGCAAATCTCGCCCTTTCCAGGAATGTTCAGGAAAGTATCGACATTTGCAAAGCTGCAGGATATGATCTCATTATTGTGGAAACCTCCGGCATTGGGCAATCGGATACAGAAATCACAGAACATTGCGATGTCGCGCTTTATGTGATGACGCCTGAATTTGGGGCAGCGACCCAATTGGAGAAGATAGACATGCTGGACTTCGCCGATCTAGTAGCAATTAATAAATTTGATAAGCGCGGGGCTTTGGATGCTTTAAGGGACGTACGCAAACAATACAAACGCAATCATAACCTCTTCGATGCTGAAGACGATTCTATTCCTGTATTATGCTACAATGGCTTCCCAATTTAACGATCCGGGTATGAACAACCTATTTAATGCTCTGATGCAAAAGATCAAGGAAAAGACAAATGTAGACTTTAAAGCGCAAAAGGAATTGACTATTACCGAATCGGAAAAAATATACATTATACCACCCGATCGAACACGCTACCTGGCTGAAATTGCCGAGTCCAGTGAGAGCTATAAGTTTATGGGTAGATAAGCAATCTACGATTGCCCGCAAGCTTTACCAGCTGAAAGGTGTCCTTAAAATTGCAAAAGAAGAATCTGAAGATTTCAATTTTAACACGAGAGATTCTGCACTACACTTCGGGATGTCTATCAGCACCTGGAAGAACAACTTGATGGAGAATGCAAAAGACTACTACGTTTGTGGCCTGAAACTAAACTCAAATACAGAAGGAATTTTTCGTCTACAAAGTGCGGGACAAAGAAATCAAGCAACCACTATTTTACGAGTCGCTCTCTAAACTAAGAATACCAAAAGTATCTTTACCAAGATATGAGGACTGGGGCGATATTCTCAAGATGGCTCCTCACAGAAAACGTTCCGGGTGAATTTCCTTATGCTGCAGGCGTATTTCCCTTAAAACGCGACGGTGAAGATCCAACACGTATGTTCGCCGGCGAGGGTGGTCCTGAAAGAACCAACAAAGGTTTCATTATGTATCTCTTGGTCAGTCCGCCCATCGTCTCTCCACCGCCTTCGACTCAGTTACCCTTTATGGTGAAGACCCGCATATCAGGCCTGATATTTATGGTAAAATTGGAAATTCCGGAGTAAGCATCGCTACTTTGGATGACGCTAAAAAACTCTATTCTGGATTCGATCTGTGTGCAGCTTCCACCTCTGTATCCATGACTATCAATGGTCCCGCACCAATGTTACTGGGTTTTTTCATGAATGCAGCTATCGATCAGCAATGTGAAAAATACATTATTGAAAATCAGCTCCAAGAGGAAACTGATAAAAAGATAGCCCAATTTATCAGTCGAAAGGGTTGAGCAGGCCAGCTTACAATGCTGCACTTCCGGAAGGAAACAACGGCTTAGGTTTAATGCTTCTAGGTGTAAGCGGAGATCAGATATTACCAGCAGAAACTTATCAGGAGATTAAAGTCCGTACAATGCGTATGGTTAGGGGGACGGTGCAGGCTGATATTCTGAAAGAAGATCAAGCACAGAATACTTGTATCTTCTCAACCGAATTTGCGCTTAGAATGATGGGCGATATCCAGAACTATTTCATCACTGAAAACGTGAGGAATTTCTATTCCGTTTCCATTTCCGGTTATCATATCGCGGAAGCTGGTGCCAATCCAATCTCACAACTCGCATTTACGCTAAGTAACGGTTTTACTTTTGTCGAATATTACCTCAGCAGAGGTATGAAAATCGACGATTTTGCGCCAAATTTATCCTTTTTCTTTTCTAATGGAATTGATCCGGAATATTCAGTAATTGGCCGGGTTGCAAGGCGTATCTGGGCAAAAGCCATCAGAAACAAATACAATGGCAACGATCGGTCACAGAAACTAAAATACCATATCCAAACCTCCGGGCGATCCCTGCATGCACAGGAGATTGATTTTAACGATATCCGTACCACCCTACAAGCATTGTATGCCATCTATGACAACTGTAATTCGTTGCATACCAATGCCTATGACGAAGCAATTACTACACCTACAGAAGATTCTGTACGCAGAGCAATGGCAATCCAACTTATTATTAATAGGGAACTAGGACTGGCCAAAAATGAAAATCCCTTACAAGGTGCCTTTATCATCGAAGAACTGACAGATCTGGTAGAAGATGCGGTACTCCTGGAATTTAAAAGAATCAACGACAGTGGCGGTGTGTTCGGTGCAATGGAAACGATGTATCAACGAGGAAGGATTCAGGAAGAGAGCCTATATTATGAAACATTAAAACACACAGGTGAATATCCGATAGTAGGCGTAAATACTTTTCTTAATAAAAATGGTTCTCCTACCATTATCCCTGGAGAAGTGATCCGTGCAACCGAAGAAGAAAAACAATTTCAAATCGCTGCCTTGAAGACATTCCAACAACGAAACGCTGCTGGGGCACCAGATGCGCTTAAACAATTACAAAAGGTTGCCATAGCTGGCGAAAACATATTCTCTGAGCTTATGGAGACATGCAAAACTTGTTCAATAGGGCAAATTTCAAATGCTTTATATGAAGTTGGCGGACAATACCGGAGAAATATGTAAAAAATATAGGCCCGGATAATGACTATCCGGGCCTATTTTAATCTTTAAAAATAACGTTAAACGTATTCTCTCTAGGTTTAAGCATGTATCCAGCTAAACTTATACTCCATTGTAGGATTTTTCATTCGATCAGCTACACGTAATAATCTGGCAGGTAAAGCCATAATATAATCACGAGCCTTCTCACCGGCTTCATTAAGATCGCGCATGCTATCAATCTTCCACTCCTCAATCAACTGTTGCATAATTTCAACATAATCAACCGCAGTATATACACCTAAACGTTGTGCAGCATCTGTAAAATGACCAAATGTTTGTCCGATTTTCATTCCCATCTCACGAAGAAAATGAGCGGGCATTACGATCTTCTGACGCATCATATCTTCAAAAGCAATCATGGCTTCATTCGGATCAACCTCAAAAATCTTCGCCATAAAATCCTTATAAGCTTTAGCATGTCGCGCTTCATCTGAAGCTATTACTCCACACATTTTAGACAATAAGGTATCCCCATCTTTTTTTGCCAAAGAAGCAACACTTCTATGCGATATATTTGTAGCCAATTCCTGAAAACTCGTGTAAATAAAGTTCCTGTATGGATCATGACCAGTCCCGATATCAAATCCATCCGCAATCAGATATTGTGTAGAAATCTCCATCTGACGCATATCAACGCGACCAGATAGATAAAGGTATTTATTTAATAAATCTCCATGCCTATTCTCCTCTGCAGTCCAATGGCGAACCCATTTCATCCAACCACCTTCCTCATTCTTTGTAATCCCATCAACCATAGTTAACCATGATTCATACGTAGGTAATGCTTCTTCTGTGATGGTATCACCGATCAACACCGCAACTAAATCGTAAGAAAGATCTTTGGCATTTTCACGTAATATTTTATATCCTGAAAAAAAGTCTCGCTAGTGGAATCTGGCAAAAAATCAGATGGCTGCCAGTTGGTATCAATTGGCTTCAGATAAGTATCCATCATCTCCAGCATATAATTTTCGATATGCAACATCACTTCCCTTCTTTTATCTGCGAAAAAACTCATTAGTTTATATTTAAAATTCAACACAAATATAACCAAAAAATATGGCATAGTTTGATACTAGCGCTACTATATTCTACGAACGAATACAAAAAAGGATGTTTTATTGTGTTTGAGGCGAGCATAAAGATTTTTAACAAAGTTCGCTATATATTGTACTGTTACCTCCTAAACCGGCAGGTGTTCGGTCAAAGGGTTAGCAAAAGGCAGGCGCATTTGAGGTATTGTGAACTGAGGTATTGCATAACCTGAGATACTGTTCAACCTGAGATTTTGTGTAAACAAGAAAAGCCTGCAGTTTTCACTACAGGCTTTCTTTAAGAT
>CAWCIO010000009.1:310000-311585 GCA_963795585.1 uncultured Sphingobacteriaceae bacterium | reverse complement strand
TGTACTGTTACCTGCCTAACACCGGCAGGTGTTCGGTCAAAGGGTTAGCAAAAGGCAGGTGCATTTGAGGTATTGTGAACTGAGGTATTGCATAACCTGAGATACTGTTCAACCTGAGATTTTGTGTAAACAAGAAAGCCCTGTAGTTTCCCTACAGGCTTTCTTTAAGATTTGGCACCGACCTACTCTCCCACATTTTACTGCAGTACCATCGGCTCTGGCGGGCTTAACTTCTCTGTTCGGAATGGGAAGAGGTGGACACCGCCGATATAGGCACCTGAATATTTTTAATGTTTTTAGTTGTATAATTTGACATGTTTAATTATCAATAGCAAAGCTTTTAATTTAACTTTAACTATGACATATTTTTGAAAGAAGTCAAGTTTTGAAGAACAAACAACAGATTTATTGTTGTGAAAGCTTCGGGTAATTAGTATTGCTCGGCTTTGACATCACTACCTTTACACCTGCAGCCTATCAACGTCGTAGTCTCTACGACCCTTATATGGAAGTCTCATCTTGAGGCGAGTTTCGCGCTTAGATGCTTTCAGCGCTTATCTCGTCCCAACATAGCTACCCTGCGATGCCCCTGGCGCGACAACAGGTACACCAGCGGTTAGTCCAACTCGGTCCTCTCGTACTAAAGTCAGGCCCTCTCAAACTTCCAACGCCCACCACAGATAGGGACCGAACTGTCTCACGACGTTCTGAACCCAGCTCGCGTGCCACTTTAATCGGCGAACAGCCGAACCCTTGGGACCTTCTCCAGCCCCAGGATGTGACGAGCCGACATCGAGGTGCCAAACCTCCCCGTCGATGTGAGCTCTTGGGGGAGATCAGCCTGTTATCCCCAGCGTACCTTTTATCCTTTGAGCGATGGCCCTTCCATGCAGAACCACCGGATCACTATATCCGTCTTTCGTCCCTGCTCGACTTGTCGGTCTCACAGTCAAGCACCCTTATGCTATTGCACTCCACGTACGGTTACCAAGCGTACTGAGGGTACCTTTGAAAGCCTCCGATACACTTTTGGAGGCGACCACCCCAGTCAAACTACCCACCATGCACTGTCCTCCGCAGAGCGGAGTTAGACTCCAAATAAATAAAGGGTGGTATTTCAACGTTGACTCCACGATGGCTAGCGCCACCGCTTCAAAGCCTCCCACCTATCCTACACATCATTTACCCAAAGTCAATGCTAAGCTATAGTAAAGGTGCACGGGGTCTTTCCGTCCCGTGGCGGGTAATCGGCATCTTCACCGATACTACAATTTCACCGAGCTCATGGCTGAGACAGTGCCCAGATCGTTACACCATTCGTGCAGGTCGGAACTTACCCGACAAGGAATTTCGCTACCTTAGGACCGTTATAGTTACGGCCGCCGTTTACTGGGGCTTCGATTCAATGCTTCGCCTTGCGGCTGACATCCCCTCTTAACCTTCCAGCACCGGGCAGGTGTCAGGCCATATACTTCATCTTTCGATTTCGCATAGCCATGTGTTTTTGTTAAACAGTCGCCTGGGCCATTTCTCTGCGGCCTCTATTGCTGAGGAGCACCCCTTCTCCCGAAGTTACAGGGTTAAT
>CAWCIO010000009.1:0-305000 GCA_963795585.1 uncultured Sphingobacteriaceae bacterium | reverse complement strand
GAGCAAATGCCTTCTGTTGAAATGACAAACCCGAACACAGTAACGCTAATACTCACCGGTAGCCAACATCACCAAGGTACAGGCTTCTACTGGCTCTATTGCATTTTCCCTTAAAAGGTCTTCCAACTGATCATTCTCCGTCCCCGGATTAAAAATCACTCTTTTTGGTTTGGTCTTTAATATATAATCGAAATAGGAATCCTGGACCTGTGGCCCTATATATAAAGTAATGGTATGGATGTCTTCGTGAATATGCTCAGCACTTTCAATCTCCACCCCTGCTACTTCTCCTTTTTTGATGCCGACATTCACGATAGAATGCCCCTTTGCTTTAAGCATCTGGGCGGCACGGAAAGCATATCTTGTCGGATTTGGTGTAGCGCCAATAATTAATGTCTTTTTCATCTTTCTAAATTTAAGTAGTGATGCAAACTGTCCTGCATAACCTAAACAACAATCAGAGAAAGGATGTGTTTTTTTAAATCAGGATGGCGTTTGCACAATTGATTCCGTCTATCGCCGCAGATACGATACCGCCAGCATACCCGGCTCCCTCCGCACAAGGATACAATCCTGCTACCTGTGGATGCTGATAGTTCTCTTTGTCTCTGGGAATTCTTACCGGAGAGGAACTTCTACTCTCCACTCCCACAAGGATCGCTTCATTAGTATAATAGCCCCTCATCTTCTTACCGAAAACCGGTAAAGCATTTTTTAGGCTTGAAGCCACAAAACCAGGCAATGTTTCTTTTAACATGACGCTATGTGTTCCGGGCAAATAAGAATTCCTGGGCAAATCATGCGAAACCCGCCCTTCCACAAAATCTACCATCCTTTGAGCAGGCGCAACGAGATTACCACCACCAAGTCTGAAAGCAGTTTTTTCTATTTCTGCCTGAAAGTGCATCATCCGTAATGGATCATCTCCCTTTACATCATCCAGCGTGATCTGCACTACGGTACCTGAATTGGCGAATGGATTATTCCTCTTTGAGGGCGACCAGCCATTTACCACGATTTCTTCCTTATGAGTCGCACATGGCGCGATGATACCACCCGGACACATGCAGAATGAAAATACTCCCCTGCTGCCGACTTGTTCTACTAAACTATAATATGCAGGAGGCAGAAATTCACTCCGGATGTCGCAATGGTATTGTGCTGCATCTATAATTGCCTGAGGATGCTCTATACGTACACCCAGCGCAAATGGCTTGGCTTCAACCAGGATATTCTTGCTGTGTAGTAATTCGTAAATGTCGCGGGCCGAGTGACCTGTCGCCAGGATCACCGCATTGGCCATAAGTTTTTCTTCCCCATTGACCACCACGCCTTTTATTTTACCAAAGTCAATTAGAAAATCTGTGACTTTTTGATCAAAGCGTACTTCACCTCCGGCATTGAGTATGGTTTCCCTGATGGCAGTGATAATGTGCGGCAATTTATTAGTCCCGATATGCGGGCGGGCATCAATCAAAATATCCTCTGTCGCTCCATGCTGCACAAAGACCTCCAGTACCTTATTGATATCACCACGTTTATTGGAACGTGTATATAATTTGCCATCAGAATAGGTTCCGGCACCGCCTTCACCATAGCAATAATTCGATTCAGTATTTACCAGTCCTTCTTTGTTAATAGCAGCGAGATCCCTGCGCCTTTGTTTTACATCCTTGCCCCGCTCCAAAACGATAGGCTTAAACCCGTTTTCAATACATTGTAAAGCTGCAAATAAACCAGCAGGGCCGCGCCTACTATTATGACATGCTTTGCGTCCCTGACATTTTGATAGTCAATTTTAAAAATCTCTGCCAAAGGTGCTTCATCAATAAATACCCTGACCTGAAGCCTGTAAATGACTTTCCGGGACCGTGCATCAATGGATCTTTTAAGTATTTTATGGCCTTTAATCTTTATTGGATCAACTTTTAAAGCATTTGCCAAACTCTTGATAAGGTATGATTCCTGCTCTATGAATTCAGGGGCAATGGTAATCTCTATGTCTTTTTGCATAAACTTGTCAGGTTTTTATCCCGAATTGTAACAAAGGTACAAAAGTTGAGTTCTAATGTGTAATTTAACAATTGAAAAACAAAAGCACTGAAACCTGACTTATTTGGGTAGCAGAAGATTAAAAAGCAAATCACATGAAAAAAGGAGTATTAGCTGTAGTAGCAATTTTGGTTTTATTGGTAGTAGTAAGTGGCTGTGGCTACAACAGCCTTGTTAAACTGGATGAAACTGTACAAAATAAATGGGCACAGGTAGAAACTCAATATCAGCGCCGCTCAGATCTGATCCCAAATCTGGTTGCAACAGTGAAAGGTGCTGCCAAATTTGAACAGGGAACATTAACAGATGTAATCGAGGCACGTTCTAAAGCGAGCCAAATTACCATAGACCCAAGTAAACTGACTGAAGAAAATATGCAGAAATACCAGGCTGCGCAAGGTCAGCTGACCCAGGCCCTAGGTAAACTGATGGTATTGACAGAAAATTATCCTGAATTAAAAGCCACTCAGCAGTTCAGCGAGTTATCGGCACAACTGGAAGGTACTGAAAACAGGATCGCTGTAGCGCGCAAAGATTTCAATGAATCGGTACTGACCTATAATACTAAAGTACGTTCATTCCCTAATAACCTGACCGCAGGTATGTTTGGATTTAGCACAAAAGCCGCATTTAAAGCAGATGCAGGCGCACAGAATGCACCTAAAATAGAATTCTAATACCGCTCAAAAGAATTAGAAGCTTTATTAAACATCCAACATGGGTTTATTTACAGAACAAGAACAGGAACTGATATCAAATGCGATCTCGGCTGCTGAGAAAGCCACTTCTGGCGAAATCAGAATAGCTATAGATAAATATTGCGAGGGGGACGCCATTGAAAAAGCGACCTCCTATTTTACTAAACTCGATATGGACAAGACCTCTCGCCACAATGGTGTATTGATTTACCTTGCGCATGCAGACCATAAGTTTGCAATCATTGGCGACCGTGGAATCAATAAGGTCGTACCTGCTGATTTTTGGGAGATGACAAAGGTAGCCATGAAAGCACATTTTGCTTCCGGAAATCTCGCACAGGGAATTATTGCAGGCATCATGCTAGCCGGGGAAAAGCTGGCTATGTATTTTCCATCACAGGAGGATGACATCAATGAATTGCCTAATGACATTATTTTCATGGATCAAAACAAACAGGGATGAGGAGACTAGCCCTAGCATTATTACTCATTGCAACATCCCTGTCTGGTTTTGCGCAGGATTTTCCGGCTAAACCAAATAAGCTTGTCAATGACTACACCAGCACCTTGTCCACAGCGCAAGCTCAGCAACTCGAGCAGAAGCTAGTTGCTTTCGATGACTCCAGTTCTACCCAAATCGCTATTGCCATCGTTAAATCAGTCGGAGATTACGACATCAATGAGTATGCACTGGAACTGGGCAGAAAATGGGGTGTGGGACAGTCAGGCAAGAATAACGGCATCATGATCGTTGTTGCTATTGGCGACAGGAAAATCTCGATACAAACGGGTTATGGTCTGGAGGGTGTCCTGCCAGATATCTATGCGAAACGCATTATAGAAAACGAAATCAAGCCTTATTTTAAAACGGGGGATTATTTCCAGGGACTGGACACCGGAACCGATGCCATTATCAAGTATACCAAAGGTGAATATAAAAATGACAACCCTAAAGCGAAAAGTAAAGGTGGAGGGGCATCCAGTATTGGGATCCTCATTGTGATCATTGTGGTCATCATTATCTTCTTAAAAAGAGGTGGTGGCGGCGGTGGCGGACAGGTCATTGGTAGCCGTGGTGTTGCAGATGCCTTATTCTGGAGTATGTTGCTCGGTGGCGGAAGAAGTTCCGGCAGAAGCGGTGGCTTTGGCGGCGACAGTAGCAGCGGAGGAGGATTTGGTGGTTTCGGCGGAGGAAGCTTCGGCGGTGGCGGCAGCAGCGGAAGCTGGTAATAGAAATTCAACATCTTAAATATTTTTAATGGAAATCCTAAAATGGAAAAAGCTTTCATCCAGGTATCTGGTGAAAGAAAAATGGGCTACACTGCGTGTGGATACCTGCGACCTGCAAAACGGAACAGTTAAAGACGACTATTACGTACTCGAATATCCAAATTGGGTAAATGCTGTAGCGCTTACTGCCGACAATAAGATCATCATGGTGCGTCAATACCGCCATGGTGCAGATATCATCTCCCTGGAGATCCCGGGCGGTGTCATAGACGGCGATGAAGCACCGGAGGATGCGATAAAACGAGAGATGCTGGAAGAGACCGGATATTCCTTTGAGAGTTCAGAACTGATGGGTATTACCTATCCCAATCCTGCCACCTCCAATAATGTAACACATATGTACTTGCTGAAAGGCGGGATCAAAACGCACGATCAACATTTGGATGATCACGAGATTCTTGAAGTAGAAGAATACAGCATTGAAGAAGTGAAACAGCTTTTGAAAGACAATAAGATTGCACAGTCACTACACACTACGGCCTTATTTTACGGGCTAATGGCATTGGGCGAATTAGGATAACTGATTTTGCTCAGTAAAAAGGCCCGGTAATTCAAGATTACCGGGCCTTTTCTATTTCTTTTGAGTAATATTTTTAGCTCATTTTCAATTTCTTTTGGATATCGGCTACGTAACCTTTGAATTTCTTATCGGTATCGATCAGATCTTCTACTGTTTGGCAAGCATAGATCACGGTAGAGTGGTCGCGGCCGCCGAAGAAATCACCGATTGATTTCAATGAACTTTTGGTATGGCTTTTAGCCAGGTACATGGATATCTGGCGTGCCTGAACAATCTCGCGTTTACGGGTTTGTGATTTTACCATTTCAATCGGCACTTCAAAATACTCGCAAACCAGGTTCTGGATATATTCCATCGAGATTTCTTTCGAAGAATTTTTTACAAAGTTCTTCAACATCTGCTTGGCCAGGTTCAGATCGATCTCTTTTTGATTTAAGGTTGATTGTGCCAGTAAGGATACCATTGCGCCTTCCAGCTCACGTACGTTGTTATCAATGTTGTGGGCCACGTATTCTACCACCTCTTCTGGCAGTTCGATACCATCGGATACATTTTCTTTTTAAGGATAGCCATACGGGTTTCCAGATCAGGAATCTGCAGATCGGCAGATAAGCCCCATTTAAAACGGCTCAACAAACGTTCTTCCAAACCGGCCAAGATCTTTCGGTGCTTTATCAGATGTTATGATCAGCTGTTTGCCTGATTGGTGCAGGTGGTTGAAGATATGGAAGAAAATATCCTGTGTTTTTTCTTTACCGGCAAAGTTGTGCACATCATCCATGATGAGCACATCCATCGCCTGGTAAAAGTTCACAAAATCATTAATGTTATTATTCTTCAACGCATCTACAAACTGCTGGGTAAATTTCTCGCAGGATACATAGAGCACCAGTTTATCTGGCATGTTGCGTTTGATCTCGTTACCAATGGCCTGCGCCAGGTGGGTTTTACCCAAACCTACACCACCATATATCATTAACGGGTTAAATGAAGTACCACCCGGTTTTGCAGCTACAGCATAACCTGCAGAACGGGCCAAACGGTTGCAATCGCCTTCAATATAATTTTCGAAAGTATAATTAGGGTTTAACTGCGGATCAACATTCAATTTCTTCAATCCCGGAATAACAAAAGGATTTTTAATATCCTTATTTATCGAAATAGGAATTGGCATCGACTGGATTTTTTGCCTCTGCACCATTTCCGTTTGAGGGCATATTGGTAGTATATGGTTTCGCTATTGGATGATTTCTCTACAACGATATTATATTCCAACCTTCCTTCATCTCCAAATTGTTTCTTTACTGTTTTACGCAGCAAGCCAACATAATGTTCTTCAAGCCATTCGTAAAAGAATAAACTTGGCACCTGTATGGTTAAAACCTTGCCTTCCAATTTAAGGGCTTTTATCGGCTCGAACCAGGTTTTAAAACTTTGGCTCGGGATGTTATCTTTTATGATTTGAAGACAGCTATTCCAAACTTCAGTACAAGTTTTTTCCATAGCGTATTTTTATAATTTATTGGTTTACAGTCCCGATACGAGCATAAAGGAACTGCTCCGTTTCGAGAGACAACGAATATTCAAAAAATTATCAACAAAAAAAACTTAAATTTCAATTATTTTGTAAGTACTTAGGCAGCAGTAGCATACCCGTGTTAACTTCAATTTTTTGTGTGGATAACTATTTATTAACATCCTTTTTAATATTCGCCGAAAACACTACGTAGTACATCGGCTATTTCGCCAAGGGTGGCATAACCTCCACCGCGGTCAAAATAAAGGGCATTAGGTTGTCTTTCCCTTTGGCCGCATCCTTTAATTCATGCAGCGCTTTTTCTACATGCAGCGTTGTTTCTTGTAGCTTTCAACTGTCTCAGTTTATCAGTCTGTATTGTATCGTGATGGAATCATCAATCTTAAACACTTCATTAATGCCTTCCTCCTTCTGTGTAAACTTATTTACGCCTACCATAACTCGTTCTACCACTTTCTATCTCGTTCTGATATTGATAAGCGGCAGCACTGCAATCTCCTGTTGCATATATCCTTCTCAATTGCATTTACCGAACCACCCATGGCATCTATTTTATCTATATACAGCTTGCGCAGCTGCTTCCATTTCATCGGTTAAGCTCTCTATAAAATAAGAGCCTGCCAAGTGGATCAACCGTATCTGTTACGCCGCTTTCAAAAGCGATGATCTGCTGTGTACGCAATGCTATTTTGGCGGCAGCTTCGGTAGGCAACGACAATGCCTCATCATAACCATTGGTATGTAACGATTGTGTACCGCCCAATACTGCGGCCATCGCCTGGTTTGTTACCCGGACTATATTATTTAAGGGTTGCTGCGCAGTTAGTGTTGAGCCGCCTGTTTGGGTATGGAAACGCAACTTCTGCGCCCCTGCATCTGTTGCGCCCAGTTCTTTGGTGATATTTGCCCACATCCGCCTTGCTGCCCTGAATTTGGCTATCTCTTCAAAAAAATTATTGTGGCAATTGAAAAAGAAAGAAAGTCGTTTTGCAAATACATTAATATCCAATCCTTTTTCTAATGCAGCTTTAAATAAGTTTTGCCATTGGCCAAGGTAAAGGCCAGTTCCTGCACGGCGGTAGAGCCTGCTTCGCGGATATGGTAGCCCGATATAGAAATGGTATTCCATTTTGGCACTTCCTTGCTGCAATATTCAAAAATATCGGTAATTAGCCGCATAGATGGCTTCGGCGGATAGATATAGGTTCCGCGGGCAGCATATTCTTTTAATATATCGTTTTGTATCGTGCCTGATATTTGCTTCAGATCGGCACCTTGTTTTTTTGCCAACGCGATATACATCGCCAGCAAAATAGATGCCGTTGCATTGATGGTCATGGAGGTGGTGATGTTTTTCAGTTCGATGCCATCAAACAATATCTCGATATCTTTTAACGAATCTATTGCCACGCCTACTTTGCCTACTTCACCTTCAGCCATTTCATGATCCGAATCATATCCTATCTGCGTAGGCAGATCAAATGCTACCGAAAGCCCCATTGTTCCCTGGCCAATAAGTAATGATAACGCTTATTTGATTCTTCGGCAGTAGAAAAACCTGCATATTGGCGCATGGTCCAGAACCGGCCCCGGTACATATCTTTTTGAATGCCCCTGGTAAAGGGAAATTCTGCCGGGCGCTCCTCTGAGGGCCTGGCTTCAGTGTAAAGTGCTTTGATAACAATCCCTGAGGTAGTAGTATGTTTCTTTTCTGCCATGGTTAAAACAATTGCTGAATGTCCCTTTTAATCAGATCAAGAGTTAGGTCATAGGGGCTATCCGTTATGCCAGACATATGTTGTAATATCTTTCGGCTAAGATCCGCTCCTGTCGCTCCTTCCGGCAACCCTTTCACTGCATTGTTCAGCATGGCTAATGTATCATCTTTGAGCCCGCGTACCACATTCCAGGTTGTATTGTCTACATAAAGCTGTTGTGCTACATTATGCTGATATTCTGACCGCACCTCGTTCAGAATAATCGATTGAAGATCTGCCACAGATATACCCTGTTGATGAACCCTGAGAAGCAGATTTGCTGGATTGATGCGTTCGATAAAAATGATCAGGCGTTCATGGGCCTGGAGCCGTAAAGGAAGCAGTTGCAATCGTTCATCTTTGTAGCCCACTGGTGGTTCTGGTGCTTTCTCTTTGACCACTGGCTGGCGAAATGCCTGCAGCTCATTCTTAAATACAAGGTACAGGACCAGTAAGGTTACTAAACTTCCCGCAAGCGATGCAGCCACTTGAGTTAAAAAGACTTGTGTATTCATTCAGTTTTGTTTACAAATGGTAATAATTAGGTATTAGTCTCAACAAAAATGTACAAATTATTTATATTTACCCGATAAAACGATCATTTACCGACAGCAGGTGAACATTAGTTTAAATTTCTAATTTTATAATACCATGAGTAATATAGTTGAAACCGCATTTGCACCAGTAACCTTCACAGAAAGAGCCGTTAAAGAACTTTTCAAATTGAAAGATCAGCAGGAAATCTCTGAAGATTTTGGATTGCGTGTTGGCGTTGAAGGGGGGGGGTGTTCAGGGATGAACTATGTATTGGGCTTTGATCAGAAGAAAGAAGGTGATCAGGAGTTTATCATAGATGGCATCAAAGTCTTTATGCACAAAGCTCATCAAATGTACCTTTTAGGTATGCAGGTGGACTGGCAGGATGGCTTAAACTCTAGGGGCTTTACTTTTAGCAATCCCAATGCTGCAAGTACCTGCGGTTGCGGTACCAGCTTCGCAGTTTAATCACATTCATTTTGTAACATTATAGCAAGTCCTGTTGTCTTAACAACGGGACTTTTTATTTTTATCCCTGTAAAATCTTATTTCTTTCTGAAATGACCTATACCGAAAATGTAAAACTGGCGCTGCAATCCATCAAGAGTAACCGCTTACGCACTTTGCTCACTGCCTTGATCATCGCTATTGGTCTTTCTGCCCTGGTTGGGATTCTAACCACGCTGGATGCAGTGAAGAAGAGCATGACTGAAACATTTTCAAGTATGGGTGCTAATTCTTTTAACATCAGGAACAGGGGAATTGGTATACGTGTGGGGGGTGGCGGCAAGCGGCCAAAACCTTTCAGGTCCATACGTTATGAAGATGCCATCGAATTCAAAAAGCGATTGAATACACCCGCTACAGTAGCCATTAGTGTAGGCGCCAGCGGAGGCGCTACGGCAAAGTACGGTACCGAAAAAACCAATCCAAATATCAATATCCAGGGAATAGATGAAAATGGACTGAAATCTCAGGGACTTGACCTTACACTAGGCCGAAATTTCAGCCCCTCAGAAGTACAGTCAGGAAATAACCTCTGTATCATTGGCAGTGAGGTCAGCACCAAACTTTTCAAAAAGGATTCTCCCATAGACAAGATCATCAACGTAGGCAATAGCCGTCTAAAAGTAATTGGTGTACTTGCCTCTAAAGGGCAGAGCATGGGTTTTAGCGGCGATCGCGCTGTCTTCATTCCCTTGCTCAAAGCAAAACTCATCAATTCCAACTCTAACCCTTCTTATACCATAACAGTGATGGTTCCCAGTAATGATATGATGGATAACATCATCGGCGAGTCCACAGCAGAATTCAGGAACATTAGAAAAGTGAAAATCACCGAGCCTAATAATTTTGAGATCATAAAGAGTGATGCCATTGCACAAACCCTGTTTGAAAACTTAAGTACATCGTGATGGGCGGGATTGCTATAGGCGGGATCACTTTAATTGGCGCTTCCATCGGACTGATGAACATCATGCTGGTATCCGTTACTGAGAGAACCCGGGAAATCGGGATTAGGAAGGCTATTGGTGCCACACCTTCCATCATCAGGAAACAATTCTTAATTGAAGCAGTGATCATTTGTCTGATCGGCGGGGCTTTTGGAATATTTCTGGGGATAGGCATAGGTAACCTGATCTCTTTGCTGATGAGCGGCTCCTTTATCATTCCATGGCTTTGGATTGCAGGCGGCTTTGCGCTGTGTGTATTGGTAGGCATTATTTCAGGATACTACCCTGCAAAAAAGGCTTCTAAACTGGATCCAGTAGAAGCCTTAAGGTATGAGTAATATTTAGATTATCTGCTTTTGTATTGGTTTTCGTAATAGGCCTGGTAATTACCGGAAGTCACGTTACTCAACCATTCTTCATTTTCAAGATACCATTCTACGGTTTTTTCCAGCCCTTCTTCAAATTGAAGGCTAGGTACCCAGTCCAGTTCTTTCTGTAGTTTGGTAGAGTCGATCGCATAGCGCAGGTCATGTCCGGCCCTGTCAGTTACAAAAGTGATCAGTTTAGCTGATTCACCCGCTGTCCTGCCCAGTTTCTTATCCATGATACTGCATAATAAATGAATAAGATCAATGTTCTTCCATTCATTATGACCGCCAATATTGTAGGTCTGCCCGCTTTTGGCCTGGTGAAAAATTACGTCTATAGCTCTCGCATGGTCTTCTACCCATAACCAGTCCCTTACATTCTCTCCCTTACCATACACTGGCACGGGCTGATTGTTCTTGATGTTATTGATCGCTAGAGGAATCAGTTTTTCTGGAAAGTGATTTGCCCCATAATTATTGGAACAATTAGAGATCACTACATCCATTCCATAAGTATCATGATATGCCCTTACGAAATGATCTGAGGATGCCTTTAGAGGCTGAATAAGGACTGTGTGGATCATAGGCTGTACTTTCTGTAAACATGCCGGTCTCGCCTAGTGCACCATAAACTTCATCTGTAGATACATGATAAAACCGCTTTTTATCGAAATCACCTTTCCAGTATTCCCTGGCTGCGTTCAACAGATTTACGGTACCGATCACGTTTGTCATCACAAAAGCGGTGGGATCAGTGATCGAACGATCTACATGAGACTCTGCAGCCAAATGGATGACCGCATCGAAGTTTTCTTTTTGAAAAAGGCTATTGATCTCAATAGCATCTGTAATGTCTGCTTTTACGAAGCGGTAGTTCGGTTTATCCTCAATATCACTAAAGTTGGCCAGGTTACCCGCGTAGGTCAGCTTATCCAGGTTTACAATCTGGTAATCAGGATAATTGTTTACAAATCTCCTTACCACATGTGAGCCAATAAAACCTGCGCCCCCCGTTATCAATATTTTTTTCATCGTTATAATTCTTTTGGCAAACCCAGCTCTTCAGCTACAGCAGCCGTTTTATAATTGTATATTTTATGCAGTACAGAGTTGAAATCATTTCGAAGGTCGAACTGAATGTCTTCATGCAGCTTCCTAAATTTTGCAAGTAAAGAAACACATGTTTTCACAAAATAGATATTCAACTTCTCGTTGAACTTATACATGGGAGAAAAAACGCCATCCTTGAATTCGATTGGCATGTTTTTCATCAGGTGTATCCGCAATTCCATTTCTGTACTTACATCTTTGGTCACCTTAAAATGGTGACTAATCTGCCATTGAGTTTCCTCATTTTCAGTAAAGCATCTTTTGCGGTCAATTTCCTAACCTGCTTATTTCGGATACAACTTCATTGATCTCTTCGTGCAACTTATCATGTCTCGCTCCAAGGTCGCTTTCATCCTCCAGCAATTTAAAATGGAGGTGCTCCGTAAGGACCTTGTCTTTGGCGATCAACCTCAGCAACAGTTTGTCCTTTTCCTTTTCAGGCAAGGACCTGATCTCCATTTTAAGATCTTTATGCTCGCTTAACAGCATTCTAGAATGGGTTATCTTTTAGATATTTTTCCCAGTTCCAGGCAGAAAGCATCATTTCACTGATGCCAAGTTCAGCCTTCCAGCCCAGCTCGTTAGAAGCTTTGGATACATCTCCCCAAACCTTTTCCACATCGCCTGCTCTTCTTGGACCAATCGTATAATCCAATTTTTCACCTGTCGATTGCTCAAAAGCTTCGATCACCTGTAAAACGGTTGTTCCTGTTCCTGTACCCAGATTAAACACCTCATAGTTTAGCTTCCGCCTTTTCCGATTCCAGTCTCCTAATCGCTGCAACATGTGCTTTAGCCAGATCTACTACATGGATATAATCCCTTACTGCACTGCCATCGGGCGTATTGTAATCATTGCCATAAACAGTGATAGGGCCACGTTTACCAATAGCAGATTGTGTAATAAAAGGAACCAGATTTTGCGGAACACCAATTGGAAGTTCACCGATCAACGCACTTTCATGTGCACCTACCGGATTAAAATAGCGCAGGGAGATGACTTTAAGGGAAGGTACTACTGCACAGGTTTCCTGCAAAATCTCTTCTGCAATCTGCTTCGTGTTACCATAAGGTGATTCAGCCTTTTTAGTAGGTGCCTCTTCTGTTACAGGCAATACATCTGGCTGACCATATACGGTACATGAAGAGGAGAAAACAAATTTAACTTCGCTGTTAAAAGCGCCGATCAGGTTAATTAGAGAATAGAAATTATTTCGATAATATTTCAATGGCTTTTGTACCGATTCGCCCACTGCTTTAAAAGCTGCAAAATGAATGACTCCGGTAATATCCGGATGCTGCTCCACAAATTCTTTCACCTTAGGTTCATCACAGAGATCAAGTTCTACAAATGTAGGTTTATTGCCTGTAATGGTTTCTAATTGCTGAAGTATTTTTGGATTTGAGTTAGAAAGGTCATCAACAATCACCGACTTCATAACCAGCATTGATCAATTCAACTACGGTATGTGAGCCAATAAAACCTATGCCGCCGGTTACTAATATTTTTGCCATTATTATAATTAACTTTGTTATAGGTTGTAAAATCTTTATGTTCTTTGTTCGTCAAAGCTTCCTTTGGCAGAGATTTAAAATACTCGTAAGTAATTTTCAAACCTTCGCTCCGCGCTCACTTTAGGCTCCCATCCTAAAATCTCCCTTGCTTTAGTAATATCCGGTCTGCGTTGCTTAGGATCGTCAACAGGCAGGTCTGCGCAATACCAGTTTCTGTGTAGTTCCTGTAGCTTGATGATCTCTTCGCCAAACTGTTTGATGGTGATTTCATCCGGGTTACCAATGTTTACCGGCTGTGCATAATCGCTTAACAATAATCGGTAAATACCTTCTATCAAATCATCAACATAGCAAAATGAACGGGTCTGTGAACCATCGCCAAATACGGTAAGGTCTTCGCCTCGTAAGTGCCTGGCCGATAAAAGCAGGTAACACACTACCGTCATTTAGTCGCATTCTCGGTCCATAGGTATTAAAAATCCTTACTATCCTGGTCTCCAAACCATGGAATGTATGGTAAGCCATTGTCATCGCCTCCTGAAAACGCTTAGCTTCGTCATACACACCGCGGGGGCCAACAGGATTTACGTTACCCCAGTATTCTTCTGGTTGAGGATTTACATTTGGATCACCATATACTTCTGATGTAGAAGCAATCAGCATTCTGGCATTTTTATTTCTAGCCAGGCCAAGCAGGTTATGTGTACCTAATGAACCCACTTTCAGAGTCTGGATAGGTATTTTAAGGTAGTCGATCGGGCTTGCAGGGGAAGCAAAATGCAGGATATAATCCAGGTCGCCGGAAACATATACATATTTGGACACATCATGGTGTGCAAACTCGAAATTTTCCAAGCTGAAAAGATGCTCTATATTTTGCAGATCTCCGGTGATCAGGTTATCCATACCGATTACATGATAACCTTCTTTGATGAACCTGTCGCACAAATGCGATCCCAGGAATCCGGCAGCACCGGTAATTAATACTCTTTTACGTTCCATTTAGTTATCCAGTTTATGTCCTTCTATTTTATATCCTTTAACGGTGATTTTCATATATTAATTCCGTTTTAAGTTAATTAAGGTATCTTCGGCTAAGATAATAAATAAACAAATAAATGCTTTGGCTTTATAATATAGGAATTCATTTTTATGGCATTCTGGTTAGGATATTTTCCCTTTTCAACAGTAAAGCCGGTTTTTTTATCAAAGGTCGTGCAAATATTTTCGAGCGCATACGAAGCCATATCGACACCGGCAGCCCACACATCTGGTTCCACTTCGCTTCACTTGGTGAGTTTGAACAAGGCCGGCCCGTGCTGGAAAAATTAAAATCGCTGTATCCGGATAAGAAAATGTTCATTACTTTTTTTTCGCCTTCAGGCTACGAGATCAGGAAAAACTATGCACTGGCCGATGGCATTTTTTATCTGCCTCTGGATACCCCCGCGAATGCTAAAAGACTGATCGCGCTTATTAATCCTGAAATGGCGATCTTTACCAAATACGAATATTGGTATCACTATTTCAAACAACTCGACAGCAAACACATACCCATCTATATCATTTCGGGTATTTTTCGTCCGGATCAGGTCTTCTTCAAATGGTATGGAGGCTTCAACAGGAAAATACTGAGCTATGTCAGGCACTTCTTTGTCCAGAACGAGGAAAGCCGGCAATTGCTGCAAAGTATCGGGCTCAGCAATGTGAGCATTAGTGGCGACACGCGTTTCGATCGTGTTGCGCAACATGCAAATTCCACATCAAGCCTGCAATTAATTTCTGAATTTTGCAGTGATAAAAAAACACTGATTGCCGGAAGCAGCTGGCCAGCTGATGAGCAATTACTCAAAGGTTTGATGGAACAATTCCCAGACTGGAAAGTTATTGTTGCTCCTCATGAGACCGACAAAACACATGTGCAAGAAATACTGAAACTGTTTCCGAATGCCGAACTTTATTCCTCTCCTTCTGCTGAATTACGGGAATCCAGCGTGCTGATCATTGATAGCATCGGACTGCTTTCTTCCATTTATCCTTATGGGCAAATGGCTTATATCGGCGGTGGATTTGGTGTTGGCATCCACAATACCCTTGAAGCTGCTGCCTTTGGATTACCTATTATCTTTGGCCCCAACTACCAGAAGTTTCAGGAGGCTAAAGACCTGATCGGCATAGGTGCCGCGATCAGTATCAGTAACCAGCAAGAACTGAATGCCGCATTTCTCAGCCTGAGCAAAGATGAGCAGGCCGGAAAATTGGCAAAACAATATGTTATAGAGAAAACAGGTGCCACGGATCAGATCATCAACCTGATCGTAAAATAGTTAAGCTTTAGCCATTTGTGTCAGCGCAGTGATGAACTTAGGATTGTCATTCAGACTTTCCACCAGTTGTACGTGCTCGCCACCCAGGGCTTTAAACTCTTCATGATATTCTACTGTAATTTCGTACAGCGTCTCCAGACAGTCGGCCACAAAAGCCGGACTAAATACCAACAGCCGTTTCTTACCTTCGCCTGCCAGCTTTTTCAGCACATCAGTGGTATAAGGCTGCACCCAAGGCTCTTTTCCAAGCCTCGACTGGAAACAAACGGTGTAATCCTCTCTTTTGATGCCCAATTTTGCGGCAATCAATCTGGCGGTATCGTGCCCCTGTGCAGAATAACAGAATTTATTGGCATCGTTTAAAGCATCACAGCAATTGTCTTGCTTTAGGCAGTAATGACCTGTATGATCGCATTTTAACAATTGACGCTCTGGAAGACCATGGAAACTAAACAGGATATGATCATAACTTTCCGGCTGATATTTCTTTGCATTGTCAGCGAATGTCTCGATCATCAGTTCATTATCGTGAAATGAATTCACAAAGGTAACCGGTGGAATGGTAGCCCATTTACTCACATATTCCATCACCAGTTGGATTACAGAACCCGAACTTGCCGAGGCATATTGCGGGAACATTGGGATCACTTTAATGCTTTCAACTAAACCTGCTTTCATTTTTTCCAGCGCGGATAAAATTGAAGGATTTTGATAGCGCATCGCCAGTTCCACCTGGTAATCGTCGCCAAGCTGTTCCTGAACCAATGCTGCCTGAATCTTACTGAAATACAGCAAAGGCGAACCATTTTCGTCCCAGATTTCCTTGTAAAGTTTTGAGGTTTTAGGACTGCGGAAAGGTACAATGATACCTTTTACCAGTAAAGTCCGGTTAAACGCATTGATATCGATCACGCGTTCATCCATCAGAAACTGATCCAGATATTTACGTACGTCCCCAACCTCCGGACTATCCGGAGTTCCTAAATTCACTAGCAATACACCCTTTTTTCCCATTATGGCGCGAAATTAACAGATTATGTTTTTGCATCCTCCTATACAGCAGGATAATTACTTTTTAATGATGATAAAATAATGAAAAACGGACTAGTAGCTGAGCAATTCATGTTTCACTTGTTCCATGAGCCACATCGGCGTGGAAGTTGCTCCGCAGATTCCTACGCGGTCATTTGGAGAGAACCATCCTTTATCTATTTCCTCTATATTGGATATAAAATAGGAGTTGTCATTGAACTTCTTGCACACGTCATACAATACTTTTCCATTCGATGACTTTTTCCCGGACACAAAAAGAATCCTATCGTAATTGCCCACAAATTTCTCCAGATCACCGTAACGGTTAGATACCTGTCTGCATATGGTATCATTTGCTTTTACTTCGTAACCCCTGTTGATCAGTTCATCTTTGATCTGGTAAAATTTATCTGTGCTTTTGGTAGTCTGACTATACAAGGTAAACTTTGAAGGCAAGCTTACCTGATCCAGTTCTGCAAGGTCCATGAAGACAATTGCTTTACCATCAGTTTGACCCTGTAGACCCACCACTTCTGCATGTCCGTGCTTTCCGAAGATCAGGATCTGCTCATCATCATCATGAGAGTTCTTAATTCTGTTTTGCAGTTTCAGTACAACCGGACAGGAAGCATCAATCAGGGTAAGGTTATTCTGAAGCGCCAGCTGATAGGTAGAAGGTGCTTCTCCATGTGCCCTGATCAGCACCTTTTCATCATGCAGGGTAGCCAGCTGTTCATGATCTATGATGCGCAGCCCCTTATCGGTCAGCCGCTTAACTTCTTCATCATTGTGTACAATGTCGCCAAGGCAATACAGATACGATTCATGATCCAGAATGTCTTCTGCCATATCAATGGCATACACCACCCCAAAACAAAAACCAGATGCTTTATCTATTGTGACGGTCAGATCGTATTTCATCAGTTATATTGATTTCATGAATAGACAAAATTACACAAAAAGAGTTTCATATCATCAACACTATTGTGGAACTCGTGTAAATACCTTGATCCATATTCCTTTTAACAGCAGTATAAACAGCATAAACATTTGCAGGGGGTGGACAATGCTATTCATCAGGGGATTCTGAGCCGTAAGAAAGGAAATCATCATGCGGCTAAGGAAAATCAGTCCGACCGGCAGGAATAGAAAAGCGTATTCATAGTTGAGCAGCATGAACAATGGCCCTCCCAAAACCAGCACAATGTATAGCAGCACTACCGGAACAGAACGGCCCAGCGTGCGCATTAATTGTTTGCTTTGCACCTCCATGCCGGGATGGTCGTTAGCATTTACAAATTTATTGGCCAGAAGGATCTCTACCTTTAGTCCAGAAGGCTGTGCTTGCTGTATGCCTTTATTATACATGCGGTAGCGCTGTGCATTATAAAACATACAAGATTTATTTACCAGCGACAGTGCAAGCTGGTTGTTGAGTTTTACAAACCTGAGGGGAAAGATATTGAGCAGCAACCATTCGTAAAGCGGAAGGCTGATCTGTTCGAAGAAAGATCGTGGCTTTCTGTTGGGGATCAGGCTGAGCAGATCCAGATCAAATACTTTAATCCGTTGGATCAGGTTGTTCAGTAAACCTTTTTTGATCGTAGTGCCGGCATCGAAAAACAGGAAATACCTTCCGGTGGCTTCCTGCAACAATTGTTCTTCCTCCATTTCCTCTTTAAAAAAGACTTCTATATGCTCATAATCTTGTGTGGCAATAGATTCCAGCAGATCGTCTGCATCGGCCCGCTCTCCTGAAATGATGACTGATACCGGTTCTGTAAAATGTTTACCGTAATAACCCAGCTTGGGGTTGGACAGAAAATTAAAAAGCGTGACGGAAAACCGCAGCACAAGGAACACTAAAACAGCATAGATAAATGTGATCATACTGCTTTAAACGTTAATATTAACTTAAATATACTTTATCTTCTTCACCCTCCACGTCCATGACCACATCCACATGCTCCTTTAGCACAGTGGCCAGTTGCAGGCCTACAAAATCTGTAGCGATTGGAAATATTTTATGGCTACGGTCTACCAGCACCACGGTTCGGATTTTCTTATGCGGTGTATTTAAAAACACACCCAAGCCGTAGGCAAGTGTTTTCCCACTGTTTAACACATCGTCTACCAGGATGATCACTTTATTTTTCCAGTGCGACTCATCCAGATCAGTACTGGCGATCAGTTTTGTACTTACCCTGTCCAGTTCTATTTTCAACATCGTTACTTTAAGATCAGAGATCTTAGTCAACACCTTTTTCAGTCTCAATGCGAGCTTATAACCCCTATCCCATATTCCGGCCAATACGATCTCCTTCTCATTCAGATTATCTTCAAGGATCTGATAAGCTATTCTGTTGATCTTTTGCTGTATTTGTTTTTTATCGAGAATAAGTAATTGAGATTCTGCCATCTGGTATCACATTGTTTTATGCTACAAAAAGAACGATTTTAAGGTTCATTTTCAAACTTAGCTAAAATTTTATTGAAATAATTTAGAAATCCTGCAACGTTTGTCTACTTGCTGCGTCTTATTCATATCATTCATCAACCGGAAGTAAAATGAAAATAGCTAAACCAATACTGACTTTTTGCATGTTACTAGGCTTTTCAGCCTCGTTAAGCGCCCAGGAAACAAAGAGTATCACTATCAGCAATTTCAATGGACTCAGTGTTTCAAATGGGATCGACCTCTTTATTAGCCAAGGCAATACAGAGAGTGTCAAAGTAACTGCACATCCTGACCTGTTAAAAAATGTAATCGTTGAGAAAGAAGGCAGTACCTTACGCATTCGCTATAAAGACAATATGAGTTGGAGCCGACTCATCAAAGGACAAGGGATCAAAGTTTACGTGAATTGCAAAGCTTTACAAGCTATTACGGCGAGCGGCGGCAGCGATGTCCTTGCGGAAAGCAACATAAAAACCGACAGGCTTAGCATCACAGCTTCCGGCGGTTCGGACATCGACCTTAATGTCAACACTAAAGAATTAAAAATAGTAAGCAGTGGCGGCTCCGATATAGACCTGAAGGGCGTTGCTACAAATTTGTCGGTTACCTCAAGTGGGGGTAGCGACATTGATGCACTTGAACTAACTGCTGAGTATGCAAAAGTAACAGGCAGCGGCGGCTCCGACATAAATGTGCATGTAACCAGAGCACTTGAAGCAAATGCAAGTGGCGGCAGCGATATCCATTATAAAGGCGATGCTTCCGTCAGAAAGACCTCTTCAAATAAGAGCGGAGATGTCCGTAAAATCCAGTAAAATTTAGGTAAGTTTAGTTTTTAGTTATCCCTACCCACGGATGTGCGGTAGGGATTTTTTTATGGCCTAGTGTCTGACCTTATAAGGGTAGTAAATAAAATTGGCCCCTTCCGGAACGATCACAAATACACACATATAATCTTCAGGCTTTTTATAACTTTTCAGGAACAGTTCTTTTTTCTCGGGCTGTATAATTCCCTTTTCAATAAATTCCTCAAAAGTAGAGGCCTGGATAGTCCATTCTGTATTTAGTTCCTTTCTGTCCAGGATTACCTCACCAATGCTCACCGTATATTGATGTGCAATAAAAATAGGATTGGCAGAGATTCCCTGCATCATGATCTCAACAGCTACCTCTCTGATTGATTCCGCATAAAGTTCCAGATCTTTTTCCAGGCTCAGCAATGGGCTCTGTTTTTTTTGTTCCGGCTTCTCTCCCTCCGGCTGTTGCGGCAATAATTCTTCTATATCCATTTAATCAGCTTTTATTCTATAAAACAGGGCTACCTGCAAATTTCAACAATACTACATTCTCCACATGCTGGGTATGGGGAAACATATCTACGGGTTTGATGCGTACAACCTCATACTTTTCCTTCAACAATGCCAGATCCCTGGCCTGAGTTGCTGCATTACAACTCACATACACAATCTTCTCTGCCTCCATTTCCAGCAGACGCGCCACAACATCTGCATGCATACCCGCTCTTGGGGGGTCGGTGATGACTACATCCGGCTTACCATGAGCAGCAACGAAATCTCGTGTAAGGATATCCTTCATATCACCCGCATAGAAAATAGTATTGTCTATTTTGTTTAATTCAGAATTAAACTTCGCGTCTTCAATCGCTGTAGGTACGTATTCAATGCCCACTACCTGCTTTACACTTGCAGCTACAAAATTGGCAATAGTACCCGCACCTGTGTATAAATCATAGACAAGTTCATCTCCTTTAAAACCAGCAAATTCCTTCGTGATCTTATACAACTCATGGGCTTGGTCAGAATTGGTCTGATAAAAAGATTTCACACCAATTTTGAACTTTAACCCATTCATATCTTCAAAAATATGATCTCTTCCCGCATAGGTTATTACGTCCTGATCAAAGATCGTATCGTTCTTTTTCTGATTTACAATGTATAGCAAGGATGTGATTTCCGGAAAATTCAGCTTTAAAAATTCCATTAACCCATCCACTTCCTCTTGTGTCACATAAGCAAAAACAACAGCCACCATCACTTCACCTGTAGAAGAAGTCCGTATGATCAGGTTTCTAAGATTACCCTCATGTGCCCTCAGGTCATAAAAACTCAATGCGTTATTAAGGGCATAAGTCCTTACGCTGTTCCTGATGGAATTACTCGGCTCGGCCTGCAGATAACAGTGTTGTACGTCCAGGATTTTATCAAAACGAAGCGGCACGTGAAAGCCCAATGCATTCATTTCCAAAGCTTCATTAGGCCCTTCGAGTTCCTCGGATCTGTCGGCCATATCCTCTTTATTCAGCCAACGTTTGTTAGAAAAAGTATATTCGAGTTTATTTCGGTAATATTTATTCTCCGCCGAACCCAGAATAGGCTCCATAGAAGAGGTATCTATTTTCGCAAGGCGCTGTAAAGCGGCCTCCACATTTTTATGCTTAAATTGTAGCTGGGACTCATATCCCATATGTTGCCATTTGCAACCGCCACAGGTACCAAAATGCTGACAAAAAGGGTCAGTTCTCAGTGTAGATGCTGTATTGAGATTCTCAATTACGGCCTCCGCAAAATTCTTTTTTTTCTTTACTACACGAACATCGACTACGTCACCTGGTACAGCTTTATCTACAAAAACCACCAGTTCATCGGCCTTTCCAACGCCCTTGCCTTCTTCGGCGATATCAATAATACTTAGATTTGGAATGATGGTTACCGTTCCTGTTTTTCTATTTCTACCCATTATGCTGCAAAAGTAGATAATTTTAGGCAAAAAGATTTCATGCGGGTACTTTGGGTGTACCTTTCTTACAAGAAATCAGGATATCAAGCCTTACTTGCCAAAGAATCTAAGGATAAAACCAAAAATGCCTTCAACCATGTTAAAGCTTACATCAAATTTCTCATCAACCAATACAGATATTTCTAACACCTCTTTGCTCATTGTTATATGATGAATAATAGCAAATATAGGCGATTATGAACCAAATACCAAAACGGTATAAGTTAAGGTTTTGTAAAGAAATTAAAGGGCTGCTTTAACCAGAAAGGGCAATATTTCTTTTTGAAAGTTTACAAAGTTTTTGCGGACATCCGAGTCACTTACTGAAGTAAAGGCAAAAGAGAAACACAATGCTTTTGCTTGCTTTGAGTAAAAATGCCAGACCTTCTTTACGGGAAGGATTATTTTTGAAATGGTCCAGTTCCAGGTAAGCAGATAGAAGCAGCGATTCCAGCTGGTCAGACAAATGCTTTAAAAACTCCTGTGAGTTGGTATTTTCCCTCACAAAGTCCCAACCGATAAATTCATTACATACTGTATAGGTCAGCCTGCAGGTTTTCATAACCAAAGCTTTCAGGTGCTCTTCTTCATCTGCAAACTGTGCCTGGTTTTTCAGGATCTCATGGAGGTTCAGGTCCAGGTAATCCATCAGTATAGCATCAAGGATCTGTTCTTTACTTTCAAAATACTTGTAGATCGTGGCTTTGGCTATCCGGGCTTTTTTGGCGATTTCATTCACACTTGTTTTGTGATAACCATATTTCCTGAACAGCTCTTTTGCAGCTCTGATTATGCTTTCTTTTATTTTCTCTGGTTCCATTAATTACTTACGTTTATAGTCTGTCCTCCACGAAGGGAAGTACTATAGGATTTCAAATTACGCACCGCAGGTGCCTTTTGGGGTGTGCCGTCAGTAAGCAAAAACTTAGCTCCTGTACAAGGATCTGTAGCAGTGATCCCATTGTTATCAGGTTCCACAGCACATTTCTTTAGGGTTCACCGAACTGCAGCGGTCAAATGCTATATAGCCGTTTCCAACTCCTAACGATCATCAGGCCTTTTACACCCTGGTTCGCTACTAGCAAAACGCCATTTACCGCTTTAATATTAAATTCCTGCAGGGTTACATTATATTCTACAAAGACATTAGGAATCATTTCGCTTTCCTTACCGCAGCCAGACAACACAAGCAGCAACAAACAACAGACCTGATCGTTTCATGGTCATGTTAGATCAGCGATGTTTTATACTGCTTTAAAAAACGAACATCATTCTCTGAGAACAAGCGCAGATCTTTGATCTCATATTTAAGGTTTGCAATTCGCTCGATTCCCATACCAAATGCAAAACCACTATATTTTTTACTATCGATTCCACAATTTTCCAATACATTTGGATCTACCATACCGCAACCCAAGAATCTCTACCCAACCACTATATTTGCACAACTTGCAACCTGCACCCTTACAAATGGTACAGGAAATATCCATTTCTGCAGATGGCTCTGTAAAAGGAAAATAAGAAGGGCGGAAACGCACTTTAGTACCTTCGCCATATAATTCCTGCACAAAATAAAATAAGGTTTGCTTCAGATCAGCAAAGGAAACGTTCTCATCAACATACAAACCTTCTACCTGGTGGAAAAAACAATGGGCACGGGCAGAAATGGCTTCATTACGGTAAACACGCCCTGGCATAATAGCCCTGAATGGTGGCTTGCCTGTTCCATCATCCGTACCTGTACGGATGAAGTATGTGTACGCAAAGCGATATCTCCGTGTTCCCCACCTTTTTTGATGAAGAAGGTATCCTGCATATCACGGGCAGGATGTTCCTCCGGGAAGTTTAAGTGCGGAGAAATTATGCCAGTCATCTTCTATTTCCGGACCTTCAGCAACAATAAAACCCAGTTTATTGAAAATTTCTATAATTTCTCTTCGCACTAGCGCAAGTGGGTGGCGCGAACCAACTTCAAAGCCTTCACCAGGCAAGGTTAAATCCAGTTCGGATCCTTAGCAGTTTCTGTCGAGCTGCTTTGGTCTTTCAAGGTCTAGTATTTGGCTTCTGCCAATTGCTTAAATTCGTTCAACACCTTACCCAATGTTCTTTTCTCTTCAGGAGAAACAGCTTTAAATTCGTCAAAAATATCTTTGATAATCCCTTTAGTACCTAAAAATTTTATACGGAATTGTTCCAATTCTTCTGCGCTTTCGGTTAGAAAATGCATTTATTTCTGTCTGTATATTGTGTTATCTTATCTTGTAACATGCGCCAAATATACAGCTATTTATACTAATATATTTATAAGTTGACTGAGTTCAAAAATCAACTTTAAGTGTACTTACAAATGTAAAAATGAACTCAAGTCAATAAAGCCGTTTTCTATATGTTTAATTGAGAGGTATTAATTTCAATACACCCAATTCTTTACCAACTTTGGTAAATGCCGCAATTGCCTTATCCAGATGATGTTGTTCATGTGCTGCAGATAAGCTGCACACGGATTCGGGCTTTACCCTGCGGTACTACCGGGTAATAAAAGCCGATCACATAAATACCTTCTTCCAGCATTTTTGCTGCAAATTCCTGCGCCAGTTTTGCATCGTACAACATTACCGGAACAATCGGGTGAAATCCCGGCTTTAATATCGAAACCTGCTTCGGTCATTTTCTTGACGGAAATATTTCGTATTGCTTTCCAGTTTATCGCGAAGGTCAGTGGTTTCGCTCAGCATATCCAACACGGCAATAGATGCGCCTGCAATTGCCGGAGCCAATGTATTGGAAAATAGATATGGGCGTGAACGCTGACGCAGCATATCGATAATTTCTTTCTTACCTGATGTAAATCCACCTGATGCACCACCTAAAGCTTTACCCAAAGTACCGGTAATGATATCTATCCGATCCATTACATTAAAATGCTCGTGTGTACCACGACCAGTTTTACCCATAAAGCCAGTACAATGCGATTCATCGATCATCACAAGGGCTTCATATTTATCGGCCAGATCACAGATCTTATCCAATGGGGCAACCGATACCATCCATAGAAAAAGCACCGTCGGTAACAATAATTCGGTGCCTGCAATCTTTCGCAGCAATCAATTGTTGCTCCAGATCTGCCATATCCGCATTTTTATACCTGAAACGCTGTGCTTTACATAAACGTACACCATCAATAATAGAGGCATGGTTCAACTCGTCAGAAATGATCGCATCCTGTCATTAAATAATGGCTCAAAAACACCGCCATTTGCATCAAATGCAGCAGCATATAAAATGGTATCTTCTGTTCCTAAAAACTTAGAAATCTTTGCTTCCAGTTCTTTATGGACATCCTGTGTACCACAAATAAAACGTACTGAAGACATACCATAACCATGTTTATCGATCGCTTTTTTTGCAGCCTCAATTACTGTAGGATGTGAAGACAATCCCAGGTAATTATTTGCACAAAAGTTAATCACTTCCTGGCCGCCACTTACTTTAATATCTGCGCCCTGAGGGGTCACAATGATCCTTTCGCGTTTAAATAATCCGGCTTTTTCTATTTGCTCCAGTTCTTGTTGAAGTACAGGTTGTAGGGTTTTATACATATGTAAATTTATTTATTGCCAATGTTGCAACCAAAGTTATACAATTATCGTCTTTTGACCACCACACAATTCGTTGAGGTGGCAAACTTTAGCACAATAATTGTATTGATTCCAATAACAAAACCGATATTTAAGCTTTATACCTTTAGCATGAAGAACATTTATTTAACGCTATTCTTATTCATAGGCGCCCTGAATACCTTTGCTCAGACCGTAAAAATAAACGGCATTATCAAAGATACCAGCGGCGAGCCCGTTCCTTTTGCTTCTGTATATATTAAAAATACAACTATTGGCACTTCTGCGAATGTGGACGGAGTTTACTCTTTTGCGGTTGAAAAGGGCGAGCACACAATCGTATACAGGGCCATTGGGTATAAAGCTGTAGAAAGACAGCTCAACATAAGCGATGCGATTACTGAAAATGTGACACTTACACCTGAAGCTTACACCCTTAATAGCGTCACCATCAAAGGAAATGGAGAAGATCCGGCATATGAGATTATCCGGCAGGCCATCAAAATGAGAAAAGCGCACCTGAACGAAACAGTTGCCTATACTACTGATGTATATATCAAAGGCGTACAAAAGCTGGTTGGTGCTCCGAAAAAATTCTTCGGCCGTGATATCCAGAAAACCCTGGACCTGGACACCAATAGGAAGGGAATTCTGTACTTGTCAGAATCTACTTCTACTTTCGCCTTTCAGCGACCAGACCAGATCCATGAGGAGATGGTCTCTTCCAAAACTGCAGGTCGTAACAATGCCTTCAGCTTTAATAAAGCTTCCGATCTGATCATTAACTTCTACCATAACATCCTCCTGGAAAACACATTGAGTTCAAGGGGCTTCGTTTCTCCAATTGCAGAAAACGCAATGCTTTATTATCGATATAAGTTATTGGGGAGCAGCACTGAGAATGGAATTACCGTCAATAAAATACAAGTCATACCAAGGCGGGAGCATGATCCGGTGTTCAGGGGCATTATTTATATCTGTGATGAAAGCTGGCATTTACTGAATGCAGAAGTATATCTTGTCAAAAATACCGGCATTAATTTGCTGGACACGCTGAATATCAGGCAGCAATTTCTTAAAGTAGAAAACACTTACATGCCCTCTAATATCAACTTCCAGTTTAACGGCAACGTACTCGGATTCAAATTTGAAGGCTACTATGTTGGTGTATACAGCAATTACAACATCCACCCTAATTTCCCCAAGCACTATTTCACCGGCGAGATCCTAAAGATCAGCAAAGCGGTAAACAAAAAAGATTCATTGTTTTGGCTCAGCAATCGCCCTATTCCACTCACCAGCGAGGAACGTCGCGACTATGTTAGGAAGGACAGCATATCTGCCTTACGGACTTCCAAACACTATTTGGATTCGGTGGAGAAGGTCAACAATAAATTCAACGCGGTCAAACTCCTGCTCAGCGGCTATACCGTCAATGACCGTTACCACAGGACATCGCTGAGCTTTGACCCTGTTTTCAAATCTTTTTTCTATAATACAGTGGAGGGATTTGCTTTAAAATACGGCCTTACTTACACCAAATCGCTGGAAGACCGGAGGCAGTACAGCATCAGACCCGAAGTACGCTATGGTTTTTCTAACAAAACACTTACGGCGAATTTAACTGCCAATTACTTCTATAATCCGGTAAAGCGTGCAAATATTGGCTTTAGCGCAGGTTCAGGAATTTACGATCTGAATAACTATGGATCTATGAGCCTGCTGGGTAACTCCATCAACTCGCTGTTCTTTGAGACCAATTTCTCCAAGTTTTACAAAAAGGAATTTGCGAATGTTAATACAACACGGGAACTGACGAATGGATTACAGGCAAGGATGGCAGTCGACTATTCCAGAAATTACCACCTGGTCAACACTACTACTTTTAAAATTAAAGACCTGAAGGGTGAAGAATTCACCTCGAACAATCCGTTCTCACCTGATTCAGAAATCCCCTTATTTCCAAACTATGAAGCCTTCACGCTTAGCCTGGGACTAAATTATACGATCGGTCAGCAGTACATCACCAGACCAGACGGGCGATTCTATCAGCCGTCAAAATACCCCACGATTGACCTCTCCTATAAAAAAGGTATCCATGGTGTACTGAATAGCGATGTAGATTACGACCTGATAGCACTGGAAGTGTCACAAGACAGAATCAGTGCAGGTATGTGGGGTTATTCTTCTTTTGTAGCTGGTGTGGGTAAATTCCTGAATAATGACCAGGTTTTTTATCCGGAAGCCAAGCATTTCCGGGGAAACAATTCATTGCTAAGCAGACCAGACCTGAAAAAGTTCCTGTTCCTGGATTTTTACTTATTCAGCACAGACCGTCAGTATGTAGAAGCGCATTATGAACATAACTTCTCTGGCCTGTTCAGCAATAAAATACCCTTTATAAGAAAGTTGAAACTTGAAGAAGTAGTCGGCGCGAGTTACCTGAGCCAGCCTGTAAAAAGAAACTATTACGAATTCTATTTTGGTCTGCAGCGGCTGATTTTCAGGGCTACGTATGGCTTTGCCTACGATGGAAATAAGCGTGTAAACCATGGGTTCCGGTTGAGCTACGGATTCTAAAGAATAAGTGCAGCCTGCAAAAGAAAACCCCTGCTTAATAGATAAGCTGGGGTTTTCTTTTCCGTCGAAGCGACAGAAAATGAGATTGGCGCTGAGCTTAGATACTAAGCTTCTTTCTGATATCAGCAGGGATACCTTTCTTGTGCAATAAAAACGCAGTAGTTTTATATTTCACGAAGTTTTTGCTTACATACAAATAACCTTTGTAATCATTAGTAGCGCCCCATGAGTTCTTTACGATATAATATTCCTTGCCATTCTGATCTTTAGCCAGGCCAGTGATCTGCATACCATGATCATCTGTAGTTTCATAATCATCAAAAGCCGCCTGACGCATTTCTACAGTGATTTCTTTCTCTGGCTTAGGGCCATTGAACATAGAAGTCTTCTCTTCTGCAGTCATACTTTCAAAATCCTTAGCTGGTACATACGCTATACCATTTTTCCAGCTGAAGCCTTTCTCACTCACATCAGTAGCCCATGCTACAGTGTAACCACCTTTTAATGCATTATCGATGATCTTGGTGATGTCATCCATCTGTACGTTGTATACCTGATCGAATGACCAGTTATCCGGCACCATCAGCACTGCTTTTGTATAGTAAGGAGAAGTGTTGAAAGAAGACAATTCCACATAATCCTCAGGATTGATACCTACTACTTCTTTTGCAAAAGTCTTAGGCGTATATTCTTTGCCTTCATAGGTAAATTTCTCTGGAACCGCACCCATGCAGGAATCAATAGTTGCAATGTATTTCGCCTTCCAGTTCGGATCAAATTTACCGGAAACTGCATTTTTCAAAATGGCTTCAGTCAATTTGTTCATGCGGTCCGAAGAACCCGGGCTACCATAATCGTTACCGTTATACGCTTCCTGTGGCAAAGCGCCATATTTTGCAAACATATTGGTTACGTCGTGACAAGCGCCGCCATCCCCTAAAGTAAGGGCACCGTGCATGCGTACATAGTTGATGCCTTTTTCGATGTATGCATTACGGGCAGTAAATAAATCAGCCAGATCCACAGGTTTTTTTCCCATACGGATCATTTCTGATTCTAAAAATGAGTTGGTGCTATAACTCCAGCAAGTTCCTGATGATTTCTGGTTTTTTACTGAGGTGGCTTCGGCGTTGATCACCGGAGTAAAAGTAAAACTGTTTTTGCTGCCTTCGCTAGCATTATTCTTTAAAGAATTAACCAGGTTGTCCTGTGCAAAACCAGCAGTAGAGCCAAGCAGAAGGCCGGCAGCCATCCACAATGATTTCATTGATGTTTTAGTCATTTGTATGTTTAAAGTTAGTTGTATACCCCTATTTCTTATGTAAGTACGGACAAACATAATTAAAGTGCACAAGCATTCATGAAGATTTTTGTAAAAAGTCAGTTAGGCAGCACTGTAAATACAATGCTGCTCTTAACTGTATGTCCTTTGCTGTCATCCACATACAACCACAATCTATAAACACCCTCCGTCATTGGTACATGAAGCATCGCACTGACTTTTGATACCGGACTTACGCTATCAGCTATGGGTTTGGTTTGCTCAGTGGATGTCCCGGCTTGCAGTTCCGGGAATAATTCCCAGCGCATGGTCAACGGATCACTGTCCGGGTCTGTAGCCAACATCGATATCATGTATTTCTCCTGCGGATTGAGCCGGATGCGGCTACCCGCAGCTTTGCCATCCAATGACAAAGACTTAATTTCAGGCGGAGCATTTTTCTTTCCTGAACCCGGCTTCTGAGCTTTGCAAGCCGCAGTAGCCGTGATCAGGAAAAATATGATTACAAATATTTTGAGTACAGGCTTCATGAATCTGTGTCTAATCTCAAAGATACTATTTCTTACCCGTAAGCGATTTGATTAAATCTGTTTCCTCAGTTTTATAAGGCTGTCCATCTTTTGTAAAGATCTCGTGAAACCAAAGTTTAGGTTCTGACCCATCTTTAATCGGCTCATCCCAGGCATATTTGGTATTCGTTTTACCATCTACAAGTCCCCAATTGATCGCAGCAATCTTTTGTGCTTTCAGCATAGGAAGAATTACCTGGAAAGTACTTCCATTTCTACGCGCCATATATTCTGTACAGATCAGCGGTCTGCCTGCAGCTTTAAGTTCATCTATGCGCTTCTGGTGTACATCAGGAACATCATAACTATGGTAAGTAATGACATCGCTGTTATCCACCTGGAATTTATTGAGTTCTTTCAGGTTACTGTCCCACACCCCCGCAGACAATGGTTGTGAAGGATTTACTTCTCTCGCCCATCCAAAGACTGCGGTCAGCAATGGAAGCGATTTAGAGCCATAGCCAGAATTTCCAGGCTCATTGTACAAATCCCACAGTAAAATACGTTTATCCTTACCGAAAGTTTTCAGGATATCCTGTACATAGGTCTTCAGGTATGCCCATTGATTGGGATCATCATGAACCGGTTGTAGCGGACTCCGCAACCACCCGGAATTGTGTACTCCTGGTTTCGGCGCCGGCTGTGTACCTATGGCACCATTTGCATTCCAGCAATCATCGAAGAAGACCAATAATGGCCTGATGTGGTGCTTGGCGGCAATGCCAAGAAAAATATCGATCCTTTTCTTAAAACCTTTAGCATCCTGTTTCCAGGCAAGATCATGCAGATACACCCTTAATGTGGTCATACCAAGTCCTTCTGCCCACCCCAGCTCTTTATCTATTGTTGCAGGGTCAAATGTTTCTGCCTGCCAGAATTCCAGCTGGTTGATGGCATTCGCAGGTGTATAGTTAGCGCCAACCATCCATGGCAGTTTCGCATACCATGCATTGGCCTTTTCTGTCGACCAGCGTTTGGTGTTTTGTGCATTGGCATTTTGCATCACGATCAATAGAACAGAGAGGCAAAAAAGGGATCTAAGTACTTTCATATAAAATGTTTTAAACCCAAATAAAGTAAAATAAAATGGATTTAGCAGAATACCAGCGTGATTTGATTGTTACTGGTCATATGCAACCTGGACATCCTTACATCAGCAATTCAAAATTTTGCTTACCTTTGCCCTGCATTAAACGCCATTTGCACCGGTATCAATGAATTTATGACTCAATTTCAAACATTACTTTACTATTGCTATAGTCCTATAGCAGATGCAGAACAATTTGCTGCAGACCACCTTTCATTTTGTAAATCATTAAATCTGGTAGGCCGGATTATTGTAGCCGACGAAGGCTTGAATGGAACCGTTTCCGGGAGTAAAGAAGCTTGTGATTCGTACATGACTGCTATTCATGCAGACGAGCGCTTTGCCAAAACGGAGTTTAAGATTGATAATGTGGAGGAGCCTTCTTTTATCAAAATGCACTGCCGATACAAATCAGAAATTGTGCATTCAGGATTGAGAGACCCAAACCTCATTGACCCGAATAAACAGACGGGTAAACACCTGGAGCCTGCGGAATTTCAGAAAATGATCGATCAGGAAGATGTAGTGATCCTGGATGTGCGCTCAAATTATGAGCACAACCTTGGAAAGTTTAAAAATGCCGTAACGCTTGACATTGAAAACTTCAGGGATTTCCCGGAAAAGATCAATGAACTGGCTAAGTATAAAAATAAAAAAGTACTCACCTATTGTACAGGCGGGATTAAATGTGAAAAAGCATCAGCACTGCTCCTGCATCACGGTTTTAATGATGTATATCAGTTACACGGTGGCATTATTAAATATGGCAAAGAAGCAGGCGGTGAAGATTTTGAAGGCAAATGTTATGTATTCGACAACAGGATCGCCGTTGATGTAAACACCGTGAATCCAAAGGTGATTTCTACCTGTTACAACTGCGGCAAAGTGACACCTAAAATGATCAACTGTGCTAATCCGGAATGTAACGAACACGTCACTCAATGTGATGACTGTGGGGACGAACTACAGGGTTGCTGCTCAGTGGCATGCACTACTAATCCGAGAAAACGGCCATATGATGGAACAGGATACTATGTCAAAGTGCCCCAACCAGTGAACAAACCGGCGAAGGTTTAATGAATCGCCGGGGCATCAGTTACCTTATACTCCTGCTGATCTGCGCGTTCCCCATACACGCATCGGCTCAGGAGATCAAAGGCATTGGCGTGCCCTATATCCAGAATTATCCGAAATCTGTATACCTGGCAGGAAATCAGAACTGGTCCATTTCCCGTGATGAACAAAATGTAATGTATTTTGGAAATGCGCTGGGTTTATTGGCCTATGACGGCAGATATTGGCAGCAGCATGCCATGCCAAACGGTCAGATTGTACGTTCGGTGTTGTCTGACCGGAAAGGTAAAATTTATACCGGCGCCTTTGGGGAGTTTGGCTTCTGGGAAGGCGCTGGCAATAATTTAAAATACACGTCCCTCATTAAACTGATTCCCAAAAACATCAGCATGACAGATGAGGTATGGAAAATCTACCAGGATGGTGACAGAATCATCTTCCAGTCTTTTTCCAGTCTCTACATTTATCAGCATGGCCGGATCAAAGTGGTCAAATTACCTGCGACTTTCCTTTTTCTTTATCAGGTAGATAAGCGCTTTATCATAGAGGTACTTAACAAAGGTTTGTTTGAGCTAAAGGGAGATCAGCTTTCCCCCTTGAAAAACAACGGCGCCGAACTTCAGGGGAATGTTCTTTCCATACTGCCTTTTAAAGATGGTAAACTCCTTATAGGCACCAGCAAGAACGGACTCTTTTTGTATGATGGTGAAGGGTACAGGCCTTTCAACTCAGAAGCCAACTGGTTTTTAAGAAGCTACCAGCTCAATAACGGCACCAAAGTGCTTGACAAATACTATGCTTTTGGGACAATCCTGAATGGACTGATCATCATAAACGAAGATGGACGCATTGTCCAGCGCATCAATAAGTCGAGCGGATTACAAAACAACACTGTGCTAAGTATTTATACAGATATAGAGCAAAATCTATGGGTGGGCCTGGATAATGGTATTGATCGCATAGAGTTGAATTCCCCATTGTATTTTTATTTCGACAAAACCGGTCATTTTGGAACCGTATATTCCAGTATCATCTTTCAAAACAGGATCTACCTTGGAACCAATCAGGGCTTATTCAGCAGTCCGTGGAATTCCAGCGACAATACGGGCTTTAGTTCCTTTGACTTCCAATTAGTCCCGGGTTCCCAGGGACAAGTATGGGACCTGACACTCATAGACGGGCAATTGCTCTGCGGACATAACGATGGTACGTTTAGGGTGGAAGGCAATGCGATTACTAAAATATCTCCTGAAAGTGGGGGCTGGACGATCAAGAAACTCAATCCCGACTACCTGATCCAGGGTGCATACAATGGACTTATCCTATTTAAAAAGGATGCCAGCGGGTTTTGGAAGTACTATTGGAAAATACAGAACTTCAAAGAACCCAGCAGATATATAGAGCAGGACGCCCGTGGCGACATCTGGGTGAGTCATGCTTATAAAGGTTTATATAAGCTAGGTCTGAGTCCGGACTTTAAAAAAGTGCTGAGCACGAAGTATTATGATGAACGCAATGGCCTTCCCAGCAGTTATGGAATCAACCTGCTCAATCTGGAGAATAAACTTTTATATTCCAGCAGATCAGGATTTTTCAGTTTCGATGAGATCAGCAATAAATTCACTAAATACAAGGTACTGAACGACTCCCTTCACTCTTTTGCTTCATCAAATAAGATCATCAACGCGGGGGATCAGCGCTACTGGTTCATCAACCAGGGGAAAGTGGCTCTTGTTAATTTTTCCAAAGCAGGAAAAATTCTCATCGATTCGAGCAGTTTCAACATGCTGGACGGTAAAATGGTGCAATATTATGAGAACATCAGCAAGATCAACGCCAACATGTACCTTATCAGTATCGATGATGGCTTCGCAATCTACAATGCTTCTCTTTCTTCTAGTATTGCCAGTCATAACACTACCCTGCCTGAGGTACTGATCCGGAAATTAGAAGACATCAAAGACGGCAGGAACAGTTTTAGAATTGCCTATGCCCTCCCCTTTTACCGACAGGCGAGAATCGAATTCCAGTATCTTCTTGAAGGCTATTCTGACCAGTGGTCCGACTGGAGCCCAATCGCTCAAAAGGACTTTACGAACCTGGGCAGCGGAAATTATAAATTTATGGTTAAAGCGAGGGTAAACGGTAAGGTGATCAGCAAAATCACAGAGATGGAATTTTCAGTACCCCCGCCCTTTTATGCAAATAACTGGGCCTTCTTTCTGTATTTTCTGCTTTTTATCATTGCACTGATCCTGGGTAAAAAGATATATGAAAGAAAACTGCTCAAGGATAAGCGAGCCATTACGGCACGGATGCAGGCCGAACAAGAGGAGTTTATAAGAAAAGAGGCAGAAGCCAACGAAAAGCACATCATCAAACTGCGGACTGAAAAACTACAGGTAGAATTAGCAGGCAAAAACCGGGAGCTGGCCAATTCAGCTATGAGCCTGGTATATAAGAATGAACTACTTCAGAAAATCAGCGAAGAGATCCTCAAGCTAAAAGATGAAAATGGCAAAAAACTGGCCGATGACCAGTTGCGCAAAATCCAGAAGGTGATCGACGAAGGCATGAACGATGAACGTGACTGGAATCTTTTTGAGAGTAGCTTTAATGAGGCGCACGAAAGCTTCTTCAAAAAACTAAAGATCAATCATCCGGACCTTGTACCAAATGACCTGAAATTGTGCGCTTACCTGCATATGAATATGAGCAGTAAAGAAATGGCATCTTTGCTAAACATTTCGCTCCGTGGGGTAGAAATCCGACGCTACCGATTGAGAAAAAAACTAAACGTACCACACGACAAGAATCTCGTAGAGTTCCTTATGGAACTGTAAACACTACTACATCACCTCTCATCAACAAAAATCTATCGTTTTTCATTTTTGTTTAATACTATATGCTGATGTAGTACAAATATTGGTATATAATATTAAAAAACGCCATTTATGGCGCTCCAGTTGCGATTCTCCGGAACCTTGAGTAGATGAAAAACAACTGATGATGTAGTAATGTTGAGGTACTCCGGCTTGTATTACCCGATAAACTAACTGAGATTTAACAAAGAATTAATCAAATAATATAAACGAGCATGAAACGAATCTTTACCAAATTTTCTGTTTTAACTTTTCTTTGTTTGCTTTTTGTAAATGCAGCCATTGCCCAAAACATTACGATAAAGGGAGTGGTTACCGACAGTGATGATCAGTTACCCATCCCAGCGGTAAGCATTTTAGTAAAAGGAACAACGACCGGAGTTCAAACAGATGCTGCCGGCAAATACAGCATAAGCGCAGCCCCGAACAGTACCCTTGTATTTAGCTATATTGGTTACGTATCGCAGGAAATCCCTGTAAACAACTTGACCAACATCAACATAGTCTTAAAATCATCATCACAAAATCTGGAACAGGTTGTTGTGGTTGGTTACGGAACACAACGCAAGGTTGATGTGACCGGTTCAGTTGCCAATTTAAAAGGCTCAGAAATTTCCAAACAAGCATCAACAAATCCTGTGGGTGCCCTGCAGGGAAAAGTTGCCGGCGTTTCTATTACCAATAGTGGAACACCAGGTTCTTCTCCGCAGATCCGTATCCGTGGTTTGGGAACGATCTTCGGTAACCAGGCACCACTGTATGTAGTAGACGGTGTATGGTATAACGATATCGCATTTTTAAGTCCGGGCGACATTGAAAACATGAGCATATTGAAAGATGCTTCCGCACAATCTATATATGGTATACGCGCTGCAAATGGCGTAGTGCTAATCACAACTAAAAAAGGTAAAGCAGGCACTCCTACAACTGTTAATTATGATGCGTATGCAGGCTTCCAAAAAGTGACCAATAAGGTTGAAATGGCGAACGCACAAGAATATGCCACGTTTACCAATGAATTAGCGACATTAAACGGTGGTTCTAACGTATTTAGTGATCCTTCATCACTGGGAACAGGAACAGACTGGTACGATCAGATTCTTCAAAATGGATTTGTAACCAATCATAACCTTGCAGTTTCTGGTGGAACAGAAAAATCTACATACAACATCTCATTAGGCTATCTGGACCAGGATGGAAATATCAAGACCAATAATTACAAAAGATATACTGCCAGAGTTTCCAATGATATCCAGTTGTTCAAAGACCTTAAAGTAGGATACAACCTGACTGGTGTATCCAGCAAATCAAGGGATATTCCGACGACCATCTATCATCAGCTTTATTCAGCAGCCCCTTCTGTTCCTGTTTTCAATGCAGACGGATCTTATGGGGACCCCAACAGTCAAAGTCTTGGTGATGGTGCAAACTTCAATCCCCAGGCGGCAATTGACTTCTTCAACCAGCAGACAAAGCAGTACAGTGTAACCGGAAATGTATATGCTGAGCTGAAATTCGCGAAAAACTTTACGTTCAGAACCAGTTTTGGCGGAGAATTTGGTCAGTTGGAAAACAGAAAATATAATCCCGTTTACTATGCTACTTACGCACAAAAGAATGACATCAGTGTTCTCGACCTTAAACGTGTAGAAACCAGGAACTGGATCATCGAGAATACCTTGACGTTTGACAAGAGCTTTAATGAAAACCACAGGCTTACTGTGTTATTAGGTCAATCTGCACAAAGCAATAAGGCTTATACCTTAAACGGTTCGGCTCAGAACGTACCATTCAATACAGAATCGGATCTTTATCTTAGCCTTGGTGATGCTGCAACAAGGAGCATTGCCGATCAGGGCTCATTGATCAAATTTGCTTCGTATTTCGCGAGGGCAAACTATGCATTCCAAAATAAATATTTGTTAAATGCCTCAGTGCGTGCTGATGGTGCTTCACAATTTTTTGGCAGTGGAGAAACCTGGGGATATTTTCCATCCGTAGGAGCCGGCTGGGTTGTTACTAATGAGGATTTCATGAAGCAACAAACTGTATTCAGTTCCCTGAAATTAAGAGGTAGCTGGGGTATGATCGGTAATGCCAGCGTTCCGATCAATCCATCCCAACAGTTAATCGACCAAACTGGTGGATTGGTCGCCATCTTTAATAACCTTCCGTTTACCGGAAAAAGCATCAATACCCTTATTCCACCTGCAATCGTATGGGAAAAAGGAATTGGTACGGATATAGGTTTAGAAGCTGCATTTTTATCGAACAAACTAACTGTCGAAGCCGACTTCTATAACCGTAAAACTTCACGTGCCATCTTTAAAATTCCTGTCTTAGGATCTTTAGGTACTGTCGATAATCAATTATTAGGCAACCAGGCCGACATCCAGAACAGGGGCGTAGAATTGTCTGCTACCTGGGCTTCATCAACAGCTGGTGGCCTGACTTACAGCTTGAGCGGTAATGTGAGTTATAATGCCAACAAAGTATTGAATGTACTTTCCGGACAGACTCCTATCTATAGCGGCAGCACGGGTATTACGAATGGCTCACTGGCGACCAGAACTGTAGCCGGCGATCCAATAGGAATGTTCTACGGTTATAAAGTAGCAGGCATATTCCAGAATGCAGCAGATGTCGCCAACTCGCCTACTCAGGCCAGTGCAGCACCTGGTGGCTTTAAATATGTGGATCTGAATGGCGACGGTATGATTACCTCTGCAGACCGGACCGTATTGGGCAATCCAAACCCTAAGTACACCTATGGTATAAATACCAATTTTGCCTACAAAAACTTCGATCTTTCCCTGGATTTCCAGGGGGTTGCTGATGTAGATATCTATAATGCGAACCTCGCTTATCGCTTTGGTAACGAGAACATCACCAAAGATTTCTTTGTAAACAGGTGGCACGGTGAAGGAACTTCCAACACCTATCCTTCTGCCAACATTGGTGCATCTGCCAATTCAGCGCCGAATTCATTCTATGTTTCAAGCGGTTCTTATTTCAGGGTCAGAAACGCCCAACTGGGATATACCTTACCTGAAGGCATTATGTCCAAATGGAAAATCAAAAAAGTGAGGTTCTATGCCAACGCACAGAATGCAATTAACCTATTTGGTTACAAAGGATTTAGTCCTGAAGTAGGCCCTGTTCCGGTAGACAATGCAGAGAAGATCAAAACAACGCTGACCAATACTACTTTAAATGCAGGATTGGATGCAAATGTTTATCCTTTGTTTGCTACTTACAACTTTGGTATCAACCTTACTTTTTAATCTGCTACATCATGAAACAATCTATTAATCTATATAAAAAAGCAGCTTTAGGACTTAGTTTGGCCTTGAGTATCGCTATCTTTCCATCTTGTAAAAAAAGCTTCCTTGATGTACCTGAGCAAGGCAAGCAACAAAGTTCCGTTTTTTGGAAAACAGCTGAAGATGCTACTGCAGGAGTTAACGCCATCTACGGTAACCTAAGATCATGGGAAAACACTGCATTTCCAGCTATAGCTATTGAAAGCATGGGTTCTGATGATGCAGACAAAGGCAGTACAGCTGCCGATGCCAGTTTTTTCCTTCAGTTCGACCAGTTTACGATAGATCCTGATCAGGGTAATATCTCTGGTTTCTGGAACGGCCAATACCGTAACATCAACTATACCAATCAGGTACTGGATAATGTGCCTGCAATAGAAATGGACGCCAACCTGAAGGCAAGATATCTTGCCGAGGCGAAATTTGTAAGGGCACTTTCATATTTTAGACTTGTACGTGCATTTGGAGGAGTTCCCCTACGTGTGCATGTGCCAAAAGATGCCAATACAGATTACAACTTGCCAAGGGCTACAGTTACAGAGGTATATGCTCAAATTGAAAAAGACCTGACAGAAGCAGCAGCATTACTGCCTTCATCCTACACTGGTTCAGACATCGGCCGCGCAACCAAGGGTGCAGCATTGACCTTGCATGCTAAAGTAGCTATGTACCAGAAAAAATGGAGCGATGTCCTTGCTTATACCAATACAGTAATGACACTAGGCTATTCCCTGTTGCCCGATTTTGAGAAAGTGTTCAGGATTGAAAATGAAAACAGCGTAGAATCTATTTTTGAGATTCAATGTGCGCTATTGCCTAACAATAAAGATGCATCAAATTCACAATATTCACAGGTACAGGGTGTACGTGGTGTAACAGGTGGTGGATGGGGCTTTAACGTACCATCAGCAAATTTAGCGGCCGCCTTTGAAACAGGTGATCCAAGAAGAGATGCGACTATTATTTTCAGAGGAGAAACCACTCCTTCAGGAGATGTTATTGCCGCCACCGGCGATAACCCGATGTACAATCAAAAATCATACGTTCCCTTCGGCCTGTTTGTTTCAGGTTTTAACGAAGGCGCACAGCAAAACGTAAGGGTGCTTCGTTACTCTGATGTATTGTTGATGAATGCGGAAGCCGCAAACGAATTGAACAACAGCACACAGGCTATCGCGTCCCTGGAAGAAGTCAGGAGAAGGGCGCGTCAGGGAAATGCCAGCATTCTTCCTAAGGTAACGACTACAGATCAGACACAATTAAGAGCTGCGATCTACAGGGAGAGGCGTGTGGAGTTTGCCATGGAATTTGACCGGTATTTCGATGTAATCCGTCAGGGAAGAGGTACTGAAGTTTTTGGTCCAAAGGGATGGAAAGCCGGAAGAAATGAAGTGTGGCCAATTCCACAAACAGAAATCGATCTGTCCGGCGGTGTGCTGACTCAGAATAATGGTTACTAGATCTTAAGATTTACGAGGCTGCTGAACGGTTCAGCAGCCTTTTTTATTACATACAGCTATGTTGAAATTGAAATACTTTGGCCTCCTCTGTTTGGTCATCAGTGCCTGCTCTAATGCCGTACCAGAACCGGCAGTAGCGCAGCAAAAGAATAAACCAGGTATCTCTGCCGACTTAAAAATCCATCAAAACCTGACAGACGATCAACTTCTGGACCTGGTTCAGAGACAGACCTTCAGGTACTTCTGGAACTTTGCCCATCCGGTAAGTGGTATGGCCAGGGAAAGAAGCAATGTGGCTTTCGACTACGGTAGCGAAGTGACAACTACCGGGGGTACCGGATTTGGGGTAATGGCTACAATCGTTGCCACAGAACGCAAATGGATCAGCCGTGATACTTCGGCCAGATTCCTCCTTAAAATGGTAAAATTCTTGTCAAAGGCCGACTCCTACCATGGTGTGTTTCCGCACTGGCTGAATGGTGCCAGCGGAAAGATCATTCCTTTCAGCAGGAAGGACGATGGCGCCGATCTCGTGGAATCTTCTTTTCTTTTTCAGGGCTTGTTGGCGGCCAGGCAATATTTTAACCAGGACAATCCGGTAGAGCAGGAACTGCGCAACAGGATCACCTGGCTATGGGACGAAATTGAATGGGACTGGTTCACACGTGGTGGCGAAGAAGTCCTCTATTGGCATTGGAGCCCAAATAACGGCTGGGCAATGAACTTTCCTTTAAGGGGTTACAACGAATGCCTGATCACCTACGTATTGGCAGCATCAGCGCAGAGGTATCAGGTTCCGGCCTCAGTTTATCACAGAGGATGGGCGCAGAGCAACTTCTTCAAGAACGGAAAAGAATTCTATGGCTATAAACTGCCATTGGGTTTCGACAATGGCGGTCCTTTGTTCTTTGCTCATTATTCTTTCCTCGGACTGGATCCACGCGGGCTCAAAGACCAATATGCCGACTATTGGGAGCAGAATAAAAACCATACACTTGTAAACAGGGCCTATGTCCTCGCCAATCCCAGGAAATACAAAGGATATGGGCCAAATAGTTGGGGACTGACCGCCTCTGATAGCTACCAGGGTTATGCTGCGCATTCTCCTTCAGAAGACCTGGGCGTCATCACACCAACGGCCGCATTGTCTTCTTTCCCTTATACCCCGGAATATTCTATGCAGGCTTTAAGGTATTTCTATGAGAAAATGGGTCCTAAAATCTGGACTGAATATGGCTTTACAGACGCCTTTAGTGAAGAACATAACTGGTATGCCAAATCACACCTTGCGATAGATCAGGGGCCGATCATCGTGATGATAGAGAACCACCGGACCGGCTTGCTCTGGAAGCTTTTCATGGAGGTTCCTGAGGTTAAACAGGGCTTAAAGAAATTGGGTTTTACCAGTCCTGCATTATAAAAATATTAAATAACACACAACATGAAAATACATAGTTTATTCTTCATACCCTGCCTTTTTATGGCCCTCAATATGAGTGCCCAACAAAAAAAGGCAGGGTCCGCAGCGGATCAGAAAATGAATGCTTTCATCAGCAATCTGTTGTCGAGAATGACATTGGATGAAAAAATAGGCCAGTTGAACCTACTGACCGGTGGTGAGGCCACTACCGGTTCTGTGATGAGTACCGATGTAGAAAGCAAAATTAGAAAAGGCCAGGTGGGTGGTATGTTCAGTTTCACTACCCCTCAAAAAATCCGTAAGGCCCAGGAGATCGCAGTAAACCAGACACGTCTGAAAATACCGATCATTTTTGGTCAGGATGTAATTCACGGATACAAAACGACTTTCCCGATTCCATTGGGTTTGTCATGCACCTGGGACATGCCGCTGATCCGGCAGACCGCCAGGATAGCTGCAATTGAAGCGAGTGCCGACGGGCTTAACTGGACCTTCTCCCCGATGGTAGACATTTCGCGTGACCCACGATGGGGCAGAATTTCTGAAGGTTCAGGCGAGGATACTTACCTGGGAGCTATGATCGCGAAAGCGATGGTCAGAGGCTATCAGGGCGACGATTTATCCAGCTATAATACCATCATGGCCTGTGTAAAACATTTTGCGCTATATGGTGCCGCCGAAGCCGGAAGAGATTACAATACTACCGACATGAGTTTAGACCGGATGTACAACGATTACCTTCCCCCATACAAAGGCTGCAATTGACGCTGGCGCAGGAAGTGTCATGGTTTCATTTAACGACATCAACGGTGTGCCTGCTACAGCAAATAAGTGGTTGCTGACGGATCTTTTGCGTAAGCAGTGGGGCTTTAAAGGATTTGTAGTATCAGATTACACTGGGGTAAATGAACTGGTAGAACATGGGCTGGGCGATTTAAAGACCGTATCCGCCTTATCCATGAATGCCGGTGTAGAAATGGATATGGTAGGTGAAGGCTTTTTAACCACACTAAAGAAATCTGTACAGGAAGGAAAGGTTAAAGAAAGCATAATTATCAATGCCTGCAGGCTGATTCTGGAAGCAAAATATAAACTGGGGCTATTTGAAGATCCTTTCCGTTATTGTAATGAGGAACGTGCAAAAACAGAGATTCTAAAGCCTGAACATCTTGCCTTTGCTCGTGAGGTAGCTGCGCAGTCTTTTGTATTGCTGAAAAATGACAGGCAGACACTTCCGTTGAAAAAATCAGGCACAGTTGCTTTAATTGGCCCTCTGGCCAATAGTGGCCCAAACATGCCGGGAACCTGGAGTGTGAACAGCGATCTTAACAATACGCTTTCCTTATTGGACGGCATGAAAGCCACTTTAGGTGATAGGGTAAAGATACTGCATAGTCTTGGCTCCAATCTGCTTAGGGATACCGCGTACCAGGCCAGAGCAACCATGTTTGGCCGCGATATTCCCAGGGATGACCGTCCTGAAGCGGAGATCATCAAAGAGGCGGTAGATATTGCAAAGAAATCTGATGTAGTGGTCGCTGCACTGGGGGAATCTTCTGAGATGAGTGGTGAAAGTTCTTCCCGCACCAACCTGGAAATTCCCGAAATACAACAAAGACTATTACAGGCACTTTTGAAAACAGGAAAGCCTGTTGTGCTGGTGCTGTTTACCGGCCGACCTTTAGTGCTTAACTGGGAAAATGAAAATGTACCGGCGATTTTGAATGTATGGTTTGGAGGGACAGAAACCGCTAAGGCCATCACCGACGTCTTGTTTGGCGATGTAAATCCTTCAGGAAAACTAAGTACTACATTCCCTCAAAGTGTAGGACAAATCCCACTCTATTACGCACACAAACCAACGGGTCGTCCGCTGGAAGATGGCAAATGGTTTAGCAAGTTCCGCTCCAACTATCTGGATGTGAGCAATGATCCCCTCTACCCTTTTGGCTATGGACTGAGTTATACGACCTTTGCTTACAGTAACCTTAAACTGAGCAAAGCGAACTTTAAAACCGGCGAATCCATAACGGCAAGCATTACGCTGAAAAATACGGTCCATTAGCTGGTAAAGAGATTGTACAAATGTACATCAGAGATTTAGTAGGCAGTTCTACCCGTCCGGTGAAGGAACTGAAAGGTTTTCAGAAAATCAGCTTAGCTGCCGGGGAAAGTAAGGAGGTCACTTTTAAAATTAGTGCAGAAGATCTGAAGTTTTACAACTCAGCATTGAAACGCGTGGCTGAACCGGGCGACTTTCAACTCTTTATCGGCACCAATTCCAGGGATTTAAATATGATCCCCTTCCGTTTAACACAATAGGTTAAATATAAATTGAAAAGGGGTTCTGCGCATGCGGAACCCCTTTTTTATACGCTAATATGTCGCTATTATTCTGCCATATTATGATAAACCGCCTGTACGTCATCGTCCTCTTCCAGTTTATCGATCAGTTTCAATACATCCGCAGCCTGTTCTTCTGTCACCTCGTGATGTGATAGCGCAATGCGCTCCAGTTTGGAACTTTTCAATTCTATGCCTTTTTCTTCCAATGCTTTTTGCATTTTACCAAAGTCTTCGAAAGCGGCATGGGCAACGGCAATATCATTTCCTTCTTCGTCAGCTTCAACATACAGTTCTTCCAGTCCGGCATCTATCAATTCAAATTCCAGTTCTTCCAGATCACGGTCGCCCGGTACAAAAGTGAAAAACAGATTTTCGGTTGAAAATAAAATCCAATGAACCTGTTTTACCCAAAGTACCATCGTTTTGTTAAAATAACTGCGTACGTTGGCTACGGTACGGTTGGTATTATCAGTAGCGGTTTCAACCAATACTGCAACACCATGCGGGGCATAACCTTCGTAAACAATTTCTTCATAATTGGCCATCGATTTATCAGAAGCACGTTTAATAGCAGCCTCTACCCTATCTTTAGGCATGTTTACAGCCTTTGCATTTTGCATGGCCGTACGTAAACGTGAGTTGGTTTCCGGGTCGGCCCCGCCTCCTTTACCGCCATTACAATTTCTTTACCTATACGGGTAAACTGAACCGCCATTTTGGCCCAACGCTTAAATTTTCTTTCTTTTCGGAATTCGAATGCTCTTCCCATATTGTAGTATTGAGATATGAGGTATGAGATATAAGACCTTACGTCTTCAACCTACAAACCTCTACCTTTATATTATTTTTTTAAATTATTTAACATGTCTGCTGTCATTTCGCCAAATCGAACTCTGGTTTCCAGCCCCAGTCTTTCACAGCCATACTATCATCTATTGATTTTGGCCAGCTGTTGGCAATTGCCTGACGCGGATCATTATCGGTGTAAGTTAATTTAAATTCTGGAATATGTTTTCTGATCTCTGCAGCGAGAACTTCAGGTGTAAAGCTGACCCCTGCAAAATTATAGCTGGACCGGATGGAGATCTTGCTGGCTTCAGCATCCATCAGTTCTATGGTTCCGCGGATGGCATCATCCATATACATCATTGGAAGTTCGCTTTCCGCGTTCAAAAACGAAGCATAGCTCCCCTTTTTTAATGCCTCATGAAAAATGTGGATCGCATAGTCAGTAGTACCTCCGCCCGGCGCTGCTTTCCAGCTGATCAGTCCCGGATAACGGATACTTCTCACATCCAGACCATATTTCTGGTTATAGTACTCGCACCAACGTTCGCCAGCCAGCTTACTGATGCCGTAAACAGTGTTCGGATCCATTACACAATATTGCGGTGTCTGTTCCTTTGGAGAATTCGGTCCAAAAACTGCAATTGAACTTGGCCAGTATACTTTTGCAGTCTTATATGCTATTGCCAGATCAAGGATATTCAACAAACCATTCATGTTCAAATCCCAGGCCAGCTTTGGATTTTGTTCGCCTGTAGCAGATAAAAGTGCCGCGAGCAAGTACACCTGAGTGGGTTTATATTTTTGAAACAGTCCATTCAGGATTTCTTTTTCGAGGACATTGACAAACTCAAAAGGCCCTGAATTTTTAATGTCATAATCCGGCCTGCGAATGTCGCATGCGATCACATTAGTTTCACCATATGTTTTGCGCAAAGCCGTCACCAGTTCGGTGCCGATCTGGCCATTGGAGCCCAATACTATTATTTTTTCTGTCATTGATGTCGTTCAATTTTGGCAAAAGTAATCAAATGAACAAACCTATTAAAAATTAAGCTTTTTTTTATATCACTGAGCACTGAATATACGTTGATTTGATTACGTAACAAAAACAATATATATTTACTTTAATTGTGTAATTTGAACACTAACTATTTAATTTTTCTTAATATTACCAAACAAAACACAGTCAGAGCACACCAAAACACCTAAAAAGCCAAATATGGACAGAAGAGCAGCAGTGAAGAATATGGCCTTTCTAATGGGAGGCGCTTTATCTGCAACGACGATAGGAGTATTCCTGGAAGGTTGCAGTTCACCATCTACAAAAACCAAGGGCAGCTTATTTACTGAAGACCAGCAAAGTTTGATCACAGAGGTTGCCGACATCATCATTCCTACCACAAGTACACCGGGTGCTAAGGCAGCAGGTGTAGGACCATTCATCGCTATGATGGTTAAGGATTGTTATCCTGATGATGCACAAAAAGCCTTTACCAAAGGATTGGAAGACCTTGAAAAACAATCCCAGGCGACATTTAAAAAATCATTCATTGAAATCACAGTTGAACAACGCCAGGAATTGCTGAACAAACTGAGAGAAGAGACCATCGCCGCCACTAAGGCAGAGACGGAAAATCTCGACAAACAGAAGGAAGCCGAGCTTCAGAAGCAGCAGACGAACCCGGACAAAGCGAAATCCCAGACGGAGAATGCTGGTGTAATCTCGATCCTTCCAAAGGATAAGCCGGCTATGGAACCGCGTTTCTTTGCCATCATCAGGGACCTGACCTTACTGGGTTATTTCACTTCAGAGATCGGCGCCACAAAAGCTTACCAGTACATTGCCGTACCGGGACGTTACGACGGATGTGTAGACCTGAAACCAGGTCAGAGAGTATGGGCCACCTAACCTTCAAACATTTCAAAAATGAGCAATTTAAACATCAAGGCCACGGCCAATAATACTTATGATGCTATTGTTGTGGGATCAGGAATTAGTGGCGGCTGGGCCGCAAAAGAACTCACTGAAAAAGGGCTTAAAGTATTATGCTCGAAAGAGGCAGAAACATTGAGCACGTAAAAGATTATAAAACTGCCATGAAAAACCCCTGGGAGTTTGAACATCGGGGAAAGCTTACCGAAGCTCAAAAAGCAGACCACCCGGTTCAAAAAAGAGATTATCCTTACCAGGAATTCAACGAAAGCTTTTGGGTAAATGATTATGAATGTCCATACACCGAAGTTAAACGTTTCGACTGGTACCGTGGTTTTCATGTGGGTGGAAAATCACTCATGTGGGGCAGGCAGAGTTACCGCTTGAGCGACATCAACTTCGAAGACAACAAGAAAGATGGTCATGGAGTAGACTGGCCAATCCGCTATAAAGACCTTGCACCTTGGTACGATTATGTAGAAACGTTTTGCCGGCATCAGTGGTTCTGGAGAAAACTGGCCGCACTTGCCCGGATGGACAGTTTTCTTCCACCTATGGATTTGAATTGTGTAGAAAAATCGTAAAAAAACGAATCGAAGAACATTGTAAGAAAGAGCGGATCATGATCATTGGCCGTGTTGCCAATTTAACGGTGCCACACGGGGCCGTGGACAATGCCAATATAGAAATCTTATGTAGCCGAGGCTGTCCTTTTGGCGCTTATTTCAGTACACAATCCTCTACCCTTCCGGCAGCAATGGCAACCGGAAACCTCACCTTACGTCCATTTTCATATGGTGAATACGATCATTTATGATAAAGAAACAAAAAAAGCTAAAGGGTGTTGTGGTAATCGATTCAGAAACCAACGAAACGATTGAATTTTTGCAAAAATTGTCTTTGTAAACGGTTCTACGCTGGGTTCTACTTTCTTGTTGCTGAACTCTACTTCTGACGAGCATCCTAACGGATTGGGTAATGGAAGCGGGCAACTGGGACATAACCTCATGGACCACCATTTCCGTTGCGGTGCTATCAGGCAGAGCCGAAGGTTTCGATGACAAATACACTTATGGCCGCAGGGCCAATGGAATTTATATTCCTAGGTATCAAAATATGATAGGTAAAGAAAAACGCGATTACGTACGGGGCTTTGGCTACCAGGGCGGAGCAAGTCGCGGAAACTGGCATAAGCAGATGTAGCTGAAATGGCTTTTGGCGCCGAGTTCAAGGATCAAATGACCAGTACCAGGAGACTGGAACATGGGACTGGGCGGTTTTGGAGAAATGTTCCATATTTCGAAAACAAGGTCTACATTGATAAAACTAAAAAAGATAAATGGGGACAACCTGTTTTGGCGATCGATTGCGAGTTCAAAGACAATGAAAACAAAATGCGCGTAGACATGATGAATGATGCCGCAGAAATGCTGGAAGCAGCAGGCATGAAAAGATGTAAAGACCTATGATAATGGATCTGCGCCGGGTATGGCCATCCATGAAATGGGAACTGCGAGAATGGGGCACGATCCTAAAACATCGGTACTCAACAAATGGAACCAGATGCACGAAGTAAATAATGTATTTGTAACAGATGGTTCATGCATGCCTTCAGCCGCCTGTCAAAATCCATCATTAACATATATGGCCCTAACTGCCAGAGCTTGTGATATGCTAAAGAAGAAAAAGTAACAGAAAGTTAGAAAAGGTTAAGGTTAGGGAACCCTTTAACTAATGAACCTATGAAAGAAAATTAGAATGGGCATGATCGGCGGCGGAAAAGACGCTTTTATCGGTGCCGTACACCGTATTGCCGCCAATATGGATGGCCTGATCGAATTATCTGCGGAGCCTTAAGTGTAAATCCTGAAATTGGCCATAGAATCTGGCAAAATGCTGTTCCTTCCTGACAACAGGATTTATACCAATTATGAAGAAATGATGAGAAGGAAAGTGAACTTGCCAGCCGATGAAACGCATTGATTTTGTAACCATTGTTACCCCAAATTTTGCGCACTTTGCCCCGGCAATGATGGCTCTGGATAAAGGCTTTAATGTTGTGATTGAAAAACCAATCGACCTTTACCCTGGAAGAAGCAAAACAACTTAAGCCAAAGTAGAAGAAACTGGTTTAACACTTTGCTTAACCCACACCTACTCTGGCTATCCAATGGTTAAACAGGCGAAACAAATGGTAAACGAAGGATGCTTTGGGTGCAATCAGAAAGATCATGGTAGAATATCCGCAAGGCTGGTTAAGTACCCTGTCAGAACGCGAAGGAAATGCACAGGCAGCATGGCGTACCGATCCGTCAAAAACCGGTAAAAGTGGTTGCATGGGCGATATTGGTACCCATGCCGCACATCTGGCAGAATACATTTCCGGCCTAAAAATTACTAAAATTTGTGCCGATTTAAATATTGTAGTTCCGGGCAGGGCGATTGATGATGATGGCAATGTATTGTTAAGATTCGATAACGGATCCAACGGTGTTCTAATTGCTTCACAAATTGCTGCCGGAGAAGAAAATGCACTAAAAATTAAAGTTTATGGTGAAAAAGGCGGTCATGGAATGGCACCAAATGGAACCAAATACCTTAATTGTTAAATGGCTAAATGACCTGCGCAGATTTACAGAACAGGAAATGGCTATATGGGCAGATTTCGCTCAAGCACAATACACGCACACCAGGTGGACACCCTGAGGGTTATTTGGAAGCATTTGCAAATATTTATAGAAACTTTGCCCTAACTGTTGATGCGAAACTAAACGGCACAGAACCTACTGCAGAAATGTTGGATTTCCCAAGGTGTTGAAGATGGTGTTCGAGGAATGGCATTTATCGAAAATGTAGTAGCTTCAAGTGAATCAGATCAGAAGTGGACGATTTTAAAATTATAACGATCAGCATGACAACAATAAAAGGACCAGCAGTATTTTTAGCACAATTTATTGGCGATGAAGCTCCTTTTAATTCGCTTGAAAGCATTTGCGAATGGGCAGCAGGATTAGGCTTTAAAGGCATCCAGATGCCAACCCTGGATGCAAGATTTATCGATCTGCAAAAAGCTGCGGAAAGTAAAACCTATGCAGATGAACTAAAAGGCAAAATTGCATCTTACGGCTTAGAAATTACCGAACTTTCTACACACTTACAAGGCAATTGGTAGCCGTTAATCCGGCCTACGATGATCTTTTTGATGCTTTTGCACCAGAAGAATATAAAAACAATCCTAAAGCAAGAACAGAATGGGCTGTGCAACAATTGAAATATGCGGCAAAAGCATCTCAAAACTTAGGCTTAAATGCGCATGCTACTTTTAGTGGTTCATTATTTGGCATATTTTCATCCATGGCCACAACGCCCTGCAGGTTTGGTAGAGGAAGGTTTTACAGAACTGGCAAAACGCTGGACGCCTATTTTAAATGAATTTGATCAATGTGGTGTGGATGTTTGCTACGAAATTCACCCGGGAGAAGATCTTATTCGATGGCGAAACTTATGAAATGTTCCTGGAAGAAGTGAACAATCATCCTCGGGCATGTTTGTTGTATGATCCATCTCACTTTGTATTGCAACAACTGGATTATATTCAATACATCGACTTCTACCACGAAAGCATTAAAGCTTTCCATGTAAAAGATGCCGAGTTTAATCCTACAGGAAAACAAGGAACTTTTGGTGGATACCAAAGCTGGGCAAACCGTGCCGGAAGATACCGTTCTCCTGGTGATGGACAAGTTGATTTTAAAACCATTTTCAGTAAACTTGCTCAATACGATTTTAAAGGCTGGGCAGTAATGGAATGGGAATGCTGCATTAAAGATCCAGGAAGATGGTGCCCGTGAAGGTGCAGAATTTATTAAAAAGCACATCATTAAAGTAACCGATAAAGCATTTGATGATTTTGCTGCATCGGGCAGTGATAGGCTTTCAACAATAAAATTTTAGGATTATAAGATTAAAAACACAAAACACACACAGTGAAAACTGCATCATTTCATAATTCAAAAAACATGCTAGCTGCATGCTTATAAAACAATCACACATATGAAAAAAACATTATTAGTTTAGGCGCTGTAGTAATTTTTATGGCTCTTTTCAAAGCAGACTAGAAAGAGAAGACGGTAGTAGCGACAGCAACATTATCAAATCATGCTGCAATAGTACCGGCGAAAAGTTGATTAATAAATCAGATTGTATCGGCTGCCATAACAAAATGAATAAAATTATCGGCCCTGCTTATGTAGATATTGCTAAAAAATATCCTGCTACAGAAAAAAACATCAATATTTAGCCGATAAAATTATTAAAGGTGGTACAGGTGTTTGGGGGACATGCCAATGACAGCCATCCAACATTAAAAAAGCCGATGCAAAATTAATGGTTAAATATATTTTATCATTAAAAAAATAATTTAACCAAATTAGCAAATGATTACTAATGAAAACAGAGCAAGAAAATAAAAACACGAGTAACCGCCGTGATTTTATTAAAACCACCGCAATTGCCGCCGCAGCATTTATGATCGTTCCCCGCCATGTTTTGGGCGGGAAAGGTTTTTAGCACCCAGCGATCGCTTACTAGTTGCCGGTATTGGTGTTGGTGGAAAAGGCAAAGTGATATTGCATGTTTGCAAAAGCGGCAAAGCAGATATCGCTTTCTTATGCGATGTGATGATCGACGTGCAGCTAATAGTGTAAAAGCTTTCCCTAAAGCGAAATACTATAAAGACTGGCGCGAAATGTTTGATAAAGAACATAAAAATTTTGATGCGGTATCCGTTTCTACTCCCGATCATAACCATGCCATTCAAGCCCTGGCAGCAATGCAGTTGGGTAAACATGTGTATGTGCAAAAACCATTAACGCATGATATTTATGAAGCCCGTATATTAACCGCTGCTGCAAAAAAATATAAGGTAGTTACGCAAATGGGTAACCAGGGTGCATCAAATGATGGTCCACGCCAAATGAAGGAATGGTATGATGCAGGTTTAATTGGCGATGTACATACGGTTTATGCATGGACAGACCGCCCGGTTTGGCCACAAGGTATTCCATGGCCAGCCAATAAAGCTGAAATTCCTAAAGAACTGGACTGGGACTTATGGTTAGGCACTGCTCCTTATAAAGATTATGTAGATAAATTAGTTCCGTTTAACTGGCGTGGCTGGTGGGATTATGGTACCGGCGCATTGGCGATATGGGCTGTCACCTGATTGAAGCTCCTTTTAGTGTATTGAATCTTAAATATGCCAAAGAAGTACAAGCCAGTGTTGGTTCAGTTTATGTTGATGAGTTTAAACGCGGATATTTCCCTGAAAGCTGCCCTCCATCAAGTCATGTTACCTTAAAATTCCCTAAAACAAATAAAACCAAAGGTGATGTTACCTTACATTGGATGGATGGTGGTATCCAGCCGGAAAGACCGGAAGAACTAGGGGCAAACGAAACTTTTGGTGATGGTGGCAACGGTACTTTATTTATTGGTACAAAAGGTAAAATGATGTCTGAATACTTATAGTGCAAACCCAAAATTGTTACCATTAAGCAGAAATAAAGACATTAAAGTTAAACAAAAATATGCACGTGTACCAGATGGTGCAAATGGACACTATAAACAATGGGTGGAAGGCTGCAATTGCAGGTTATGGTAAAAAAGAAGTAAGTTCCCCGTTTCGAAATTGCTGGTCCGCTTAACAGAAGCTTTATTGATGGCCAATCTGGCTATCAGAGGTGCAGATATACAAGAAAACTGTAAACGGTAAAGTCACTTACCCAGGAAGATATATGAAAATGCTTTGGGATAATGACAATATGAAAGTAACCAATTTCGATGAAGTAAACCAGTTTGTAAAACGCGAGTACCGCAAAGGCTGGACATTTAACATTTAATATAACATTAAGACACTAAACATAAGCAAATGAAAACAATACATATTATCTAGCACTTGATCGTTGAAAAAAATTATCTTCTGCCATGGTTCTGCTAGCAGTTACGCAAATAGTCAAACAGGCTCAAAAAGGCTTTAAACCATTATTTGATGGCAAAACAACTACTGGCTGGCATACTTATGGACAAAACAACCGTTGGCAGCGCCTGGAAAGTTCAGGATGGTGCTTTACATCTGGATTGATCCTAAAGGCACTGAAGATGGTGGTGGCGATTTAGTTACCGATAAAGAATACAGAAATTTCCATTTGAAGTATGAATGGAAAGTAGCACCAAAAGCAAATAGTGGATTAATTTTTTATGTACATGAAGATACCTAAATATAGCAGCTACTTACATCACAGGTCTAGAAATGCAGGTTATTGATAATGATGGTCATCCGGATGGAAAAATTACAAAACACCGTGCAGGTGATTTATACGATTTGGTTAAAAGCACTCAGAACCAGTTAAACCTGTTGGCGAATGGAATAATGCAGAAATCATTAGCAAAAACGGAAACTTAACCTTAATGTTAAATGGAGTTGAAGTTGTAAAAACTACCTTTGGGATGATAACTGGAAAGCGTTGTTGCAAGAAGCAAATTTGCAACCTGGGAAGATTGGGGACTTTTAAAACAGGAAAAATTGCATTACAAGATCATGGAGACGAAGTTTGGTACAGAAACATTAATGATTAAAGAACTAAGTAAAATAAATTTAAGTACATTATAAGAATTTTATTGACTTACAATAAATTAACCAACAAATTAACTGAACTAATACACTACTCGCATTAAACTATCTATCATGATGTTCCTGGAATTTTTTATCTGGGGCTCATGGTTTGTAACTCTAGGAACTTTTCTTGGAAATAACCTAAAAGCCACCGGTGCCGAAACTGGCTCTGTATTTTCTACCCAATCCTGGGGAGCCATTATTGCTCCTTTTATCATTGGTTTAATTGCAGACAGGTATTTTAATGCAGAAAAAATTCTAGGTGTATTGCATATTATTGGTGCAGTTTTAATGTATCAAATGTATAATGCAACAGATATTAGCGTGTTTTATCCTTATGTTTTGGGTTATATGATTTTGTTTATGCCAACACTGGCATTGGTAAACTCTGTTTCCTTCAACCAAATGAAAGATCCTGAAAAAGAATTTTCTAACATCAGGGTATTGGGAACCATTGGCTGGATCGCTGCAGGTTTGTTAATCAGTTTTGTATTCCACTGGGATTCTCCGGAAGGCAACTACTGCAGGATTGTTAAAAAACACCTTTGCTAATGGCTGGTATTGCTTCAGTGGTATTGGGTTTATTCAGCTTTACGCTTACCTAAAACACCACCTAAAGTTGCTACAGGCGAAAAAATTAAAATTTCTGAGATTCTTGGGCTTGATGCATTAAAACTATTAAAAGATAAAAACTTCGCTGTTTTCTTCATTTCATCCATCCTAATCTGTATCCCTTTGGCATTTTATTATCAAAATGCACACCCGTTCCTTTCTAATGTTAGGGTTTGACAATCCAACTGGAAAAATGACCATCGGACAGGTTTCTGAAGTATTGTTCTTATTGTTATTACCTGTATTCTTTACTCGTTTTGGATTTAAAAAAACCATTTTGGTGGTATGCTGGCCTGGGCAGTACGTTATGCCTTTTTGCCTATGGAAATGCCGGCGATTTAGCTTTCATGCTAATTATTGGTATTGCATTACATGGTATTTGTTATGATTTCTTCTTTGTATCCGGTCAGATCTATACCAATGCTAAAGCCGGTGAAAAATATAAAAGTGCTGCACAAGGATTAATTACCCTGGCTACTTATGGTGTGGGTATGCTGATCGGATTTGAAGTTGCAGGTATGATTACCGATAACTATAAAACTAGCGATGGTGCATTCGACTGGAAAATGATCTGGATCATTCCTGCAGGCATTGCATTCGTAGTATTCCTGTTGTTTGCGCTATTCTTTAATGATAAAAAAAAATTGCAGTAGAAGCTAAAGTCACTTTAAATCATGAAATCAGAATTAAGCAGAAGAATCTGCATTGAAAAATATCGTTGCCGGAACCGCCGCATTAGGTGTCTCGGCAACTTTGCCTGCTTTTGCTATGGATCAACAAGAATCATCACAATAGTTAAAAGGTAATGTTAACCATTCGGTTTGCCGCTGGTGTTTTAGTAGATATAGATGTGGATACCTTTGTGTATGAAGCCAAAAAAATTGGCATTAAAGGCATTGATCTGGTTGGACCTGAAGATTGGCCTGTTCTTAAAAAAGCATGGATTGGATTCCTCCATGTGCAATGGTGCAGAAATCAATCTGACTGATGGCTGGAATGATCAAAAGTTTCATGCAGCAATTGATTAAAAACTATACGGAAATGATCCCTAAAGTTGCGGAAGCAGGCTACAAAAATTGATTTGCTTTAGTGGCAACCGCCGGGGAAAAGATGATGAAACCGGCTGGAAAAATTGCGTGGAAGGCTTAAAACAGATCATTGCCACTGGCAGAAAAACACAATGTAGTATTGGTGATGGAACTGCTGAACAGCAAAGTTAACCATAAAGATTATCAATGCGATCATACGGCCTGGGGTGTAGAACTTTGTAAAAGTCTGGGTTCTGAAAACTTTAAATTGCTGTATGATATTTATCACATGCAAATTGATGAAGGAGATGTAATTCACTACCATCAAAACTTATCATCAGTACATTGCACATTACCATACCGCAGGTGTACCCGGCAGGAATGAAATTGATGATACACAGGAACTATTATTATCCTGCAATTATGAAAGCTATTGTAGATACCGGATTTAAAGGTTATGTTGCACAAGAATTTATTCCAAGGTATAAAGATAAAACTGAAATCCCTAAATGACAGCTGTTAAAATTTGCGACATATAATATTTGAATAATATGAATTCAAGAAGAACTTTTATCAAACAGGCTGGCCTGGCAGCAGCAGGAGCCGCATTATTGCCCTCATTTGCTTTTGCATGAGCAGCCAAGTCAAAGGCAGTTGGCATCCAACTATACACGCTAAGGGAACAACTTCCTAAAGATGTAAAAGGGGTGATTGCAAAAGTTGCAGGCGCTGGCTACAAAGAGGTGGAAACCTATGGTTACACAGCTGAAGGCGGGTACTGGGGTTTGGATGCCAAGGCCTTCAAAGCTTTATTGGACCAGCATGGACTAAAGGCGCCGAGCGGACACTTCGGCATGGACGGTTTCATCAGAAGCGGCAATGCTGATGAATTGAAGCCGCTTATAGATGGTGCAGCAGCTATCGGCATGAAATATTTTACTTGCCCCTACCTGGACGGTTCTTTGAGAACTAACCTGGACGATTTCAAGAAAGTGGCGGCAAGACTTAATGTAGCAGCTGAACTGGCAAAAAAATCCGGTCTGCAAATGGCTTATCACAACCATGATTTTGAATTCGTAAAATATGGCGATACCACAGGATATGACATCCTGCTGGCGGAGACCGACAAGAAAAATGTATTATTCGAAATGGACCTGTATTGGGTAGTCAGGTCTGGCAACAAGCCACAGGATTTATTTGCCAAACACCCGGGACGTTTCCCGATGTGGCATGTTAAAGACATGGATAAGGTAAATAACGGAATCAATACTGAAGTAGGTACCGGGTACCATCGACTTTAAGGCGATCTATAAGGAAGCCAGGCTTGCAGGATTGAAGCACCTGATCGTAGAACAAGAGAACTTTGCCAAGGATCCTTTTGTGAGCATCAAGCAAAGCTTCGATTACGTAAATCGCGAACTGGTATAAGAGAACATCTTAACAAGAACAGGGGGAGTGGTTTACAAAAAACCACTCCCCTTTTTTATGACTGAAATAATCCGCATCTTTGCGGCAATACTATTCACCATAAAATACACCATATTAAATAATTAAAAACAAATAAGTAAAACAAACAATCATTAGAAACATGAAAATTGCAGTAGTAGGTGCCACCGGATTGGTAGGTACTGTAATGTTAAAAGTATTAGAAGAACGTAACTTCCCGTTAACAGAATTGATTCCTGTAGCTTCAGAAAAGAGTGTTGGTAAGGAAATCACTTTTAAGGGTAAGAAGTTTGCTGTTGTAAACATGGAGACTGCCATTGCAATGAGACCAGATATTGCCTTGTTTTCTGCTGGTGGAAGTACATCTCTGGAACATGCACCTCGTTTTGCAGAAGCGGGCACAACCGTGATCGATAATTCATCTGCATGGCGCATGGACCCTTCAAAAAAACTGGTTGTTCCGGAAGTAAATGCGTCACACCTTGTCCATCGATGATAAGATCATTGCCAATCCAAACTGCTCAACCATACAAATGGTAGTGGCTTTAAAACCACTTGCACGATAAATATAAAATCAAACGTGTGGTAGTTTCTACCTACCAATCCGTAACAGGAACAGGCGTTAAAGCAGTGGAACAATTGATGAACGAACGTAAAGGCATTGATGGCCCTATGGCTTATCCATACCCAATCGATCTAAATGTGATTCCTCAGATTGATGTATTCACTGAAAACGGATATACCAAAGAGGAAATGAAAATGATCATGGAAACCCGTAAAATCATGGGCGACGACAGCATCAGGGTTACTGCAACTACTGTTCGTATCCCGGTAATGGGTGGCCACTCTGAGTCGGTAAACATTGAGTTTGAAAATGATTTTGATGTGGCTGAAGTAAAGGATATTCTTGAAAAAACACCTGGAGTTATCGTTGTTGACGATATTGCCAATTTGAAATATCCAATGCCTAAAGATGCTCATGAAAAAGATGAGGTTTTTGTAGGAAGGATCAGACGTGATGAGTCGATGCCAAATACATTAAACATGTGGATCGTAGCTGATAACCTGCGTAAAGGTGCAGCAACCAATGCGGTTCAGATTGCTGAATACCTGGTGAGCAAAGAACTGATCTAATAAAATTAAACTGATCAAATAAGATTCAATAATACCGCGGTCGTCGTCCTGAAATAAATTTAGGATGACGACCGTTTTATTTAAACACGATTGCTGAAATTATGTTAAAAAACTCAAGCCTGCTATTTTTATTATTGCTGCTTCCGATCTTCAGTTCTGCACAATCGGCAATCCAAAAACTGGAACAGTCTTTCAATACTTTACTGGCAGATCCACAAGCCAAATATGCAATCACCTCCATTTGTGTACTGGATGCAAACACTGGTAAAACGCTTTTTGCAAAAAATGAAAATATAGGTCTGTCCACAGCTTCTACCCTAAAAACGATCACTTCCGCTACAGCATTCAGCCTGCTCGGCAAGGATTTTCAGTACCAGACCAGTTTGGCCTATTCCGGCAGCATCACAGCAGAGGGTACGCTAAAAGGAGATCTGGTGATCATTGGTGGCGGCGACCCTACTTTAGGCTCCTGGCGTTATGAAAGCAGTAAGGAAGGAGCCATACTCAGCCAGTGGGTCAAAGCCATCAGGGCAGCGGGAATTAAAAAGATAGAGGGGAGTGTAATTGGCGATGACAGCATCTGGAGTTCGCAGAGCACACCTGATGGCTGGATCTGGCAGGACATCGGCAACTATTATGGTGCTGGCGCATCCGCCCTTAGCTGGAGGGAGAACCAGTTCGATCTGCACCTTCGTGCCAACCGCGGCAATGGTGATGTCAGCATTTTAAAAGCAGTTCCGGCGATGCCTTATCTCAATATCGTGAATGAACTGAAAGCAGGAGCTGAAGGAACTGGCGACCGCGTCTACGCCTACCTGCCGCCACTGGCCACTACTGCTTACCTGCGCGGTACCTGGGCTTTGGGCATTTCAAAATCCGGGATATCGGCAGCACTACCTGATCCGGCTTTTGATGCGGCATTCCGCCTGCAGGATACTTTAAAGCGCATTGGAATTTCGGCTACTGCCACACCACTGACCACACGCCAGCTCATCGCGGAGAAAAAGCCCCTGCCGGTAATCAGCCAAAAGCTCATCAGCATCAGCTCGCCTACGCTTAGCCAGATCGTATATTGGTTCAATAAAAAAAGCGTAAACCTTTACGGCGAACACCTCCTGAAAACCCTTGCATGGAAATCGGGCAAGGAGGCCAGCACTAAGAACGGTGCGGCTACAGTGATCAATTACTGGGCTGGAAAGGGAATCGATCGAAATGCGCTCAATATATTGGATGGCAGTGGATTATCGCCTGGTACCCGCGTAACTACTGCTGCGATGTCCGGCATCCTCTTCCAGGCACAAAAAGAAAACTGGTTCACAGATTATTACAACTCCCTGCCCGAAAACAATGGCATGCGTTTAAAAAGTGGGACCATAAACGACGTTTCTGCCTTTGCCGGATACTATACAGATGGTTCCGGACGTAAATATATCATAGTGATCAACATCAATAATTACTCAGGATCGGGCATCAATAAAAAGTTGTTCCGCGTCCTCGATGCTTTAAAATAAGAAATTGGTAAATTGCAGCTTTATGAAAAGATACTTCCTATTCCTCTGCCTGGGATTACTTGCGCAGCCCGTTTTTAGTCAGACTGCCGTTTCTGAAAGTATTTCAGTAGCTGAAACTGTAACAGCAGCTAACAATGTGCCTGAAGTGGCAATCATCCCCGAACCTGTCTCCATTATGAAAAGTGAAGGGCATTTCGTGCTCCCTCAAAATATTTTGATTCAGGCCGCCGCGGGTGCAGAATTGAAGCAGGTGATTGCCTTCCTTCAGGAAAGGCTCTCCATACCTACAGGGAGTTTTGTTTCAGTAGTGAATACTGCCGACAATAATGCGACCATCAAACTGATCTTAAATACCAAAGTAAATCCCGAATTGGGCAACGAAGGTTACCAGCTTTCTGTAACACCAGGTCACATCAGCATCAAGGCTAATAAAGCCGCCGGATTGTTCTACGGTGTACAGAGCCTGGTGCAGCTTTTCCCAAAGGAGATCGAAAGCAAGGAACTTGTGGAAGATATGGAATGGACTGCACCTTGTGTGGAAGTTACAGATTACCCGCGCGTAGGCTGGCGTGGACTGATGTTCGACGTTGCCCGTCACTTCTTTACTAAAGCTGAAGTCAAGCAATATATCGATGCGATGGTGCGCTATAAATATAATGTACTCCACCTCCACCTTTCTGATGACGAAGGCTGGCGCATTGAAATCAAAGGCTTGCCAAAACTCACTGAAGTGGGTGCCTGGAGTGTAAAAAAGGTGGGCGAATTTGGAAATTTTAGTCCACCCGGACCTGAAGAACCACGTACCTATGGCGGTTTCTATACCCAGGACGACATCAAAGAACTGGTACAATATGCAAAAGACAGATTTGTAGACATCATGCCGGAAATAGACGTGCCCGGACATAGCCTGGCCTTCATCGCGTCATATCCCGAACTTTCCTGTACACCTGGCAGCGCCAAATTACCGCGTACGCTCGGGAGAAAGGATCATGGACTGGTCAAGAGGTGCGCCGCCAACGGCTTTGGTCGACAATACCCTCTGCCCTGCCAATGAACTGGTATATAGCTACCTGGACACCATTATTACACAACTCGCACAGCTGTTTCCGTTTGACTACATCCACATGGGCGGAGATGAGGCCCCTTTCAATTTCTGGGAAAAAAGTGATGCCATCAAAGCCCTCATGCAGAAGGAAGGCTTAAAGAACATGCACCAAGTGCAGGGTTATTTCGAAAAGCGCGTGCAGAAGATCGTAGAATCCAAGGGCAAGAAATTCATGGGCTGGGATGAGATCCTGGATGGCGACATGCCTTCCAGCGCAGCTGTAATGAGCTGGAGAGGAATGAAATATGGTACAGAGGCTGCTAAGAAAAAACACGAAGTGGTAATGAGCCCTACTACCTATGCCTACCTGGATTACATGCAGGCAGACGCCATCACAGAGCCCAAAGTTTATGCCTCACTGCGACTGAGCAAATCTTATGAATTCGATCCTGTTCCTGCGGGGATAGATCCTAAATACATTAAAGGCGGACAAGCGAATCTTTGGACCGAACAGGTATATAACATCCGCCAGGCTGAGTACATGACCTGGCCACGTGGTATGGCTATCGCAGAATCGGTATGGTCGCCCGCTGAAAAGAAAAACTGGAACAATTTCTTTAGTCGTGTAGAACAGCATTTCAAACGCCTGGATGTAGCCGAAACGAAATACGCGCCAAGTGTATACGATCCTATATTTACGGTCAGCAGATCTGCAGATAAGCAGCTGATGATCGAGCTGAGTACCGAGGTACAGGGACTGGACATCTATTATAGCTTCGACAACTCCTTCCCCGACCGTTTCTATCCAAAATATACGGAAAAGATCATGCCTCCTAAAGATGCTACAATCCTGAAAGTAATTACTTACAGGGGGAAAAATCCGGTAGGCCGCATGATGGTAATGCCTATTGAAGAACTGAATAAAAGAGCGGGAAAGAAATAATTGAGGTATTTTGTCCACATCGGCTATAATGGCCTGCAATACAATGGCTGGCAAAAACAGCCGGGCGTAATGAACGTCCAGGGCGTGATCGAGAAGTTCTTAAGTCAGGCCCTGAAAACTGAAGTATTCATCAATGGCTGCGGGAGGACAGATGCGCATGTACACGCAAGTCAGTTTTTCTTCCATATGGACGTAGAACAGGCTTGGGATTTCGACCTGATGTTCCGGCTGAACAAGCTGCTTCCTGCAAACATTGCGGTCTTCGACATCATCCCTATGGAAGGACAGCCCCATGCAAGGTTTGATGCGGTACAACGTTCCTACGATTATTTCCTCCATACTTATAAAGATCCTTTTCTGAATGGCCTCAGCTCCTTCTATCTGCTGGATAAGCTAGACTATGACAGCATGAAACAAGCCGCAGCGGTATTACCCAAATACAAAGACTTCCGCGCATTCTGTACCAGTCCGGACAAGTATGAACATACGATCTGCAACGTGATGTCGGCCTCCTTAGCCGTCGACCAAAGCGGAGATAAGCTTCGCTTCCAGATCTCTTCCAATCGTTTCCTGAGCAAAATGATCAGGATCATCATGGGCCAGCTTTTGAAGATCGGAAAAGGGGTACTTAGTGTAGACGAATTTGAAAACTACCTGTATACAAACACTACACCCGAACTCATTACACCTGCACATCCGCAGGGTCTTTACCTTTCCAAAGTAACCTATCCTTACCTGAACCTGCCGCCGCGTACCGAGTTTTCATCGATATTGCAAAAGCAGACAGACATCAACTGGCAAACATTATAAGCAACTTATTTTAAGCAGATTACCCTTGTTATTCTAAAAAAATATGGTTAGATTTAATATGACCAATATAAAACAGGAGGCATCATTATGACTGTCATTCAAAAAATTGAACACTGGGGAGATGTACACCATGCCAAATGGCTGGATGTGATCCGGATCTTTTTAGGGATCCTGATCTTCAGTAAGGGAATTGCCATTGTAAGCAATACGGAAGTCCTGCAAAACATGCTGCTGCAAAACAATGTATTTGGCTTCTCAGGTATGATGGCCAGCGTAGCCATCCACATCGTAGGCTTTGTGCACCTGGTAGGCGGCATCCTGATTGCAATCGGATTAGTTACGCGCTTTGCCGTGGTGATCCAGATCCCAATTCTGCTCTGCGCTGTATTATTTGTAAATCTGGGACAAGGCCTTTCTATGTTAAACTCCGAACTATGGCTGTCCATGATTGTACTGATGTTACTGGTACTATTCTGGATAGTTGGCTCAGGCCCCTATTCGGCAGATCAGGCCATGAAGAAAAAACAAAGCATTTACAGGTAAGTCTGTCAGCTTTCAGCAAGCAGTTGCGCACGTAAGGTATCGGCCGTCAGGCTGATGCCATTAGCTACTATTGCCGCCTTTTTATAGAAATCCTCACGCTCTGCCAGCTTAGCCTCTATGAAAGCGATCATCTGCGCTTCATCCAGATCCTTGAGTAAGGGGCGCTTTTCTTTTCCATTTTCCAGCCTCTTTGCCAGGGCAAAAGGAGAAAGCGAGATGTACACGGTCGTACCGTTTTCGTTCATCCAGTCCATATTGTCAAAATAGCAGGGCGCTCCACCCCCTGTAGCCACCACTACATTAGAAGGGTAAGGATATTCCTGCAGGGTTTTCTTTTCCTGCGCCCTGAAAGCGGCTTCTCCATGCTCGGCGAAATACAGCCCTACTGTAGTGCCAACTTCCAGCTCCAGCTGATGGTCCAGATCGATAAAATCATAGCCCAATTTCGCTGCCAGTTTCTTGCCCAGCGTGCTTTTACCGCAGCCCATAAATCCTATCAGGAATATCTTCATTTGTTTTAAGCGAGTTTTACCCTTGGGTCAACAAAGGCATATAATACGTCTACTAAAATATTAATTATTACGAATACAAAGGCGATAAAAAGAATGGAGCCCATAACCACAGGAAAGTCCGACATTTCCAGGGCAGTTACGGTAGTCCGCCCCAGGCCATTGTAGCCAAAGATGTATTCCACAAAAAATGATCCTGCCAGCAGGGAAGCAAACCAGCCTGAGATCGCGGTGATCACCGGATTCAGGGCATTCCTTAGCGCATGTTTGTAAATGATCGCATTCCTGCTTAAACCCTTAGCCCTCGCCGTACGGATATAATCCTGCGCGAGCACATCAAGCATAGCACTTCTGGTCAGCTGTACAATAATGGCCAGCGGACGCAGTCCGAGAGTCAGCATAGGCAGCAAAAGGTTCTTCCAGGTCATGATCTCTCCTTTAAAAGGATCGTAACTATAGAGGCTGCCTGACATGTTAAGCCCCGTATAATCGCTCAATACAAATCCGAACAACCAGGCAATGATGATCCCTGCAAAAAAAGCAGGTGCAGAGATTCCGAGTATCGCAAAAGCATTCGCGGCTTTATCTATCCAGGTATCTTTATTAACGGCCGATAATACACCCAGAAAAACACCGATCAGTGTGGCAAATATGATGGCTGTAAATGCCAGGATAAAAGTATTGGGAACTGTTTCCGACAGTATCGTCGTCACATCACGTTTGGTTTGGTAAGACCTTCTCAAATAAGGTAATTTCAATACCAGCACATCAGTTCCAATTGGGATCAGCCTGATATAATGGTATTTCTCTGCAGCAGCGGCATTGTCTTCGTGAAAGGCAATGGGCGACAGGTCATTCAGGTAAAGAAAAAACTGTACGGGCCTGGACCTGTCCAGTCCGAATTCTTTGCGGACCGCCTCCAGCGATTGAACGTCTGAACGCTGACCAAGTGTCATCCTTGCCGGATCACCCGGCAGAATATTAAATAAAATAAATACGACTACAACCACGCCGGCCATAACGGCCAATCCATACCCGAATTTCTTAAGCGCGTATTGTAGCATATGATCTATTTTGCAAAATATTCCTTCGCCAGTTCATCTATAGAAGGCACGTTGTTATAGTGCCATTTATTGATCACTACACCATTTTTTAGCAGGAGCACACCCGGGTTTGCCCTCACCATACTTTTCAATGGAACCGCATCTGCATAGAAAATCTCCATGAAGAGCTTCATCCTTTTGCTAAAGGCATCGGCATCCTGGGCAGAGTTAGAGGTCAGCAATACCGGTCTGATGTTATACTGCTCGGTTGCATTTAACGCCAGTGCATTGATCTTCGCCATGCCCTCCTCATCAGTCTCTTTCAGGTTATAAGCCACCACCACCAGGTTATAATAAGGATTCTCGATGAGTTCTTTGGTATAATCCGTACCTGAAGCATCTGTGATCAACAGGTCTTTGATCTTTGGCTGATAGCCTTTTTTTACCAGCTTACTTTCCGGAGTACCTACGATTTCCCAGTTGTCGTCCTTCCAGATCTCCGTTTTCAGATAATCCTTGTCGCTCATCACTTTCTTTTCGCCGGTTTCCTTATGTTTCAGGTTGTACATGATCTGGTATTCATCGGGTTGCGCACCCGGCGGGATGGTCATCAGTTCAGGCAGGTTTGCACCTACTTTGTAAGGAAGAAAATCCAGTACTGGAAGTCTGCTATAAGTAAACTGGCTAAATCCCATGGAACTTACAAGGACCAGGAACAGCAGGCCATTTTGCCAGGCTTTATTCTCAGTAATCGGATGTATACCATCTTTATACTTAAACAGGTAAACGATCAATGCAAGCAAAACCAAATCTTTAGAGAAAGACTGCCATGGTGTTAGCGGGATCGCGTCCCCAAAACAACCGCAGGAAGTTACTACCTTGAAAGCAGCCGATACAAAAGTGAGAAAGGTGAAGAAAATGATGACCAGCAATAATCCGGTTGTCACCTGTTTACGCCAGAAGCCAAAAAGCAGCAATGCACCGAAGACAATTTCCAGCACACAAAGCAGGATTGCAATACCAGTGGCCCAGCCACTGAGAAAATCCATATGGAAGACCTCAAAGTATTCCTGCAATTTATAGCCAAATCCAAGCGGATCGTTCGCTTTGATCAGTCCTGAAAATATGAACAGGACGCCAACAAATATTCTTGAAAAGTTAAGTAGAGTTTTTTTCATGGTGTACAGTACTATTTTAGTCCCAGTTTAATCAGTGCGAACACCGAATAGTTCAACATGTCCTGGTAGTTTGCATCTATCCCTTCGGAAGCCAGGGTCTGCCCCTGATTATCTTCTATCTGTTTAACCCTCAAAATCTTCATCAGGATCAGGTCAGTCAGGGAGCTCACACGCATGTCCCTCCAGGCCTCACCATAGTCGTGGTTTTTCGCAAACATCAATTCCCTGGTGGCATTCAGTTTCTCATCATACAGACCTTCCACACGCGCTGGTTCCAATTCATTCGGTTCATCGCTGCCCATTTCCAGCTGGATCATACCCATGATGCAATAGTTGATGATCCCAATGTATTCAGAAGTCACATCCTCCCCTACTTTAGAAATCTTTTTTTCCTCAAGTGTGCGGATGCGCTGCGCCTTGATGAAGATCTGGTCTGTAATAGAAGCTGGCCTCAGGATGCGCCAGGCAGTTCCATAATCCTTGGTTTTCTTTAAAAAAAGCGATTTGCAAACCGCCGTAACTGAGTCGTATTCCTGTGAAGTATTTGTTGCCAAAAGAATATTAATTTATATAGAACATTTATCTAAGTTTGTACTCAAACAATGGCTAAAGATACATTTTTAAACGGAAAGACTACAGTCAACGTCAAAGGACGGCTGCTCGATTTGAGTGCACCAAGTGTGATGGCAATCTTAAATATCACGCCTGACTCTTTTTACCAGCACAGCCGCAGCAGTTCTGTAGAAGATGCCCTTCGCAAAGCAGAAGGCTTTTTAAAGGATGGGGCCAAGTTTATCGACATTGGGGCCTACTCTTCCCGTCCTGGCGCAGCGGAAGTAAGTCCGGATGAAGAGCTGCAAAGATTACTTCCAGTCATCGAAGCCATCACAAAAAAGTTACCGGAAGCCATCCTTTCCATCGATACTTTCAGGGCCAGGGTAGCAAGGGAATCGATCCGCGCCGGCGCGCACATCATCAACGACATTGCTGCCGGAGACATGGATGAGGCCATGTTTGAAACTGTTGCCGAACTGCAGGTCCCCTACATCATCATGCACATGAAAGGTACGCCGCAGACCATGCAGCGCTATGCACAATACCAGGATATTGGAATGGAGGTTGTCAATTATTTCGCCGGAAAAATCACGGCCCTCAAAAAACTCGGCGTAAAAGACATCATTGTAGATCCGGGATTTGGCTTTGCCAAGACACTCGAACAGAATTATGAGCTGTTCCGCCAGATGGAAAACCTGCATGTACTTGGCTTACCCGTTCTTGTAGGCATTTCCAGGAAATCAATGATCTATAAACTCCTGGAAAACACTCCCGAAGAATCACTGAACGGCACTACCGTGCTCAATACCCTGGCCCTGCAACGGGGCGCCTCCATTTTAAGGGTGCACGATGTGAAAGCAGCAGCAGAGTGTATAAAAATTCTTACCTTGGCATAAATGAATGGCTTTGATTTCGATTTCCTGAAAATAACGATAACCGATGTGGTCGACATAATCTTCGTCGCACTCCTCATCTATTATATTTATAACCTGATCAAGAATACCCTCGCGGTAAATCTGTTGCTCGGCATGCTCATCATCATGATCATCTGGTTTGTAGTGAAGCAGCTGCACATGGAACTGCTGACGACCATCATTGAGAAATTCATGAGCGTGGGGATCATTGCGCTCATCGTCATCTTCCAGCCCGAGATCCGGCGTTTCCTCCTGTTGATCGGCAAGAACACCTTTCTACAGCAAAATAAAGCCTGGTGGGGCTATCTTTTCGGCAGCAAAAATGTAGAGCGCGACAACCTGGTCCGCATCAAGCCCATCATTGATGCCTGCAAAAGCATGAAAAAATCCAGGACAGGTGCTTTGATCGTGTTCGTCAAATTCTACGACGATCAACTTTTTGCAAACAGCTGCGAGATCATCGACTCCAAAATCTCCAAGCGCCTCCTGGAAAGCATTTTCCAGAAATATAGCCCTTTACATGATGGTGCCGTGGTGATCTCTGAAAATAAGATCAAAAGCGCCAGTTGCATCCTGCCATTGACCGATAACGACAAACTTCCGCCGCAATTCGGGCTCCGCCACCGTGCCGGAATCGGCGTTTCGGAAACCACCGACGCAGTAGCTGTGATCATCTCAGAAGAAACCGGGGAAATTGCTTATGCAAAACAAGGCCGCGTGAGAATGAACGTCTCTTTCGGCGAACTGGAAAAACTGCTTAACAAAGACTTTTAGCGTCAATTATTAATTGTCATAACGACATTTATTATTTAGCTTTGATCTGTTAACCAAATATTTTACCAACGGAATCATCATGATTTTAAATGCCTACCTGAAGACTCTGGCTGCACTGTTTCTGCTGAGCCTCCCTGCACTTGCACAGAAAAAAATAAAGGTTCCCCGGGAAAAGGACATGTCGGCCTACCTGATGGTCTATTTCAAAGACGACACACATGGACTGTACATGGCACTGAGTAAAGATGGCTACAGCTTCACAGACATCAACCAGGCGAAACCTGTTATCGCCGGAGATACCATTGCAGAACAAAAAGGAATCCGTGACCCTTACATTTGCAGAGGCGCAGACGGCATGTTTTATATGGCCCTTACCGATCTGCACATCTACGGACAAAAAGCTGGTTACCGAAATACGGAGTGGGAACGGGAAGGCCAGAAATATGGTTGGGGAAACAACAGAGGCATGGTATTGATGAAATCCCGCGACCTGGTCAACTGGTCTCATACTGTACTGCGTGTAGACCGGGCCTTCCCCGGACTTTCGGATATCGGCTGTGCCTGGGCACCGGAACTGATCTATGATTCACAAAGAAAACAGCTGATGATGTACTTCACCATGCGCTTTGGGAATGGCAAGAACAAGGTATATTATGCCTATATGAACAAGGATTTTACCGCCATGGAAACTACCCCGAAATTGCTGTTCGAATATCCTAAAGACATCACCTATATTGATGCCGATATCACCAAGGTGGGCGACAAATACCATTTGTTCTACGTGCCTCATGATGGTACGCCAGGTATCAAGCAAATGGTATCTGATTCCCTCAACACTGGCTATAAATACGATGACCGATGGTATGACCCCGAAGCCGGAGCCTGTGAGGCACCCAATGTCTACAAGCGCATCGGTCAGAATTCCTGGGTACTCATCTACGATATCTACGGGATCAATCCGCATAACTTTGGCTTTAGCGAGACTTCAGATTTTGTTAACTTCAAACACCTCGGGCATTTCAATGAGGGCGTGATGAAATCTACCAATTTCACGTCACCCAAACATCCTGCGGTAATACAGTTGACAAAAAAAGAAGCCCAAAGGCTGGCCGATCGCTGGAAACCGGATCTGAAATTTTAATCTGGCATTATATTTATATCTTCATAAATACTATGAAAAAATATCTATTCCTATTATTTGCGATTACGGCACAATGTGCATTTGCGCAAGATCAGACCACCATTCAAAAGGATTTCCAGAGCATCGTACAGAAAACCAGTCAAAACAAGATTTCCGAGGTGCTGGACATGACCTACCCCCGTTTGTTTGAAGTGATGCCGAAAGCTCAGATGCAAGCCATGGCCACTACAGCTATGACCGGTATGGGCATGAAATCCGTTTATGAACCTGTCCCACTCAACCTGAAAATGAGTAAGGTAGAAAAAGTTGGAGCTGCCCAGATCTGTCTCGGTGCATATGACCAAAGCATGCATATTGAATTTTCACAACCGGCCCTTATGGACATGATGCTGAAGACCCCTGTTCAGGGAAAAGTCATTACGAAGGTAAATGATAAAACCATCAGTATAAAAGGACGTGATTATCTCTTGGCGATCAAAGACGCACACACAAAAGGAACCTGGAAATACCTGCGTTATGATGACGAAAGCAGTGCATTAAACGGCAAGGTACTGGCCAGGGAAATCATTACGAAGGCCAATCAACTAAAGACCGGCTTAAAATAAGCGGAGCTTTCATTTCTTATTCTATGGTAAGATTTATGACTGTACAGCCCTGTACATTTGTATTGTCATTAAATAAATAAGTCATGGAAACACAAATTTTAGGAATACACCACATCACTGCAATCGCAGGAAATGCTCAAAAAAATTATGATTTTTACACAAGGATTTTGGGATTAAGGTTGGTTAAAAAAACGGTCAATTTCGATGATCCGAATACCTATCACTTTTATTATGGCGACGAGCAGGGAAATCCCGGCAGCATACTGACATTCTTCCCATGGGAAGGAATTGCACAAGGCAGAAGGGGTTCGCGACAAGCTACAGAAATCGGCTACAGTGTACCTGCAGGAAGCCTTGCATTCTGGCAGGAACGTTTAGAAAAAAACAATGTGATCTATAATAAAACCGCAGAGAAATTCGGACAGAAATACTTGACCTTCTTAGACCCTGATGGTTTAAAGTTTGAACTGACAGAAGTGGAAAAAGATACCAGGAAACAATGGACCACAGCGGAAATCTCTGAACAGAATGCAGTGTATGGCTTTCATCACATCACCATTACCACCAATAAAAAAGAGCTGACAGAAAAAGTGCTTACTGAATTATTGGGCTACCAGTTGAAAGCTACTGAAGTTAACCGTTTCAGGTACATCACAGATACCGTGGAGTATGCTGCAATTGTAGACTTAGTGGAAGCACCGGGAGAAGCAGTTGGACATGTAGCAGGCGGTTCTGTACACCATGTGGCATTCAGGGTAAAAGATGAAGAAACCTTGATGCAGTACAGGGACAGAGCGCTGAAAATGGGATTGCACATTACCGAGAAAATTGACAGAAATTACTTCTACTCTTTATATTTCAGGGAACCAGGAGGCGTATTGTTTGAAATCGCGACTGACAATCCCGGATTTACAGTAGATGAGTCATTAGAAGAACTGGGTACCAATTTGAAATTGCCGCAACAGTATGAAACTTCAAGAGCACAAATTGAGGCTGTTTTACCAAAATTAGGTTAAAATGTACACACATGATAAACAAATCATCACTGCCGGAGTACCGGCAGCTGATGCTAAAAAAGCAGTGATTTTCCTTCATGGCCGCGGTGCTACTGCAGAAGATATACTCGGATTGGCCAAACACTTCGAGCTGGAAGATGCAGCTTTATTCGCCCCGCAGGCGACTAACCACAGCTGGTATCCCTATAGCTTTATGGCCCCGGTAGCAGAAAACCAGCCCTCGCTGGATTCAGCGCTAAGCGTACTGAAATCATTAGTTGAGGACATCACCCTTGCTGGCATTCCCGCTGATCAGATCTATTTTGTAGGTTTTTCCCAGGGAGCTTGTCTGACGCTGGAGTATGTAAGCAGAAATGCACAGCAATATGGAGGTGTGGCAGCTTTTACCGGCGGGCTGATCGGCAAGGAAATCAACCTGAACAATTACAAAGGCGATTTCAAACAGAGCCCGGTATTGATCACCACTGGCGACCCGGATCCACATGTCCCGGTTCGCCGTGTAGAGATGAGCGAAGGCATTTTAAAAAAGATGAATGCCAATGTGAGCATCAAGATCTTCAATGGCAGGACACATACCATCAGTCCTAAAGAGATTGAACTGGCTAAAACATTGGTTTTTAAATAAGCTCAGCGTCATTCAACTGAGCTTCCCCACATAGACACTGTCGCTCACATTGCATCTGTGCGCTGCAATGAAAGCAATATAACAATGTACTTCCTGGATCAACTGCGCTGTCGCCAGAGCGACATGCGCAGTTCCCTCCTGCCTTTGCGCAGCATTCAATAAGTAGATTGCCTTCTGTTCTGCAGGAAAGTAGAGCAGGAGCATCGCACTGTCCGACCGGTTCTGATAATCAAGCTGATCGTTGTCCCAATGAAACCTGAGTCCATCCCTTTCCTTAGCCACACTTACATTAGATGCCGGTCTTAGTGAGCCCTTACTTAACAGGATCTGCTCATAATTCAGGCTTACATCAGGATATTCCCCATATGTTGCCCTTTTTACATTATAATGGATTGCCGCATTGTAAGGATTCATCTGCGTCCCATTAGCAGCCTCTCGGAAACCAGTTGTAATTAGTGTCTTCATCGGTTTGAAAAATGCACTAAGCACCTTCACCTTCTGCCTCCAGGTCAGCTGAGCCGGCGTTGACGACTTATTGCTGACCCCTATTTTACGCGCCAGCGTTTTCCCCTTTTGTTGGTAATATATTGTGTTTCCAATCTTACCGCGGATTGTTCCAAAAATTCCGCCTTCTAGTTTTGCCATTTTTTGAGTATTTAGTAGTTAGTAGGGAGTAGTTAGTAGATAGTATTTAGTAGGGGGCAATTAGTAGATAGTAGGGAGTATTTAGTAGTTAGTAGATAGTAGTTAGTAGGGAGTACTTAGTAGTTTGTAGGGTGCAGTTAGTAGGGAGTGATTAGTAGAAGTAATTAGTACTGCTGGTTGTTCCGGGTTTTGGAGGATCTCTTGAGCTGTACATATACCTATATGCTTTATAGCCAATTTGCATAACAATGTATTGTCCTTTTATGCCGCATCTTCCTGTATACGCCCTGCCCTTCACGCTCGTCATTACGAGGAACGAACCGAGCCCTTCGCGAGCTCAGCGGAGCTAACCAAGCCCCGCAACTGGTATTTCCCTCAACTGTTTCCAGCCAGTCTCCGCGGATCTTACAAACTATCCCACAATGCCCTACCCTGCCCAGCGAAGTATAATACAATCCCATCACAGTTCCCGGTCCGGCTTCTTTAACCCGTTTCCCCGCAGGGAAGAGCGAAGGGCTCCAGGCCGTTCGCGGCGCTGCATAACCCGCCTCCCCAAAAATGAAAGACACGAAAGCAGCACACCAGGCCACCCTTTTAAGCCCAACATAGGCGCAATACTGATCAACCCTTGGCCCAGAATTCTGCCCGGCTTCGAGAACTCCAATCTCCTTTTGCGCTGCGCGGATGACAGTCGCCGCGCCCTGCCCTTTGCAATCAGCCCCTCTCCCGTCGTTGCGATCAGCCCCTCTCCCGTCATTGCGATCAGCTCCCTTCCCGTCATTGCGAGGTTGCGTAGCTTCCGAAGCAATCTCATATCCTACAACACTGCGATCAGCCCCTCTCCCGTCATAACCATCAGCTCCCCTCCCGTCATTGCGAGGCTGCGTAGCTTCCGAAGCAATCTCATATCCTACAACACTGCGATCAGCCCCTCTCCCGTCATAGCCATCAGCTCCCCTCCCGTCATTGCGAGGTTGCGTAGCTTCCGAAGCAATCTCATATCCTACAACACTGCGATCAGCCCCTCTCCCGTCATAGCCATCAGCTCCCCTCCCGTCATTGCGAGGCTGCATAGCTTCCGAAGCAATCTCATATCCTACAACACTGCGATCAGCCCCTCTCCCGTCATAGCCATCAGCTCCCCTCCCGTCATTGCGAGGCTGCGTAGCTTCCGAAGCAATCTCATATCCTACAACACTGCGATCAAAACCCCAACCCCAGCTGCCAATACCAACGCAAAACACCCAAAATAAAACCCTAACTGTACCCATAACCTCATCCTGTTAAAACCCAAAACCATCAAACCCAATTCCGGCAATCCCATTGCCTCCCAAAATCGCTGTACCATCCAAAAAGCCAGCCCCAGCACCGTCAAATAAACCACTACCGCAACCAACACCAGCGGAATCATCTGCTTCAATACATACCGCGCCGTCTCCTCCGGATCATTCGACAAAACCGGCAAAAACATCAAAACCAACACCAATACCCCAAAAACCACATGCTCCTTCTTCAATTCATCTAAGGCAGTAAAAAAGCCCTGCCCCCAATATTTCATATATATTCCTATCGTTTTCATTCTCTACATTTTATTTTTTTCAAAATCTATTATTCCGTACCATCCATCACTCCTCCCACCTCATCTATCCCCCTCTATGCTCCATCCAAACTCTCGCTACACCATCACTCCCCCTGCACCATCCTCTCCTTACACCATCCATAAATCCCTCCGCTCCATCCATAACATCCCTAATCCGTTCTCCCAACCTGCCTGTCGCTAATGTTCGCTGGAGAAAAATTCAGGTGTCGCTGACAGGCCTCAGCGCTGTTTGCTCCGCAGGAGCCTAACAGATGCAGCCTGGAAGCGATCACCTGCAATTTTTCAGAACTTAGCCGACAGGCACGGTCCCCACATGCTTGCTATCACTAACCAGCTTCCCATCCTCACTAACACACATTACCCAGCCATGAACCGTATGCCCGTCAAACTCCGCCGGAAGCACCATCTCATAACTCAGCGCAGACCTTTTCACGGCAGCGATCAAGACCGCATACGTATCACTTATTGGGTCATACACCACAAAAGAGAGGTCGTCGCTTAGCTTCGCATTGCTGTTGCCGATGTTGTTTTCCCAGCTAAACTCTACGGCGATACCAGTAGCCGTGCCGATGTTTGGCAGGTTCAAACCGGTAAGCGTACCGCGGCTCAGCACCAGCTTACTGTAGTCGATCGCAAAATCAGGCGCTACGCCGGTCAGGACCGACTGTTTGAAATTGTAAGACATACAAGCATTACGGGCCGACATCTCCGCATCATAATGCTTAAAACCAACATCGATGAAAGAAGAAAGCGGAGACAGCCAGCTGTTCAGAAAGCCAAATTTGGCACGTTGAATGAGTTGCAGTTCAGTAGCAGGCTTGCTACTTGGAACCGGGCGCATGGCGATGATGTTTTCACCTCTCAGGTAGCGTCCTACGTGATTGCCCAGACGACCCCGCATCAGGTCGTCGATACCTCTAAATAATTTTCCCATTTTTCTAATTTTTTAATGGGTCAAAGGATTATTTACTCCAGCGGGCAGCAAATCAGGCCCACCGGAGATGCCTACTTAAAGGCTGTATTTAGTAGAGCCGCAAGGCCCCACGCCACTCAGCTCCCAAATTTCAGGAGCCAAAGATCATTACCGGCTCAAGGCATTTTTTAAATCCAGCGACAAGCCCGTCCAGCTAAACCTGGATTTCATTTCCTCCCCACTCATTTCCCAGACCTGTAACATCGCATGTTCATCCCTTATCAGCCCCATTTCCAGCACCCATCTGCGCATTCTTGGGCCATCCAGCTGTAGCACCATAGCTTTTCCCAAGCCAGACAAACAATTTCCAAGGTTTACCAGGAAGCGCAATGCACCCAGTACCCCGATGCGGTATAGTACTTTATTTTTACGGAACACCACATCCGCTTTATCATTAGATTTCAGGTAGATCCTGATCTCCAGAGCACGTGTATTAGTAACTTTTTTCTTCATACAGATGATTTATATTTGTTATACAAATTTAACCGCTGGCGGGCTCATGCTAAATAAGATTTTGCCGTACTTTCACTGCAATTATACCAGATTCTTAGCATCATATAGAGTACGCAGGGAGACCGAGAGAAACTCAGCCATTTCCTGATCAGGCAGGCGCTGCTTCAGCCGCATTTCCCTGTACATGCTCTCCTTAGCATCCAAAGCCCTGTAGCGTTCTTTAGCCGGAAGCATCAGGATCTGCATGTGGTTTACCCTTCGGCGGGCTTTCAGATGACCGATTTTTTCCACGATGATATGTGTTTCCAGGAACATAGTCATTACCGGGCGGAAATCCTCCTTACCGATCAGCACGAGTTCACAATCCTCCAGTGCTTCGATGTAAAATTCCTTATTACAACCTCCGTCCATAAACTCTTTATACATCAGCACATATTCGCCATAATTCCAGAAATCAATGGTATTCTTGCTTTTCGGACCATGAGAATAAAACTTCATTAAACCTTTGTTCAGGAAATAGAATTTGTTTACCTGCATATCTGGCATCAGGATTCTATCGCCTTTTCTAATCCTTATCACTTTCATGCATGCCCGTAAGGGGGCCTCCATTAGTGCTGGCATTGGCCATTGGAAGTGCATATTGTTGATTGCGTTTTCAATAGGGTGTGCATTAGGATTGTATCTGTATTGATCCTTATTGCCTGGATGATTTGAGTACATTAATTAAACTGTTTTTATTATTCTTATTTGATGATTTATCCCGGACATCCGGGAATGCCTATGTCAGGCGAAACCAGCTAACAGAGCTCGAATATTATGATTAATACCTCGGAAATAATTTGCCGGGTTTGGCAAAATTTTTATTGCTCAATAGAAAAAAGATAAGCTCTCAAGTCCTCATGACATTGCCATTTGCCATCAACAGTATAATATACCTCATCAAAATGTACCAGGTCATCAAAATGCAGGGCTGCTTTACCTTTGAGGAAAAACCGGTCCCATAGCTCAGTTTGGGTAATCCTTTCCAGATCAGCATAGGTTTTTAAAGCAAACAATTTGATAAATTCAGTAACCTGAATACCTTCAGTCATCAGTGTTACATAGTCCTCCCTATTGCACTCCTCTTTGTAGAGGTTGTAGGAAATAAATACTTTTTCCGGTTCAAAAGATTCGAATAAAACCCGGTGCTCATTCATTAGCATATCATCCGGATGGTGGTTTCTTAATATCAAATCCAATAGCCCGATTTCTGTGATGGCGTCGTCTTTCTGTTCAAGTTCTTTAATACTGTTCATATTTAATTTTCGTTTATTTATTCAGTCTTTAATGTGGCCTGTTGAGCCTCTTAAATTCTCTCGCGGTCATACCTGTAACTTTCTTAAACCAGCGGCTGAAATACTCCGGAGAATTGAAGCCAATTTCGTAGGCAATGACTTTTACAGGGACTTTACTGTAGAGTATAAGTCCCTGGGCTTGTCGCAAGGCTTTATCCTGCAGAAGCCGATATACAGTCCTTCCAGTATGAAAGACCGTGACCCGGTTTAAAGTCTTTAAACTATGGCCCAGCATTTTTGCATAAAAATGAGGATCCTTCTCTTCCCTATAGTACTGCTCCATCAAACTGTCCAGCTGAGCAAGCTGCTTGATATCAGGAGATACGCAGATGTCTTGATAGACGGAAAGTCCGGGTTTCAAAATTGGTCTTGTTTCAATCATCCTTTACCTTTCACAAAGAGATTTAATAGCCCTTGTCGATGTCTCATGTGATTTTTAAATTTTCAATGTGAGCCGCAGGAACTACTTCCATCCACACCGTTTGCCAGATTCCTGAGGTTGGTGTATAGTAGATGTTTTCAGGTTTCAACACCTGCTTTCCATGTGGACCTACACCTTCACCGCTAGGGTCAAATACCTTAACAACGATTTCATTCTCCCCATCTTTTAAAGCTGAGGTGATGTCAAACGAGAACTCGGTATAACCACCCTCGTGGCGACCAACCTGAGTTCCGTTTACAAAAACAGTGGCTTCATAATCTACTGCTCCAAAGTTAAGTATTACCTTTTCGCCTGCTTTAACCGCAGGCTTTATGAAGGTACGGTTGTACCATAAGTTTTGAGATGGCAGCAGTGACTTCTTTACGCCCGATAAAGCCGATTCCAGTGGATACGGCACCAGGATCTGGCCTTCCCAGGTTGATGGCTTTGCCGCACCTTTATGGGTAATGGCATAGCTCCAAAGTCCGTTCAGGTTTGTCCATTTCGATCGCAGCAATTGCGGACGGGGGTATTCTTTTAAAGCATTGGAAGGCGATACATCCTTAGCCCAGCGGGTTAGAATGTTTACTGGTTGGTTATCCCATTTTTGTTGTCCCAACACACCTGATGCCGAAAAAAATGACAAGGCAGTGGCCAGGAACAGGAGATTTCTGTTCTTCATTTATGTTTTTTTAAGTATTAAAGAATGTAAATAGGATGCATTTTTGATCGCTATTTAGGGTCCGAAATATTTTGACTCACAAGCCAGGTCTTTTCTCCCCGCTTCATCTTTTCGAAGTTTTCACGGATCTCCTTTCGGAACGGATCCACAATGATTGCCTTGGCTTGCCATGATAAAGCTTCAGAAGTCTGTCCTAGCCTATAAAGTATATTTGCATAAGTATCAATATTCGCACCGTTCTCAGGGTCTTTATCAACTATGTCTTTACTCCATACCTTAGCCGCTATTAAACTCGCAGTATCGCTATCTTTAGCATTTTCGAATACGAACCAAGCATCATCCCCTTTCTTTTGATTGCTAATTAGATCTGGATATTTCAACAAAATTTTATTTTTAATTTTGATAAAATCAGGCACATTTTTTTCAGTAAAGTAGAAATATGCTCTAGCAGACCAAGCGGCTTTTTCGCCGTTAGCACCGTATTTAGATATCAATTCCTTTTCAACTTTTAACCAATCAATAACCTTACTAGAGGAAAAAATAGGTACAATAATTTCATTATTTATAAACATCGGCTCGACTATCCTTTTATAGACTTCCAATCCTCGCTTACCGTACTTGCTGAGGTTAACCTTCATCTCTGTCCAGGAAAGGAGCTCACCCTCGGGAGATCGGTCCGTCACTTGCTGCTTGTAAATAATTTGATCTACCCGGCTTTGCACAAAGTCACGCAAAATTCTGCTCTTCAAAATTTTGTTTATTCGCATTTCATTTTCTAAAAGAAACCTAAATCCAATCGAATTTGTTGTTGTAGTGAAAGTTGCAATAAATTTCAAATTTTCAGGAATGAATCTTTCGTGAATGTTCATTCCTTTAATATATTCATCCGCCACTTTTCCTGCTACTTCATTTTGTTCTAGCTTTACAGCCAAATATGCCAATTCCGGAAAATCCTCCTTCGCTAAGGTATTGCTTTGAAAGCTAGATAATAATTCGGAATATATTCGGTCAGGATTAAGAGCCAGCTGTGCTTCTTTGGCTAATTGCGAAGCGGACCTTGCTCCAACCACTCTATTTATTAATTCGCCTTGCGGAGACAAAAACAAGTAGGTAGGAAATGCATCAATGGAATATTTCTTCTCAATACTTAATGCATCGTCATACCAGTTAATTACATGTTGACTGTCTCCTTTTGTTTTATCAATCTGAACTTTCACATTGATAAATTCTCTATTAAAAACGTTGCCAATCTCCGGTAATATAAAAACTGCACTATCCATTAATTTACAAGGTCCACACCATGTTGCATAAGCATCTATAAAGATTAATTTTTTTTCGGATTCAGCTTTTTTAAGAACTTGATCCCATGTCATGTTATTTTCAAATTGAATTCCCTGGCCAAGTACACTCAGAGTTAATAAAATCAATGCTGAAAATGTAGCAAATACTTTTTTCATATTCTTTTAGATTTGTAAAACTGTTATTAAAACTTTGACTCGTAAGATATCTGATAATCTAATCAGAAAATGAACTGGAGGTTCTAAACATCCATCTAGGGGGAGGAGAACCTTTAAGATAGTAATCGAAAAAATCTTTTAGACGAAGAGTATAATCTTTTGAATTTTCGGAATACAGGCCATGATCGGCATCAGGATATTCTAGTAACCATACAGGTTTGTCTAACCTTTTAAGTGCTCGGAAAAACTCTATTCCCTGCCAAGGCCTAACTCTAGGATCTTTTCCTCCAACTTCAATTAATAAAGGTGTACTAACTTTGTCTACGTTAAAAATTGGTGAGTGTTTAACGTATTTATCCCTGTCGCTCCAAAGTGTTGCTCCTAAGCGATGTTGTCCCCTTTCAGCTTGCAAATAGCCTACATCTGAAGTTCCCATTGCGCTAATTATATTTGAAACTCCAGCAGCAGGTGCACAAGCTGTAAATATTTTCGATCGTGTGACCAGATACATAGTTTGATATCCCCCAAAGCTAACGCCTTGTAAACCCAATCTTGTAGAGTCGACATATGAAAAACCGCTCAAGTATTTTGCCGCGGATACTACCGCATTATATGACGATTCTCCTGCAGGCCTTCCGTCCTTAAAATAAACATTAGGAACACAAACAATATAACCATTACTTACATAATCGGATATAGGTAGCCAGCCAGGGGAATATTCCGGCCTAATGAAAACATTTAATCCATCACTTAAATGTTCATAACAATAAAATATTACGGGGTATTTTCTATTTTTATCGAAATCTTCTGGTTTATATAATATTCCTTCTCCAACTTCCCCATCAAACATTTTCCAGGAAATAAGTTCAGACGTTAACCAATTATAATTATTCTCAGGTTCCACAAAACTAACCTGCCTAAAATCTTTCAAATCACTGCTATAGAATAAATTTGGAGATTTCCTAGAAGACATCCTCAACACAAGATATGATTTTGCGAATTTTGCTTTTATAGGCTTTTCTCCTGTATTTGGTAATACTAAATATGACTGTATTAAATTTGCGTTTGACAAGCAGTAAACATATGGCCCCATTGTCAACGAATCCAATTTGGGATTTCGCTTTAAGCTTAAACTGTAAAAGCCATTGTCTTTCGTCTTTTGGTTAAATGCTTGGAGAAGGTAAATTTTCCCTTGATGGAGAATTTCTGAAGATTCACAAATTCTTAAGACCGTCTTATTAGCACGTCCATAACCCATTGTTAGATTTATCGGTTTTTTTATGCCATTTGGATCAATTTTCCAAATATCGAACTGATCATAAAGTAATACTGCCTCATCATTTTCGAGCCAACCTCCTATTCCGCATGGCCATGGTGTCCATAACTTTGCGATTGGTATGGGGATAAGAAAGTTAGATAAGTGCTTAGAAATATTATTATAAATACCCGTTGAAATATTGTAAGTATAAAAATTACTATCCGCTTCATCGAAAAAGATAATAAATTTCCCACCTGGGGACTGAAATGTCGAAATGCTATTTTTAATACGGTCTAGCTTTTTCCTTCTCGCATCTAACGATGACAAATACCAGTCCTCTTTTGATGAATCCCTCCAAAATGCTTGTCGCTCTGTACCTTCTACGTGGCTTTTTATTAATAATACATTCTCATTAGAAATAGTGTGTTTTGAAGCATTGAATTCATTTTCAAATATTAGTTGGTGAACTGCGCCTGTGTTAAGATTTCCTGAAGCAAGAAAAAGCGGGACTTCAAAATTTTCAGTGGGCTCCAAATCGTCATCAGAACGCCAAATCTTTAAATTCTTCTCCTCTTGATTTCTAAGTTTAGGTGAAACAAAAAAATAAATGCATTGACCATTTTTACTGAAGTATGGTTTTTGAGGGACCAAATCGTTGTTTCCCACCTTACCAAGAAATTTAAATGTTACTCCCACATTATTTTGTGATTTAAGCTTGAAACACATAAGTGTCAAAATGCCATTAAGGTCTTTGTCCTTTTTAATCACAGCGAGCTGGGTTCCACTTTCGTCAAAAACAACTTCCATAATCTTGCCCGAAGTGACATGGATACTGTCTAAGCCATCGGTCATAAGCAATAACATACTATTTTCTTTAACAACGACTAAAGCTGAATTCGAACGATTCATAATATAATCCTGCACATTTGAAATTATTTGCTGTTCGCCAGAATTGAGGTTCTTAACAATTAAATATCCATCCGATTTATATATTAAAAACTGGTTTCCATTACGTTGATAAATCTGATGATCATAACCTTTTACAACGAATGCAATGTTTTGCCTATCAATATTATAGAGACCAAGACTGTCGTTGCCTACTTTGTAAATGATATTCTTACCATCATCTGTTATTAAAGGTAACGAAGCATTCTTTATTTGTATTTCAAAGTCATTCTGTATTGATTTAATAACCAAAATATTTTTCTGATCCACAGGACCGAAGGTATAACATATGATTTTTCCATCATCACTAATCAGTTTGTCTTTTATATCAGTCCAGTTGTTATAATCCTTGTAACTTACAGCACGTTTATTTGTCAGGGTTTGCCCAAGGGTGTCGATGCTGGCAAATAGTGACGCAAATACAAAAGCAATAGAAATAATTTTGTTCATTGAATTTTTTCTAGGTGTCATAAAAATTAATAACCGATATTTTGCTTACCTGCTAATGATGGGTTCCTATTAATATCCTCCTGTGGTATTGGGAATAATTGTTTAAAAGAATTCCATACTGTGCCCTTCTTAATTGCAACTGTAGACATTACACCATCAACATTCTTGGTTCTTTTAAGATCAAACCAACGGTGCCCCCATTCGGAGAACAATTCACGCTGACGTTCGATCAGTATGTTATCTAATAAATCAGGCAAATTTCCGCTTAAGGTATTATCTACTCCGGCTCTATTCCTGATCATATTTAAGTCAGATTCTCCACTATTTATTCCAGTTAACTTATTCTGCTTTATCCTTGCTTCTGCACGTATCAGATATTGCTCCGCCAACCGGAACATCATAATACATTCTGAGTTATCAGGATTCAATCTTAATTTATATTTGAATGCATAATTATAAGATTTAGTTCCATCGGAGAATTTTCCAATCCAAGTGGTTTTTCGCCTATCGCCATCATCAAGAATAGTTAAAAAGTCGTCACTTAAATAAACCGAAGGAGTTGATGGCAAAAGTGGAATAAACACTTTCCCATCTGTAGCATTAACAGTTTCATCTATAGGCTGAAGTTGCCAAATAGCCTCCTCACTGTTTTTTAAAAAAACAAGAGACAAATCATCTAACAATTTATACTTAGTATTTTCAATAACTTTAGTGGATTCAAGTTCTGCATTTTTCCAATCTCCTCTAAAAAGGAAGACTCTAGCTAAAAGCGCAGTTGCAGTTGACTTATTTGGTCGAAAGCGATCTTCTGTTTTTTGAGTGATATCGGATGCTTTAACATAATCTTCACCTAGCAGATCTTGAGCAGAATGTAAATCGATAACAATTTGATTATAGACCAATTCTTCTGAAGTTCTGTCGGCGATTGATGTAACTTTATAATCCGTTGTGAGTAGTAAAGGAACATTTCCGTAAAGGTTAACAAGATAGAAATTACAAAATGCTCTAATAAAATAAGCTTCTCCTAATAGCCTTTTCTTCACATCATAATTAAGATTAGAATTTGCCGATATTCCTTCGATAGCGGCATTTGCCCGAAAAATAAAACTATATAGCTGATTCCAACATTGTGGCGTCAGTGTTAAGGCAGATAAATTATTTTTATACAGCCTCGATAACATAGTTTCGTTTGATAAGTTAAAAGGGATTAATTCATCTGATGATAATCCGCAAAGAACAGAAAGGCCACTCTCCCCATTTACAAATTCACCTGAACTCATGCTATAAAATATACCTGTTAATACTCCTGAAGCGCCGCCAGACGTATTGAATATTTCACCTCCAACAATCGCTCCGTTCGGGGAATCTATTTCTACAAACTTTTTGCAAGAGACCTGCGTCAAAATGAAAACAAGTCCTAAAAGAAACTTGAATTTTATGTTATACTCTATTCTTTTCATAGTAATTATAATCTAAGTTTTAGGCCAAGAACTAATACCTTTAGGGGTGGTAAGGCTGTGACACTCTGCGTTTCTGGATCCAGTCCTTTGTATTTGGTTATCGTTAAAAGATTCTGTCCTTGCAGATAGAAATCGACCTCATTAAATCCTATTTTATTTACAATAATTTTTGGAAGCTTGTAAGAAATTGACACATTTTTAAGCCTAATAAATGAAGCATCAGAATAGGCAAGATTACTTTCGCTAGCAAATTGATAAGAATCCGAAAGCATACCTGAACTAAATCTTTGAACCATCGTGTTGTCACCCGCTTTCTGCCAACGATTTAAAACTTCTATCGGTTGATTACCCATGCCTAAATTAGCTCGCCCTGGTATATATTCGAAACCAAACAAATAATTTCTTCCTTCTTGCTTCACAAACTGAAAAAACACATCCAACATAAGATTCTTATAGGTAAAAGTGTTGGAAAAGCCCCCAAAGAATTTTGGTTGTGTATTTATAAACTCAGTTTTATTTGCATTTCCACCTTCGCTGGGATTCAAAGTCACGTTGCCATCCTTGTCAAAAAAGGTGTACTGCCCGGTCTCAGAATTTACGCCAGCAAAATTGTAGACTTTGGTCATTCCAACTGGCTGACCAATAACGTAATCTAAGTAATAGGGAGATGTAGCTAGGTCGGGAAAATTCAATAACTGATTTTTGTTTACGCTTAGATTAGCGTTTGTCGTCCAAGAAAAATTGTCACCCTTAACATTTCTTGTGGTTAAGGCGAATTCTAAACCTTTATTCTCTAATAGTGCAGGCAAATTTACAGTCAAACTTCCTGGGCCTGACATCAAAGGTAGAGGATATCGAGCCAATTGATTGGAGGACCTATTCCTATAAAACACAGATTGTAAAAAGACTCTATCGTTAAAAAAGCCGGCTTCTAAACTTAATTCAAATTTTTTAGTCGTTTCCCAACCATAGCTTTCATTATAAAGTCCACTAGTTATATAGCCTTTAATGTCTTGGTAATTTCCTCTTACGTTTTCATACCTTTCCAAATAAGCGTAATCTGGTATGCCATCATTTCCGGTTATACCGTAAGAAGCTCTTAGCTTACCAAAACTTAGAACTGAAATATTTCTTTTTATAAAACCTTCCTCTGAGAATATCCACGCAGTACCAATTGATCCAAAATTCCCGAATTGCCGCCCGGGGCCAAATCGGCTACTGCCATCGCGTCTTAAATTTAAATTCACTATATACTTGTTTTCCCAATCATATGTCAATCGTGCGAATAAAGCATTATACTTATATTCATTGACCCTATTTCCCAGAACAAACTCGTTAGCAGAAGACAAATTCTTCATTAAATTATCGCTGCCAAATCCTTTAGCATACGTTGACTGCCAGTCTGCGGTTTTGCTTTGTATGGTGGCGCCTAATAGAGTTTTTAGTAACCCTTTAGAAATACTTACATTGTATAACGCCTGAGGTTCAAATATTAACTATTTTGAACCATTTTGAAAAAAATTGGACTCTCTTAATAATTCCCCTCGATTCATTGCTTCTTTATCGGATGGGTTTAAAGAGTTGGATGGATTTACAGCGATAAATGAATTGCCGTGAAGGTCATTATATCCTAAAGTAGCTTTTAAAGTTAGCGATGTGAGCAGCTTATAACTTAGGTCAAAGTTACTAGTCAAATTGTATACATTGGACGAATACGGTTGAAAAAACACCGAGACAGGATTACTAAATGTTGAAAATGTCAAATTAAAATCCTGAATATAATATGGCTGGAAATTAAGGGTACCGTCAGCGTTATATAACGACGGTGCGTTTGGTGCTAAGGATATGAATCTTGTAAAATCCTGTCTAGGAAATGTATTCCAATTTGACATATAAGCCCCAGTCAGGGCAGCCATAAATTTTTTGTTTTCAGAGTTCCCGGAAATACTAAAATGTAAATTTGCTTTATTATCCTTTGCTTTACCGGGAAATACTGTAGTCTCATCATGATAATTTGCTCCAACAATATATTGTACATTTCTAGATCCCCCAGAAATATTGCCCTGAAGATCATTATAACGTGCCGTGCCCCCGATCATTTCTTTTTGCCAATCTGTGTACCTATCTTGATCATAATTAAAAAGGTCTGGATTAAAAAAAGGGTCAAATAAGCCGGGCGATTCAGGAATCTCCCCTCCATCGTTGATGATTCCTTCTTTTCTCATTGAAAGATATTGATTCGTATTCAGTAAATTTAGCTTTGTTCAACGCGGGCAACACCTGTCCTCGCATTGAGTTCAATTTTCACATCCCCTTCCTTTCCTTTTTTGGTAGTTATCAAAATAACACCATTCGCGCCCCGAGAACCATAAATAGCTGTGGCGTCTGCATCCTTTAATACCTCAATTGATTCAATGTCGCCAGGATTGATAAAGTTAAAAGCGGACATAGCATTTGTTGTTAGATCGCCAAATGGCCCGCCAAGCGGAGTGATGTCATTAGAGTATGGCAAACCGTCAATTATAAATAATGGTTCACTAGAATTTAAGCTATTTCGTCCTCTGACTTGGACTTTTACTGGCGATCCAGGGAGTCCTGAGCTTTGCACAACTGTCAACCCAGCAACACGTCCAGAAAGTGCTAGTAGCGGGTTATTTAAGGGATGTTTGTCAATTTCAGCAGCTTTTACAGATGTTATATTTCCTGTGCTAAGTCTTATTGAAGTTGTCCCATAAGCTTGAATCATTACCTCATCCAATTTCGACATACTTTGCCTAAGCTGAATATAATTAAATTCCTTACTTAAGGCGACTTCCTTTGTAACATACCCCAAATAACTAACCACCAAAACTGCTCCTTCGTCAACATTCTTCAATGTAAAATCCCCATTGGCAGCAGTGGATGTTGAGCCTTTGCCATTTTTCACTGAAACAGTAGCCCCAGCGAGACCATTTCCTAATGAATCCACCACTTTTCCTTTGACATCCATCGTTTGAAATCGGGCGATCGCTTTATCTAAAATTGAAGGTTCTGGCTTCTTGGTGATGATGATCAGTTTGTCTTTGATCTCGTAAGTAAGTGGCAGGTTAGCCAATACCATTTTTAGTGCTTCATCTACTGAAACATTGGAGACCTTGATGCTGCTTTTGAGGTCTGGTGAGACAACCCTGCCGTCATAAAAGAAATTGAAGCCGCTCTGTTTCCTGATTTCCTTGAATAAGGTTTTCAGCGGAACATTCTCCTGGTTCATGGTAATGCGCTGGCCGAACGTTGCCGCACTCAGCTGCATTAAGGTTGCTATTAATAATACGGTGGTTAAGCGCATAATTAGCCATATTTTACGATATAACGCATGCGCTATACCCGGTTCTTTGGTATATTTTTGATACATTTACGTTTCAGTTTGGTTCTTGCAGCTCGCCTCTGGCGGTCGAATTCTAGTGGCGCACTGCAGTTAAAAGTTGATTTTTTGTTGACTCCAAACACAAACCTTCCCGACCTCGTCGGGATGGTTTGCTTCACTATTACTTCCTCTAAAAAGTCTCTTCATTCCTTTCAAATTATACGTGTACGCTTCTGTCAGTTGTATATTGAACAATAGGGAATCAATATTTTGCACAAAGGCATTATTTTGTAACATACAGTTTCCGCCCCTCCAGTTTAAAATGTACCAGACCAGAACGCTCAATCCCCGCCAGTATCGTAGATAACTTCGCATCCCGCGATATCCAGCCTCCCGAAACTATATTTTCAGGTACCGACGCGTCGTAAATCACTTCCACATCATCCCACCTCGTAATCTTCCGCATTGCAGTCTTAAAATCCACACCGTCCAGGTTAAATTCTCCGTCCTTCCAGTCCGTGATGTTGTCGACATTCGCGACCGACACCTTGATATCACCCCCGCTATTCACGCCCTGCTCCCCTGGCTTCAAAACCTTATTCACATTCCCAGCATTAAGCCTTACAGATCCTTCGAGCAAGGTAGTAGCAATTGAAGGCTCACTTTGATAAGCATTCACATTAAAATGTGTACCTAGAACAGTGATTTGTTGCTCTGGTAATTTATCTGGTTTTTGACTTTTACTACAAATGGTTGCGATTTATTCTTAAATACTTCAAAGTATGCTTCGCCGTCAACCTCGACTTCACGGAATTTCTTGTTAGCAAAAGTCGATGGGAATTTGAGGGTGGTTGCGGCGTTGGCCATACTTTGCTGCATCCGGCAATGTGAAAATATACGTTTGACCATTGGCAGTGGAGGCGGTCAGTTTTTGCATTTCGTCATTGCGAGGCAACGAAGTAATCTCATCAGAGGATTGGTTAGCTTCGCTGAGCTCGCCGTCGAGCTCGGTTCGTTCCTCGCAATGACGAGTAGGATATTTGTCCATTGGCTATAATAACGCCTTTCTTCGTATCACTCAACTGGATCACTTTTCCATTCTCCAATGTAATAGTTGCACCGTTCTTTCCGGGGGCCACATCATTTTTAGCCCAATCATGCATTGCTGCGGGCAAGCGACAAAGCAACCTGCCGGTAAGCAAAAAACCATATGCCAAAAGCAATCGTCGCTACAGCCGCAGCAATACCGCAGCTATGCGCAACCTTGGCCATAATGTAACACGTTTAACCTTGCTATGGCCAGCAGGACCGTATCAATTCCACTCTTTGCACCTCTGCCCAGCATGTTTAACCTTTCCTCAGCAGACAATTGTACCAAACGGGATATTCTCCTGATAAGCCTTATAAAGCGTATTGTACAGGGCAATCTCACAATAATTCGCTGCTCCATTAGCAATTTTGTCTGCCGGTATGGTATATTCTTCCTGAGTCATTTTATATCTCCTATACCTGTAAAGCACTTAAAATAATCCTTCCCCAAGTGATATGAAAATCTTTTTAATTCATCTGTGATTTTCTTCTGTTATAATAATTGTAAGTTTTATCGGGATATAAAGCAGACGATACATTATCAGGTCTTTATACTACACTTTTGCAACTTTTGGATATTTTCCATAGCCGGGCACTGCTGAACTTTGCTTCAACAAAAAGTAAGGAATATGGATTTAAAGAACAGCACCATCCTGATCACAGGGGGAACAAGTGGAATAGGTTTCGAGCTTGTTAGAACAACTAACTGCTCTCGGGCGCTACGATCATTTGTTACAGGACGGAACAAGAAGCCTTAAATAAATACAAAAAGCGTTTCCAAAAATACACACCTTTCAAAGCGATGTCAGTGATCCACGGGACATTGGGCTTCTCTATACGGAAGTGACACATCAGTTTCCGGACTTAAATATCATAATCAATAATGCAGGTGAAATGCGGTTGCTCGATGTGCTGGACACCAGCAATGACCTGGAGAACATAACGCGTGAAATTGAAATTAATCTTTCAGGAACCATCAGGATGGTGCATCAGTTTTTACCGCACTTAATGAAAAAGAAGTCCTCCGCAATTGTTAATGTTTCCTCTGCCATCGCATTCATGTCTTACTCTGCCGCGCCTGTTTACAGTGCTTCTAAAGCAGGTGTACATGCTTATACCTTGGCCCTGCGCCTGCAATTGGCCAAAACTAATGTAAAGGTATTGGAAGTTATCCCTCCGGGGGTTAATACCAATCTGCAGCATGATTGGGTACTGCCACCTAATCCCAGCCAAATGATGGAGGTAGATAAAATGGTCAGTGTAGTCATCAAAGGGCTTCTTAATGACACCCCGGAGATCAAGCCATTCCTGGTAAAAGTAATCAAGTTGTTACACCGCTAATGCCCACCCAACTCTTGAAATTCGGACACAGGGAGTTTGAAAAATTTAAACAGCTTAATCATAAATGATAAACAATTGGTATCTGTTTAAAATTAAATAACTTGCAGTATGGCAAACAGCAAACCCTACCGTATCAGTTCCATAACGGAAATACATCGTTTGATGGGCCTACCCAAGCCACATCATCCGCTAATCAGCATCGTTGACCTTAAAGGCTTGCGAAATGATACGGGTATTGATGCCGTTATATTCGACATGTATGTCATATCAATGAAAAGAGGCTGTGACGGCTTATTTTACGGACAACAAAAATACGACTTTGACGAAGGCTTAATGGCTTTTATGTTGCCCGGCCAGATCTTGCGCGGCGAGGAAAATGGTGTGCCGCCAGATCTTGATGGCTGGATGCTTTTCATACATCCGGACTTTTTGTGGAACACGTCGCTTACTGCAAAGATCAAGAAATATGAATTCTTTAGTTATTCCACGAATGAAGCACTGTTCCTTTCTGACAAAGAGGAAACAGTGATCAATGACCTGGTAAGGAATGTTAAAAATGAATATCATTCTAATATTGATAAGTTCAGCCAGGACATTATCATTTCAAACCTGGAAACCTTGCTTAATTATGCTGAACGGTTCTACCAGCGCCAGTTCATCACCCGGAAGATCACTAATCATCAGATCTTAAATCACGTGGAAGAACTTTTGATGGGCTATTTGAATAACGATGCTTTGCTTTCAAAAGGCTTGCCTACCGTACAATATTTTGCTGATACGTTAAACATTTCGTCTAAGTATTTAAGCAGCCTGCTCAAACAACTGAACGGGCAGACGATGCAACAGATTATTCATGAGCAGCTGATCGAAAAGGCGAAGGAAAAGTTATCTACAACGAGATTGTCCGTAAGTGAGATTGCCTATCAACTTGGTTTTGAGCATCCGCAGTCGTTCAGTAAGTTATTTAAAAGCAAAACCAACCAGAGTCCCTTAGATTTTCGACAGGCCTTTAACTGATCTGATTAAGCAGCAATTGCCGCGGTACTTTATAAGAATAACGTAAACATACCATAGGGCCCCAGTTGTGCTTTCAGCTTTTTCAGTGCTATGGTCATCTGATTCTCTACTGTCTTTTCTGTAATTCCCATTTGGGATGCTATTTCTTTATTGCTCAGGTGCTGGTACCTGCTCATCCTGAAAATCTCTCCATACTTTCCGGGAAGTTCATCTGCCAGGCTACGTATTAGGCCTGATAGTTCTTTTACTTCCAATCTGGTGGCCTCGTCTTCATCGGGCAACTCAAGTCCACTGAGCTCAGTGAAAAATCCCTGATGCACTTTATGGTCTCTAATGTAATTGGCTGTCTTGAACTTTATGGCAGTCAGCAAATAACCCCGGCAACTCGTCAGCTGCCATTGCTCCCGATGCTGCCAAAACCATATAAACAGATCCTGTACAATATCCTTGCAGCCCTCACGGTCCCGCAGAATGTTGTAAGCGGAGCCATACAAGGCATCTGCATGACGGTTGTAAATCTCCGTAAACGCCACGTAATCGTCCGCCTTGATTAAAGTAAGCAGTTCCTGATCGGTGTATTTGCTATGGTCAGCCATGATAATAGATACCCCCTAAAACTAAATTAAGAAATTTGTTTTAGCAATAGTACTTATATCTGTGCTTATTGTGGTAACATTCCTAAAAAATATTTAACCGTGATAGGCCATAGCCCTCGACAATTCCTCATTCAATAAGTACTCGGATTTCAACCTGTCCAGCTTGGCCATCGCACGTTGGTAAGCATCGTCACCAAGCAACAGATACAGCGGAGGATTTTCCAGATTTGCTACATTAATAATTGCCGCAGCAGCCTTCTCAGGGTCGCCATCTTGTCTGCCGTCTTTTTCCAGCATCAGGTCCTGAGTACTGTGGACCGCAGTATATTCCTGAATCTTATGTTGCGCGATATTGATGGAGTCCGCATTCAGGAAATTCGTGCGAAATGCACCGGGGGCAACAACGGTAACTTTAACGCCAAATTCCGCTACATCCTGCGCCAATACTTCAGACAATCCCACAACCGAAAATTTTGTAGCTGCGTAAACAGCCCAGCCACTCGTGGCAGTAATCCCGGCAATAGATGATATATTGATGATGTGCCCCGACATTTGCGCCCGCATGTAAGGCATCACAGTACGGATCACATTCAGCGTCCCAAAAACATTGATTTCAAAACAATCGCGCGTCTCGCGATCACTCAATTCTTCAATGCTGCCGCCAATGCCATAACCCGCATTGTTGATCACTACGTCAATACCGTTAAACGCCACATTTGTCTGATGAAGGGCACAACCTACATTATCCTCGTTGGTCAGGTCCACCTCCAGCGGGAGGAAATTGGGAGCACTAAGCCCTACAGCAGCTTTCAGCGCATTTAAATCCCGGGAAGTCGCCGCAACGTTCTGTCCCGCCTGAAGCAATTGCCTCACCAGGCTCAAACCAAATCCTTTGGAAGCTCCCGTAATAAACCAAGTTCTGATGTTCTTCATATCTCTTTTTTTGATGATACAAAACTATCACAGAACAGGCATCAGACGTATACGCTATTCAAACGAATTGTTACGAAATTCAAACAGAACGAAAAGAAGTTGGTGTAGTACTGGTCTGTTTCTTGAAAAAATTATTGAAATGTGTCGGTGCTTCAAATCCGAGACAGTAGCTGATTTCAGAAACATTCCAGTTCGTGTGCCGCAGCAATGCCCTGGCTTCAGTGGTAAGGCGCTCCATAATGTGCTCTGTAGTCGTTTTTCCAGTTGTTTGCCGGACGGCCCGATTGAGGTGGTTCACATGTACGGACAGCTGGTCAGCAAAATCTTTGGCAGACCGCAGGCCAAATCTCTGCGAAGGGGATTCAATAGGAAACTGCCGCTCCAGCAGTTCTGTAAACACAGCTGTAATGCGCGAATTGGCATCGGGATGCTGAAAGAGCCGACTGGAAGGTTGGATTTTCATGGCGTAGTGCAGCAACTCCGTAACATAACTGCGGAGCAGATCATATTTATAGATATAATCCGAATTGATCTCCGCCAGCATCTTTTCAAAGATCTGGAACACATAGGCATCCTGCTCCTCATTGAGGACATAAACAGGATTCGCTCCGGGAGCAAACATCGGTAACTGAAGCACATTGTGGCGCAGCATCTCAGTAAAGAAAGACTCTTTGTAGATGCAAAACCTACCGTTGTGCGTATCACTTAGCTTTTCGAAAGTATAGGGTACGATCGGATTAAAAAACACCAGTGCCGTCCCATCCATCTCAATGCTCTTATCAGCATAGTGAACAATCCCCTTCCCTCTGAACAAACTGATTTTATAAAAATCCCGGCGGCTGTACGGAATAGGCTTAGCCCCGGGAATATGACTGTCCTCAGATTTAAAAACATTAAAGTGCCCGATGTCCTGACTGAGGTTATCAGGCAGACAACTGAACTTTTGCTTGTAAAAATCTTCCAGGGTTTCTGTAATTGCCATGAAGCAAAGTTACACAATTCAAACTAAAATCAAATAACTTGGTTACTATCCCAAAAAAAGGTCTTATTCGTTGTCTACAAATTCATAACATGAAAGACAAACGTTACATCGACCTGTTGGTCGACTTTGCATTCAAAAAAATCTTTGGAACAGATTCCGGTAAAACCCTTTTAATCGACCTGCTCAACGCGGTCTTCGAAAACAGAAAGGTCATCATAGACCTCGTTTATAACAAAAGCGAGCATCATGGGGATAATGAAGAAGAAGGCTCCGCGGTGTTCGACCTGCTCTCTTCGAACAGCTTTACAGCGCCGCCGAATACGTTAATTTAACTAAGGAGGAACAAAACATGTACGATCAGGATCTAAAACGAAAGTGGGACAATGCAGCTGTACTTGCCGGAGCAGAGGAGCGTGGAATGGAGAAGGGCTTACAACAGGGTTTAGAACAGGGTAAACTTGCAGAAAAACTGGAAATTGCCCGAAAAATGAAACTTAAGGAAGTCCCTGTAGAAGACATCGTAGAACTCATTGGCCTTTCCGCCGAAGAAATCGAAAAGCTTTAAAAAATCTTTAATTCACAATATCTCCGCTTTATAAGCGTATAATATACTGAGAGCGTTAATTTAGATAAGCGGGTTGGCCGGAATGGGCCCTCCCGCTTTTTTATTTTCTCAGGATTCGTTTGTACAGATTTCCAGGAATGGCCATTAGTAAATAGTACACCATAACCGAAGGGATTCTAATTAGATTTTCTGCATTTTCAGCCACACAGGAACGTCGTCCAGAATGAAATATATATTCTTGTCTTCCTGCTTAATTACAAACTGAATGATAGAGCCTCTGCGCTCTTTCCACTCTCTAATGTCTACAAATTGCTTTTTTTCATCGAAAGTCCAATAAACCTCTTCCGAAGGTTTACTGCTTTCTGAAATAGGAATGCCAGTCATTGGAAAATGAAACTTTCCATGACCAACTGCGTCAAAACGGATCGTGGTCTTCATTAAATTGGGTCGTAAAAACGAAAGCGTTTTTTTATCTATTGCTTTGGATATATTTCTATCAACTACATCAACAACCTTCCAACTTCCAATAAGATCAGTGCTCTTCAGCTGTGCAGTACAATACAGGGATACACAGAGAAACAATAACGTCAATTTAAATTTCATGATTTAAAGATAAAAAAAATGAAGCATATCGCGAACTCCTACAGCTTAAGCAGGTCAAGGTTGCGCTTAGCGCTGCAATGTCCATTCCCTATATCATGGTTATCCCTCCTATATCCTTCAAATATCTGTGGATATTGCAAGGATAACCATAGGATCATTGTGATATACCTCAGACCTGAACTCAACCCTAACACAACAGGAATGTAAATCACAAGTTGAAAATCGAAACATATCCCTATCTTTGCCGGCAAATGATAAACCGCTGCCTGACCATATTGCTACTTTTTGCCCTCCTCGGCTCTAGCTTTTCCAGGTTTGCCGTTTATGCCGCATTCAATGCCAATCAAAAATATATCGCGGAACAACTTTGCGAAAATAAATCAAAACCTGAGTTGCACTGTAATGGCAAGTGCTACCTCATGAAAAAACTCAAGGCTGCGCAAGAGCGGGAAAAGAAAGAGGATAAAGCCAATCTAAAAAGCAGCTTTCAGGAGGGCATTCCGCATAGAATGACCGGACTTGTATTTATCGCCCCCGCTCCGTTAAAATCCGATTATCCGCAGCTTCCTGTAAAACATACCATCAATACCGCAACTACCATCTTCCAACCACCAAAATTCGGGTAAATCTTCATTAAAATAATTATCAATAAGGTCTTCATACTGAATATTTCAGCATGAGCATATCCTTATGGAGCCAATTTTTTGTACACGAATTTTATTCAATGAAACCATATATTTTTATCCTATCTATATTTTTATTTTTCCAGCAGTCATCTGCACAAACTGGTTCCGGAACACTCAAAGGCCGCATTGTAACGGCTGCACAGGAACCGGTAAGCGATGCTACCATTAAGCTGGAAAACACGGCCATCAGTACCAAAACGGATGCCAATGGCCGCTTTAGTCTCAACACTGTTCCTAATGGAACTTATGTACTGATTGTGTCCAACATCGGCTTTACTGCGCATAAACAGAATGTGGTCATCCAACAGGGAAAGAACACGAACCTCGACCTGCAACTTTCTGAAAGCCGCGCTACACTGAACGAAGTGACCATCTTTTCTAAGCCTGACACTTACCACATCAGAAGCTCAGGGACTTCCACACGACTGGATATTCCTCTTCTAGAAACTCCACAATCCCTGCAGGCAGTTTCTGCGGAGGTGATGAAAGACAGGCAGGCTTATACTTTAAATGAGATCGCGGGCACATTCACTGGCATGAAGGCCAATAATGGCAATGGTTCTTTTACCATGCGTGGCTTCACGGCTTATTCGCCAAACGATGCCAGCTTCCTGCTCTACAATGGGGTCAGGGGCAACCTCTTCCTCTGGAGCCAGCAGCCTTTGCTTTACAATGTGGAATCCGTAGAACTGCTTCGTGGCCCGGCAGGCGCCCTCTTTAGCGAGGGTGCTCCCGGTGGCGTGGTCAATTTCATCACTAAAAAGCCACTCATGGAAAGTCACATGAGCATAGACCTTTCCCTGGGTAGCTGGAATTTCCGGCGTGCTTCTGCTGATCTTACAGGGCCTTTGAGCAAAAATAGAAAATTGCTGTACCGCGCAATTGTCGGCTACGATCGCGGGGAGAGTTTCCGCGACTATCAGGACAAGGAGAACATCTTCCTGGCGCCTTCCCTGACTTATCTCTTTTCTAATCGTACCTTACTCAATCTGGAAGTCAACTATGCCCGGCAGAAAGCAGTTCATCAATATGATAATGGTTCTTTCATCCGCAGCAATGCTGATGGTTCTTTTGATTTCAATTATTACCCGGACAACCTGACCATCCAAAGTCCTACTGATTATGGAAAAACAAATAATTCATCGGCAACCCTGAGCTTTAACCACACTTTTAGTGATCAACTCAAGCTTGCGGTAGTACAGCGTGCGGTAAAAAACACCCTGGATTACCAGGATCACATCCCCTCCGGAAAAATCCGCAACGATTCAATCAGCAGGGCTTCACAGGACTGGGAAACGGACCGCTTTAGTCTGCAGACCACGGCTTATGCCACCTACAGCACCAAGACTGGTCCTATTGGCCATCAGCTCATTGTGGGCGCCGACTATAACCGCTATGGCTGGACCAAAAATGATTATCAGTACAGATCGGCTCCCCGCATTTCTATCTTCAACCCGGACTATAGCAATGATCTTGCTGCAATGACTGGTCCTGCCCTGGAATCTGACGACAATAAAAGGATCACCAACCTGATCGGTGCCTATGTGCAGGATCAGTTGAGCTTTAGCGACCGACTTAAACTGTTGTTGTCGCTGCGGTACGACAATTATGATGGCAAGGAAACGCCGCTATCTGCCCGCGACAATAAACAGGGTGATGCACTCCAGGCTTCGGGATGGATCCCACGTGCTGGTCTGGTCTACCTTCCGCAAAAGAACTTGTCGGTATACGCTACTTACCTCAAATCCTTCAATCCACAGACCTCCAACAATGTATTGTCGGGCGGCCCCTTCCCTACGAGACAGGCTACTCAATATGAAGTCGGCTCTAAAGGGGAGTTCTTCAACAACCGCTTATCGGCCATGGTATCGCTCTACCAGATCAAATATGCAAATATCCTGACGGCTGCACCAACGGAAGAGAACTCACACCGGCAGGCGGCCATAGATGGCACGCGGAGTCGTGGGGCAGAATTCTCGCTAATAGGTACGATTGACCGCTTCAACATCATCGCAGGTTATGCCTACAATGACCATGTGCTGCTGAGTACCAGCAATTATGGAAAAAAAGGCGACCGCTTTGCCAATGCACCGAAGAACATGGCCAACCTCTGGCTAAAGTATAATGTACCTGCGTCGGTACTCAATGGTTTAGGGATTGCAGGCGGTGTACGCTATGTGAGCGACCAGGTGGGCTTATTGAGCAACCAGAACTTTATATTCCCGGAATACACCGTGTTTGACGCAGCGCTTTATTACCAGCGCGGGCGCTATAACATCCAGTTCAATGCCTATAACCTGTCTGATAAGCATTACTTTACAGGAAGCAGATCGAGCACAACCACCGGTGGCCTGGGTGATCCGTTCAATTTCAGACTTGGCCTTAGTTACCAGATCAAATGACAGCAAAAAACAGGATAACCAAACTGGCATTTGTCTTTCACAGCTGGCTGGGCATGATCACGGGCATTTTCATCTTGCTGCTCGGGCTTAGTGGATCAGCGCTGGTATTCAAAGAGGAGCTGGACTACATGGCCAATGCTGATCTCCTTACTGTAAAGCCCAGTGCAGAGAAAATTCCGCTCGACAGCATGTATAGAATGATCTGCCGCGAGCATCCCAACCTGGCTGGCATTGCCTGGCAGAATCCTGATGCAAAGGCCGACCGTGCTTATGAGTTCAGGCTCTACCAGAACGATGGCAAACTGAGCACTTACGATCTGGGCATGCTGAGTATAAATCCTTACACCGGAAAGGTTTTACGGGAGGGCAACCTGAAAGATTTGAGCACTGGCCTGCTGCATTGGCTGGTCCAGTTCCACTGGAGCTTTCAGCTGGGCATACCGGGATTGCTATTGGCTACAGTGATCGGCCTCACAATGATCCTTTCGATAATCAGCGGAATGGTCATCTACAGGAAATATGTGCTCAAAGTGCTCTTGTTTAAGGTAAAGTTCAAATGGAACAACCGCCGGACCATCTCCTCGGCCCTGCACCGGATCGTTGGGGTATGGGCAATGTTGTTCAACATCATCCTGTTCCTCACCGGCTTCTGGATGAACCTTTTTTCAATGCAGCCCTCCTATTGGACAAGGCAAACTATAGCTGCACCTAAGAACCTGCTGGCTTCACAGTCGATAGACACCATGCTGAGCACTGCAAAAGCCGCCTTCCCTGAACTGCGCATCAGGAATGTTTACCTGCCCACACAGGCCGGGAAGAATTTCCGGATCAGCGGTATGGTTAATGAACAACCGGCCATACAATCAAATGGCAACAGCGTTTCTGTAGATCCTAAAACCGGGACAGTGCTGGAGCTGGAACGGCTGAAGGATCAGTCGATATGGGAAAAAGCAGAAGCTGCTATTTTCCCTTTACACACGGGTAGCTTTGGCAATTTCGCGATCAAGCTTTTCTATGTGATCCTGGGTGTGCTGCCTGGATTGCTTTCCATCACCGGAGCTGTACTCTGGTGGCGCAGGAAGCGAAAGACAATAATCAAGCAGTCGCCAGCCTAAGCTTAAGGATGCATTCGGATCTGGTTTACCCTGATCATCAGCCGAATGCATCCTTTATCATCTGAATTCAAAATTCTTTTCAACACAAACAAATACTAATATTTTTAGTATTATATTTGCAGAGGGAATTTGAACATACAGGAAAAATGAATCAGCACAGCCATATAGCTATTGCCAAAGCAGATGTCATTCGCAAGCTTCGCGATGATATTCTACAGATGCAGGGTTTCAAATCCACTGCAAAAGGCAATGCTGTCCGCTTCGGACTAAAGCCTATAGAGGCTGTATTCCCAAATGGCATCTTTCCTACAGGGACTATTCACGAATTCTTAAATACTGATGCAGAGCATGCCGCTGCCTCTTCCGGTTTTTTGGCTGCGCTCCTTTCTACACTCATGCAGCAGGGGGGTGCCTGTCTGTGGATCAGCCATTCCAGAACACTCTTTCCTACTGCTTTAGCTATTTTTGGGATCAGTCCCGACCGCATCATTTTCATTGACCTCAAAACTGAAAAGGATGTGCTCTGGGCAACTGAAGAGGCCCTAAAATGTGAAGGCATCAGTGCTGTGATCGCAGAATTGGGGAGCATAAGTTTTGCACAGTCCAGGCGATTGCAACTGGTAGTGGAGCAAAGTAAAGTCACCCGTTTCATCTTGCGCAAGGATGCCACGAAGGTTGGAACTACGGCCTGTACGGCCCGCTGGCAAATTAGCCCCCTGCCTACTGAGCCGGAAGCCGGCCTGCCTGGTATAGGGCACCCACGCTGGAAAGTAGAACTACTGAAGGTACGCAATGGCCATCTGGGATCCTGGATCCTGGAATGGACAGCGGAAGGATTCCTGTTCATCACTGAGCAGGCAAATGAGTTTCAGGAACGCAATAGAAAAACAGGCTGATCATGCAAGCCCGCTTTGCCTGCATATGGTTCCGTCACCTGACCACGAACTGGCTCGCCCTTCGCCGGCCAGAACTGCAAAACACTGCTTTTGTCTGTACAGTCCTTGTACATGGACGTATGCTTGTTTCGGCTGCGAGCGCTGCTGCAGAGCAAGAAGGTATCCATACCGGTATGCCTTTAGCAGATGCCAAAGCCATCGTACCCAATTTGCAGGCATTTGAGGGACAAGCCGGACGGGAAGATAAGCTCTTGCGCGCTATTGGAAAATGGTGTATCAGATATACTCCTGTTGTTGCCCTGCACAGGCCCGACAGTCTCATCCTGGACATCAGTGGTTGCAGCCATTTATGGGCCGGGGAAGCGGCTTACCTCAAGGAACTGCTCGGGCGTCTCCGCAGCATGGGCTATGATGTACGCATGGCCATCGCCGATACTATTGGCTGCGCATGGGCCCTCGCTCATCATGGCCCGGCCAGCTCAATTATAGAGAGCGGTCAGCAATTACAGGCTTTACTTCCTTTAGTCCCCGCAGCATTGCGTTTAGAAGCTCCCACACTGCAAAAAATGCAAAAACTTGGCCTGTACCAGATCAGGAGTTTCATCCAGATGCCAGGATCTGTTCTGCGCAGGCGCTTTGGTGAAGCGCTATTGCTCCGCATCTCACAGGCCATTGGTCAGGAAGAAGAGTTTCTCGTTCCCATACAAGAGCAGGTTCCTTATCATGAACGTCTGCCCTGCCTGGAACCGATCCGCACAGCTATAGGTATTGAAATTGCCATTCGGAAACTGCTGGAGGCACTGTGCAAACGCCTGTCGGGAGAAGGCATGGGCATACGCAGGGCTGTACTGAAATGTTACCGCGTAGACGGCAAGCTGATCAGTACAGAGATCGGCACCAATGCAGCAAGCTGCCATGCCGCGCACCTGTTTAAGCTTTTTGAGCTGAAAATAGCCACCATAGCCCCTGCATTGGGCATCGAACTTTTCAGCCTGGATGCGACCAAGGTGGAGGAGATCCCTGTTTTTCAGGAGGCATTATGGAATGGAAAACCAGGTCTGGACGACCAACAGTTGACGGAATTGCTGGACCGCTTATCCATGAAGCTGGGCAATAACGTGATCCACCGTTATTTGCCCGACGAACATTTCTGGCCGGAGCGTTCTATTAAAGCTGCTGCTTCGATACAGGAAAAACCCGGGATTGCCTGGCAAAACCAGCGCCCGAGACCGACTCAGTTGCTCAGCAGTCCGGAACTCATCCAGGTGACGGCACCCATTCCCGATTATCCGCCCATGCTCTTCCGCTATAAAGGTACAACGCATAAGATCACCAAGGCCGACGGCCCGGAGCGCATTGAGCGGGAATGGTGGCTGGAGGAAGGGGAGCACCGGGATTATTATTATGTGGAAGATGAAGCAGGTGCAGCGCTACTGGCTGTTCCGGTCCGGGCATTATGCCGGAGAAACAGCTCGCAATGGTTTATACATGGATTTTTTGCCTAAATAAGAATGGATATACAGAATTACAGGTGACCACCAATTTTAGTTTTCTGCGCGGCGGCTTCCCATCCGGAGGAACTGGTGATGCAGGCCGCTGGAATATGGGCTATACAGAAATAGCCATTACCGACCGGAATACCCTGGCCGGGATTGTGCGTGCTCATGCTGCCACGAAAGTAAAGACATCAAACTGATCCCGGCCTGCAGGCTCGATCTGCTGGATGGGCCCAGCTTGCTTGGCTTATCCAACCGACAAAGCGGCCTATGCGCGTCTTTCTGCCTTGCTGAGCATGGGCAATCTGCGCGCAGAAAAAGGGCACTGCCATTTGTATAAAGCAGATGTATTACGAACATGCAGAGGGGATGAAGTTCATTGTGACTGCCTACCAGGGTGCTCAATACGCAGTCTTTGAATTTGAACCTGATTTATAGCGCAACTGGAAGAATATCAGCCAAAGCTTTGGGCAAAGCTCTTTATCTGGGTGCCACCCGGCGTTACCAGGGCGATGACCATAAAATGCTCTTCCGGCTGACGCAGTTGTCAGAGCGACTGGGCATTCCCATGGTGGCCACCAATGATGTGCATTATCATCGAATCCAAGCGCCGGGAACTGCAGGATATACTGACCTGTGTCCGGGAAAAATGCACGATCCATAACGCAGGTTTTCGACTGCATCAAAATGCAGAGCGGTATCTGAAGCCCATCGATGAGATGCAGCGGCTGTTCAGGCATTATCCTGATGCCATCACGCGTACACAGGAAATTGCAGAAGCCTGCCAGTTTTCTCTGGATGACCTGAAATATGTATATCCAGAAGAAATCACCAGTGAAGGCCGCACGCCGCAGGAGGAACTGACTCATCTTGACCTGGAAAGGAGCGAAAGAGATGTTTCGGCGATGAGATATCCTGAAAAGATCTCTGATGCCAATACAATATGAACTGGAATTTATGGAAGAAATGAATTATGCTGCCTATTTTCTCACCGTGTATGATTTTGTGCGTTTTGCCACAGGACAAAGAATATTCTTTGCCAGGGCCGCGGTTCGGCTGCCAATTCCATCGTTGTTATTGCCTGGGCATTACCTCTGTAGACCCCACCAAATTGACCTGCTCTTTGAACGCTTTATTTCCTCTGCCCGTGATGAACCACCTGATATTGATGTGGATTTTGAACATGAGCGACGGGAAGAAGTGATCCAATATATTTATAACAAATATGGCCGTGACCGCGCCGCCATCGTAGCCACTGTCACCCAGCTGCATCAAAAAGGCGCTATCCGGGATGTGGGCAAAGCCATGGGGCTTTCGGTGGATACCATTAACCGGCTTTCTGGTGCCATCTGGGAATTTACCGATGAATGGTTTGAAGGAAAACGTATTAACGGAACAGGGCTTTAACCCAAATGATCCGCACCTGAGTAAAGTATTGGAGCTTACCGGACAGTTGATGGGTTTTCCCCGGCAGCTTGGCCAGCATACCGGCGGCTTTGTCATTACCCGAGGAAAACTGATCTGACCTCTGCCCTATCCTGAATGCCCGGATGGAAGACCGTACCTGTATTGAATGGAACAAGGATGATATCGATGCGCTTGGGTTTTCTTAAAATCGATGTGCTGGCACTGGGTATGCTTACCTGTATCCGCAAAGCTTTTGACCTGGCAAAGCAGCATTATGAGCTTGGACCTTACCCTGGCCAACATCCCGCAGGATGACCCCAAGAGTTTATGACATGATCTGCCATGCCGATACCATTGGGGTATTCCAGATCGAAAGCCGGGCACAGATGTCCATGCTGCCACGGCTGAAACCCAAGTGCTTTTATGACCTGGTGATTGAGGTGGCCATTGTACGCCCGGGGCCGATCCAGGGCGACATGGTGCATCCTTATCTGCGCGCGCGGAATGGTGAAGAGAATGTGGAATATCCCTCAGAAGAACTTGAAGAAATCTTGGGAAGAACCTTGGTGTTCCGCTGTTCCAGGAACAGGCCATGGAAATTGCCATTGTGGCCGCAGGATTTACCCCTGCCGAAGCCGATGAACTGCGCCGCAGCATGGCCACTTTTAAAGCAAGGGATGGTAACCAAGTTTGAAAAAAAGCTGGTCGACGGCATGATGGCAAAGGGTTATGAAGAAGAATTTGCCAAGCGGGTTTTCAAGCAGCTGGAAGGTTTTGGGAGTTATGGTTTCCCGGAAAGCCATGCCGCCAGTTTTGCCTTATTGGTTTATGTCTCCTCCTGGATCAAATGTTATTATCCCGATGTGTTTGCTGCGGCATTGCTCAACAGCATGCCCATGGGCTTTTACCAGCCGGCACAGATCGTGATCGATGCGCAAAAACATGGGGTAGAAGTCAGGCCGTCGATGTCAACTCTTCTGCCTGGGACAATCTGCTGGAAGAAAAAACCGGGCAACACTGTGCCCTGCGACTGGGTTTCAGGCAGGTAAAAGGGCTTAATGAAGTAGATATGGAAACATTGGTAGCGAAGCGTGATACCGGCTATACCGGGATCAATGCCATTCTGGATGCCGGAGTACCTCAAGCCGCCCTGGAAAAACTGGCCGATGCTGATGCTTTCAGGTCTATTGGGCTCGACCGCAGGCAGGCCCTCTGGGAGGTTTCAGCTTTGGGGGATCATCCGGAAGCCCTCTTTGCTGGTCAGGCTTCTGAAAGTGCATTAGAAGCACAGGTAGCCCTGCCACTGATGCAAGCTTCAGAACATGTGATCCAGGATTATGCCACTACAGGACTGTCTTTAAAAGCCCATCCTGTCAGTTTCTTCAGGGAGCAACTGAGTTTACTCCATGTGCGGTCTACTATAGATGCTACTAATACTGAAGCCGGCAGACTCATTAAGGTAGCGGGTTTGGTATTGGTGCGACAAAGGCCGGGTACGGCTACAGGAATTTGTTTCATTACCATAGAGGATGAAACCGGCATCGCCAACCTGGTTGTATTTAAAAAGATATTCGACAAGTACCGTAAGGAGATCCTGCAGTCCAGGTTATTGATGATAGAAGGCCGGGTACAGCGTGAAGGGAAAGTGGTGCACATTGTGGTGAGCCGCTGTTTTAACCTTTCAGCAGCCCCCGCATTTCACGGGGGCAGAAATTTTCATTAGAATTGTTTAAGCAGGCGAATCAACCGTGCCAAACACATCGCCAAAGCGCTTGAAAGTTTCATTGGCCGATTGTATAGCAACGGCTTCATCAGCTTCTGTTTGAGCTTGTGCGTTCATTACGGATACAAACTTGCCCCACATCTGACCTGTGGCTTCACCATAGCCGGAAAAAAAAGACACCCCCTTATCCACACCATATTTGGCCAGCATCTGCACGATGATCGGTCCGCCCATGATAGAACCTTCCATTACATACATTGCACCCAAAGCCTGTAAGGCATTACTGATCTGAGGAGCTGTAGCTTCAGGAAGTTCGTTTACAGCTGAACCCAGTTCTTCTATATCCTTTTTCAGATAGGATGAATTGCGCCTTTCCGCATGATCAGGTAATAGTTCTGTTGTAATGTAAGGGGCTATAGCTTGTTCTACCGCATTGAAGTAGACGTAAAAATGTTTCAATACATCGGCGTAATCCGCATTGCTGCGCACTCCTTTTAATTTTAGCACCACCTTTTTTTCGAGGTCCTGGTGGGCTGCCTTAGTTGCTTCTTTAATGTTTGTACTTAGCATGTGTATTTATTTATCGTGGTAAAACTACCAATTATCGCTGTATCCAGAATATTCAACAATAATACTGCAAAATAGTTATCCAAACCTTTTGTTTAATAGCTTGTTAATCCATTACATTAAACTTTGAAAAATGGGACTATTTAAAACAGCATTAATTGGCGCCGCAGTATACGGGGCAATTAAATACGTAACGAAAAAAGACGCATCCGGAAGATCGGTTGTAGATAACATTAAAGAGAAAGCTCCTGAATGGATGGAAAAAGCCAGAAATGTTAAGGACGAACTTAAAGTTGAACTTGAAAAACAACGATATTAAAACAAAGCGGGTATTGAAAATTCAATACCCGCTTTGTTTTTAAGTACCTAAGTACCATTTTTGGCGAGAAGTTGAGCAAAAGACTATAATTAGGCTTTAATTTCCGATCTTGCGAATGGTATATATATGGATTACAGCAAACTCAAGGATGAAGAACTGGTTGCCATGCTCAGGGAGGGTGATTCGTACGCTTATACGGAAATCTTTGAGCGTTACAACAGGATTTTGCTGCGCCATGCCTTCCGGCTACTCTCAAATGATGATGAAGCTTATGATGTTGTTCAGGATGTATTCCTGCAGCTTTGGCAAAAGCGCGAGGAAATCACTTTCAAGAGTTCGCTTTCAGCCTACATGTACACCGCTGTAAAAAACAGGATCTTTAAACTTTTCGCCCATCAGGAAGTCGTACTCCGATATGCAAAGTCCATCAGCACTTTTATGGTAGAGGGCTATAGTATTGTAGAGGATACACTTCTGGAAAAAGAGCTTTCTGATCTGATCAGCAAAGAAATAGATGCACTACCTCCAAAAATGCGTGAAGTTTTCCTGCTGAATAAAAAAGAGGAATTGAGTTATAAAGAGATCGCCGACCGGCTTAGTATTACCGATCAGACCGCAAAGCAGCAGGTTTATAAAGCAATGAAAATCTTAAAACCCAAAATCGACCGCTTCCTGAGCGTTTTTCCCTTTATATAATTTTTTTCAAATCGGCGTATGACGTTTAGGCCACTTAGGGGTCTATACATAAAAACGGGGAGTATTTACCTTTAGGGAATGGATAATGGATGAACGGCAGGTAGCTGATTTAATCAAAAAATATAATGAAGGCACATTGGGCAGCGATGAAAGGCTGGCTGTGGATATGTGGTACCTTAAATATGCTTCTGAAAGCAAGGCCGAGCTTACCAAAGAAGACGAAAGCTTGCTGTCAGCGAGGCTGAAGTCGGCGCTGCCGCTGAAGCATCAACCAGTCGTGGCAAAATTGTGGCCTAGACTGGCTATTGCTGTTGCAGTGGCCACTGTTATTCTTTCTGCCGGAATCTGGTTTTTCATGTCGGGCCCTCTATCACGTACAGCAATCAATTATGCCAATGACGTACTTCCCGGAAAAACCGGTGCGACACTTACACTTGCCAATGGAAAAAAGATCTATATATCAGATGCAGATACCGGGCGAATAGCGAATGAATCCGGAGTACTCATCTCTAAATCAGCAGATGGACAGATTGTATACGAAATCACCGCTGCCACAGACCAGGCACAGACCGGGATGAACACTTTGGAAACATCAAATGGACAACAGGCACAGGTAAAACTTCCTGATGGTTCCGTTGTACATCTGAATGCTGCATCGGTACTGAGATATCCTTTCTCTTTTGCGAAGCTTGACAAACGCAAGGTAGAGTTTTCCGGCGAAGGCTTTTTCGAAGTAGAAAAAGATGCTTCACATCCATTTTTGGTCAAAAGCCAGGGACAGGAAATTGAAGTTCTGGGCACCCATTTCAACATTAGCGCTTATCCCTCCGACCTGAGCATAAAAACCACCCTAATCGAAGGCAGTGTAAAAATTTCAAATGAAAAAATGGAAAGCAGGATATTAAAACCCGGTCAACAGGCTACGGTTGGTGCCGGAACACTGGCAGTAGCTACCGTCGAAACTGAATATGCCATAGCATGGAACAAAGGGTATTTTATGTTTGATAATGAAAGTCTGGAAGACATCATGCAAAAACTGGCAAGGTGGTACAATATCGTACCGGAATACAATGATCCAGCCCTGAAGAGCAGGGTCTTTTTTGGCTCCATAAGTAAGTTTGAAAACATATCAAAAGTCCTGAGCATCATGGAGCGAACCAACGTGGCCCGTTTTGACATCAGAGATAAAAAAGTCATTATCAGTAAGAATTAAATCAAAAACCGTAAACCTAAACAACCATCATGAAAATAGAAGAAACAAGCCCATAAGAGGAGAAAAAAAAGGACTCCGAACGCAGCCGATTGAAATGGAAGCCAGCGATCGAAGCCCTAAAATCTGCAATGCAGAAACATTGATCAAACGAACAATTATTTCTTAACCATGGTCATTGTGTGTGCCCGCAAAAACATTCACAATACCAACAACAGATAGTCAAACTTAGGCATTATTGCGCGTTTACGCAATATGGACGGTTATTCATCAACCTCCCGGATTTGGCTGTCAAAACCAGATGAATATGTATAGAAATTTTACTCTAATTATGAAACTAACCACGTTCATATTAATTGTCTCTATGATGCAGGTTAGCGCCTCCGGTCTTGCGCAACGCCTCACATTGAAACAGGACAACATTACTTTGGGCAAGCTGGTACTCGAAATCCGTAAACAAACTGGATACGATGTGTTTTTCGAAAATACCAGATTAAAATCATCCGCTCGTGTTGATGCGAACTTTAACAATGCACCGTTAGAAAATGTCATCAGCAAGATCATTGGATCTGCCGGACTTAGTTACACCATTAGTGACAAAACGGTAGTAATCACTGAAAAAAGCCAGGGTTTCCTCGATAAGGTGATCGGCTTATTTTCAAATGTGGATGTACGTGGAAAGGTGATAGACTCCCTTGGGAACCCATTAGCCGGAGCAAATGTACACCTAAAATCAAGTACCAAAGGTGTATACACTAATGGAAAAGGTGAATTCAGCCTTGCTGACGTACAGGTAGGCGATGTGATCGTAATCACTTACGTAGGGTATCTTAAGCGCGAGGTTAAGGTGACCAATGACAATGCAACAGGCATGGAAATCAGAATGGTAGCCGACGTTGCTAACCTGACAGAAGTAGCCGTAGTGTCGAACGGTTATCAGACTTTATCAAAGGAAAGAAGTGCAGGATCCTTTGTGAAGGTTGATATGGATGTGGTATCTAACCGGACAACTTCAATGAACGTACTCCAGAGTCTGGATGGTTTGGTACCGGGTCTCGTGGTGAATAATGCACCAATGAAAAATCAGTTGCTGATTCGCGGCCTGTCTACGATTGGTGGGGCCGGCAATTTTCCTAACCAGTCAACTACTGCGCAACCTTTATACGTTGTGGATGGATTGGCTGTACCGGTAACAAATGATTATGACCGACTTCCCGATATTATATTGAATTTAAATCCACAGGATGTTGAAAGTATTACGGTGCTTAAGGACGCAACAGCAGCATCTATTTGGGGCGCCCGTGCTGCAAATGGTGTCATTTTGATCAAAACCAAAAGTGGTGCTTTCAACAGTAAGCTTCGTGTTAATTATAACGCATTCGTTAATTTCCAGGGCAAGCCAGAATTGGATTACATACCGACGCTTAATTCAGGCCAATATGTACAAACCGGGATTGAGCTATTCAATGCAGGTCATACCCAATGGCAGACCATCTCCGCTCAAAATGGCGGTGGTATACCGCCCCTTGAAAAGATTTTATATGACTATGAGCGTAAGTTGATCACTGAAGGTCAAATGAACAGCCGCCTTGATAGCTTATCTAACCTCGACAACAGGGGACAGATCAAAGATTTATTCTACAGAAATGCTATGCTGAGCAACCAAACCGTTTCCCTTACCGGAGGTAGTGATAAATACTCGTTCTACGGTTCCACAAGTTATACCAATACGGTAAGCAATGTGCCTGGAGAAAAAAATCAAACTTATAAGCTCAATATTCGCCAGGACATTAAAGCCACTAATTTCCTGAGCTTTCATATCATTACTGATTTGACAAACAATACTGCTTCGTCTAAAAGAAATTACACCGTCGACAATTTCTCTGCACCTTACCAGATGTATAGGGACGCGAACGGCAGAAATATATCCATACCATACCTGACGAACCAGTCGGACTCCGTGCTGACATCGATGTCTGCACGCAGCCGGATCAACCTGGATTATAATCCATTGAATGAATTTGATTATGGAAATACCAAGTCTGACGGATTAACTGCCCGTTTAAACACCGGTTTTAAATTAGACATATTTAAAGGCTTGCGCTTTGAAGGTAATTATGGGTATATCAAGGGGAAAAATAAAATCCGGGAATTCGAAAGTTTGCAAAGTTTTGCTGTACGTAAAGAGATCGTGCAGCTTACAGTCGCCGCTACACCTGCTACGGTCCCTAAATATTATCTGCCAACAAATGGTGGCCGCATGACCAGCATAAATGGCGATCAGCATAAATGGGACGTAAGAAATCAATTGGTCTATGACAGTAGTTTTGGAAAACATGAAGTAACTGTATTGGTAGGACAAGAAGCTCAGGAAAGTTTCAGCACAAGTATGCAGAACCGTGTGAGGGGATTTGATGAATCCCTGCTCACTCAGGGTTCGATAGATTGGGCAACAATTGCCGCACCGGTTTTAGGTACCGTATGGCCTACCATTAGTACCCTGGCCAGTTCACTGACCAATGATTCATTTTCAACAAATGAAACGACAAACCGCTTTACATCCTATTATACGAACGCTGCTTATACTTTTGACCGCAAATATGCAATCAACGCCAGCTGGCGTAACGATCAAAGCAATTTGTTCGGTAAGGATAAATCAGCACAAAACAAGCCGATCTGGAGTGTAGGCGGTAAATGGAACATCAGCAACGAAGATTTTATGAAGCCGATAGAGTGGGTAAACCGTCTGGCTCTACGCCTTACCTATGGAATTATGGGTAACTCGCCTAATTCAGGTGTTGCTGCTTCACAGGATATCACCGGCCCTAGCGGCAGCGCCTTCTTCCCCGGCAGTATCGGTTTGCGGATCATCACCCCTGGTAACCCCAGTTTATCCTGGGAGCGCACACAAACGACAAATATCGGTTTGGACTTTTCAGTGTTAAATGACCGCTTATCTGCCAATGTGGATATGTATCAGAAAAAAACAACTGATCTTATAGGATTGGTTTATCCAAATAGTCTGACAGGTTATGTGACCATGGTGGGTAACCAGGGCAGCATGAACAATAAGGGTATTGAAATAGCTTTGAACTCCTCAAACATACGAGGCAGGAACTTTAGCTGGTCAACCAACTTAAACTTCGCATACAACAAAAATGAAATCGTTAAACTAAACCCATCTACACCAGTTACTACAGGTGGTCAGCAAGTAGTAGCACAGGCGAAAGAAGGACTTCCAGTCTTTGCTTTATTTGCCTATCAGTATGCCGGACTTAGTAATACAGGTGCACCGCTCATCAGGTTAGCTGATGGTTCTGAAAGTGCAGTCAGGAACGTTTCAAAGCCGGAGGATATTTTGTACATGGGTACCAACCAACCAGTATGGAATGGCGGACTGACCAATGTATTTCAATATCAAAACATCAGGCTTTCGGCCAATATGATTTTCAATATGGGCCATGTGATGAGAAGAGAGCGTTACCTGAATATCAACAGACCTATGACGAGCAATGTTCATGTAGATTATCTGAACAGATGGAAAGTTCCCGGCGATGAAGCCAATACAAACATTCCGGGATTAGTAAACAGCACGGCAAATGACCTTAACTATTTCATTCAGGGCGACAACAATGTGATCAACGCTTCATTCCTTAGGCTTCGTGACATCACATTATTTTACGACCTACCGAAAACGCTCGTAAGTAAGATGAAGGCCCAGGGAATTTCATTCAGGGCCCAGTTGTCGAATGTAATGCTTTGGACAGCTAACAAGTATAATTTGGATCCTGAATTTCAGGGTCTGTCTTATCGGAGCAACCAGAATACAATCACACTAGGAGCAAATGTTTCATTCTAACTGATATAATATAGGATTTATGAACAAGACATATAAACATATAAGAAGCCTTTTACTGATCGCCTTAGTTGCGTGCACATTGGTTTCATGCAAAAAATCATTTCTTGAGATTTTGCCTAAAGGCAGGGTAATTGCAACAAAAACTACAGATTACGACCTGCTATTGAATAATCTGGACCTAATTAACATGAGCGCCAACAATCAAGTCTTGATGGGTGATGAAGTTGTGGCGATAGAACCGGCCTGGGGCTTACTCAGCTTTAAAGACAAGCAGGCATTTAAATGGGAAGGAGATTTATACAACATTGAAGAAGATGCCTCAGAGACATTGACACCTGTTAAAGCATTGTATATTTATAACAAGATCATCAACGAGGTATTGCAGTCAACGGAGGGAGCAGAAACTACTAAAAAGTCCCTGCAGGCTGAAGCATTGGCGGGCAGAGCCTGGACTAATTTCATGATGGTAAACTTCTATGGCAAACCTTATAACGCTGCTACGTCAGCTACAGACCTTGGATTCCCTTTGATCCTGCAAGCCGACATCAACGGTCAAAATTTCCAGAGAGCAACTGTACAACAGCTTTATGACCAGATTATAGCGGATTTGACGACAGCTATTCCTAATCTTGTGAATGAAGGTGTGCCACACCGCATCAGGATGTCTAAAGCTGCAGCTCAGGGGATCCTTGCAAAAGTTTATATTTTTATGGGAAGATTTTCTGAAGCACTTCCTTTATTAAATTCTTCGATTGAAAATCTTGCAAAGTCAACCATTCCAACCAATATTGTAAATTATAATACTGCATGGCCGGGTTTCCCAACCGTTGTGAACGATCAGGAAAATGTATATGTAAAGAACATGAACAACAGCCACCTTTCTACAAACACAAGGTTGTTGTGGTTTACCCCCGAAGTTGCTGCCCTGTTTAAACCCACAGATACACGAGTAATAAGAATGCAGACAAGCGCCGTGTTTGGAAACGTAACGTTGTCTAAAAGAATCAATACGACTACGAATAATATAGGCGTAAAAGTATCTGAACTCTATTTACTACGTGCTGAAGTCAAAGCTAGAATGGAGGATATTACAGGAGCAAAAGCTGATGTAGAGTTTCTACGCCAAAACCGTATGCCTGCTGCAGATGTAGCGGTACCGGCATCTGCAATGACAGGTAAAATGCCCATGCTTCAATTCGTATTGGAAGAACGCATGAGGGAGTTCGCTATGCAGGGATATCGCTGGTTCGACATGCGCCGTTTATCAGTAGATCCTTTATTCACTATTACTGCTCCCCAACATCGAGTATACAGTGCTACAGGAGTGATAACGGAAACTTACACCTTAAGACCTGAGCGTTTTGTATTCAAGTTTGCACCAAAAGTGCTCGGTGAAAACCCTAATCTTCAGGATAATCCTTAAAGATTTTAGTTTCGAAATGAAGGGCTTAAATCTTACTGACATAAAATATAATTAGATGAAAAAATTACTTGTTTCAATTTTGATGCTGCTGCCCTTTGCGGTAGCAGCTCAAAAAAGCTATACCATATCTGGAAAATTGCCTGCCGTTAAGGGCCAGGCTAAAGCTTACCTCGTTCTTTTAAAGAACAATGCCTGGAAGGAAGTCGACTCTACAGAAATTAAAGATGGCAAGTTCCGTTTTACGGGGAGTGTCGAGGAGCCTCAAAATGCTATTTTAGCTGTTAGACGTAGTGGTACACCGCAACGTGATTCTCAAGGATTTTTTATTGAGAATTCAACAATTAACATGGTAGGCACAGATTTGATCAGCAATGCAAAAATCACAGGTTCGGTTGCTGACCGTGAAAATAATGAAAGAGAGGCGCAGATCAAGCCCGTCACCGCTGGCATCATGAAACTGCAGGATGAATTCGGTAAGAAAAACGCAGATGGTAGCTACGTAAAACCATTGGAAGAGCGGAAAAAAGCGGCCGATAGTATTCAGAAACTGGTGGCATTGAACAAAGAGATCAGTCTCAAGTTTGCAGAAAACCACCTGAACTCATTTGCGGGGCTTTATGCCTATAACATGTATGTGCTGGACAATCATTTTGAGCCGGCCAAAGTTGAGCCCTTATTTCATCGTTTTTCTGCAGCACTCAAATCATCTCCGCTTGGCCAACGCACAGCCGAGAAAATAGAGATCGGCAAGAGACGTCAGGCTGGAGCTAAAGCAACCGACTTTACGCAGAATGACTTAAATGGAAAGCCATTTACGCTTTCTTCTTTAAGGGGAAAATATGTATTGGTAGATTTCTGGGCCAGCTGGTGTGTGCCATGCAGGGCTGAGAATCCAAACGTGGTAAAAGCTTACAATGAACTGAAAGGCAAGAATTTTGAGATCGTAGGCGTATCCCTGGATTATCCTGGAAGTCAGGCAGTATGGGCAGAAGCGGTCAGGAAAGACGGCTTGCCATGGATCCATGTCAGCGACCTCAAAGGCTGGAAGAATGAAGTCGCTGTAATGTATGGCATCAATTCGGTTCCACAAAACTTACTGATCGATCCGCAGGGAATGATCATCGCTAAAAACCTCAGGGGAGAAGCGCTGACTGAGAAACTGAAGGAACTGATCAAATAAAATCAACCTAAAAAATATGATGAAAATCAAGAATACAATCGCCCTGCTTCTTGTGCTTACTGCAGGTAATAGTATAGCTCAGGATAAATTTGAAATTGCAGGAAAGCTGCCTGGAAGTGCTAAAGATAAAATCGTTGTTTTGAGTTATAAAAACAGCGAAGGAAAAGATGCCAGGGATAGTTCTGTGGTGAAAAGCGGTAAGTTTAGCTTAAAAGGCAATACTGCTTTTGGGAACAAAGCCTATTTGACTTTGGCTCCTCTAAAGAAGGATACCAGCAGAAGAGGAACAGGATCAGACTATCAGGAGTTCTACCTCGAAAAAGGCAGGTACAAAGTGCTTGTGAAGGACAGTATGAAAAATGCCTCCATCAGTGGTACACAAGCTCAGGCGGATTTTGTCCTTTACAATTCAAAAACCGCTGCGGATCTCGCGCAGTTCAAAGACATCAGTCAGCGATTCGCGAAAGTATACTACGCGAAAGTAAAAGATACCGTACTGATCAAAAAGATGCAGGCAGAAGCCAAGCCGCTTTACGCTAAGATAGAGGCAGCAACTGATTCTTTTATTTTCAGCCATCCTGATTCTTATGTCTCCCTGGATCTCATCAGGGATAATAAAATGGCGGTCATAGATCCTGTAGCATTTGAACCTTATTATTCTAAATTGAGCCCAAGGGTCCTGGCTAGCTTTACAGGTAAGCAAGTAACTGCCAGATACGACAAAGCAAAACAAATAGCGATCGGTAAGACAGTCGATTTTACGCAAACGGACGACAAAGGCAATACTTTTCAGCTTTCTTCTTTGAAGGGGAAATATGTGCTGGTTGATTTCTGGGCCAGCTGGTGTGTGCCATGCCGTGCAGAGAATCCTCATCTGTTGAAAGCTTATCAGCAATTCAAAGATAAAAACTTCGAAATTGTAGGTATTTCACTGGATGAAACCAAAGCAGCCTGGTTAAATGCAGTCAAACACGATGGCATGCCCTGGATCCAGGTAAGTGACCTGAAGGGTTTTAAAAGTGATGTTGCGGTCAAATATGGCATCAGTGCAATTCCTCAGAATTTCCTGATCGATCCAAATGGGGTCATTATTGCTAAAAACCTGCGGGGTGAAGATGTAGATCAGAAACTTGCTACATTTATCAAATAATAATGCTATTTAAATCAGAATAACAAAAGAGCGTGCAGGGTTGCACGCTCTTTTGTTTTATGGCATTAGCGTTGCCAGGATCTTATCGATCACAGCTTCATCTCCTGTCTTCGCCAATATTTTACCTTGCTTGTCCAAAAGCACATAAAGTGGTATCGTACCATGCTTATACTTACTGAGTACACGTGCCGGCATATTTTTTACCGGGAACTCATCAGCCAGCTGAGGCCAGGGCATCTGTTCCGCATCCATCGCTTTAATCCAATCACTCCAACGGCTGTCATTGGTGACACTTATGATTTCAAATCCTTTGTCCTTATACTTCGCATAAACTTCTTTCCAGTGCGGAATGGCTTCCCTGCAAGGCTTGCACCAACTTGCCCAGAAATCTATCATTACGTATTTACCTCTGGTTGAAGAAAGTGTGAGTTTAGTACTGTCTCGTTTCAATAAGGTGAAATCTTCTGCATAATTACCCGGCAAAACGGCTTTTCGCTCAGCTACCTCTTTCTGTAGGTTATTAAAATACAGGGAATTCCTGGCAGCTCCGCTGAATTTAGCGAGCAGCGCTTCCAGTTCCTCCAAAGGCATACCTGAATTAAACATGTAGTGATTGCTCAGCATATAAGCACCGGCTACAGAAGATGGGTTCTTATCGATATATGGCTTAATAAATCCCAGTTGCGCGCCAAATACAGCATCCCTGCTTTTTCTATCTGCAGCCGAGTAGCTCTTCTCATATTGCTCGTAATCTGCCTGACTTTTAGAACCTGTAATTTTTACGGACTTCAAATTGGCTCCCTTCTCCATGCCATAGGCTGTATAATCGAAATGCTGAGCACCCAGGGTATCGATTTGCAAGTTCACATTGCCCCCATCGACAAACACTTGCGTGCCCCAGTTACCCGGCTTGATGTTCAGGCTCAGCATTTGAGCTCCCTCCAATTTCCCTTTCATTACAAATTTGCCATTGCTCAATTTTGTAGTCGCAATTTTTTTGCTGGTTCTGGTTCGTGAATCATAACTGCTCAATTCTACCTCAGCATTTCTAATTCCTTTGGTGGTTCCGCTGAGGCTATAGTCTACACTTTGTGCCATGCTGATCACCGGGAGGGTCATCAGCAGAGCCAGATACATCGATGCGTTTTTCATTATTTAGATTTTTGGCTAAAGAGTTCTTCCAGTTTCTTATTCAACAGTTCCCCACGCAGATCTTTGGCAATGATCTTACCCTGAGGGTCGATCAGCAGCGTGCTGGGAATCCCCATAATACCATAGTAAGTTGAAACTTCATTTTTCCATCCTTTCAGATCAGAAAGCTGCGTCCATGGCATACCATCATCTTTAATCGCTTTTTTCCAGTTGTCTCCTTTGTCATCCAGGGAAATGCCAACTACGGTAAAGTTCTTATCTTTGTAAGTATTGTAGGCTTTCAGCACGTTTGGGTTTTCGGCACGACAAGGTCCGCACCAACTTGCCCAAAAATCAACCAGAACATACTTCCCTTTAAATGCCTCAAATGAAACCGGCTTTTCCTTCGGTATCATTTTGTGTAAAGCTCAGCATTGATTCTCCAATTGAACTGCGTTTCAGTATCACCAGGCGTTCTGCAATGCGTTTACCTTCCGCACTAGCTTTAGCTTTAGGACCGAGCTTGTCATAAATCGACTGCACATCTTTATAACTTCCCATACCTGCACGGTCAGTTACCAAACTCAGGCTGAATGCACTTTCCGGGTGACCGGAAATATATTTATCAGCTAATGCACGTTTTTGAATTCTCAGCTCAGCGATCTTTTCTTCGAGCAAGCGCTGCTCTTCTTTACTTACTTTTCCATATTTCTGATACAATGGTGATTCCTGATCGCTCAGAAATTTTTGCGAAGCACTGAAAGCATCCGCTTCTGCCTGTGTTTTAGAACCAGTCACTTTAAGCAGATGCAATGAGTCTGCCGTTCCCTTGATCGAAATGTTTCCAGGTTCCAAATAGAGCCAGGCTGCCCTTTTAGGAAACATGATGGTCACTTTTTGGGCATCAGGGAAATCAGCAATCCAACTGAATTTTCCATCCTTGGTTTTGATGTCGCCCGTTTTTTGTTCTGCCCCGGCGTAGTAGTAGATTTTTAAATCTACATCTCCTAATCCATTGATATCGCCAGTAAGTTTAGTTTGCTGGGCATAGGCTGTGCCCGCAAAACAAAAGATGCCGGCAAGTGCTAATTTTTTGAATGTTTTCATGATGATTATTTTAGTTAAAGATTTCAGCTAATTTTTTATCCATTGCTTCATCATTTTCACCCCCGCCGCCATACCGGCCTACGATCATTCCATTCTTATCGATGAGGATCTTGGTAGGTAAAGTATGGATACCATAAGCATCGCTGCGATCCCCTGAACGGTCGAAGTCATTCCCTACACGTTTAAGGCCACGTAATACATGCCTCCAAACTCCGATTTGATCTTGTTCGACTGCTTTTTTCCAGGCTTGCTCATTGCTATCGTCGTCTGAAACACCAACGATCTCCAGTCCTTTATCTTTATATTTGCTATATAAAGATAATAAATGTGGGTTTCCTTTACGGCAAGGCACACACCAGCTGGCCCAGAAGTCTAGCAACACATATTTGTTGCCCTTATAATCTGCCAGGTTAAAAGGCTGTCCATTGATATCTGTGGCAGCAAACATAGTTGCTTTAGCCCCGGGAGAACCACCAGACAATTTCTTGATTTCGCCAGATATCTCCTTGCCATAAATACTTTGCTTTACAGTTTCCGATAAATTACTATAAAGCTTTTCCGCTTCAGCTAGCGGCAAAGAAGATATTTTATACCTCAGCAAATAAGCAGTTAGAAAGGAATTCGGATGGCTCTTTATAAATTCCATATCTATTTTATTCATCTCACCTCTCAGCGGGTCCATCTTATCTTTTTCAACTGTTGCTTTTTCTTTCAGCGCTTCCAGTTCGGCCTCGGGTTTTCCAGCTTTTCTGGCATCAATATAAGCCATATTGGCTTTATCATATGCTGCAGACATGATAAGTATCTGTTCGGTTTGTGCTTTTTTGCGAAGATTCAGTTCTGCAAGTTCATCCTGCGTTTTCGACCCCTTTAGTTTTAGATTTTTCACGTCGCCTGAAGTAACCGTCATGCTCAGGTTTCCCGGCTCAATAAAAAATGTTCCCATATTTGGATCATCCATACGGCGGCTCTCTGCTTTTCCAGCGACAAGATAGGCCATCCGGGGACTTTCAGCGGTACCTTTAAATTCGAAGCTTCCGTTTTTTTGTACAATAGCACTGTCTGCGATTTGCTTACCTGAAGGGCCGGGATAATATAGCTTCAGGTAGCCAGAGCCCTGGCCTTGAATTTTACCTTTTAAAGTAAAGTTTTGTGCCTGCAGGCTTAATGCTGCAGACAGGGTCAGTAAGGTTAAAATTGATCGTTTCATCTATCGTTGTTTTATTGTTTAGGATAACCAGGATTTTGCTCTCCAAATATTGGATTCAACTGAAATTCAGTAAATGGAACCGGAAGGATATATTGCTTCTGCTCAGTTATCGTTGGCCTTAATTGTTTCACTGTCTCGAAAGGCAGGCGTAAAAGCGACAACCATTCAACACCGTCTTCTGCAACGAGATTTCTGGAAAATTCCTTATAAATCTCAATTAACATTAGCGCAGGTGTATTTGCATTATCTATTGCCGAAAAATCGGTCACACCCGCCTTAGCCATCACTGTTTTCAGCAAGGTACGTGCATCGACCAGGCTACCTCCAGATCTAACAATTGCTTCCGCTTTTAAAAGGTAGGTTTCTGTCAATCTCAACACATAAGACTCTTCAACTTTTACACCAGAGAACTTGCTCATGTAAGTTGAGTCGCGAATAGAAGCCTGACTGGAAGTAGTCGCTTTTGTCAACATCCAGGTACGTCGTGGATCATTTTCCAAAAGTTTTCTGAACTGCGGTGAAGCCAGATAGACTGAAGATTGCACAAATTCGTAGCCCATTCTTTTACCGACCTGGCTCGGAAAAGGTACAATCCCTAATAGGACTTCTTTACTCGTCAGACCTTTCACCTGTACCAGGTCCCTTAAACTAGCTTCCAGAGCGTAGGTGGGGTTACCAATGATTTCATCTGCTAAACGAATTATTTCGGCATAATCAGCAGCCTGACCACGCAAGATGAGCACACGTATTTTCAAAGCTTTAGCTACAGTCTTATTGGCATAATAATTTGGACGCACATCAGCTGCATTACTGATCGCAAAATCAAGATCTTGCAAAATGTAATCATAAGTTTCCTTCACGCTACTCCTTGCCTGTGCTGCATTGCTAAGCTTCAAAGCCTCTTTGCGCAACATAACACCATATGGGCTATTTATATTATACCATTCTCCATAGTAGGCCAGCAATGAGAAATGAGCATAAGCCCTTAAAAACCTGGCTTCTGCTAACATTTCCGTCTTTCTTGCTCCGGTGAACCTGGCGTCTTCCAGTGCAGTCACACCTTCTACAACCCCATTTGCAGCATTCAACAAAGCATATTTAGGTGTCCATAAGGTTGTAGAACCCGCAGGAGTAGTTGCATTGATGTATTCTGCAATCTGCCCGAAACCATATTGCATCCATCCGGCGAGCATAGCCGGGTAAATTTCGTGCCTCAGCGCATAAGTCGTACTATTTGCCGATAAAGCCGTACCAACGATCGCCAGACGGCTGTATGCGCCATTCATTGCCACTTCTGCACTTTTCTGATCTACGATCACGTTGCCTTCTACCTTGGCCTGAGGAGGCAGGGCATTCAAATCTTTTTCACAGGAATAGCTCAGGGCCATCACCAGGATCAATATTGTATATAGAGATATCTTTTTCATAATTGTTTTCATTATGCTGTTAAACCATGCTTAAAATCCGAGTCGCACACCAATTGTCAACTCACGGGTAGTAGGGTATGTACTCAGATCGCGACCACCTCCAATTATACTTGCCGGCGCATCACTCACCTCCGGATCTAAGCCAGGATAATTGGTAATGGTAAATAGATTGGTGGCGGTCAGGTATAATGAAGCCATCCGGACATTCCATTTTGTAGCCAGAAATTTAGGCAGGTCGTATGACAGGGTAACCGATTTCATTCTCAGATAGGAAGCATCGTATACGTTCTCATTGGTATTAAAAACATTACTTCCCCAGATCAATCTCTGACGACTACTGTTTGGATTGCTCGCACTATAATGGTCTAAAATGCTAACGCCTTTATTTACCGAATTGACAATGGCGCGGTTGGATACATCATTTTGATACAAGAGATCATTGCCATAAGCGTAGGTCATCAGTGTAATCAGGCTAAAGCTTTTATAGCTAAAGATGTTCGTAAAGCCACCATAAAAATCCGGAAGTGCATTACCAATGACATCTTGTTTCCATATCCTGGTAGTTGGATCAATCTCGTAAGCCAGATCGCCGATGTTAAGACGGGGACTAAATACAGACCAAAGCGCGAAGTCGGCCTTTTGCTGCGCCAGTTGTTCTTCAGTCTTTATGATGCCCTGGGATACCCTTCCATACAGTAAGCCCAGAGGCTCGCCTTCTTTTACCACGCTCGTTCCTAAATTGAGTGAGCTTCTGTTATTCGGATCAGAAAATGGCCCACCATTGATTTTTAACACTTTAGATCTATTTCTGGATATGTTAAAAGCACTATTCCAGGTAAATCCTTTTGTACGGAAAATGTCGCCTCTTATATCCAGTTCCAATCCCCGGTTTTGAATTTTAGCTACATTCAGGACTACACTGCCAAAGGCATAACTGGGTGCCGGCGTAACATTCAACAATACCCCGTCAGTAGTCTTGTCGTAGTAACCAAAGCTACCTCTCAGCCGGCTATTGAAAAAGGCAAAATCAAGCCCCAGATCTTTTTGAACGGTAGATTCCCATTTGATCTGATTGTTTCCGAGTTGGGTTGGCACTATAGCGCTGGCACCGGCATAAGAAGTGGGGGTATACAATGTACGGAACATGTTATCGGCGATACTATTGGTACCCGTTTTACCGGCACTAAGCCTGATTTTCAATTCATCAATCCATGTTGCGTTTTTCAGAAAAGGCTCTTCATTCACTTTCCAGGCAATGGCACCGGAAGGGAAATATCCTGCCTGGTTGCCTTTAGCAAACTTACTTGAGATGTCGGCACGACCTGTGAAAGTCAGCAGGTAACGATCTTTAAAAGCATAATTGGCCCTTAAATAATAAGAAAGCAAGGCATATAAGCCTGAGGGATTGCTACCGCGTACTTGTGTAGCGGTGGCCGCGGATGTCAGGTTATTCAAATAATCGTCATCCGGAAAAGTTCTTCCTTCAGCAGAAAAAAACTCTGCACGGTATTTTTCAAATGAAGTACCGGCAAGGAGGTTCAGACGATGATCAGTATTGAATTCTTTATTCCATGTCAGTGTATTTTCTATGAAGGTATTAACCGACTCATTAGCAGCCTGCGAACCGACACCTCCTCCTGAGCCAATGCCACCCTGACTGTTTGGATTAGCGATTTCCAGATAGCTTGGGATATAGTTTCTCTGTTTATAAGCATTGTAATTTACAGAGATCATGCTCCTGAATTTCAAATCCTTAAGAATGTCATATTCTCCGGAGAGGGAACCGATCAGCATATTCGTTTTACCTTCGTTGATCGCAGTCGCAAGCGCTAATGGATTTTGCAGTCCAAAATCGCTGCCCACTCTAAAATCGTCGAATACCGTAAAAGTTCCATCGGCCTTATAAGGTTCAATTGTTGGTGGTGCCAACAATGCATTTCCGTAAAGACCATTGGTCACATTGTTTTTGGTGAAACCGTAGTCCAGATTGGTAATCACACGCAATTTGCTGGTGATCTCATTATCAAGGTTTACTTTCCCTGATATTCGGCTAAAATCAGTTCCGATCACCGTACCCTTTTGCTGGGAGTAGGCAAGTGAAGTATAGTATCTGGAACCAGTACCTCCACCCCTCACCGATACATTTGCATTCTGGGTCAGACCGTCTCTTAATATTAGATCCAACCAATTGACGTCCCCGCTTCCCAGATTGGCTGTACCATTTACAATGGATAGAGAAGTAGGATCTACAGTAAGGTTCAAACGCCTGTCTTCATCGACCCTTGTCTGAGCAGCTTCTTTCAATACTGAAAGATACTGTTCTCGATTGAGAACTTTTTCTGTTCTGGCTCTGCTAAAACCAGTATAGTAGTTCATTTCCAGTATTGGTTTTTCATTCTGTTTTCCTTTCTTAGTGGTTACAATTACTACACCATTGGCAGCCTTTGAACCATATATAGCAGTTGCCGATGCGTCTTTCAGGATATCTATGCTTTCTATATCATCGATGTTCAAACCTGTCAGGTTATTGAGTCCCCGCGCAAAAGAACCTGATATACTGCTATTCCTCGCATTTTCACCTCCATAATTCTCCACTGGATTGGTCATATCGGTAGCGCCTACATAATTGTTACTAATAGTTACCGGTACACCGTCTATGATATATAAAGGTTCATTGGAACCGATCAGGGAAGCGCCACCGCGAATTCTAATCCGGACCGCCCCACCGGGAGCCCCATCAGCTTTGATCACCTGTACGCCTGAGGCCTTACCCACCAAAGCATTGTCTAAGCTCATAAAGGGAACATTTTTTACCTCACCCAAATCCACAGAAGATACCGAACCTGTCAGGTCTTTTCTTTTTGTAGTACCGTAGCCCACCACGACCAGATCTTCCAGTTTATTGGTTTCTGCAATCAGCGTTACCACCATACTGGTATTTGCAACAGCTTCTTTCGTTACATACCCCACATAAGAGAATACAAGTACAGTCTTATCCTCAGCTACACTGATTTCAAAAGCTCCGTTGCTGCCGGTAACCACACCTTTTCCACTACCCTTTGGCTTCACATTCACACCCGCAAGTGGATTTCCGGTTTCATCCAATACCCGGCCGCGAATGAGCCTGTCGGCAAAGAAATCACTTACACTTTCGAGTACAGATGGCTTCTCTTTTCCGCGTACGGTAATCGTATTCTTATTGACACTGTAGTTCAATGGCTGATTGTCAAAAATGGCATCCAGTACTTCATGGAGTTCCTTTGCATTCACTTTGATATCTACTGGAATCGCCTGCTTCATGACATTATCGCTATACAAAAAAATATAGCCGCTTTGCCTGGTGATTTCATTCAAAACAGATTTTAGAGGAGCACCGGATTTCGTTATGCTAACCTTCTGTGCTAGTCCTGAAGCGCTTACCTGAAGTAGTGATGCTAGTAATATTACGGTGGTTAATCGCATAATTAGCAAAATTTTATGGCGTACGGGTGATGGTACACCGCGTTTCCTGGTATAAATTCTATACATTTGTTTTTTGGTTCTATGCAGTATGCCTTAAGTTTCGAAGCATGGACATTCTGCTGGTTAAACGGTTGATTTCACATTGGCCGTAGCCAATTTAAACCAGGCTTGAATAAAGTCTGGTTTTTTTTCAGTTAGTTTTTCTGTCGTAGTAGTCTAATCATCTGGCTTGGTTTAGGTTTTTATATATTGTTATTAGGTTTAATCTATATTGTATTTCCTTACATGGATACATGGACGGTCCTGTCTTTCACTTCAAATCTCACCTTTCCCGTTGATTCCAGGGATTTGAGTACTTCGGACAATTTATCGAACCGGGACACGCCCCCACTAAAGGTTTCTTCGGAAATTTCGCCTGAATAGCTGACATCCACATTATACCAGCGCTCTACCATACGCATGATGGAGCGTATGTTTTCCCTTTCAAAGAGAAACTGCTTGTTTTTCCAGGCCACTGGTATATTTACATTTACTTTGGAGACACTGATCCGGTTATTGGTATTGATCGCCTGGTCACCTGGTTTAAGGATTTCATACCCAGATTCCGAACTTACAACGATAGTCCCTTCCAATAATGTAGTTTTGATCGCCTGCTCGTCTTCATAAGCATTGATGTCGAAATGGGTTCCCAATACCTCTACGGCTTGTCCGCCGGAAAGCACTTTAAAAGGCTTTTCTTTATTGGCAGCGACCTCGAAATACCCTTCTCCTGTCAATGACACAAGACGCTGTTTACCGGAGAACTGTGCCGGGAACTCCAGCTTACTGGCAGCATTCAACCAAACATGTGTGCCATCAGCCAGGATGACTTCGTAGGTACCACCCCTTGGTGTGCTGATCTTAAGTAGCGCAGTGGATGCTGTATCCGAACCTACTACATGCGCCGAAACGGATGTGCCGTCATTATACCTGATCTTTGAGGCCTCTATTACCAAGCCGTTTTTATTTTCATTTAAAGGAATGGTTTTTCCATTGCCCAAAGTCAGGACAGCAGTATTTCTACCTGCGAGTATATGATCACGGTCGTCACTTTTAGTAAAGAATAAAATAGAGCAGATCAAAAGCGTCGCCGCAACAGCAGCCGCGACAGGCAGTGGTCTTTTCCATAAAGGAACTACTTTTACAGGCCTGATGCGATTTAGGATCGACTGCTTAAGTTCGTCGTGAACCTGCTGCTCCTCTCCCATCTCATCCGAATTCCAATCAGAATCTTCATCCTGGTAAGCTTTATAATACCGATTGAACAAGCGGATTTCCTGATCGCTGGCTTTTCCTTCGATAATATTTCTCAGCAGTTCCCTTAGTTCTTCTTTTTGCATTTTATGGCTGTATATGAGTAAGGCACTTCCCGAAGCCCCAGCACCTACGTCAAATACAGAAAAAATCAAAAAAAATTTTTTTATAGTAAATTTATGAAGGCAGAAGACCTTCCGAGGTTGGCTTTGATCCGTTTCAAAGCTTTATTAATCTGATTTTCTACTGTTTTTTCGCTAATACCGAGCCGGTCTGCGATTTCCAGATTACTCAAGTGCTCATTTCTGCTCATATTGAAGACTTCCTGACAACGTTCGGGCAATTCCATCACAAAATTATTGATCATTTCTTTCAATTCTTTCAGTTCAAGCTGCTCATCAGGAAATTCTGTATCCAGTTCCACCTTAGGAATGCGGTCGTAAAATGATTCCCGGACCTTGCCGTTGCGGATGTAATTGGCCACTTTATATTTCACTGCTGTCAGCAGGTAAGCTTTAATGGAATTTACCTGTACATTGTCCCTATGCTCCCAGAACCAGATAAAAACCTCCTGAATGACATCCATAGCTGCTTCTTTGTCCCGGAGTACATTAAAGGCTGAGCGATAGAGCACAGACCAATACCTTTCATAAATTTCGTCAAACACCGAGTCATTATGTTGCATTGCAACAATCAATTCCTGGTCTGTAAGCGAGCTATAAGCAGACATTTGATTTCATTCCCCCGCCTAATTTAGTTAAAATTTTTTACTGTTTTCATCCGCTCCATATTAGAAACCTTCATCTGGTATGTATGATCGATGGTGATTCAGCGGTACAATTTGTGCATTCATCCTGACTTTTAAAATCTTTTTTGTATTATTAATCATCTTTAAAGGTGAATAATTTGAAAACAGCAAAGCTGATTACCCAAATTGCCGGATGGATGCTATTTTTTAGTCTTCCTGTCGTGTTTATGTTCAATCAGCAAGGTAAGGAAAGTATCTTTGAGCTGCTTTATACACCTGCTTATTGGATATTCTGCGGCACTTATCTACTACTTTTTTACCTCTGCAGCATGCTGCTCATTCCCAAGCTGTACTTAAAAGAAAAATACATCAGTTTCTTTGGGATCATACTACTACTTTTCATTGGCATATATTTATTGAAGCCATTCGACCGTCTGATGTCCGAAAACCGGCAATCTAATGCAAACAGGCCCGATAGGGAAATGCAGGGGCCGCCACGGGATGATATGCCTCCTCCATCTCAGTTCCAAAACCAACCTGCACCGTTTCCAGAGCCGATACCAGGAACTGATGCTTCCCGCCCCGAACCGCCGAAACACTTCCAGGAAAGACCAGAACCAAGACAGAAGGATTTCCGCAGTTTCGACATTGTCAGCGTATTTCTCTTCATCATGGTTATTTCACTGACGATGGCCATTGAGATCAATAAACAGCTCTACCTAACACAGAAAAAAGCGATAAAGGCCGAAGCTGACCGCGCTGAGGCAGAATTGTCCTTCCTCAAGGCACAGATCAATCCACATTTTCTTTACAATACGTTAAATAACATCTATACGCTGGCGATTACCAATAATCCAAATACAGCTTCCAGCATCATGAAACTTTCTAACATCATGCGCTACATGACAGATGACATCACCGATGAACTGGTACCACTGAGAGAAGAGCTGGATTGCATTGCGAATTTCATAGGCTTGCAGGAATTACGCCTGGGCGATAGCACACCAATAAATTACCAGATTGAAGGAATTCCGCTCAACCATAAAATAGCACCGCTCATACTCATGACTTTTGTAGAAAATGCATTCAAATACGGCATCAGCAAGCAAAAAAAATCCCCGATTGTCATTAAGATCAATATTAGCGAGGAAAAGCTTGAGTTCTTTGCGCAAAACACAGATTTCTCTGAAAATACGAAGATGAACAGTACAGGCATTGGAATTGAAAATACCAGGCAAAGGCTGCAATTTGCCTATCCTGGGAAGCATGAACTAAAAATAGGGAGAGATGAGGATTTATTTACTGTACACCTAAGTCTCCATATCTGATGTCTCTAAAATGTATTGCCATAGATGATGAGCCTTTGGCTCTGGAACTGATCCGGGAGTATACATCCAGATTTCCTGCCTTGCAACTCATCCATACTTTTGAGGATGCAGTATACGGAGCAGAGTACCTGAAGAAAAATGTGATAGACCTGCTTTTTATAGACATCAACATGCCCGACATTACAGGTATCGACCTTGTTCGCTCACTGGAAGTCAGGCCCATGGTGATTTTCACTACCGCCTATAAGAATTTTGCATATGAGGGCTTCGAACTGGATGCCTTAGATTTTTTACTCAAACCTATCGACTTTGACCGCTTCTCTAAAACGGTAAACAAGGCCATCGATTACCATCAGTATAAGCAAAACCCAAAATCAGCAAGTAGCGACAGCATCTATGTACATTCGGAGTATCGCCTGGTCAGGATCGTGCTTGACGACATTACCTATATCGAAAGTTTTGGCGACTATGTGACCGTTCATCAATTAAATGATAAATCGGTTTCTACACTCATGTCGTTGAAAAAAATCCTGGAAAAACTTCCGGAAATGCAGTTTAAGCGGATTCACAGGAGTTATATCGTCGCCATCAGCAAAGTACAATCCATTCACAACCGCAAAGTTAAGCTGCGTTCAGGAATAGAAATACCTATTGGCGACAGTTATTTCCAGCTCATACAAGAAGAGCTGAAACCCTGATCATCGATACATATCAGCTCTTCATCGATACCAGCTTTCTGATGATAGCTGCTTTGAGCATCTTTAGTATAGTATTTAAACTCAAAGAAAATGGAAAGAAAGGTTTTTCTCAGAAGTCTGATCGTCGGCGCTTTATCTGCACCGGCCATCCTGGAAGCGTGTAAGAAATCAAGTTCAGTTGTGGATGATCCTTCAGGAACAGGAACAGTGACCAATGCCGGCAGCGGCAATACTACCTGTACTGTAGCACCGACGGAAACAGAAGGTCCTTTCCCTACTAAAACACCCTCATCTTACAGCAGGAGCGACATTACTGATGGCAGAACAGGGTATAAAATGACTGCAAAAATCACCATCAATACAGCCAGTAACTGCGCTGCACTGGCAGGTGCGATTGTAGACATCTGGCATTGCGATGCGGAGGGAAATTATTCAGAATATGGAGGGAGCGGGATGCAGTCGACCAACTACCAATCGGTACATTTCCTGAGAGGAAGGCAAGTGACAGATGCCAATGGGCTGGTTACCTTTACCAGTATATTTCCGGGATGGTATACCGGAAGGGCCACACACATCCACGTACATATATATAGTGCCGCAGGCAATTCACTTAAAGTGACACAGATTGCTTTTCCCGAAGGCTCCGGTTCTGCCGTTACATTGGTAAATGGATATAAAAAAGGCATGAGCGGCTATACTACCAATGCGAATGACAATGTATTTAGCGACGATATGCTAAAAATAGAAGTGGCCTCGGTAACGGGAAGTCTGAACGATGGCTTTGACCTGACGATGAAGATAAACGTATAAATTTATGGAACAATCTCCGGGAAAGATCTTTTTAAGCGAACAGCGTGGCTGCATAGAAAGCCCGCTGTTCCAAAGAAATTGCACCTTTAATTTCGGTACTTTTTTCTCCCCGCATAAAACGGCCCTTGGCCCACTTTACCTGTTCAATGAAGAAACACTTGCAGGTGCTGCTGAGCTGGAGATGGAAATTGGAACATCCAGTTATGCGATCATAATTCCGGTGACCGGTGACCTGGAGTATACAGACGTAGAAGCAGGAAAACTGAATATCGGAGTAGGTGAAGTGTTGATTCGGAAATGTACGGAAGAACATTTGTTCAGCATCAGCAATCCCTATGAAAAAGACGCGATCAGTCTGATTCAGATCTGCTTATCAGCACCCGGAGCATTGAGCCCAGCCTTTGAATTGTTCAATCTGGATCCCGGAATTTCCGTCAACCACCTGGTGGAGGTCAGCGCCCCGACAGCTACTCCACTACCATTTCGGCTTAGTGTGGGGCAATTTGACGGCAGAGCGGAAACACTTTACCAAAAGCGACAGAAAGATTCCAGACTTTTCTGTTATGTACTGGCAGGGGCTTTCGAAATAGAAGGAAGACTGCTGCATGCCCAGGACGGCCTGGGATTGTGCGATGTGGAACACGTTGAACTTGAAGCGCTCAGCAACAATGCCTTAATACTTACTATCGAATACTGATTGGCCAGCTATTTAAACAACTTAGCTTTAATGATGTTATAAAAGAGAATCAATCTTTTTTATCTCATGAAAACAACACCTTTTTTTATAATTGCAGCGGCATTTCTGGCGGCTTGCAGTTCAAATACCAACAAAACCGGAGGCAGTAGCGACAGCCTGAGTAACGACAGCAGCATTACCGACACGCTGCAGGAGACCCAACTTCCGCCACCGGACACCAATGCTTCAAAGAATAAATTCAGTAAAGTGATCGGCTGGCCTGCAGATAAGGCTCCAATAGCTCCGGAAGGATTTACGGTCACTAAATTCGCCACGGATTACAAAAGTCCACGGAACATCTATGTCGGCCCCAACGGAGATATCTTTGTGGTGCTCTCCAATTCCGAGCGCTCGTTAAAAGAAAAAGTTGCCAACGCCATCACCGGTAAGGCCAAAGCCGAAGTAGCCGGGGAAAGCGCGAATACCGTAGTTTTATTAAGAGATGCGAACAATGATGGCAAGCCGGAACTGCAAAGTAATTTTATTACCGGACTAAATCAGCCCTACGGCGTACTGATCATCGGCAATTCATTTTATGTGGCCAATACAGATGGCATTTGGAAATATCCCTACAAAGCAGGCGACACCAAAATTACCGCTAAAGGTACCAAGATCCTGAGCTTACCTGCCGGCGGATACAATAACCACTGGACACGGAATTTGATCGCAAATGCCGATAATTCGAAAATATATGTTTCCGTAGGTTCCGGCAGTAATGTAGGTGAGAACGGTATGGAGCATGAAGTGCGGAGAGCCAATATACTGGAAATCAATCCAGATGGAACCGGTGAGGTAATCTATGGTAGTGGACTTAGAAATCCGGTTGGTATGGCTTGGGCGCCAGGAACCGGTGTGCTTTGGACAGCGGTGAACGAGCGGGACGGACTGGGTGACGATCTGGTACCAGATTACATCACCAGTGTAAAAAAAGGTGCGTTTTATGGTTGGCCATATGCCTATTTTGGCAAAAATGAAGATCCGAGATGGAAAGGAAAACAGCCGGATATGGTTGCAAAAACCATTGCCCCTGATGTTGCGGTGGGATCACATACTGCCTCTTTGGGATTGACATTCTATACTGGCGGCAAGTTCCCGGAAAAATACAATGGCGGCGCGTTCATCGGGCAACATGGCTCATGGAACCGTTCGGCCTTATCGGGGTATAAAGTAGCATTTGTTCCCTTTAAAAATGGTAAACCTAATGGCAAACTGGAAGATTTCCTGACCGGATTCATCGCCGATGCGGATAAAGGAGAAGTGTACGGAAGGCCTGTTGGCGTGGCCGTAGCTAAAGACGGTGCCTTGCTGGTAGCCGATGACGTGAGCAGCACCGTATGGCGGGTTGCGGCAAAATAAGATATAAAAAAGGGGGACTTAATTCGCTAAGCCCCCCTTCACATTTATTAAGAAAAATCTTACTAGCAGTATTGATCGAATGCACCGATCAAGCTATCTGCGATCATCTGAGCCGGACGGCCTTCGATCTGGTGACGCTCGATCATATGAACTAATTTACCATCTTTGAACAAAGCCATAGCTGGTGATGAAGGAGGAAAAGGCATCATATAACCTCTAGCTCTATCTACTGCTTCTTTTTCCATACCTGCAAAAACTGTTACCAGTTTATCAGGATGTTTTTCATTGGCAGCAGCCAGTCTTGCAGCTGGACGTGCGTTTGCTGCTGCGCAGCCACATACCGAATTCACTACCACAAATACAGTACCTTCACCAGCGATGGCACTGTCTACATCTTCCGCTGTTTTTAACTCCTCAAAACCCACTTTAGTAAGTTCTGCGCGCATTGGTTCAACTAAATATTCTGGATACATATCTTCTGTTTTAATTCTTTAACGATACAAAGATAGGACACCGCTGCGTAGCATCAAAGCGCTACAGTCGCGGTGTCCGAGTTTTTACCTTTCAATGATGAGAGGCATTGTACTTACGTTAAAGGATATAGTACATTTTAGCTTTGCCGGCATGTGCACCAACCTTTTCTTCATGCCTGTAGTTTTCTTTCAGCATCTGTTTGATATCGCGTTCGATCGTCCTGCAAATGGTAGTTGTAGGCGTATCCGTAGGCTTATTCTCGAAAGGATCCTGCAAATGAATAGACATTTTTTCAATCAGGAAGAACGAACAGGCAATAGCAATTACCAGAGGAACGGTTGCGAAGCTGAAAAACTCAATCAAACCAAAAGGCAGCAACATTACAAACAGGATGATCGAGAAATGGATGTATACACTGTAGGTGACTGGGAAGACCGTGTTTTTGATCCGCTCGCAGCCACCCATTTGGTTAGAAAAGTTCGTAAGCGTATTATCCATCTGCACCTGCTGAAATTCATTGATCCAGCCCAGTTTAAAGGCACTGCGCAGGTCACTTCCCTGCAGCTCAAGAAGGGCAACCGGGATATTGCTGTAACGCTGGATGTATGCTAAGTCTTCGGCACTGATCAATCTTTCCAGCCCCTCCATAGGATCCTGACCGCGAAGATGCCTGCTGAGTGCGTAACACCATGCGATTTGTCTTCTGGCCATGCGCTCACAGAAAGCTTTCTCATCTTCAGCACCGTATGGATTATCGACGAAAGTCAGCAATTGCCGGGTAAGGGACCTGCTGTCGTTTACAATCGCACCCCAGAGTGTACGGGCTTCCCACCATCGATCATAAGCCTGATTAGATTTAAAGGCCAGGAGCAATGAGATTACCGTACCCAAAATGGTGGGTACGGCTATAGGAATTGAGATGCGCGTGATGTGAAAATTACTATATAACATGGTAATCAGTGTAGCATAAATGGCTACGATCATGACTTCCTTACCTATCTTCCCGAAGATGTATTTTGCGGGTATATTTTCTTTTAACAGCATATAAACATGTTTTAAAAGGTGATTAACTGGACATTAAACGGCCATCAGGCTCTCCTCTTCCAATACAGGAGCAGACTGAGGACTTACTTCTTTTTGCTTTTTCAAAATAGTTACTGTAGGTAATCCTGATTTGGCCACCAGAGCAGAGGGGTCGACACTGGTTTTATTCAGCTTTTCACAGATACAAAATTCGGGATGCAGAATGCAGTCCACATCGTTGGCTTCCAGAAAGTTCTTGAACATACTCAATGTGCTTCCATAAAAGAATTCAATCCTTATTGATTTGATTTCCGGGAAATCTTTTTTCAGTCGCTGGCAACCTTCGTGAAAATCATCACTGATGTGTTCAAATTCCCTTGATCTTCTTGAGAGCATGAGCAGATCGCTGATAGAATCTGATAACCTGAACAGATGAACAAAAATGATTTTTAAATCCTTTTCTTTCATGCTGGCACAAAGTTCCGGGATACAATTCAAAGCTGAGGCATTAAAATCGGTAGGAATTAAAATAGTTTTCATGACTTTTTATTAAAGGATTAACGATCAATTATTTATTGATACAATATTAATCCAGAGTCATTAAAGCCCTATAAGAGGCTTATTAGAATGTCATTAGAATTTAAGGGCCGAAAACCAGCTATTTATTAGAATTTAATTAGAAACCGGCAGGATAATCTGCATTTCGGTCCCCTTTTCCTCTTCAGACCTGATGCCAATGGAGCCTTTATGCAGCCTGATGATGTTAAGTGTCAGCGGAAGACCAATTCCATGACCCTCAAAATCGCTGGTATTCGATGCCCGGAAAAAAGGTTCAAAGATGTGTTGTTGCTCACTTTCGGGGATACCTATGCCACGATCGGTGATGGAAATGGCTATGCGTTTGTTTTCAGTCCTGACGCTAATTTCTACAGGCTGATTATTAGAATACTTGCAGGCATTGCCCAAAATGTTGCTGAGTGCCAGTTGAAGAAGATTGACATTTCCTTCCGTGTAAAGCTTATCTTCATCAGCAGGCAATGAAGCGAAATCTATGGTAATGTTACTTTCAGGGGCAATTTTCTTCACAGAATCTGCTACTGTTATGATCAGTTCATCAATTCTGATGCGTTGCCAGTTCTGCTTTTTACCATCAAAGCCGGTTGTGCCAATCCGAGCAAACTGGTTATGATATGCCCCAGCTTTTCTGCATGCGAAAGTACCATTCTTGCAGAAGATTCAGTTTCGGGACTAAGCCCTTTCTGCGCCAGCATCAATTCTATTTCTGCAGTAATGATGGTCAGGGGTGTTTTCAACTCATGAGAAGCATTGCTGACAAAATTATTCTGCGTAGAAAAAGCCGTCTCAAGCCTGTTGAGCATATTATTGAAAGTAAGTACCAGTTCAGCCATTTCATCTTTACCATTGAGTTCCTTCAACCTCAAGTGAAGATTGTTGACAGAAATGTTATTGACATTCCGGATCACAGCGCGCAATGGTCTGACCGTATAGAGAGAAAAGACCTTACCGGCAATATAAGTGAGGAGCACTGAGATTGCAAAAACTGCTAGCAGGACCTTTCTTAAGGTTTCCAGTTCCTGAAATCCATAAGGATCTGATGCTGTAACAATAACTATATAATTGCCCTGTTTTGTTTTAAACAGCTGTCCATAGTAAAAATGGTTGTCTTTATTGTATCGTGCATTTCCTTTGGAAGCAATGGTTTTGTAAAAAGTCTCGGGCAGACTGATCGGCCGGTCGAAGTTCATCCGATCTAAAGAACCAACTTTAACTACATAATCCTGCTCATCCTCCATCTTTTCCAGGTAGCGGTTACGCATCTCCTGTGATGCAGCAGATCTTTCCCGGGGATTGATATTAATCTCTGCAGCGAGCTTTGCCCTGGCCTGCAGACGTTTAAAAAAGTCTTCAAAATTGAACTCCGATACAAAGTAAAAGATAGCAGCATGAAAGAGCACCAAGCCGATGGTTCCAATGGAGAAAAATAGAAGTGTAAGTTTAGTCTGAAGTTTCATTCACTACTTCCTCTTTCAAGATATATCCCATTCCAAAAACAGTATGGATCAATTTAATGCCATTGCCGTTATCGATCTTTTTACGCAGGTAATTGATGTATACATCGACTACGTTGGTACCCATATTGAAATCAATATCCCAAACATTCTCAAGGATCTGAATCCGGGACAGTACTTTATTCTGATTTTTAAGTAGATATTCCAACAAGCGATATTCTGTAGCTGTCAGATTTACAGGCTTGCCAGCTTTGGTTACCATTTTGGATGCAGTATTGATTTCCAGATCGGCAATGGTGATGCGATCTGTGACTGTAGTTTGTTTGCTGCTCCGTCTGATCAGGGTGCGCATACGGGCAACCAGTTCTTCGAGTTTAAAGGGCTTTACGAGATAGTCGTCCGCACCGCTTTCCAGTCCTGTCACGATATTCTCCGTGCTGCCCAATGCTGTAAGCATGAGAATGGCGACATCTGTATTCCGATTTCTGATCTCTTTACAGACCTGGATCCCATTCATTCCGGGCAACATAATGTCAAGGACGATGAGGTTGAAATCATACTTAAAGGCCATTTCTAAACCAGTTATCCCGTCAGCGGCTACGCTGATCTCAATTCCCTCTTCACTAAGTCCCCTTAGGATGACCGACACCAGATCTGGTGTATCTTCAATTAGCAAAACCTTCGACCCCTTCATATGTGATGAAAATATAACAAGAAATATTAATTAAAGTGTACTTTTTTATACTTTACTTTTTAATGACTGAAATACAATAAGATGAGCATGGCTTCAGAATGAGTTGTCCCTGAATTTTATTACGATCGGGAAACATAAAACTACATCAATTTTAGTATTTTTGTAGCTGAATTTAAAACAATTAACATATGTCATCAGTAGAGACAACTTACATTCCTTACAAAGTAAAAGACATTTCACTGGCAGAATGGGGCCGCAAAGAAATTGAATTAGCCGAAGCAGAAATGCCGGGCTTAATGGCTTTACGTAAAGAATTCGGCCCATCACAACCATTAAAAGGTGCGCGTATTGCAGGCTGTCTGCACATGACCATCCAAACTGCTGTTTTAATTGAAACATTGGTTGCACTTAGGTGCCGAAGTTACCTGGTCATCATGTAATATATTCTCAACACAGGATCATGCTGCTGCTGCTATTGCTGCTGCAGGTATTCAGGTTTATGCCTGGAAAGGTTTGAACGAAGAAGAATTTGACTGGTGTATTGAGCAAACTTTATTCTTCGGTCGAAGACCGCAAGCCATTAAACATGATCCTTGATGATGGTGGCGATTTAACCAATATGGTATTTGATAGATTCCCTGAACTGATTGCTGGCATCAAAGGTCTTTCTGAAGAAACTACTACTGGTGTTCACCGTTTATATGAGCGCATGAAAAACGGAACATTGCCTTTGCCTGCTATCAACGTTAATGATTCGGTTACCAAATCTAAATTTGATAATAAATACGGTTGCCGCGAATCATTGGTTGATGCGATCCGTCGTGCTACCGACGTAATGATGGCCGGTAAAGTAGCTGTTGTTTGCTGGTTATGGCGATGTGGGTAAAGGTTCTGCAGATTCATTGAGCTCACAAGGTGTACGTGTTATTGTTACCGAAATTGATCCTATCTGTGCTTTACAGGCTGCAATGGAAGGTTTTGAAGTTAAGAAATTTGCTACTGCTATTGCAGAAGCTGATATCGTGGTAACCGCTACCGGTAACTGTGATATTGTTCGCGAAGAGCATTTCCGTGCATTGAAAGATAAAGCGATTGTTTGTAACATCGGTCACTTTGATAATGAAATTGATATGGCCTGGTTAAACGGCAATTATGGCAATACCAAAGTTGAAATTAAACCACAGGTTGATAAATATACCATCGATGGTAAAGACATTATCGTATTGGCTGAAGGCCGTTTGGTAAACTTAGGTTGCGCAACTGGTCACCCAAGTTTTGTAATGAGTAACTCATTCACCAACCAAACTTTGGCTCAATTAGAGCTTTGGACGAACCCGGGTAAATACGAAAACAAAGTTTACGTATTGCCTAAACACCTGGATGAAAAAGTTGCCCGTTTACACTTAGCTAAAATTGGTGTTGAACTGGATGTTTTAGATCAGCATCAGGCTGATTATATTGGCGTACCGGTTGAAGGTCCGTTTAAACCGGAAGCTTACAGATACTAATCAGTAGCGCAACACGCTCCTGATCATTAAAGAGGGATGTAACATGAGTTACATCCCTCTTTTTCTATTTGATTTTCAACAGATAGAATTTTCCCAGAACGGCAGGCCTCGTCCTGGCATTGATAAACTTCAGTTTCAGTTTGGTGATGCGGAAATAATCAAATTGCTGGATGATATTAACCTGGAACGTATTTTTCAATCGCTCCAGTTCTGCCTCAGGCGCGTAGACCAGTACATTCTGATGTTCATTCAATCTTTTTAGTGTAGCTTCATCGTAAGCATTATTAATCTCGCCTTCGCTGTAAAAATCAAAAGCGAAAGCGTTGGCATCCATAAATACGATCCGCCTGGCTGCTGGTTCATTTTTATTTAGCCACAATGCCGCATGCATACCACCTTGATAATTGAGCAGTGCAGGATAAAAGAAAAGATAGAGAAAACACATCAGTCCCATTGCAAGAATACTATTGCGTAAAACGATTGTATGTACCGTCTGCTCTCTAAACACAGCAAAGGCGATTAGCAAAAGCACCAATAGCAACAGGATACAAAGGTCTTTTCCTGCAAATTCAAATAAAAAAGCGATGGTGGAAAGCAGTAGAAAGACAATGATCAATAAGGCATTTTGAATCCTGAAAAAGATTCGCAGTCCCTGCTCCTGCAGCCGGACCAGATAGACCGCTGTGATGATCGCAAACTGTGGAAAAATGATGATGATGTAGTGAGGAAGCTGGAATTTGGAAAAAGAGAAGAGGAGAAAAGTTGCTGCCGCACTTGTCCAGATTAAAATAGCTTCATCGGGCATTTCCTGACGGATTCGCTTTTTGAAAAGAGTGAATACAGCAGTAAAAAACAAGATCGACCATGGCAGAAAGGCCCAGATATTGGTATGCAGAAAAAAAGACAGGTCACCTTTGCCCTTGATAGGTCCGTTGTTGAAGAACCGTCCAAACTGTGCATCCCAAAAAAAGAATCTGATCCCGGAAACCCCTTTTTCACCAAAAACAACCTTCTCCGGATGCAGGTCGAATTGTTGATACAAGGCATACAGTTCCGGGCTGATGAAAATAAAAACCAGCACGATCGCCAGCCACCATTTGGGCTTGAGAAATTCCTCCCTCTTGCCGGTCAGTGACCAATATATAATAAATGCGAGGGCTATCGGAATGAGGATAAAAATCCCTTTCACCATTACTGCACAGGCAGCAAATAACGACCCGGCGATGATGTGCCAGAAGGCTGCGTTTTGAGCGCGATAGTAATGGTACAGTGCAGCAATGAAAAAAGTGGTGAGGTAACCCTCTGCCCTGACATCAAAATTGGAGATCAGGATATGCAGGGAAGTCAGGAAAATAAGGACACTGATCAGTGCAGTCTTTTTCTCGTAAATTCTTTTGGCCAAAAGATACAGATAGCCTGCCCCAATCAAAGTGATCAGAAAAGAAGGCAATTTATAGGCAAAAGCAGAGCATCCGAATAGCTTAAATGAGCTGGCAGCCAACCAGAAGGTAAGATGCGGCTTGTCCAACCAGTCGTCTCCATGAACGTATAGGTTTAACCAATCGTTTTTCAACACCATAGTTTTTGCAATGGAAGCATACAATGCAGCATCGGGCTCCATCAATTCTCCAAAAAGAGCAGCACTGCTTACCATCGCAACCAGGAAAATGAGCAATAAGTAAAGCCTGCATTCGGTAATCTTCATTTCTAATATTTAGGGATACAACAATTTAAATCCAAACTTGCTTTTAGCGCAGCAAGATAATTTTTAGATAAAACCTGTAGTTTAAAGACATGTTAATTTTTTAACTTTACCGGCATGACAAAACTCTCTGTTAATATCAACAAAATTGCGACACTTCGCAATAGCCGAGGAGGTAACAATCCGGATCTGGTAAAAGTAGCACTGGACTGTGAACGTTTTGGTGCAGAAGGTATTACTGTACATCCGCGTCCAGATGAAAGACATATCCGTTACCAGGATGTGTACGACCTGAAAGCAGTCATCGCAACAGAGTTTAACATCGAAGGGAACTGCAGAGAGCAGAAGTTTGTAGACCTGGTATTGGCCAACAAGCCTGCACAGGTGACATTGGTTCCTGATGCAGAGGGTCAGATCACTTCGAACCATGGCTGGGATACTGTCAAACATGCCGATTATCTAAAGGAAATGGTCTCCTTGTTTCAGTCGGCCGGCATACGCGTTTCTATTTTTGTAGATCCCGTTGTGGAAATGGTGGCGGGTGCCGCTTTGAGTGGCACAGACAGGATCGAATTGTATACAGAGGCTTATGCACACAATTATTATGACAACAGAGAAAAAGCCATTGTCCCTTATGTAGCAGCGGCGCACAAAGCACACGAGCTTGGTTTAGGCATCAATGCCGGTCATGACCTGGACCTTCATAACCTAAAATACTTTGCAGAAAGCATACCTGGTCTGTTGGAAGTCAGCATTGGACATGCACTGATCAGCGACGCACTTTACCTGGGCCTGGAGAATACGGTTCAAATGTATTTAAAGCAGTTGAAACACCATTAATACAATGGGCTCATGCTATTGTTCAGCGGTTTTTTTATTACCTTTGCGCAACTTTTTATTCATAAGACCACATGAGCTTAAATATTCATTATCAAGAAGACTTTCAAGACCGTCATATTGCACCAAATGCGGACGATACCAGTGCAATGCTTACAACTATTGGTGTAAATTCTGTTGATGAACTGATCGAACAAACTGTTCCTCAAAAGATCAGGTTGAAACAGCCTTTAAATTTGCCTGCAGCTAAATCTGAAACTGATTATCTGAGCAGCTTGAAGCAAACTGCATCTTTAAACAAAGTTTTCAAATCCTATATAGGTCAGGGTTATTATGATATGATAACTCCGGGTGTTATCCAACGTAATGTCTTGGAAAACCCGGGATGGTATACCCAATATACCCCCTACCAGGCAGAAATTGCACAAGGCCGTTTACAGGCTTTGTTGAATTTCCAAACCATGGTGATTGATCTTACCGGGATGGAAATTGCCAATGCTTCCTTATTGGATGAAGGTACTGCCGCAGCCGAAGCCATGTTTATGCAATACAGCTTGCGTAAAAACCAACAGGCTAAAAAATTCTTTGTATCCGAACTGGTGTTTCCTCAAACTATCGATATTTTAAAAACCCGTGCAGATCCTTATGGTATTGAACTGCGTAATTGGCAATCACCGAATGTTGCAGACTTGAATGAAGAATTTTTGGTGCTATTGTTCAATATCCTGCTGGTAATGGCGAGGTTTATGATTACACAGATTTTGCTGCAAAAAGCACATGAAAAAAATGTATAAAGCTAACCGTTGTTGCCGATATGCTGAGCCTGACATTATTAACGCCTCCGGGCGAATGGGGTGCCGATATTGTAGTTGGCACAACACAACGTTTTGGTGTACCGATGGGCTTTGGCGGACCGCATGCTGCATTTTTTGCCACTAAAGAAGAATATAAACGCTCTATCCCGGGCCGTATCATTGGTGTAACTATTGACAGCGCAGGTAACTATGCTCTGCGCATGGCTTTGCAAACCCGCGAGCAACATATCCGCAGGGATAAAGCGACTTCAAATATTTGTACCGCACAGGCATTATTGGCTATTATGGCCGGTTTGTATGCCGTTTATCATGGTCCGAAAGGCTTAAAGCTGATTGCCGAACGTATACACGGTTTGACCATTAGCTTGGCTAAGTCGCTTGGAGCAGATTGGTTATAAGCAATTGAACAAAGCTTATTTTGATACCTTACAATTTGATCTAGGCGATTTGGTAGGCCCTATCCACAGCGGAATGTATCGATAACGAAATGAACTTGAACTATAATGGTCAGCATTGTTACCATCGCTTTAGATGAAACCACTTCGCTCGAAGATGTTAAAACCTTAATGGTTACGATTTTTTGCCAAAGTAAAAGGCAATCGCTGCTGATGCAGTAGATTTTGAGAGTTAAAGGCAATGTAGAAACAGTTATCCCTGCTGCATTGCAACGTACTTCAGCTTATTTAACGCACCCGGTATTTAATTCGCATCATTCAGAGCATGAAATGCTGCGTTATATCAAATCATTGGAAGCTAAAGATCTTTCGCTTTGCCATTCCATGATTGCTTTGGGTTCATGTACCATGAAACTGAATGCTACTACCGAAATGATTCCTGTTACCTGGGCAGAATTTAGCAAAATGCATCCATTTGCCCCTGCCGACCAGGTAGGCGGTTATATGCAGTTATTTGATGAATTGAATAAATGGTTAAGCGAAATTACCGGTTTTGCAGCCATGAGCTTACAGCCAAACGCAGGTGCACAAGGTGAATATGCCGGTTTAATGGTTATCCGTGCTTATCATCACGATCAGGGGCGATGATCACCGTAATATTGCTTTAATCCCTTCTTCCGCACATGGTACCAACCCTGCTTCGGCAGCAATGGCCGGCATGAAGATCGTTGTAGTTAAATCATTAGAAAACGGAAATATTGATGTTGCCGATCTGAAAGCAAAAGCCGAACAACATAAAAATAACCTTTCCTGCCTGATGGTTACTTATCCTTCAACACACGGTGTGTTTGAAGAAAGCATCATCGAAATCTGCGAGATCATCCATGAGAATGGCGGACAGGTTTATATGGATGGCGCCAACATGAATGCACAGGTTGGATTAACCAGTCCGGCTAATATTGGTGCCGATGTTTGCCACCTTAACTTACATAAAACATTCTGTATCCCTCACGGTGGTGGTGGCCCGGGTATGGGCCCGATCGGTGTGGCAAAACACCTGGTTCCTTATCTTCCCGGACATGCTGTGGTTGATATCGACAAAGGCAAATCTATCCATGCGGTTTCTGCAGCGCCATGGGGTTCGGCTTCTATCCTGATCATCTCTCATGCTTACATTGCCATGATGGGCAGCGAAGGGCTTAACCAATGCTACCAAATATGCTATACTGAATGCCAACTATATGAAAGCACGTTTAGAGCAACATTACCCGGTACTGTATACAGGTGCTAATGGCCGTTGTGCACATGAAATGATTTTGGATTGCCGCGCGTTTAAAAACTTCGGCATTGAAGTGGCTGATATTGCCAAACGTTTGATGGATTATGGTTTCCATGCACCGACTGTTTCTTTCCCGGTTGCGGGTACGGTGATGGTTGAGCCTACAGAATCGAGCCTAAGCATGAGCTTGACCGTTTCTGTGATGCCATGATCGCCATCCGAAATGAAATTAGCGCTGTAGAAAAAGGCTGAGTCTGGATAAAGTAGATAACCCGTTGAAAAATGCACCGCATACCGCTGCAGTAATTACCGCTAATGATTGGGACCATGCTACAGCCGTCAAACAGCTGCGTTCCCGCTTGCCTTATGTTGCAGCCTATAAATTCTGGCCATCAGTTGGAAGGGTAAATGATTCGTTTGGCGATAGGTCACTGGTTTGTGCCTGCCCTCCTATAGAAAGCTACGAGGAAAGCTTTGCTTAATCTTCAGGTAACAAAAAAATCATATCACAGATCAATTTAACCAGTTAAACCTTTTGATACATTTGTCTTCTAAAATGTATCAAAAGGCCAGGACTGGTTCTTAGTATAAACACTAAATCAAAAAAAGACAATGAAATCAAAATTAGCATCACTAGCCGTCCTACTGATCGTAGTGGCCACTTCAGCTTTTAAAGCTCCTGTAAAACCAGTTTCTTACAAAGTTGATCCTGCAAAATCGACTTTGACATGGGTTGGCAAAAAATTAACCGGAAGCCATGAAGGTACCATCGGCTTACAGTCGGGAACACTTTCTTTTGAAGGAAAGAAACTTGCGGGCGGTAACTTCAGCATCAACATGGCAAGCATCAAAGATGCGGACAAAAGCGATCGTTTGGAAGGCCACTTGAAAGCAGATGATTTCTTCGGTACCGATAAATTTCCAACTTCTACCTTTGTAATTAAAAAAGTAGCAGCGGGAAGCGGAAATACAGTAACGGTAACAGGTGACCTGAGCATCAAAGGAGTAACCAATTCAATCTCTTTCCCTGCAACTGTAGTTTGGAATGCTGACGGTACTGTAACTGCAACTGCAGACAAAGTAATCGTAGACAGAACGAAATATGGCATTAAATACAGATCAAAAGGAATGTTTCCTGATGTAGGCGATAAAATGATCTATGACGAATTCGAGTTAGCTATTAAATTGGTAGCCAGCAAATAGTCAAAATAAAATCTTATTAAGAAAAGTCATTATAAATTATAATGACTTTTTTTTATGAATTAAAAATATCCGTGTTTAAACATTTCTATTTTATTTTATACCTTTAGGAAAGGTCTCATGCCTGGCCGCAATTAAATGATATGATAGATTCTATAATTAACCTTTTGGTCATTGATGATGATGACATCAATATTTTCATTATAAAGAAAATTGTAGAAAAAACTGGCTATGCAGTAAACATGCTTTCAAAAAGCAATGGGCAAGCTGCTATTGAGTATCTCCAGAGTATTGCGCATGAGCAGACCGCCTTCCCGGACCTCATCTTAATTGATATAAATATGCCGGTATTGAATGGTTGGGAATTTCTGGAAGCCTACGATAAGTTGGGCATCACAAACAACCCTGACATGTATATGCTTTCATCCTCGGTATATGAAAATGATATAGAAAAAGCAAAAACCTATAATAGCATCAAGGGGTTCATCTCTAAACCACTCACCATAGAAAGGCTATCCGAACTACTCCGCTTGATTACACCCTAAATTATACGATTTTAAACTGTCCCTCATTAAGTGTAACGCGAGCCGTTGCTTTAGATTTTGCGTGATAAAACAAGCACATCCAATTTTCAGCTGCTGCCTTTTTACCAAATTCTTCGCGCAGTTCCATTGCCTTTCTGCCGTCAAAATCATATTTAGCGATAAACTTACGCAACAATTCTTCCGGTTCAGGTAATACATCTCCACCAAAAAAAACTTTATCGGTGCCATCGTCGATCAGGAAAGTCTGGTGAAATGGTGTATGTGCTCCTGTCAGTTCGTAGCTGATCTGTTCATTCAACTGACCAGAACCTTCTATAAACTGAAGTTGTGCATTGCGCTGCAGGAATTCAAATATCTCGGTTTTATAAGAAGATGAAGTATTCGTAAATGCACTCTCCCATTCCCCCTGCTGTATAACATATACCGCATGAGGAAAACTCAGTTCGATCTTGTCATTGTACTTATGGATCATTCCGCCGGAATGGTCAAAATGCAAATGTGACATCAGGACCATATCTATATCATCAGGCTCAAAACCTGATTTTCTGATATTCTCGTGCAGGATCAGTTGTCCATTCTCGTTACTATAACCCAATCCCGTATCACAAAGGATCAGCGTAGTACCCAGCTGTATCAGGAAAGGCTGAATGTTGATAAACAGAGAAGCGGGACGGTCCTTAGGATTGTCCGTTTCCGGATCAAAAGGCAAAAACTTTTTGTCGGCAGCGACAGAATAAGATCCTTCGTATAATGTGAAAACTTTCAATGTCTTTTTTGATTTTGAGAAAATATTTATTAAATGATATATTTACGATATCATTGCAAAGATATGGAACCGATCCGACTTCATGTTTAGGTTCCCAATAAAAACGAGATATTCCGATGAAGAAAAGATGGGTGCAAGCCACAAAGGGCGACACTGAGACAATAGATCTGCTTGCACAGCAATTAAACATAGACCGCAGCCTGGCCCAGATACTCGCTCAGCGGGGCATCCACTCCTTTGATGAAGCAAGGGACTATTTCAGACCTCAAATGTCGAAATTGCACGATCCCTTCCTGATGAAAGATATGGATATTGCCATTAGCAGAATTGAACGTGCACTTAAAAATCAGGAAAAAATATTGATTTACGGAGATTATGATGTAGACGGAACAACCTCCGTTGCGCTGACCTATAGTTTCTTCAGTAACTTCACAACAAATATTGAATATTACATCCCCGACCGGCATAAAGAAGGTTACGGAATTTCTACAACAGGGATTGATTATGCAAAAGAAAAAGGATATAGCCTAATCATCGCCCTTGATTGCGGCATTAAATCTATTGATAAGATCGCATACGCAAATACCATAGGCATTGATTTTATCATTTGCGACCACCATTTACCTGGCGACATACTTCCGGAAGCAGTCGCAATCCTTGATCCCAAACGTAAGGATTGCAGTTATCCTTTTAAAGAACTTGCAGGCTGTGGAATCGGCTTTAAACTGGTACAGGCCTACTGTATGAAGCATCAGTTGGCATCCGAAAAATACGAACAATACCTGGATCTGGTGATGGTCAGCATTGCTGCAGATATTGTCCCGGTTGTAGATGAAAACAGGATATTAGCCTATCATGGGCTGATCAAACTGAACACGAATCCATGCATTGGACTGAAAGCCTTAATGGATATTTCAGGCAGGGAGAAAATATATACCATCACGGATGTTGTCTTTGTATTGGCACCAAGAATCAATGCAGCAGGCAGGATGGACCATGCGAAACATGCAGTAAAAATGCTGATTTGCAATGAGGATGTGCTCGCGCAGGAACAAAGTCTTTTCATCAACCTTCAAAATACCGACCGGAAAACTTCAGATCAGAACATCACTGCTGAAGCACTGGCATTAATAGACGATTGCGAGATCCTGATCAATAAAAAAACCACAGTTGTATACCACGAAAGCTGGAATAAAGGCGTAATAGGTATTGTGGCATCCCGACTTACAGAAAAATATTACAGGCCAACGGTTGTCCTTACGGAATCCAATGGCTTGTTTACAGGTTCTGCACGCTCTGTTGCCGGTTTTGACCTATATGAAGCATTATTAGGTTGCGCAGATCTGCTGGTACAATTTGGCGGGCATAAATTTGCTGCGGGCTAACGATTAAACCTGAAAACATTGATTCCTTTTCAGAGCGATTTGAAAACATTGTGGCGGCAACCATTACAGAAGACCTGCTTTGTCCGGAAATCAGTATTGATGCAGAAATTAGATTTTGCTCAGATTGACGATAAATTTCAGCGAATTGTAGCCCAAATGGCCCCTTTTGGACCCGCACAATATGGCACCCGTTTTGTATCACATAACGTTATGTATGTAGGCAAACCCTATGTAGTTGGGATAAAACATTTAAAATTAAATATAAAACAACAAAATTCCGCTATTTTTGAAAGCATTGGTTTTGGCTTGGCAGAATTTGAAAATCTTCTACAACCAAATCAGCCCTTTTTCTGTTTGTTATACGGTTGAAGAAAATGTCTGGAAAGATAAAAAACGGTTGCAATTAAATATCAAAGCCATTAAACTGGATTAATGATTTGAGATAATAGAATCATGATACTAAACTCGCAAGATCATAAATGATATTAAGAGCAGAAAATCTGGTTAAAAAATATAAGCAGCGTACCGTTGTAAATGATGTTTCCTTTAATGTAAGTCAGGGCGAAATTGTGGGTTTGCTGGGGCCGAATGGCGCGGGTAAAACCACTTCATTTTACATGATCGTGGGCTTGATTAAACCAAACGAAGGCAATATTTTTCTGGATGATGAAGACATTACCAGAGACCCGATGTACCGCCGGGCGCAAAAAGGTATTGGCTACCTGGCGCAGGAAGCATCTGTTTTCAGAAAACTATCCGTTGAAGATAATATTATGGCCATTCTGGAAATGAGCAAAATGACCAAGGAAGAACAGCAGGATAAGCTGGAAGAACTGATAGATGAATTCAGCCTGCATAAAGTGCGCAAAAACCGTGGCGATCTGTTTCGGGTGGCGAACGCAGGCGTACAGAAATTGCCCGGGCATTGGCTGCCAGAACCAAATTTTATTTTACTGGATGAGCCTTTTGCCGGGGTTGACCCGATTGCGGTAGAAGAAATACAGACTATGGTGCCAAACTAAAGCACAGAAATATCGGTATCCTGATTACCGACCACAATGTACAGGAAACACTATCTATTACCGATCGGGCATATCTGCTTTTTGAAGGTAAAATACTGGAATCGGGCGTACCGGAAGTACTTGGCAGCCAATGAAATGGTACGAAAAGTGTATACTTGGGCTCTAACTTTGTACTGAAGAGAAAAACTTATAATGCATAACTTAACACAACGTATGACATTTGTAAATTCCATTTTTACCTGGTTCATGAAAAAGCGCATCCACCAGATAGAGCTTTTTATGAAATACCCGAACGAGGTACAGGAAGAATGGTTTCAGAAGCTGATTTCGAGTGCAGAAAATACCGAGTGGGGCAAACTGTACGACTATAAAACCATTGAAACCCTTAAGCAATTTAAAGAACGTGTTCCTATTCAAAATTACGATACGCTAAAACCTTATATTGAGCGCATGCTGAAAGGCGAACAAAATGTGCTTTGGCCCTCAGAGATCAAATGGTTTGCCAAATCATCCGGCACTACCAGCGACCGCAGTAAATTTATCCCGGTATCTGAAGAATCGCTTAGAGGAATGCCATTTTAAAGGTGGCAAAGATATGCTTACTATTTTCTGCAACAACCGCCCAGATAATCAGATGTTTACCGGAAAAGGTCTGGTACTTGGCGGAAGCCACCAGATAAACCAGTTGAATGAAGATACTTTTTATGGCGATCTTTCGGCAGTGCTGATGAAAAACCTGCCGATGTGGGCAGAATTTTACCGCACGCCCGACATCTCTATTGCTTTGATGGACAATTTTGAAGAAAAGATGGATAAAATGGCGGAAGCCACCATTAATGAAAATGTAACCAGCATTGCGGTGTACCTACCTGGAACATCGTACTTGTTAAAAAGGTACTGGAAATCACCGGCAAAAATAACCTGCTGGAAGTATGGCCAAACCTGGAACTGTATTTTCATGGTGCGGTAAATTTTACACCATACCGCGAACAGTTTAAAGAACTGATCCCTTCCGATGATATGTATTACCTGGAAACCTATAATGCATCTGAAGGTTTTTTTGGCATACAGGATCAGGTGAATTCAGACGATATGCTGCTGATGCTGGATTATGGTATTTTCTATGAGTTTTTGCCGCTTGAAAATACTGGATGATGAAAATCCTAAACGCTTATCGCTGGATGAAGTTGAACTGGATAAAAATTATGCGATTATCATCTGCACCAATGCCGGCTTATGGCGATATATGATCGGCGATACCATTCAATTTACTTCGCTTTCGTCCCTACCGCATACAAATTACCGGCCGTACCAAACATTTTATCAATGCCTTTGGCGAAGAAGTGATCATTGATAATGCAGAACAGGCGTTATGCAAGGCTTGCGATGCCACTGGTGCAGTATTCAAGGATTATACGGCCTGCCCCATTTATTTTAAAGGTGAAGAAGTGGGCGGACATGAATGGATCATAGAATTTGATAAACAGCCGGATGACTTTGAAAGATTTGTCGATCTGCTGGATGAAACCCTGCGCGAGGTCAATTCTGATTACGATGCCAAACGTTTTAAAGATATGGCACTCCGCCGACCTAAAGTACATAATGCGCCCAATAGATACTTTTTACAACTGGCTAAAAGGGAAAGGTAAATTGGGAGGGCAGCATAAAGTGCCTCGGTTAGCCAACGACAGGAAGTATGTAGATGAAATACTTCCACTGCTCAGATAAAAATTTTGATCAGTACGGAGATTGTGGTATTTTTTACTTAAGTTTAAGTAACTAAATATTAACTGATTATGAACCGATGTTATTTGGTGAACTGTCAGTTATTGAAAACCAAATTAGATCCGGATGAAAACAGTGCAGCAAATACTCAACCTCAAGCCCGTTAACATTTTCTCTGTTACAGGAAATTCCTCTGTTTTAGAAGGGCTTCAACTCATGATGGAAAAGAACATCAGTGCATTATTGATCGTAGAAGATGGACAATTAAAGGGCATTTTTACAGAAAGGGACTATGCACGCAAGATCATATTGTATGGGAAATCATCTGCAGAAACTTCTATTAGAGAGGTCATGACTGCCGATCCGATCACAGTTTTACCATCAGACAGCATTGAGCTATGCATGGGTATCATGACAGACAGGCATATCAGGCACCTACCGGTAATGAAAGATCAGGAATTACTTGGAATGGTATCTATCGGCGACGTAGTCAAGTTCATCATTGCAGATCAGAAACAAACCATATCACAACTAGAGAGCTATATCAATAGTTAAAAAAAAGCCCGTCCTTTTTAACGGGACAGGCTTTTTTGGTAATATCCGGGAGTATTACCAGATCCTCACTCTTTTATCCGGAGCCAGATACAGCGAATCAGTTGGTTTCACACCAAAGGCTTCATAGAATTCTGGAATATTTCTGACTACGCCATTTACCCTGAATTTCGCAGGTGAATGCGGATCTGTGCCCACCTGATTTCTTAAGGCTTCATCAGTCGATTTACTCAACCAGGCTTGTGCCCAACCGATAAATACCCTTTGTTCACCTGTAAAACCATCCATTTTTGGTGATGGTTTACCTGCAAGGCTGGTTTTATAAGCTTTGATTGCAATGCTTAGACCACCGAGATCCCCGATGTTTTCGCCTAATGTAAAGTCGCCATTTACATTCAGGTCAGGAAACACTTTAAAGCTACTGTACTGCGCAACCAGGGCATTGGTACGTTTTTTAAATTCACTCTTATCTTTTTCAGTCCACCAATTGCGCATCACACCGTCACCATCAAAAGTACTACCCTGATCATCAAAACCATGACCAATCTCGTGTCCGATCACCGCACCTATACCTCCGTAGTTCACTGCATCTTCTGCATCCATATCGAAGAACGGTGGCTGCAATATTGCGGCTGGAAATACGATCTCATTCATTGGCGGATTATAGTATGCGTTTACTGTTTGTGGTGTCATGCCCCATTCTGCGCGATCTACCGGTTTGCCCAATTTATTGATGGTTCTATTATATTCAAACTCAGCTGCACGTGTTTTGTTGCCGAAAAGGTCATTTCTAACGATCTTAAGCGCACTATAATCTCTCCATTTATCAGGATAGCCGATTTTAGGGGTAAATTTGTTGATCTTATCCAGAGCCTGTTTTTTAGTTTCCGGACTCATCCAGTCCAGTGCTTTGATGCTTGATTCGTAAGCCTTAAGCAGGTTACCCACTAATTTCAGCATGCGTTCTTTAGCTTCAGGAGAGAAATGCTGCTCTACATATAGCTTACCTACCATTTCACCCAGGTTGTCATTTACCAGATCTACTGCCCTGCGCCATTGCGGCTTTTGCTCTTTTACCCCATTTAAGGTTTTCGAGTAGAAATTGAAATTTTCCTGATCCAATGCCGAAGTAAGGAAGGACGCCGAGCTCGTCAACACACTCCATTTCAGATAAGTTTTCCAAGTGGTCAGCGGTGTATTTTTAAGGATCGCATTTAAATCTTTGGTATATGCGACCTGAGTGACTACGATGCTATCAGGGCTTTTTACGCCAACACCAGATAAAAGAGTGTTCCAGTCAAAATCCGGTGTAAGGTTTTTGAGGTCTTTTACAGCATATTTATTGTATAATCCGGCAATATCACGTGTCTGTTCTTTCTTCATGTGTTTTGATGCCAACAGGGTTTCTAATGCCATGATCTGTGCAGCACTTGTTTTGGTATCCGGCAAGCCGGCCAGTCCCAACATAGTTTCCACATGAGTCAGGTATTTAGCCCTGATCTCCGCAGATTTAGCATCTTTCAGAAAATAATACTCGCGTTCTGGCAGTCCCAGACCACCCTGCCAGGTTAATAGCATATATTGCTTCGGATTTTTAAAATCCTCGGTTACACTCACACTGAAAGGAATCATACTACCCGTCTTGTTCGCGTAAGCAAAATAGGCTGCAAGATCCTTAGGGGAAGAAATGGCATCTATTTTCTTAAATTCTCCATTAAGGGGAGCAAGACCAATAGAGTCACGCACTTTAGTATTCATATAAGACTCATAAAAATCGCCTATTTTTTGCTCTTCTGAGCCTTCTTTTCCAGCGGCCTTGGTTGCATTCTCGATGATCGCTTTCACATCATCCTGAGCCTTATCGTTAATGATAGCCATTACACCATACCTTGATTTGTCGGAAGGCATTTTTGTATTTTTCATCCAGGTTCCATTCACATAGGCTGTAAAATCGTTACCCGGTACTACTGTCGTATCCATATTTTGCTTCAGGATACCGGAATGCAGTTCCGATTTATTTTCTTTGTTGCCATTGCACGAGGCCAGGAGCAACAACGCACCCGCAAGAACAGGGGCGCAGTAGTCTTTCATCTTGTTCATAAGTACCAATAAATTAGTGTCTTCAAATCTAGTAAAATAATCCCTTTTTAATGATCGCTTAATATTAGCGGCCTAACTTTATGGCGTCACCAAGCATTACGATTATGATCAGCACAAAAATTCTTTATAATGCTGTTTTTAAAACAGAACAAGTGGATGACCTTGATAAATTCCAGGCCTTGCCGAAGCCTACCGGCAGCTATCCTTATCGCCTCCAATTGGATCATGAAGACGCTGGAAACTGTGATCAGATGATCTTTCATATGGTTGGTGACACCGGAGGAATTAATTCTGCTGATTGCCAAAAACGTCTCGCAGGAAAAATGGCAGAACAATACCTTTGTGCCCTGGCGGGTCATCAACCACCGGCATTTCTATACCATCTGGGTGATATCGTTTACCATTATGGCGAGGCAGATCAATATGCTGATCAGTTTCTAAAGCCTTTCGACACTTACCCCGGACAAATATATGCTATAGCGGGAAACCATGATACGGATGTAAATATGGACAGCGAAGCCCCCTATGAAAGTCTTGAAGCCTTCTATACGGCATTTTGTAACGTTGCACCAAAAACCATTCACTTCGGAAACGGAAACGTCAGAAAAAGTCAGGTACAACCACATGTATATTGGACAATGCAGGCGCCTTTGGCCACCATCATAGGACTACATACCAATGTACCTAAATATGGTCACATAGACCGTGAGCAAAAGAACTGGTTCATCAAAGAATTACAGCATGCAGCCCGTTTTAATCCGGAAAAGGCCATTATTGTGTGCATGCACCACGCCCCTTATTCTGCTGATGTCAACCATGGATCAAGCATGCCTATGATCAGTTTTCTTGAAGATGCCTTTGAAGAAGCAGGCGTAAAACCTGATGTGGTGTTTAGCGGCCACGTACATAACTACCAACGATTCAGTAAGAAATATGCAGATGGAAAAACGGTTCCATTCATTGTGGCCGGAGCGGGTGGCTTTGATGAGCTTCATCAATTAGCCGATCCTTATAATCCTGTTTATGATACAGACAATGCATTGCTGGAAAATGTAAAGCTGGAAAATTACTGCGACAATTGCCACGGATTTCTAAAGGTTTCCATCCAGAAGACCCCACTTAGTTTTAGCATACAGGGTGAGTATTTTACGGTACCGGCTGATAGTGATGAGGATGCAGTACCATTTGACAGCTTCAAAATTAACCTCAGCGGAAGATAAATGAAAATGTGAATTTTATGACCTTTGCCAATTGGTTCGTTTATTGATTTACCGGTAACTTTGCCGGCACAAATCAATAGAAAAATGACTGAACTAGGTAAAAGTATTTCTGTTGTCGCATTATTTAGTATTGTGATTGCACTAACCTTCGTAGAGATGTACTATAGTTACATCCATGATAAAAAACACTATCAGGGCCGGGATACTTTGACTAACATTTACCTTATGGGCAGTGCTTTTGTGATCAATATCCTGACCAAAGCCGGGACTTTTATGTTACTTCAGTACTTCTATGTAAATTACCGTTTGTTTCAGATCTCCAATACTTTGCTATATTGGATAGTATTGGTATTGGCCCAAGATTTCCTCTATTGGTTTTTACATTATACCGGGCATTATGTACGTTTTTTCTGGGCGATGCATGTTACCCATCATTCTTCGGAACATTTTAATTTGACTACAGGCTTCCGCTCCACCGTATTTGAACCACTTTACCGGGTATTTTTCTATCTTCCACTGGCTTTGATGGGCTTTGACGCTTTTGATATTTTATTTGCCTACCTCGTCACACAGATTTATGGCAATCTCGTGCATACACAATTGGTTGGAAAATTGCACCCGGTTTATGAATATATATTTGTGACCCCCTCCCATCACCGTGTTCATCACGCGAGCAACCTGCGTTACCTCGACAAAAATATGGGCATGGTACTTATCATTTGGGACCGCATATTTGGAACCTTCCAGGAGGAAATTCCGGAGGAAAAAATTACTTATGGCCTGACCAAACAACCAGAAGATACTGGTGCTGTTAATATTATTTTTCACGAATTTATTGCATTATACCGCGATGTCAAAAATGCCCCTAATTTTACCGATAAGCTAAAATATATTTTCTATCCGCCGGGATGGAGCCATGATGGCAGCACACAAACTGCGCGCATCATGCAAGAGGAACTGGTCAGGCAAAATTCCTAGTTTTTTATCTGCTTGCTTTGCGGAGGAAGTGGCACAAATTCAGTTTCCCCGGGTACGGGTTTAAAGGCCTGCTCCAGCCATAGCATCTTTGCCTCCTCAATTCTTTCTCTGCTGGAGGCTACAAAGTTCCAATAGATGAATCGTTCTTCAGGTAAGGCTGCGCCACCAAAAATGTATATGGTTGTGTTTTCAGCCATCTCAAATTCGCAAAGGCGGCTGTCTTTCGCAACCAGTAGCTGCTTTGGCCCGAATATATGTCCTTCAGTTCCTACAGCACCTTCCAGGATATACAAACCACTTTCTCCAAACAATCCATCTCCAATATTGAGTTTTTGACGGGTACTGCTTTTTAGTTCCAGTAAATAAAGCGGACTATACACCGGAACAGGTGAACGATGGCCGAAAACCTCGCCGGCAATTAATTTAAAATCTACACCGTCCTGTGTCCAGACGGGCATTTCATCTTCATTAAAATGGAAAAACTCCGGCTCCATCATTTCCAGTTCCTTAGGCAGCGCCACCCAGATCTGAAGTCCATGCATCATCTTACTTGAATTACGCAGATAATCAGGTGTTCTTTCAGAATGCACAATGCCTTTTCCTGCAGTCATCCAGTTCACCTGTCCCGGTTTGATCTCCACCTCTGTACCGAGGCTATCTCTATGCATAATTGCACCTTCAAAAAGGTAAGTGAGCGTCGACAATCCGACATGCGGATGTGGAGGCACATCCAGCTGATCACGGTCGCTCAAACATACTGGCCCCATATGGTCAATGAAAGCAAAAGGCCCGACCATTCTTTTCTCTCTGAAAGGCAATAACCTGCCCACCATAAAATTACCAATATTGCTCGGTCTTTCCTCAATGATCAATTGGATGTTAGACATGATGTTTGTTTCTTATTGAAAATACTTTAGTGAAAGTACCGATTTAGGTCGGTTTTACAAAAAAATAACCACATAAAAGAGCCCTCCAGTGAAACTGAAGGGCTCTTTATTAATCAAAGATTTTTACAATTGCTTATCCCACCAGACCCTGCCGGTAAGCTTATCACCACCGGTTACCGCAGCAGAGGCCGCACTATAATTGGTCCCATTCTTGGCAGCTTCTTCCACAGGATAAGGGAAACGGCGTGGAATTGTACCCCCGGTCGCATTTCCCGGGAAATTTACCGCGGTCAATACAGGAAATCCTGTCCTGCGCCAATTAGCCCAGGTTTCGTAGAAATCCAGCATTGTACAGGTATGGAGCCAGTACTGTATGTTGATCATTTGCAGACCTGTAGTTGCATTATAAGGATTTGCATCAGCAAAAGCCTGCGCCACACCATCGGATACAGCCATCGCCTGATCGTACTGGCCCAGATAGGTGATCGATGCTTTTAATCCATCTTTATAATGGGTAGCGGCGGAACCTGCAATCCCCCATCTTTGCGCAGCTTCTGCTAATAGAAATTCCGTTTCGGCAAAAGTCATGATAAATGTAATCCCATTTCTTTTCAGCATACCCGGATGGGGGGATGAATAGTCAGGGATAGAACTATAAGAAGCGTCCTGTCTGATGTCAAGACTTGCCAATCCGCTCAAATCCTTTCCGTTTGGCATTCCTTTTTGCACCACAGGACTGGCATCATAAGCCGCATTCTGATCCTTACCTGATTCCGACAGCCATAATTTGGTGACTGCAACCTTACCCAGTCGTGGGTCTCCTGCGGTTTTCAACAAGTTTATAAAGGTATTAGACCATTTGGTGTAATAGTTTTCCTGTCCGCCATCCCCCAGCAGCACCTGGCTATTCCTGTTTTGGGTAACCCTGGCACCGGAAACATCATGTACTAAAAAAGCATTATCAGCATTATCAGTCATGGTCTTACCAACCGTCTTTTGCGCATAAGCTTTGGCTGTATTCTCATCAACCTTCGTCAGTCTCATAGCGAGGCGTAGCAAAAGGCTATTTCCAAAACGTTTCCATTTGGCAATATCTCCCTTATAGATTACATCCCCCGTTACTTTGTCACCTGCCGGATTCAAAGCATTGGTTGCCTCTTCCACTTCCTTAAGAAGATCCGTATAAATTGACTGCTGAGAATCATATTTAGGTGTGAAAATACTTTTATAATAACCCTGTCCAGCTTCTGAGTAAGGCACATCACCATACAAATCTGTGAGTCTGGCAAAAATCAATGCTTTCCAAAGCCTGCCAACCTGGTGTACATTTGCGTATTTATCATTGCCTCTGGTCATCTCTACTACGTCGACAATTGGTCTCACCTGTTCGATATATGCACCTACTGCGTTATTGCCCCAGTAGGCAGCGGTATAACCTTCGTTAAGTAAGTACTTGTCGCCAGCCCAATAACTTACCACTGTAGAAAGCCCCTGCATCATCGTAGAAGCATAGATCAGATTTCCCCTCCAGGTATCATATGCGAAATCTGTACTGCCGGTATAAGTCAGCTGAGCAGTACTCAGGGTATAATTAGGGTCAAAATTTGTAGGTCCGTAGGCGACGGGATTCGTATTGATCTCTTTAAAATCTTTAGTGCATCCGGCGGTAATCAGCAACATAAGCAGGATCACCAGGTTGTAAGAATTGAATATATTCGTTTTCATCGTTCTTTGTCTTTAAATAATTAAAACTTAACACTAAGGTTCAAACCATAAGTCCGCACAGGCGGCACCCCACCAAGCTCCATTCCTGGAAAGGTTGCATTGTAACTCGACTCCGGATCGATGTTGTCAGTTTTCTTCATCAAGATGAAAAGGTTACGTCCGACCAGGCTCAGGTTAAGACTTTTAACCGTATTATTGAACATTTTGACCGGGAAATTATAGCCAAGGGTCAACTGCCTGAACTTTATGAAGCTTGCGTCCTGAACGAATTTATGTGAAGCATTATCTGCTGTATTCTGATAAAAAAGTGCAGCGGTATTGCCCAGAGTCTCCCGGTTTTCCAATGTAGCTTTATGAAGTCCAAAGAAATATCCATAATAGTCGGTAGCCGAAAAGACTTTACCTCCCCACTTCCCATCTATTAATATAGAGAGTTTTACGCCTTTATAGCTAAAATCGTTGTTCCAGCCTGCAAACCATTTATTGTAAGCAGAACCATAAGCTTTCAGCTCACCCCTTACCGGCGCTCCCAAAGCATTTTTCTCGATATTACCATTGGCATCGTATTTAAAATCATAAGCCATCACCTGCGAAGCAGCCATACCAGGAATGTTCTGCAGGTAACCTACGCCAGTACGGGAAGTGGCAAGCAATTGAGAGGTGATGCCATCTGCCAGGGAAAGCACCCGGTTCTCATTGTAGGTGGCATTGAGGGAAGAAGTCCAGCTGAAATCATCATTCTTGAGCACTACTCCGGTAATCATAGCTTCCACACCTTTATTCTCAAGGTCGCCAGCGTTCAACACCGCGCCGCTGTAACCAGTAGTACTGCTGGTAGTGACCACTGAAATTTCGTCCTCAGAATGCTTTTTATACCAGGTAAGGTCGAGGCTTAAGCGATCACCAAGGAACTTCATTTCTGTACCGATCTCCAGTTCACTCGCTTTAGAAGCCTTCAGACTTGGATTTGGAATGCTTAAATTGCTGATGATCCCAAGGGGATTCCCATTTAAGCTCTCACTTCTAAAGCTGTAGGTCAACATCGTCTGGTAAGGATCTGTAGCCTGGCCCACAATAGCATAACCTGCCCTCAGCTTACCAAAGCTGAGAAAAGATGGCTTCCACAACTCAGAGAAAACAAAGGACCCACTTACTGAAGGATAAAATACGCTGAGTTTATTGTCTTTGCCGGGCGTTGCCAGTGTAGAAAACCAGTCGGATCTACCGCTACCGGTGAGGTAAAGAATGTCACGATAGGAAAATTCCAGAGTTCCGTAGGTTGATTGCGTCTCAGATTCAGTTTCTACATAACCTACCGATTTATTTTTAGCATTGAGGATATTATAAATACCAAATACAGCGAAATCTGTTCCGTTATTTGTCACCTGGTTCACACTTGTGTGCCGATAGCTCGCTCCGATATTGGGCGTCAACGTGAATTCATCAGCGATCTTAAAAGATTTTCCCATTAAAAAATCTGCACTAATGTCTTCAAATTTGGTTTTCTGTTCAGCGATTTTTCCAGTTACATAATAAGCAGTCCCCGAGGGCACCACATTTTTATAGGTATCTGTATAGGAATCCCTTCCAGCCCTACCTTGTACGAACAGACCATTGTCCAGCGTGTATCTTGCATTAAAGGAACTGATGGAGCGGTCGCGTTTGGTATTATTGACAAATTCATTTGCGGCAAACCAGGGATTGGTTGCATAAGCATTTCCGGTATTGTACTGGATTTCACTGCCCGCTGTATTTTTACCCGGTTTCAAATCGTTCACGTTGATACTGCTCGGCAAAAAGGCCACATTATAATTTGCATTCCCGGCCCCGTCTGAGAGCATTGGCCTGTTCTTTGCCTGCTCGAGGATCAGATTGGTCCGGGCATCTATGGTCAGCCGCTTTAGCGGTTCAAATGTACCGACCAGATTAAATGATTGTCTGTTAAGCCCTGAATTAGGCACTACGGAATTGCTGTTCACATCATTTGCTGAAAATCGAATGGCTCCTCCCTCGAATGACTTTGTTTAGAGCTACAGTATTGGACCATGTACCTCCATTTTTATAAAAATCTTCTATGTTGTTCTTCTGTGCCGAGTAGGGCCTGGATAAACCATCAAACTGCACCACACTGCTTCCGTCCAAACGTGCCCCCCAACTGGAGCCGCCTACCTGTGCAGCTGAGGTGGCATCAGCCGGCTTTACCCCATTTGCACCCTGCCCATACACATATTGCCAGTCGGTCCGGTCCATTACCTGTTCGATCACATAGTTGCTGTTGAAATCTACGCTATTTCCTTTCCCACTTTTTGTGGTGATCAGAATTACTCCAGCCTTAGCCCTTGAGCCATATAATGCAGAAGCCGCAGCACCTTTTAATACTGAAATACTTTCTATATCATCAGGATTCAAATTACCTATCGCATCTCCAAGATCCGGTGCATTGTCCCATTGGCTGCCTGAGTTTCCGTTCGGGTTCAGATTATTCAATCCCGTAGGTTTATTTTCCATCGGAACACCATTTATCACATAAAGCGGCTGATTACTCTGACTCAAACTGGATACCCCGCGAATCAATACACTAGTTGATGCGCCAGCTCCACCAGAGGTAGAACTAATATCGAGCCCGGCCACCCTGCCAACTAAGGCATTGGCAACGTTATTCTCACGTGCCTGTGTAAGAGATTCTCCCTGCACCTGGGAAACAGAATAGCCCAATGCCCTGCGTTCCTTTTTGATACCAAGAGCAGTAACGACTACTTCATTCAGCATTTTAGTATCTTCCAACAAGACCACATTTACAATCGACTGATCATTTACTTCAACTTCCTTAGTCTGGAAGCCTGCAAAGGAGATCACCAGAACCGCATTGACCGGGACTGCAAGTGTGAATTTACCATTAATGTCAGTAGAAGCGCCGGCGCCTGTACCCTTCACCCTTACGGTAGCCCCAGGTAAAGGATAGCCATTGAGGTCTTTTACTGTTCCTGTGATCCGGGTGTCGCGCCGCCTGCTGATCACAATCAGCCCGCTCTCGGAAATGGAATACTTCAGGTTCGTGTTGCTGAAAATAGCAGCCAGCACATCAGATACCAATGTATTTTTGACATTCAAAGTTACATCTTTATTCACCGGCACATTTGATGAGCTGTAAACAAAATGATAATCACTCTGCTCCTCTATAATTTTCAAGACCTTGCTGAGTTTTGTTTTAGTCACATCGAGCGTGATCTTTTGCTGTGAAAAGACAGATGCCGAGACATTCAGACAGGTAATGAAAATTATGATACACGTTAATTTCATTAAAATAATGAATTTTAAGAACGCCCTGGAATTAAAGCGTGCTTGCAGTAAGTAATAATTAATCATATTTTTGTTTTTTTGGTTGCTATAGTATTTGGCAGCAATCTGTTTGCGCATAAAACTGCCATTGCTTGATATCAAAAAATTATAGGGGGCGGTGCGTCAACACCGCTCCTTTTTTTATTTTGATATGGTAATCTGGTTTCCTTTTATTTCATATTTAAAATGTTGTGCGCTCTGGAACGCTTTTAATGCCTGGTCTATATTTTCATTTGAAATAGATGCGGTAAAATGGTATCCCTCAACTTCTTTATCGGTAAATTTCAATTCTACATTAAACCATCTTTCCATTGCACCCTTTAGTTCTGCAAAACTTTGGTCTGAAATTTCCAGACGGTTTTGCGTCCAGGCCACTTCGGCAATTATGCTATCATTGACCTGTGTAAAATGATTGATGGTAATTTCCGGCTGTTGTGGCGTTACCTTCCTCAGTTTAGGCGTAATCGCAACTTCAGCTTCTTTTTTATAAAAGGTAACTTTCTGGCTTGGTTTCAAGGTTATCAAACTACCCTTACTACCTTTGCCTTCCATTACGATCAGTCCCCGGATCAATGTAGCTTCTGAAGTCGCCTCTCCTGGGTAAATCTTCACATTGAATGCAGTACCCAGTACATTAATGTCAAAATCTGTAGTATGTACCTTAAAAGGCTTATGTTTATTGTGTTTGACATCAAAAAAAGCTTCCCCTACCAGATTTACCTCACGGCTCTGCCCATTGAAATCACCAGTTAATACTAAGCTGCTTTTTGAATTGAGCAATACGGTGGTACCGTCAGATAAAGTGATCTTTTTACGCTCTCCCGCTCCTGTACGGAAATGTTTTACCAGTTGCTGTGCCGGAATTTCCCTTTCTCCCTTTGAGAAAAAGAAAGCAACGCCGATTAAAATAGCTACCGCAGCTGCAATTTGAAGCCATGAATAATTTTTCAGCGGCTTCATATCATCCCCGACTTTAGTTTCCATACTAGTCTTCAATGCATTCAACTGACCATTTAATGGCTTTTTATTTCCGCTCAGAATAATGTAAAGGCGGCGTGCTTCCGCTATCGTGGCCTGTTGTTCGGGATGTGCCAGGATGTAATTTTCCCAATAAGTCGTGCAAAGTTTATCCTTTCCTGAACAGTATAGCTGGAAAGTATTATCTACTAAAAAGTCTTCAACATGAAAAAGACTACGATCAATCATAAGTTATTGCTTTATACAATACCAGTGTCAAAAATGCCAGCGATTTCCTAAGGAAATTTTACTTTTTTTTGATTTCGACCATTAAACGCCAATTTCGAGGCACCACCATTATCAAAAACTATATTTGGAATTAAGAGAAAACACCAACACCTCACTAGTCCTTTAGCTCTTTTCGCAATATTTTAATTGCATCGTAAATTGTATTATATGCTGTCTTGATGGTTTGTTGGGTTTGCTCTGCAATCTGCTCATAACTCAGTCCGTCGAAGAACTTGAGGTGTATCAATTGCTTTTGCCGGAAAGTCAGCTTCTCCAATGCCGTCTTCAACTTATGTTTCACCAGTTCATCAGTTTGTACTTTAACAATGAATTCTTCGTAAGACATTTCCATCCATTCTCCTTCTGCACCTGCGTTTTGCAGGGCATCATTAATCTTTCGCTTGCGTTCCAACAACCTCAGAATTTTACGTTTCAGAAAAGTACGTAAATAAGCAGCCACATGATCCACCCTACTCAGCTGCTCATGTTTCTCCCAAATCGTTACGAATACCTGATCGGTAGCTTCCCCGGCAGTTTCCGCATCTCCGCATACACGAATGCCGAAATTCACGAGATCGTAATAAAGCATGCTGTAGAGGTCAAAAAATGCATCCTTATCGCCAACGCGCATGCGTTCCCACAATAGATGATGCATTAACTTATTGTCCATTAGGTCGGTTTAGATATAGCAATGTTAAGAAATCAATTGAATAATACCTAGACTGATTTTGCATGACGTAGGGGTAAAATCAAAATTGGGTGTCATAAGGTAAAACAAATCTATATTGACCATGAAATTATTCGCAACATTAGTAAGTGTTCTGCTCGTATTGTCAACCAGCCTCTTTGCCCAAGACAAAAATTTGGACAACACAATCAGAAAGACAGTCAAAGGAACAGTGATAGATAAAATCTCCCGGCTTCCGCTCTCCGGTGTTACCATTAAACTCACGTCAGATTCATCTGTAAAACCCGACATTACAGACCATAAGGGCCAGTTTCAGCTAAGCAAAGTTCCCCTAGGCCGGCATACGCTCCAGGCAAATCTGGTGGGCTACCAGGGGATGAACCTTTCGGAACTGCTTGTGACAAGCGGAAAAGAGCCCGTTTTCAACCTGGAAATGGGGCAGCAAATTAATAATCTCAATGAAGTGTTGGTAAATGCCAGTTCAGGAAGAAAAGCCCTCAACCAAATGGCGCTGACCAGCGCACGGTCCTTCTCTCCGGAGGAAACCAATAGGTATGCCGGTGGTTTCTTCGATCCGGCTCGGATGGCGCAGAGCTTTGCCGGTGTAGTGGCCGGCGGCGATGACAATGAGATCATTGTGAGGGGCAACTCCCCAAAGAGTCTGCAATGGCGACTGGAAGGCATTGAGATCATTAATCCTAATCACTTCGGTGCAGAAGGGTCCTCTGGAGGAGCTGTCAGCATGCTCAACACCACTGTGTTGGGTACTTCTGATTTCTACACTGGCGCACTGCCTGCAGAATATAACAATGCTACTGCCGGCGCTTTTGATCTGAAATTCAGAAAGGGAAACACCGATAAAAAAGAATATGCCTTTACCATTGGCGTACTTGGTGCCGGGCTTACTTTAGAGGGGCCTATCAAAAAAGGTTCCGATGCCTCCTACCTGATCAGCTACCGCTATTCTTCACTGAGCCTTCTGGAAAAAGCTGGTCTTTCAGTAAGTGATGAAGGCGTACCCAAATACCAGGATTTATCATTTAATTTCGTGATTCCTACAAAGAAAACAGGTACTTTTTCCCTTTTCGGAATTGGCGGTTCTGGCGTGCTGGATAGTGATGCAGAACGTGATTTCTACAAATGGGAAGAGCGTAACGATGGTCGCGACCTCAACTTCAGCTACAATGCGGGAAGTGCCGGGCTAAAGCACATGTACATTGCAAATAATAACCTGTATTTTAGTAATATCGTATCCTATTCAGGGAGTCGCAGTTCCGGAACCATCGATACGCTATCCAAAGATTACGCCAGCACTCTGCGTGAAAGGACCAGATATACCAATACCGCAATCCGCTATGCAGGTGCTATAAACTATAAATTTAACCAGAACAATTCTCTGCGTGCAGGTATCAACGCAAGCTTGCTTAGCTATAATCTATACGGAAAAACTTACGATACAGAGCTGAAAGGTCTGAAAGAAGTTCTAAACCATGAAGGAAGCACCAGCACGTACGATGGTTTTGCTCAATATAAAGCAGAATTAGGCTCGGAGCTAACGCTAAATACCGGTCTACATGCGAATTATTTTAAGTTGAGTGAATCCTGGAGTATAGAACCGCGATTAGGACTAAACTGGCAGGCGGGTGCCGGGCAAACGCTATCCTTTGCCGTTGGCCTGTACAGTCGCATAGAACCGCTGTCGTTCTATTTTGCAAAAAATGAAAAGAATACGGAAAATTCCGAGTTCTCCAAAAAATTGAAGCCAACAAAATCTCTACAGACTGTTGTAGGATATGAAAAACTTTTTTCAGACAATTTGAAATTCAAGACAGAACTTTACTACCAACACCTGTACAATGTACCGGTATCTGCAGACCCTTCCATAAACTTCTCTCTTTTAAATGTCTCTGACAACTATGCCATTGCTTCCTCCTCCTACCGCTCATTGGTCAATAAAGGAACCGGAAAAAACTATGGATTGGAACTTTCTCTCGAAAAATCGTTAAGTAAAGGCTACTACTACATGATCAGCACTTCGTTATTTGATTCCAAATTCAAGGCCTTAAGCAGAAAAGAATTCAATACCTCCTTCAATACACAGTACGCTGGTAACCTGGTTCTGGGCAAAGAATGGAAAGCTGGAAAAAATGGCAAGAACTTGTTTGGTCTAAACTCAAAGTTCATCTATGCCGGCGGTAGAAAGTATAGCCCTGTTTTAGTTGATGAATCCCTCCGCCTGGACGAAGAAGTGATTGATGAAAATATGGTAAACACCCTGACAGCAGATCCTTACTTCAGAATAGACTTCTCATCCAGTTATCGCATCAACAGTAAAAGAGTAAGCCACCTGATCATTCTCGACATACAAAACCTGTTGAATAAAGAAAACACAATCGGCACACACTATAACCCGAGCAAGCGTATTATAGAACCCACGAAATGGATTGGCATGATACCTACCATCAATTATAGGCTGGAATTTTAGACCTTATCCCGGAAACAATTAAGCCCCTTCCAGGGTTATTCAGCTAAACAATTAGCGATGAATAGATCAATTGGAATTTTACTTATTGTACTTGGTGCAGCAATGCTAGTCTGGACTGGCTTCACCTACACCAAGAAAGAAAAAATTATAGATGCGGGGCCAATACAAGTATCTGCCGACAAAGAAAAAAGTGTAAACTGGCCGCCTTATTTAGGTGGTGTACTGATTGTTGGTGGCATTATTGTAGTAGTTAGCGGAAAAAAATAAAATCATAATCCAATTGCTAAAATGCTTATTTTTGATTTTACATAGGTTACGTGCGTAACCTATGTAAAATCAGGATAATGAAAGGCATCAGAAAAATCATCCACACGGACTTATGAAAGACTGGCAGGAACTGATTGATTCGGGAACACTGGATTTGTACGTTATGGGCCAGACCACAGAGGAGGAAAACCAATACATCGAACAAATGTCAGTGCTGTACCCAAGGATACGTAAGGAAATTGATGAAATTAGCCTGGCATTGGAACAGTATGCCCTTCTGCATGCAGTTGAACCGGATCCCATCATCAAACCTTTCTTACTCGCTACAATTGATTATACCGAAAGGTTGAAGTCCGGAGAAGCAATAACCGTGGCGCCGCTATTACATGAGAAATCCCGTGCAACGGATTATCAGGAGTGGCTGGACCGGGCAGACATGGTGCTTCCTGAGGATTTTGAAGAAGTTTATGCAAAGATTCTAAGTTATACTCCAGAGGCCATTACCGCGATCGCCTGGATCAGAACGATGGCCCCACAAGAAGTGCATAATCATGAATATGAACGTTTCCTGATCCTGGAGGGTAGCTGTAGCATCCATATAGGAAACAAAGTATTCAACTTAGTCCCGGGTGATTACCTTCAAATTCCGTTACATGAAGATCACCATGTGCTGGTGACTTCAGCTATACCCTGCAAGGTAATTCTACAAAGAGTTGCTGCATAGTAACAGTTCGCTCAAGAAAATTTAAACTAATTTAAAAATACATATGATATCAGCAAAAGGATACGCTGCGCAAAACGAAGTCAGCGATTTGGCACCCTGGGACTTCCAGAGACGGGAAGTAGGCCCTCATGATGTTCAGTTCGACATTCAATTTTGTGGAGTTTGTCATTCAGACCTTCACCAGATTAAAAATGATTGGTTCCCCGGCATATTCCCTATGGTACCTGGGCATGAGATTGTTGGCCGTGTGGTCAAAGTTGGCGACCACGTTACGAAATTCAAAGTAGGTGACCTTGCCGGAACAGGATGCATGGTGGATTCTTGCCAAACTTGTGAGAACTGCAAACAAGACCTGGAACAGTACTGCCTGGAAGGCAATACACAAACTTATAATGGCATGGAGCGCGACGGCTCTTCACCTACTTATGGTGGGTACAGTAATACAATTGTGGTACGTGAAGAGTTTGTACTTCATGTTTCGGATAAATTAAACCTGGCTGCTGTAGCACCTCTGCTTTGTGCGGGAATTACTACCTATTCACCCCTCAAACACTGGAAGGTAGGCAAAGGTCATAAACTAGCCGTTTTAGGACTAGGAGGATTGGGACATATGGCAGTTAAATTCGGTGTTGCCTTCGGCGCAGAAGTAACGGTATTAAGTACATCACCTAAGAAAGAAGAGGACGCTAAAAAATTAGGGGCCCATCATTTTGTAGTAACAACAGATGAAGCACAGGTGAAAGCAGCCAGAGGATCATTTGACTTCATTCTGGATACCGTGTCTGCTGAGCATGATTTCAATATGTACTTGTCATTATTGAGAACAAACGGCACCATGATTTGCGTAGGTGTACCACCTAAGCCGGCAGAAGTAGCTGCATTCAGCTTGCTTGGCGGTCGTAAAAGCTTGGCTGGATCTGGTATTGGAGGGATTGCTGAAACTCAGGAAATGCTTGATTTCTGTGCAGAGAACAACATTGTTTCGGAGATTGAGATGATCGACATGAAAGACATTAAAAATGCCTATGAACGCATGGAAAAAGGTGATGTCCGCTACAGATTCGTCATTGACATGGCTACACTTTAAGTACAGCTTATAAGACGCTTATCATTAGCTGCAATATAAGAGTGTCTAAAATCTACTAGTTCAGCAGATTTTAGGCACCTTTTACTGGCATCACTGTTACAACAATAAAGTATTTAATTCGGTTTACTCAAGTTCGAAATTAGCTTCCGGGGACGTTTATTTTTGAAAGACGAGTTGCTATTATCAGCAGCAGAATCTGATCCTGAAGCAAAACGATTAGGTCTAAATGTACGTGGCTTTTCAGCTCTATTTTCATCAGCTAGTTTGACCGTAATCTTCCTGCCTTTAATCACTACCCCATTTAATGCGGCAATGGCGCGATCGGCGCCAGCCTGATCTACCATTTCTACAAATCCAAAGCCCTTATGCTGATGTGTTACTTTGTCTTTAATTAATTGAATGCTGTCGATCATCCCCTGATTACTAAAAAGTTCAATCAGTTCCGCTTCCTGGATATCCAGCGGATATCCCACTACGAAAAGTTTTATAGTCATGAAAATATATTAGGCTACAAATTTAAGCTTTAATTGTACAACAAAACAAACCGGTCCTAAAGTATTCAGACTTACGCCATTTTTAATTATCTAATGTCGGGAGATAAACTACTATAGCTTTTGAATTTAATAAGCTGTGATTTGAACAGTCAGATGCCACTCATCCATAACAACAAGTTTATCAATTAACTACAAGCCAAAAAAGAAATCCCGTTAAATATTTGTAATGGGATTTAACTATTAACGAATTCGGCATATTATTTTGAATATAGAACTTCTGGTTTAATTTTTCCAAAGCCAGGGCCCAGAGCTTAACTAGATGTTTTGATTTTTAGTTTTGCACTCAGGTCGTGGAAATAACCTGGGGACCATATTTCAAGTACCTTTGGATTCTTTATAAATCTAGAGATGTCAGCTTTAACAAAGTCCATTTTAACACTTTCGATCTTTTCACTCAATAATTTCCTGAACTCCTCCTCATTGATGGTATCTTTTTTCCAGTCACCACTATCGATAGCCCTTAGCAGGAAATGATCAAGATTGAGGGGATATCCTTTTTTAATGTACCATTCCATATCATACCAGTCCCGCCCTTTTACATTCGTGCCCCACTTACGAAAAAGCAGTGCATGCATCTTGCCCGCAAAAAGGTCGGGGAGCGACAGGCATTTCACGTAAAACGAAAAAGGTTTGAGCAATAACTTTTCCTCAGTAGAGAAGCCCAATGGCGGTTCTTTATCGACTTCTATCTTGATTTTGATATTTGCCACTTCCTTAAGGCCGTTCTGTGGAATGACGCCCTCTAGCACAAGTTCCTTCCAAATGGTTTCCGACTTTAGAAAGGCTGAGTTGATGTTGCTCTTCACTGCCTTTTGTTTTTCTGAAATAGATACCTGCATCCCTAAGGCGGCGAACTCATTTATAATGGCATCTTGGTATTTTTCCAGTGAAAAATCCGGATCAACGGCAAGTAGCGAAAAATCCAGATCCTCTGAAAATCGGTCTAGCCCGTAGAATATCCTGAGCGCAGTTCCACCATAAAATGCCGCCTTTTCAAAAAAACCGGCACGGTTAAGTCCCGCTAGTGTGATCTCCTGCATGATTTCCCTCAATGCATCTTTAGCCTCCTCCCTGTTTGCGGGACGATAGCTTTCAAGCCATTCCTTTATCATATTTTTTCGATCATTTTGATTAACATTTCCAGGCTTTCCCTTTTGGATGCATTTTCCAGCCAGCTTAACATCGCATTCAGATCAAACTTAGCGAGATCTTCTTCCTCCATTCTCAGGTTTCCAAAAACATAATCTCTTGCAGCAGACTGGCTTCTTAAGGTTATGCCTGCTGTTGTAGCTATTTTATCACATAATGCCTTTTCCGGAATTGCTATTATGGCTTGTTGATCTTTAGACAAGCTCACGGTGGCAAGACCGAATGCATAATAAGGTAGTGGCAGGTTGGTATAGGTATATGGTCCAATGCTTGTCTGAAATTTCCTAGAGGCTTTTGTAGTCATTGAAGTGACCGCAAAAACCTTTTCTGGAATTAGCCCGTAATGGGCGAGCGCGCTTTCCATTGAAAGGTAGCTTGGTCCGAGTATATGGTTGGCAAGGAGTGCACTTTCAGGTCGTTCAGCACCAAGAGACCTACCTGCTATATAAAGTCCTTTTTTGATCGGCTCGATCAGGCCATCTGCTTTTAAAGCTAATATTTTATCATTTGGCCGTTTATAGTCTTTTAAAAGGCCTACCAAGAGTTGGTGGGTCAGCGGTTGGTTAGATAGTTCTCTGAGTGCTGTTTGAATATTCATTGTAAAATATTGATAAGATAAACGGTTTTGTTTCGTTTATCTTACACCAAAACTACATGAAATAATTAAGCATGCAAAATATTAACAAGATAAACGGTTAAAATTCGTCTATCTTGTGTTATTTTAACAGAAACAATGAATTAAAAGCAGAAGTTACTACTGTGCATACTCAAAATGCTTTATAACATCTTTGACATTGGAATACTAATAAATTGCTCCCTAGCCAATTTTAAACAAGCATCATTTTTGTAATGGTGCACGTAAATTTTTGCACCTTGTTAAATATTTGTAGAATATTTTCGTCAAGTTCAGCAATTTTTGCTGTTGAACTCGATGGAATATGGCAATTGAAAAATTTGCTTGGAGGTAGGATACTTCCTATTATGGAAATAAAAAACCCCATCCTAATAGCTAGAAATGGGGTTTTTAAGTGATTTTCATTTCTGAAAATCTTTGCTCCCTCTGCTGGGCTCGAACCAGCGACCCTCTGATTAACAGTCAGATGCTCTAACCAGCTGAGCTAATCAGGAGTGCTGGTTGTTTCCAAAAGTGTTTTGAAGGTTTAAGCAACATATATCCTTGTTCGTTTTGGGAATGCAATATTAGGGCTTTTAAATTATTTATGCAATATTTGCAGTGAAAAAATTTAAAAAAAATTTTAACTATTTTATATGAGCCTGATAATTATAGGTACTGTGGCGTTTGACGCTATTGAAACTCCCTTTGGAAAAACAGATAAAATTGTTGGTGGCGCTGCAACTTACGCAAGTTTAGCTGCTTCTTACTTTTATGATAAAGTAAAAATTGTGGCTGTAGTAGGCGATGATTTCCATAAAGAAGACATCGACACCTTTAACAAACATGGCATTGATACCGAAGGCTTGCAGATTAAAGCAGGTGAAAAATCTTTTTTCTGGAGCGGCAAATACCATAATGATATGAACAGCCGCGATACTTTAGTTACCGAACTGAATGTATTGGAACATTTCGATCCTATTATCCCAGAAAGCTATCAGGATTGCGAATACCTGATGCTGGGTAATCTTACCCCACAAGTACAGCAAACGGTTATAAAACGCCTTAAAAACCGCCCTAAACTGATTGTAATGGACACCATGAACTTCTGGATGGATATTATGATGGACGATCTGCTGGAAACCATTAAACTGATTGATGTATTGACCATTAATGATGCCGAAGCCCGCCAACTGTCGGGCGAATACTCCTTGGTTAAAGCTGCAAATAAAATCTTAACCATGGGCCCAAAATACCTAATCATTAAAAAAGGTGAACATGGCGCATTGTTGTTTCATGAAGATAAGATTTTTTCTGCCCCTGCCCTGCCATTGGCAGAAGTATTTGACCCAACAGGCGCAGGAGATACTTTTGCAGGCGGTTTTATTGGTTATCTGGCCAAAGTAGGAACGATCAACTTCAACAACATGAAAAATGCCATTATTTATCGGTTCGGCACTGGCTTCATTCTGTGTAGAGAAATTCGGAACAGAAAAAATAGTAAATTTAAGCCCATGAAGAAGTTGCAGAAAGGATACAGGAATTTGTAAACTTAAGTTCATTCACGATAGAATAATAAAGTAAAAAAATAGGGAGGATGCTAATCAGTATTCTTCCTGTTTTAATAAAGCAATTGGAATAAATCTCTCAAATACTGAAGCAGTATGTGGAGCATCTGCAAGTTCATCAGTCAAATCCTGACCTGCCCAATGCTCATAATGCTTTCCATTCCTCCAAAGTCTGCTTTCTGTAACATCATAAATAAGTCCCTGGTAAGCAACCCAGATTTGCGGCTTATCCTGACCATTCCTAAGGGCCAATTGCTGTCTGCTGTAAATCGGTAAGTCTATCATCTTGTCTTTCTGCTATTAAATAGTTCCAAAAGGTAAGTGCTGAGTAAAAGCATCCCAATAAAAAAGAAATAGCACTCCAAAGGAATGTTACCAATATTCAGATTTACAGTTTGTGAGGGGTCATATTCAACAATATGCTTGGCAATCAATAGGGCAAAAGCAGGGTAAAAAAGAAAAAGACTGATAAGATAAGTACGGTAAAAGCGGTACATAAACCGTAATTTATTAAAATATTCGATATATAATAAAAGCAGCAACAGGATCCCAAAAGTGATCACACTAAACCATTTTGCGTAGGTAAAAAACAACATAGCAGCACATATACCAAGCAGCAGATTACTCAAAGACAGGGTGAATTTTTCAAGACTATTGTCTGTATAGGCTACATTTAAGAACTGGTATATCAGAAGCCCCGCAAAAGATAGCAAAGGATAAACCAGGAATTCTTGCCAACTGAAACCCATCACCTGAACACCAAGCATTGCAAAAATATAGGCAATTAAGGAGAAAAACAAAGAGGAAAGTAGCGAAGCAAAGAGTAGCTGAACCCAATTCGCCATGAACGATTTTTTAAAAAGGAAGAATTTATTATTCATTTATGATAAATCAGCTTCAAAAGTACCATTTTCAATGGGTTTTTAGCACAAACAAAAAAGCCGCTGTTTATACAGCGGCTTTTTTTCAAATGTTGAATTTCTTTAGGCTACTTCTGCACCCAAAATCTCTTTAGAGTATGTTTTCAAGTATTTTTTCAAGATTTGACGGGCAACGTGAATTCTTGTTTTTACCGTTCCAATGGGAATATTTAATTCCTCTGCAATTTCATGATATTTGAACCCTTCAAAATATTTAATAAATGGCACATAATATTCGGGTTGTAAAGTAGCAAGCGCTTTATTGATATCTCCAATTATAAATTTGCTTTCGCTTGAATTTCTGGAAGCACTATAGTGCAGATTGGCTGAAGAAATATCCTCCGATTGTGTGATGATAGAATTTGTTTTCACCAAACGCCTATAGTTGTTGATGAATGTATTTTTCATGATTGTAAACAACCAACCTTTTAAATTTGTTCCCTCTTTAAATTTGCTGTAATACGTCACTGCTTTCAGCATCGTATCTTGAACCAAATCATTAGCATCTTCAATATCTTTAGTAAAATTTAGTGCAAATGACTGTAAAGAACCTGAGTGATCGTTGAGCTGGAGGTTGAATTCATTTTTTGTCATGGTGTTTAAAGATTTTAGGGTTCAACATTCATTAAACAAACATTTAAATACGTGGCGATTAGAAAGTTTGTTTAATATTATACACTAAACGATACACAACATGCGTACCAAAAAAAAAGAAACTATAGTATGAAATTATTTTTTAGCCTGTAGGCTATCCTATACAGTATGTCACAGAATATTTACTTCTCTTTCCAGTTTAACACCAAATTTGGCATCGACCGCCTGTATGATCCGTTCCGAAAAACTATACACCTCATGACCTGTAGCATGTCCATGATTGACTATGACTAGCGCCTGGTGCTTCCAGGTTCCGGTCTGTCCGAAAATCAAACCTTTAAATCCGCAAGACTCTATAAGCCATCCTGCGGCTAACTTAACTCGATCGCCTGCAGCGGGATAATTTACTATATCAGGATGATCATAATAAATCTTTTCAAACTGCTCTTTGCTGACTACCGGATTTTTAAAAAAGCTGCCTGCATTGCCGATAGTCGATGGATCTGGCAATTTGCTCTGCCTAATTTGCGAAACCACCACAGAAATATCAGAGATATTTGGATTCCTGATGTCTCTTTTTCTCAGCTCATCCTGAATTGCACCATATTGCGTATTGACGTTAGTCGAGGTATTTAGCTTAAAAGTGACGGAACTAATGATATACTTGCCTTTTAGTGCTCCCTTGAAAATGCTATCCCTATAGCCGAAACCACAATCTTCAAAATTGAATGTTTTTGGTTCTGCTGTACTGATACTATAGGCTTCACAAGAATGAAATACATCTTTTAACTCTACACCGTAGGCCCCTATATTTTGTATTGGCGAGGCACCTACCGTTCCTGGAATCAGACTAAGATTTTCAATACCGGCATAGCCTCCTGAAACACAATAATTCACCAAATCATTCCACACTACACCTGCTCCGGCAGTCACTAACACTTCATCTTCTGTAACCAAAGTTGAAATCCCAGGAATGCTCATCTTAATCACCAAACCATTAAAATCCTGTGTAAACAACACATTACTCCCCCCTCCCAATACCAACAATTGCTGTGTTGAAATTAAGTCTGACTGTAGCACACTGATCAAATCTTCTTCAGTAAATACTTCTACAAAGTATCTGGCACTAACAGCAATTCCAAAGGAATTATAAGGTTTTAAAGAAGCGTTTTCCTGCAGTTCGAACATAAGTAAAGTGTTTAATCAGGCGCAAATGTAGCGGATAATGAGCTGTAATGAATATGTTAAAATTATTATTTGAAAATTTTCCTTATTTTTCAGCTCGATTGTTAAAAGATCAGACATTTAATAAGATCTGATGGGGAACAATAATTTTTTATGGAAAATCAGGATAAGAAAAGAGGATTAATTATAGAAGCTGCATTAAAGCGATTTGCACATTATGGACTTGCAAAAACAACAATGACTGAGATTGCCAAAGACATTGCATTCTCCAAAGCGCTTTTATATTATTACTTCCCTGATAAGCTAAGCCTTTATGTTAGCTGCATCGAGCATTTGATGCACATTATGAGCCGTGAACTGGTGAAATCCATAGATAAAACCAACACCTCGACCGAAGGTGTACTTAAGCTACTACAAAAAAGACAATCCTATATCCAGAAATATTATAACTTATTTGAAGAAAATCAAATTATCGGAAATGAACTTCCGGAAGGGCTCTTTGAAAAATTTCAAAGAGCAAAAACATTTGAAGCAATTATCGTGAGTTCACTTTTCAGCAGGGGGATTTCAAGCGGAGAGCTGACAATGGAAGACCCAAAACTTGCTACCGACATTTTCATGGATGCCCTTTCAGGTATACATTTCAATATCCTTGCTAAAGGAAAAATGATGTTCCCAGGAAAAGAAATGTTTAAACAGATTTTTATTAAAGAAAAAATGTTTGCAGACATCTTTATGGCAGGCCTAAAGACTAAGTAATAATATTGTCATTTTTTTATTAACTTTAAGCTAATTTCATTCGCAAAATTGGTGATACTGAATAATGGCTGTATTTTTGACCCTTGAAAGAAAAAAGTCAAAAAGTAAAAAAGTAGAATGGTAGAGACAGATAAAAAAAGGGATGCAATAATTGATGGGGCGATTAAGCGTTTTATGCATTATGGGATCAATAAAACCACAATGAATGAAATTGCAGAAGACCTGTCAGTTTCAAAACCATCCTTGTATTATTACTTTCCTGACAAGAACAGTCTGGTATTTGGTGTGATTGACAAGATCTTCTCAGATTACTTTATTTTACTCGATAAGATCCCTTATGTCGACATTACATTAAGTGATCTGTTGATTTCTTTCATCGAAATCAGGCATAAGTTTTTTCAGAGATATTATATGCTGCACCTTTCAGGCGGCAGCCCTGATTCGTCTTTAAATTCAGATGAACTTAAAAGACACTTTATGGAAATGAAGGAGAAGAACCAAAAATTTCATGCAGATATTTTTCAGACAGCGATAGAAAAGGGAGAAATATCAGAAACAGATGTAGAAAAAACTGCAGAACTATACTTGGAGAGTCTTGCAGGAATAACCTCACTATGTATTATGCATGGTAATAAAGAATTGTTTCCTAGTAAAAAAGAATTAAAAACCATGCTGGAAAAACAGGTCAACTTGTCAAACATATTTATAAAAGGATTAAAATAAACAGACAACTATATCATATGAACACTATAATTAAACAGATAAAAACGATCCCGCTGCTCCTGCTGGGATTGGTACTATCCAATGCCCTCATGGCGCAGCAGACGCTGACGCTAAAGGAAGCCTTGAATTATGCCTTGCAAAACAGCGTGAATGCACGCAAAGCCAAATTGGATATTGAGGGGGGAAGATATAAAGTGGAAGAAGTCAGGGCACAGGCTTTACCACAGATTACCGGTAATGGAGGCTTAACCTATAACCCCATTATCGGTTCGCAGGTCGTTGATTTTGGCGGTCAAACGCAGACACTCAAATTTGGTCAGAAATGGAATTCTTCTGCCGGCGTTCAACTTTCGCAGCAATTGTTTAACCAACAAGTTTTTACCGGCTTGCAAGCCGCAAGATCCAGTGAAGAATATTACAATCTTACTGCACAACTTACAGAAGAACAAATTATTGAGTTGGTCGCTAACAATTACTACCAGGTATTGGTGAACAGACAACAATTAAATGTTATTGATACCAATATTAAAAATGTAAGGGTCATTGAGAAGATCATCTCCAACCAATACAAAAACGGTCTCGCCAAAAAAATCGATGTGGATCGGATAAAAGTTAACCTTACCAACCTGGAAACTCAGCGCGAGCAAACCATTAATGCAATTACGCAACTGGAAAATCAACTGAAGTTTTCCATGGGTATGCCAGTAAAAACCGAAATCATTCTTCCTACAACAGAACTAACAGAAGTGACGAGGTTACCAGAGTTTGCAGATTCCGTTGACTTTGAACAACAGAACAGAATTTAAGATCTTGACATTCAGGATAAACTACTTATCCCTGCAACGAAAAGCTTATGTTGCTGAATATTATCCTAACCTATCTTTAACAGGTAATTATACTTACTCCAGTCAAAGTGACAGTTTCGATTTCCTAACTTCCAATCAGCAGCAATCGGATTACGGTGCATCAGCAATTGGCGTGACCTTAAGATCCCTATTTTCAATGGCTTTTTAACCCGCTCAAAAATCCGTCAGGCAGATGTTGATATTAAAAAAGCTAAGGAAGACAGACGACAGATCGACGAACTCCTTGAACCTGGCTTATGAGAATGCAAAAATTCAATTGAGAAACAACATCAATACCATTAATGCACAGAAGAAAAATGCGGAGCTTGCCAGGAAATTTACAAAAGCACGCAAAACAATTACAACAATGGCCTTGCCAGTTTAACAGATCTGCTGGATACGGAAAATGCATTGACTTCTGCTCAAAACAGCTATACATCAGGCTTTATTGAATTACAAAATTGCCGAAATACAATTAATCAAATCAAACGGAAATATTAAATCACTAGTTAATAGAAATGAAAAGAATAATTATATCAATTCTGTAGTTGTTGTTGCAGTTGGAGCTATTGCCTTATGTTTTAACAAACAATAAGAAGAAGAATGAAGCTAAAACTGCTTTCATTGCAAAAGGCGGTGGTGCCGTTGCGGTTCGGATCGCTACAGTAGAAAAGAAAAGTTGTAGATCTTGATTTCAGTGCAAACGGAAATTTTATTGCTAAACAAGAACTAAACTTCTTATCAGAAAATGCAGGCCGTGTTACAGCAATTTATGTTGATGAAGGTGACCCGCGTAAGCAAAGGCCAAGTTTTGGCCCGCATTGATGCAGAAATTATAAATACCGACAGAGAAACTGCCGAAGCTACTTATCAGAATGCGGTAAGAGATGAGGCAAGGTATCAAAGCTCCTTCCAAACAGGTGGAGTAACCCAACAACAGTTAGACCAAGCTAAATTAGCTACCAGAAATGCAAAATTACGTTTACAAGCTTCTCAACGTAAACTGAGCGATGCCAATATCAAATCTCCAATCAACGGTATCGTCAACAAAAGATACATTGAGGTTGGTGCATTTGTAACAGGTACACCAGGCACTCAATTATTTGAAATCGTTGATGTTTCCAAATTGAAACTTAAGGTAAACGTAAATGAATCTCAGGTTGCCAACCTTAAAATTGGCGATCAGATTGAAATCAAATCTTCTGTTTTTCCGACTGATAAGTTTTCAGGTAAAGTTACTTTCATTGCTGCAAAAGCAGATGCAACTCTAAATTTCCCTATTGAAATTGAAGTAGACAATAGCAATAAAAACACTTTAAAAGCAGGTATGTACGGAACTGCAGTATTCAATTTCCCTAAACAAGCGCCTAGCATCCTTATTCCACGAACTTCTTTTGTGGGTAGTGTGAGCAGCAATCAAGTATTTGTGTTACGATAAATCAAACAATACCTCTAAACTACGCAATGTCGTTTCAGGTCGTATTTTAGGAGATTCATGTTGAAATCCTTGAAGGATTGAATGAAGGTGAAACTGTAATTACCAGCGGACAAATTAACCTTGCTGAAGGTACTGCGGTTAGCATCGTTAAATAAATTCATTATACTCATGGATAAAAAACGCAAGTAGCCAATCGCGACTCCTGCATTAAAAAAAGAAAATGAAGATAACAGACATATCTATAAAAAGGCCCTCGCTGGTAATTGTGGTTTTTACCGCACTTACTTTACTTGGGGCTACTAAGTTACTTTTCGTTGGGTTATGAATTACTTCCTAAATTCTCGAACAACGTAGTATCTATCTCAACCATATACCCTGGTGCATCACCAGCTGAGGTTGAAAATACCGTAACCAAAAAAATTGAGGATGCGGTATCATCGATGGAAAATATCAAAAAAATCAATGCAGTCTCCTTTGAAAGTTTATCAACAGTTACGATAACGCTAACGGATAAAGCAAATATTGATATCTCCTTGAATGATGCACAGCGCAAAGTAAATGCCATTCTTTCTGACTTACCGGAGGATGTAAAAACCCCATCATTGAGTAAATTCTCATTGGATGATTTACCGGTAATTACCATGTCCGCATCAGCAAACATGGATGATGTTACCTTCTATGACTTAATTGATCAGAGAATTGCTCCGGTAATTTCCAGGGTGAGTGGTATCGCACAAGTGAACCTTGTGGGTGGCTCGGAGCGTGAAATTCAGGTTGCATTAGATGCGGATAAACTGCAGGGCTACAATCTTGCCGTCCCTCAGGTACAACAGATGATCCTAAGTTCAAACCTGGATTTCCCTACCGGAAGTGTTAAAACTCAAAATCAAGACGTACTAATCCGTCTATCAGGTAAATACAAAAGTATTGAAGAACTGAGGAATTTGGTTTTAACCACCTCGAAAGACGGAGCTCAGATACGTTTAGGTGATGTAGCTGATGTGCAGGATGCTCAAAAAGAAACTGAAAAACTGGCTCGTATCAATAGACAAGCCTCTATTGCAATCCAAATTATCAAACAAAGTGATGCAAATGCTGTAGAAGTAAGTAAAGGTGTCCATACCATTATTGAAAAGCTTAAAACTGATTATGCGGCAAATAAACTAGATATTAAAATTGTAAATGATAGTTCCATTTTCACTTTAGAATCTGCCGACGCTGTGATCCACGATTTAATCCTGGCTGTTGTACTGGTAGCATTCGTTATGCTCTTCTTCCTTCACAGCTTACGTAATGCACTGATTGTAATGGTATCCATTCCAGCCTCATTGATTGCGACGTTTATCGGTATTAGCCTATTTGGATTCACTTTAAATCTGATGTCATTATTAGGTCTATCCCTTGTGGTCGGTATCCTTGTGGATGATGCCATTGTGGTTCTGGAAAACATCCAGCGACATATGGAAATGGGTAAGAATAAGGTAAGAGCAGCATCTGATGCTACCCGTGAAATTGGCTTTACCGTAGTATCCATTACCTTCGTAATTGTGGTGGTGTTCTTCCCCATCGCAGTAAGTTCGGGTTTGGTTTCCAATATTCTCCGCCAATTCTGCGTTGTTGTAATTATAGCGACATTACTTTCCTTATTGGCATCTTTCACCATAGTTCCTTTGCTATTCTCCAGATATGGTAAACTGGAACACATTGAGGGTAAAAATATATTTGGTAGATTTATTCTTTGGTTTGAAAAGCAATTAAAGAAATTCACCCTTTGGATTACGAATATTCTGAATTGGTCATTAAACCACAAAGCTATCACACTGATCGGTGTATTCGTTTTGTTCCTTAGTTCTTGTGGATTATTGGGAGCCGGCTTTATCGGATCTGAGTTTTTCCCTAAATCGGACAAAGGAGAATTCCTGGTTCAGATCGAATTGCCTAAAGATGCTTCATTAGAGCAGACCAATTTCTATACCCAAAGAGCTGAGGCTTTCCTCGACAAACAACCAGAAATTACACAATTAATCACTACGGTGGGACAAGCCAGCGGTGACTTTGGTGGCACCCAGGCTACAGCTTACAAATCGGAGATTAACGTAAAATTAGTAGACCGAAAAGAACGAGAAGGTGTTTCATCCGATATCTTCGCGACAAAAATGAGTCGCGCCTTAGCGAAAGAACTTGTTGGAGCAAAAGTTAAAACCGTACCGATTAGTATTTTGGGTATAGCAGAAAATGCACCAATTAGTTTGGTAGTGATGGGCTCAGATCTTGACAGTGCGCTAAAATATGCACAAGGTGCACAAGCTTTATTGAAAACCATTCCGGGAGCAACGGAAATTAAACTGTCTGTGGAAAAAGGAACTCCGGAGATCAATGTTCAGGTAGACAGAGATAAGATGTCTGCTGTTGGCCTTACACTTGCCACAGTAGGTTCTACGATGCAGACTGCTTTTGCTGGTAATACCGATGGTAAGTATAGAAAAGGCGAGTACGAATACGACATCAACATTCAATATCAGGATTTCAACAGGAAAAACATCGATGATGTACGTAACCTGATATTCGTAAATGATAAGGGTGCCCAGATTAAGCTGTCGCAATTTGCAAATATCACTGAAGGCTCAGGACCAAGTCAACTGGAACGCTTGAATAAATCGACTTCTGTATCAGTTCAAGCTCAGTCGATCGGTAGGCCAACTGGATCAATCGTCTCGGATTTCCAGAAAGCATTAGAAGATCAACAGAAAAGTGGCAAATTAAAAGCCCCTGTTGGCGTAAGCTATACATGGGCCGGTGATCAGGAAAACCAAAGTGAAGGTTTCGGTACTTTGGGTATCGCGTTGTTAGCTGCTGTAATTTTGGTTTACCTGATTATGGTAGCCTTATACGATAGCTTCGTTTACCCATTGGTAGTTATGTTCTCTCTACCTCTGGCTTTAATTGGAGCCCTACTGGCATTGGCATTGACCAATAACTCGATCGGTATCTTTACGATCTTAGGTTTGATCATGTTAATGGGTCTGGTAGCGAAAAATGCGATTATCCTTGTCGATTTTACCAATCACCTGAAAGCGGAAGGTAAAGACACTAAGGAAGCACTGGTATTGGCCAATCATGCCCGTCTTCGTCCAATTTTGATGACCACTATTGCCATGGTATTCGGTATGCTTCCAATTGCTTTGGCCAGCGGCGCCGGTGCGGAATGGAAAAATGGTCTGGCATGGGTTATTGTAGGAGGTCTGACCAGTTCCTTATTCCTGACTTTGATTGTGGTTCCAGTAGTGTACCTGATCTTCGACAGGATGCTGGACAAATTCGGATTCAACAAAAAAGGAAAAACCATTGATGAATTAATGGTTGAACCATATGATCACAAGGACGTACTGGAGTACGATCTTGATCACGGTCATTAATCTTCCATCATCATATTTTTCAAAGAGGAACCCTAAAAAGTTCCTCTTTTTTATTTGGGCTTAAAACAATTATAATTATTTTGTTGTCTTAAACTCATCATGCTGAAATACATTCTTTTAACCATATTTATATTTTGCTGCACACTTCTTTCCCAAGCCCAACATCCTCCGGTATTTGAAGGCATCCAAACCGACACCTCAGTTATCCAGTTAAACAACCTCAAGATCAACCTGGTCAAATACAGTTATGGAAAGCCAAATATCCATTTTCTAGCTATTCATGATGATGAGGATACAGGCATCAGGGCAGCGTTTGAATACATTAGATTTAGCGGAGGCACGATCATCGACAGTCAGTATGGAAATACCAGGAACTATAAGTTTGCCCATAAAGGGCTAAACTTCCAGACAGACCCTAATAGCATTTACTCTTACGAAGGGATAGTAACCGGGCTGGAGAAGTATGGCAATATAGACAGTGATGAGGTAGTGGAAAAACTACAGGAGACATCGAGATCCGTATTGGATTATTATCGTGCCGATCAGCATGGCTATATGTTTACGCTGCATAACAATGCAGACGGTGGCTTTGGCATCACTTCCTATTTGAAAGGTTACCCCCTGGAAAAAACAGCAGATTCTGTGCATGTCAACTTCGAGATGGATCCCGACGACCTGATCCTGGTGACTGAACTCGCACTATTTAACAACTTCAAGAAGCAGAATGTGAATGTGGTCTTACAATCGGAAGGCGGACCAGAAGATGGTTCCCTCTCCGTCTATGCCATGTATAAAAAGATCCCATACATCAATGTAGAGGTACAGCATGGTCACGATTATGAGCATTTGAAACTGATTGAAATCTCAATCAAAGTACTCTATGAAACTTATCCGCATTTAAAGCAAAAAGCCACAGAATGATCTGTGGCTCTGACAATATTGCGGAATATTTTTAAATATGTATTGCCCTGTTTTCAGTGGCAGCCATTGCCGCTTCTTTAAGCGCCTCAGTGTAGGTTGGGTGAGCATGGCAAATCCTGGCAATGTCTTCCGCAGAAGCACGGAATTCCATAGCAACCACCGCCTCTGCAATCATGTCTGCAGCACGTGGGCCAATCATATGTACACCCAGGATCTCGTCAGTTTTGGCATCTGCCAGCACTTTTACAAAACCGTCTGTATCCATACTGGCTTTAGCACGCCCACTCGCTTTGAAAGGAAATGATCCTGCTTTATATTTAACGCCCTGTTCTTTCAATTGCTCTTCGGTATAGCCTACAGAAGCAACCTCCGGCCAGGTATATACTACACCAGGGATCAGGTTATAATTGATATGCGGCTTTTGTCCGGCGATGCGCTCAGCTACATATACACCTTCATCCTCTGCCTTGTGTGCAAGCATTGCACCTTTGATGACATCACCGATGGCATATACACCTGGCACTGAAGTTTCCAGGTGGTCGTTTACGGGAATTTTATTTCCTCTCTCTTCAGCCTTGATTCCAATATTTTCCAGGCCAAGACCTTCAGTATAAGCTGTCCGTCCTACAGCAACAATGCAATAATCGGCATCAAATGTCACTTCTTCACCTTTGGCATTGGTCGCAGATACTGTAACTTTTTCACCTTTCACAGTAGCACCAGTCACTTTATGTCCCATAAAGAACTCCATCCCCAAAGACTTTTTAAGCACGCGCTGCAGTTCTTTACCTAAACCAGCATCCATAGTGGCGATGATAGAAGGTAGGAATTCGATCACAGAAACTTTAGTGCCCAATCTTGCATATACTGATCCCAGTTCCAGACCAATTACACCGCCGCCGATGACAATCATTTGCTTTGGCACCTCAGTGATATTCAAAGCTTCGGTTGAAGTGATGATGCGCTTTTTATCAATCGGCAGGAAAGGAAGTGCTGTTGGTTTAGATCCTGATGCGATGATCACGTTTTTCGCAGTTACGGTCTCGGTTGAGCCATCTGCTTTAGTTACCTTAATGGTATTCTTATCTACAAAAGATCCTACGCCTTCGAAAGCATCGATCTTATTCTTTTTAAACAAGTATTGTATCCCTGCTGTATTTTGCGATACGACATCATTTTTACGTGCAATCATCTGTGGCATATCCACTTTCAGATCTTTCAGGTCGATGCCGTGAGTTTTGAAAGTATGGGCAGCATTGTGATAATGCTCCGAAGAATCCAACAACGCTTTAGATGGAATACAGCCTACATTCAGGCAGGTTCCGCCAAAGGTTTTATATTTCTCTATCACTGCTGTTTTTAAGCCTAACTGAGCGCATCTGATTGCTCCTACATAACCGCCCGGGCCCGAGCCAATTACAACTACATCGTATTGCATATTAAGGATATTTTTTGTGGCACAAAGTTAATAAACCTATACCGAAATACGGCGCTAATTGCAAAGAATGTAAATCTTCCGACAAATTACGACAATCTCTGCTGAAAGATTTTCATTTGCTATATTTGAGTTTTAAGCAACCAACACCATCATCATGACTTTTTTCAAATCTCTATGGCTTACTGCTGTCTCTGTATGTACATTGTCGTCCCTTTTTGCGCAACAGACAGATTCAGCTTACGTTCGTGAAAACTACACGAAGATTGAACGTTACATCACAGTACGCGATGGCGTGAAATTGTTCACTTCGATTTATCTCCCGAAAGACCAAAGCAAAAAATATCCCTTTCTGATCAATAGGACCCCATATACCTGCGCCCCTTATGGTGAGGACAAATACAAGACCAGCCTGGGAAATTTTCCTGCAGAAATGCGTGAAGGTTTTATCTTCGTTTATCAGGATGTGAGGGGTCGCTGGATGAGCGAGGGCAGTTTTGACGACATCAGACCTCATGTAGCCAATAAAAAATCAAAAAAGGACATCGATGAAAGTTCCGATACTTATGACACCATCGACTGGTTGGTAAAGAACATCAAAAACAACAATGGAAAGGCTGGAATCTACGGCATCTCCTACCCCGGCTTTTATTCTACAACATCGCTACCAGGAGCACATCCTGCTTTAAAGGCAGTTTCTCCGCAAGCACCGGTCACCGATTGGTTTATTGGCGACGATTTTCACCATAACGGAGTTTTGTTCCTCATGGATGCCTTTGGCTTCATGAGCAGCTTTGGCGTACCAAGACCTACGCCGATCACCCCGGATAAAGGCCCCAAAGGTTTTCAGTTTCCCATTGCAGATAACTACCGCTTCTACCTGGAATCCGGTTCAGTGAAAAATCTGAAAGAAAAATACTTTGCCGACAGCATCCGTTTCTGGAACAACCTCTTTGCACATCCGAATCTGGACACCTTCTGGAAGGCCAGGAATATCCAGCCTCATCTCAAAGGTGTGAAGCCTGCTGTAATGGTAGTAGGGGGATTCTTCGACGCAGAAGATGCTTACGGCACCTTTGCAACTTATCAGGCGATAGAAAAACAAAATCCGGGGGCCAACAACATATTGGTTGCCGGTCCATGGTTTCATGGTGGCTGGGTGCGCAGTGATGGTTCCAGCTTTGGGGATATCCCTTTTGGGCAACCGACAAGTATCCAGTACCAGGAGAAATTTGAACTGCCATTTTTTAAGCATTACCTGAAAGGTGATGGCGATTTTAAGGCGGCTGAGGCAAACATCTTCGTTACCGGCAGCAATGAGTGGAAGGGTTTCAATACCTGGCCTCCAAAAGAAACAGAAGAAAGAACTTTATACCTGCAGCCCAATGGAAAGCTCAGCTTTGAAAAGGTAGGCCGGACAGACAGCTGGGATGAGTATGTAAGTGACCCCAACGCTCCGGTACCTTATCAGGATGGTGTACAGGCAAAAAGAACGCGTGAATACATGATCGATGATCAGCGTTTTGCTGCACGCAGGCCAGATGTTAAGGTCTTTCAAACAGATCCCTTGACTGACGACATTACGCTCACCGGCCCTGTTCTAGCCAAACTGGTCGTATCTACTACAGGCTCTGATGCTGATTATGTTGTCAAGCTGATAGATGTCTTTCCGGAAGACGCTGCCACACCTGCACCCAATCCAAAGGGAATATTAATGGCTGGCTACCAAATGCTGGTGCGCGGAGAGATCATGCGCGGCAAATACCGAAACAGCTTTGAAAAACCTGAAGCGATGATTCCAGGCCAAGTCACTAAAGTCAACTATACCCTCCCTGATGTCGCGCATACCTTCAAAAAAGGTCACAGGATCATGATCCAGATTCAGAACTCCTGGTTCCCCCTCGCAGATAGAAACCCACAACAGTTCATGGACATCTACCAGGCAGAACCGGCCGACTTCAAAAAGGCCACGCACCGGATTTACCATGATGTCAATAATGCATCTGCCATTACTGTATCTGTATTAAAACCCTAAGACCGTGAAAAGAATATTCAGTATAATCCTGACGTTGTTGATGAGTCAGCTTGCATCTGCACAGCTTATGGATGGCCGGCATAAGTACACGAGGGCAGATTCACTCAGAGGTGCACTCACACCCCTGAGAACCTGTTATGACCTCAACTATTATCACCTCGACGTCAAGGTAGATATCGACAACAAGTTCATTAGCGGGAGCAATGAATTCCGTTTTACTGCAACTCAAACATTTGACCAGCTACAATTTGACCTCTTCAGTAACCTGAAGGTAGAGAAGGTGATGTATATGGGAACCGAAATCCCCTTTAGAAGAGAATTCAATGCGGTATTCCTGAGCTTCCCAACGGCGATAAAAAAGGGCAGCAAATCAAGCTTCAAAGTCTTCTATTCAGGAAATCCAGTGATTGCCAAAAGAGCACCCTGGGACGGAGGTTTCATCTTCAGCAAAGACAGATCCGGAAATCCCTGGGTATCGGTTGCCTGTCAGGGTTTCGGAGCGAGCTCCTGGTGGCCCAATAAGGATCACCAGAGCGACGAAGTCGATAGCATGATGATCAGCATTAGCGTCCCTAAAGGTCTGCAGGATGTATCCAACGGACGATTAAGAACAGTTATAGAGAAACCAGATGGCTACACGCAGTACAATTGGTTTGTCTCCAATCCCGTTAACAACTATAACGTAACCCTGTACATCGGAAAATACGCGCATTGGAAAGATCAGTATAAAGGAGAGAAAGGAAATCTTTCACTTGATTTTTGGGCATTAAAAGAAGATAGTACCCAGGCCCGTCCGCATTGGAATGCAGATGTAAAACCCATGCTAAAATCATTTGAGCACTGGTTTGGTCCCTATCCTTTTTATGAGGATGGCTATAAACTGGTGCAGGCACCCCACCTCGGCATGGAGCACCAGAGCGCGGTCGCGTATGGCAATCAGTTTAAAAAGGGTTACTTAGGACGTGATTTATCCGGCAGTGGCTGGGGACTTAAGTTCGATTTCATTACCGTTCACGAAAGCGGACATGAATGGTTCGGAAACAACATCACCTCCAAAGATATCGCCGACATGTGGATCCATGAAAGTTTCACCAATTATTCTGAAGCCCTGTTTATCGAAAGTCTTTACGGTAAAAAGGCAGCAAATGAATACGTCATCGGCATCCGTCAGAACATCTCCAATGACATTCCCATCATTGGGGATTATAACGTGAATAGCGAAGGTTCGGGAGATATGTATTATAAAGGGGCAAATATGATTCATAACATTCGCCAACTGATCAATAATGATGAAAAATTCAGAGGCATCTTACGCGGACTCAACAAAACATTCTATCACCAAACGGTGACAACCAAACAAATTGAAGATTACATCATCAAGGAAAGCGGTTTAAAGTTACAGCCCTTATTCGATCAGTACCTGCGAACCACTAAAGTTCCGGATTTCATCAAGACCAAATAACAGCATAAAAAAAGGTCGTGAATCACATCACGACCTTTTTTTATATCATTAAATAAATGGATTAAACTCCTAAAAGCAATCTTGCAGGATCTTCCAATAATTGTTTCACCCTAACCAGGAAGCCAACAGATTCCCTTCCGTCGATGATTCTGTGGTCATAAGATAACGCCACATACATCATCGGTCTGATCACCACTTCACCTTTCTCGGCAATAGGGCGTTCGATGATATTGTGCATACCCAGGATAGCCGATTGAGGGGCATTGATGATTGGAGTAGACATCATGGAGCCAAATACACCACCATTTGTGATCGTGAAAGTACCACCAGTCATTTCTTCAATCGTCAATTTACTATCGCGTGCTTTAGTAGCCAGCTCAATCACTGTTTTTTCAATCTGTGCCAGGCTCATGCTTTCTGCATTTCTAATAATTGGAACCACCAATCCTTTAGGTGCCGAAACTGCAATTGAAATGTCAGCAAAGTCATTATAATACAACTGACTCTCCATCAATTCTCGCATTTACAGCAGGAAAGTCTTTCAAAGCCTCACATACTGCTTTAGTGAAGAAGCTCATGAAACCCAGACCCACGCCATACTTTTCTTTAAATTGATCTTTATATTTGCCACGTAGATCCATAATAGGCTTCATGTTTACCTCGTTAAATGTGGTCAACATAGCTGTCTCATTTTTCACAGCCACCAAACGTTTTGCTACAGTTTTGCGCAATGGCGACATTTTTTCTTTGCGCTCATTTCTAGATCCGGCCACTGCTGCAGGGGCTGCTGCTTTTGGAGCTTCAGCTTTAGTTGCTGGTTGTGCCGCTTTCTCTGCGTTTAAGGCATCTTCTTTAGTGATACGTCCATCTACACCTGTTCCTTTTACAGACCCAGCATCTACTCCTTTTTCAGCAAGGATTTTACCTGCAGAAGGAGAAGGAGTACCGGTCGCATAACTCTCACCCGATTTCTCTGCTACAGGTGCAGCAGATTTATCTGCAGCGGCAACTGGTGCTTCAGCAGTAGGAGCCGCCTCTTCTTTGGTTTTCGCCGGTGCCGCGCCACCATCTTCAATTTTACACACTACAGCACCAATGGCAAGTGTATCACCTTCCGCTGCTACTGTTTTTAAAGTTCCAGCCTGTTCCGCAGTTAGCTCGAAGGTCGCTTTATCAGATTCTAATTCGGCAATTACTTCATCCATTTCTACTGCATCACCATCGTTTTTCACCCAACGTGATAAAACAACTTCGGTTATCGATTCACCTACTGGCGGAACTTTTATTTCTATACTCATAACTGATGTATTATTTTTCTAATCTACATTATATACTTTACTCACGGATTTTTTAGCAATCTTCTGCTCTTTTTCAGTAACTGGCACCTCAAAAGCCTTGGCTAAAATGTAAGCCTGCTGATCGGCATGCTGTCTTGCAAATCCGGTTGCCGTGCTACTGCTTTCTTTTCTCGAAATCACTTCGATATCATTAAAAGAAGTTTTTCTCAGTCTGCGCAGCAGGTATGGCCATGCACCCATGTTTTCAGGTTCTTCCTGTACCCAAACCGCCTCTTCAGCATTTTTATATTTTTTATAAACAGCTTCCATTTGTGCTACAGGAGTAGGATACAATTGCTCTACACGTACAATTGCCACATCCTTGATCTCATCTTTGTTTGCTTCTCCAACAGTTCATAATAGATCTTACCTGCTACAGAACAAGACCCTTTTCACTGCCGCAGCTTTTACATTTGTGTCGTCTATGACCTCATGGAATTTACCATCGGTAAAATCTTCCAAAGGAGATACACAAGCAGGGTGACGCAAAAAACTTTTTGGCGTGAATACTACTAATGGCTTTCGGAAATCACGTTTAAACTGTCTACGCAATGCATGGAAGAAGTTGGCCGGTGTCGTACAGTTGGTTACTTGCATGTTATAATCTGCACAAAGTTCCATGAAACGCTCTATACGTGCAGATGAATGCTCTGGACCCTGTCCTTCATAACCATGTGGCAATAACATCACCAATCCGTTCTCACGTTGCCATTTGGTTTCAGCACTGGCAATGTACTGATCCACAACGATCTGTGCACCGTTAAAGAAATCTCCAAACTGTGCTTCCCATATGGTCAACGCATTTGGATTTGCCATCGCATAGCCATACTCAAAACCAAGCACGCCATATTCCGATAAATGTGAGTTATAAATATCAAAAGGGGCTTGCTGATCAGAAATATTTGCCAATGGTATATACTCTTCCTCCGAGTCCTCCAATGTAAGGACTGCATGGCGATGAGAAAATGTGCCACGTTCTACATCTTGTCCGCTTAAACGAACCCGCTTTCCTTCCGCTAATAATGTACCGTAAGCCAATTGCTCGCCCATAGCCCAGTCGAACACATGGGTAGTGGTCGCCATTTTACTGCGCTCGTCAAAAAGCTTTTCAATCTTCTTAAAGAATTTCTTATCTGTCGGAAGTGTACTGATCCTTTTCGCGATTTCCAATAAGGTTGTTTTCTTTACCGCTGTATTTGGCGAACTCTCAAAATCCTGAGGTGTAGCAATCCGCATGTCGGACCATGCACCACCAAACTTAACATCTTGATATGTAGAAGTAATTTCTTTAGCTTCATTCAACCTTTCCTGCAAAATTCCACGGAATTCTTTTTCCATTTCTTTTGCCAGGCTTGCTTCCAATTTACCCTCTCCGATTAACTGCTGAATATAAATGTCCCGTGGATTTGCGTGTTTTTCAATGCTTTTATACAATAAGGGCTGAGTAAATTTAGGCTCATCAGATTCATTATGACCAAATCTTCTATAGCATAGGATATCAATAAACACATCGTTTTTATACTTCTGACGATATTCCATAGCCAGGTTAATGGCATATACCAAAGCCTCAGGATCATCTCCATTTACGTGAAACACGGGTGAAAGAGTTACTTTCGCAATATCGGTACAATAAGTGCTTGTACGTGCATCTTTATAATTGGTAGTAAAACCGATTTGGTTGTTAATGACCAGGTGGATTGTGCCGCCAGTTTTATAACCATCTAAACCAGCCATCTGAATCACTTCATAAACAATACCCTGACCAGCAACTGAAGCATCTCCATGGATAAGTATTGGTGCTATGCGTGCATCATCACCTCCATATTTAAAGTCAATTTTAGATCGAGTCATACCCTCTACAACGCCATTCACTGTTTCCAGGTGAGATGGATTGGGGCATAAACTCAAGTGTACATTTTTACCGGTATTAGTGGTTACATCAGTCGAATAGCCTAAGTGATATTTCACATCGCCACCAAATGGAGATTCTGCACTGTAGCCCTTACCTTCAAATTCAGCAAAAATATCTTTATATGTTTTTTGCATGATATTGGCAAGCACGTTTAAACGGCCGCGGTGCGCCATACCAATTACAAACTCCTCAATTCCCAGTTCAGCACCTTTTTCAATTACTGAATCTAAAGCTGGAATTAGCGCTTCCGCGCCTTCTAAGGAAAATCTTTTTTGACCAAGGAACTTGGTACCTAAAAAGTTTTCAAAACTTACAGCTTCATTTAGTTTTTTAAGGATCCTTCTCTTCTCATCAATCGAAAAATTCGGTGTATTGCGTACACTTTCCATTTTTCCTTCAATCCATCTCAATACTTCTGGCGTACGGACATATTTATACTCCGCTCCGATAGACCGGCAATAAGTCTGTTTTAAGAAAGCGATGATGTCGCTTAATTTGGCAGCACCTATCCCAATTTCAATTCCAGAATTGAATACCATATCAAAGTCAGTGTTCGATAAACCGAAGTTCTCAATATCAAGGGTTGGCAAATGCTGCCGTCTTTCTCTTACAGGATTTGTCTGAGTAAACAAGTGTCCGCGCTGACGGTATCCATTAATCAGGTTCAGTACGTTAATTTCCTTTATAAACTGTTCAGGAGTATCTGCACTGACTTCATTCCCGGAAGATCCCCGACCGAAGTCAAAACCTTCAAAAAACTTCTGCCAGCCGAATTCAACTGAGTTAGGGTCTTCTGTATAAGATTGATATAAGGATTCTATGTATTCGGCGTTGGCGCCATTGAGATAAGATAAATTATCCATTAGTTATGAATTGCTATAAGTGTTGCAAAATTAGGATTTTACCTTTAATAACAGGTAAACTTCTTTATAATTCTTCAAGAAAGTCGACCATGTCACAGACATTTTTCAGTGGCGTAAGTCGATCTTTTACAAGAATATCAAATTCTGATATCAAACTTCCTGCCACCAGTAGTGGAACGTTCAGATTGTCCATAACTTTTCCGATGACTTTATTAACATCCTTCCCAAGATTTAAGGACGTCAGGACTATAAATGAATAATCAGGTTTGTACGCTTCAACTACTTTTTTCAAATCAGTATAGGGAACTTCCGGCCCCAGATAAAGCGTTTCGTGTCCACATTTTTTCAATAGATATCTGGCAAACAGCAATCCAGTTTCGTGCGTCTCTGCTTCGGGGAGAAAAAGCAGAAAGCGTTTTGGATCTTCAATTTTAGGTTTATCAAGCTTATCTATCTCTACGATGATGCGATCACGAATTAAATTAGCTGAAAAATGCTCATGTGATGGATCTATTGCACCTGTTTGCCATAGCATTCCTACTCGTTTCATGAAGGGAAATAACACCAGATCCATTGTCTTAATTAATCCCATCTCAGAGATACAGCCGGCAAGAATATCAGAAAAAGCCTGTTCATCATAAGAAATGGTAGCTTTAGAAAGGCTCATCATTTGCAGAGAATCATTACTCCAGTCTGATTTTAATTGAGTTACCAAACTGGAAATTTGATCCTTTCCCATCTTGGCAATCTTACTGATTTTGTACCCGTTTTCATTCAATGCTACAATGTTTAGTAGCATTTTGAGGTCATCCTCATCATAATACCGGATATTAGTAGGTGTTCTCTTGGGAGGAACGAGACCATGACGAACTTCCCAGGCACGGATGGTATGTGCTTTGATGCCAATCAGGCCTTCGATATCACTAATAGAGAATATTTTCACACTGCTATTTTACAACAAAAGTTAAACAACTCAAGATAAAAAACAAATTTTGTTTAACAACCAAGTTTATGACAATACTAAAAGCTTCTTTTTTAAACTGTTGCCGTTATTGCAACATTAAGAATTTTCATTTGTTTTTCCAGATCAAAAGTATTTTTTGATTTGAGGTCTAATCCAGCACCCGCAACAGTCGCCCAATTACCCCAATTACTTGCTGGAGAATAATCGATCAGCTTCTCTTCAAAATAAGCAGCACCTTTTGTCCAATGAATTTTTAGTGTATGTACCAGATAAGTAGCGACCAATAACCTAGCCGGATAAGAGAGAAAACCTGATTCGTTAAGTTCCTGCATATAACCGTCTACCAATGGATGACCAGTATTACCCTGCTTCCAATGTTGTATGCTTTCATCATCAGAAACAACCGGAGCCAGAATCAATTGTACAAAATCTGCTTCCTGGAAAAATTTCAACCCATGTTTTTTGAACATGAAACGATAATAATCACGCCAAAGTAATCCCAAAAGTATCTGGTTGAAATTAGGATTACTTCCATATGCTGCTTCGGCCGACTTTACCTGCCAATATACATTTCTAGGCGACAAACATCCCAAGGCTAGCCATCCAGAAAGTCTGGAAGAAAATCCTTGCTTATCCAAAGAAGCTTTACCTGGTTTTTTGTAGATCTCGGATCCTGGGGCAAGTAGTTTATTCAGATACAATATAGCCTCTCCCTCGCCACCAATGTTATTTATACCGTTAGGCCTGGGCTTTGTAAAGCCAAGTGAATTCAAGTCCGGCATTTCACCCCATTCTTCGTTAGCCACAAATGCAATCTGTTCAGGTGTGTCAAAGCAGTCTTTCACAACTGCATCACGTTCGGTTTTCTTCTTAAATTGAGCAAAAACATCAGGAATATCCTTGATGGGGAAAGGTAAATCCTCCTTATTGTATAATGTGTGTCCTATGAAATGCCTTAAATTAATACGCTGTTTCCACAATATATCTTCTACTCTGGTCGAAATCTCGGTTTCCTCCGGACCTACTTCACGGTGATGGTAAACTTCGCTAATTTCGAAACGTTCCACAAGCTCCGATAAATGATCCTCAGGTTTTCCATGAATGATAAGTAGATTACCAGCCTTCTCTACAAATGCCTTTCTTAACGACGAAACACTTTCCAACAAAAAAAAAGCTCTTATTACACCTGTTTTGGCAGTTTCAAAGCTAGTGTTAATGAAATAGCGCGGATCGAAGAAATACACGGGAAGAATACTGTCCGACTTAGCGATCGCCTCGACCAACATCTCATTGTCGTGTAAGCGTAGATCATTCCTAAACCAAACGAGTATTTTCTTAGACATGATAAATTCCCTGTAGCTCTGTTTAACTAATCAACAAAAATATACGTTTTATTAGCTTAGCGCGAATACCTTATGCAATATTTACATAAGCAAAACAAATTATTGTAATTTAAGCCAGCTTTTTGAAACTAAAACACAAACCTCAGGTTATTTGAACATGAAGAAGCAAATCTTAATTACCGGTGCAACCCGGTTAGTTGGCAAGCAACTCATACAAATATTACATGCATCAGGGCATGATATTTCGATCCTGTCCAGAAAGAATACTCCTGTAAAGAATGCAAAGGTTTTCCTTTGGGATGTATACAAACAAACCATAGACCCGACCTGCATGGAAGGCATAGATACGATCATCCACCTGGCAGGTGAACCGATCGCTGAAAAAAAATGGACAAAAGAACGTAAACAGCAGATCATAGATAGCAGGGTCAAGAGTACAGAATTATTGTACAAAACCATCAGGGAGCATGGTAATCATGTGAAAGCTTTCATTTCTGCTTCTGCCGTGGGTTATTATGGGGACCGCGGCGACGAAGTCCTGCATGAAGATTCGGGCACTGGTTCAGGCTTTATGGCCCGCTGCTGCAAATTATGGGAAGATGCTGTCGATGAGGGCGAATCCACTGGGATGCAAATCGTTAAATTCCGGATTGGCTTTATTCTCGCAAAGGGACAAGGCGCCTTAGCCTCTATGGACAAACCAATCCGCTATTTTGTAGGTGCAGCATTAGGTACCGGCGAGCAGTGGATTCCTTGGGTACACATAGACGATATCATTGCTATGTTTGTCAAAGCAGTAAATGAACCCGCGTTTCGGGGTGCATTCAATGCCTGCGCAGCTTTCCCTGTAACTAACGCTACCCTGACAAAAGCCATTGCAAAAGCATTAAATAGGCCGGTATGGCCTTTAAAGGTTCCGGAAAAAATATTGGAAATGATTCTCGGCAAGATGAGTGCTGTGGTGACCCTCAGTACCAATGCTTCTGCCCAAAAATTGCTCGACAAAGGATTTATTTTCAAATATACTCGTCTTGAGGATGCTTTAGCCGATATTTACAGTAAATGAGTAAAAAAGAAATCAGTATATGCTGGCTGCGACGGGATCTTCGATTAGATGACCAGGCTGCTTTATACCATGCCCTGAAGGCGCCTTATCCTGTCCTGCTTTTGTTTATCTTCGACACGAAGATCCTCGACAAGCTCGACAATAAAACAGATCCCAGACTTACCTTTATCTATGATAGCTTGACTCAGCTCAATACTGAGCTTCAGTCCTACGGTTCTTCCATCCTTGTAAAACATGGAACTCCAGAAGCTGCCTGGGAGGAAATACTAAAAGAATATACGATCAGGGCAGTATTCACCAATCAGGATTACGAACCTTACGCTAAAGAACGGGACGATGCACTTGCAGAATACCTGGGTTCAGAAGGCATTAGCTTCAAAAGTTTTAAAGACCAGGTGATCTTTGAAAAAGAAGAAATCACCAAAGCCGACGGAAAACCTTATACAGTTTTCACACCTTATTTCAGACAATGGCAGCAAAGACTGAACGATTTCTATATCAAATCCTATCCTGTAAAGAAATACCTGAACAATCTTTTAAAAACCAGTCTGCTAAATATACCTACACTGAAAGCCATGGGCTTTGAAAGATCAGCAATGAGATTTCCTGAGCAGGATTTTGAAAGTAAATTACAGGGCTACGAAGCGCGCAGGGATTTTCCTGCCGACGATGCCACCACACACATCGGCCTGCACCTGCGCTTTGGAACCATTAGTATACGGCACGCAGCCAGGGAAGCACTGACGAAAAAGGCAGATAAACTGGCTGACGGAGCTATCATGGCGCGACTTTTATATGATGATTCTTTAGCATTTTCCGCACACGGCTGACCATGCCTTCAAGCCGGAATATGATCACATCAAATGGATAAACAACGAGCAGGAATTCAAGGCATGGTGTGAAGGGAAGACGGGATACCCGATGGTAGATGCAGGCATGCGGCGAACTCAACCAACAGGGTATATGCACAACCGTGTACGGATGGTCGTTGGCAGTTTTCTTACCAAACACTTATTGATCGACTGGCGTTGGGGAGAGGCTTATTTTGCACGAAAACTACTTGATTATGAAATGGCCAGCAATGTTGGCGGCTGGCAATGGGCCTGCGGATGTGGTACTGATGCGGCACCCTATTTCCGCATGTTTAACCCGGAGTTACAGATGAAGAAGTTTGATCCCGATTTCACATATATCAACAGATGGTTACCTGAGTATAAACAGCAAAAGCATGTCAAACCAATTGTTGATCATGCTTTTGCAAGGGAAAGAATATTGAAAGTTTTTAAGGAAGCTCTCGCTGTATAAGAAGCTGGCTTTTATTTTTTAATTGGTTACGTCTACAATTTCAATCTCAAAATCGAGAATTGCATTAGGTAATACACCTGTACTACCTGCAGTTCCGTATGCTTCTGAAGATGGAATAAACAATCTGACTTTAGCCCCCTTGGTAAATTTAGTCAACACATCCCAATTTGCTTGCAGTGACGTCAATGCAAAAGTAAATGTACCATCTGTACTAGAGTCGAACACAGTACCGTTAAGATACCGGCCAGTATAATTTGCTTTGATACTCGTACTCATATCAATTGCTTCAGTTCCTGTACCGTTAGCCAACACAATATAATAAACACCACTAGGATCTTTAATCGCTGTTAATCCTTTTGCAGCAATGTACTCCCTGATCAGTCGATCATCAAGTAATCTTTGTGTTGTTTCGGGATAAGTTGTGATCACTACATCCACGATTTCATTTGATGGAACATTAAGTGTAGTATTTCCATTTTTGCCGAAGGCAAGATAAGAAGGCAAGATTACACTGGCCGAACCACCTGGCTTCAGTTCTTGGATTGCCCTCCTTACTCCTGGTACATTTAAGCCTAACAGTGCATCAGTATATCCGACAAAGGTACCTATATTACTATTTGCCGGGGTAGTATAATAAACTGTTCCATTTAACAAAGATTTGACAGTTACGTTGTACAATACTGAATCCTTATTAACAAAGGTGGCTGTTCCGCTACCTGGTGTTAATATTTGATAATAATAACCAGTTCCATCTGGATCAGGTTTGGCGACTATGTTATTCTTCGACAGATATTCCTGGATTCTAGTCTGGTCTATATTTTGAATTGACTCATATTCCTTTTTACAAGAACTCATCACAACGATCATCCCGATCAAGGCAAAGACATATGAGGATATTTTATTTAACATATTTTAATTTAATTATTTACTTTATATTTTATTTTCCTGATGTTCACAGTGAAATCGAGGATGGAATTTTCAGGAACCTGTTGGTACTTATTATTGCCATAACTTACTGGTCTGTTCTGATAAGCCAAAGTAGAAGGTATGATCATTCTGATCTGTCCACCGCTCTTAATCAATGGAACTACTTTCTGCCAACCAGGCATTACGGCACTTAGCATAACCCTCAATGTATCGGTTTCCGTTAACGTACTACTAAATGCAGAATCTGCATCCAGAACCCTTCCTTCATACTGCACATACAACGTATCTTCCAAACCAATCAACTTATCGCCCGTGCCAGCACGTCCAATGCTATAATAAACTCCGCTCGAATGTTTTGTAAAAGTCGCTGAATTATCCTGAATCCATTTAGAGATAATAGCATCGTCAATCACCAATTGGGCATCGCCATCATAAGGCGCTGTCTTTTCACAAGCGATAAACAGGCCCGATATCAAACAAAACACCAATAAGAGGCTGGTTTTTAACATAAGGCACAAAAATACTCTTTTATTAGGGATGGCGCAATTTTTAACCAATTTTAACAATTGCATAAAAAAACGCCCTTACAGACGTAAAGGCGCTCAATTTAAATAACTATAACATAAATTTAATAACAATACTTATTTGCATCAATCATTTGCTGCGCCACTTTTTGCCGGGCTTCCTTCACGTTGAAAGCCTCCATTTTGGTAAACCTGCGCAACCCAACTAACATCATCCGCTGCTCATCGCCTTCGGCAAATGCCCAAAGCGCTTCTTTACCTGCTTTTTGCAATGCCATCTACGGCTTCCACAAAATAAATGCGCATCAAGTTCAATTGACCTTCACAAGCAGCTTCCTCTCCACGGGTACTTACCAACTTTTCTGTTCTGAGCATAGCTGATTCCGCCACGTAAACATAACCTGCCATATCGGCAATGTTCATCAAAATTTCCTGTTCTTTGGAAAGGCTCATCATCAACTTCTGAACCGCAGCACCAGCTACCATTAAGGTCGCTTTTTTCAGATTTTGAATATATCTTTTTCTCCGCAGCAAACAAGGTATCATCTTCTTCACCAAAATCAGGGATACACATCAGTTCAGCCGCTACTGCAGTAGCTGGGGTCATTAAATCCAATTCGCCTTTCATTGCACGTTTCAGCATCATATCAACAGTTAACAATCTATTGATTTCGTTCGTTCCTTCAAAAATCCTGTTGATCCGTGCATCACGGTATGCCCTATCCATTGGTGCATCGGCCGAGAAACCCATACCACCATAAATCTGCACACCTTCATCTACAACATAATCCAAGGCTTCAGAACCCCATACTTTTAAAATGGCACATTCGACTGCAAATTGCTCCGTAGATTTTAATTTTGCCTTACCTGCATCCATCCCTCCGGCAACCAGTTGCATCGTAAGCATCATCGATATTCTGTCCTGCACGGTAATTTGCCGATTCAACCGCATATACCTTTGCCGCCATTTCAGCAATTTTAAAACGGATTGCACCATATTTAGAAATCGGACGGTCAAACTGGATTCGTTCATTCGAATAATTCACTGCTGTATTTATAACTTGCCTTTGAAGCACCAATAGCTGCAGCGGCCAATTTGATCCTGCCAATATTTAAAATATTTACGGCGATTTTAAATCCATTTTCTCGCTCAGACAACATATTCTCTACCGGCACCGGCAATCGTTAAAAAACACCTGCCGGGTCGAAGAACCTTTGATGCCCATTTTATGCTCTTCAGGATTCATGGTGATCCCGCCAAATTCTTTTTCTACAATAAATGCAGTTAGGTTGTCATCATCATCAATTTTTGCGAAAACAATAAAAATATCGGCAAAACCACCATTGGTGATCCACATTTTCTGTCCATTGATGATATAATGTTTACCATCTTCAGATCAGCCTGGCTTTTGTTTTTCCCGAATTCGCATCCGAACCGGAATTTGGTTCAGTTAAGCAATAAGCTGCTTTCCACTCGCCTGATGCCAGTTTAGGAATATATTTATGCTTTTTGTGCTTCATTTCCATAATATAAAATCGGCAATGTACCTATTCCTGTATGTGCAGATAAGTGCCACGGCAAAAGAATGCCCGGCACCGATCACATCCGCAACCAACATTGAAGTATTGAAATTCTTACCAAAACCACCATATTCTTCTGGAATGGAAACGCCTAGAATACCCAGTTCTCCGGCTTTATCCAAAGGATGGCATCAATCCTTCTTCCTGGGTATCAATCCGATCTAGATTGGGATAAACTTCCGCCGCCAGAAAATCCCGGCAGGTTTGCGCAATCATCCTGTTGTTCTTCATCAAATTCTTCAGGAATGAATACATCCTGGTAAGTGGTTTCTGAGATTAAGAATTCGCCGCCTTTAATTGTTTTTTTTTCTGTGTTTCCATCTTTACTATTGATAATTTTAAGTCCTGAGTTTTTAAGTGATACTTACAACTCTTTTATAACATTTCAAAAATCCCGGCAGCGCCCTGTCCACTACCGACACACATGGTGACCATGCCATATTTTTGATCTCTTCGTTTCAATTCGTTAAACAACTGCACTGATAATTTGGCTCCTGTACAACCCAGCGGGTGTCCAAGCGCAATCGCTCCGCCATTCACATTCAGCTTCCCGGTATCCAGGCCTAAAGTCCGGATAATGGCCAACGACTGTGATGCGAAAGCCTCATTCAGCTCGATGAGATCCATCTGCTCCAATGTCATTCCGGCCTGCTTTAATGCCTTAGGTATCGCGTAGATCGGGCCTATGCCCATGATGCGTGGAGGAACCCCCGCTATCCCATAACTTACCAGCCTGGCAATAGGGTCTACGCCCAGCTCCTTCATTTTCTGTTCAGAAACCACCAGTACGAAGGCAGCGCCATCGGAAGTCTGGGAAGAATTCCCTGCAGTAATGCAACCATCAGCTGCAAATACCGGTTTCAATTTCGCCAGTTTTTCCAAAGTAGTATCTGCCCTTGGCCCTTCATCTGTATCTACTACATAACTGCGCGTCTTTTTCTTCATATCCGCATCCAGGTAGTTTTCATTGACCGTGATGGGAAGTACACCCGCTTTCAGGTGGCCATTCTTGATGGCCTCTACTGCTTTCTGATGCGAATGGAAAGCAAACTCATCCTGATCCTCCCTGCTCACTTTATACTCGGAAGCAACCGCTTCGGCGGTAAGGCCCATGCCCCAGTACCAGTCCGGATTATTTTTCGCCACATCAGCATTAGGCACCACTTTCCAACCTCCAAAGGGCATACCCGACATTACCTCTACGCCTCCCGCTATGATACAGTCGGCCATGCCACTCCTGATTTTTGCCACTGCAGTCGCGATCGTTTCCAATCCCGATGCACAATACCTGTTCACTGTCACACCTGGAACCTTATCTGTATCCAATCCCATCAGGGAGATCATTCTCCCGATATTAAGGCCCTGTTCTGCTTCCGGAGTCGCATTTCCCACGATCACATCATCAATTTGCTCCTTATCCAGATTGGGCACAGCAGCTACCAGATGCCTGATCACTTCCGCAGCCAGATCATCTGCTCTTGTAAAACGAAATACACCACGTGGCGCCTTGCCCACAGCTGTACGATATCCTGCTATAATATATGCTTCCTGCATGTCATTAATTTCTTAAAGGTTTACCCTTGGTTACTATACTCTGAATCCGTTCTAGGGTCTTGCGTTCTCCGCAGAGCGATAGGAATGCTTCCCTTTCCAGGTCCAGTAAATATTGCTCCGTTACTTCTGTAGGTGCCGATAAATCTCCACCGCACATCACCCATCCCAGTTTTTCCGAGATTTTCTTATCGTGTTCAGAGATGTAATGTCCCGAATACATGGTATTCGCACCTGCGTAAACGATACCCAGTCCCTGCTTGCCCAGCACTTTAATGTCCTTACGGCGCACAGGCTGTGTATAGCCTGCTTCCGCCAGTTCTATAGCTTTGGCTTTGCCATCTGCTATCAAGCGGCTCCTGTTCATGCTGATCGAATATTTGTCCTTCTGCAAGTAACCCAATTCGAAGGCCTCCACTGCCGAGGTAGACACTTTAGCCATCCCGATCGTCAGGAAACGGTCTTTCAGCACCTGCTGAACTATCTGATCATCTTTAAACTCGTCAGAAGCCCGAAGCGCAAATTCCTTCGTTCCACCTCCTCCGGGAATTACGCCCACACCAAACTCTACCAGTCCCATATAAGTCTCAGCATTCAATTGCACATGATCGGCATGCAAGCTAAATTCACATCCCCCGCCCAGGGTCAGGTTATGCGGTGCTACCACCACAGGAATGGAGGAATACCTAATGCGCATCGATGTGTTCTGGAACATTCGGATGGCCAGGTTCAGTTCTTCCCATTCTTGTTCTACCGCCATCATAAAGATCATACCCACATTCGCACCTGCAGAAAAATTCGCGCCATCATTGCCGATCACCAGTCCCCTATAATCTTTCTCCGCCAGATCTATGGCTTTATTAATAGCCTGTAGCGTGTCGCCCCCGATCGTATTCATTTTAGAATGAAACTCTACATTCAGGATGCCATCACCCAGGTCAATGATCGATGCACCCGCGTTTTTCCAAATTACTTTATTGGCCGCCCTCAGGTTGTCCAGGATGATGAATTCATCCGTACCCGGGATTGCCTTATAAGTCTTTGAGGGAATGTCATAATATTTTTTTGTGCCATCTTCGATTTTGTAAAAAGATTCATGACCAGCTTCCAGCATCTCTTGTACCCAGCCGGCAGCTTCATGTCCGTAAGCTTTCATCCCTTCTATTGCCGCTTTCACACCCACAGCATCCCATACTTCAAATGGCCCCAATTCCCAACCAAATCCGGCCCTCATGGCATCATCGATACGGTACAGCTCGTCGGAAATCTCCGGAATTCTATCAGACACATATTCAAACAAACCAAAGAATGAAGCGCGAAACAGTTCCGCAGCCTTATCCTTACCAGTAGCAAAAACCTTCATGCGGTCAGCCACCTTGTCAATGGATTTCGTCAGATCAAGGGTAGCCGATTTCACTTTCTCTTGCGGCCGGTATTCCAGCGTTTTCAGGTCAAGGGCCAATATTTCAGTTTTGCCTTCGGCAGTTTTTGTCTTTTTATAGAATCCCAGTTTGGTTTTATCACCCAGCCAGTTATTGGATTCCATTTTTGCCACATAGTCCGGTAAGCGAAACAGGTCATGTGCTTTATCTTCAGGAAGATTATCGTGCAAACCTTTCGCCACCTTGATCATAGTATCCAGTCCTACAACATCTGTAGTACGGAAAGTGGCAGATTTTGGTCTGCCCAATGCCGGACCTGTATATTTATCAACTTCCTCTACGCTAAGACCCATTTTCTCCACCAGGTGCAGTAAAGCCATGATCGAGTAGACCCCTACACGGTTGGCGATAAAAGCAGGTGTATCTTTGCAGAGTACCGTAGTTTTGCCCAGAAACTTATCTCCATAGTGCATCAGGAAATCTACCAGCTCCGGTTTGGTGTGCGGTGTAGGGATGATTTCCAGCAAACGCAGGTAGCGCGGCGGATTGAAGAAATGGCTACCACAGAAATTAGCTTTAAAATCGTCAGTCCGGCCCTCGGCCATCAAATGGATCGGGATACCGGAAGTATTAGAAGTCACCAGCGTGCCGGGCTTACGGTGTTGTTCCACCTGATCAAACACCTTTTTCTTGATGTCCAGGTTTTCCACCACCACTTCAATGATCCAGTCGACAGCGGCAATCTTCGACATATCGTCCTCAAAATTACCTGTACTGATCTTATTCAGTACTTTTTTAGAATAAACCGGTGAGGGGTTGGTTTTCACTGCATTTTGCAATGCGGCATCTACAATGCTGTTTCTCGCCCCTTCTTTCGGCACTATATCCAACAACAAGACCTCAACGCCAATATTTGCAAAGTGACAGGCAATGCGCGACCCCATAATTCCGGAGCCCAGTACCGCAACTTTATTTATCTTTTTGTTCATCATGCTCAGTATTTGTATATGCTAAAGTGAGTTTGTTCAGCTTTTGTAATGTCGATATCAGGTTATTTTTCTCGCTTGCCGTCAGGTTCTTGTTCAGGTAATCATTGAAGGAAATCACCACGTTCTTTGCGAGGTGGCGTTTCTCTACACCAAAATCCGTCAGATAAACTTTTACAGAACGCTTGTCGCCAGTAGCGGTTTCACGGTATATTAACCCCAGATCCTCCATATTGTTTAGCATCCTGGAAAGACTGGTTGCCTTTACACCAAGGAGTGCCGCAAGCTGAGAAACTGCTGTTCCTTCTTTGTCGATATTGATAAGCACATACCCGATTGCCTGGGTAATGCCAAAGCCAGAAGCGATCTGGTTGTAGGTGTTGGCCATGTTCTGCCATACCACCTTTAAAAAATAATCTACTGTCTCCTGTTGTTTCATTTTGCTATGCTTGCATAACAAAGCTATCGAAATAATGTTTATAATGCAAGCATAATTAACTGGAAATATTTTCTTTTTTTAACCTAATGTTCCGCGCCCTTATAGCCCTCTGCATCAGCGTAGATCTTTTCGATGACAGCTTTATTTTTCTCAAGGATCACCTTACGTTTCAGGCTCAGTTTCGGTGTGAGTTCGCCACCGTCTATGCTCCACATTTTCGGCAGCAGGGCAAAGCGCTTCACCTGTTCCCATTTACCGAAGTCTTTGCAGGTGAAACTGACGATCTGATCAAATTTTTCCAGCACCTGCTGGTTTTTGATCATCTCTTCATCTGTACTATAGGCGATCCCTTTCTTGGCCGCCCAGCTTTTCAGCGCAGCAAAGTTGGGCACGATCAAGGCGGCAGGAAATTTGCGGTTCTCGCCTAGTACCATCACCTGCTCTACCAGGGCTGTTTCCTTAAATTTATTTTCGATGGTTTGCGGCGCAACGTATTTACCGCCAGCAGTTTTAAAGATCTCCTTTTTGCGGTCAGTGATCTTCAGGAACTTGCCATTGACCAATTCACCAATATCTCCCGTATGGAACCATCCATCGGCATCTATGGTTTCTGCAGTCAGGTCGTCACGCAAGTAATAGCCCTTCATCACAGCATGTCCGCGCACCAATACCTCCCCATCATTAGCTATATTTATTTCTACCCCCTCAATCGCAGGACCAACTGTACCGAACATGGTATTTTCAAAATGATTTACGGTGATCACCGGTGAAGTCTCAGTCAGGCCATATCCTTCAAATACCGGCATACCCGCTGCCCAGAAAATCCTGGCCAGGCGAGGGTTCAGCGCTGCACCTCCGGAAATAATCACAATGATATTTCCGCCCAGGGCCTCCTGCCATTTTTTGAAGACCAGCTTCCTGGCAATGCCCAGCTTAAGGTTGTAGAACCAACCGCTTTCAATCTCATATTTCTCTGCCAGTGCTACCGACCAGAAGAAGATCCCCCTTTTGATACCCGGTCAGCGCCTTACCTTTCTCCATGATCTTTTCGTATACTTTTTCCAACAACCGCGGTACAGTAGAAAACACACTGGGTTGTACCGATTGGATATCGGCTACAATGGTGTCCATGCTTTCTGCATAATACACCCCCACTCCAGAATACATATAAAGGTACACTACCATCCGTTCGAAAATGTGCGACAATGGCAGAAAGCTCAAGCCTTTTTTGATCCCTTCAGGCAGTAGTACTGCCGAGTTCTCAAAGTTCTTCACCAGGTTATTGTGGGTCAGCATTACCCCTTTCGGCGTGCCGGTGGTACCCGAAGTATAGATCAGGGTCAGGATATCCTCCGGGCTTATCGCATCCCGGTAGCTTTTCAGGTCCAGATCTGATTTTCCTTCTCCGGCTTTCAGTAGAACAGACCAATGCTCGGCACCCGGCACCTCATCAAAAGTATAGATCTTCACCGGCAATTTCAGTTGTACGTTTACCGCTTTTAGCTTTTCATATGTGGCAGCGTCTGCAGCAAAAACCACCGTTACTTCAGCATTCTCCAGGATGAACTGGATATCGTGTTCTGCCAGTGTAGGATACAGCGGGATCTGATAAGCTCCGATCTGCATGATGGCAAAATCCGAGATGTTCCATTCCGGCCTGTTGTGCGACATCACTGCAACACGCGAGGCTTTACCTATTCCAAGTTCGATGAGTCCCCTGCTCAGGGTATCCACAGTATCGCAAAATTTTTCAGTACTGTATTTAACCCAGGTCCCGGAAACCTTGCCGCTTATAAATTCTTCTTTCGGAAATTGCTTTAAGTTGTATTGAAGTAAATCGAATACTCTGGTTATCGTCGCAGCCATACGCTTCAGCTTATAATTTGGAATTTGGTTAAGAGGACAGCCTCTTCTCAAACTTAATTAAAAATAACTAATTTATTATCACTGAAAAACCATCTTCAGTACCCGAAAGTTTTAAAAGCGTGTATATATGGCCAGCTGCACAATATTGTTACTTGTATTATTGGCTGCCCCTTTGACCGATTGGTTCATGTATCCCAGTTCAGCATCCATCTTTTTACTGAAGCGGTATCCTGCGGCCATATAAGCCCGGTTTTGGTCAAACAAATGGCCATTTAATTCGTCCTTAGCCTGTACATTCAGAAATACTTCATTCTGAACTGCAATGAATACTCCTTTTCCAAAGAGCCCTTCCTGTTTCTCCAAAGGAATTATTCCCCGGACAAAATACCTCGCCCGCTGGGCAAAAAAATCGTCACCAGCGACGCGTTCTACGAAACGCTGCTCCAACCTGAAGCGGTGACTGATGTTTGCAGCTGCCAGTTTATGCTTATATATATACTGTTGCCAGATCCGGTGCTCGGTAATGCTTGACTTAGCAATCCCATCCAGGTTCACGAAAGTCGGGGTATATAAATAACCCAGGGTCACATCTGAACTTCCGTTGATATAATAAGTCAGCCCGGGCCTGACCAAGAGACTTCTGATACCATCCCATTCATCATTTGTCCGAAGCTGCACATCCATATGCATTCCCCATTTATCGTTAAATTTTGTCGTATTCATCAGGAACAGCCAGCCACTATTTTGAATTTGGGTCTGAGCTTTTGCGGCAATCATGCAACAGAGCAATACCAGGACTGTAAAAACTTGCTTCATCATGTTTGGTTATGTTTTGTGTGTCCGCTAAAATAATAAGAATTACCAGATTTACCAGTCCGGGAGACTTAAACCAGAAATCAACCTTAACGCCCCATTATATCTAAGCGTACCTATAGAAGAGAAACTGCAATGAAACTATACCTCTATATCAGCTCCTCAATACCTCGGTCGTAGCTCATTCGTAAAAAGTACCCGTTTTATGGCCCAGGTAATACCGAAGTATGGAGGAGGTACATCTGAGGTCGAAGCCTGTCATTGAAGGATGCGGGAGAATACCTTAACGTTCTTTGCTCATCAGTGTATACACTTCATTCATGTAAATGGCTTCATCAATAGCTGCCCGGAAGGCTTCAAATTCTTCTTCATCAAAAGCAAAACTGATGTCGTCATTTGGAGTATGGAGGATCAACCGTTCATTTCCATCAGGGAAGGGCAAACTGTTGCTTTCAAAGCAGATGGTATTGACCACATCTTTGAAGGAATCAAAAGCAATGTTGGTAAAATTAAGCACCAGATTGTTGTGCCATATGTAGTACATCCCACATCCCATGCAGCTGCTGATTACCGTCTGCGCTCTTGTTGTTAATACTCTGGTCTGACACATGCGAAATTCTTTATGGTTGTGCCTGTATTAGCCATATCCAAGATGATATGGCTAAACAGGGCTTATATTGATTTAACCTTAAACTATTCAAAGACACCCTGGTGAAAGGAGATGAAGCAAATATACACTAACTAGAATCATTCTAAATAAATTAAATGTTAATGACAAAAATATGACGCTGCGTTTCTAATTGTAAATAGCTAACTGCGAAAATCCGCAAGTTTATTGCTTACGGCACAATACTTGCTTAGTACAATTCATCTTGAAAAATTAAATTTTTACTTATGAAACAATTACTTTTTACTCTACTTGGATGTGCCGGACTGCTGATTTTTACGACAAATCATGTACAGGCTCAAAACTACAAGACTGCGCTGGGTATGCGGATTGAACCGGGAGATGGATCTACAGGAGTAGGTTTTAATGCAAAACACTTTTTCACCAGCAACAGTGCAATCGATGCCAATCTATTATTTTATAATGGTGACGTAATTGGGTTGGGTGCTGAATACCAATGGAATGACCGCATTGCGGGTGCAAAAGGTCTGGACTGGTACCTGGGTTTAGGACCAAACTTCCTTTTTGGAGATAACATCACTGTCGTTCAATTGAGGCCAGTTGCTGGTTTGGATTACAAAATTCCTGCTGCACCGATTGACTTGGCTTTTGATTGGAGACCTGCATTTAATTTAAACCATGGCTCTGATTTTACTGCAGCGCGCTTTGGTATTTCTTTAAGATATGCCTTCTAAAAGACTCTACATCATCCCTATCTGAAAAACAAAAATCCCGGCGGAAGCCGGGATTTTTGTTTTGGAATCAATTTTTAAAGAACTATTGTAACCAGCCTTTTCTGACTGCCTTTTGTGATTCTGTTGCTTTTTCGTCCAGAGCAACACTGAGCTTGACGTTTGGATTGGCCACAAGTTCAAAGCTGATGTCTTTTAAGATCCCATCCCTTCTTATGGTCAAAGTAAGGGCGTCGCCAACCTTTTTACTGCTGAAGACAGCCATCTTGTCAATCACCGCCTCTACCGGGTTTCCATCTACACTGATCACTTCGTCATTTACATTCAAACCTGCAGTCCATGCACCTGAAAGGCGGGATACAGAACTCACCGTTACCCTGCCCTCCAGCTTCTTGGTAGCGATGCCCAGATAAGGGACTTTTTTGTCTTCGTTTTCATTGACCACCTTAATGCCTGCATATTTGAAATATTTTGCATAGTCAATTGGAGCGGTACTGTTTACATAGCTATTCCAGAAGCTGCTGAAGCTCATTCCACTGATCTTTTCTACCATCGACTTAAATTCAGCATCGGTATATCCCCTGCCCAGTTTTTTATAATACTGATCATACATCGCTTTCATCACATCATCGAGGTTTTTAGCTCCCTTTGTCGCATTGGAAATTTCAATGTCCATCAACATCCCCAGCACTTCACCTTTACTGTAGTAAGAAATGGTGGAATTATTGGAGTTTTCATTCGGGCGATATGATTTGATCCAGGCATCGTAACTGGCTTCTGCAACAGTCTGTATTCTTGCTCCAGGTGTATTGATGACATTGGCTGTAGCTGTGGCCAGGTTCTGAGCGGTTTCCTGCTCATCAAAGAAGCCGGCACGGTACATCAGTTTATTTTCGTAATAGGAGGTAAATCCTTCCGCAACCCACAGACTGGTGGTGTAGTTCTCATTGTCGTAATCAAATGGACCCAATGCTGCAGGGCGCAGGCGCTTCACATTCCAAAGGTGGTAATACTCATGCGCTACCAGGTTCAGAAAGCCTTTATAGGTCTTGGGATCTGAATAACCATCACGTGTAGCTCCAAGTACCGTAGAATTCAAATGCTCCAGTCCGCCACCACCTGTAGAAAAATTATGTATAATAAAAGTATAGTGCTTATTTGGATTTTCGCCATAAATCGCTGTTGCCTGATCCACCACTTTGGCCATATCCGTTTTCAGCCGCTCTTTGTCGTAATTACCCCCGCCAAACATAGCTACTTCATGCTTTACCCCTGCTGCTGTAAATTCGAAGATGTCCTGATTGCCCACTTCTATAGGGCTGTCAAACAGGATATCGAAATTAGCAGCTGTGAAAGTATGGGCTTTGCCTAGCACTGGTTCCAGGCCTGTAGACACTTTCTGCCAGTTTTTGAAAGGTTTAATGACTACCGTACTCGGCAGGTTCAGCATTCCATCGGGATACAGGAAGATCCCTGTACTGGACAGAAAGGCGTGGGAGTCGTCTATAAATGAGGTGCGCACTGATGTTTCAAAAGCATACACGCGGTACTTAATTTTTACATTGCCGGCTTTGGCATTGTGGATCCTCCAGGCATTTTTCCTTACTTTTTCGGACCTCACCGCTTTGCCGTTAGCAGTGGCACTGAAACCTTCTATGTTTTTTGCAAATTCTCTCACGAGGTAGGATCCCGGTGCCCAGACTGGCATTTTAACGTCTATAAACTCCTTGCTGAGCCCCGAGAGGTTCATTTCTACTTCTACATAATGTGCCTGAGGCTCTGTGAAACTGATTTCAAAACCTACTTTTACCTGGGATTTGCTGGTCATGCTTATTGATAATAATACGATTAACGCACTTAGTGTTGTCTTCATAAATCTGCTGTGCTAAACTGTTTCAAACTTAGAGAAATTGTATGAAAAGCCAGCCAAAGCATTTATAAGTAACATAAAAAATAGCTGTAACATACTTAATACAAGCTTTATCGGGCATCATATTTGAATATTTTTGCACGTTAACAAACAACACCGCCCGAATATGAAGCTGAAATACCTGATCTATACCCTACTCGTTATGGGAATTGCTTACCTGATTTATTACAGGATATCTGCTAATAAAAAAATGGAAAACGAGGGAAGTGGAGGTGGCGGCCGAAACGCTAAAGGCGGAGCCGGTAAAGCTTTACAGGTGGAAGGAGTCCTGGTATCGGCATCGGCCTTTACCAACAACCTGGAACTGAGCGGTACGGTGGAAGCCAACGAATCGGTCACGCTACGCAGTGAAGTTTCCGGACTGGTCACCAGCATCAATTTCAAGGAGGGCGCCACGGTAACTAAAGGCGCACTGCTGGTTAAGATCAATGACCGCGACATACAGGCACAGCTGCAGGATGCCCTGACCAAACAGCAACTTGCCGCAACCAACGAAAACCGCTCCAAACAATTGCTGGATAAAGGTGCGATCAGCCAGGAAGAATATGATACCTCACTGGCCAACCTCCAATCGCTGAAAGCACAGTCTCAATTGATCCGGGCACAGCTTTCCAAAACGGCGATCTACGCACCCTTTACTGGAAAAATCGGACTGCGTTCTATCTCCGCTGGAGAATACCTGACCCCTGCTACGATGATTGCCAACCTGGCCAGCATCAATCCGCTCAAGGTCAACTTTTCTGTTCCGGAACGCTACATGGCACAGATCAAAGTAGGGTCTGAAGTTACTTTCAATACGGATGGCAGCAATAAAACCTACACCGGTAAAATATTTGCTGTGGAACCGGGCATCAATGTACAGACGAGAACATTACAGATTAAGGCACTTGTCCCAAATCCGGACAGCGAACTGCTTCCGGGTTCTTTTGCGAAAATAAAACTCTCCCTCAATATGGATAAAGATGCCTTGTTGATCCCCAACGAGGCCATCATCCCTGTTCTTGATGGGAAGACGGTCTTTGTAAGCAGGAACGGCAAAGCACAACAGGTAAAAGTAGAAGCGGGCACGCGTACAGCTGAAAACATTGTGATCACTTCCGGCCTGAAGCCGGGAGATACGGTATTGACTACCGGCGCCATGGCACTGAAACCAGATGCAGCAGTAAAAGTGAGCCTGATCAAAATTAAGCAGCCGAAATGAGCATTTCAACCACCAGTATCAAGCGCCCGGTTCTGGCGATCGTCATGAACCTGATGATCCTCCTGTTTGGGGTGATCGGATACAATTTCCTTGGTGTCAGGGAATTCCCGAATATAGACCCAACGGTTGTTTCCGTCCGTACTTCTTATCCCGGAGCAAACTCGGATATCATTGAATCACAGATCACTGAACCTCTGGAAAAATCCATAAACGGAATAGACGGGATCAGGAATATTTCTTCTTCCAGCAACCAGGGGACCAGCAACATTACCATCGAATTTAACCTCGATAAAAACATTGATGATGCAGCGAATGATGTACGTGATAAGGTTTCACAGGCTGCCAGAAGTTTGCCTAAAGATATTGATGGTAATCCCGTAGTGAGTAAGGCTGATGCCAATTCCGATGCGGTAATCACCATGACGGTACAGAGCGATAAGCGCAATGTCATGGAACTGAGTGACTATGCGGAAAACGTGATCGCAGAACGTCTGCAGACAATTTCGGGCGTGAGCAGCATCCAGATCCAGGGACAACGTAAATATGCCATGCGCATCAGGATCTCGCCGGATAAACTCGCGGCCTATGGCCTGACTTCACAGGATATCGTAACTGCCCTGGACAAAGAAAACGTGGAGCTGCCTTCGGGTAAAATCACAGGTGCGAACACCGAGCTGATTGTTAAAACATTGGGAAAACTGACCAATGAGGAACAATTCAACAACCTGATCCTGAAAACAGATTCTAATAACATAGTCCGGCTTAGGGATATCGGCTATGCCACCTTAGGCTCTGAAAACGAAGAAACGGTATTAAGGGAGTCCGGGAAACCCATGGTGGCTGTTGGTTTAATACCGCAACCGGGGGCCAACTATCTGGACATCTCTAAAGAGTTCGACAAGCGTTTTGAACAATTGCAGAAAGATATTCCGAATGATATCAAGCTGAATATCTCCTTGGACACCACTAAATTCATCAAATCATCTGTAACTGAGGTAGCGGAAACCATCATTCTATCGCTGATCCTGGTGATCCTAATCATCTACCTCTTCTTCCGGGACTGGGCCATTGCCATCCGCCCGCTAATCGATATCCCCGTATCACTGGTCTTCACCTTCTTCATCATGTACATTTTTGGCTTCTCCATCAATGTCCTGTCTCTGCTGGCCATTGTGCTGGCTACGGGACTGGTGGTGGATGATGGTATCGTTGTTACGGAAAATATCTTCAAAAAAGTGGAGGAGGGCTATTCTCCTTTTGAAGCGGCCATCAAGGGTTCCAACGAGATTTTCTTTGCCGTGATTTCCATATCAATTACCCTAGCCGCGGTATTCCTCCCGGTGATCTTCCTTCAGGGATTTGTAGGCCGGCTTTTTCGGGAATTTGGGATAGTGATCGGTGCAGCAGTATTGATCTCGGCATTTGTATCCCTTACCCTTACCCCAATGCTGAATGCTTACCTGATGAAAAAAACAGGGCACAAAAAATCGAAGTTTTACGAACTGACGGAGCCATATTTTGTGAAGCTCAATGACAGCTACGAAGAAAACCTCAACAAATTCCTGGACCGCCGTTGGCTGGCTATACCGATCATTCTGGCATGTGTAGGGCTCATCGCTTTATTTTGGACCATACTTCCTAAAGAAACAGCGCCATATGACGACAGAAGTGCCATCAACATGAACGTGACCACCCCCGAGGGCTCCTCTTTTGCCTACACGGACCGTTTCATGATGAAGGTACAGGAGCTCGTGACGGACTCGGTACCGGAGAAAAAAGTAAACATCACTATTACCTCTCCTGGTTTTGGTGGTGCCGGCTCTACCAATAGTGGTTTTGTGAGGATGGGCCTCAGCGATCCTGGCGACAGGGAGCGCAGCCAGGCTGAGATCGCGCAAAAATTGACCAGCATGACCCGCAGGTACAGCGAAGGAAAGGTTACAGTGACTCAACAGCCTACCATCTCAGTTGGAAGAAGGGGCGGCTTACCGGTCAATTACATCATACAAGGGCAGAATTTTGAAAAGCTAAGGGAGAAAATCCCGGTATTTATGGATGAAGTATCCAAAGACCCTACATTTACTACTTCTGATGTGAACCTCAAATTCAACAAACCGGAAATAGACCTGACTATAGACCGGGAGAAGGCAAAAAATTTAGGGGTATCTGCGGCCGACATTGGCGCTGCTCTGCAACTGGGACTGAGTGGTCAGCGATTTTCTTATTTCTTCATGAACGGCAAACAGTACCAGGTCATTGGCCAGTTTGAGGTAGGCGACCGCAAGGATCCCCTGGATCTGAGCTCGGTCTATGTGAGGAACGACAAAAATCAACTGATCCAGCTGGACAACCTGGTGACAGCACGTGAAGAAAGCAGTCCGCCGCAGCTCTACCGTAACAACAGGTTTACAGCTGCAACAGTTTCTGCCGGCCTTGCCCCTGGAAAAAGTATCGGCGACGGCATTGAGGCTATGGACAGGATTTCTGACAAAGTATTGGATGAAACTTTCTCTACAGATCTTGGTGGGGAATCCAGGGACTTTAAAGAGAGCGCATCGAACACGCTTTTTGCCTTCGGACTGGCGCTATTGCTGGTCTACTTGATCCTTTCTGCTCAATTTGAGAGTTTTATCGATCCAATCATCATTATTCTGACCGTGCCTATGGCAGTTGCAGGAGCATTTTTGTCCCTGTGGCTCTTCGGCCAGAGCTGGAACATCTTTAGCCAGATCGGAACGATCATGCTGATCGGTCTGGTAACTAAAAACGGTATCCTGATCGTAGAATTTGCCAACCAGTTGAAGGAAAAAGGGGCTAACACACACGATGCGATCAGGGAAGCTGCAGTCTCCAGGTTGAGACCGATCCTGATGACCAGTCTTGCAATAGCTATTGGGGCATTGCCCATTGCCATGGCTTTGGGTGCAGCTGCAAAAAGCAGGATGGGTATGGGTATCGTAATCGTAGGGGGAACGACTTTCTCGCTTGTACTGACCCTATTTGTCATCCCTGCCATTTACTCTTATTGGTCGAAAGAGCACAAAGTTAATGAAGATCTGAAAGCATCTCTCGAAACTATAGAAGCGGAACCAAATGAAAAAAATAAATAACCAGCAAATGAGGACCGGACTGTTGCTGATGATCACGCTGATCGGGGGAATCGTTCACTCCGTTAAGGCACAGGAAAAACTAACGCTCCAGCAAGCCGTAAGCACTGCCCTGCAGAACAATTACGACATTAAACTGGTGAACAACGATGTGTTGATTGCAAAGAATAATGTCAATGCAGGTAATGCGGGCATCTTGCCCCGCCTGGATGCGAGTTTCAGCGAAGGCGGCTCCAGACAGAATACCACCAGGACCCAAAGCAATGGGAATGAACAGACCCTTACAGGCGTGAGAAATACCAACATGAGTTATGGTGTAGCACTAGGCTGGACAATCTTTGACGGTCTTCAGATGTTTACCAATTACGAACGCTTAAAAGAGCTGCAAAAATCGGGTGAAGTCAATGCAAAGGCAACCATACTCTCTACCATCAGTACTGTGGTAAATGCCTACTATACTGTAATGAAGGAACAGCAATTGGTGGTGGCAAGGGATAGCGCCCTGGATGTATCCCAATTACGGCTGCGCATCGCCAACAACAAGCTCGCGATCGGAAGGGGCTCCAAACTGGATGTACTCACGGCGACCGTGGATTATAATACAGACACATCTGCTTACCTGCAGGAGATCAATCTGCTCAAGACAGCAAAAACCAGTTTGAACCAGGTAATGGCCCGGGACCTAAATCTGGACTTTAAAGTAGACACCAGCATCATTATTGATTCTAAACTCGATTACACCGCGCTTTCCGGCCAGATGGAACAACTCAACCCTGACCTGCAAAATGCCTTCATCAGTAAAAAGATTGCTGAACTGAACCTGAAACAGGTGAAAGGTCAAAGATATCCGGTTCTGGCCGTAAACAGCGGCTATGAATTTCAAAGGAGCTCCAGCCCTACCGGTTTCAATACCCAGCAACGCGCGAATGGGCTCACCTATGGAATTACTGCAAGTCTGAATATCTTCAATGGCTTTTTACAACGACAGAATGAACGAAATGCAAAAATCCAGATCAACTCCGCGGAACTGAGCCTGGATAAGACAAAACAGGACATTAGTGCCCAATTGATCTCTGCTTATCAAAATTACCTGACCAATATGGAGCTTCTGAACGTGGAGCAGCGCAATGTGGAACTGGCGAAGCAAAGCTTAGACATCACCCTGGAAAAATACAGGTTAGGCAGCATTGCTCCTCTGGAGCTGAGGGAAGCACAGCGTAATGCTATAGATGCAGTCAGCCGGTATGTGGAAGCACAATATCAGGCAAAACTGACGGAGGTCAGCTTAAAAGAGATCAGCGGCACTTTAAATATTCAATAAGATTAGTATTTTTATCGGATGATTCTAGTAGCAGACAGTGGTTCTTCTAAGACCGATTGGATGGGTTACAGCCCAAATGAACAGATCAGCTTCAGCACACAGGGTATCAATCCGTATTTTTTAAATGCACATGATATCTTTAAGTTGTTTTCCAAGAAAAAGGAGATCGCTGAATACGCAGATAAAGTAAAGGAAATCTACTTTTTTGGCGCAGGCTGCTCTTCCCCGGACAAAATTGAAGTAATCTCAAATGGAATTTCTTCTTTTTTTACCAAATCCTATGTATCTGTAGAACATGACCTGCTCGGATCTGCTTATGCAACCTGCGGCGATAAAGAGGGCCTGACCTGCATCCTGGGAACAGGTTCTAACATTTCTTACTACGATGGTAGAGAAGTACATGCAGGGGCACACGGTCTCGGCTATGTACTGGGTGATGAAGGGGCAGGCACGCACTTTGGCAGAAAACTGATTACTGCATACCTATACGGACAAATGCCCGCAGATCTGGGAATGGCATTTGCCCAATCTTACGAGGTCGACAAAGAGACTGTAATCACAAATATATACCAGAAGCCATTCCCAAATACTTATCTGGCATCAATCAGCCGCTTTATGGCAGACTATATGAACCATCCATGGATCATCAACATCCTAAGGGAGGGTTTCCAGGAATTTGTGGATACCAATATTAAAGATTATCCTAATTACAGGTCTCTGGACTGTCACTTCGTTGGATCCATTGCTTTTTATTACCAGGACATATTAAGAACTGTATGTGAGGAAAACCAAGTGAGGGCGGGCAGGATTCTTCAAAAACCCATCGAGGGGATCTACAACTATATCTTAAAAAAAGAAGGCATTTTGGTTTAGCTTGCTTTCCTATTATTTATTTTTCTTACACCATATATTGCTCCTGCAATCAACAGCAAGAACAATCCACTATCTATCGGCACATCAGGATCCCCACCGGGTAGCCCGGGGTCGCTTTGTGCCATGATTTCTGTAAACGAGCTCCCAATCATTAATAAAAATAATATCTTTTTCATAAGTCAATCTTATATAATCTCTTCCTAATTAGCCAACATTTTTAAATGTTAGCCGATGATTCCCGGCTAATTATCTTTTTGCTGCTCATATTCACAGCTAACAAAAGCAATTTGATAATGAACAATTCACCTTTTTTTGCATTACTTGCGATAATTACATTAATGTGGGCAAATCCGATCTTCGCACAAGTTTGGATGAGCAACTACAGTTATAGAAAACTGATCACCATTGATAAAAATAAAGTATCACCCTCAGTAACCACTGAAGGCACAACCTATAATTATCATGACCTAGTAGATTTCCCTGTCTTAATAGAACTTCAGGATAGGGATTTCATTCATAACCCCGGTGCTTGTGGAAACAAAATCGACAACATAGAGGGCAGAGATATTTCTTTTGCATTGAGCTCTGCTCCCAGTGTTCCGCTAAACTTCCAGTTGGAAAGTTATATCCCTGCATCAGGAAAACTACGTTGCTGGGTAAAAATCCCTGCACTGTCTGCCCGAATGACAGCTTCCACAGCCACTTCTCTTTACATCTATTACGGATCTTCTGCTTTGCATGACCCGGAAGGTAGCTCCGCGCAGCAAACATGGAGTAATGATTATATCGGCATTTGGCATATGAACCTGGATGGAATACCCCCATGGACAAAGAATTCAAAGAATCTCTTAGCTGCACAACGTGCCGTGGCAAGTACAGGTATAGGTGCAGGAAACTACCAGAATTGCCCACTAGGCACAGGTGTATCGCTCAATGGATTATCTGAATCCCTTAAACTGGATATCGGAACTACAAATAGCTTTACCATATCAGCATGGATTAAGGTTCAAACAATAGGATCTGAACAAGTAATAGTCACGAATGACAGTGCATATAGCAATGGCTTGTTAAATGGTTTCGTGATGAAGATCAATGCATCAGGAAACCTGATTGTCGAACTTCATAGATCCAGTTTGGGTATATATTCCCAAAGCTCACAAACTCCACTTCAGCCAAATATCTGGTACTACCTATGCATGACCACAACGGGTATGGATCTTTTTCTAGCTATCAATGCGGAAAGGATGCAGGGAAGATCCGGAACTTCGCTTAGGCTAGGACAGGGAGGAACGGTCAATCTCGGAGTATCGAAGCAAGGAAATGCATTTTTTAGAGGAATGATTGATGAATTCAGAATCCAACAGGGAGTAAAAGGAATAGAATGGTTTCAGACGGAGTATGCAAATCAAAAAGATCCTGCTACTTTTTACGTCATCTTTCAGGAAGAGTTTAATCCCGGTCAATATAAACGGTTTACAGGAAAAGTAAACAGCCTTTGGAACCTGCCAGCCAACTGGAGTACCGAAGCTGTACCGATAAACAATGAGAATATAGTGGTTTCTACCGGAAAAACCTTGCGCATCCAGGGCATCGCAAACCTCTCGATAAACAAATTGCTACTTGAGAAAGCTGCAACCTTGTCTCTTGGCAATGACCTGGACTTAAAATGCAAAACTGAAATCGCAACCAACGCCAACATTAAGCTTGATGACGGAATGAAATTAACATTCGAAGCGGATATCCGAAACGACGGACAGATTGGGGGCAAGGAAAATAAAGGCAAACTTATATTCTCCTCCACAAATGTGCTTCAACGCGTTTACGGGAACGGCAGTTTGGAAACCTATATATTGGAAAACGCTCAGCATTCATTCAATCAGCAATTAATTTTTGAATCACCTGTTTTAATAACCGGCAATTTGAAACTAACCAAAGGCACATTGAATGCTAACAATATGCTGGTCTTAACCTCCAGCGAACAAATAGGATCGGCAGCACTATCACCTATCAGCAACTTAAACGATGTTGACATTATAGGGAATGTTCAGGTGCAAACCTATATACCAGGTAATTTTCCGACTCCATCTACAGCAAGAGGCTGGAGGTTATTTTCTTCTCCGGTGTATCAAAAGAATAATGAAGATAGCCACCAATATAACATCAGTGCGTTTAAATCAAGTATGTTCATAACAGGCCCTGGTGGTGCAACAAATGGTTTCGATCCATCTCCATTAAATGGCGGAACAGTATACATCCACGATCAATCCCTACCAGGTAGCCTTTCACAAAAATACCAGACAATTCCTCTTGCCAGCAGTGAAATCCCTTTAGGAAAAGGAATCTTTGTTTTTTCAAGAGGTTCAAGACACGCTCCAAATGCCTATGTCAATCAATTGCAGACTCCACCATTCTCAAATCCATCTGGATACACAATTACCCACGTCGGACAACTTTATAAGGGCGATCTATCTATAGCTTTGAGTAACCGTAATACCGGGCAGGAGGGTGATGGATTTAATCTGCTTGGAAATCCCTATGCATCAGGAATCACTTGGGGTAGGCTTTCAAGATCAAATCTAAGTGAATTCATCTGGTTATTTGATCCGATAAACAATGCTTATGTTGTAAGTGACGATCCCGAAATGATAATACCTAGTGGATCGGGCTTTTTCGTGAGGGTCATTGCGGGGAAAAGCGATGGATTAATCACATTTACAGAAAACTCCAAATATGAAATCTTGTCGGGTTCTTCCGGACTAGGCAATATATCTCATCATAACAGCGAAAGTTTAATGACTATTAGGGATGCTCTACCTCAGAGAATTACTGTAACCCTATCCAAGGGATCATTCAAACAAGACTTCATTCTAAAATTAAGGAATAACGGCAATGATGCTATCGATGATCAGGATGCTTTAAAAATTGGAGAAGGCTATGTGAGCATTGCAGGGATTTGTGAGGGAACCAAACTTGCCATAGAAGAAAAAGCATGGACATCAGCAGGAAACGAAACAAGATTACGTGTTAATGGCTGGGAAGCTGGAAAATATATGTTGACAGTAAGTGGAATTAAAGACATGGACAACATTATCATCCAATTAAGGGACAATTACATTAATTATACGAAGTCGATTACTAATGGGTTCAGCTACGAATTTGATATGGTTCCGGGAGCGGAAGCAACACAAGAAACGGAAAGATTTATAATCAGCTTTAGGCCAGCTCCAAATACTACACTGGTAGATTCAAGCAGGATTAAAGTATATCCTAATCCTTTTAAAGACTGTCTTTACATTACTTCTTCAGCTAATATTGAAAAATATCGAATAATTATCAGGAATATTGAAGGAAAAATAATTAAAGCAATAAACGTTACCGCAGATGAAGATATTTTGTTTAATCAGGAAAAAAAACTGCAGAAGGGGCTTTACCTGATACAGGTTTTCGATGAAAAAACAAATAAGTTAATAAAAGCCTTTAAGGTACTCAGGCAGTAGATATTTCCAATAATATCTGAATGTCTTCATTATCGATCTGATACCCCATGTCGTAGCAAAAGAAACGTTGTTTACGATTTGGGGTAACTATCATCCTGGTATAATAACAAAAATCAAAACCCATGGATTTCAGAACATATACATCTGCCTTAAACCTTCCAGAAGCATATAGTTTTTTCAATATTGCGTGATTTCTTTTTAAAATGAGGTTTGTCAAATAAACCGGGCCATCTCGCCTGATCTTATAATTGTAGTCATTCCTGCATTTATCGTTACAAAATCTCTTATCTGATCGTCCCCTAAGCCTTTTGCTGCATAACCCGCAAAGTGTAATAGCTTCCATAAAATATCTTTTGGTAAGCTAGGCACATTACAGGAAAAAAACCAATCCAAAAAAAAGAATACTTTAAGCACAGAAGTTTAAAGCAGTTCTTTTATTCATTTCAAGACGTACCATAGAGGCAACACATTCGAGTTTTCTTTGTTCTTCAGGACCAAAATTCCTGGTTTTACGATCTACAATGCAAACCGTACCGACATGAAAGCCTTCATCAGTTGTAATAGGTGCAGCAGCATAAAATTTGAGCCCATACTCCGCTGCTATCAGAGGATTAGAGATCAGAAAAAGTTGCTTAGCCGCATTTTGAAAATGTTCCTCCTGACCTTTCAAAACTGCTAATGAGCACATGCTCATACTGGATTCTATTTCGGCCTGGCCTTCATTTTGATTATTCCAGATCGAACTTCTGTCAATGAAATTAATCATCGCCAGGGGTGCATTAAGCATCGTCGCAGTTATTGCCGCCAACTGATCAAAAATTGGCTCTGGCTTGGTAAACAACACTTTATAATTCCTCAAATTCTCTTCACGCGCCCGCTCATCAAGGGCAATTATATCCATTCCGATCATACTGAACTTTTTTAATCCTATAATATCCCGTCCTCCTGATCAAGAATCAACCAGCAGCAAAGTATCCTGTATAAATATAATCAATTACCATACCCTATTTTCTTTTATTACCTAAAAACGAGTACCTTAACTACAATTAGCAATTAAAAGCAAGTTAAAAGGACTTTAAGAGCCAGCATATGAAGTTTTATTTTAAAAGCCAATTTACTCAACAATCAAAAATCGCTTAAGACAAACATTATCAATATATTAAAAGGGGAAAAGATTGCTCATTTTGATGAAAAACCACACTATTTTTCACTGAAAAATAGTGAAGCATAAAAAAGCAGGGTATAATCTTTTATACCCTGCCCAAAAAAATATATTAAATCCTATTTTTTAGTAACTTTAAATTCAGTTCTTCTGTTTAATGCCCGTCCCTCTGGATTGTCCTTACCATTAGGAAATTCATTGGCTGCAATGGGTTGTGTTTCCCCGTAGCCTTTGCTCGTCATCCGATCGGCAGCAATGCCTTTTGCCACCAGATAGTCAACGCAGGATTTAGCTCTTCTATTGGAAAGATCCAAATTATAAATCTCGATCCCCTTGCTGTCGGTATGTGCACTTAGCTCGATCTCGATCTTAGGGTTGTCTACCATAATCGTGTAAAGGTAATCTAGCTTTGTCTTAGAATCTTCTGTCAACTCTGCCTTGTTAAATTCGTAAAGAATATCTTTCAACACAATAGGCTTATCCATTTCGAAAGGTATAAGACATAAATCCGGACTAAAGAGGGTATCTCGTTTAGCCAATTGATCATAACCAAAACCAATTACTTTGCTGAAATATTTTTCTTTCTCAGCAGTAACTTTAATTTTTCTATTGCTGCTTATTCGCAAATTATACCTTCCTGACTCATCCGTAGTAGCTCTTATCTCACCAAGAGAATCCGCGACAACTACGGTTGCGTTAGCAAGCGGTTTTAGTGTATTACAATCAAAGACCGTCCCCCTTATATTCAGGTATTCTTTTTTTACATGAAAAACTTCCAGACAACAAAGTGATTCCCTGTCTGAACTGATATAGCCTTCATCGTCCGAATTCAATGATGGCGCGAAATAAATATCGTCTTTCGAAGAATTAAAAGGATAACCCAGATTACGTGGTGTCGACCAAGTGCTAAAGTCTCCTTGACTTTCGTAAAAATCAAAGCCGCCCATCCCCACTCTTCCATTACTGCTATACAGCAATTTATTAGTCAAATAGTTAAAATATGGGGCTTGCTCATCATCCGGCGTATTGATTTCATTCCCCATGTTTACAGCCTGCCCTAATTCTCCATCAGAACGCAATGGGCAATACCAAAGATCATATTTACCAACTCCACCGGGCCTGTTAGAAGAGAAGATCAAAAATTTTCCATCTTTAGTAACAAAAGGTTGTATTGAATTGAAGCCTTTAACATTTACTTCAGCTCCAAGCTCTTTTGTTTCGGACCAGTCGCCACCTGCTGTAGCTGACTTCATCTGGTAAATCTTTTTGTCACCATTTGCGGTCCAACTGGTAATGTACATTATTTTTCCATTTGGGTGAAAAGCCGGAGCCGCAATTTCTTTATCTCTCGTATTTACAGGGATTTTTTTTATGGACACACGCTGCGCCAAGGGATTTCCTGACACTTCATAAACCGCATTGATATAAGGAGTTTCTTTTTTGGATACTTTATCATTATTTGCATCTGCAAGCACTTCCTTTTTTCCGCTGGTGTTTACAGGGCGTGAGGATGTGAAATAGAAATTGCCACCCTTCCATGCAGGGGTATAATTGGAGCCTTTATCATTAATGTCATTTTGCAATTTTGTAAGCTTATACAATCTTGGGTAACGCAGGTCATACAATGCAAACTGACAAGAGGCAATTTCCGATTTAGCTTTTATGGAATAATTGTCGTTCACTCTGTACTTTGTAATAAACTGATTAAATGCATCAATCGCTTCATTATATTTCTGGTTAGCCCGCAAAGTCTCTGCATACCAGAAGTTGCTCAATATATATTTCGCACCACTAAATTCCCTGGCCAGTGCATACCATTTCTCTGCATCTGTAAAGTTCTTATATAGCCTCAACGATTCTGCAAGCTGAAATACGCAATACTCGTAATCTTCCTTTTTAGGGCTATCTTCCTTGAGTTTGTTCTCAAATCCATAAGGGATAACAAAACCAGCACTGTCCGGGGAGATCTGCAATGCTTTTTTATAATATTCAGCCGCTGCATAATATTCTTTGTTCTGAAAATACACATCAGCTACTCTTTTACTGTTACTTACAAATTGTGCCTTCGCTGCCGATGTTAAAATACACAGGATCAGGAATGTTTTGAGCAGTTTCATCTTTAAATGATTTAATATATGGCTTGGTTTATAATCTTGGACAGAAAAAATTTGGCCCCAGGATTCCTTTACGGCCGGTAAACGACACAGACAGTTCTAATCCACCCTGGCTGCTTGTGGCACGGTTTAAACTTGAAGTATTGAAGTCATAACTTAGTCCGAAGACCATGTTCTTCAAGTGCAGACCAAAAAAAACAATAGCAGCATCGTCCACGCGGTAATTTGTTCCGAACATCAAATCAGATTCCTGATTGAGCATCAATTGAGCATAAGCACCTGCTGCAATCTCCCTAGCATTGCCTTGCTTCATATATAAGCCGTTGGGTGTAATACTGATGGCTTCAGACATTCTTACACGTGCTCCACCATGGGCAGCATACCTGACTGGCATCCTAACTGTACTGCCCAAAAATTTATCAACAGGTCTGGTAATGTGACCGGCCATTATTCCGCCGAAAGCATTCAGCAGTTGATCTGGATTACCATCGAAGTACATGATTCCAGCGTTTACATCCGGAACCAGTGTATTGGAAGAAGCAAAAGATTCGTTAATTCCAAAACCAGGATCATATCCGGTTACCGGATTATACTGGGAGCCAAGTGTAATCTTAGACGGATCAAAACTCTTGTTCAGTATTCCGGCCTGAAGTCCGAAATTGATCATATTCAAGCCCGCGGCTCCGAAATGTATGCGATAGGCTCCGGATACCAGGGCACTGAGGTGATTATAGCTGATGTCACCGGAATTTTGGTTTAAAACCATAGCACCAAAAGCGAGGTTTTTCACCGGTGCCATGTCAAAAGAGGCCCCGCCTGTGAGAAAGGAATTGGAGACAGAACCCCACTGCTGTTTGGCGTTCAGGGAAACTCTGTACTCGCCATCGGTCACCCCCGTTAAGGCTGGGTTCAGCCAAAGTGGATGTGCATAATATTGAGAAAAGTGCGGGTCTATCTGGGCCTGCAATTTTGCAGTGCCCAGACTAAAAAATATTCCTATAGCCAGTATTCTTGTGAGGTTCTTCATAGCAGTTTTGTTTTTCAGATTCATCTTCTATCTTAATAAAGTAATCGTGCCCTTTTTCATAGTTTTAGTACCATCATTGAATTCCACATCCAGATAGTATACATAAACTCCGTTGGGCTGCAGTTCGCCTCGGTAAGTACCATCCCATCCGTTCTGGATACTTAGCGACTCATATAGGAACTGACCCCACTGATTGTATACGCGCAACTTCATTTTTGCGATCGTAGTTCCGTATACAAGGAACACATCGTTACGGCCATCGTTATTAGGCGTAAATGTGTTAGGTACGAAAACGTTGTTACCAAGCGGGTTATCGCTCTTTCCTGTAAAGGCAGTCGCATCACTCAACTGGCAAGCAAGTTGTCCTACTGAGCGTACACGAATCGTTACATTCTGACCTGGTTGTAATCCGGCAGCAAGATAGGTTGTGCCTGTAGCTCCTGCGGTAGGTGAGATCCAGGTCATTCCATTATCTAGAGACACTTCATAACCTGTCGCTCCGGCTACTGCCGCCCACTGGAAGGTAATGCTGTTTGCTGTGACAGATTGTACGGCAACTACCGGTGCATCTAACTTAGCAAGGACATTTACAACCACTGCTGTACGTGCAGCACTGGTACAAGAAGTTGTTGTATTCGACGCTTCTACATAGTAGGTAGTATTCACTGTAAGAGAAGGCGTAGTGAAACTACTTCCGGTAGCAAGCGCTGTTCCTCCAACTGCCATACTGTACCAGCGGTAGGTTAGCGTTGCATCTGGATTGTCCACAGACAATACAACACCGGATCCGGAACACAACGGAGCTCCTGCACCTGAGACTGAAGCCGGAGGTAGTGGAAGCGCCGTAGGTGTAATGGTTACTGCCGTACGTCCACTGCTGCTGCAGGTCTCTGTCGAAGCACCTACATAGTAAATGGTGGTTGTGGTAATTGGCTCGGTCGCAAAATTAGTACCTGTACCAACAGCGGTACCGCCTGCTGCAGTAGTATACCAGCTATAGGTAACTCCGACCTGCGGATTGGTCACACTCAAAATAGTTGCGCTTCCATTACAGATACTCACAGCAGTTGATGTTACTGCAGGTACTAATGGCTTAGGTGAAACCGTTACTCTTGCCCTCACTCTTCCTGTGGGGTTACCACATCCTGAAGCACTTACTGCCATCACATAGAAGTCTGTAGTAGCATTCAGTATGCCTGTAGTAAACTGAGTACCGGTAGCCAGCGCTACTCCACCGATTGCGGCATCGTACCATTGATAAATCACACCACTTTGTGCGTTCTGAACTGTCAGTACCGTTGCCTCTCCGCTACAGATATTGGTACCTGTTGATGACACCACAGGTGAATCCGGCAATGGATTGACCGTGATTGTTACTACCCTTGCTGTTGCAGCGGTGTTTGGACATTTATTTGCTCCTCTGACGGTAACATAATAAGTAGTTGTGGTACTCAGCAGCGGTGTGTTATAAACTGGCCCTGTGAAGACTGCATTGCTTAATGCAGCATCTGTGTACCAGGTAAATACCGGGTTGGTTACTGTAGTACTGCTCGCATTCAGCGTTACACTTACCCCCGCACATACCGGATCTGCACCTGCAATCACAATATCAGAAGCAATAGCGGGAGGATTGACCACCAGGGTAACCACTTTAGCTGTTGCCATACTGCTCTCGCACTTATTCGCACCTCTTACAGTCACATAATAATTAGTGGTGGCGGTAATAGGGGGAGTATTAAATACAGATCCTGTAAATACTGGTGTGGTCAGCGTAGCATCGCTGTACCAGGTAAATATTGGATTGACAACAGTAGTGCTGCTTGCAGTTAAACTAGCTGCGGAACCAGCGCATAATGGTGCATCTGCCCCTGAGACATCAATATCTGTTGCCAGTGCCGGTGGATTCACAGTAACGACAACCACCCTCGCATTTGCCGCGGTATTTTCACACCTGTTGGCACCTCTGACAGTCACATAGAAAGTCGAAGTACTGGTTAATATTCCTGTATTGAAATTCGGACCGGTAGCTATAGCGTTGGTTAAGGCTGCATCACTGTACCAGGTGAATACAGGATTGATCACACTGACACTACTGGCTGTTAAATTAGCAGCGGTTCCGGCGCAGATTGATGTATTTGCACCCGCAACATTGATATCAGATGGTAATGCCGGCGGATTTACGATTACGGTAACTGCTTTTGCCGTAGCAGCTGTATTTTCACATTTGTTCAGTCCGAGCACGGTAACATAATAAGTAGTAGTAACGCTCAGCGGAGGCGTGATGAACGTAGCTGCATTGGACACAGGAGTAGTGAGTGCGGCATCGCTGTACCAGGTGAATACCGGGTTTACAACCGTACTGCTGCTGGCTACAAGTGTAGCCGTATTATTGGCACATAATGGTAGTTCTGCTCCCGTAACGTTGATGTCGGCCGCCAGCGCAGGAGGATTTACGAGGATAGAAACTACCTCTGCATCTCCACCAAGGTTTTCACATTTATTATCGCCTTTAACGGTTACATAATAAGTTGTACTACCTGTGAGTGCCGGAGTAGTATAAGTATCACCCTGGAAGACCGCATTGGTCAACGCCGCATCGGTGTACCAGGTAAATACAGGGTTAATCACCGTGGTGGTAACCGCTTTCAATACCGCAGTTGTTCCTGCACATACGGCGTTCTCTGCTCCCGTTACATTCAGGTCTGCAGCTGTGGCTGGCGGATTTACAGTCAGGGTCACCGCTTTTGCATCTGCCGGAAGGTTTGCACACTTACCTGCTCCGCTTACCGTTACATAATAGGTTTTGGTACCGGTCAACGGTGGTGTTACAAACTGATCGCCGGTAAAGGCCACACTGGTCAGGGCGGCATCATTATACCAGGTAAATACCGGAGTAGTAATGGTTGTACTGGTTGCGATAAGCGTAGCAGTAGTTCCGATACACAATGGCCCGGTTCCGCCTGCCACCGTAATATCAGACGCTACGGCGGTTGGATTTACGGTAATGGTAATTTTAGTACGTGCTGCAGTACTCAGACATGCATTGCCATTGCTGGCTTCTACATAGAAGTCATGAGCACCTACACTAAGGTTTGCCGGCGTCGTGTAACTGCTTGTATTTACGGCAATCGGATTGCCCCCGACAGCCACATCATACCAGTTGAAGATCACACCTGCAACTGCATTGACCCTTAGGGTGACAGGTACATTAGGACAAGTCGTCGCAGGATTAGTAGCGTCAGCAACAGGGGCTCCAGGAGCAGCAAGTACTGTCAGCACTACTTTAGTTCTTGCGCTTTCACAACCGTTACGGTTGGCCGACACAAAGTAATCGTAGCTACCTGCAGCCAGATTAGCAGCTGTAGCAATGGTTGGACCATCAGCCAGATAAGTGGTACCTCTATACCATTTATAGGTGATACCGGATGCAATCGGGTTCTGTACAGCAAGGGTCACTGATGAACCTTCACATACGCTGGCATTAGCAGCCGACACCGAAGGCGGAGCGATAATGCGCTGTGCATAATTGAAGTTGATCGATGTCAGTGCACCGAGTAAACCTGAGTTTAATCGTACTTCGACCCTGTCGAACACTGCGGTTGGTGTAAATTCAAGGATAGCCTCAGTTCCTGCACTCAGGAGCTGAAGGTTCAGTAATGGATTGTTCAATACCCGGGTATCTCCATTGCTCGTCGCCCCATTATAAGTAGTTACCTCTACACTTTGAAGTAATGCCAATGAAAGCAGCTTGCCTGGTGAAACCATTCTCAGCTTCACCTTATCTCCTGCAGTTGAAGGCCCGTTGAAAATAGCACGCTGGTACACGTAGGAACCAATTCCCACAGGAATTCGCAAGGTAGAACCTGAATTGATGTTGTTGTCATAGACGTTAGCTGCATTATCTACACCTGCAAACAGGGAGATACCGCTCACCGCATTTTCTTCAGCTGTTGCTGCCTCACAAGGAACATCTTCAGGTGTACCAGCTGGGTTTACAGTTACTGTAACTGGCGCTGCTGCTGAAGTACATGCACCTGCTGTACTAGTTACATAATAGGTAGTAGTCGCAGTTAATACAGGGCTCAGGAAGTTACCATTCTCTCCATTTGCGGCAGAAGAAACGATGTTTGCCCCGCCCAGAGCCGGATCACTGTCGTACCAGGTAAAGGTGGCACCTAGAGTAGTGGATGTAGCAGTCAGCATAGCGCGTTCGCCGGAATTGATCGTAGTCGCAGCTGGCGTAATCACCGGAGGTGTAGGTGCACCCACCTCTACAGTTGCAGTTGCATCGCCTGAAGTGGCACCACATGAATTTTGTGCACTTACAGTATACTGAGTAGAAGCACCTACCGAAGCTACGGTATAAGTTGACAGCGCTCCACTTTGCAGTATCGTTGCTCCGGATTTAAAGGTATAAGTAAGACCCGGTTGTGGGTTTCCTACAGTAAGTACTACACTGGTTCCTGCACAGGCTTTAATGTCTGTAGCCAGTAATTGAGGAACAGCCGGTATCGGTGTTACCGTAACATTTACCGCTGTTCTGTAACTGGCACATCCTGAAGCAGTATTGGCCTCTACAAAATACCTTGTATTGCTGGTTAATGGAGGCGTAGTAAAGTTAACACCATCAGCCAGGAAGTTACCTGTGGCATCGTACCATTTATAAGTAATACCTGAAGTCAGGTTTGGATTCTGAACGCTGAGCGTTGGCGTTTCAGTTTCGCAGGCGGTAATGTTTGCCGATGCGACCTGAGGCGCCACAGCCACACGTTGCACGTAGTTGATGTCTACGGTTTTCAGCAAGCCGGCTAAACCGTCATTCAGACTCACCTGCACCTGATCAAATGGATTTGTTGGCACAAATGAGATGAGTGCCTGTGTATCGCCACTCAACAATTCAAGGCGGACTGCGGTGTTGTTAATGGCAGATCCATCATTATTTGCGGTAGCTCCATTATAGGTGCTCACACGGATTTCAGACAATAAGCCAAGTGAAAGCAGTTTTCCTGGAGAGGTCAATAATACGCGAACGGTATCACCGACAGTAGACAGGGTACTGAATCCGACACGCTGGTATACAGAAGCACCAAGTAAGCCTACCGGCATCACCAGAGATGAACCGGTTTGGGTATCGTTATCGATTGCCAACTGTGGGTTAAATACACCTGCAAATACAGCAAGCCCATTAACGCCATTTGTTTCTGAAATAGCCGCCTCGCAAGGAACCGGATTCGGACTACCTCCGCCATTGACATTAATGGTTATCGGCACACGGTTGGCTGAAGCACAGCCGGTAACGTTCGACGTTACGGAAAGGTAGTACGTAGTGGTTGCGGTTAGCGGCGGCGTTACGTAAGTTGGGCCGGTATAAACCGGAATATTAGATGTTGCAGAAGTATACAAGTTGAAGGTAACATTCGCTTCTGTTGAAGTTCCGGTCAGGATCACTGTTTGTCCTGCATTTACGGTAGTGGCAGAGGCCTGAACCTGTGGCAGTACCGGCAATGGGTTCACGGTCACAGGAACAGCGGTCCGGGTTCCACTGGAACAAGCACCATTCGCTGCTTCAACATAATAAGTAGTGTTTGCAGTCAGGGCGGGCGTAGTGAATACGGGACCGGAGAACAATGGTGTTCCTCCAACAGCAGCGGCATACCAGGTATAAGTAGCTGAAGGATCAGGATTGCTCACCGGAATGGCTGCAGAAGAGCCTGAGCATCCGGCGGCACTGCTGCGACCACAGGCGCAGCCGGTGCTGTAGTAACCGTTACGGTAACCGGTACACGCAATTGATTGGCACAGCTGCCTTTGCTTACTTCAATATAATAAGTGGTATTAGCGGTCAGTACCGGAGTAGTAAAGTTTTCACCTGTAGCTAAAGGTACGCCTCCCGTAGCTGCTGCGTACCACCTCAGTGTGGTTCCGCCCATTGCTGCCGCAGAAAGATTAGCTGCAGAGCCCGAACAAATGATTTGTCCGCTAGCTGCTACAGTTGGATTTGGATAAATAACTTCTGCTCCATAGATGCGCAGATTGACCAGCGCAGAAACCAGTCCCAAAGCCCTTACTTCTACCCTGTCGTATACCCCACCGGCAACGAAGGTAGCTGCAAATTGGTTACCGCTCAGTAACCTTAGGTTGAGTAGTGAAGAATTCAGTGTATAGGTACTCACAACGGTATTCCCGTTCATGATCCTCACCTGGATACCACCCAGCACCGCTACATCGGCAAGACCTGTTGGAGTTTCCAGATTCAAACGAACGCTGTCGGTAGCGGTACCGGCTGCATTAAAGATCAACCTTTGGTAGCCTGATCCTCCTACCCCAACCGGGATAGAAATAGTGGTATAATTAGTTAGATTGTCATCTACAGAATTACCTGCATCCTGAACACTGCACAAGAGACAGATGCCTTCTACACCACTCTGTTGCCCGGTGGCAGCATTACAGTTTGGATTTACAGGACCTCCGATCACCACAACGGTAACCGGTACTCGGGTCGCGCTCGGGCAACCTGATGCATTTACAGCTTCTACATAATAAGTAGTGGTCGCGGTAAGCACCGGAGTCGTAAAGTTTGCACCGGTAGCAAGTATAGCGCCGCCCGCAGGAGCAGCATACCAGTTCAGTGTTGCACCATCGGTAGAACTGGCCGATAAAGTAGCGGTCTGTCCTGAACTGATGGTTTCATTAGTTGTGTTCACTACTGCATTTGCAGGCAGTGGTGACACGCTAACAGCTACGGCAGTACGTGAAGCACTCAGACAAGTACCTGCAGCAGCTTCTACATAATAAGTAGTATTGGCTGTGAGGGCCGGGCTGACAAAATTGATACCTGTAGCCAATGGCGTTCCGCCTGTTGCGTCAGCATACCAGTTGTAAACAATACCAGTCTGTGGGTTATTAACACTTAGTGTGGTGCTAGAGCCTGCACATACAGGAGCTACTGCAGCTGCTACCGGATTCGCAGGTGTAGTGGTTACTGTAACTGTGACCGGTACGCGCAGCGCATTGCTGCAGGTACCTTTACTGACTTCGATGTAATAAGTTGTAGTTGTGGTCAGCGGACCCGTTGTAAAGGTTTCACCTGAAGCCAATACGGTTCCGCTGGTAGGCGAAGCGTACCACCTTAAAGTAGTACCGCCATTCGCCACTGCATTTAGGGTTGTACTGCTACCAGAACAGATCGACTGCCCTGTAGCGGCAATGGTTGGATTGGGATAAATAACCTCAGCACCGTAAATATTTAGGTTGCTGATTGCTGAAACCAGGGCGCCGAAACGAATTTCCACCCGGTCGTAAGCACCACCGGCAGGCACTGTTGCTTTAAACCTGTTGCCACTGAGCAATTTCAAATCCAGCAATGGAGAATTTAACGGATAAGTGGCGACAACAGTATTACCGTTCATTACGGTAACAGTAACATTAGCAAGTACTCCCAGATCGGCAAGGCCAACTGGTGTAGCCAGATCCAGACGGATACTGTCTGTTCCAGCACCTGCATTGGCGAAGATCAGCCGCTGGTACCCTGTAGACCCAACACCTACAGCGAGGTTAATCCTTGTAAAGGTATTTGGATCGCTGTCTGTTGAACCTCCTGGAGTTTGTACACTGCAGAGTACACATAATCCATCGATACCGCTTTGCTGCGCTACCGCAACATTACAGTTTGGATTCGCGGGCACTGTGGTAACGGTTACAGTTACAGGCACCCTGCTGGAGCTAACGCAACCATTTGCATTTTGTGTTTCCACATAATAAGTTGTATTTGCATTTAAGGCAGGTGTAGTGAAGCTTGGGCCTGTGGCTAAAGCTGCACCACCTGTAGTAGCCGCGTACCATCTTATTGTATTTCCGGCATCTGCATTGGCCTGAAGTGTGGCAGTCTGACCGGCACTGATGGTTTCGTTATTGGTAATGATGGTTGCTAATGTCGCAGGTGCATTGATGGTTACGTTCACTGCAGTTCTGCTGCTCACTGCAGTTCCAGAGACTGCTTCCACATAATAAGTCGTGTTCGCCGTCAATACTGGCGTGGTATAAGCACTTCCTGTAAAAATCACGGTGTTTCCTGAGGTAGCATACCAGTTGTACGTAACTCCCGGAAGTGTATTGGCTACTTGTAACACGACAGAAGCTCCGCTACAGATGGTAGTATTGGCAACAACTGGTGCCGCGACATTGACCACTAAAGCATAATCAGTACTGGTACTCAGCCCTGCATTGTCTGTAGCTTTTAAAGTAATGTTATAGGTACCGCCGGTAGTTGGCGTGCCACTGATCTGTCTGCTTGCGGGGTCAAAGCTTAATCCCGGAGGCAGTCCCGTTGCTACATAAGTGTAAGGTGCTGTTCCGCCGGAAACAGCAGGTAATGTCTGGGCAGGGTAAGTTGTTCCCACCAGTCCGTTTGGCAAAGTGGCCATTGGCAATGACAATACCCCATTTACTTTTAAAGCATAATTTTGGGTAACCGACGCGCCTACGGCATCAGTCGCTTTTACACTGACATTAAAAGTACCGGATTGTGTAGGAGTACCAGTGATTTGACGTGTTGTCGCATTAAAGGTCAGTCCCGGAGGGAGATTGCTGCCTATATATGTATAAGGGCCCGTTCCTCCTGTTGCAGCAGGAATTGTTTCTGTCGGATATACTGTGCCGACGGTACCATCTGCAAGGGCTTTGGCTGCAAGCACTAATGGATCACTTACCTTGATGCTGTAGTTTGTAGTAACGGTATTGCCGTCAGCATCAGTCACCCTGATCGGGAAAGAAAATGTTCCTACCTGCGTAGGTGTTCCGGTAATTTCATGCGTCGCCGGGTTGAAACTCAGACCCGGAGGCAATGTACCTGTAGAAGCATATAAATACGGGCCATTTCCTCCTGTAGCTGAAGGAATAGTTTGCGTTTGATAAACTGTGCCTACCGTACCATCCGCCAGCGTAGCGGCAGGTAGCACGAGCGGGTCCCTAACGATAATCGTATAGTCCCTGGAAATGGTATTGCCATTGGCATCTGTGGCTGTCACCGGAATTACATAAGTGCCAATTTGTGTTGGTGTGCCAGTAATTTCACGCGTTGCCGGGTTGAAGGTCAGTCCCGGAGGCAGATTGCTTGCCACGTAAGTATAGGGTGTTGTTCCGCCCGTAGCGGCAGGTATCGTTTGCACCGGATAAGGAGTTCCAACCACACCATTAGGAAGTGCTGCGGTGGGAAGAGCTAATGCCGGCGTTACGTTTAGGGTAAATGAAGCAGGGACCGAACAGCCTTTGCTATCAGTAGCAATCACGGAAAACGTTACATTTTGAACGCTTGTCGGTGTTCCTCCAATTACTCCCGCCGAAGACAGGCTCAGACCTGCGGGCAAGTTGCTTCCCGGTGCCAGTGCATAAGTAAAGCCGGGCGTTCCTCCTGTAGCTGGTCCAAGCTGTTTGGAATAAGCTGCAGCAACGGTTGCATTACTCAATGGAGCATTTGCAAATACAATAGCAGGATTCACGGTGACAGTTACGGGAACACGTGTCGCATTCGCGCAACCACCTTTGCTTACCTGAATGTAGTAAGTAGTTGTACCGGTCAATGCCCCTGTTGTGTAGGTTTCCCCTGTAGCCAATGCAGTTCCTCCTGTTGGATTGGCAAACCATTGCAAGGTGGTACCGCCATTGGCAGTAGCACTTAAGGTGCTGGCAGAACCAGAACAGGCTTCCAGGCCAGTTGAAGCAATGGTAGGATTTGGATAAATAATTTCTGCACCATAGATATTGAGGCTGCTCAACGCGGTGGCTGTTCCGCCGAAGCGAACTTCCACACGATCGTAAACACCCACCGCAGGTAATGTCACCCGAAACCGGTTTCCACTTAGCAGTCCTAATTGAAGCAGGGATGAATTCAGTGGATAAGAAGCCACCTGATTTGCACCATTAAGCACCCGAACTGTGATGCCGCCCAGCACCCCTAAATCGGCAAGGCCGGTAGGAGTTTCCAGATCGAGACGAATGCTGTCTGTCGATGAGCCCGGGCTGGCAAATATCAGTCTTTGGTAGCCGACAGCACCAACACCCACTGCCAGGTTAATCCTGGTAAAATTGTTTACATTGGCATCCGTTGAATTGCCGGCATCTTGTATGCTACAAGCAACACACAACAATCCGGTGATTCCACTTTGTTGTGCCACAGCAGCATTACATGCCGGATTTACTGGAGTGCTGGTCACCGTAACTGTTACCGGCACCCTAGTCGCACTTATACAACCGGACGCATTTCTTGTTTCTATATAATAAGTTGTGGTATTGGTCAGTGCTGGAGTGGTAAAAGTAGCCCCTGTTGCCAGTGGAGTGCCCCCTGTCGCGGCCGCATACCAACTAATGGTATTGCCGGCATCTGCAGTGGCAGCAAGCGTAGCAGTCTGCCCAGAACTGATTGTCTCATTGTTGGTACTGCTCACTGCCAGATTGGGTAGCGGGTTCACAATGACGGATACGGGAGTCCGGGTTGTACTGACGCAGGTGCCAGTTGCACTTTCTACATAAAAAGTGGTATTGGCGGTCAGGGCTCCTGTAGTATAATTTACCCCTGTAAATAGCGGTGTTCCACCTACTGCATCAGCATACCAGCGATAAGTATTACCTGGCACTGCTGCACTAACGGAAAGCACTGCAGCCGAACCGGAACAAACCGGGGCCGGGGCAGCCAATGTCGGTGCTGCAGGAATTGGGGTAACAACCACATTGACGGGAACACGTAAAGACTCTTCTGTGCATCCAATAGTTCTGGCAGCTACATAATAAGTCTTATTGGCTGTCAGTACAGGCGTAGTGAAAACACCGGTCGCAGGAACAGTGGCCAGCACGGTTCCTCCGGTAGCAACATCATACCAACGCAGTTCGTTGGCCGGGAGCGTCGTAGCACTCAGGGCAGCAGTGGCACCCGAGCAAATAGCTACTGTGTTGGAGGCAGGCGCTGTAAAAGTTGGCCTGCCAGCGGAGCGTGCAATTGCATACAGGTTGAAGGTTTGAGTCAAGCTCGCATTCAGTAGAGAGGAAAGTGTAATCTTCACCCTGTCAAAAGGCTGGCTCGGGGAAAAAGGGAGAGCCGCTGGTTGTCCCGAGCTCAGCAAACCCAAAAGATCTGCATTAAGCAGATTGGATACCTGTTCTGTATAAACGAGTGTAGCTCCATTATATGCACGCAGCGTAATGTTATTTAACAAGCTTGCATTTAATAGAGCAGTACTTGTAAGTATTTTGACATTGAATTCATCTCCTGGTTTGGATAAGGTTTCAAAATAAACATCCTGACTGATGGTACCGGCGACGCCTAATGCGCCGAGGCTAATCTGAGAAAAATTATTTGGGTCGGAATCGATTGCCTTTTCCATATCCGTAACACCAGCTTTGCCCAGACCCAGTAAATCTACTGTCAGACCCGTACCTTCATAGGAAGTAGCAAATGCCTGCGCGCAGGGGTCTGTACCTGATCCGTAAAAAGCATAGTAAACATCGGTATAGCTGTTGGCGCCCAATCCAAGCACAGCATTGGTAAAATCTTTCAGATATACCCTATCATAGGCCGCGGTCGGGGTAATTGCAACATAGAAGTAGCCATTGGCATCTTTGATGATCTTAATCACTTCTGTAGCAAAGGGATTGGAACTGTTTCCGCTGGTCACATTATTTACACTACCCGCCCCCATCCTTGCACCTACTTCGAAATAGCGGTTACCTAGTGCAATAGAGCCTACTACATTAGTGAGTACATTTCCAAGATTACCTCCCAGTAATGTATTCAGCAGATCTGGATTGCCACTATTAATCCTGATATAGGAAGTGATGCCTGCTCCGAGCGTGCTTCCAAATCTCAGTTCAATCTCACCCTGATAAGAACCAAGACCTGCTGCAAGACCGGCCCTGGATTTCACCCTGGCGAAGGTATTATCAGAATTGGTTGCATTCGTCGCATTCTCTACTGTAGCCTCGTTGCAACCGCCGAGTCCGAGCAAACCGCAACCAGTAGCAGAAACATAGTTTCCTGTGCTCGTTTGTTGTGTTGCATAAATTCTGTTCTGCGCATACGATTTTATACTTAACAACGTTATAGCTGTAAGCGTAGCAAAAATTGTAATAGACCTTTTAGTACGTCCAGGTAGGGTAGATGTCCATTTCATAGGTGAAGGATTGAGGTTATCTAGTTTACTGGTACAATTTTAATCATAGATTATATCGTTCCAACCGTTCGAATTGTTCATTCAAATCGCTCCACAATGGTACTTTTATTCATTTTGTTCATTTTAATCCATCCGGATCACGCTGAACAAAAGAAAAAACAAACAAATAACTGATATTCAAACACATACATTCACACATTCCAACTTGTTCATTTTTTAAGTCTATTACAAAGGGCTATTCTTGCTATATAAAGCGTTATATTCGTTTTGACCCTAAATATAGCACTCAATTATAATGTGGCATGGATGAAACATTTATATTAAACGAACTTAGAAGCTTAATTTTATCCAAGACAGGCATTAGGACAATCACTCCTGCAGATTGTAAGAGGATTTCCATAGAGATCAGTAAAACGCTGAACAAAAACGTCAGTGAAACAACAATTAAAAGACTTTTCGGCTTTGCCAAGGTGAAACATAACTTTTCTAAGTTTACGTTGACTACCCTTTCTGAATATGTCAATGAACCTCATATTGAAAAAACTGACGTACAGGTTAATGTAAGTGCCCAGGCTCCTGTCAGAAGTTGGAGGGAAATACATGAGAAAGCAGCGAGAATAACCGAATTTACTTTAAAAAGCATTAAGAACCGCTCAGGAATGCCTTATGAACTGACCATAAGCAGAAAATTTGCTGAACATGATTTCGAAGACTTTTTTAAAAGTAAATACAGTTTTACCTCATTCATTTCACAACCCGGATACGGACGTACCATTCTGCTTAGTCATCTGGCGGATCTTTTCTATAACAATAGCCTGTATAAAGACTCAACTTTACTCTTCATTACAGCAAGCAGCTTCTTTAGCAGGGAAAACATCCCTTTGCATTTTGAAGATCAACTAAAGCTACAATTGGGCGTTCATCCGAAGGACACACTGATCAATTACGCAAATAAAAATTATAATTTAACGGGAGGTAAACTAATTATATTTCTGGACGGATTTTCTGAGCTTGTCTTAAAAAGAGATTTAAAAAAACAACTTTTTGAAAGCATCATCAATTTTATATGTAGTATTGAAGACAATAATAGTATTAAATTAGTGATGAGTATGAGATCTACAACATGGATCAGATTCCACGATTGCATCAGACACTCGGCTTACCTGAAGACAAAGTGGTTTCAGGGAAATTATTTTGATGTTAATGATGTATCAAACGTACCTCCATTGACAGAAAAAGAGGTAGACCTGATCCTCTCAAAAATTCATCACATTAAACTGGAAGAAATCAACCCCAAACTCAAAACTCAGTTAAAATTTCCACTGCACATCCAGCTTTATTATCAGCTAAAAGAAGAGGACCCCTACTTTAACTATGCGACAAACATTACCTTCTACGAATTAATTTCCCGTTTTATTCAGGATAAGATCTACAGGTCAAACTACTACACAGAAAAAATACTTTTCTTAAAAAAGATCATTCAGCTTACAGAGTACGGCAACAAAGGAAACTCAGTAATGAAAGATGAACTCATCAGTGAACTATCTGCCTTCAAAAATGCCTACATGGAACTCTTGTCAGATGGGATATTAATGGAGGAAAAAAGTATTCAGGAATTCCACCCCAGGGAATTTGTTCGTTTTATTCATCCTCATATATTTGAATATTTTCTCTTTATCGAACTTCTGGAACGTTTCCACCTTAGGATAGAGGAACCTTTCTTTAATCACATCAAAACTGAATTCAGCAGCAACCACTCAAAATTTCAATTGCTTCAATGGTCCATCCGCTTTATCATAAGAACGGGTGACCTCAGCGTTCTTGGCAACATATTCGACCTCGATCTCAATAGCTATGAACGGGCGTATCTGGTACTTTTTATAGCTGAAAATCTCGACTATAGAGTTAAATACAGTCCTGAAACAATTGACCTGCTAAAGAAACACAAGCTACATGATATTATCATCAGAGAACTGATCAGTTTTGATTTTATTGACCCCTGCTACAAAGAATCTATTACCGTACTGATGAAAGTAGCTGATACCGAACGGAACTTATTGATCTATCATTCATTGTTGGCAGCATTCGACATCCTCAGCTTAAATCCTAAACAGATTAAGGAGAGGATAGACATAGTTGCTAAATTCAAATCAGATCACTGGAATGTACCTGTTCACGAAATACTTTCCTTAATCTATGCTAAAATCCAGAATAAAGAACTCAGCGAATTACCGGACGATCATTTTAAAGATCTGATCACACGACAAAATGGAGAAAATGCAAGGCCTGAGCAAATAATCACTTACATGCTCGTGTCTTTGCTCAATCTTTTTTACGGAAATCAATCAAACACACTTAAATTAATCTCCAGGCTAACGAATGAATATCCGGATGCGATGCCGAAAAAATCCGCATTCTCCATTTTTGTGCTCAGCATATTTGGACTTACCGGAACAGCCGCAAGCTCAACTCAAAAATCAGCCAGACTTGAAAACATCCTGAAAGAACTTGACGATAGACCCTCAACCTTTGAAATCACCGGGTATACAGAATCTCTGATCAGATTGATGCAGGCAGAAAAGCTGAAGGAAAGCAGAGATTTTGAGTTGGCGTTGCAATACGCTTTCGAGGCGCTAATAGTTTTTAAAAAGCACCTGTTGTATATAAACGCTTTATTTGTCTATAATTTAATCATCGAAATATATTCGGAATCAAGGGAACTGACCAAAGCCAACGAGTACAAATATGAACGGCTTTGTTTCATCGAGGAAAACCAGATTCCAGGCCATCTTTTTATTAATTCAGCCGATTCGAGGAAATAAAGACAAACTCAATAATTACACACCTGATGCCACAACATCAGTACAGCAAATATTTAATAAATCATATTCCCGTCTGTTTCACGGGCAATTACATCGGCAATGGAAGTTTGCGCGAGTACATTCAATGTGGCATTCCTAACGTCAATAAACGTCTTCCTGATGCCACAGGTAACTTCATCATGACATTCATCGCATTTTCGGTAAAACTTTAGACTGGCGCAGGGAACCATAGCGATCGGGCCATCAGTAATACGTAAAATATCTGCCAGAAAAATGTCCTTAGGATCTTTGTTCAGACTATATCCGCCACCTGCACCCTTCTTACTGTATAGGTATCCCGCGTTGCGCATGTCCAAAAGGATCTGCTCCAGAAACTTACGTGGAATCATTTCCTGCTCAGCCAACCTCACAATCTGCATCGGTGGGTTTTCCCTATTCTTACCAAGCGCAACCAGTGCCTTGATTGCATATTTTGTTTTCTTAGACAGCATATAACAAAGCTAATAAAAAAGATTATGTAATTAGTAAAAGGATAGTACCGGAATCCTATTTGAATATCTTAACGATCGAACCCCAAAACCAGCTCTCTTCTGCTTTAAGCATAGTCTCCAATGTTCTATTTACATTTTTCGCCAGTTTATTGATGTCAGTAACCGAAGTTTTGAATGTTTGATAAGCAGGGTCTTTAGCATCTCCTTCCACAGTTGAAAGTTCATTCAACAATTTAATGATAGGATCCAGCTCGCGCTTCTTGCGTTCCTGTGCTACCTGTCTTGCAATATTCCAGGTATCTTTATCTGCAAAAAAATATTCCTTACGCTCCCCCGGCCGGTGCTGCTTTTCGACGAGGCCCCATCCGATCAGGTCCCTAAGGGTCATGTTGGCATTTCCCCTGGAAATGTTCAGCTCATGCATAATATCTTCGGTTGTCAATGCTTCAGGAGACAGCAGCAACAAAGCATGTACCTGGGCCATTGTCCTGTTGATGCCCCATTCAGAGCCTAACTTACCCCAAGCTTCTATAAATTTAAGTTTTGCCTGTACCAATTCCATTTACAAAGATAACCATACTACCTGCATTTTCAAAAACTACTGAAAGTACTACTCCGCTCTGCTTAATGAATGCTTTTAATTTTTTTAACAATGCTTTTCGTATTTTAGCGTTTCTATTGAAGCGAAATCCCTATGGCAAAAATACTCATCATCGAAGACGACTTAACTTTCTCTCAAATATTAGAGGTATTTTTAACGAAACACGGATTTGAGCCTTTTGCAGTAAACGAAGTCAGGAAAAGCATTTCCATTCTGGAACAGCAAAATTTCGACCTGCTACTCATCGATTACAGACTACCGGATGGCACAGGCCTTGATGTGCTTTCACATCTCAGGGAAAAGGGCACCGTATTGCCTGCGATCATTATGACAAGCTTTAATGACGTCCGGACGGCCGTTAAGTCCATACAGCTTGGTGCTCAGGATTACATTACCAAACCGGTAAATCCGGATGAACTCCTGATGATCATCAAAAATGCCCTGGGCAAAAAAGAAAGCATCAGCCAGAATAATTCTATTGAACATTCCGATGCCATCAAAGGCAAAAGTGCAAATGCCGATAAATTATATGAGCACATTAATCTTGTAGCACCTACTGATATGTCGGTGATCATTCAGGGGGAAAGCGGTACCGGAAAAGAGTATGCAGCCCGTGCACTACACATGCAGAGTAAACGCAGTAGTAAACCATTTGTGGCTATCGACTGTGGTGCACTTTCTAAAGACCTTGCCGCAAGCGAACTGTTCGGACACATCAAAGGTGCATTCACCGGTGCCCTAACAGATAAAAAAGGCCAGTTTGAAGCTGCAAATGGGGGCACTTTATTTCTGGATGAAGTGGGTAACCTCAGTTATGAGGTACAAGTCAAACTACTAAGGGCACTGCAGGAAAGAATCATCCAGCCTATCGGCAGTACAAAAACGACAAAAGTAGATGTACGGATCATCACCGCGACTAATGACGATCTGAAGACCAGCGTAGCCAACGGAACTTTCCGCGAAGATCTCTATCATCGTCTTAATGAATTTAAAATTCAGTTGCCGGCATTGCGCGACAGAGGCAAAGACCTGGAATTATTTATCAGTCATTTCATTACTTTATCCAATAAGGAGTTACAACGAAACGTACAGCACATCTCTCCGCAGGCAAAGGAATTGCTGCTCCAGTACGATTGGCCCGGAAACTTGCGTGAGCTCAAAAATGTAATTAAAAGAATGGTGTTGCTTAGTCCATCGGAAACTGCTGAGATTGAAGCGCTGCCCGATGAAATGATAATCGCAATTAATCAGGCACCTAAACCTTCTGGCTCTGATTTAAAGGCCATTAATGAGGTAAATGAGAAAACACTGATCATGGAAACTTTGCTGAAAGTAAAATACAACAAATCTAAGGCAGCAAAGCTGCTTAACATAGATCGGAAAACGCTATACAGCAAGATGGAACGCTATGATATCGAATAGGTTAATTTATCCAGCTTTTCGAGTAAGCGCATCAAATCTTCTATTTGCGCATTTTCTAAATTATCCGAGTTCCTAAGTTCCAGTTCCATTTCCCTAAAAGAAGCTGCAAGAGCCCTCGCTCCAACCTGCGCAGTTCTTCCCGCGAGGCGATGCGATAACAAACTCAGGGTTTCTATATCTCCTTCAGTCAAGGACTTTCTCATCTCCTGAGCATCGTAATGGCAATCTTCCTTAAACCTCAGCAGAATTTTGTGCAGTTGCTCTTCATCTCCAAAAGTCATTTTACGGAGTACGCTAAGGTCCATTTGCAAGGCTTCATCCAAAGGCTCCCCTGCTGCCGGATCTGCTTCATCATGCTGCAAAGCCTGGAGTAGCTCCGCCTCCCTGAAAGGCTTCATGACCAGCCCGTCAAATCCATTACTCAGCAAATGTTCTCGTTCATCCGGCAGTACCTGTGCAGTGATAGCATATATTCTCACCTGCTTGCCTACTTTTTCCCTGAGCAATCTGCACAACTCCAAACCGTTCATTTCCGGCATACGCATATCCATTAGTACATATTCTACATCATGGTCCCACGTGGCATTGAGCAATTGTGATGGGGAATTGAAGCTGCGATAGGCAATGTGATGCCTTTCAAAAATAAGCTTGCAAAGATCCAGGATCAATTGGTCATCATCTACAATCCAAACCTTGCGATCCGAAAGTTCGGGATACTGAACTACCTGAAGATGTTCTATTTCAGGTACTGTCGCCTCGGTAAAAGTGAGATAAACAGTAAATACACTACCTTCTCCTGGCTTGCTTTTCACATAAATCCGCCCAGCCTGATGCTCTACCAGGGATTTAATAATGGCAAGACCGAGCCCGGTCCCATTGGTATTCAGCGTTTCTGAGCCGTAACTATTTCCCTGCTCAAACTCATTGAAAATACGTTTGGTCTCTTCCTCCGAAAGTCCTATACCAGTATCTTTAACGGAAAACGTAAAATGTAACTGCTCAGCTTGCCGCTTAAAAACTGCGGAAAGGCTCACCTGACCTTCATGAGTAAATTTCACCGCATTACCTAACAGATTATACAGGATCTGTTTTAATCTGAACGGATCGCCATCTACATATTTTGCTCCCTCAAGTTCAAAATCAGCCACCATTTTTAAAGATTTCAATTCTGCCTGCGGACGCATCACAGAGATCACTTCATCCAATAGTTTTTCCATATCAAAAGTGAGGGTGGAAAAGGTAAATTTCCCTGAAATGATGCGATTGTAATCTAATACCTCGTTTACGATTTGTAATAAGTGTTCGGAGGAATTATAGATGGCCTCTATATCTTTCTTTTCCGGATATTGCTGGTGCCTGATGAGTTCGGCATAACCAATAATGGATTGCAGTGGCGTCCTGATTTCATGGCTCATGTTAGAAAGAAAACGCTGCTTAGCCTGGCCATGATATTCCGCCTCATCCTTCGCCTGCTCAAGTTGATTCCGGTAACGGCCGCTCCTGGTAATGTCTGTTAGGATCAGGTATAATAAGCCTCCGGTAAGTACCACAAATACCAGCATGATTATACTCATCGTATCAATACTCGTACTCACTACCTTTTTTGCCTGTTTGCCATTTTCCTCAATCTGACTGACTACCTCAGCCTCTACTTTGCGCAGCACATCCAACATCTGACTCACCAGCTTCGCATTGGTATTGGCCAGACTGGCTTCTCTGCTCAGAAAAATAATGTTCTTTTTCCGCTGTTCTTTTTCAATACTCCGGATTGATTCCTCAAGGCTTTTTGCCATCCGGTCTTCAGCTGAAAGCGCGATGGTATCCCGCTTTACCTTTTCTTCACTAACGATCTTAAAGGAATTGTCCGAGGGTTTACGTTTTCCAAACAACTTATTCAAAAAACTACGTGGCTTTTCTTCTGTGGGATAAATTGTCGTCGTAGAAGTCTTTTCTTCCGTAGCCAGAATGGTACTGTCACCTTGTTCTGTACTGCGGGAAACTATATTATTTAAATCCTGTACCTGTTTGGAAAAGGATTTATTATTCACCAACCGCTCCCTTACAGTAAGATAATTGATGAATTGTTTGTCCCTGGCCGCTAATAGCTTCTTTATACTCCTGATGCGATTCAATTGTAGAGAATCTCCTGCATATAAGGCCGACAGGGTATCCAGCACCACACGCAGCTCTCTACTTTCTTTAAACAACTTGGTATAATTGCGGGGATCGTTAAAGGCCTGGCGTTTTTGGACCTGGTCCAGACTGCCTATTTTTCTCGAAATGACATTTACAACCCTTAGCCGTTCACTGGGCGCAGAGATATTATCTACCGTAGTGAGCATCTCTTTAAAAGCCACCCTACTAACGGCCCATGCCATAAATAAGGCAAAGCAAGCAAGCAATAATGCAATGATTACCTTTCCTTTTATGGCTTTAATAAAACTTTTCCTAGGGACACTACTCATTAAGTTTCTTTAAACTATAACGGACATTTCGACCAAATGTTTTCATTTTAAACCCAGCGGCGGCCTTAATATCAGATATAAAAACAAAATAATTTGCGCAGAAATAATAAATTTCTAATTTTGCGACCATAGAAAAAGCCTCCTTAGCTCAGCTGGTAGAGCAACTGACTTGTAATCAGTAGGTCATTGGTTCGATTCCGATAGGAGGCTCTTTTTTCCCCCTTATTTCACACAGTCGACCGGAGCAAACGTAAACCTTCCTTTGTCAAAACTGATCGGTTTCCCCTTCACAAAATAAGAACGTCCAAGGGTAGTTTCAATCTGCCCGACACCGAGGATAAGTTTTCCGTCCTTTTTCAATAAAGCAAGAGGGTTCTTATAAATGGTTTCATTCGTTGTTTCAATCTTAAATGTATAATCTACGAACAATGTATCTCCTCTGAACTCGCCTGCAACCTCACCATCATTTTTACCTTTTTCCAGAAAGTTGATCAACAATTTACCTGTGACCTTACCATCACCAGAAGTATTGATGCTCAAATTTGCAGTATCTTTTTGATCCACCGCAACGTAACATTCTTTAGTAAGTATGGTATCAGCTGAACGGCTTAAACTATCTGCTTTATCCCCGGTGGTATTATTACTTTGTCCGCAACTAAATAATAGTAGCATGGTTCCCGTAGCAAAATAAAAAGTTGAATTTTTCATAATAGGATATTTGAGTGAATTAATGATTCAATATAGGGATTATTAATTTGACAATTTGTGTCAAATACAGTTCAAATCGTCTCAATCTAAATTTAAGATGCCAATGGCTCAGTTTTTTCATTTAAACTTGTTCTGCTAAATAACACAAAACCAAATGAATTTGAAAAGAATGACTACACTTGCCTTCGCGGCAATGTTAGCTTTCCAGGCCACAGGTCAGGAACGAAAAGCACCATCCTACCCACTTATTACACACAATCCCAATTTCAGCATCTGGTCCAGTACTGATCAGCTAAATGAATCTACAACGACGCATTGGACAGGCGCAGATCATTCTCTTCTCGGTTTGATCAATGTAGACGGTAATATTTACCGCTTCCTTGGTAAAGAAGAAGCAAACTATAAGACCATACTCGGTACTTCAGACGAAAGCCCTTTTACTGTAAAATATACAGAAACTGCTCCGAAGGGTGATTGGATGGCTTCTGCTTATACTGACAGCGACTGGAAATCGGGCTCTGCTCCCATAGGAGATGATGCGAAACAGGTTAAAACACTTTGGAAATCTAATAACATCTGGGTTAGAAGAGTTTTCAATATCGCAAATCCGGCAAACATCAATGAACTGTTGTTGAAGATGAACCACGATGACAACGTTGAAGTGTATCTGAACGGCAAAAAGGTATACGAAAAAGAAGGCTGGACAAATACTTTCCAATATTTCCCGCTTAATAAAAGCGACCTGAAGGCCGGTCAGAATGTGATCGCCATTCACCTGGCCAACTCGGCCGGCGGCAGATACCTGGACTTTGGTCTGGCAGACAAGCTAAAAGACAATGCTGCTAAAATCCAGTTGGCGAAACAGAAAAATGTAGAAGTTACTGCAACGCAGACAATCTATGATTTCAGCTGCGGTAAAGTAGACCTGAAACTAACTTTTACTTCACCCCTGCTCATGAATGATCTCGGACTACTGGCCCGGCCGGTTTCTTACATCTCCTACAAGGTGCAGGCCAATGACAACAAAAGCCATGCTGTTAAGGTATTTCTAAGTGCTTCATCCAACATTGCAGTTTACAGACCATCTCAGAAAGTAACTGCAAAAAAATATGCAACAGCTAAATTATCGATCCTGAAAGCAGGAACAGTAGAACAACCGCTGTTACAAAAAGCAGCAGATGATATGCGCATCGATTGGGGTTATTTTTACGTAGCCGCACCGAAATCGAGCGGTGCCGTACAATTCATTACCAGCGGAAACGCTGCTGCTGATGCCTTTAGAAATGGATCTTCCGCTTCTACAGCAACTACGGGCAAATCACTTGCCTTAAACACTATTGTTCCTTTAGGTACTGTGGGAAAAACCCCGGTAGAACGCTTCGTAGAACTAGGCTACGATGAGATTTACTCCATCCAGTACTTTAAAAAGAACCTGAGACCATGGTGGAACACTTCCGGCAAGGAAACCATTGAAGGTCAGCTGACAAATGCAGCTAATGAATACAAAGAGGTAATGCAAAAATGTGAAAATTTCAACAAGACAGTATATGCAGACGCATTGCAGTCTGGCGGAAAGGAATATGCACACCTGTGCATACTGGGTTACCGTCAGAGTATTGCAGCGCATACATTGGTCAAAAGTCCTGAAGGTGAGGTTTTATGGTTATCTAAAGAAAATAACAGTGGTGGCTTCATCAACACCGTGGATGTAACTTATCCTTCTGCTCCGCTTTACCTGATTTACAACCCGGTTTTATTACAGGGCATGCTGAATGGTATTTTTTATTTCAGCGAAAGCGGCAAGTATCCGCACCCATGGGCAGCACATGATCTGGGCACCTACCCGTTGGCTAATGGACAGACTTATGGCGAACCGATGCCGGTTGAGGAATCGGGCAACATGACCATCCTTACCGCAGCAATTGCTAAGGCTCAGGGTAATGCCAACTACGCAAAAAAACACTGGAAAACATTGACTACCTGGGCTGATTACCTGACAAAAGAGGGTCTGGACCCAAAAACACAATTGTGTACTGATGATTTTGCCGGCCACCTCGCCAGAAACGCGAACTTATCGGTAAAGGCAATTGTAGGTATTGCCTGCTACGCTCAAATGGCTGAAACCTTAGGATATACTGAAACAGCAAATAAGTATAGGGCAATAGCAGAAAGCATGGTACCTAAATGGATTGAAATGGCTGATGCTGGTGATCATTATGCGCTGACTTTCGACAACAAAAATACCTGGAGTCAAAAATACAACCTGGTTTGGGACAAAGTTCTGGGTCTTAATCTCTTTCCTCAAAAGATATACGATACCGAAACTAAGTACTATCTGAGTAAGCAAAATAAATACGGAATCCCGCTGGACAGCAGAAAAGCGTATACTAAAAACGACTGGATCCTGTGGACTGCTACATTTGCGCCAACGCAAAAAGAATTTGAAGCATTGGTTCATCCTGTGTACAAACATGCAATTGAAACCGAATCAAGAGTACCATTGAATGATTTTTATGATTCAAATACAGGTATCCGCGACAACTTTAAAGCGAGAAGCGTGGTAGGTGGTTTCTATATGAAAATGTTTGCCGACAAGCTAAAAGCAAAGTAATAACACCGAAAATAAATTAGAAGGCCCTATCAGAATTGATCTGATAGGGCCTTTGTTATTTCAGATCTTAATTTATTGACAAAAATCTGACCGTTAAAGTTTGTTAAGAACACCACTACTATGATTGTCAATGTTATTTTTGCAGCAATGATGAGGGCTTTAGTTGCATTTTTATTCTCTTTGATCTCGCTGCTACTTGGAGGCTATACAAATGGCCATGCTTCAGTACATCACAACAATAGTAACGACACGCCTAAATATCATGTTGCGACCGTACAACAGACCAGATTAGGACATTTAAATCTTGAATTACCCGTTGTCAAAAACAGCAGTATTAACGAAAAAAGAGAAGACTATATCGGCATCGACAATGAAGATGAAGACCTGGTCTGCAGCCGCAAACAGGTTATAGTCAGCAAAGCGCTTGTCGCCCTGCCCCATACTTTCGCTCTTAATCATTTTTACAATTATCCTAAGAATAGGCTGCCTTTCTGTAGTCATTTATCTTACACTTCTTCTTACAAATACATCCTTCAAAGAGTACTGAGGATTTGATACCCGCTCTACATTAGGCGATTACCATATTCACCGCATATGCTGTGAAATATTTGTGCTGCATACTGCCGTAGTCAGTGGCCTGTGCATTTTTCATGGAAAGCCTTTATCTAAAAAATCAGAGATCTCCTGATCCCTGGAAATCAAATTGCTTAACCACCATTTTAATAACAACATGAAGAGAATTGCAATGCTCCTCGGCTTATGTGCATTATTGTGCCATGCCGCCTGTACATCCAAAAAAGAAGAAAAAGAAGAAGAAGAAAAGTACACCGTTACTACTCCTCTAAAAATTGACACCTCATTCACTAAAGAATATGTGTCTCAAATCAAATCTGTTCGAAATATTGAAATCCGTGCCCAGGAAAAAGGGTTCTTACAAAACATCTATGTTGATGAAGGCCAATTTGTAAAAGCGGGCCAGGTGTTATTTAGGATTATGCCAAAAATGTATGAAGCTGAATTAATTAAGGCTCAGGCAGAAGAAAAATCCCTGGAAATAGAATTGCTTAATGCGAAAACTTTAGCTGATAAAAACATCATTTCTAAAAACGAGCAGGCAGTTGCCCAGTCAAAACTCCAAGCTGCAAAAGCAGAAGTCGCCTTGGCTAAACTTCATTTAGGATTCACCGAAATCAGGGCTCCGTTTGACGGGACAATTGACCGCATTCCTCTAAAATTAGGAAGTCTTATTGACGAAGGCGAATTGCTAACAAGCCTTTCAGACAATAGCCAGATGTTTGCCTATTTCAATGTTTCTGAACCAGAGTATCTCCAATATGAAACAGACATAAAGGACCGTGCCGAAAATAAAGTTGATTTGCTGCTGGCCAATGGTGAAACTTTTAAATACAAAGGAAACGTAGAAGTTATCGAAAGCGAGTTTAACAGTGAAACTGGAAATATAGCTTTTAGAGCCCGGTTCAATAATGCAGGTAAATTACTTAGGAACGGCGAAACCGGAAAGATTCAAATGTTGGTTCCGCTGAAAAATGCGATTGTCATTCCGCAAAAAGCAACTTACGAAATTCAGGATAAAAAGTACGTTTTTATTGTCGATAGAAACAATACAGTTCATTCCCAGGAGATCACCATTACCGGTGAAATCCCCGACTTGTATGTTGTAAGCGGCGGACTTACCGAAAATGATAAAATCTTATTTGAAGGCGTTCAGAAAGTAAAAGAGAAAGACAAAATTAAATTCGAATTCGAATCTCCTGAAAAGGTATTGAATCATTTGCGCTTAAAGGCGGAATAGGTTTTTTGATTTAATCATTAAAAAGATATAAAAATGTTTAATAAATTTATTCAAAGACCTGTACTGTCGATCGTAATATCGCTGGTGATTGTCTTTTTAGGGGTATTATCGGTGATGAATTTGCCGATTACCCAGTTCCCTTCCATCTCTCCTCCAATGGTAAATGTTACGGCAGATTACCCTGGATCAAACGGAGAGCTGATGATCAAATCTGTTGTTATTCCTTTGGAAAGAGCGCTAAACGGCGTTCCGGGAATGAAATACATGACTTCTGATGCCGGAAATGATGGAGAAGCGAGTATACAAGTAGTATTCAATCTAGGTACCGATCCTAATCAGGCCGCGATCAATGTTCAGAATCGTGTGGCTTCAGTGACCAATAAATTGCCGCCATTAGTGGTGCGAGAGGGGGTAAAGATTACCCGTGAGGTCCCAAGTATGCTGATGTATGTCAACCTTTATAGTACGGATAAAAATACCGACATGAAGTTTTTATACAATTATGCGGACATCAACGTGCTTTCGGAACTGAAAAGGGTTAATGGCGTTGGATCAGGAGATATCCTTGGAACACGTGAATATGCAATGCGCATCTGGCTGAAGCCCGACCGTATGCTGGCTTATAAAATATCTGCCGACGAGGTCATGGAAGCCTTATCGAGCCAGAGTTTAGAAGCCTCACCCGGTAAAACCGGAGAAAGCTCTGGTAAACGTTCTCAGGCATTTGAATATGTATTAAAGTATTCCGGACGTTTTACTACGAAGGAACAATATGAGAATATTGTAGTGAGGTCAAATAGTAATGGGGAGCTTTTGCGGTTGAAAGATATTGCTAAGGTTGAATTTGGCAGTTCAATGTATGATATTTATTCAAACTTAAATGGCAAACCTTCTGCGGCTATTGTACTGAAACAATCTTTTGGAAGTAATGCGAATCAGGTTATCGAAGATGTAAAGGCGAAACTTGAAAAAATTAAGCATTCCTTTCCAAAAGGAATGGACTATGAAATCTCATATGACGTTTCTAAATTCTTAGACGCTTCTATAGACAAAGTAATTCACACCTTAATCGAAGCCTTTATTTTGGTTGGATTAGTAGTGTTTCTTTTCTTAGGCGACTGGCGCTCCACGGTTATTCCGGCAATTGCAGTGCCTGTTTCATTGGTTGGAACGTTTGTCTTTATGCAATTTTTCGACATCTCACTGAACTTAATTACATTATTCGCGTTGGTTTTGGCCATTGGGGTGGTTGTAGATGATGCGATCGTAGTCATCGAAGCTGTCCATGCCAAGATGGAGGAAGAACATCTTTCGCCATTTAAAGCAACTAAAAAAGCGATGCACGAAATTGCCGGCGCTATCATAGCGATTACCTTCCTGATGGCTGCGGTTTTTATACCGGTTGCCTTTATGTCCGGTCCTGTAGGTGTATTTTACAGGCAGTTTTCAATTACGATGGCCACAGCCATTATACTTTCAGGGATTGTCGCATTGACTTTAACACCTGCACTCTGTGCAATGATGTTAAAAAACAATCATGGTAAACCCAGAAAGAAAACACCAGTCAATAGCTTTATAGATGGGTTCAACAACAAGTTCAACCTGGCACAAGGCAAATACCAAAATGTATTGGGCACAATTGTAAACAGGCGGGCAGTTACCATCATCGCGCTTCTGGGCTTTTGTGCAGGAACCTGGCTGATCAGCAGCACAGTTCCTTCCGGATTTATTCCAAACGAAGATCAGGGGATGTTTTACGCGATTATCCAGACGCCCCCTGGTTCGTCATTAGAAAGAACGAATGATATTTCGGTGAAATTGCAGAAAATAGCCGAAACCATAGATGGTGTAAAATCTGTTTCTTCACTAGCAGGTTATGAAATTCTAACTGAAGGTACCGGATCAAATTCAGGGACTTGTCTGATCAATTTAAAAGACTGGAACGACCGTAAAGAGTCTGTGCAGGAGATCATGACAGAGCTGGAAGAAAAGTCGAAAGATATTCCGGGTGCGAATATAGAATTCTTCCAGCCACCGGCGGTACCAGGATATGGAGCTGCCGGAGGATTTGAACTCCGTTTATTAGACAAAACTGGTTCAAGTGATTTCAAAAAACTGGAGGCTGTAAACAAAGATTTTGTAGAAGAGTTAAACAAACGGCCTGAATTATCCAACGTTTTCAGCTTCTTTAGTGCCAGCTTCCCTCAATATATGATGAAAGTTGATAATGATCTGGCACAGCAAAAAGGGGTTTCCATTGAAAATGCAATGAATACCTTGTCAACCCTGGTAGGAAGTAATTACGAAATCAGTTTCATCAAGTACGGAATTAATTACAAAGTAATCGTCCAGGCGGCTCCGGAATATCGGGCACAACCAGATGATATCCTGAAGCTTTATGTGAAAAACAACCACGATGAAATGGTGCCTTATTCTGCCTTTATGAAATTAGAAAAGGTATATGGTCTTTCAGAAATTACTCGACATAACATGTATACCTCTACTGAAATCAGTGGTGGCGCTGCTCCCGGATACAGCAGCGGAACGGCGATTAAGGTTATTCAGGAAGTTGCCGCCAAAAAATTGCCCCGGGGATATGACATTGACTGGGCAGGTATTTCTGCAGATGAGGTTGCTCAAGGTAATCAGGCCATTTGGGTATTCCTGATCTGTCTGGGTTTTGTTTACCTGGTCCTGGCAGCTCAATATGAAAGTTTTATTCTGCCGCTGTCGGTCGTACTCTCTTTACCAGCGGGTATTTTCGGCGCTTTCCTTTTACTAAAACTTACAGGATTAGAAAATAACATTTATGCCCAGGTTGCTATGGTTATGCTGATCGGTTTACTCGGTAAAAATGCCGTACTGATTGTAGAGTTTGCCATCCAGCGTCACGCTGCTGGCAAATCTGTTCTAGAGGCAGCAATGGAAGGTGCTAAAGCCAGGTTCCGCCCTATCCTGATGACTTCATTTGCTTTTATAGCGGGCTTGCTTCCACTCGCATTTGCGACTGGCCCGGGCAAAATCGGTAACAGGACAATCGGTACTGCAGCAGCCGGCGGTATGCTAATAGGAACCATCTGTGGCGTCTTCGTGATTCCCGGTCTGTATTATATTTTCGGAAAAATTGCAGAACGCTACAAATTGGTAAAACATGAAGAGGAAAATCCATTAACTGAAGAAATTGACCACAATGAAATACAGCATATATAAATACCTGGGCCTGCTTTGCATTTGCCTGGGCATAGCAAGTTGTAAAATCCCGGCGATAGTACAGCAAACTGAAAACACAAATACTCCTGGCTCTTATTCAGAGAGCAAAGACAGCACGAACACGGCAAGTCTCAATTGGAAAAGCTTTTTTAAAGACCCCAATCTCCTTAGCCTGATCGATACCGCAGTGCTGCGCAATCAGGAACTAATGATCACCCTGCAGGAGATCGAAATGGCGAAAAATGACGTTAAACTCAGGCAGGGACAAATCCTGCCTAACGTAGGCGCCAAACTCGGTCTCGGTGTCGAAAAAGTCGGAAGATACACCAGTCAGGGTGCCGGTGATGCCTCTACTGAGATAGCGCCCGGAAAGGAAATGCCGGATCCACTGATGGACTATGGTGCGTCACTTTATGCAAACTGGGAGGTAGACATCTGGAAGAAATTGCACAACTCTAAAAAAGCAGCGGTAAGCCGTTACCTGGCAACCGTAGAAGGCAGAAACTTTGTCATTACCAACTTGATTTCGGAAGTAGCCAATTCATACTATGAATTATTGGCGCTGGACAACCAGCTGGAGATCGTAAAACAAAACATCCAGTTACAAAAAAATGGATTTGAAATCGTAAAGGTGCAGAAAGAAGCCAGTCGGGTCACTGAACTTGCCGTTCAGAAATTCAGGGCTGAAGTGCTCAACTCGCAGGGTCTGGAATACGAAATCATGCAAAAGATCAAAGAAACGGAGAACAGGATCAACTTCCTGTTGGGCCGCTATCCACAGGAGATAAAAAGAGATAAAAGCAATTTCCTGGATCTGGTTCCTGCAGAAATCCGCTCAGGAATCCCTTCCCAATTGCTGGCAAACCGGCCGGACATCAGGAAAGCAGAACTAGAACTGGCCGCTGCTAAACTGGATGTAAAGGTGGCAAGGGCTGAATTCTACCCATCTTTCGGTATTTCTGCAGCTTTGGGTTTACAGGCCTTCAATCCCTCCTACCTGGTCAAGTTCCCGGAATCTATGCTTTACTCGCTTGCAGGCGATCTCGCCGGTCCGCTGATCAACAGGAGCGGTATCAAAGCGGAATTCCGGAATGCCAACCTTCGCCAGCTGCAGGCCATGTATAATTATGAGCGGAGCATTTTGAATGGATATATTGAAGTTTCCACACAGCTTTCCAACATCAATAACCTGCAAAACAGTTATAACCTGAAAGCCGAGCAAGTCGCAGCGCTAAATAAGTCTATTGATATTTCCAATGACCTGTTTAAGTCAGCCAGGGCCGACTATCTGGAAGTGCTCATGACACAAAGGGATGCCCTGGAATCTAAGCTCGAACTGATAGAGACCAAGAAGAAACAGCTTACCGCAGCAGTAACCGTTTACCAGGAACTGGGCGGCGGTTGGAAGTAAAAAACAGAATAAAGCCACGCTATACATTGCATTAGGGTGGCTTTATTCTATATTTCTTTTTAAACAATAAAGCCGCTCTACTTTCGTAAAGCGGCTTGTAGCCAAAGCGTTACATTTGTCGAACACATTTCAAGACGATTTATTTCTTTTAAGTATCATTGGGGGGCGATCTAATACCTGAAACGTTAGGTAAAGATAATGAACTGAGAAGATTCCATTCACATTTCACTGCTGAATAAAGCTATTGCTTCGATTGATGTTAAAACTGGCAATCTACTTTTCTTAAAGTCCTTAGTATTGCGAGTCACGATAAAATCAACATTTGGTATGGTCAATGCAGAATAATACTGTATTGCATCTTCATAATCTTTAAAATCTGTTTTCAAGGACTGCCGAATTACTTTATCGTTTACATCTGTTATCTCTGTCATGTCTGCTAAACTTTCTAATAATTTTATAGTAGCATTGTTAGTTAGCGACTGACGAAGAACATAGTATATGTTATTGTATGAAACAGCCGAAATATAGATTTTAATTCTTCCTTCTACAGACATATTAAAAAGTCTGGCTGCATCTAAAGAAAAAGGTTGTCTGTTGGCTAAAAAATCAATGACAACATTAGTGTCCATAAAGATATGCTTCATCTCTATGATTTATATTTTTTAGCCAAAGCCTTTCTTAATTCTTTTTTGTAATCATAATCTTGAGGCAATTTAATCACCCCCATCATTTTTATTACTTTTGGAGATAGCTTTTCGGTGGTATCTTCAGGTGTAGCAATTGATTTTAAATAATTCTCTACAATATCTGAAAGGCTCTTTCCTTTTTGACGTGCATATTTCTTGGCAGAATAAATTACACTGTCTTCCATTGTTAATGTAAGTTTAGTTGTCATATACGTGTGAATTAATATCCAAATATACGTGTTTCAGTAGAAATAAAAAATTGATAAATTTAGATATGGAAAACCACATGCACAATGAATATTTGGCAATAATAGAGCCAAATGAGCTTGTTAGATCTGATGTAATAGATATGAAAGTCAGATGTAAGAATGACAACGGCTGGGACTCTTCTGCTCCTCATTTTACGGTTTTTAACCTAATACAGCCCACGTCAAATGAAAAAAGACTAATAAAATGTTTTGAAAGAAATATAGTAAATATTTCACCCTTTCAAATAGACCTGTGCGGTTTTGACTATTTTTCTTTACCTACTTATACACTTTATGTGAAACTGAAAGATGAAAAACAATTTTCAGAGATGGCGCTATATATTAGGAAATTTTGCAAACCAATACTGAAGTCTGTGAAGGGTTACTCACCTCACTACAACACGAAAGATGCTCATCTAACTATCGCAAAAGGAATCTCAGAGTTGGAGTTCCTAAAGGCTTGGCCAAATTGGGAAAATGTAGAATATCAATCCAGTACAATTGCAAATCGTATTTTATTATTAAGAAGACCGTTTACATATGCTAATTTTAAATACGAAATCGTTGGTGAGTATCCTTTTTTAGGACAAGGGCCATTAGACCCTCAGGCGACGTTATTCTAAAAACAATAAAGCCGCCCTACTTTCGTAAAGCGGCTTGTAGCCCGTAGGGGAATCGAACCCCTGTTTCCAGAATGAAAATCTGGCGTCCTAACCCCTAGACGAACGGGCCATTAATTTAAGGCGACTCACATATCTGCTTATGCCTTAATTGGTAGCGGGGACCAGACTCGAACTGATGACCTTCGGGTTATGAGCCCGACGAGCTACCAACTGCTCCACCCCGCACTATATCTTTTCATAAAAAACCCGCTGAGCATCTGCAGAGCGGGATCGTAGCCCGTAGGGGAATCGAACCCCTGTTTCCAGAATGAAAATCTGGCGTCCTCACCCCTAGACGAACGGGCCATTAATTTAAGGCGACTCACATATCTGCTTATGCCTTAATTGGTAGCGGGGACCAGACTCGAACCGATGACCTTCGGGTTATGAGCCCGACGAGCTACCAACTGCTCCATCCCGCACTCTATACAACTCTTTAGTTTCTGTTAAGTACTTAACTCTTCTTCCGAATTGGAATGCAAAGATATAATTCGTTTCTTTGCAGTGCAAATTTATTTTAAAAAATTTTTCATGTCGCATAAAGCAGGTTTTGTAAGTATTATTGGTAAGCCAAACGTGGTAAATCAACCCTTATGAATGCCCTGGTGGGCGAAAAACTGTCCATCATCACTCCTAAAGCTCAAACCACCCGTCACCGCATCTTGGGATTGTCAATGAAGAAGACTACCAGATCGTATTTTCAGATACCCCCGGCATCATCAAACCTAAGTACGGATTGCAGGAAACTATGATGAGTTCTGTGAAGGGCGCACTGGTGGATGCCGATCTTCTTCTCTTCGTCACCGACATTAATGAAAAACACGATGAGAATGATGTACTGGAAAAAATCACTAACACCACGATTCCTCTGATTGTGTTGATCAATAAGATTGACAATGCCACGCAGGAACAGGTAGATGAGAAGATTGCCTACTGGCAGGAGAAATTAAATCCCAAACACGTATTCGCCATTTCTGCATTGCACAAGTACAACCTGGACGGCATCATGAGCACCGTATTGGAATATCCTGCCTGAACACCCATCCTTATTACGATAAAGAAGACCTGACGGACCGTAACGAACGCTTCTTTGTGTCAGAGATCATCCGGGAAAAAATCTTCACCAACTATCAAAAAGAAATCCCTTACAGTACAGAAGTGATCATCACTGCTTTTAAAGAAGAGGAAAAGATCACCGTATCAGTGCAGAAATCATAGTAGAGCGTGATTCTCAGAAAAATATCCTGATTGGCAAAGGCGGCAGCATGCTGAAAAAAGTTGGTACCGAAGCAAGGAAGGATATGGAAAAGTTTTTAGACAAAAAGTGTTTTTGGAAATGTTTGTAAAAGTGATTCCAGACTGGCGCAGCAAAAAAAACTACCTGAAAAGTTTCGGGTACGAAGATTAAATTAGAGCGTTACATCTTTGCTAACCCATCTTAAATAGAAGTTAAATACTAATTCAATCTAATCTAACACCAAATGAGTAACATTATCGCAATCGTCGGAAGGCCAAACGTAGGCAAATCTACCCTTTTTAACCGCTTAACAGAAAGCCGTAAAGCCATTGTTGACGATTTTAGCGGAGTAACCCGCGATCGTCATTATGGCATCGGCAGAATGGACAAACAGGCAGTTCACTGTAATTGATACTGGTGGCTATGTAGCCAATTCTGAAGATGTTTTTGAAGCTGCCATCCGCGAACAGGTGATCATTGCCATTGAAGAAGCTACTGTTTTGCTGTTTATGGTAGATGTTACTACCGGCATTACCGATCTGGACGACGAAATCGCACAACTGCTTAGAAGAAGTAAAAAACCTGTTTTCACAGTCGTGAACAAGGTTGATAATACGCAATTACAAAACGAAGCTTCGGTATTTTACGGCTTTGGCTTAGGCGAGATCTACACGATCTCATCCATGACCGGTTCAGGAACAGGCGATTTGCTTGATGAAGTGATCAAACACTTCGAAGATATCCCGGAAGAAGAAAACGCTTTACCTAAGATCGCCATTGTAGGCCGTCCTAACGTAGGCAAATCTTCCTTGATCAATGCATTGATCGGCAAGGAACGTAATATCGTTACCCCTATTGCAGGCACCACGCGCGACTCTATACATATCCACTACAACCAATTTGGCCATGAATTTATGCTGATCGATACTGCCGGTCTTCGTAAAAAAACCAAAGTAAAGGAAAACATCGAATTTTATTCGGTAATGCGTACCATCAAAGCATTGGAAGAAGCCGATGTAGTTATGTTGATGATCGATGCCGTAGAAGGACTGGAATCGCAGGATGTCAATATCTTCCACCTTGCAGAGAAAAACAAAAAAGGCATCGTGATCGTGGTCAACAAATGGGATCTGATCGAGAAGAACAACAAAACAGTGAAGGTATTTGAAGAACAGATCCGCCAGAAACTGCAACCTTTTACCGATGTGCCTATTGTATTTACTTCGGTTGTCAACAAACAGAGGATTTTTAAGGCGATTGAAGGTGCACTGGAAGTTTATAAAAACCGGGGCAAAAAGATCCCTACTTCCAAACTGAACGACGTCATGCTGCCGATCATCGAGAACTATCCGCCACCGGCATTAAAAGGCAAATACATCAAGATCAAATACATTACGCAGATCAACGGAACTTCTCCAATGTTTGCTTTCTTCTGTAACCTGCCGCAGTACATCAAGGAGCCTTATAAACGTTTCATTGAAAATAAACTGCGCGAGAACTTTGATTTCAGCGGTGTGCCGATCCAAATCTATTTCAGACAGAAATAAAAAGATTATTGCAGGCTGCTTACAGCCTGTCTCACTACAGCATCACTTAGGTTAAGCGCTTTATAATAACCCGCATCACCTAAGTGATACTTGCATAAAAGCACTTTAAGGTCATTCAGAATTAGTGGTTTGGCAGCGGCCAGTTGCCTAGGCTCTATTACGATCCCTTCATTCTGTATATACTTCAGCAGATCTCTAAAATCAGTGTCACTGATGTTAAACGAAGCAAGGTTCTGCTCCAGAGTGGCTGCAGAATAACGGCTGGCCAATACATCATATACAAAATCCAGCAATACCTTTTTGGTTGCCAGTGTATTATATAATTTGTTGTACCCAGCTGTATCTAACTTAACATAGATATCGGGCTGTATCCCTCCACCTATAAATGGCTTACTTTTGATGCTGTCTTTTCGAAGCATCTTTCCCGAAGTCAGTTCACCATCATTATAGCGGCTTTCAATCTCGCCCTGATAGGCTTTGTAACCTTCTTTATAGGATTTCTGTATACTCCTGCCGGAGGGTGTATAATACCGCGCTATGGTCAGGTTCAAAGCAGAGCCATCTCCGAAAGGAAACTGTTCCTGCACCAGGCCTTTACCAAAGGAACGGCGGCCGATGATGATCCCCCGCTTTAAATCCTGCACTGCGCCCGCCAGGATCTCACTTGCCGAGGCGGAATTTTCATTGATCAGTACCGCCAGTTTACCATCTTCAAATTCTCCACCGCCTGTTGCAATATAATCGGTACGAGGTTCATGTTTTCCCTGCGTATAGACAATTAGTTTATTCTCCTGCAGGATCTGGTTGGCCAGGCCTGTAGCTGCCGTCAGATAGCCCCCGCCGTTGTCCCTCAGATCCAGCACCAGCTTTTTCATTCCTTCAGCTTTGAGCGCGCGTACGGACTCTATAAAATCCTTGTCCGTTTCCGCACCAAACTTACTGATCCGCACATAACCCACATCTTCAGTCAGCATATAAGAGGCATCAATACTGCTCACCTTCACGCGATCCCGCTTTAGGGTAAATACAACAGCCTGATTGCTTCCCGGGTGCATAATGGTCAGCTTTACAGGCGTACCTTTACGGCCTTTGATCTTACCCATCATCTGTTCGCGGGGCAAAGCCTTACCACTTACATACACGGTATCTATCTTAAGGATCTTATCCCCTTGTTTGATGCCCGCCAGGTAAGCAGGTCCATCCTTAACCACATTAGTGACCAGCAAAGTATCTTTTAGGATATAATATTCAATCCCTACACCACCAAAATTGCCACTCATACTTTCAGCGAATTCATTGGCTTTAGCCGGGGGAAGGTATACGCTATGGGGATCCAGCTTGTGCAGCAGGCTGTCTATCGGAAGGTGGTTCAGCGTATCGGCATTCACATCGTCCACGTAGTTTTTATTGATGATATGGATGATCTCATCCACCTTATCTGCATTTGTATCTGCATACTGCACCGTCCTTTGAACCTGGTAGCCCTGGTCTTTCAGAAACCGATAGCCCAGAAACATCCCGCCAATCAGTGTAACGGAATAAGTAAGGGCAATCAGGATGTTGATACGGGTGCTGTTTTTCATTATTTTAGACGGAGTAAAGTTATAAAATTACGCTGTCATTTAATCAATTAACCAAGAATCATTTTTATTGTTTCGATTTTTAGCCGATCATGAAACTTCCGCGTTCATTTTGTCGTTTAATCAACAATGAGATTTCTTGTTTAAAAAGAAATTAACGATTTTTATAGAAATTTTTAAAGCAATGATTAGAGTAACTGAGCAAGAATCCAGGTACCGCGACATCGACCAAATGTCTGTACTGGAAATTCTGGAAGGGATCAATAACGAAGACAAGACAGTTCCTCTGGCCGTAGAAAAAGCCATTCCACAAATCGAGCAGCTGGCTTCGGCCGTAGCTGAGCGTATGGCAAAAGGAGGAAGGTTATTCTATATTGGAGCAGGTACCAGCGGACGCCTGGGTGTCGTGGATGCTTCAGAATGCCCACCTACTTTCGGTGTTCCCTTCGACTGGGTAGTAGGCATCATTGCCGGCGGCGATACCGCCATACGCAAAGCTGTGGAAAATGCAGAAGATGATAACAAACAGGCCTGGACAGATCTCCAGGAATTCAACATCAATGAAAAAGACTGCCTCGTTGGTCTTGCTGCTTCCGGTACTACCCCATATGTGGTCGGCGGACTAAACCGTGCCCGTGAACAGGGTGTTCTTACCGGCTGTATCGTCTGCAACGAGGGTGGTCCCATCGCCGCGGAAAGCGATTATCCGGTAGAGGTAGTAGTAGGGCCTGAGTTCCTCACCGGCTCTACGCGTATGAAATCAGGCACAGCACAAAAGCTCGTACTCAATATGCTCAGCACCACCGTGATGATCAGGCTGGGCCGCGTAAAAGGGAATAAGATGGTAGACATGCAACTGACCAATCATAAACTCGTAGACCGCGGTACTCAAATGGTCATGGAAGAACTTAATATCGACCACGAACACGCAGCCGATCTCCTGATCCGCTATGGCAGCGTCCGTAAAGCTGTGGAGGCCAGCAAAAGCAGCACATTAACTATGCACGAAATTGAACCTTATTACCTCTGGCGCGACGATTATATCGCCGCAGAAGATGAGCGTTCCCCATTTTACAATACCGAATATTCCGAGTTTTATTTCGATAAACAGCTCTACAATTTTCTGATCCACCCCCAATGGGATGATTTTGGATCCAGCACCATGTACATCAAAGTGCTGTATGCCGATTACGACAGGCAGTATGCCATTATAGAACTTATCGGGGAATGGAACGATGCCATCAATAATGATATCATGTTGCTCAAGAGAGAAATTATCGAACTCATGGTCGACGAAGGCATCAATAAGTTTATCCTCATTGGTGAAAACGTACTGAACTTCCATTGTTCAGATGATGTGTATTACGAAGAATGGTTTCAGGATGTAGAAGATGGCTGGATCACCGGCATCAATTTTCAGGAGCATGTGATCGATGAGTTCAGGAACTGCAATATTGACTATTACATCAACTTCGGCGGACAGCTGGACGATTTGGCATGGAGAACCCTGAAACCGCTTCAATTCTTCAAAAAAGTTGAAGAAATCCTGACAAAAAGGCTTGGGGCATAGCTTTTGCTCTTAATAAACAATTGCTATCTTTAAATAAATTTTAAACAAATGGATAATAACAATAATTACGACTGGGCACAGAAATCAGTTTTTGTGGAAAACCAAACTGGAGTAGTTGCCAAAAAATTCTTTGCAAATGTATTCTTATGGATGTTTGTGGCTCTAGGTCTTTCTACAGCTGCGGCCATTTTCATGAGCAATTCACCTGAAATATTTCAACAACTGGTTAAAGTAAATGAGGCTGGCCGTCAGTCGCTGTCAATACTGGGCTGGATTGTTACACTGGCCCCACTTGGCCTGGTGCTTTTGATGAGCGCAGGTCTTAGTAAGCTTTCTTATAGCGCTTTAGTCGGCGTATTTGTACTGTACTCTGTGCTTACAGGTATCAGCTTAAGCTTTATCATCTCTGCGTATACCAGCGCATCGGTAATCAGCTGCTTTGCCGGGGCTACCGGTATCTTCGGGATCATGGCTGTATTAGGCTATACAACGAATGTAGACCTAAGCAAGTTCGGTTCTATTCTGATGGTAGGTTTAGTAGGCCTTATCATTGCCAGCGTAGTTAATGCCTTCATCCAGAGCGAAAGTTTCAACTTGTTCCTTGCCTTTTTAGGTATTGCCATCTTTACTGCATTAACAGCATATGATGTTCAGAAACTTAAAAGAATTGGTGCAGGTCTGGAAGAAAGCGGCGCAAGCATCCAGGATGCAGATACCAAGAAATTAGCCATTATGGGCGCACTGTCCTTATATCTGGACTTTTTAAATATTTTCATCTTCTTATTGAGGATCTTTGGCGACAGGAGATAATCTCCTCTTTCGAAGAAAATATAAAAAGGGCTGCACTTTAAAAATAAAGTGCAGCCCTTTTTTATCAGTTAATTTGTACTTTTTATATAAACACTCGTACTAACTATATCCCCAGCCACATTCACATACTGCAACCAGCAATGCACAGCATATCCTGCAAACTCTTCCGGTAGTCGCAGCGAAGCCTTTAAATCTACCCGCTGTGCACAGTCCTTGAAATAAATGAACTTACTCATTTCGCTGCAGTAAACGATTACCGATAGCCGATCATCATTGTTATTTAGTGCAGAAGCGCTAAAATTATCCCAGCTCAGAGGGAGCACCTTCGCCCTGCGCCTTAAAGTACCCGGTATAGAAGGCATGAGTTCACCTCTGCTGAAGATCACCTGCGAATAATCTATCTTCAAATCATTATCCACCCGCAACACTGCATTTTTCATTACAAAAGACACCGCTGCATTCATCGCAGTCCTCCCGGAAACGAAATGCTGGAAGCCGATCTCTATCCAGGGCTTCATTGGCTGCAGAAAGCTGCTTACCAACGACATCAATTGCCTTTGCCTAAATTGCCCTGGCGTTGGCTTCTTTCCAGAAAACTCCGGCAAACCGCGGAGCACCTCAATGCCCCGCCAGCTTACCGCCACCACATTTCCGATTTTGCCTTTTACAGGCCCGTTTATTCCATTGTTATATCTAGCCATTTTTGAGTAATTAGTAGTTAGTAGGAAGTAATTAGTATTTAGCAGGAAGTATTAGTAGTTAGTAGGAAGTAGCTGGTATGTAGTAGTTAGTAATTAGTATTTAGTAGTTAGTCGGAAGTAGTTAGTATTTAGTAGGAAGTAGCTGGTATGTAGTAGATAGTATGCAGTAGTTGGTATGTAGTAATTGGAATGTAGTAGTGAGTATGCAGGTCATAACCAATCGGCATATTTGTAAATCGTCCTTTTGTATCTGATGCGCCGATAAACCCCGTCGCCTTCCCGGTCGTCATTGCGAGAATGCACAGCTTTCTAAGCAATCTCCAAATTGAAAGGATCGTCATTGCGAGAATGCACAGCTTTCGAAGCAATCTCCAAATTGAAAGGATCGTCATTGCGAGAATGCGCAGCTTTCGAAGCAATCTCCAAATTGAAAGGATCGTCATTGCGAGAATGCACAGCTTTCGAAGCAATCTCCAAGTTGAAAAGGATCGTCATTGCGAGAATGCGCAGCTTTCGAAGCAATCTCCAAATTGAAAGGATCGTCATTGCGAGAATGCACAGCTTTCTAAGCAATCTCCAAATTGAAAGGATCGTCATTGCGAGAATGCACAGCTTTCGAAGCAATCTCCAAGTTGAAAAGGATCGTCATTGCGAGAATGCGCAGCTTTCGAAGCAATCTCCAAATTGAAAGGATCGTCATTGCGAGAATGCGCAGCTTTCGAAGCAATCTCCAAATTGAAAGGATCGTCATTGCGAGAATGCGCAGCTTTCGAAGCAATCTCCAAGTTGAAAGGATTGCGTCATTCCTCACAATGACGATCCTAAAACTACGCTACTGGAACAGCCCCAATGTAAACACTGTCGCTAACCGTCCTGGCATCTGCACTCACAAACCCCATCCAACACTGCACCATCTCACCACCAAACGCAGCCGGCACATTCAAAGAATACGAACCAGCGGACCGCAATGCAGCAGCTTTCACATAAACAAACTTGTCCTTCGTGGCGCAGTAGACCAATACCGTAGCCTTGTCTGTAGCCCTCAATGCCGCCTCACCAGGATCAGCATACACCTGTGGCGTCCAGGTAAAATCCACAGAAGTCCCAACTGTGCCTGTGGCCACATCCGGATCCTGCACACCATCCAGATCCCCCACACTGAAGATCACCTCCGGATAAGCCACAGAAAAGGATGGCGCCACACCAGTGACTGCGTACTTCAAGTGATACGATGAAGCAGCATTCATAGCAGTCAGCCCTTTTTTCTCTTTAGAAGCCCATCCCGGATTGATTAATGATTTGATCTCAGCCAGAAAAGGCATCATCAATGAAACTTTCGCACGAGCATTTAGCTGTGCAGTCGAGGGATTATCCACGTAATCACCTAAACTTCGCATGTAGCTGACGCCATTCCACACAGCACCAACCACATTTCCTACCTTGCCCCTGAAACGGCCAAGGATACCTTTGTTGTATTTTCCCATTTTCTTAATTTTTAATGGGTTTACAGATATTTTACTCTGGCGAACCAATAAGGTGCACCAAAGATGCCTACTAAAAGGCTATACTAAGCTCCCGTATGAGTGGGAGCAAAGATCATTATCGGCTTAGCGCCCTTTCCAAATCCACAGCAGCACCCGCCCATCCAAACCTTGATTTCATTTCATTCTCTGCCATCTCCCAGACCTGCAGCACGGCACTACCCTCAGCCACTAAGCCCATTTCCAACACCCATTTGCGCATTCTAGAGCCATCCAGCTGCATCACCCCGGCTTTCTTGAGGTCCAGCAAGCAGCCAGCCAAATTAGCCAAAAACCGCAGTGCCCCTAAAATTCCAATCCGGTACAATACCTTGTTTTTACGGAACACCACATCAGCTTTATCATTCGGTTTAAGGTAGATCCTGATTTCCAGAGAACGCTCATTTTTAATTTTCTTCTTCATAGAGATGATTAATATTTAGTATGATACAAAGATAAAAGCGGCCGCAGCATACCCAATTGCAGGTTATACAGTATCCATTAAATATTTTTCTTTAGCTTTAAGTTTTTCACTATCAATCAGCCGGTTACGAATTTCCAATAAACTACGGGCATTCAGCAGCAGGTAAGAAGCGATGTCTCTGTCGCGCAATGGAGACTTGCGGGCCGGCAATAAGCCTTTAAATAAAGTATAAAATACCAAAACCCGGCGTTCAGACCTCAGGGCCAGCAGCCGCCTCCTTACTGTCTCTTTAGACTTATCATATTTCCTGGCCGCTTTAGCTACAAAATCCTTCATGCCATCCGCCATCCCATAGATCTTTTCAATATTCTCAAAGCTGATGCTCCATGCCAGGGAATCCTTACCCAGATAGATGCTGCAATCAGCCTCCTCCTGATCCAGGAAACTGTCCAGGGCCACATGCTGTTGGCACGGTAGATCCTGTATACATAAGGATCGCCCTGCTCATCATAGGCGATAAGCAGCACAAATCCGCTCACTACATAATAAGCATTTTTGGGCTTTAGGCCTATTTCTTCCAGCAGTTCATAATCCAGGGCAGAAGCATGTTCCTTCATCACCCGGTCCAGGAAAGGACGTAATTCAGGATGCAAAGGCTGTTTAGGACTTACAGCCTGTATCGTTTCAATCATGCTGTCAAAAATGATTAAGTTTTTTCTAATGTCAGTTAGCATAAAATTTAATTAGTATCTTTTGTTAAAATTTTTAAGAGTTCTGCGCAAAAAAAATTATAAATAATCCTCTACCCTCAGTGGCCAGCCATCCGGCCATTCCTCATATACCTCATGGTACAATTTCAAAAACTCAGAAGGCTCTTCCTCACTGACTTCCACAAAAGCCTCAGAAAAATCCAATTGCGGCAGTTCCAGGAAGCTGGCGATATCTGCACAGCGGATCCCATCCTCATCACTCAGATCCTCTGCTTCCCGTCCCCATTTGCGCATAAATTGCAGGTACGGGCAACGGTAGCGGAAGGCTATGCCTTCAGTGCGCAGGAATTCCAGGATATGCCGCTTCACATGGGTCAAGTCTACTTTATTCAGTTTACGGGCAGAGCAGTTTAAAAAACTGCTGAGGCTAAAAAGAGCTGAAACTTCCAGACCACAGGCCTTTATTGCCGGACTGACAGTTTGATCAATCCTTATCTCCTCCTTCTCAAAGCGATAAACAGCCTCAGAGTTGCGATTGTAAAAAACACCTGTCGACTGGAGTTGAAAAAACACATCCAGCAGCATGGCCACAGGCTCATCTGGCAATACACAGCGCATGGGCTTATATTCAGAATCATACCATTTTTTAAGATCCATCAAAGGCGCCACCACATGCTCGGTGCCCCGACGCCTGGCCTGCTTGTACATACGCGCCCGGTGTAAGCGGTAACAACGGTATTCAAAATCGAGATTGTGATGGTAAAGGAAAAAGTAAGGGCTACAAGCAAAGCCCTCGGGGCAGATCTTCAGCAGCAAGTCATCCAAAGTGCCCAGCAATTTAGCTAAGAGGCCAACATGGGCCTCTTCAGTTTCCAAAGGGTAGTCATTTAATTCCATTCCTCATTTTTGATTTATATTCTTTAGATGTCATTCCGGTTGCTTTCTTAAACCAGCGGCTGAAATATGCAGGTGAACTAAAGCCCAGTTCATGGGCAATCAGCTTTGCAGATAAGGTGCTATAGAGGATCAGTGCCTGCGCCCCGCCCAGTATTGCATCCTGTAAAAGCCGATACACTGTCTTTCCGGTATGAAAAACCGTAATGCTGTTCAGAATCTTCAGGCTATGGCCTAGCTTATCTGCATAAAAATGCGGTTCCTTCTCTTTCCTGTAATGCTGTTCAATCAGGCTGTTCAGCCTGGCAAGCAACATCGTATCAGGAGACACGCAGATCTTCTGATAGATAGATAATCTGGCATATCGACGATTTAATAAAGCAGGTTTAAATTGCTCGGTTTTCATATTCGTTATCGTATTTCTTGCGTTGATTTCTTAATAACCGCGGTTTCCTTTCAGTCCCCGCAGCCCAAACTAATCCAAAATGGCGCCTGCAGCTATCCAGACACAGGACTTTTATACAATCACCCAATTGATCTTTGATTTCTTTTTAATTTTTGGTGTAAACAAGCTTTAACTTTTCCGTCCGATCAGGAAATATGGTCTCATTCATGATGGTTAAGGTATTGCCACTATCAGATAAGGACCAGGTTTCTGTGCTATCAAATTCAACGGGCTCACCGTTGTTATCTGCAGTAAATTTTGAAAGCAGTTTCATCACTTGCTTGTCAGCCGACCATTCTTGTTTCATGGTGCGGTTAATCATTTGGCCGTTTCCAGCATCAAGCGTGACGGTTTTGTTGAAGGTAACAGTGTCAATGCCTGAATGTATTTTTCCAAGGCTATCAGTAATCGACTTCTCCATGATTATTGCTGGTTCCTGCGATAACACTTTGATAGCTGACTTTCCGGACTTAGGAATTGGAGCGTTTCCGATTTCGGACTTTTCTAAGTTGAGGAGCCAAGTGCCGGAGAAATTAGCGGGTTGGTCTGACGCAAACGCTGAAATGAGCAATACGAGTCCCAGACTGCTTAAAAAAGCAGTTAATTGTCTAAGGTGTTTTTTCATGATGTTATTTTACTTTTTGATTTTGTTGTTTGTTGTAAATCAGTGTGACAGTGTAAGGCTTGTCACCATTATCCACGGTTTTTTCAATGGTTAACTGGTCCTGACTTTCATTCAGTAGCCACTTTTCCTTGACCAGGTAATTGATTTCAATCTTGCTGTTCGGGAAAGTAATTTCCGACATCTCTATAAAACCTCTACCGATACTCAAGGGTGCGAGCAATGACCGTTTGATTCGGTTTTCTTTTGCTGTTGGATTGTCTGTTGCTTTTCCATTTAGCATAAGTTTTTCCGTAGAAAGGTATTCTTTGTCCTGATCGTCTTTTGCAAGTCTTTCAATTCTGATTCCTGGGGCTGAGTGGATAACCGTGATTTGTTTCGATGCCACTTTAAGCGGTAAGGGACCGAATTCGCATTTTGGGTAATCAATGATCCAGGTGCCAAGCAGCGAAACAGGAATTTTAACCGGCACGGCTTTTAAATTTGAGATGGCGTCTGTTTTTCTAAGTTTACTGGCCATTACCTTTCTGCCCATGGATTCAGATAGTTTTGCGAGCTTGTTGACGAACGCGGTGTCGGTTTTGTCATTGGCATATTGGTTTAGCAGAACGCTGTATTGGTTGGCCGGGTCCATGGCGAGTTTGGCATCGGCAAGCAGTTCATCGGAGTTTCGGTAGCCTACGGTTTTGTGGGCGAGTTCTCCGTCCGGGGTTAAAAAGACCATGCTAGGTAATCCGGTGACCTGGTAGTTGGCTTGAATTTCCTTGGCGGCTTGGTACCAACTTTTGGTGTACTCGTCATCCTTTGAGGTTTGATTGGTTTGGACTTTAACGGATAGATAGTTCTCATTAATGAATTTGGCAAGCTTTGCGTTTGGATAAACATTTTCGTCCATGCCTTTACAAGGACCACACCAGGTCGCCATCACATCAACAAAGATGTATTTGTGTTCTGCTTTGGCTTGATTCCTAAGCTGCTTCCAGCTCAGGGACTTGTTGAATTGAACCTGAGCTTTTGCGCTAAGTGTTATCCCGAGCACAAATAGTACGAACAAAAACTTCATATCAATTTTTCCAAGTTTTGACACCTGCTTTAATCTTTTCATAATTGTTTTTGATCTCTTCATCGTCTGGGGCAGCTGCAACAGCTTTTGCGCTCCATTCGATAGCTTCGTCTCGCTTTCCAAGTTTGAATAATAAATTTGCATGGGTATCCAAAAGATTCGGTATGTTTTCCAATTGAATCCCTGCGCTAGTCATTGATAATGCAGCTAGTAATGCAGTTTCTGATGATGTATTTTCAAATGCCGCCCAAGCAAAGCTATTTATCATTTGTGCATTCATCCATTTACGCTTATTACCATATGTCTCAAACCATTTTTTTGCAACTCGACCAAAGGATGCCCAATCATTTTGATTCGCTGCATTTAAAACTTGAACCTGCCAAACGGTTTCTCGTCCTAGGTCTCCAAACCTTGTCCTAATTGTCGATTCCAAAGAATCCCAATCCACCTTTCTTTTTGCTAGATTCGGCGTTATGTAATCCGCTTCAATAAGTTTCATTACTCTATATTCGGCTTCATCTTTTCCCATTATCGAATCAATTTTACTTAAGTTGTTAATGATTGCCTCAAATCCTGCATCTGAGGTCTTTCTGGTGAAGTGGATAATAAATCTCAAGTTTTGCTCTTCAAAAATGGAACCCATTATTTTTATATAATTATTTGCTACAGCATTCGCATTTGCCGTGTCCTTTTTTTCATCAGCCATAATTGCAAGATTCCTTAAAAAGCGTGCATCACGTTTACCCGACTTGTAGTCGGCCAATCTCTCTTCATACGTCGGCGTTGTAGCTTCTGCAACATTCGCAGAGAATGATTTTGAGGCTTCAACAAAGTTGGAGGTTATTGGCCAAAGCTTTTTATGAATATTCCGGATTACCTCTACCGGCAATTTGATTATCTCTCTATCATACGTCATCAAACCGTTCTGTTCAGATTCAACATCAAAAGGCTGAGTATATATACTTGCTGTCAAACCTTGCTTTTCAAGTATCTTAAGTGAATCAACCATCTGTGTATACTGTTCTTGGAGTTTCTTAGGTTTCACTACCCCGTCATATCCCCAACCTGCAACTAAATCATCCCATAAATGGTTTTCAATCGGAACGCCAATGCCTCCAAACTCACCAATAACAGCTGCCTTATCCTTCTGGAATTTAAGGTGACCGGGCATTGGATAAGCATGAACATCTGTCATGTCTGCATCTATCCAAGCATTTGGACTTTCACTTCTTAGTTGATCATTCACGTATAGCATTTCTCCCGAGTGTCCATTAACTAGACGTGTCGGGTCGACTTTTTTTAACCAGTTAGTTAAACGCTGTTGATCATATTGGCCCCATTTTTCATTGAACAGCACCCATGTGGTTATGCTTGGGTAATTGTGCAATTGCTCAACAATCTCTTTGCTTTCTTTTTCAAATTCTGATCTGCCCTCAGGACTATCATTGCCTGGGTTGACAAGATCCTGCCAAACCAGCATACCCAATCTATCGGCATGATAATACCATCTTGCAGGTTCTACTTTAATGTGTTTTCTAATGGTATTGAAACCCATGGCTTTGCTGGCTTTGATGTCAAAAGCGAGTGCCTCATCAGTTGGCGCAGTATATAAACCATCAGGCCAAAATCCCTGATCAAGTGTTCCTAAATTATACGTGTATTTATTATTCAGGAAAATGCGTTCAAAACCTTTTTCATCTTTTTTGATCTCAACTTTACGCATCCCAAAATAGCTGGACACCTCATCTTTACCCAAAGTAACTTTAAGATCGTAAAGGAATGGCGAATCAGGACTCCATAACTTAGCATTTGGAACTTTTAGCGTTACTATCCTCTCTCCGCTTTGGGGAGAGATGCCTTCAGGCAGAGAGGTGGTTGCAATCTTCTTACCTTTTTCATATACCTGAATGTTTAATGGACCACTACCACCAAGTACCACAACTTTTACTTCCCCATTATCTACATCAGGCGTTATTTTTAGACTCTGAATATAATTTGCTGGGACAGTTTCCAACCACACGGTTTGCCAAATCCCTGAACTTGGGGTATACATTATACCTTGAGGATTTAAAACCTGCTTACCGTGAGGGTTTGATCCTTGATCACTAGGGTCATAAACTTTAACTACTAATTCATTATCACCATTTCTAATTACGTCAGTTACATCAAAACTAAAAGCCGTATATCCACCCTTGTGTTTCCCCAGCTCTCTTCCGTTCATAAAAACTGTTGCCTCATAATCTACTGCACCAAAGTTTAGAAACACCCTGTCGGTCATACTAGTAGGTAAATGTCTAAATGTCCGCTTATACCAAAGCAACTCATCTGGCTTTAGTACAGATTTTACACCTGATAAAGCAGATTCTATTGGAAAAGGCACCAGAATAACGCCGTTTTGCTTAACTTGTTCTGAACTATTCAATGATGAAATAGTATAGTTCCATTGCCCATTAAGACTTTCCCATTTCTTCCTTATCAATTGAGGCCGCGGATATTCCGCTAAAGAGTTTTTTATCGAAACATCCTTGGCCCAGCGAGTCATTAAACCCGACTTGGCGGGGCTGTATTTTTCCTGAGCTGAAATTTCTTCACCGGTAGTAAAAAACAAAGCAGTGGCAATTAATAGGATTTTTCCTACTGATAAATTTATCTTTAACATATATGTATTTATTTAGTTAAAAGTCTTATTGTTCGAGAGATAATGTATTTTCGTTCATCCATTTTGGAATTGTTGAGCCTTTCAAAAAATGATTGAAAAATTGTTGTTGGCGCACAGTAAAGTCCAATCTATCCTGGATATCACCAGGCATGCCGTGATTCCCTTGCTCTGATTTGTAGCTAATTAGCCAGACTGGCTTACTAAGTCTTCGTAGCGCAAAAAACATCGCTTCGCTTTGACTAAAAGGCACTGTCTTGTCGTTTCTACTATGTAGCAACAAAAGTGGTGTTGTAACTCGATGCGCATGAGATACCGGTGAATTTTTTTCATAAATGTCTGGTCGTCCCCAAATGTCTACATTGAAATTAAATTGCCCACGTTCATAAAACCAAAAGACGCTCTGCTCGTCTCCCATTTTACCGAAAACACCTCCCCGGGCATCAGAAATACCATCCATTGATAAAGCTGCGGCAAAATTATTTTTACTATTTGTGATTAACAGATTGGTTTCATAACCCCCAAAGCTCTGGCCTTGAAGCCCCATTTTTGTGTAGTCAAACCATGAGTATTTCTTCAGAAAGTCAACTAAACTATCAACAGCTGCTACGGTATTCTCCATAATAAAACCAGGATCATTATTACTTATATCGGGTACAACAACTAAATAACCGTTACTTGTATACCAAGGAATATCAATATTAAACGCAAAAAGTTCAGGCTGCGAAAATTCGTTCAGTTGAAAACTCCGTTGCTGGTAGTAATTAAAAATAACCGGATATTTTTTTTGCGGATCAAAATTTTCAGGTTTATATAGTATTGCTTGACCAATTTTGCCCTCTACTAGCTGATATGTAATTAACTCAGAAGATAGCCAATTGTATTCCTTTTCAGGATTAATATTTGTTATTCTTTTGTATGTTTTCAAGTCGGAGGAAACATACAAATTAGGAGAAATGTTGACGCTTTCTCTACATACAAAAAACTGAGTTTGGCCGTTAATATTTCTGATCAATGGTGGCAATAGTTTTCGGTAACTTACAGGCTCTAAAGATCCGAGAGTTACGTTAATTTTCGAACTGACTTCTAATGTTGCAAACCCAGCGTCTTTAGTGTTAGTATCAAATACCTTGACAAGGACTTTTGCCTTTGCTGATAGAAGATCTACATGGTCATCAAGATCCATAAATTTAAATTGAATTGATTTACTTCGTCCCATTGCACCTGTTAGATTGAAAGGCAACTTTTTATCTAAAGGATCGATTCGCCATATGTCAAATTTATCCCCAATTAAAATCATATCATCATTTCCAACCCATTTTACATGATACGAGTCTAAACGAAAGGATTTTGATCCACTATGTGGCTCTATTATATCCGCTGGAAGTTTTATTTTTTTTGTAACATTACGTGTAATTCGTGATTCGATGTCATAAGTATAAAGGTCTCTTTTAGATCCTCCCCACCAAAACATAAATTTCTCATTATGGGATAACTGGATATCGCCGATTGGTTCAGCACCAATTTCCGGTGTAATTAATTCACGTGTTCCGTTGTCAAGTCTAACTAAATAGTACTTTGGTCTATATTTAGAATTCAAATATACTTCGCCGTCGTATGCTACTGCCTCCTTTAAAATTACATATTTACCTCCTGTTATGTTGAAGTTAGTATATCTAACATGACCACTACCTAAAGTAGTACAGTCACTTGTATTTGAATTTAATGAAATACAGGATAATGTAACTTTAGGGTATTCGTTCAAGTTATTCATAAACTTATAGTTCCACAATTCCATTTTCGCATCATATACTGAATCTGCATTTGCTGTAAGCAATTTCTGAGGCTTCAATTTAAAAAAAACTCTATTACCGTCTTGACTAAAGCTTGGGGTTTCTGGGTAAAGACTCGTTTTAAATGTGGTTTTCAACACACTATCGCTAACAATTTCTTTTAGCGAATTCTTTATATTGTTTATCACGAAAATTGATCCATTACTAATAAATAAGGCTTGATTTCCTCGTTCGTCGAAAATTACATTATCACCAACTTCTTTATCCCAAATTTGAATCAGTTTTTTTAACTGGGTATCGAATCTGAATAAACCTTTCGGACTTTTAATAAACATGACATTTTGTTCTTTATTTGTAATAACTTCCGAATCTGGTATATCATTTATTATGTATTCTTCTGATGAATAAAGATTTCGAACTACAATATTTGAGTCAAACCAGTACGCTAAGTAGGGTGTTAGACCTGAATTGAAAATTTTTGGATTGGACGCATCGTTAATTTTCATTGTTTTTCTATTAGTCAGATTAATTATTGTAATAGAATTTTGATCAGATTCACAAATAAACATTCGACTATCTGATGTGAAGGAAGCACCGCTGCCATTTTGAATTTTAAACTCGAAATCGTCTTTAAAAGACTTTAGTACAACTGTATGCGAATAATGATTTCCATATGTATAATAAATCCATTGACCATTTTTGGATACGTCGAAGAGATAACGATTTAATTGAATAAATTCTTTATATGTATTATTATCGACTAATTTTTTATCCGATTGCGCTTGCGCTTTACTTTTTATGACAAATGCTAAAATCATAAAAATAATGTATATAATTTTTTTTCTCATTTTTTAATATATATATATATACCACAAAAGCTCTTTAATAATCAACACGAACTACCTGATATCCAACAGTATTATTCCCTTTTATAATGAGGCTAAGTGTACTAAACTTCGGAACTCTATTATTGATTGGCTCAAAGTCATATGTGGTGAGCAATTGATCATTATTTGAGTTATAAATTTCAAATTTATAGGTGTCATCTTCCGACTTCGTATCATAAGTATTGAAACTGGTAATTCCCATATAACTTATCTGTGGCACCTCTGAAAATCCATTTGGACTAATGACCTTTATATTAATCGGCACTAAATCTGAATTAAGATTAACAAAGCGAATGGCCATGACGCTGTCAGTCGGATGCGGGAGATTAACTTCTTCTAAAATGGTACTTTTTACATTATCCAAATTTCCTGAAAAATAGACAGTATAAATCTTTCCTGGAGATGGTGAAAAACCCTCCTTTATGAAGCGCTGTGTGGAATCAGAATCGAGGGAAAATTTTAAATTAAATATTGAATTAGCTGCTATTGAAATGTTTGGTGCTGTGAAAAAAAATCCATTGTAATAATCACTTTCAATTATAGATGAACCTTGCTGGTTATCGGTATATAATTTAATTATAGGGTTATGTGCTATTGAATTTACGACAACTATACTTGATGTATTAATAATATTATTATATGCATGTTTTTTGCATCCAGTCAATATTTGTGTTATACACAAAAAGAGAAAAAGGTGTTTTGTAGTACTCATGATTTTTAGTTTTAGCTTTTTAAAAATTATTCATCATAGCCCGCATTCTGATGACCTTTTAAAGCTTTGTTCATTAATATTTCATCACGTGATATAGGCATAAGGGCTTTATATGGAAGCCATGATCCTCCTTTTTCTGGAGTAACTTCAGCCATTCGAAGACTCACATTACCACTTCTTTTCAAATCGAACCATCGATGTCCCGATTCCGTAAATAACTCAACGTATCGCTCATGGGCGATTGCATTTAGCACATTTTCGCTATCAGAAGTACTAATCCCCGTTAAACCTGCTCTGTAGCGAACTATATTCAGATCATGTTTCGCGCCTTCTACATTTCCAATGTGCATTCTAGCTTCAGCACGTATTAAGTATTGTTCCGACAGTCGTAACATAATGTTATACTCTTTTTGATCCTGATCATCTCTTCCGGCTTTGTATTTGTATGGAACGATATATTCATTGGAAGCAAAATCAATTACGGTCGTCGTCCATTGTGTTTTTCTTAGATCACCATTTTCAAATGCTTTTAAGAGAAATGGGCTTAAACTTAAGTTATCATCTGGGGGGTTATGATAAGGATTGATGAAAATTCTACCGTCGGGCGTATTAGCTCCTTCCTCATTCCTTGTAGGTTGTATTGCCCAAATTGTCTCCCTGCTATTCTTTAAAAAGACTTCGTCAAGTGGCAAAATCTCATATTTACCAGAATCCTCGATTATTTTGGTAGCTTCTAACTCCGCCTTACTCCAATCCATTTGAGTACCTTTGCTTGCAGTATAAAGATATACTCTAGCAAGCATTGCAGTTGCTGCGGCTTTGTTGGGCCGAACTCTTTCTGTAGTTCTGGTCTTCAAGTCTGTATGAAGATAGTTTTCCGACAGCCCCTGTTGCGCATCTAATAAATCGCTTATAATTTGAGCGTAAATAAGATTTTCAGAAGACCTAGGTAAATTACTATTTGTTTTGAAATCGGTAGTAAGAACTAAAGGTACGTCCCCCCAAAAATTCACTAAATTGAAGTAAATAAGCGCTCTGATAAACTTTGCCTCTCCCAAAAGAATTTCCTTTTCCACTTCAGGAATACCATTAGAAGCTGAAACTCCCTCGATAAATGCATTTACGCGGTAAATTATCTTACGATAAGAATTATCCCATATACTCAGGACGCAGAAACTGTTCTCTGAGGTTACTGCATTTCTATATTCCGGAACAAAGAAAGGTGTTTGAAGCTCATCAGATAGTAAACTTCCGGCAATTGAGGGACTGTTTCTTCCAATAAGGGCACCATCGAAAGATGACAAATTCGTATATATTCCTGTGATAACTGCGACAGCAGAAGCCGTGTTCGCATAGGCTATCTCTGATGAAATTTTATCTGATGGAAGATCTACTTTTAATAATTTTTTACAGCCTGTTCCTTCGTACAATAGGAGAAGAGAAAGCAAAATACTAACGAGGTTTTTATTTTTAAATATTTTCATAGTAGTTATAATCCTATGTGAATTCCAAAGGTTAATGTTCGCAACATTGGCAACAGGGTAACATCTTGTATTTGGGGGTCTAATCCTCCGTACCCAGTTATGGTTAATAAATTTTGAGCGGTTAATGATAATCGAAGACTTTGGAACTTTAACTTCGTCGCAAGGTTAGGTGAAGCGTTGTATGAGAATTGAATATTATTAATACGAATATAGGATGCGTCAACGAAATTCGCATCACTCTCAACCGCGGACAAGTTTAAATCTAAAACTGTATTGTCATTGACAAAAACTTTTCCGATCGCACTGACATCCCCGGCATTTTGCCAACGGTCTAAATAAGCTACGGGTAAATTTGTCATAAATCCTGCTCGAATGAATGCTAGGTCATGAATATAATTTTTGCCTTTCTGTTTAGCTATTTCTAATGAGAAATCCAATGAAAATCCTAAATAGGCTAAACTGTTTGTAAGACCTATTTGATATTTTGGAAGAAGGTTGACAACTTTTGAGAAATGACTTCCGCCACTAACAATTGCGTTAGTACCATCCTTAAATTGATATAGTCCAGTCAAGGGATTAACTCCGCTGAATTCACGGACTGCTTTAATTCCTGAAAAGGGTTTACCCACTGGGTTAGGATCTGCTGTCCCAGCATAGTAGTCTAAGTATCCAGAAAACCCTTGAGGCAAGTGTAGTAGTTTATTTCTTGATAGTCCAAAGTTTGTGCTAGTACTCCACCTAAATTTATTGCCAGTTACGTTCTTTGTTGAAAATGTAACATCCCAACCCATATTTTGTATCGTAGCCTCTTGGTTAAGAGTTATCTCGCTAGCTCCTCCGGTTGCAGGTAATGGAAATAACCCTAATTGATTAGATGATCTGTTTCTCCAAAACGAAACATTAAACAAAAGCCTGTCTTTAAAGAACCCAGTCTCTAGAGCTAATTCCATTTTTCTTACATCTTCCCAACCGTAATAAGGATTTGTAGCTCCGCTACCTTGCAGAGCTCCACTTAAGCCTTGGTACGGCAAGTTTACATCCGGAATTGACTCATAAAGTTCAATGTATCTGTAATCTCCAATCCCGTCTTGTCCGCTACTTCCATAACTCATTCTTACTTTTCCAAAACTTAGGAAAGAAATTTTATTTTTTAAGAACGGCTCTTGGCTGAAAATCCAAGCCCCCCCCACAGACCAAAAATTTCCAAACTTGTTATCGGGTCCAAAACGGCTGCTGCCATCACGACGGGCGCTTAGGTTAAGTAAATATTTATCTTCCCAGTTGTAAGATAATCGGGCAAAGGATGCTAGGTATCGATATGCTGAACTTACACTAGTCCTTATACCAATACCTCCGGCCGCAGCAAGACTTTTCAGCAAAGCATCGCTTCTATAATCTATGGCATTAATGTATTCACTTTGTCCCGACTGACCTTGGTATGATGCCCCAAGTAGGACGTCAAATTTCCCCTTACCAATGTTTCTTTTGTAATTCAGCTGAGGTTCAAGGGACCAGGAGTTCACCAAATTATTATAAAAGGCAGAGTTACCCGTGTTCGAAGCAACAAACGCAGGGTCTTGCGCAGCAATTGGATTTATGCCAAGGCTTTTAAGACGGATTTGAGAGAATCCAGCCTGTACCTTAATTGATAAATCCGAGAATATTTTATAGGAAACATCAACTGTATTGTTTAATGTATAGGTAGTTTGATCTGTGGAGTTCAAAAGTAACGCATATGGATTGTTCCAGGTACCAACGCCATTTATTGTATTTGGATTGGGCTCCCAGTTCAATGTTCCATCCTCGTTAAAAATATTAGGGGCATTAGGCGCGAGCCGAATTTGATAGCCAGCGAGTGATGAACTAGTAAATCTTGAATTAGAAAGAAAACTACTACTTACCACTGATTTGAGTTTGTTATTGGCCGAAGTAGCGGAAAGACTGAAATGACCACTTCCACTTTGATCTTTATTCTCGCCTGGATATACATATCCCTGCTTGTGATAGGTGCCACTTATGAAATATTGAACAAGCGGTGAACCGCCAGTTATTGATACCTGAGCTGACTGCCGAAGACCAAGGTTTCCTAAAAAAATTTTCTGCCAATCTGTGTAACGATCTTGGTCCCACAAGAGCAAGTCAGGAGCATATGCATAACCTGGCCGCTGTTCGAAAGGATTTGTGCTAGGAGTCAGATTATCGTTTTTGAACGCTTCCTTCCGCATTTCAAGATATTGTTGTGTATTTAATAGTTCAAGCCTCTTAGTTACCTGACTAAACCCTGCTTGTACTTGGGCATTAACATCCGTTCTGCCGCTTTTACCTTTTTTTGTAGTAATTAAAACCACACCATTACCAGCCCGCGATCCGTAAATTGATGTTGCGTCGGCATCTGATAACACGCTAATTTCTTCTATATCACTCGGATTTATAAAGCTCAATGCATTCTGCTGATTAGCTCCGACGTTTGACAAAATATTATTAGGATATGGTATTCCATCGATTACAAATAAAGGTTCGCTAGGTATTGGTATCCCATTTCTGTCAAGGTTAGAAACGAAAGAATTTCTTCCCCTGATTTGAACCGATATAGATGCTCCCGGCAATCCGCTTGATGGGGTTATTACCATATTCGGAACTTTACCCATCATCGCTAATAATGGATTATCCACTAATTGTTTTGAAATTTCATCCGATTTAATTGTTGTTATATTGCCGGTGGATAATCGTCTTGACGTTTTACCGTAAGCCATTACCTGTATTTCGTCCAATTTACTTTCACTAACATCAAGTTTAATCTCCCCTAATTCCTCATTTCCTGCAACAGAGACTTCTTTTTTTACGTACCCTAAAAAAGAAATCTCAATTACGGAAGTCTCGTCCACTTTCTTGAGCAAGAAAAAGCCATATCCATCTGTCGTTGTGCCTAAGACTTTAGGGCCTTTGACAGTAACCGTCGCACCGACCAACCCTTCGCCCTTCTCATCCACCACACGCCCCCTTACAGAAATGTCTCCAAAAGCTGACTTAATAGTTCAATAAAAGATTCCTCCGTTTTCTTCTTTACCATCACGGTCTTATCAGACACCTCATAAATGAGGGGCTGTCCGGCAAAGCAGGTTTTCAATGCGGCTTCAATGCTCACATTATTTAGCTTGATGGTGATAGGAGCAATACCCTTAAAATCATGCTCGGAGTAGATAAAATCATAGCCACTTTGGGTGCTGATGGATTCCAGCACTTTTTGGAGTGGTACTTTTTTTTCATTCAAGCTGATCTGTGCTTTGGTTAATGCACTCACTTGGATGAGACAAATAGTCATTATGAGTATGGTTAGCTTCATAATTCTCAAAATTTGTTTTGCCTGACCGGTGTCCCGGTACAGACCAATTTTTTCATGAATTTTCATTAAGTTTGGTTGTTTTGGTTGTTGATATTCTATTTCTCTCCAAGGAATGATTTTGGCCAACCAGGACACCAAAGCGGGAGTAGGTCGAAGCACTCTCGCTTTACTGTTTGCTGTAAGGCCTTTTTTATTGGGTAGCTTTTACGGCATCACGTATATCCTCCTTCCTGATACTTTAAAGTGTACTTTATTGATATAGCTGATCTTATCCAGGATCTTGGAGATGTGCTCTCCTCTACTAATGGATCCGGTAAAGCTGGTATTGCTAAAATCACCTTGGTAAATCACTTCTACGTTGTACCAGCGCTCTAGCTTGCGCATTACGCTTGCTATGTTTTCATCCCTGAATACAAACTTGCCGTTTTTCCAGGCAACCGCCTTTTCTACATCTACTGCTGCTACACTAATGCTCCCTGCTTTATCTACCGCAGATTGCTCCCCGGGTTTTAAGATGGTCTTCTTATTGATCCTTACCGAGCCTTCCAATAGGGTAGTTTTTATACTGGCTTCGTTGCTATAGCTACTGATATTGAAATGGGTCCCGAGTACTTCTACTTCCTGATTATTGGCTATGGCTATAAATGGCCTGGCTTTGTTTTTAGCCACTTCGAAATAGGCTTCTCCACTCATCAAAATTTTGCGTTCCTTCCCAGAAAATTGTGAAGGAAAACTAATCTTTGAATCAGCGTTCAGCCATACCCTCGTTCCGTCAGACAAGGTAAATTCATAAGTCTGCCCTTTGGCTGTGGAGGCGGTCATCTCTACTGGAGATTGCTTCGTGCCTCGCAATGACGGGTTAACACCTGAAGACGGGTTGCCACCCTGTCCGTCATTGCGAGCCTGCGAAGCAATCTCACTGCCATCATCATAGGTCAATGACCCATCCCCTATCACCACGCCTTTCCTAGTATCACTCAATGCAATCACCTCTCCACTTCCCAGCGTTATCGTTGCACCATTCCTCCCTGGCGCTACATCATTCTTAGCCCAATCGTCATTGCGAGGAGCAAGCGACGAAGCAACCTCACGATAAGTAAAGAACCATACGCCAAACGCAATAGTAGCTACCGCAGCTGCAATCCCCACAGCAATCCTGATCCTTGGCCATAATTGCAGTTTACCTTTTTCTTCAGCATCCACTGCCTCAAAACCAAGCTCCCTCGCTATCCTGCTGTACATCGCCACTTTTAACAAAGTTTCTTCATTGCGCACTTCGGCAAACCAGGTCTGGTTTTCCTCAGCAGCAGATTCATACCAATCCTGCAGCGCAGCACGCTCCTCCGCTGTAGCAGTGTCATTCAGATATTTGTGAACCAGTAATGCGATTTCTTCCTTTTGCATAAACCCCAAATTGGATAATATACAATGAAGTACCACAAAGGCAGGGCTTACCCTTGCTCAATATGAAAAAAAAATAAATATATGATTACTGCAAGTGCTGGGTTCTATTCTCCAGTATTTTTCGACACTGCCCAAAATATTGATTTGTTTTTCAAAATACTGTATTACAGATATTTAATAAAAAATAATTACCGTTTTCATTTGGCAAATCCCCAAATACAGATTACTTTCGCTATCGAACACAATGAGGATTTACATCACATATATAGCCAATTTTGAAGTACCTGTGGGCATGCCTGCACAGCTATGCGAACCCGAAGCGCTCTACAGTAGTGCCTCGAAAACTAAGCCTGCCTATCCAACGAATGATCTTCTATACAAGGGCTTACTTGAAGACCTGTTCGAAGATTTCCTCCGCTTTATGATCCCTGATGCGGAGAATCTATTTGATCTGAACCGTGGCTTTGACTTCCTGAATCAGGAACTGGACCAGTTGTTTCCTCCGGGCGCCGGCGAACATACGACCAAAGTAGTGGATAAACTGGCGAAAGTCTATACAAAAGCAGGGACTGAGGAATGGATCTTAATCCATCTGGAAATTCAGGGTAAATACGGAGCAGATTTTGGCGAGCGCATGTTCAATTATTATCACCGGATCCTTTACAAGTATAAAAAGCCTATTGCAGCTTTTGCAATCCTCACGGAACCTACTAAAAAGCCACGCAACAATACATTCAAGCTATCCTATCTGAATACCAGTATCACTTATACGTTTAATGTATTTAAGATTGCAGAGCAGGACGAATTGGAACTGGAGGCCAGTGATAATCCCTTCGCAAAGCTGGTACTGATCGCAAAAGCCAAATTAAAAGGCGAGCGAATAAACAAAGAGCAACGGGATGCTTTCTATATGGAAGTAAAGAAAGACCTGGCCAAAAAACTTTACGAACAGCAGATACCGAAATCTAAAATTATTGCGCTCTTAAATTTTTTACACCATCATATCCGCTTTGAGGATCAGGAAAACAATCAAATTTTTGAACAAGAATTTATAAAAATCACAGGAGGAAATAAAATTATGGGAATCAGAGAACTATTAATAGAATGGGCAAAGAATGAAGGAGTCTTGGAGGGAGAGTTGAGAGGAGAGTTAAAAAAACAACTGGAAATAGCCAAGGAACTTAAGAAAGAAGGCTTTTCTATAGCTTTCATCGCGAAAACAACTAAACTGGCGGTTAAGCAAATCGAAAAACTGTGATCATATACCTGTACATAACCGAAACAATCAATTTTTTTGAACAAGAATTTATAAAAATCACAAGAGGAAATAAAACTATGGGAATCAGGGAACTGTTAATAGAATGGGCAAAGAATGAAGGTAGAACGCAAGGAAAACTAGAAGGAGTCTTGGAGGGAGAGTTGAGGGGAGAATTGAGAGGAGAGTTAAAAAAACAATTGGAAATTGCCAGGGAACTTAAAAAAGAAGGCTTATCTATAGCTTTGATCGCGAAAACAACTAAACTGGCGGTTAAGCAAATCGAAAAACTGTGATCATATGCCTGTACATAACCGAAATAATTATAGACTGGGCAAAGAATGAAGGAGTCTTGTAGGGAGAATTGAGAGGAGAGTTAAAAACTTATAAATCCTGCTACTGCAGAACTTCTTTGCGCGGTTATTGTTAAGCAATCACGAAAATCTTAAATTATGAATAACTTCTTCAGAGGAATCATTGCAGCATGGGGCGCAAAAAAACTGGGTGGTGGCTGTTTGTCTACCATCATCATATTTATTATCATTTACTCCCTGCTGGGAAAATGCAACAACAATAACGCAAAAGCAAACGCCGGTCCAACACCTAAACGTACTGCAACTCAGGTAAGCCGCTAAGAATATATAGGTTTATGCTGAAATGGTTCCTGGGGATATACTTGCTTTTAATTACTGAAACTGCATTTAGTCAGTTTACGGACAGCACCGCACACCTGGTCCAATATGTCTCGACGGGATCCATCAATCAAACGGATGATAGCAAGGCTTATTTGCTAAACAATACTTTTAAATATGGCCTGCGAAAAAAGTCGCTAAGTCTTAATTTCAACAACAATTGGATCTATGGAAAGCAAAACAGACAGCTGACAAATAATGATTTCTCCTCGAACCTCGACTTTAACCTCTATAAGAGCTTACCGAATTTCTTTTATTGGGGTTTGCTCAATTATAATACCAGCCGCTCTCTTAAAATCAATAATCAACTGTTGGCTGGTGCAGGTATCGCTTATAATCTGCTTAACAATGAGCGGGCCTACCTCAATATCAGTGACGGCCTGCTCTTTGATGCCAGTGATATCATTTCACCCGAGGGCTTGAGGGACAAATATGAAACCATGAGGAACTCCCTGAGGATATCCTTCCGCTTCCTGATTGTCCAAAATCTTACGCTGACGAACACCTCATTTCTGCAAAACGCCATCAATAATAATGACGATTACATCATCAAAACTGACGCTGCTCTAAATTTCAAAATCAATAAATGGCTGAGTCTCAATACGGGATATAAGTACAACCGGATTTCAAGAACCCAAAGGAAAAACTCCTTCTTAAATTACGGACTGAGCTTTGAGCGTTATTTTTGATTTTGCCAGTTCAGCTTTGCCTGTAGATATTCCGGCCGCAAAAGACTCATCCGAAAGTATTTTATGAAGTAAAGCAAACAATTATTCAACACAGGGGTTAGCCAGATACGATCCTCTAATTCAACATTCGGAACAACCATGAAAAAAATATTTCTGTGCCTGCTCATCCCGGCAATCCTCCTTTCCTGCAAAAAAAATAAACAACAGCCGGAAGCTGAACCTGAATTCCCTTCAGTGGTGACCGGAACATTATATGGCGTACCCATAACGGCCAAAGCGGCAATTGAAAGACGTACCAGTTTTAGCATGGGAGGGTATACACCCGAAACCCTGGTTGCTGTATACCTCTCTACTGATGCGGTAAAAGGATGCAGCAATGCCAATGATGAATTTCAGATTCGATTGAGTGCACCAAGGAAAGTCGGCAGGTACACTGGTAATGACACCTACATTATGGTGGAAGATCCAAGGGATGCAACGGGAGTATCCGGAGCACTCTTCTCTTCAGAAAAAACCATCATTGAGATTAAGAGTGTCAGTGCAGACAAAGTCACTGGTACGGTAGATATCACCTGGAATGAACACCAGATCGCATTTAAAGGGAAGTTTGAGGCCAATGTCTGTAAGTAAAAACTCCTGCTTCCCGGAAGGTCAGGCAGGGTTTAATTAATCCAGTCATTAACCCTGGTACTCGCGAGTAAAATCAATATACCAGAATCCTTTAAGTTTAGCTTCAGGGTTTTCAAACCTTTGGTCAAATGACCTTCTACAGTCTTTTCTGAAATCCCCATTTTCTCGGCAATTTCCGAAATACTAAGGTTTTGTATCCTGCTGTAATTAAATACCATGCGGCACTTCTCAGGCAAAAACGCTACCTGTCCATTGATGTATTCCTGTAAAAACCTGGCCTCAATTTTCTGTTCTTCTTCTTCGAAACTTTCTCTCCCAAATACCTGCTGCTCAATTTCGCGTCTCCGACGCTCCCGCTCAACCTGCTTATACACTGAGAACTTAACTGCAGTAGCAAGATAATGCTGTAGGTTGCCAATCTGCAATTGCGTCCTCCTGTTCCACATGCCTACGAAAAGTTCCTGCACAATTTCCTGGGCCGCAGATTTATCCTTGGTATGGTTATAGGCTATCGCCATCATCTTGCCCCAGTAATTATTATAAATTGTACCAAAGGCCATATGATCCCCACCCTGCAATAATGCAGTCAGCTCCTGATCCGTATATGTGCTATAGCTAGCCATGAGTTTCTTCGTCCCTTTAGACTAAAATACTAATTTATTTTAGCAAGTGTATACAATTCCTGCCCCAAAGCATGAGAAATTTTAAAATAATTTTGCCACTATACAATAATCGACCTTTTACAGCGTCTATTGTATTGAGAGCGTTAATTTAGATAAGCGGGAGTGGTCGGATTGATCACCCCCGCTTTTTTTATGCGCTGTACTTTCAATCTTAATTTTTCAATCCATCCCTCAACTTTAGCTGGAGCTTAAAAGAAGCTTAGCTGGGATAACAGGTTCCTTTTTCCCAACTAAACTCCAGTTAACCTCAACTGAATCCTGAATCATTCCAATACAGGACTGAAGCATTTCGGCGCAGGCAGCTACAGAATTTAATTCCTTTTTATCCCATAATCTTTAGGCACATTGCAATTTTATAGGGTTTCATCACCGATTTTTTGGAATTGATTTTTCTTTGTTGCATTTTTGTACTGCTTATAGAATGGCACGGATGCGCCCATTCGGCACAGCTTTGTATGTAATAGGTTCGGCACTTGTTTAGGCCTCAGGCCACTATCAAAAATAGCTTATTGCATGCTCATATGATTTTTTATTAAATGAATATTAGAAAAGAATTAGAAAAACGCATACTGGTAATTGATGGGGCAATGGGTACCATGATACAGCGGTACGAGCTTAACCGAAGAAGATTTTCGTGGGGAGCGTTTTAAAGATCATCCTTCGCGATCTAAAAGGCAATAACGACCTGCTGAATATTACCCGCCCGGATATTATCAAAGCCATCCATGCCGAATATTTGGATGCCGGTGCCGATATTATTGAAACCAATACCTTCAGCACACAGCGCATTTCCCTGGCCGATTACCACATGGAAGAACTGGCTTATGAACTGAGCTACGAAGGTGCGCGTATTGCCCGTGAAGTGGCGGATGAATATAATGGCAGAAAATCCTGAAAAGCCACGTTTTGTGGCCGGTGCTGTTGGTCCAACTAACCGTACCGCTTCCATATCGCCGGATGTAAACGACCCGGGTTACCGTGCCGTTACTTTTGATGATCTGGCCGAAGCTTATTACGAGCAGGTGCGCGGTTTGGTTGATGGCGGTTCTGATGTATTGCTGATTGAAACCATATTTGATACCCTGAATGCCAAAGCGGCTATTTTTGCCATTAAAAGATATGAACATGAATGTAAAGCGGCCGGTAAAGATCTGCTTACGAGATCGAGATCATGATCTCGGGTACCATTACCGATGCTTCCGGACGTACCTTTCCGGGCAAACTGTTGAAGCTTTCTGGAACTCTGTCAGTCATGCTAACCTATTATCAGTTGGGTTTAAACTGCGCTTTAGGTGCCAAAGAAATGCGCCCGCATTTGGAAGAACTTTCTGAAAAAGCGGATGTGTTTATTTCGGCCTATCCTAACGCCGGCTTGCCAAACGAATTTGGCGCTTACGATGAAATGCCGCATGAAACCGCCCATCAGGTAGATGATTTTATTGAGCACGGACTGGTGAATATTGTGGGTGGTTGCTGCGGCACCACGCCAGATCATATCAGTGTATTGCCGAAAAAGCTGCAAAATATACGCCACGAAAAATCCCGAAGATTGAGCCTTATCTGCGCTTAAGCGGACTGGAAGCGGTAACCATCACCCCCGAAACCAACTTTGTGAATATAGGCGAGCGTACCAATATCACCGGGTCGCCAAAATTTTCTAAGCTGATTCTGGCCGAAGATTATGAAGCTGCGCTTACCGTTGCCCGCCAGCAGGTAGAAGGCGGCGCGCAGGTGATCGACGTGAACATGGACGAGGGCATGATCGATTCGGAAGCGGCGATGGTGAAATTCCTGAACCTGATTGCCTCCGAACCTGATATTGCCAAACTGCCCATCATGGTCGATTCATCCAAATGGACGGTTATCGAAGCTGGCTTAAAATGTTTGCAGGGAAAAGGTATTGTAAACTCCATCTCGCTGAAAGAAGGCGAAGATAAATTTAAAGAATAGTGCCCGTAAAATATTGAGCTATGGTGCTGCCGTGGTTGTGATGGCTTTTGATGAAACACGGCCAGGCCGATTCATTGTGAACGCCGTAAAGAGATCTGTAAACGCAGTCTTACGATATCTTGGTAAATGAAGTTGGCTTCCCGCCACAGGATATCATTTTCGACCCGAATATCTTAACCGTAGCCACCGGTCTGGAAGAACATAATAATTATGCGGTAGATTTTATTAATGCCACCCGCTGGATTAAACAAAACCTGCCTCTATGCTAAAGTAAGCGGCGGGGTAAGTAATATTTCCTTCTCCTTCCGGGGTAATAATACGGTGCGCGAGGCCATGCACTCTGCATTTTTTATCATGCCATTAAAGCCGGTTTGGATATGGGTATTGTAAACGCCGGGATGCTGGAAGTTTACGAGGAAATTCCAAAGAACTGCTGGAACTGGTAGAAGATGTATTGCTTAACCGCCGCGATGATGCTACCGAACGTTTGGTTGAATTTGCCGATACCATTAAAAGTAAAGGTAAAGAGATTGTACGCGATGAAGAATGGCGCAAAGAACCTGTTGAAGAACGCTTATCGCACGCCTTGGTAAAAGGTATTATCGAATATCTGGATGATGATGTGGAAGAAGCCCGGCAGAAATATGCCAAGCCACTGGAAGTGATTGAAGGCCCGCTGATGGATGGGATGAACATTGTAGGCGACCTGTTTGGCGCCGGTAAAATGTTTTTGCCGCAGGTGGTAAAATCGGCCCGGGTAATGAAAAAAGCGTGGCTTATCTATGCCTTTTATCGAACTGGAAAAACAGACAAGTCATTGATCCGGTGAAGATCAGCAGCAGTCGTGCCAATGCCGGTAAAGTATTAATGGCCACTGTAAAAGGCGATGTGCATGATATCGGTAAAAATATTGTAGGTGTGGTACTGGCCTGTAATAACTTCGAGATGATAGATCTGGGCGTGATGGTGCCTGCACAGCGAATTATTGAAGAAGCAAAAGAACATAATGTAGATATTATTGGCCTGAGTGGTTTGATCACGCCTTCGCTGGATGAGATGGTGCATTTTGCCAAAGAAATGGAGCGCGAAGGCTTTACTATTCCGTTGATCATTGGCGGGGCAACCACTTCGCGTATTCATGCGGCAGTAAAGGTAGCGCCAAATTATTCTGGTCCGGCTATTCATGTGCTGGATGCTTCGCGCAGTGTAACCGTTTGCAGCAACTTGATGAACAAGGATAACCGCGATGAGTATATTCAGGTATTAAAGACGAATATGAAAAAGCCCGCGAAGCGCACCTGAATAAAAGTCGGATAAACGTTTTAAGACTATTGAGAAGCACGTGAGATAAATTTCAAGATAGACTGACAGCCCTGGTGGCCCCCGACCCACTTTTACGGAACCAAGGTTTTCGAAGCATTATCCGTTGGAAGAACTGGTTCCTTATATCGACTGGACACCATTTTTCCATACCTGGGAACTGCGCGGCAGCTATCCTAAAATATTTGATGATAAGTATGTGGGTGTTGAAGCCAAAAAACTTTTTGATGATGCGCAGACTGTTGCTGAAAACGTATTGTAGATGAAAAATTACTGCAAGCAAAGGGGTGATCGGTTTTTGGCCGGCAAATAGCGTGGGCGATGATATTGAATTGTATACTGATGAAAGCCGTAACAGAGTGTTAGCCCGCATTCATACCTTGCGCCAGCAGGCCGAAAAAGTAGAAGGGCGAACCTTATTATGCCCTATCTGATTTTATCGCACCAAAAGAAAGCGGTATTCCCGATTATTTGGGTGGCTTTGCGGTAACTACAGGTATTGGTTGCGATGAACTGGTGGCCGAATTTGAAGCGGACCACGACGATTATAACAGCATCATGGCAAAAGCTTTGGCCGACCGCCTGGCCGAAGCTTTTGCGGAAAAAATGCACGAACTGGTACGTAAAGAATACTGGGGCTATGCAAAAGATGAAAATCTGAGCAATGAAGAACTGATCAAGGAAGAATATGAGGGCATCCGTCCGGCACCGGGTTATCCTGCCTGCCCGGATCATACCGAAAAAGGCACTTTATTCGAATTGCTTGATGCTGAGAACGCATCGGCCTTAAGCTTACCGAAAGTTAGGCCATGTACCCTACCGCAGCGGTAAGCGGATTCTATTTTGCACATCCGCAATCCAGGTATTTTGGCTTGGGTAAGATCAGCAAGGACCAGATCGAAGATTATGCGGTAAGAAAAAATATGTCGATAGAAGAAGTAGAAAGATGGCTTAGCCCGAATTTGGCGTATTGAGATTTTAGTAGATAGTATTTAGTAGTGAGTATTTAGTAGGAAGTAGTGAGTACTGAGTAGTGAGATTTTAGTAGAAAGTAGTGAGTACTGAGTAGTGAGATTTTAGTAGGAAGTAGAAAGTACTGAGTACTGAGTAGAAAGTAGTGAGATTTTAGTAGAAAGACGAAATGCATAATTTTAAAGAATTAAAAGTTTGGAGAGCAGGTATAGAAATTTCAAAACAGATTTTTCAAATTACCCGTGATTTCCCTTCGGAAGAAAGGTATTCCCTTACTTCACAGATGAATCGATGTGCGATTTCTATTCCTTCTAACATTGCTGAAGGCTGCGGAAGAACTTCGAAAAAAGAATTTTCTCATTTCTTAAGCATTAGCCTAGGATCAGCGTTCGAATTAGAAACACAGATCATACTCGCACTGGAATTTGGGTATCTTACTAAACCAGTTTTTGAAACTGCAACTACACAAATAAATGAAGTACAAAAAATGATATCCGGTTTACAAAAAAGCTTAACGCCTCAGTCTTAATACTAAATACCAATACCAACTACTAAACACCAATACTAAATACTAAATACCAATAATAACTACTAAATACTAACTACTATCTACTAAATACTATCTACTAATACTACCTTACAAACCGAAAACCATGAAGATTACAGACCATATAAAAAACGCTGAGGGTAAAACCTTATTCTCTTTTGAACTTTTACCTCCTATTAAAGGACAGAGCATCCAGGGGATCTTTAATGCCATAGACCCGCTGATGGAGTTTAACCCTCCTTTTATAGATGTAACCTCTCTGCGGGAGGATTATATTTATAAACAACATGCCAATGGCCTGCTGGAAAAAGTGGCTTACCGTAAACGCCCGAGCACGGTGGCCACTTGTGCTGCCATCATGAACAGGTATAAAGTGGATGCTGTTCCGCATTTGCTTTGTGGTGGTTTCACTAAAGAGGAGACTGAAAACGCATTGATCGACCTGCAGTTTCTGGGCATAGACAATGTGCTGCTGCTGCGTGGCGATGCCCGTAAGAGCGACAGCTCTTTCATCCCGACACCGGACGGCCATGCTTATGCTTCTGAACTGGTGCAGCATGTAGCCAACATGAACAGCGGTCAGTACCTCCATGATGATATGGCCAATGAGAAAACTGATTTCTGCATCGGGGTAGCTGGATATCCGGAGAAACATTTTGAATCGCCTAACCTTGAAACCGATTTTAAATACCTGAAGCACAAAGTAGATATGGGCGCAGAATTTATCGTAACACAGATGTTTTTCGACAATAAAGCTTATGCTGCTTTTGTGGAAAAATGCAGGACAAATGGCATCAATGTACCGATCATTCCGGGACTAAAGCCGATCACCAACAGTAAGCAACTGGTGAGCCTGCCGAAAGTATTCCACCTGGATATTCCGCTGGAACTGACTGAGGCCATACAGGCTTGTAAATCAGAAAAGGATGTAAAAGAGGTGGGCATCGAATGGATGATCAACCAATGTAAGGAACTGAAGGCTATGGGCGCACCGGTATTGCATTTTTACACCATGGGTAATCCTGAGCCTACTAAAAAAATTGCACAGGGGGTATTCTAGTTTTTGGAATACTCTTTGTACCTTACCTATCTCATCAAAACGATTAGATTATGAAAAGACTGATGATCCTCGCACTCTCTATAGCATGCATGTTTAGTGCATGTACTACAATGAAGCCGGGAACCATAGGTGACGGCGGTTTGTCCCAATTGAGCGGAACCTGGGAATTGAATTACATCTCGGGCCCAAGGATCGCCTTTAATGGCTTATATCCAGGCAAAAAGCCTACAGTAAAATTTGAAGTAGCGGAAAAAAGGGTAAGCGGCAATACCAGTTGTAATTCTTTTTCCGGTGTGCTGGTAGCAGACGACAGTACGATCAATTTTAACGGACCTCTGGCCATGACAAAAATGGCCTGTCCCGGAGAAGGAGAAACCACATTTGTAGAAATGCTGAAAAAAGTAGGCTCCTACAGCATCAGCAACGATACGACCCTTAATTTCATGATGGGTGATATCGCAATCATGCGGTTTAGTAAGAAATAGAAATTTAGTACTTAGTAGGTAGTAGTTAGTATCTAGTAGTTAGTATTTAGTAGGGAGTAGTAAGTATTAAGTGCCAGTACTAGATACAAAATACTACGTACTAGATACTAGATACTAAATACTAAATACTAGCTACTAAATACTCCCTACTAGATACTCCTTAAATGATTCAAAGCTGGTGTCCATTTGGGTAGCCAGCTTTTCTTTTTTAAATAAGCCGGAAAGCTCCTCGGGAATTTCTATTTTGTCTTTCATTTCCTCTGGAAATACATCAGGGAATTTGCAGGCATGCGCCGTAGAGAGAAATACACCAGTATAGTCACCCGGATTTGCCGACTGGTACTCGCTTAATGCCAGCCAGGCTATAGCGGTATGCGGACAGGCTATATAGCCGTATTTCGCATAAATGTCTTTCATCGCCTGCAGGGTCTGCTCATCAGTATAACTCGCACTGGTCACCAGTTCTTTTAAGGTTGCTTCGTCATTGCTGAACAAATCCATGATACGTACCCAGTTGCTCGGCGCGCCTACGTCCATGGCATTGGCATAAGTTTGTACAGAGGGTTTGGTTTCGTAGACGCCTGTTTTAAGAAAACGTGGTACGGTGTCGTTGGCATTGGTGGCTGCGATGAACTGCTTTACGGGCAGTCCCATTTTATAAGCCAGTAAGCCTGCTCCGATATTGCCAAAATTGCCGCTTGGCACAGCAAATACAACATCTGTCTTGCCCTGTCTTCTCAATTGGGCATAGGCATTGAAATAGTAAAAGGTCTGGGGGATCAGCCTGGCGATATTGATAGAATTGGCAGAGGTGAGGCGCAGAAGCTGGTTTAATTCCTCATCTGCAAAAGCTTGTTTAACGAGCGCCTGGCAATCGTCGAACGTACCATCTACCTCAATCGCATGAATATTGTTCCCGTTGGTGCAAAGTTGCAGTTCCTGAACCTCGCTCACCTTTCCTTTAGGGTAGAGAATAGTAACCCTGGTATTGGGTACACCGAGGAAGCCCAAAGCTACCGCGCCGCCGGTATCACCTGAAGTAGCTACGAGTACATCGAGCATTTTCTCATTTTCTTTTAGGAAGTAGCCCATGACACGGCTCATGAAGCGTGCACCAAAATCTTTAAAGGCCAATGAAGGACCATGGAAGAGTTCGAGCACATAGGTGTCTTCATTGAGTGGCACTACTGGCGCTTCAAAATTGATCGCATCATCAATGATCGCCTGCAGGTCTTCCAATGGAATAGCATCCTTCATCAGTACAGAAGCTACTTTATAAGCGATCTGAGATAAGGTAAATTTGTCGATGTTATCTATAAACTCCTGGTCAAGTTCCGGAATGTTTTCCGGCATATATAAGCCTTTGTCCAGAGGCATGCTGTGAAACACGGCATCTGAAAATCTGTGCGGAGTTCGTGGTTATTGGTGCTGTATAGTTTCATGGTATTTTAGTCTAATATGATCGGGCCTTTTTTATTCACTTCCGATACAAAGGACAGGCTGTTGATGTTTAAGTCCTTCAGGTGGTTTTGTAATTTAGCGGTGATGTGTCTGGCTGTCCCTGCGTCTTTAGTGAGTGCAAAAACTGAAGGACCCGATCCTGAAATACCGAAACCCACCGCAGCATTATCCAGCGCAATGGACTTCATTACAGCAAAATCGGGGATGAGGATAGACCTCGTTGGTTCTACAAGGATATCGTTCATGCTCCTTCCTATCAGGTCATAATCTTTCATAAACAATCCGCTGACCAGTCCGGCCATATTGCCCCATTGGGTAACGGCATCTTTCAATAGTACTTTGGATCGGATCATCTGCCGGGCATCCTGGGTAGGTACATCTACTTCCGGGAAAACCATCGCAGCATGCATGTCTTTCGGAAAAGGCAGACTGATAATATCCAGGGGCTCATAACTTCTGATGAGCACAAAGCCCCCCATCAATGCAGGTGCCACGTTATCGGCATGACCATAACCGCAGGCCAGTTCCTCGCCCTTCATGGCAAAAGGCACAAGATCCCTGTTAGTCAACAGGTTATTACAATAAAGTATTCACTGCAAAGAAACCAGCTACTGTGCTGGCAGAACTTGAACCTAAGCCACTGCCAATCGGCATTTTTTTATGCAGTTCGATATCAATTCCCATATCAGGTTTGCCAATGTGGTTCAGGTAATGCTTTACACTGGCACTTACAGTATTTTTAGCTGGATCCAATGGCAAGTCGACCATCATCTCCTGTGATTTTTGAAATGTTGATCCCCTTGCCTCCGGTAAGGCGCATGATCACTTCATCGCCCGGTTGCGTTGACGGCAAAACCCAGTACATCGAAACCACATACTACATTGGCTACGGTAGCCGGGGCAAAAACCTTAATAGAGTCGTTCATGATTATCTTTTACCTACGTTTATAATATCCGCAAATACGCCTGCTGCGGTTACCTCCGCACCTGCGCCCGGGCCTTTTACCACCAATGGACGGTCTTTATACCGGTCGGTGGTAAAGGAAATGATATTATCGCTGCCCGACAGCGTAAAGAACGGATGGTCCTCATGCTACCATTTGCAGGGTGATAGAGACTTTGCCATTTTCCAACTTGCCGATGTAACGCAATACCTTACCTGCTGCAGCGCTTCTTCTTTCAGATCGTCAAAATAGGCATCTTGTTTTGAAGTCCTTGTAAAAATCTTCTACCGTAGTTGCAGCCATACAGGCAGGCTGGCAGCATGCTTCTGCAGTTCAATGTCTTTTGCTTCCAGTGGATATCCGGCATCGCGGGCCAGGATCAGCATTTTGCGCATAAAATCCTTTCCGCTCAGGTCATCGCGCGGATCGGGTTCGGTATAGCCTTTTTCCTGCGCCACTTTTACGATATCGTGGAAACTGGCATCGCCTTTAAAATTGTTGAAGATGAAAGAAATGGTACCCGAAAGTATCGCTTCGATCCGGCTCACCCTGTCGCCGCTCATCATCAGGTCTTTTAATGTGCGGATGATCGGCAAGCCTGCGCCTACGTTGGTTTCGTAAAAGAAATCTACCCCATGGTCTGGCGCGCGCATCCTTAAAGGTTTTATATTGGTCATATATCGGCCGAGTTGCCAATCTTATTGCAGGTAACCACAGATATGCTCGACTTGAAAGATATCCTCGTAATATTCCATCGGGTTATGGACTGGCGGTATTATCGATAAACACACAGTTGGGCAGGTTCATGGATTTCATTTTCTTGATGAACTCAGGCAGATCTAGCTTTGGTCTCCGCCTGTTTCCAGTGCGGTTTCCCAGGTATCGAGGTCTATACCATCGGGATCGAACAGCATTTTTCGGGTATTGCTGATGCCCATAACTTTTACCTGTATGCCGTTATTTTGCTGCCAGGAAAGGCATCTGTTCCTGCAACTGATTGAACAGTGTTTTGCCGATATTGCCTGTACCCAGGCAAAAAACGTGCAGTGTTTTTTTAAGGTCTGCATAGAATGCATCGTGCACCGCATTTACTGCTTTTGCCAGATCGGTCTTGGAGATGATCACCGAGATATTATATTCTGACGAACCCTGCGCGATGGCACGTACGTTGACACCGTTCCGGCCCAGCGCATGAAACAGCTTGCCCGACATACCGGGGGTTTGTTTCATGTTCTCGCCTACGATGGCCAGGACAGACAATCCGTTTTCTACTTCAGGATATTCAAGTTTCCGCGCCTGGAGTTCCAGTTCAAATTCCTGCTCGATGAGCGACAAAGCCTTTACTGAATCAGCAGGGCTTTACGGCAAAAGTGATGCTATGTTCTGATGAGGACTGCGTGATCAACATGACATTGATCTGCTCGCGGGACAGCAGCGAAAACAACCTGCCGCTAAAAGCCTGCCTTACCCACCATGCCGCTTCCGTATAGGTTGAGCATACTGATCTCATCGATGGAAGATATGCCCTTGATCGGCAGGTTCGATGGACTGATGCCATGCTTGATGTAAGTACCTGCAAAGTCGACATTAAAAGTATTTTTAATGACGATAGGGATCCGCTTTAAGAAATGCAGGGATCATGGTTGGCGGATAAATCACTTTGGCGCCGAAATAAGAAAGCTCCATAGCTTCGGTATAGCTGAGCTCGGGTAATGAAAACGCCTTTTTCACCATGCGCGGGTCGGCAGTCATCATGCCATTTACATCTGTCCAGATCTGGATTTCCTCGGCATTGAGCGCCGCACCCAAAATCGCAGCAGTATAATCGCTGCCGCCACGGCCCAGGGTGGTCATCTCGCCCATCATCATTGCTGGAAATAAAACCGGTAACGAAGAAAATCTTGTCGGCATTTGCTGAATGAAAATCGCGGATCAGCATTTCAGTCAGGTCGGTATTTACTTTGCCTGTCCGAAATTACTGTCGGTTTTGATCAGTTCAGAGGCATCAACATACAAAGCATCCGGAAACTGTTGCCTGGCGATATGACTGATCATTGCGGTGGAGCAGCGCTCGCCATAGCTCAAGATCAGGTCCCTGGTTTGTGGACTCAGTTCGCGTAGGTTATAGACCGACTGCAGGATATCTTCCAGTTCATTAAAATAAATTTTCAATTTGGTAAGCACCGGATTTTGTGCCCCTGCCGGAAGCAGTGCCCTGATGACATTAAAATGTCGTTCCTCAACCCCCTTTAGGGCCTCAGCATAATCACGCAGGTTCCTGGCATTTTCTGCCATGTCCAGGAGGGTGTTGGTCACCCCGCTCATTGCAGATAACACCACGACCGGGTTTTCCTGGGATTTTTCCTGCTTAAGAATTTCAATCAGGGCGCTGATGCTCTCGACAGAACCGACTGATGTACCTCCAAATTTTAAAATATTCATAGTATTCGGTTAAAAAAAAAGCGCCTTCCCCGTTTAGAGGAAGGCGCTTTTTCTGGTTTTTATGTTCTTTCAATTAACCCATTAGCTTACCTTCCTCCGAGATATCCCGGTGGTTGTGGTGGTAATGGTAGTAATTGATAAAATGTTGTTCATTGTTTTTGTTACATTGCTGTGGCGTAAAGTAAAGTTATATTTTTCTTATTAGCAAATTTATTTTAAGTAGTAGGAAGTAGTTAGTAGTTAGTATCAAGACAAGATGCAAAGAAGACCAATCTGGGTATTCAACACCAAATTATTAAGTAATCTATATTCTTACTAATTGCTCTAAATACCAGCTACTACATATTAGCTACTTCATACCAGCTACTTCATACTAACTACTACCTACTAACTACTTCCTACTAACTACTAACTACTTCCTACTAATTACTAACTACTTCCTACTAATTACTAACTACTTAATACTATTTACTACCTTTGAAGCAGTATATGCAAGGATTAGTTATAAAATCGACGGGGAGCTGGTATCAGGTGCATGGGGCAGACGGACTGGATTACGACTGCAGGATCAAGGGTAAGTTTAGGATTCAGGGAATACAGACCACCAATCCTATAGCCGTAGGTGATCAGGTAGAATTTGAACTGGAGCCGAATTCCGACAAAGGGATCATTCATAAGCTGCATGACAGGAAGAATTATATCATCCGGAAATCCATCAACTTATCTAAACAGGCGCAGATCATTGCGGCTAATATGGACCAGGCTTTTTTGGTCGTAACACTGGCTTCGCCAAGAACATCTTTGGGTTTTATAGACCGCTTTCTGGCGACAGCTGAAGCCTACAGCATTCCTGCAGTACTGATTTTCAATAAACTCGACCTTTTTCACGAGGAAGGATTGGCTATATTGGATGAGTACAAAGCCATTTACGAAAACCTGGATTATCCCTGCTACTCCGTTTCCGCCTTAGAAGGCACCAACCTCCCTTTGATAGAAAGCCTGCTGAAGGACAAGACAACTTTATTTTCCGGCCATTCCGGCGTTGGAAAATCCAGTCTGATCAATGCCTTACTTCCCGGGCATGATATCAAAACAGGGGAAATTTCTGAAGCGAGCGACAAGGGCCAGCATACCACCACCTTCGCTGAAATGCATACGCTGCCTTTTGGCGGTTATTTGATAGATACCCCCGGCATCCGTGAACTGGGCATCTTCGACATCCGTCCGGAAGAACTGGGCCACTATTTCAGGGAAATGCGGGCACTGATGAACCAATGCAGGTTCAACAATTGCAGGCATGTCAATGAACCCGGCTGTGCCGTGATCAAAGGTGTGGAAGAAGGAGAAATAGAGTTGAGCAGGTATGAAAGTTACCTGAGCATCTATCACGGTAATGAGACGAGGGCTTAATTCATGAGAGCGGTCATTCAAAGAGTCACACAAGCAAGCTGTACGGTTGAGGAAAAAGTCACGGGTTCCATTGGTATCGGATTTCTGGTATTACTCGGCATAGAAGATGCAGACACACAGGAAGACCTGGAATGGCTGGCTGCTAAAATAGTGAACATGCGGATTTTTAGTGATGAGCATGGCTTGATGAACAAAGCCCTGGCAGACATTGGCGGGGATATCCTGCTGATCAGTCAGTTTACACTGTTTGCAGCAACAAAAAAGGGCAATAGACCCGGGTTTACCAGAGCAGCCAGACCAGATAAGGCCATTCCTCTTTATGAGGAAATGATCCGGCAGTTGTCAGTTTTGCTGGAGAAGCCTGTTCAGACAGGAATTTTCGGTGCAGACATGAAAATTAGCTTATTGAATGATGGTCCGGTAACGATTCTGATCGATACCAAAAGCAAGGAGTAAAATTCCTATTCCCCAAATATCGCTATATTTGGAGATCATATTCCCCAAATATCACTGTATTTGGGGAATAGAATTATGAACATGATCAAAAGAAATCTTCAGGAGATACTCGAAAAAAGAATTGATTTTAAAAAAGCAATCGTGGTTTTAGGTCCCAGGCAAGTAGGAAAAATAACTTTGATTAATAAGATCGCTGAAGGTTTGGAACAGGATTACTTATACATCAACGGAGATGATCCTGCCGTTAGAATTTCCTGGACAAATCCTACTCAGACATTTATCAATAATTTTATCGGCAATTATAAGGTAGTGGTATTTGATGAAGCACAACGCCTGGAAAACATAGGGTTAAGTGCAAAAATGATCCTTGATGCCGGAAAGGAAATTCAACTTTTCCTGTCCGGTTCATCAGCTCTGGAAATCGCAAATAAAATTAATGAACCCCTCACGGGCCGCAAATGGGAATATAGGCTTTATCCCTTATCCTGGAATGAATTGAAAAATCAGTTTTCATTTGCAAAAGTCCATCCAAGACTGGAAGAATTTCTCATTACAGGAATGTATCCGGATGTCGTCAACAATCCCGGTAATGCTGTAGAAATACTGACCAATCTCGCTGGCAGTTACCTATATAAAGATATTTTAGAAACAGCAGGGATACGCCGCCCAGACTCCCTTTTAAAATTACTGCAGGCACTTGCCTGGCAGGTAGGTAACGAAGTTTCTTACAACGAACTTGCCCAGACCGCAGGAATAGATAAAGCAACGGTAAATGCCTACATTGATTTACTGGAAAAATCCTTCGTGATATTTAGACTCCAGCCCTTTTCCAGGAATTTAAGGAATGAGATCAGCAGCTCAAGAAAAATTTATTTCTATGACAATGGTGTACGCAATACCATCATCAACAACTTTGCTCCCATTAGTCAGCGAAACGATATAGGAGCACTTTGGGAGAACTTCATCATTAGCGAACGCAAAAAGAACCTTGCCTATAGCTCCTTCCATGGAAATAGCTATTTTTGGAGAAATACATCCAGAGCAGAAATTGATTATCTGGAAGAACAGGATGGCCAGATTAATGTCTTTGAAATCAAGTGGAATCCTAAAGTGAAAGTGAAGTTTCCAAATACCTTTTTAGAAAAATATAATCCAACTAGTACGAGTGTCATCAACCATGAGAATTACTGGGAATTTTTAAGCCTATAACACCAACATTTATGACCATCAAGGAAGCACAGGAAACCGTAGACCAATGGATTAACACCACAGGTGTACGCTATTTTAATGAACTGACAAATACTGCCATCCTGATGGAAGAGGTGGGAGAAGTAGCCAGGATCATGTCGAGGAAATACGGAGAGCAATCTTTCAAGAAGAGTGATGAAGCTGTAGACCTCGGCGATGAAATGGCCGATGTACTGTTTGTACTGATCTGTCTGGCCAATCAGACTGGCATAGACCTGACCGGGGCATTGGAAAAAAACCTGGAAAAGAAGAACATCCGCGATGCGGAAAGACATAAAAACAACGAGAAGTTATTGTAAGGTCATGCCTGAAATCATATTAGCTTGTGTCATGCTCATTCCACAGATCGTGGCGGGCATCTTGGCCAAAAGTATGGGAAGAAACTTTTGGTTCTGGTTCTTCATCTCTTTTCTGCTTCCTATTGTTTCACTGGTCATCCTGCTCTTTCTTAAGAACAAAAACACGGATGAGCAAGGAACAGGTTACGACCTGGCAGATCATGTAAAAAACAGAGAAAGCAGCACCTGAAGGATGCTGCTTTCTGTATTTATAACTGTTGGTGCTTTTTTAGTCCTTAGACAAAGCAGTTTTTATTTTTATTGCTGCGGCTTCCAAATCTTCCTGACTCGGTTTCAGCTTTTCCCTGCTAAAGTTCATGTCAGTCACATTGTTCATCGGGATCAGGTGAATGTGCACATGCGGAACTTCAAGACCAATGACGGCAACCCCTACCTTTTTACAGGGGAATGCTTCTTTAAGTCCTGTGGCCACAATTTTCGCAAATAACCTCAGGCCGAAATAACTTTCCTCGTCCATATCAAAGATATAATCGATCTCTTTTTTAGGAATCACCAGTACATGCCCCATGGTTAGGGGATTGACATCCAAAAAGGCCAAAAACTCGGTAGTTTCTGCTACAACGTGTGCGGGAATTTCACCATTTACAATTTTTGAAAAGATACTTGACATAAAGCTGTGGTTTTATCTGCTGATCTCTAATATTTCGAATTCAATTTTACCTGCCGGAACCTCGATCTCGGTGGTTTCGCCTACTGATTTACCCAATAAACCTTGTGCTATCGGCGATTTAACAGAAATCTTTCCGGTTTTTAAATCAGCTTCCGATTCAGCTACCAATTGATAAGTCATCGTAGCACCATTTTTTACATTTTTGATCTTTACGATAGAAAGTGCCAGCACTTTTGTCAGATCTAATTTCGATTCATCAATTAACCGGGCAGTGGAAAGCGTATTTTTTAATCTTGGAAATTTTCGCCTCATGCAAACCCTGCGCCTCTTTTGCAGCATCATATTCTGCATTCTCCGATAAATCACCTTTATCTCTTGCTTCGGCTATTGCTTTAGATATTAGCTGACGCCCGGTGGTTGTTAAATAATGCAACTTCCTCCTTCAGCTTATCTAAACCCTCTTGGGTATAATATGTTACCTCTGTCATTGCTCTATTATTTTTTATTAATTACGCTATAAAAAACAAACAAGACTATATAGGTTGGTTAGCCTACATAGTCTTGCTTCATTGGAAACGAAGATAACCGGGTAATACGATAAAACCAAATTATTGTGATTTAAATGATGAAGTATTGAGAAAAACACAGTTTAGTTTAGCTTTGTATGACCAAGCAATTGATTATGCAACTGAAATCCTTAAAACTCGGCGCTTTTTTACTCCTTCTTTCTGCTGCTTCCCAGGCCCAGGATCTTTACACGCCCAGAAATATCAGAAATGCTTACGAAAAAGGCAGCAGATCGGCAGATGGAAAGCCAGGTAAAAACTACTGGCAAAATCAGGGCAAGTATAACATCAGCCTGGAAGTAAATGCAGACACGAAGATGGTAAGCGGATCGGAGACGATCATTTACGCCAACAATAGCAAGGATACTCTAAGATCTGTAGTAATCCGATTTGTGAACAATATCCATAAACCGGAAGCACCCCGCTCTGGCGCTGTGGGTAGAGATTTTCTGACCAGGGGACTGAAGATAAGTTCCTTTAAAGCTGGAGGTACTGCCATCAGGGTAGACAGCGAAGGCTGGGAAACGGTGGCAGAGGTAAAGCTGGCCAAAGCCCTGCTCCCGGGCGCTAATATGACATTTGAAATTGCATGGAGCTACCCGCTCTCCAAACAAAGTGGCAGAGAAGGCCAGATCAACAATACGACCTTTTTTGCAGCTTATGCCTACCCAAGAATTTCCGTATATGACGATTATAATGGCTGGGACCGGATACCGCATACCGACAGGACAGAATTTTATAGTGATTTCAACGACTATAAACTCAGTGTGAAAGCACCTAAAAACTATGTGGTATGGTCTACAGGTGATCTGCTCAATGCAGACGAAGTACTGAGTCCGGCCATAGCCCAGCGTTACAAAGCCTCCCTGACTTCAGATCAGGTGATCCATATTGCTACAGCTGAGGAGATGAAAAAAGGACTGGTGACTCGCCAGAATGCCTGGAATACCTGGAAGTTTGAAGCCAATCACATCTGCGACGTTACTTTTTCGCTCAGCAGCCGCTATGTATGGGATGCTGCCAGTGTTGTAGTAGATGCCAAAACAGGCAGAAGAAGCAGCGTACAGGCGGCTTATGATGCAGGTGCGAAGGATTTCGCGCAGGCTGTAAGCTAGGGACAGCAGGCATTGTCATGGTTTTCAAACAATTGGCCTGGCGTCCCTTATCCTTTTTCAAAGATGACTGCCTTCCAGGGATTTGCCGACATGGAGTATCCGATGATGGTAAACGACTCGAGTACGCCGGATATGGAGTTTTCTCAATTTGTGCTGAATCATGAAATTGCCCACACCTATTTTCCTTTTTATATGGGCACCAATGAAACAAGATATGCCTTTATGGACGAAGGGTGGGCAACCACGCTGGAGTACCTGATCGGTATTGAGCAACTGGGTAAGGAGAAAGCTACTGAAAACTATAAGAATTTCAGGGTAAAGAAATGGATCAATGACCCATCAACGGAGCAGGACCAGCCCATCGTTTCTATGTCTACACAGGTATCTGGTCCGGGCTACGGAAATAATGCCTATGGGAAACCCTCACTGGCCTACCTCGCACTAAAAGACATGCTGGGCGAAGAACTGTTCGGCAAAGCATTACGGCTATATATGGACCGCTGGAATGGCAAACACCCTATTCCATGGGACTTTTTTTATTCCATGAATGAAGGCAGCGGGCAAAACCTGAACTGGTACTGGAACAACTGGTTTTTCAGCAACAACTACATCGATCTGGCCATAGAGAAAGTGACCATAAAGGGCAATGAATATAAAATACTCCTGAAAAATGTTGGTGGTTTCGCTGTCCCCTTCGACATCAAAGTCAGCTACAAGGACGGTACATCTGCAGTTATACACCAGAGTCCACAGATCTGGAAATCCGGAGAAAGACAGATCAGCATCGACCTGAAGCTGGAAGCAGCAGTACAGTCCATTGTTTTAGATGGTGGCATCTTTATGGACGCAAAACCGGGCGACAATATCTGGAAAAACTAGATGGCCCGGAGCTTTTCTGCCAGTACTTCTGATATTTTACGGTAAGAATCGAAAGTCCAGCCCCCAACATGTGGTGTAAGCAATACCTTATCTGAAGCTGCAAGCTCTGCATACCAGTCCTGCTGGCCCAGGGCCGGGAATTTCTCGGTCTGGAGTACATCCAGGCCCGCGCCCAGTATTTTTTGCTGCCGGATTGCCTGCAGCACTGCCCTGGTATCAACGACCTCCCCTCTTGCTGTGTTGATGAAAAATATCGGCTTTCTAAAATGAAAAAAATACTCCTCATTAACCATTTGCCTGGTTTCAGTTGTCAGGGGGATGTGCAAACTCAGCACATCACTGTATTTCACGATTTCTTCCATGCTGACTTCCCTGGCAAAAGCATTGGAAAAGCCAGTTTTATACTTATCATAGGCGATCACTTCAACATCAAAGCCAGAAAGCCGCTTAGCGAAGCTCTGTCCCATATGCCCATAACCAATAATCCCTACTGTCTTTCCTTTAAGTTCATAGCCCCTGTTGCCTTCCCTGTCCCAAATGCCACTTCTGATCTCGGCATCAGCCTTACGAAAATTATTCATTAGTGAAAGCAGCATGCCCAGGGCATGTTCGCCTACAGCATCGCGGTTGCCTTCAGGTGCGTTCAACAGTTGGATATTTTTCTGACTGGCATAAGCCTCATCGATGTTATCCAGTCCGGCACCCGCGCGGGCAACGAACTTTAGCCTGACACCCAGGTCCAGCAGCTCCTTATCGATTAAAAACTTCGTGCGCACAGCAATGCCTTCATAATCCGCAATAACAGCAAGTGTTTCTGCCCTGGTAATCAGGGGGCAGTCCTCCACTTCATAGCCCATGTCAGCAGCCTGTCGTTTAAATGCAGGATGCAGATCGTCGACGATCAATATTTTTCCTTTACTCATATTTACAGTGAAAGATGTGTTAAATGTTGCGTAAGCGTGATGAAATCCTGGACGGTAAGTTGCTCGGCCCGCTTATCAAAGAATAGATGACCATCCATTTTATCCTTAGGCAGGACTCCCGACAATGCATTTCTAAGGGTTTTTCTGCGCTGGTTGAAGCCCGCTTTTACTGTGCGCCAGAACAGCTTCTCATCACAAGGCAGGGTTTCAGACTGGTTCCTGCTCAACCTGATGACTCCTGAATTGACTTTAGGAGGCGGATTGAAGGTGCCCGGCTTTACCGTAAAAAGATATTCTATATTATAATAAGCCTGTATGAGCACACTCAGTATACCATATTCCTTGGTACCTGCTTTAGAAGCACACCGCTCGGCCACCTCCTTTTGGAACATGCCAACCATTTCCACCACCTGGCTGCGGTTTTCCAATACCTTGAACAGGATCTGCGAAGAAATGTTGTACGGAAAATTGCCGATAATGGCATATTTGCCGGAAAAAATGGAAGAAAGATCTAAAGCCAGGAAATCACCATTGATCAGTCTGCCGCCCAACTGAGGATATTTCTCCTGCAGAAAATGATAAGATTCCACATCAATATCAATCAGGTGAGTTTCCAGGTCAGTCCGTTCGAGTAAGATATCAGAAAGAATACCCATGCCCGGACCTACTTCCAGCACTTGCTGGTACTGATCAGTATGCACGAGGCCATTCACGATTTTTGCCGCAATCTTCTTATCAGTTAAAAAATGCTGCCCTAAATGCTTCTTCGCCTTTACCAAACTCATAGTTCTTTTGTTTTATTATTGAATGAGCGGATCGGAAGGAACGTCATGAAACTGAGGACGCTCATGATCACGTACCTTTTTGGTCACTCGGTGCAAAATAAGTAAAGTTTTATCGTAAGGGATCAACATTAGGACGAAATTCTGTAATTTGCGCTAAATTTTCTATTTGAAGATGAGCGATAAAATTAAAATTGGCATTAGTATAGGTGATGTAAACGGTATTGGATTGGAAGTGATCATTAAGACATTATCGGAGACCAAGATCTTTGATTATTGTACCCCGATTGTTTACGGCCATACCAAGGTAGCCTCTTATCACCGCAAAGCACTGGGCATTAATGATGTTGACATTCAATGTGATCAGCAATGCCGGAAGCGGCGAACCCTAAAAAAGCCAATATGATCAATTGCTGGGAAGAAGATGTAAAGATAGAACTCGGTGTCAGCGAACGAAACAGGTGGAAAATACGCCTTGCTTTCATTGGAAAAAGCAACGGAAGACCTGGTAAACGGCCAGATTGATGCATTGGTTACCGCGCCTATCAATAAACATAACATTCAATCGGACACCTTTAACTTTCCGGGCCATACAGAATACCTGCAGGAAAGAAGCGGAAGCAGGGATGTACTGATGTTTCTCCTGAGCGATGAACTTCGTGTGGGCGTAGTAACGGGCCATATCCCTGTAGCTGATGTATCAAAAAGTATTACTAAAGAAAAGATCGTAAAAAGCTGCAGCTGATGAACGAAAGCCTGAAAAAGGATTTCTGGATCGAGAAGCCAAAAATCGCAGTATTGGGATTGAATCCACATGCGGGTGACAACGGATTACTGGGTAAAGAAGAAGAAGAGATCATCGGCCCGGCAATACAGGAAGCATTTGACAAAGGGATCATCTGCTTTGGACCATATCCGGCAGACGGATTTTTTGGCAAGGGCAGCTATAAACAATTTGATGGCAGTCCTGGCCATGTACCATGACCAGGGACTGATTCCTTTCAAAACGATCGCTTTCGGCACGGGCGTGAATTTACAGCGCAGGCCTGAATTTTGTACGTACCTCCCCTGATCATGGAACGGGCTATGATATTGCAGGCAAGGACCTTGCGGACCCGGCTTCATTTATGGAGGCAATTTTTACAGCGATCCACATTGTAAAAAACAGAAGGGAGCAGGAAAACCTGCTGAAAAACCAGTTGAGGACAGGTGGTAAAATAGTGGAAACTGCATTTGATTTAAAAGACGACGCAAATTAGGATTAAAAAGAGTTTGCAATGAATAAAATAAATTCCTACATTTGCGGGCTAAAATTTTGTTACAATTGAAACCATTAAAACAATTTTCAATCCCCTTTACAGGCTTAAAAATTGGCAAACATCAGTTTGATTTTGACATTGATAACAGCTTTTTTGATGCTTTTGAGTACTCTTTAGTAAAAAAAGGGAATTTAAAAGCAAGGGTGGAACTGGACAAGCAGGAAACCATGCTGATCCTTCATTTCCGTATTGACGGAACGATTGTATTGGATTGTGATAAATGTTTGGCTGAATTTAATTCGCCGATCAGCCTGGAAGAAAGGCAAATTGTTAAGTTTGCTGAAGATGAATTGGAGAGTGATGATCTGGAGATCATTATCCTGAATAAGAAAGAAAGTGAGATTGATATCTCCGGACTTGATTTACGAGTTCATCACTGTATCCGTTCCTTATATTAAAGTATGCGAAGAAAATGGCGACGGCCAGCAATGCGATCAAGAAATGATAGCAAGACTGGAAAGTCTAGCGTCGGGATCACAAAGAAGAAGAAGAACAACCAAAGATGAGGACCCACGTTGGGCAGCATTAAAAAAATTAAAATAAATAATTAAATAAAATCAGCAATGGCACATCCAAAACGCAAGATTTCTAAAAGTAGAAGAGATAAAAGAAGAACTCACTATAAAGCAGAAGCTCCTTCTTTAGCTACTTGTCAAACAACAGGTGCAATCCACACTCCACACCGCGCATACAATGTTGATGGTAACTTGTACTACAACGGTAAATTGGTTATTGAAAACACCTCAATAGGTTAATTTTCTGAAAAATAGTTTGTGTTTTCAGTCTTTAAAGTTTAACTTAGGGACTGGAAACAAGGGCAATTTTGCCTTATACACAAACTGATTTTTACTATGAAAATAGGTCTCGATATAATGGGCGGAGACTATGCTCCTAAAGCAAATGTTTTAGGAGCAATAGCGGCCCATCCGTCTGTTATCTGCCGATGAGCAAATTGTGCTTATTGGAGATACACATCAGATTAAACCTCTGCTCTCAGAAAACGGATTTAATCCCGATCTCTTTGAATATGTTCATACAGAGGAAGTGATTGGTATGGGCGAACATCCCACAAAGGCTATTGTTCAAAAGCCAAATTCAAGTATTTCTGTTGGATTTCAATTTACTGAAAGAAGGTAAGATTGGATTCATTTGCAAGTGCCGGAAATTCAGGCGCTATGCTTGTTGGTGCTGTTTTTAGCGTAAAAACCATTCCCGGAATCATCAGACCCTGCATTTACTACCTTTCTCCCAAAGCTAACAGGAGGTGTTGGATTAATGCTGGACGTTGGTGCAAATGCAGACTGCAAACCTGATGTACTCTTCAATTTGGGGTACTGGGCAGTTTATATGCGGAAAATGTGATGCAGATCGACAATCCTAAAGTTGCGTTGATGAACATTGGAGAAGAGGACGAAAAAGGCAATATGCTCAGCATGGCTACTTTCCCTCTGATGAAAGAATACAAAGCTGTTTAATTTCGTAGGAAATGTAGAAGGCAGAGATCTGTTTAATGATAAAGCAGATGTAATCGTTTGCGATGGCTTTACAGGAAACGTGATGCTTAAACTTGCGGAATCATTTTATGTACTGACCTTAAAAAGGGATCTGAAAGATGAATTTTTTGACCGCTTTAATTATGAGAACTATGGCGGAAGTCCTGTTTTGGGTGTAAATGCACCGGTTGTTATTGGTCATGGAATATCCAGTCCGACTGCCGTAAAAAATATGATCTTACAATCGAGGGATATGGTTACTACTGGCTTGGTAGAAAAATACAAGCCGCATTTAATAATTAATAGATAAAATGAGTAAAATTCATGCTGCGATTACGGCTGTTAATGGCTACGTTCCCGACTACGTACTTACCAATAAAGAGATGGAATCCATTGTAGATACAACAGATGAATGGATTACCTCCAGAACTGGAATAAAAGAGCGAAGAATATTAAAAGGTGAAGGTCTGGGAACATCTGACATGGCTGTACATGCGGTGAATGGATTACTGAAAAAACGTGGGATCACTGCCGAGGAGATTGAACTGATCATCTTTTGTACCACTACTCCCGATCTGCCCTTCCCTGCGTACCGCAAATATTCTTGCAGATAAAATCGGTGCAAAAAATGCCTGGGGATATGATCTTCAAGCTGCCTGTTCTGGTTTTATATATGGCGTTTCGACAGGTGCTCAATTTATTGAATCGGGCAAACATAAAAAAGTACTTGTTGTTGGTGGAGATAAAATGTCTTCCATCATCAATTATAAAGACCGTACTACCTGTATCATTTTTGGTGACGGCTGTGGCGCCGTATTGCTTGAACCAAATGAAGAAGGCTATGGTGTAATGGATTCTATATTGAGAAGTGATGGCTCAGGCAGACAGTATTCTACATCAGAAAGCCGGTGGATCTGTCAGACCTGCTACTCATGAAACAGTAGATGCCAATGAACATTTGGTTTATCAGGAAGGTCAGGCTGTATTTAAATTTGCTGTAACCAATATGGCAGATGTTGCGGCAGAAATTATGGAACGCAATAACTTAAATTCTGATGATGTAACATGGTTTGTTCCGCATCAGGCCAACAAACGCATTATTGATGCTACTGCTGCGAGAATGGGTGTAGGAGCAGAAAAAGTAATGATCAATATTCAACGCTATGGAAATACCACTAACGGAACTATTCCTCTGTGTCTTTGGGAATGGGAAAGCCAATTGAAAAAAGGTGACAACATCATTTTAGCTGCTTTTGGAGGAGGTTTTACCTGGGGCTCAGTCTACCTAAAATGGGCTTATTAAGTTATTAATAATAATTAATCATAACTTAGTTTATTCTAAAAACATTTAGTTTTCTTAAAATAACACCAAAAAATGGATATTAAACAAATTCAGGAACTTATTAAATTTGTTTCTCGTTCGGGAGTAAATGAAGTTGCTATCGAGCAAAAAGACTTCAAGATCACTATTAAAACCAACCAAGCTCCATACGACAGTTAGTTCATGCTGTCCTGCCAGCTCCTGTTGTCAACTGCAGTACCTGCAGCAGCTGCACCACAACCGTGCAGCTACTGAAACAAAGCGCTGAGGCTGCTGCAGAAGATACTTCGAAATACATTACGATAAAATCTCCTATGATCGGTACATTTTACCGTTCTTCAAGTCCTGATAAACCATCTTTTGTGAATGTTGGCGATGAAATTGCAGCGGGAAAAGTAGTTTGTATTATTGAAGCTATGAAATTATTCAATGAAATTGAAAGTGAAGTTTCAGGAAGAATTGTTAAAGTTCTTGTTGAAAATGCTTCACCTGTAGAATACGATCAACCTTTATTTTTAGTAGAACCAATGTTAAGTTGCCGTCATACTAAACCTTATTAGTCATCTAGTTACAGTTCGATCAATTAATCAGTATTCTGAATTAAATTCAGGGTAACAGTAATATGAAAGACTAATATGTTTAAAAAAATATTAATTGCCAACAGGGGCGAAATTGCCTTACGTATTATTCGTACCTGTAAGGAAATGGGCATTAAAACTGTTGCTGTTTATTCTACTGCCGACAGAGAAAGTCTGCATGTCGTTTTGCTGATGAAGCTGTTTGTATTGGTCCGCCTCCAAGTAAGGATTCTTACTTAAGTATTCCAAATATCATTTCTGCAGCGGAACTTACCAATGCCGATGCCATACATCCAGGTTATGGATTCTTATCCGAAAATGCCAAATTTTCATCATGTGTGCCGCGATTATGGAATCAAATTTATTGGTGCCACTCCTGAGCAGATCAATTCTATGGGCGATAAAGCATCTGCCAAAGAAACGATGAAAAAAGCGGGTGTTCCAACTATTCCTGGTTCCGAAGGTTTACTGGAAAGCGTTAAAGAAGGAATCAAACTGGCCAAAGAAATGGGTTATCCTGTTATTTTGAAAGCAACTGCCGGTGGTGGTGGCCGTGGTATGCGTGTTGTTTGGAAAGATGAAGAATTTGAAAATGCATGGGATAGTGCCAGTCAGAATCTGGTGCTGCCTTTGGAAACGATGGCTTTACCTGGAAAAATATATTGAAGATCCACGTCACATTGAAATCCAGATTATTGGTGATCAGTACGGAAAAGCCTGCCATTTATCTGAAAGTGATTGCTCTATTCAACGTCGTCACCAAAAACTGGTTGAAGAAACTCCTTCTCCATTTATGACCCCTGAATTGCGTGAAAAAATGGGTGAAGCTGCTATCAAAGGTGCCAATGCTGTTCAATATGAAGGTGCAGGAACCATTGAATTTCTGGTCGACAAACACCGCAATTTCTATTTCATGGAAATGAATACCCGTATTCAGGTAGAACATCCGATTACAGAAGAAGTAATCAATTATGATCTGATCAAAGAACAAATTAAAGTTGCTGCAGGCGATCCGATTTCGGGTAAAAATTACTTCCCATATTCATGCTATCGAATGCCGGATCAATGCGGAAGATCCTTTCAATAACTTCAGTCCTTCTCCCGGAAAAATCACCAATTTCCACTCACCTGGTGGTCATGGTGTGAGTGTAGATACACATGTTTATGCAGGTTATCAAATTCCATCTAATTATGATTCGATGATTGCAAAGCTGATCTGTGTGGCACAAACACGCGAAGAAGCAATCAGCACTATGGAACGTGCATTGAGTGAATTTGTGATTGAAGGGGTTAAAACAACCATTCCTTTTCATTTGAAATTAATGAAAGACCCAAACTTTAGGGCAGGTAATTTTACCACCAAATTTATGGAAACTTTCGAATTTTCAGAATAGATTAAGAAAACTATTTATCATATTTAAAACGTAAATACCATTCTAAATAAAATAGAATGGTATTTTTGTTTACAAATCACATGCATGAGCGATATAAGAAGAAACGAGACCTGATAGGTGCTATAAAAGAAAAAGGGAAGACATTAGAGGCTGAGATGTCTTTCTTCGACCACATTGATGTATTGAGAAAACATTTGCTGCGCGGGCTTGCCGTTGTAGTGCTATTTACCGTTGGAGCATTCTGGTTCTCCGATTTTATCTTTAGTGAGATCATCATGGCAAAAACATCCCGACTTCTGGACATACAGGATGATGTGTAAACTGACTGGCCTCCCTAACCTCATAGGTTAAGAATTCTGTATTACCCATATTGATGCTAAAATCATTAATACCGAAATGGCCGGGCAGTTTACGCTTCAGTTGAATTCCTGTGTGATGAT
>CAWCIO010000008.1:0-31910 GCA_963795585.1 uncultured Sphingobacteriaceae bacterium | reverse complement strand
AGTTACAACTGGCCGGGACAACCGATCACCGTATACTTGAAGGCCAGTGATGAAAATGAGCTTGCTATACCTGATGGCAGGGTAAGCATAAATGTAATGGCCAACAATGTGAGGGCTTACCACCAGGCAAAGGTGTTTGTTGCAGATAGCCTATGGTCCAAAGAGTTGAAGCTGGATCCTGTAGGAGAAACAAAGCTGGTCATTCCTGATAGTATATTTCCTAAGGCCGACCTCGATTTTCGGGTAGATGCGGTGTTTCTCAATAGCAATAACGAACGCCGTAATGCGAGCCAGTTATTGCGTTTTGAAAGAAAGCTGGTCGAGGTCAAAGCCGAGTTGAAAAAAGACAGTGTATATTTCGATTATTTGGAAAATGGGCTCTCAAAGGCGCAGCAGGCCGTCATTTATACCAGCTATGAAAATACCGGTGAAAGAGATTCATTACTGCTTGCGTTACCAGGCAGACTGAAGTTTAATCCAATGGCCAGTTATTATTTAGTGAATTGCGGTACTCATCAGGAAGAAATTGACATAGAAACTCTCGCTGCCAAGCTGGAAGTGGCGGCCTTGCAACAGAAGGACTCCTTGAGAATACAGGTCAATAACCCTCATCGTATTCCCTTCTGGTACACAGTATTTTCTGAAAATAAAGTTGTCCTCAGAGGCTATGTTGATCAGTTGGATACTTTGATCAGGAATAGTGGCAAAAAAACAGCACACGTCCGTGTGGACTATTTTTTAAATGAAATGCATAAATACGTGGAAACCAATTCTATGTATGCGAAAGAAAGACTGCAGATAAAGCTACTTGCCCCAGAGATCGTTTATCCAGGTCAACAGCTCAACATGAGTGTCAGCATTACTGATGTAAACAATCAACCTGTGGCAGAAACAGATGTCACTGCGCTTTCGCATACCTCCAAATTCGGTTATTCCACCGGGGTCAATATACCCTATTTTGGAAGGACGTGGAAGCCCAGGATGCTGAATCCTGAGGCCGAACTAGAGCCTATAGATGTCTCCGGTCAATTGCAATTGGATTGGGATCGATGGAAGTTGAAGTTGGGACTGGATACCATAACCTATTATCAATTTACCCAAACGAAAGATTTGTTTGTAGTAAAGGAACCCATAGACGATAGCATGTCCGTTGTACTTCCTCTTGCAGTGCGTGGCGGAAAAATCCTTCCGGTACATATTCTCTACATTGATGGAATTCCGGTATTTTTCAGTGCTGCAGATCAACTGAAACGTTATGCCTTCCGGATCAGTCCGGGCCTACACCGCATTCAGATGCGCAGTTCGGAATACATGCTCGATATTGAGGAGTATGAATTTATTAAAGGGCACAAGACCATTTTGGCTGCTTTTGCTGATCCGCTGAATGATAAAGTGAGGGTCAGTACTATACCAAATGAACTTACTGAGCACGAGGCAGGAGTGCTGAATCAGTACATGCTCCGTATAGAAAACAACTTCAATGGGGATAAAGCTATATTGAAGACTGATAATGGGACTACAGTCTTGCTTAATCCTCCTAATTCATCAAATCAGAAGGTAAGCATTTTGGCGGGCCCTTTCAAAGAGAATTACCTGCACATGGAACTGACTGGTCTGGATCAGCATTTTATGAAAGAACCTGGTTATACCTATACATTTTTACCCAGCCTGCTTAAGATGAAATCATATGGTACAAAATATGCTTTTGCTCCGACCTTGCCCACGTCCGGATCGCAGGACTACAGAGATGAGCCAATCCGGCCGGGAGAAATCGACAGTATTTGGAATGAATATCTCAATTTAAGGAGTCATACGACGTTTTTGTTCAACAATTCAGGGAGTTCTGGCGCCGGAACCGGCGGATTGGATATGGATTTGGATTCCAGTCTGGTAAAGGGCAAGCCTTACCTTAAGAACATACTCATTTATAAAAATGACGAGCCTGGGTTTTTACAGATCTACCCGTGAAATACAACTTATTTTACCAGGCTCGAAGCCGGCAGCTACCGCATCATCTATTTGTTTAAAGACAACAGCTATTTCACGGTTCCGGAAGTCGGTATTAAGGCTTCCGGTATCAATCACTTCCTATGGCAGGAGGTTAAAATCCTTCCTGCTGATCTCTGGAGTACTGGTATTGATCAGAAAATCAAATCTTCCGGAATTGGCAATAATCCAAACTATTTATTGAAAGATGAGATCATGGAGCAAATGAATGACCGGTATTTTGATGTCAAAAATCTGGGTTTCAAAATGACTGGAAGGGTAGTGGATACTAAAAAATTAGCATTACCAGGCGTACTGGTCCGGCTCGTTGGATCCAACCATAGTGCAAGTACAGATGCTAAAGGATATTTTGAAATAAAAGTCCCCAAGAGAGGAAGCCTCATGTTGAGTTTTGTCGGTTATAGTGGTAAAAACGTTAAAGTGGTCTCTGGAGATGTTGGTGATTTGGTGCTGGAAGAAAGCAACAATTCGCTGGATGAAGTGGTCGTTGTAGGCTACGGAATGCAATCCAGGCAGTCTCTAACGGGTTCTGTCGCCAACGTCACTGGTGCACTGGCAGGCCGGGTGCCGGGTGTCAATATCGGTCAGGCAGAAGTAGATAAAGCGAAAGACTTCTTTATTCGCGGCAACAGTAGCCTCCCTTCAGGCAAACCGCTGGTCATTATTGACGGATTACCTTCAGATATGGATATAAGTAGCATCGCTGCCGACCTCATCACTGAGATCAGCATTTTAAAAAATGCTGATGCAACAGCAATTTACGGTTCACGTGGAGCCAATGGTGTAATCATCATCAAGACTAAGGGAGGGAAAATGCAGACAGCCCCCGGTGGAGAACCGCAGGAGCAGCAAGGTACCATGCGCACAAAATTCTCTGACTATGCAATCTGGCAACCTAAACTTCTGACCAATGCAGAAGGAAGGGCTTCCTTTAATGTGATTTTTCCTGATGACATCACAAAATGGACGACCCGCATCATCGCCATGAACGGGCGTAAGCAATCTGGTATGCTGGAAACCAGTATCAAGTCATTCAAGACCTTAAGTGCAAATTTCGTCTCGCCGCAGTTTGCCATCAGCGGTGATAGTATTAGCCTGATCGGAAAACTGATGAACTACAATAATATGGAGGAAAAGGCTGTTAGGAAATTCAGTTTTAACGACAAAGAATTACTAAATAGTCCTGTCGCCTTTAAGAACGCACATATCGACACCGTTTCTGTCCTAGCCAGGGGAATCAGTAATACTGCGGTCGATAGCATAAAGTTTGAATATACGATGAAACAGGAGAATGGTTATTTCGACGGCGAAATCCGCAAAATCCCGGTGTTTCAGGCTGGGGTGCTGGAAACGAAAGGCACCTTCCATGCATTCACCAGTGATACTACCTTGACCTATAAGTTCGATCCGGCATTGGGTAAGGTGACTTTAAGGGCAGAGACTTCTGTATTTCCGGTGCTGCTGGATGAAATAGAGAAGTTGCGCAATTATGAATACCTGTGCAACGAACAACTGGCCTCAAAACTAAAAGCTTTATTGCTCGAAAAAACGGTGCGAAAATACCTCGGACAGGAATTTAAAGAAGAGAAAAATATCAAAAGCTTGCTGCAGAAACTCGATAACAATAAGCGTCCGGAAGGAACCTGGGGTTGGTGGCCAAACAGCAGCGAGGAGATCTGGATCAGCCTGCATGTTGTAGAAACCTTGTTAGAAGCCGAAAAACAAGGCTATACTGTCAAAATTGACAAAGACAAATTGTATAAATACCTCGTTGCTAAACTTGCTGGAAGTCAACATTTCGATCAGATTTATACCATCCGTCTGATCAAAATGCTGAATGATGACTATTATATTAAGGATTGGGTTCAGGAAGTCGAGAAACAAAAGCTGGAGTATAAAAAGACATCACCGGAATATCAGCAGGCCCTTTATGAGAAATTGCAGCTGATGCAGCTAAAGCAATTAGCAGGTATGGAAATTGACCTTAAGTGGTTGCTGTCTATCCAGAAGAAAACGATGTTCGGCAACCTGTACTGGGGTACGGAACAGAACCGCTTTTGGGACAATAGCATCCAGACTACACTGCTTGCATACGAAATTCTGCGAAAAGCAGGCGGCCACAAAACTGAACTGGATGCCATCCTCAGATACTTCCTGGAGCAGAGAAAAGATGGACAATGGCGCAATACCTATGAGTCTGCCCTGATCCTGAAGACAGTTTTACCCGAACTCATTATACCTGGAAAATCACTGAGGCCAGCATCCCTCAGCATCAACCAGACAGCGCAGATCGACACTTTTCCTTACACGGCAGTAGTGGCACCAGATATAGCCCTGACCCTTTCTAAAAAAGGTGATGCACCGGTTTACTTTACGGCCTATCAGCAGTTCAATAATCCCAACCCATCGAAAGTAGGCAAAGACTTTAAAGTCAGCACCCAGCTTAAACAAAATGGGTCGATAGCAAATAAACTCAAGGCTGGAACACCAGCTGTAATGGAAGTGGAAGTAGAGGTCAGGGCCGATGCAGATTATGTGATGATCGAAATCCCCATCCCGGCGGGTTGCTCTTATGAAAATAAAGTACAAAACTTCTGGGGAGTAGAAACGCACAGGGAATATTTCAAACACAAGACTTCTATTTTCTGTACAAAGCTAAAAGCAGGCAAGTACAATTTTGCGGTGCAGTTGATGCCAAGGTATGCAGGAAATTATATCCTCAATCCCGCAAAAGCAGAAATGATGTATTTCCCGGTTTTTTATGGTAGAGAAGGAATGAAAAACGTAGTGATCAAATAAAATAGTAAATGAAAAGTTAATGTAGTTTAAAATCTTTCTTACCTTTCCATAAACGTTTTAGCCAAATGATTAAACCTATAATGCTCTTGTGTTGTTCCCTATTGGTTGCCAGCACTCTCTATGCACAAAAATTAATTCCCGTTGATAGCTCCAAAGTCGATACACTTCGTATTGATCCTTCTCATGCCATCGGCGGAAATGCCGCTGACGTTTTTGAAGAAATCGACTATATCCCTTTAGAAAGCACTAAAGAAAGCACTTTTGGAAAGATTGATCAATTAGAAGTTACAGACGAACACTTCATCATCCTAGATGAAACGACCAATTGCATACTATTCTTCAAGCGGGACGGTAAATTCCATGCGAAAATAGATGGAGGAAGTTCTCAATTGGATTATACCAACAGGTTCCAGGCATTTCATTTTAATAAATGGACAAAACAGCTGGTAGTAAAGCGTAGCGGACCGGGTGTCTACCTTTACTATGATGTCAATGGTAAACTGCTTACTGAAGTTCCTATGAAGGATGAAAAACTAATCTATTGGCATAACTACCGTTTTGTTGGAAAGGAGGCAATTCTTGATGTAGAAAATTACAATAACAACCGTCCGGATGATAGTACGAAGATTAATTATTTCGTTCGTTATGGTAAAGGATTGATGGAACCCATTTCGGCAAAAGGACTGCCTTATACTACTGTCGGATTAAAAACAAACGGTGATATTCTTAGCGCCAATACGGCCGGTCTCTTGCCCCATGCAGGGAAAGATGATACTTTCTTGTTTGTAAATGCACCAGAATACCTCATCTATGAAGTTTCCCCTCAGGTGATTAAATTAAGATATCGCTTTATTTTCCCTTTGCAGCAAAGCTTACCGGCAAATTATCTCTACGCAAAGGAATTTGCAGATAACCATATCAAATATGCTCAGGATCATAAGAAGCTGATCTATGCTATAGGTAGTTATTTCGAATTAGGACAAAATCTGTTTTTTAAAACGCATACTTCGGATGCCTCAAACAAGGACGAAAACTTGATTTACAACCTAAGGTCCGGGAACCTGATTTCTTACGAACGCATTAGTCCGGATGAAAGCAATCATTTTCTTCCATTATGGGCGGGGCTGGACTTCGCCAATAACAGCTTCTTTACCAGCGATGGATGTTATGTATACAGCGACTTTTCTTCTCTGGACATGTTCAGGACTTATGAGGAACACAAAGATAAGAACATTAAATACCCAGCGCATTTACAGGCCTATTTCACAAAGGGTAGCAAGAAGGATAATCCTGTGATTCTGCGGTTGAAACCGAAGCAAGTTTTATAACTTAAACCAAGCTTTATTTTGAGAGGGTATTTTCAACTACTATTACTTTGCATGGCTTTCTTACTGTCATTCCAGACGCTAAAAGCACAAAAGAAAGACACAACGCAATTAGGCATTGCCAATGGGCTTGTAAGGGATTCTGTGCACAATTATGTATTGCAGTCAGCTACAGTATCTGTCTACAGAACTGTCGACAATCATTTGATCAGCTTTCAATTGACCAATAACTTTGGAAGGTTTAGCATGGTGGAACTGCCGGTAGCAATGAAGCTAAAAGCAGTGGTCACCTACGTAGGATATAAACCTTATACGCATGAATTTGTCATTTCCAGGGAATCTAAAAAGATCGACTTCAAGACTTTTAATGTGTTGCGGTCGGATAATCAGCTCAAGGAGGTTACTATCCTGGGCAGACCTCCCCTGCAGATGAACGGAGATACGCTTGAAGTATTTGTGGATGCACTAGGTTTAGACACCAATGTTGCCGTTGCAGAAGATGCTCTTCGAAAGGTAAAGGCCATTACCGTATGGGCAGATGGAAAGATCACGGTGAATGGAAAGCTGGTCTCCAGTGTTAAAGTCAATGGCAAGGAATTTTTTGGCGGCGATTCTAAAGTCGCACTCCAAAACATAAGCGTCACCGCAATTGAAAAAATCCAGGTTTACCAGGAACCTAAGAAGACGGATGAAGAACCTCCAACCCAGATGAATATTGTGCTCAAGAAAAATAAAAGCTCAGGTTTATTTGGTAAAATAGGTGCAGGCTATGGTACAGATGACCGTTATGCGGCAGATGGAATGCTGAGCAAATTCAGCACTAAAACCCAACTCAGCGTGGTGGGAAGTTCCAATAATGTCAATAAAACAGCCAATGACGTCAGTACCCTCATGAGCTATAGCTCCTTCAAAGGCGAGGGCACAGATCTGGCCTATCAACCAGATTTTACCCGACAAGGCTTAAATAGGTTCCAGTCGGCAGGATTTACCATGCAGCATGATTTTCTTGGACTGACAACACCTCAATATAGCAGGAATAAAATCTTAAAGGCCGATTATATGCTCGCTGATACCAGGCAGGAGACAATTGAAAATATGTCTACCCTTATTTCACTCAGTGGAGCGGAGCAGTTATTAAGAGATAGTAAAGGAACATCCAAAAATGATGGGATCAGCCATCGTACCACTGGAAATTTCGACTACAAAAGTCAGAATAGAGACTTTAGGGCCGATTACAGCCTGAGCAGCAATAGCACCAGTGGACTGAATACGCAGAACCAATACAGCATCAACACAACCACACAGGAAAAGAGCCAAAACCTATCGGAACAGCACTTCGATAACCTGCAAAATACAAGAAACCTTAAAGCGGCCTATGCCAGCCGTCGGTATTATGAAAAAGCGAGTAAAAAATCTGTAACCTTCAATATAGATTACGACTTCAAGGAAGAAAGTGGTCACAATAATACTTTACGCATTACAGATTTCCAGTCAGAAACCAATCCTGAGAGCAACCGCTATTTCAATCGCGAATACCTGAGCGATTATAGCCGGGTTACCCACAGTTCCAATTTTAGTACTCCAAATCTCCTTAGTTTGTGGGTTAAAAATCCTCAGACAAGGCTGGAGTTCATGAATTCATTAAGTTGGCATCAGGCGAAAGCAGAAGATCTGGTTACAGACCTGAATGGGCTTAATGGGCAGAATGTGATCAATGCCATGTTGACCAACAACAGCACTTACCGAACCAGCAATGAGCGCCCCGGACTCAGCCTTACCCGTAACTTTTGGAAAGCCCTGGACAACCGTTACCGAAAATCCCTCAGGTTAAATGCAACAATCGAAGCCCGCTTCTTCAACCAGACCAACCGGTCTGATAAAGCCTTCCAGCGGATAGATCGCTCTTATAAAGATGTCCTGCCATCGGCCAGTATCGATTACAGTAATAACCAAACTGGTGAGCATCAGACGACCTATAGCATCAAATATGCAACCTCCAATGGTTTCCCAACGGTCGGGCATATCGCGCCATTGTTAGATAGTTCAAACGTCAACTATCTGAACATCGGTAACCCGAATATAAGATCCACATACAGCCATGAACTGGCGCTCAACTTCAGCCGCTCTACTTCCGGTGCCAATACCTTAAATTGGGGAATGGGATTAAAATTTAGGAATATCCGCAACTACATTGCAGATAGTAGCAATTATGACGCTTTAGGCAGAAATGTGCATTACTATGTGAATGCCTCTGGTCACCGGGCGATAGACTTCAATAATTACCTGGATAAAGCTTTTAAATTTAAGAATCATCAAATACAGTTCAGTCTTAGAAATTACATCAATTATTCCAGAAGTCCGTTATTTATAAATGGGGAAGCTTTTCTGCCCTTTTTACTCCATACCAGCCATTATCTGACCTTAAATTACAGCTTGAGGGATTTGCTGAAATTGGAACTGAGTCAGTCACTGGTCACTTCTGATAGTAAACGAAGGGCTGCAAGTACGTTCAACAGTCAAAATTGGAACAGCACAATAGCTGCGGGAGTTAATCTTCCCAAGAAGATCTTTCTCTCCAGCAATGTCAATTTTAGTAGGAGTACATCCTCTTTTGCGGAACCGGTCAACTTTACCATCTGGAATGCAAATCTAGGCTGTAGGTTCATGAAGGGCAACAATGCCGAGCTCAGATTTTCTGCGCTGGACTTGCTCAGGCAAAATAAAAGCGTGGTCAATTATTCAAGTAATAATAGCATCAGTACTGGAACTGTAAATGTCCTGCAGCAATATTTTATGTTTACTATAGCTTACTTCCCCAGGAAGTTTGGGAAGTAACTTCAGGCTTCAAAGCCCCACACCATCACTTGCCTATCGTCACCGGTCGAGATCAAATACTTCCCATCCGGACTCCAAAGTAATTTATTGACTGAATGCCTGTGCCCCTCAGTCTGCTTCTCCAGACTTAAGATCTTATATAACTTATAATCGGCACTGCCCCAGAGTTTGATGCTTTTGTCCTGACTGCAGGTTGCAAAATAGGGTTCAGTAGGATGGAAGGCTACAGTATATACGCTAAACATATGTGCCGGAATGTTATTGACCAACTCATAATCGGGTAAGCCCCAGATCTTCAATTGCGCATCCCTGCTTCCGGAGATCAGGCGGGTTCCTTCAGGACTATACTGGAGTGCTGTAACCGCAAATTTATGTCCTTCTAAAACGCGTAGCAAACCATAGTCTTCTGAGTTATAAATGCGGATCAGGCCGTCTTTGCAGCCCAGTGCTACTTCAGATTCATCCTTGCTCACTGCAATGACACGTACGGTATTGTCGAGCACAGCAAAATGGTACAACAAAGAGAAATCTTTTAAAGACCAAACTGCCACTTGCCCGTCCTCACCGGTACTTAGCAGTTCTTCTTTATGAGCGATGGTATTCAAGGCAAAAACCCCTTTTTGATGGAAATTGAGCTGGGCTATCACCTTTTGCTGTAAAAGATCAAATACCAGGATCACACCACTTCTCTGGGCGATGAAGAGCAGTTCGCCGTAACTGTGCATAGCATACACCGAGCTCTGTACCGGTACCAGTACCCTTGCGAAGGCCATGGTCTCCAGTGACCATTCCACTACGCCCTTATCGTTCCCGGCACTAAAAAAGTTTCCCTCTTTAGTAGCGTTCAACAAGGCATAAACCGGATTCTGGTGTCCGCTCAGTGTATGTAAATGCGTTAATGTCATTATTTACTGTGTCTGCCTTTCAGGTTCAGGCCTATTTCAGCTAGTGTTTTTCCTTTTTCCCTTAACAACACCAGGAGGTGGAACACCAAATCAGAACTTTCATTGATGAAATCCTCATCAGTCTCTGCCAGGGCAGCAATCACGGTTTCTACACCTTCTTCACCCACTTTCTGGGCAATCTTGTTCAGGCCCTTCTTCCGCAGTTTATTCACATAAGACTCTTCTGATGGATTTGCATAGCGGTCTTCAATGATCTTCTCCAGTTCGAAAATAAAGTTCTGATTGTAATCTGTATTAAAACAGCTGCGGGAGCCGGTATGGCAGGTAGGACCCACCGGACTTGCTTTGATCAATATCGTATCATTGTCACAGTCGATGTGGCTTTCTTTCACGAAAAGGAAGTTTCCACTTTCCTCACCTTTAGTCCACAACCGGTTTTTCGAACGGGAAAAAAAGGTTACTTTACCTTCTGCCTGTGTTTTAGCCCAAGCCTCCTCATTCATATACCCCAGCATCAAAACCTCCAGGGTCTGTACATCTTGTATAATGACAGGGACCAGGCCCTGTGTTTTTTCGAAATCTATGTTCATTTTTTATTCTTTAATCTATTTTGGCCATTACGTCCATTTTGAGCATCTTTTGTGGAAAAAATACCAGGGTTTTATGTTATGTGCACGCCCCGTGTTTTACTTTCTCGTCATTGCGAGGTACGAAGCAATCTCCCACATGAGATTGCTTCGTACCTCGCAATGACGACTATGCCTTCGCAATGACGGCCACGCCTTCGCAATGACGACTATGCCTTCGCAATGACCGATTTTGCTCAGTAAAACTGAATTACAACCTTACCGGCACACCGTGTTTTTTCAATTCTTCTTTTAAATAGGGAATTGGGATTTCACCAAAATGAAATACCGACGCAGCCAATGCCGCATCTACTCCGGTCTCTAAAAATACTTCTGTAAAATGCGCCACTTTTCCAGCACCTCCAGAGGCGATTACCGGAATGTTGATGGATCGGGCTACTTTATCAAGCAAGCCACAGTCAAATCCGTTCTTCGTACCGTCATGGTCCATAGAAGTCAGCAAAATCTCGCCAGCGCCTAAACCTTCTGCACGCTTGATCCAGTCTTCTGTTTCTAGTTCAGTGATCAGTCGCCCGCCATTCAAGTGCACCATATTACGACCATCTATCAATTTAGTATCTACTGCCAGTACTACAAACTGCACCCCAAATGCCTTCGCCAGATCTTCGATCAGTGCAGGATTTCGGACGGCTGCGGAGTTGATGGAAATTTTGTCGGCGCCAGAATTCAGTAAAGCCTCAGCATCGGCAACAGAGGTAATCCCCCCACCTATGGTAAATGGAATGTTCAGTTGACGAGCCACGGCTTTCACCATTTCAATCGTGGTGCCCCTGCGTTCATGCGTAGCGGTAATGTCCAGGAATACCAGTTCATCTGCGCCCTGTTGTGCATATTGCCAGGCCAGTTCTACCGGGTCACCAGCATCTTTAAGGTCAACAAAGTTTACGCCTTTTACCGTACGTCCGTCTTTTACATCCAGACATGGAATGATTCTTTTGCTCAGCATTCCCTTACAAAGAAGTCATTTGCTTCAAGTTCCATTCTTTGATCTCTTCGATGGTGATCCGGTTCTCGTAAATTGCCTTTCCAACAACTACTGAGCGAATATCCAGTTGATCAAGTTCTTCGATATCTTCCATTGAACTTACACCACCTGAAGCAATCAGCTTGATAAAAGGAGTGTGCTCCAGTAGTTTTTTGTATAAATCGATCGCTGCACCACCTAACTTACCATCTTTGTTGATATCGGTACATAGAAACCGAAAAAGCCTAATTGCAGACATTTATCAACATAGTCCATTAGTTTAATCGGCGAACTTTCCATCCAGCCTGAATATTTGATCACTTCGTCCAACACATCGATGGCAATCACAATTCGGTTGGCATAATCGTCTTTCTTGCCTAAGCTTCGTGCTTAATTCTGTTAAGAAATCAGGATTGGTAATGGCCTGCGTACCTACAATTACGCGGTGAATTCCGGCATCCAGCAATTTGTCACTTGCTCTATCGTACGGATACCGCCGCCGTATTGCACCCGCATATCTGTTTTTTTGATGATTTCGAACAGTGCTTCTTGATTGCTGAAATCACCTTTTGCGCCATTTAAATCAATAATATGGATGAATTCTGTACCATTTGATTTGTATTTTTCTATCATTTCGGCGATAGAAACATCATATTCTGTTTTTTGGTCATAGTCGCCTTCACGAAGCGAACAACTTTTCCATCTAAAATATCAATTGCAGGAATTATGTACATTTTACAGTTTTAAGTTTGAAAAATTCTTTAATAATTGTTCTCCGGCAGCTCCGGATTTTTCGGGGTGAAACTGCACACCATAAAAATTATCCTTTTGCACCGCTGCCGAAAAGTTTAAGCCGTAATCTGCAGTTGCGATGTCAAAAATAGGGTTATATTCAATAAAGTACGAATGCACGAAGTAAAATTGTGCATTCATCTTCAACACCTTCAAATAATGAATTGTTTTTGTGACTGACTGTTGTTCCATCCCATATGCGGGATTTTGATACTCACTGATCTTATCGAATTTTTTGGTTTTTACCGGAACAATGTCTAATAGTATCTGCATCGCCTTCTTCCGAATGTTTGTAAGGAGCTGCATGCCTACGCAAATACCCAATACCGGTTTCTTCAGTGTTTTAATCGGCTCTACCAATCCCGTTGCTCCAGTTTCTTCATGGCGGCACCAGCATGGCCCACACCAGGAATGATGATGTGGCGTATATTTTTCGAGGTCAGCTTCCGTATTTACCATGCCATAATTTAAGCGCTAAGGCTTCAGAGAGAATGTTACTGCTCGAGAATGCCGATCATTTTGTTCTTAGATTCTGAATTGAAGTGTGCATGTTATCGCAGCCTGCATCGCTTATAGTTCGCATGAGATCATGGCTATTCGCATGACTTCAATCCTAGTTCACTTACAATACGTCCTTTTGTACTCGGTAAAACCATCTTTTCTGCATCGCGTTTTATCGCCATTTTAATTGCTTTTGCAAATGCTTTAAATATGGCTTCAATTTTATGGTGCTCATTGTCGCCTTCTGCTTTGATGTTCAGGTTGCATTTTGCCGCATCAGCTAAATGATTTGAAGAAATGGTAAAACATCTCTGTAGGCATATCGCCAACCTTTTCACGTTTAAATTCCGCATCCCAAACGATCCAGTTGCGGCCACCAAAATCAATGGCTGCCTGTGCCAAGCAATCATCCATAGGCAAGCAAAAACCATAACTTTCAATGCCTAGTTTATTGCCTATTGCTTTTGCAAATGCCTCACCCAAAGCAATTCCCGTATCTTCTATGGTATGGTGCTCATCAATATGCAGGTCGCCTTTCAGTCATTATCTCCAGATCAATACTGCCATGACGGGCGATCTGGTCCAGCATGTGGTCAAAGAAATTAAATCCCGTTTGAATGTCTGCTTTCCCTGTTCCATCAAGATCAATTTTGATGGCTATTTCAGTTTCATTGGTTTTGCGTTCATGCGAAATCACGCTGTTCCAGCCTTGAGCATGGTATAGATATCTACCCAGTCGGTGGTCTGCAAGGCGATATAATCGCCCAAAGTCTCTGCTTTTTCCAGCAATTCATTGGCGCCCAACATGTCATTGTTGCGCAGCCAAATGGCCTTTGCGCCCAGGTTTTTGGCCAGGATCACATCATTTAGGCGGTCGCCGATCACATAAGAATTTTTCAAGTCGTAGTCTTCATTGAAGAAATTCTGTAACAAACCGGTATCCGGTTTGCGGGTGAGGGCATTTTCTTTTGCAAAGGTTCTATCGATGATCACCTCATTAAAGTGTACACCTTCACCTTCAAAAGTGTTCATACATGAAATTATGCACCGGCCAGAAATTTTCTTCAGGATGGGAGTGCTGTACCAAGCCATCCTGGTTGGTCACCATCACCAGTTCGTAATCCAGTTCAGCCGCAATCTTTGAGAGGTAATACAAAGATCTCGGGTAAAATTCCAGTTTCGCAAAAGAGTCGATCTGTTCATCCGCCGGTTCTTTGTTGAGCGTACCATCGCGGTCTATAAAAAGTACTTTTTTCATTTAGATATTTTTAAGCACAGTTAAGAGCGTTTCGTTTTCTTCCTTGGTTCCTATCGTAATGCGGAGACATCCTTCGCAGAGCGTTACCTTAGATCGGTCCCTTACAATAATTCCCTGCTCCACCAATGTATTGTAACGCCATTTGCATTGTCGATCTCAACGAGTATGAAGTTTGCATCAGAAGGGTAAACCTTTTTCACGCTTTCCAGTACTGCAAGATCGGCGCTCAACTGCTCCCTTTCTTCTACCGTAATCTTAATCCACTCGTTTACCTGGCTAATATTTTTTAGTGCTTCCAAAGCAATGTCCTGCGTAGCCTGATTGATGTTGTATGGTGGCTTCACTTTATTTAAAATGTCGATCACCGTCGGGCAGCAAAGGCCATTCCGAAGCGCAATGCGGCAAGTCCCCATGCTTTGGAGAAAGTCTGTAACACCACCAGATTTGGGTACTCGGTTAGTTCCTTAATAAAGGTCTTTTGTCTGGCGTAATTGATGTAAGCTTCATCCATCACCACGAGCCCTTTAAAATTGGTCAACACAGTTTCGATATCTGTCGCATCTATGGAGTTTCCGGTTGGGTTGTTGGGCGAACAGATGAAGATCAATTTGGTGTGTTCATCTATTGCCTCTGCAATGCCGTCGAGGTCCAGCTGGAAGTTGGGAAGAGGTTTACTTTGCGGATTTCGACATCGTTGATGTTTGCCGAAACTTCGTACATACCATAGGTAGGAGGAAGGATCATTACATTGTCTTTTCCCGGTTCACAAAAAGCACGGAAAAGTAAGTCGATGGCCTCATCACTTCCATTGCCCAGGAAAGTATTTTCTATGGGCACTCCCTTGATCTTGCTGATGGCATCTTTCAAATCCAACTGCAATGGATCCGGGTAGCGGTTGTAGTTTTTGTACACTGTTCCATCTTCGGCAACTGTCAGCGGTGAACCGAAACTGTTTTCATTGGCATCCAGAAATACACTGGCCTGCCCTTTATATTCATCCCTGGCCGTAGAGTACGGTTTCAGGTTTTTGATATTTTCTCTTTGTAAATTATTAACGTCCATTTTGTGGTTATTAACGTCTATGTTTAAGTGTTTTTACCCTCTTCGAACTTGTTTATCCTTTCAATCTCACGCTAATCGCATTCTTATGTGCATCAAGGCCTTCTGCTGCGGCAAGTACTTCAACTGTGCTCCCAATATTTGCCAATCCTTTCGGACTGATGTGCTGAAAGGTGATTTTCTTTACAAAAGAATCCAGTGATACACCTGAATAAGCTTTTGCAAAGCCACTTGTAGGCAAAGTATGGTTGGTCCCGGATGCATAATCTCCTGCACTTTCAGGTGTTAAGTTTCCCAAAAATACAGATCCTGCGTTGGTAATCAATGGAATAAGTTGCTCAAAATCGTCCGTAGCCAGGATCAGATGTTCCGGTGCATATTCATTGCTAAATAACATAGCCTTGTTCGAGGTCATCGACCAGTACGGCGTAAGAATTCGCGATTGCCTAGCGCGATTACATCTTTTCTGGGTAATGCCTGTATTTGACATTCAATTTCTTTCAATATCTGAGCTATGAGTTCATTTGAGGTAGCGACCAATATCGCCTGACTATCAGCTCCATGTTCTGCTTGTGCAAGAAGATCGGAAGCCACGTATGACGGATTGGCAGTCTTCATCTGCAATCACCAAAACCTCTGAAGGGCCTGCTGGCATGTCGATCGCAGTACCTGCGGCCGACTGTACCATTGCTTTGCCTGAGTCACATAGCGGTTACCTGGACCAAAGATTTTATAGACCTGGGGCACGGTTTCCGTACCGTATGCCATTGCCGCTACTGCCTGTGCACCACCGATCAGGTAGATTTTTTCGATGCCAAGTTTGATAGCGCAATAAGCCACATAGCAATTGGTCTTACCATCTTTTTGAGGAGGCGAACAAACTACGATTTCTTTACAGCCCGCAAGTACCGCAGGAATGCCCAGCATCAAAAAGGTGCTCGGCAATACCGCCGAACCTCCCGGAATGTAAAGACCCACCTTATCGATTGCCCTGGTTTCTCGCCAGCATACCACACCTTCCATAGTCTCTACTTTAGCCTCTTTGGAAACCTGGCTTGCATGGAAAGTATGGATGTTCTGGTAAGCCGTATCGATTGCAGCTTTAGCTTCTGCAGGGATAGTGGAAGCGATGCTTTCAATTTCCGCTTTGCCGATGAACAGCTCATCCAGTTCCACCTTGTCGAAAGCCTTTGCGTAATCGAGCAAAGCCTGGTCGCCATCCTGTTTTACCTTCGCCATGATCTCCTTTACGCGCTCCAATATGTTGTTGTCATCTTCCAATTGTCTCAAGCAGATGCTCTCAATATTTTCTTTAGATAAATCGTTATAACTGTAGAATTTCAATGTGTTATGTCTTTAGTTTAACTATTAGTTAATGAACCTTTTGGGGTTTTTGCGTCATTGCGAGGAGGAACGACGAAGCAATCACAGCTGAGTTTGCTTCGCTTTGCTCGCAATGACGTATGTATTGCAAACAAACCCTAAGCGATGATTTTTTCGATTGGCATTACTACAATTCCTTCCGCACCTGCAGCTTTAAGACTGTTGATCTTTTCCCAAAAATCGTACTTCTGCAATTACCGAGTGAACGGCTACCCACTCTTCGTCGAACAAAGGAACTACGGTCGGACTTTTCACGCCCGGCAATAAATCTACAATCTTTTGGAGGTTGGTTTTTGCTACGTTAAGCACCACGTATTTGGTCTCTTTTGCACGTAGTACAGAGCGGATCCTTTGCAATAATTCCTGTACTTCCGGGATTAGGTCAGAGCCTTCTTTTCCGATGAGTACGGCTTCAGATTTCATCACCTCAGAGAAAGGTTTCAGTCCGTTGCTTTTGAGTGTTCCGCCTGTAGAAACAATGTCGCAGATTGCATCACTTAAGCCAAGGCCCGGACCAATTTCTACGGAGCCGGAGATGGTCCTTACTTCTGCATTTACGTTTTGATCTTTTAGGTATTTTTCCAGAATGACCGGGTAAGATGTAGCGATGGCCTTGCCTTCCAGTTGCGCCACTTCAGTGATCTGACTTTCGTTTGGAATTGCAATTTTGAGGGTGCATTTTCCGAAGCCTAATTTTTGAAGGTAGGTCACATTTGCGGCAGTTTCCACAATTACATTTTCGCCAACGATACCAAGATCGGCAATACCGTCCTGAACATATTCAGGAATATCGTCGTCCCTCAGGAAAAGGATTTCCAGGGGAAAATTAGTGACTGATGAAATTAATGAACTTTTGTAGTTTTCGAATGATAAACCACAATTCTTAAGGATCTCTACTGATTTTTCGTTTAATCTACCCGATTTCTGGATAGCAATTTTAAGTGTTTTCAATTATGCTGGTTTGAATATTATTGATACTGAACAAGAAAATATGGTCGGAAACAAGTTTTGAAGTACAAAACATTACATATACATCGCCAATTGGCGATGGTGCAAATGTAAGTGATGGTTCAAAGTTGTTTTCATTTATTTTTTAAGTTCCTTATCAACAATGGCTAGCATGCTGAGGTCATGCAAATATATAGAATGCAAATTCAAATCCAAATTAAAACTTGTTTTTAATCTGCAGTTCAAATTTCATCTTGGCGCTCTATTTTTTCGTAATGTTTGTGTCTGGAGTTCCTTCAGCAAGGAAAGCAGCCAGAATCATTACCGGATTCATGGTTTTGTTGTTTAGTAACAGTTCGCCAGATAGGTGCTCGTATAAAATTCAAGCGAGATAACTGCTACACAAAGGCAGCCAAGTTTGATTTCAAAATCGATGTCTGAGGCAATAAAGCATTTCAGTGTTGAGATCAGTAATCATTGGCCAGTTATAAAAACCATTGATAATCGGGTCGAGGTTATCTCTTACCGAACAGGCGAGCGTACTTGCCTGTCCAAAGATTCCTGCCGCGGTTTTTATCTCTTTTGTCTGACTGCCAGGGGCAAAGGTCGGCTTAGCCTGTACCAATTGCATTCCGCGGTATTCCCGATTTGTTGAATCACCAATCATGCCCCGAAGGAAGTTTTTTGGTAAAACCTGAACTTATCTTGGACTCAACTTGGATTCATTGGCTAGCTAGTAGGTAATTGGTATATCTGTGGTCTAAAACAGTTGATTCGAAGATGATGGATAGACGATTGGCTACAATTTATGTTTTTGTATCAGATATAGTTTCGAAATCTTTCGTATTACTATCTAGGCCCTATAACCACTTGAATGAACTTTTTTGGTTCATTTTATTCTTTCTGTAAGTTGCTTTAAATAAGGTTTTTGAAGCATAATTGGGTGGTATTTTATTTTCTCCGAAGGCTGGCACCGTGTCTAAATGAATAGAAAATTCTTTAGTCTTATCTAAATTGAAGCTCTCGTTATATTATACGCATATAAAGATTGCGACTCAAAGATTTTTTTAGAGCTTTTCGATTTCTGAGATTGAAAGACCTGTGGCCTTTGAGATACTTTCCAGATCTATATCCAGAGATTTTAAATTTCGGGCAATTTCCAGTTTTTCTGCAAGTTTACCCTGTTGTAAGCCCTTCTCCATTCCACGCTCCTCTGCTCCGGCAAGTACAGCTGCATTGTCCCACTTTCGTTTTAGATCCTGATCGTACATGTGTTGTTCCTCCTTAGTTAAATTAACGTATTCGGCGGCGCTGTAAAGCTGTTCGAAGATGGTTTTTTCCAGTCCATTTGGAAGATCTGTCATCCTTTGCATGTTCTTCAAATGGTATAACCATTTATCCAGCTTAGTACTGCATTGCTCCAGTGTCAGTACAAAATTAAGCAAATCGATGTAAGTATAGCCCAGTTGGCCATAAAATATTTCATTCGTGCCCCTATAGCAAAGGCATACATCATGGAGGTGCCGTCCATTGGCTATTAGTCTCTGGGCTGCGTTCTCGGGCTCCGGCTGGTTCAGTATGGCCACGAAATATACTTCTGAAATGTTGTACGCCCATTCTCTCATTTTACCCTTGGGTGCCTGTTCGCTGATGAGCCTGGAAGTATAGAAAATGCTTCTCTTCTTGAAGTTGATGGGTTTGCTATGCTGGACCTCGATCAGAAATTTCTCACCCTTTTCACCGGTGCAGAGCAGGTCGATTAAAAGGGTTTTACCGGAATCTGTTCCAAAGATTTTTTGAATGCAAAGTCGACCAACAGGTCGATGTAACGTTTGTCTTTCATGTTATGAATTTGTAGACAACGAATAAGACTTTTTTTTGGGACACGAACCAAGTTTACAGATAAAAAATATAAATCTTCAATGGTAACCACCTCGCGTTTCTCGTGGGTATTTTTATTTTTTTCGAAGGCTGGCACCGTATTCGCATGTACGAATTAATTGGTTAAATTTGTACCCACATTCGTAAGGCCTTGAAAAAACCCATCTTATTTATTGCTCCACTGTTGTTGTTGCTGGCTTCCTGTAACTGGTTTAAAGAAACGCCCAAAATTGGGTTGGTATTATCGGAGCATTTTCAGGATAAGCTTTATAAGAAATTTGATACTGCAGTTTATAATCAGGTATTTCAAAAGCACCTGGATAGTCTTGCTCCTAAATTCTCCAATCCAAATGCCATAAAGAATTTCTATCATAGCAATGAATTGCAACCTGTATTGGTGACTAAGTTCGTTAATAACGGAGGGCTGGATGCGCTTTTGGCTTATACCGGCAGAAGTGCAGAACATGGCTACAGTCCGAAGCTGTTTAGGCATGAACAACTGAAGGCATTACTTGCTGAACTCTCAGACACTAAATTTAAGAAGATTGAAGAGGTGTATCCTATTATTGCAGATTTAGAGCTGAATGCTGCCGAAGCGCTGATCAAGTATAATAATTTCATTTACTACGGAAGCATAAACCCAAGGAGATTGTTCAATCGCTATTACATCCCGGTAAAGCGTCCGGATAGTGCGAGTGTAAGCAAGGTCCTTGCCAGCCAGGACCTGCAAATTTTGCTGGCTGACATCCAGCCTAAATCGGAGCAGTACCGTAAATTGCAGCAACAATACAGTTATTTGTTACAGGATTCAGGAGCACAAAGTAGTTCTGCCAGAACTTTGCTGGTCAATATGGAGCGTCTGCGTTGGAAAATGCCGGACCTGGGTGATGAGTATGTGGAAGTGAACATTCCGGATTTTTCATTGACCTGGTTCAATAAGCACGATACCGTGACCCATATGAATGTGTGTGTGGGAGGTAAAAGAGAAAAAGACTACAAGGAAAAGCAAAGGTTGTTTGCCAAATCTGGTAACCTGGATGATAAGCCAAAAAATCATGAGACGCCGATATTGTTTAGCAAATTTAATTCCATACAAGTAAACCCGATCTGGAATATTCCTGTGAGCATTGCACGCAGTGAAATCTATTGGCAGGCCAGGAAAGACCCGTATTATTTGTCGAACAACAACATTAAAGTCTATTATAAAGGCAAACTGATCAATGACCCTGATACGATCCAGTGGAATAAATACCCAAGGGAGAAGCTGCCTTTTCAGTTTAAGCAAGGTTCAGGTGACGATAATGCCCTGGGTAAATTCAAATTCATCTTTGAAAATGGATCTAGCATATACCTCCATGATACGAATAATAAAAATGGTTTTAAGTTGGCCAACCGCGCCATTAGTCATGGTTGTGTACGTGTAGAAAAACCTTTGGAGTTTGCTCAACATTTGGTAAAGGACAAATACCAGTATGACGACTTGAGGATGGAAGTGAACCTGCCGCCAGTGGATACGACCAGAATGGCCGTTTACAGGAAAAAGTTGGAGAAAAAAGCGGATACGGTCAATGTATTTGAATTGAAACCAAAATGGTTTGGAGTCAGAAAACAGTTGCCCATACTGATTAATTATATGACAGCATGGTCTGCGCACGGAAAAATAGAAATTCGTCCGGATGTGTATGGTTTAGATGAAACTTTATGGGATGCCATGAGGAAATTCCTTTAAAAGTTCTACCTTTGGTTTTTAATGAATTTCCTATACCCAGGTTTTCTTTTTTCGCTGCTGGCAATAGCCATTCCTATTGCGATCCATCTATTCAATTTCCGTAAATTTAAGAAGGTATATTTTAGCAATGTGGCTTTTTTGCAAGAAGCCAAGGAACAGAATTCTTCCCGGGAGCAGCTGAAACACTTATTGATTCTATTTAGTCGAATTCTTGCCGTCGTATTTTTGGTATTGGCTTTCGCCAGACCTTATATTCCGCTGGGTGCAAAAGCCGATCCAGGTGTAAGGAACGTCGTGAGCGTGTACATCGACAATTCTTATAGCATGGAGACGGTGAATAAGGAAGGTAGTTTGCTCGATGAAGCAAAACGCAAGGCGAAGGAAATTGTCGGGGCTTACGGACTTAATGATCAGTTCCAGCTCATTAGCAATGATTTTGAAGGGAAGCACCAGCGTCCTGTAAACAAAGAAGAATTTATCCGTTTGCTGGACGAGCTGAAGATTTCTGCTACAGGCAGGACCCTGCAGCAGGTGATCAACAGACAACAGGCCGATCTGGCGACTCATGGGAACCAGATTAGTTACTTGTTGTCTGATTTTCAGAAAAGCTTTGTAGGAAGCAAACCATTACAGTTACACGAGGAACTCAATTATAATTTTGTCAAGTTGAATGCCAATGACCTGCCTAATATTGCAGTAGATAGTGTTTGGAGCTTATCGCCAGTGCATCAGCCTGGTCAGCAGGAAAAATTAGTTGTGCAATTGCGGAACTATGGTGCGGAGGATGCAGCAGGTATTCCGGTGAAGCTGACTATAAATTCAGAACAGAAATCCATCAGCAATATCGCGGTACCTGCGGGACAGTCGGTGAAAGATACATTGAAATTCAGCGGGCTCAAAGCAGGCTGGCAAAAGGCGGTGCTGAGCATTAAAGATTTCCCCCTGACTTTCGATGATGAGCTAAACTTTAGTTTTTTGGTAAATGAGCAGATGAAGGTCCTACAGATCAAAGGCGATCTTTCTGAAAATTTCATTAAATCATTATATGGATCTGATCCATATTTCAAATTGACAGAGATGCCGGAATCGAACATCCGGTATTCCGAGTTTGGGGATTATAGCCTGATCGTACTGAGCGGCTTGAAGGAACCTTCTTCGGGTCTCGCACAACAGCTGAAAGCTTATGTGCAAAACGGAGGTTCCCTGGTCATTTTTCCGAATTTGGAGACTGGGAGTAATAGTTATACATCATTCCTGACTGCCCTGGCACTGCCTGCGGTAAAAGAACTTAATTCTGGTACTGCAGTTGCCAGTACCCTTGACCTGAAGAACCCACTTTTTAAAGATGTTTTTGAACAGGTACCCAATAATATGGACCTGCCGGTAGTCAACCGGTATTTTAGTTACCAGGATCAAAGTAAAATAACGAAACAGGAAATCCTGCAGTTGCCGCTTGGCCGCTCGCTTTTTGCAAGATATACGGTGGGGGCAGGAAAAGTATACCTCTCGGCAGTATCACTGGATCTGAAGGACAGCAACCTGCCCAGACATCCGATATTTGTACCTCTGATGTATAAGGCCGCTTTTTCGAGTGCCCGTGAACAACCGTTGTTTTACACAACTGGTAACAGTGACTTGCTGGAAAGTCAACGCATTACACTATTGAAGAACCAGTCGCTCCGGCTTGTGTCTGAAGGCTACGAAGTGATACCGGAACTGAGGCAGACGGCTGACAAAACCCTGCTGTATGTGGCTGATCAAGTTAAGAAGGCAGGATTTTATTCTCTGCAAAAGGGAGATTCGACATTAGCGGTGATCGCATTTAACGACAACAGAATGGAGTCGGACATGCACTATATCGAAGAAGAAGAACTGAAGGCCCTGTTTGGAAAAACGCAAAAGGTAGCGGTCTTCAATTCTAAAAAAGATGCAGATTCACTAAACATACTGGCACAAAATAACAGCATTGAGTTATGGAAACTTTGCCTAATTTTGGGGCTTGTTTTTTTAGCCATAGAAATACTATTGATCAGATTCTTTAATCATAAAAAAAACATACAATTATCATGAACCTTCTCATCACGGGCATAACCATAGCCGATCCAAACAGTCAGTTCAATCAACAGAAATGTGATGTACGTGTAGAACAGGGTAAGATCACTGCAATTGGAAGCGGATTATCTCCTGACAATGCAGATCAGATCTTTGACGGAACGGGCGCAATTTTGTCGCCGGGTTTTTTCGACCTGAACTGTTCGATCGGGGATCCGGGTTTTGAGACTAAGGAAGACATACAAACAGCTACCTCGGCCGCTAAAGCAGGTGGCTTTACAGGTATTGCTGTATTGCCGAATACGAAGCCTGTAATCCACTCAAAAGCAGAAGTAGAATACATCATCAACAGGGCTAAAGGGAACCTGGTAGATGTACTGCCAATTGGTGCCCTGAGCAGAGATCTTGAAGGAAAAGAACTGGCTGAACTGTTTGACATGCAACAGGCAGGCGCTGTTGCCTTTTCTGACGGGGGAAAGGCCATTGCCGATGATGGATTTATGAGCAGGGCATTGCAATATGCACAAGGCTTTAATGGATTACTGATGGTTTATCCGGAGAATAAGTCGATTGCCGGTAAGTCACAGATCAATGAAAGCAAGACCAGTGTGCTGCTTGGCATGAAGGGGCTTCCTGCATTGGCAGAGGAAATGCACATTAGCCGGGATATCTTTCTGGCTACCTACCATGATGCACCTATACACATCAGCAATATTTCAACTGCGGGTTCAGTTGCCCTGATCAAGCGTGCAAAGAGAGATGGCGTAAAGATCAGTTGCGATGTAACTGCACACCATCTGGTATTTACAGAAGAACTATTGAACGATTTCGACAGCAATTATAAAGTAAAACCACCATTGCGTGCGAAATCGGATGTAAAAGCCCTGATCGCAGGGTTGAAAGAAGGTACTATTGATGCAGTGGGTTCACAACACCGTCCACACGAGATCGAACACAAGGATGTGGAGTTTGAGATCGCTTCTTACGGGATCATTGCTTTGCAAACTGTACTTCCGCTACTGCTGAAGGCAGGTTTGGATGCAGAACTGATTGCAGAGAAGCTGGCCATTAATCCGCGCAAATTATTGGGACTTTCAGTTCCTTTAATTGAAATAGGGCAGGAGGCGAACTTTACAGTTTACCACCCTGCACAGGAATGGATTTATGACAGCGCGAGTAATTTTTCTAAATCGGCAAATTCACCTTTATTAAATAAAAAGCTGACAGGTAAGGTTCAGTTGGTATACAACAACAAACAATTACAATCATATGGATAATCAGGTAAAAGTTGCGTTGATCGCAGCGTTGGATAAATTTGCTGCGGCATCAGAAAAAGATTCAGTTCAGCTGGAAGAAAACCTGGTTGAGGTTTTTAGTAAAGACCTTGGGTTTTTAGAAAAAGTGGCAGAGTTTGACGAGGTATTTGATGAATATCCTGCTTTTGATGAGCTTAGAGAGGTTTTCTTCGATCTTTTGATGATCAATTTCTTTACTTCTGATATCAAGAAGCTGGAAGAGGATTACCTGGATTCACCGGAATGGGAAAACATTGAAGAAGAGACAATCGACCGCGGTACGGAACTGCTGAACCTTTTGCTTTACATTAACGAGTGCCATGATGAGAAGATCAAGCCGGAACTTGGAGATTTTCTGAAAGAATTCCTGCTGGTAGAAGAAGACGAGTTCCAGGACGAATTCCACATTTACGAAGATTTGATCAGTAATCAGAATCTGGTAGAAAGTAGTGTAGAGGATATTTGCAGTCATGCTGGTATGATAGATCTGGGCGAGGAAATGGAAGAATTATTTGTGCCGTTTATGGTGTTTTTCTATCAGCCTAAGTCGAATGAGAAAGTGCTGGCGGAAATTGATGAATTCAGTGCAAATAAAGAGTTTGATGCTGCCGTTTATAGCCTCATTGCAAACTTTAACATACAACAAAATTAACAATGGAAGAAAAAGAAGTACTGCCGGTAAAAAACAGTGCACATTCATTGGCCTTCAAGGGCGCGGGTGCCTATGCTGTTTATTTTTTCGTATTGATCTATATTTTCAAGCTGATCGGACTGGATCAGAATGATGTGAATATGAGTATAACAGAAAAGGTCATCAGCTCTGTAGCCACTTATATTCCTTTTATTTTAGCGATAGCTTATACACAGCTGACATTCAGGAATGAACTTGGTGGCTTCATCAGTTTTGGTAAGGCCTTCTCTGCCGGATTCAGGCTGGCTGTTTATGCTGGTCTGTTGATTGCCATCCTGATGCTCCTGTATTATAAAGTATTGGATACCGGAGCATTGGAGAAAATGATGGAAGCTGCTGTACAGGCGGCCGGAGATGATGAGAATAAGGTCAAAGGCGTTGAAATGATGAAACCATATATGTTGCCGATGATCTGTTTTGGTTTTGCGATCAACTACACTTTTCTGGGCCTGATCATCAGTCTGATCAGTGCCGCAATCGTGAAGAAAGAGCAGCCCTTATATGAATAGGCTATGCAGTAACATTATCATTTACCAAACTGGCCTGATGGTCCAGCAGTGCACGTTTTAGTGCAATCAATTTTTTGAAGATGATGACTGAGAAATCCGCCATGACGTTGAACAAGGCTTCAACTTCCTTGTCGAAATACATGTCATAGCCAAAGTATTTCCAGTCTTTGTTCAGGTATTCCTCAAATGCTGTGCGTGCTTCGGTGGTAATTACGTCATTATAGATGTCCCTTTCAAGGAGCAGTTTGATCTGCTCTTTGAAAGGGATTTCCAGTTTTTTCACGTTAAACATATTTTCCTTTATCTGCTCGAAAGGAGTGGAGGTCTGCATGAAGTAAGTCGCTTCAGCCATGTTGAGGTAAGCATCCTTTTGGGCTTGCATCAATTCAGCTAATTCATGAAATGCCTTTGCGTGTGTTTTAAATTCGTCGAAGTTGCCATTCTCCTTTGCCTTATTGAGGAAGAATTCAAACAGCATCTTGTCTTTTCTTTCCAGCTGACCATTGAGCTCTGCAATTTTATCATCCAAAAACCTGATTACAGTATGCGAATCATGACTTTCATATTTGATTCCATCGTAGTCGAAGGTGTTTACTTCAATAATGCCATTGCTGATGTTTTCCAATGTAGCTTTGTCAGAAATAGCTGCTGCAAGATCGTTGATTTCAGTAGCTGTCTCCTCATTGATCAGTTCTTCCAGCTTAAGCTCATGATTGGTAGCAGGCTCATCAAAAGTTGCATCGGTAAATTGAGTATAGGGCTCCCTGCTTTCAAAATAGCCTTTGAATATAGCGGGATAGGCATTTTCAGTTTCTCTTTTTAAATATTGATGTTCAAACTCTCCCAGTGCGGTGATACTGGGCTCTTTTTCAAATTTAATCGGCTCAAATATTTTAGCCGTGATCATTTCTTCTACCTTTTCCTTGTTGGCCAAAAGTTCAATAGCGATCCCATGGATCGGATTTTTTGTAGGCAGGTTCAGTTCATTCAATTTCGCTACACGCTGCTCTGTACTTGGGTGCGAAGACCATTGGTCGTCGAGTATCAGCTTAGTCTTATTGAATTTCTTGTACATGTTGATGGACAGAACTGGCAGTCCGTGTTCGATAGGAAGTTGCTGTTCGGTTGCAATGCGTTTGATGATAAAGGACTGCTGAGGATAGAAATTGTTGGTTTTTTCTGATTCGGCAATTTTTTCGTTGTAAAAACTAAAAACAGTGTTCAGCGATTGGTCGGCAAGACTGAGCCTCAGGAGGGAGCTGGCAAGAGGGGCTGAGCCTGTGACACTGGCTGCTACAGCATCGGCATGGAATTCCATTTCGCGCGACAGTGCCATATAGTTGAGGTTTAGCACTCGGTACACCTTAATCAATACCCATTGAATGCCGCGGATTACTAGGATCGAACCTCTGGAAAATATCACGAAATACGAACTCATATTTGACCAGCGGTCCAGCAGGGCTCCATAACCATCATTTTCATACAGCATATTATAAATAACCTTATTGACATTGTATACATAGCTGCCTACTTTCATGCTCCGCTGGGAAAAGTGCCCGAACTCATGGGCAAGTATGGCTTTTAGTTCAATTGCAGTCACTGAATTCATGAGGCCTACACCGATTTGAAGGTTTTTCTTCACCGGAAAGAACATGCTCCAGAAATTAGAATCGTAAAATACTGAGGCATTCACTTCTGAAGATAAATATACCTTCTTCGGAAAATGGGTTTGAACCTCTTCTACAATTTCACGGATCATCTTAAATAATTCCGGTTGCTCCTGCTCGCTGATATCCAGGAGATGACTTCTGTCAATTTTCTTTGGACTGCTGAAGATGAACTTGATCAGGAAAAAGAAAATCATGAAACCCATTCCGAGAAATCCCAGGGCTAGTGCGGCTGTGATAGCCATGAATTTTAATACAACCAGTCCGTAGGCGATCAGTCCACAAAGTAAGATAGTGAACAGGCCGAGAATAATTAATACGAAATAGGTAAAAAAGAAGAGCACAATCGAATACATCGATTTGATGGCCATTTTTCTGAAGTTTTCAGAGACGCGGAGAACGTTGTTTTGCATTTGAATGGAGTTTGGTCCTGCAATATAATGAAATTCTTATTTTTTATAAATTTCTACCACTGATATAAGCTTGCAAAGCCTGGCGGTATCCGTCGCCAACAGGAATTTCTACTCCTGCTACTACCAGTTGTGTTTTTTGAATTGATTCTATCTTGTCGAGGGCAATGATATACGACTTGTGGATGCGCATGAACCGCTCTGCACTGAACCGTTCTTCTATGCCTTTTAGTCCCATCCTGGTGACTACCGGTGATCCTTCGGTTAGATTGATCCTCACATAATCTTTTAGCCCCTCGATAAAAGTAATGTCCTGCAGCATGACTTTGACCAGGGAGTAATTGGCATTGACAAAGACATGGTCGTGGTTCTGCGGACTTGTTTTGCTTTGGGGTAGTCGGATTTGGTACAGCTCCTGGGCTTTCTGTACTGCTTTTAAAAATCTAGGAAAAGGGACAGGTTTTACGAGGTAGTCTACGACATCAAGGTTAAAACCATCCAGTGCATGCTCCTGATAGGCAGTTACCAGGATGATCATTGGTGGATTTTTCAGCGATCGGATAAGTTCCAGACCATTGATGCCGGGCATCTGTATGTCGAGAAACAGGAGATCTACTTGTTGCATTTGCAGTACTTCCAGCACTTGCATGGGATTTCGGCAGGTAGCTACAATGTTTAGGTAAGGGATTTGCCTTACATTGTCCTCGAGCAGTTCGAGTGCAGGTTTTTCATCATCTACCAGTACACAATTCATAGCTATAGGTTGATTTGCAATTGCGCTGTAAAAGTACCATCTTTTTCTTCAATATCTAGCTGGTGCCTCGAAGGGTAGAGCAACTCCAGGCGACGGCGTACATTGGTTAGTCCAATGCCAGAATCTTTGAAGGCCGAACTTGCCGGGCTGGAGATACCGTTGACTACCCTCATTTTGAGCATTTTCTCTGGCGTTATTTCTATAGAGATATCGATTACCGGATCTTCCAGTATGCCTATACCGTGTTTGAATGCATTTTCCACGAAAGGGATAAGGAGCATTGGAGCTATCGTATTACCCGGGAAAGGACCATTGAGGAAAAGTACAATTTTTACACTGTCACCAAAGCGGAGCAATTGCAGGTCAATGTAGTTTTTGAGGTAGTCGATCTCATCAGACAAACTGATCTGCCCGCCATCTGTATCATACAGCATATAACGCATCAACTGGGAAAGATTGATGAGCGAGGGCTCCAGCAATTCCGATTTCTTACGCGCCATGGATACCAGGGTATTCAGGATGTTGAACATGAAATGCGGACTGATCTGCGAGGACAGAAACTCCAGTTCTGTTTTCAGGTGTATGTTTTCACGTTCTTTAATTAGTTTATCGCGCTTCACCTTATCGGTATACATCCGGTAACTGAAGCTTGCCAGGATCACGAACAGGAATGGAAGCATTCCCAGAAATGGATTATGAAGAAATCCCGGGCCTCCGCGCGGCGGACCCATATCTGGTGGCCGGGGGAAGTCTTTGCCATGAAACCTGGGCATATCTGGCATCATGAGGTTTCCAACGATCATAGATACCGCCAGGCAGCATAGTAGAAGTCCTGCGTATTTATAAAGGCCATTTTTTTGTTCCCTGATGGGATAGATCACGTATGTGTGCAGGTAGAATATAATGATGAGCAAAATATTGGAAAATAGGGCACCCCGGAGCATCTCCATGCGCACTTCAGCCGGAAGGTTGCCGCCCCTGTTGAAAAAAGGAAGGGTAAGCAGTGGCAGGCCAATGAGCAATGGGGCAAGAAGACCCAATATTTTCCAGTATTTAGTTTTTCTCATGTTGATCAAATGTAAATAAAAACTATTGGTAGACCCGCATATTGAGGGTATCAGACTGCATTGCTGTAAAAATACCCAGTCCATTGGTAATGTTGGTATAAGGATCGGTCAGATTGAGCGAACTACCTCCGTTGTTATTGAGTGCATCAACATACTCCTTGTTGATGTGAAATAAGATCAGTTTATGACGGCCCAGGTAATTGAACATCATGGGCTGCGTCTGGTAGCTGGAAACTTGTCCCAGGGTTAGTTCGGAGTCGCGGTAAGATGAACTATTGCGCGGGTTCAAACTGGTGCGGCTGCTCTCTGTATTCTTAATGACCATCATATAATACCCCGAGCTGGTATTGCTCCAGCTGAGTGTGACCGGCACAAAAGTTTCCGAGCTGCCGCCAAAACTGAATACGGGCACCTGTTGCAGAGAATCTGAAGTGACGAAGTTTTCAGGCTTTGAGGGAACTGTGGTTTTGGAACTGACGAGGGTATTGTTGTAGTCGAAACTCAGTGTATAACTCTTATTGGCCGCTACAAAATTGGTGTCTGCATAGGTGTAACTGCCACTGCTGCTTTCGCTCAGTTCTATTGTCTGGCTTCCATCAGAGATTTTCAGTTTGAGACCAGTAATGGGGAAGCCATAGGAGATGGTATCATCCAGGTATTTCTGGTAGTACACTTTGACCAATACTGATTTGCCGGGAACCAGGAATCCTTCGACCACTGGACGAACATAGTCATTTGTAGATACGCTGTCTTTTTTGCAGGCAAAGAAGCTGATGGCAATTAGTGCGAGTGCAAGGATCAATGTTTTGTTGTTTGGTGATTTAGTTATTTCCATTTCAAACTGAGTGTGATGTTAGGGGTTAAACCGAGGTAATTGACATTGGAGGTAATTACCTGGTTATTGACAATTGAATATTGTTTGTACCAGATGTTGGAACGGTTATAGATGTTGAACAGGAAAAACCAATGCTGCCCGGCCTTCCGGCTGTCGATCTTGATCAGGTCATAGGTCGCCGCAGCATCCAGGCGATGGTATGCAGGCATGCGTTCCGAGTTCTTTGCACTGATCGTCAGGAACATGGCTATGGCCTGTATAATCATTAACCGTATAACTGGTCAACGGGCGCAGTATATGGTTTACCTGTCGCGTAAATCCAGGTGGCAGACAGGGTCCATCGACCGGTATGGTAGACGTTGACGAGTGAAATTCATGACCGGTGTCCTGGTTGGCTGCAAATTCCCCGCCATAGACCTCAAAATTGTTAACAGCTTTAGATAAGGCATAACTTATCGATCCCGTATACCCGCCTGTGTTTTTTGCATCAGGAATTCTACACCTTTAGCATAACCGGTACGATCGTAAAAATGTTCCTCCAGCGTACCTGCTGAACCCGGCCTTCTTCCGGTTTGGCGTTGAGAGTATTCACTCAGGTTATCCAGCTTTTTATAATAAGCTTCTACATCAAACAGGAATCGGTTTGTTTCGTAACTGATGCCGGCGATGTAATGCAGGGCGGAGCTGACGGGTATGGTACTGCCATTGGACAAAACCCAGAAATCGCGGCTTCCCGCGAGGATATCTTCCTTGATTACCCGATTGGTAAACTGGTAGAATTTACCCGTTGCACCTTTTAGCGTCAGTTGGTCAGTCAGTGTATATGTAGCCGAGAAACGCGGTTCATAATACAATTTGCCGGTGAAGGTCGTAAGAAGTGCTGCGGATGCTGGGCTTTAGCTGCAAAGCATTAAAGGGACTGAGTTCCAGTTCAGCATACCCACCCCCTGTAAATGCTTTCGTGTGTTCATTGATGAGGGTTCCTGTATCTGTCAAACTATTTTCGTAGGATACATTCTGCCGGGAGCCGAAACCACCAAAGAGCAGTTTAACTTTCTGGCCACCTGAAGTTCCCAATCGGATTTCAAACTAAAATCTTTGAGGTTGTTCTTCTCGAATGTCCCCGTAGATACTGTCTGGTCATTACCTTCGCTATCTTTTACTGTGATCTCGTTGCTATTGTCGCGGTCGCTATGATAGGTAGAATAGCTGAGCAGCGTATTAGAATACAGCCTGGAGTTCCAGCGGCTTGACCATTTGAAGGGGAACCCAGGTTGCCATAGGTGGTTTTATCAGTAGAACTGATACCGCCGCCACCCGAGATACCTGAAGGTAAGGTTACATCCCGACTATTATCGAGGTTATCATTTCCCTGGTAGATGCTCCAGGAGAAGCGGTTTTTATCGTCCGGAGCGTAAGTATACTTGGCATTGAGGTCGTAAAACGAAGAGGAAGGCGTGGTAGCCGTTGCAGCCCCTCCGCCAAACCCTCCGCCACCGCCACCTGAAAACGACCGCCGCTGACGTATGCTGTAATGGTTTTTACAGTTGCTGCTTGTTTATTGAATATATGTTAAACGAAGCGTTACAGTACACAA
>CAWCIO010000007.1:0-28831 GCA_963795585.1 uncultured Sphingobacteriaceae bacterium | reverse complement strand
GAAGCTATTGAAGGGAAAAAATAAGATCAGTCTTGATCTGTCTACGAATTTCACATTTAAAGACAATTATTCTTACCTGCTTACGGTAAGCCTGCCGAACGGTGTGACTAAACAAATGCGTTTTATTTATAATGACCTGGAATGAGAATACGTGAGATGATCAAAAACAGCCTGTTCTCTTGCTGTATTGCTGTGTTGCTGATGATGTCCTGTAGGCACAAGATTCCCGCTGTAAGTATTGTAGATGAGGAAATGACAATACACGCCATGACCCGTAGCGAGCCGGATAGTGCTGGAGTTTATAATGTCAGGATCTTACCAAAAAAGGAATTACTGGAGCAGAATTCAACCATTGGACGGAACATGATGTATGGTGCAGACAGTTGCTTCTACATTATGGAGGGAGTGCATAAAATTTACCCCATTGGTACCGAATGCATAGCCAATGGAGTGGCCAACAGTTTTGAATACCTTGTCAGATTTGACAGTAAGGTAAGTGCTGAATTATTTTATCAGGACAAATATATTAATAAGAAAAACTATCATTTGGTATTTAAATAATATGGGATTTACATTTTTTAGAAAACGGGTTAAGTTTATTGCCTATATATTACTGTTTAACATAATACTGAGCATTGTACAACCAATTTCTGCTTATGCACTTACTTCAGGACCGGCACAGCCGGAGTCTCAGTCTTTTCAAGCAGCCGGAATATCGGATATGGTCGACCTTTTCTCTGGCGATTTTAAATATAATATTCCGTTATTAGATGTTGATGGTTATCCAATAAACCTGAACTATCAGTCGGGGGTAGGTATGGATGATGAAGCCAGTTGGGTAGGCCTGGGCTGGAATTTAAATGTAGGATCTATCAATAGGCAGATGAGAGGAGTGCCTGACTCGTCTTCGATGGCGACGTACTGAAAACAACTCATTCGACTAAGAAAAAAATTACTGTGGGTGGTAGGATGACGGGTAAAATAGAGATAAAAGGTAAAGCCAAGTTAGGTGGATCGTATAATTTTGGCGTATTTAGCGACAATTATACAGGGATCGGAGCTGAACTTGGCGTGAACGCCGGGATGTCTTTTTCTTTTGCCAATTCGGGAATACTTACAGGTAGTATGGGCATAGGCATCCTTTCCAACACATCCAGTGGAGTTGATATTTCACCCAATGTTTCCTTGTCCATAAGTGAAAACTCCAAAAACAAAGCCTTAGCTATGGCTCAAGTAGCTACTTCCCTGGGCTATAACAGTAGATCAGGATTATCAAAAGCCTTACTTTAGGATCCACTTACCAGGGTTTTAATTTGGGGGGGGATCGTATTAGCTTCCAATGTAGAGCCTATCGCACCAAAAATTCAGACTGCTTACCGTTCTACCTACGGATCATTTAGTCTTAATGTTGGACCTTCACTTGGAATTGTTTTTACGTCATTGGGAGGTACCGGTTATTTAAACATACGAGAGGTACTAAATCCGGAGACTAGCAATCCCGAATATGGTTTTTTATATGCGGAAAGAGGAAAGAGCAAAAAGAATGCTGTTTTGGATTTTATCCGTGAAAAGGAAAATCCTATAATCAATGAACTACCAAATCTTGCATTACCTGTACATACTCCGGATTTGTTTACATACACTAGTCAAATGGGGTCCGGACAATTTCGACTTTACAGAGGTGGAACAGGAGCTTTTTTTGACAATGAGGTAAGTGACGTTTCTACGGTAAGTACGGGCGGTGTAGACATAGGGGTAGGCGGTATAGCACATTCGGGTGTAACCTTATTTAATCAGAGTACTTTCAATACTACCAGAAAGTGGACTGCAAATAATGAATATTTGAAAAATGGTGATTTTCAGGATGGATTAAATGAAAGTCCTGCTAAAGAACATGTATATTTTAGAAAGGTAGATGAAAAAAATATTGAAGATAAACTATTAACAGGTAAGCTATTTGGATCTTCCGCATTGGCGGTGAATATTACTGGAAAAAATGCCAATTCTTCATTTTCTAAAAACACAGGTTTTTCCCTGCCGGATTCGATTAAGTCTATAGGCGGTCAGATTAATAAGGAAGAACGTCAAGTCAGGCAAACCATCATTTCATATTTGACTGCAAGTGAAGCCAAACTAGCGGGTTTGGACAAGAGCATAAAGACTTATCCTTTTCTTGACTCAGCTACGTTTAACCCTAATTTTATTAGTAATGGTGCTGTTAATACCCCCCGAGATACCGGATTCCGCAAACCACATCATATTTCGGAAATTACAGTAACCGGGGGAAATGGCGATCGTATGGTATATGGAATACCCGTATATAATAAGAAGCAGGAAGAATATAGCTTCGCTGTCGGCAACTACCAAACCGGATTACACGGTTGTAAAAGGAAATTTGATATCGCTCGACCCGGGAGCAGGGGAGCCGACATACAAAAAGGGTATTGATGAATATTACCATAAAGAAACACATCCCGGTTATGCGTCCAGTTACCTGTTGACCGGAATTTTATCAGCCGATTACTTAGATAAAACCAATGACGGTATTACTGAAGACGATCTGGGTACTGGAATGAAATTTAACTATTCCAGAATTGACAATTATAAATGGCGAACGCCTTATGCTGCCAGGAAGACTAAACTCGATGCGCTAAAAGACAGCTGTGCTCAACCGTGGATTGCTTGCCGATCCTGATGACGATAAGGCTAGCATTATTTACGGTGAAAAAGAAATTTATTACGTGCATTCTATTGAGTCGAAAACCCAAATTGCCTGCTTCATCACTGCAGATCGTCTTGATGGCTTGGGTGTGTTGAACTGGCAGGGGGATATGGATGTCAATACCAAACAAAAGGTATTAAAGGAGATCAGGCTCTATTCTAAATTTGATTTGAGTAAACCTATAAAAGTGGTGAAGTTTACCTACTCCTATGAATTGTGTGAAGAAGTACCGAATTCAATTGGAACTCCAACGAACGGAAAACTGACATTGAAAAAAGTCTGGTTTGAATATGGAAATTCCACCAAAGGAAAGGATCAACCATATTTATTTACTTACGCGAAGAACGACATGCCATATGAAACTATGTCGACTGACCGATGGGGTACCTATAAAGCGCTGACTGGTAATCCCGATTCAATGACAAACGAAGAGTATCCTTATACCATCCAGAATAAAACCACAGCTGATTCATTTGCCGCATTATATCACTTGACAAAAATAGAATTGCCAACAGGCGGGATCATTAATGTGAAATACGAATCAGATGATTATTCCTACGTTCAGGATAAAAGAGCAGCGGTAATGAAAACCGTGTCAGCATTGCAAGGAGTTACAACAAACAGACCACTGGGTACTGGAATAAGAATTCCATTGGATCCTTTACCCCCAGGTTCTGAGTGACTGCCGCGGACAGCTTGTCCTGGTTTAAAAATACCTATCTGAATGGATCAGATTATATGTATACCAAGTTTTACATGAAGCTTGGTACTACAGATAAGTTGAGCAATGGATTGAATCATGATTTTGTTTCTACTTATTGTAAAGTAAATGCTTTCAGGGTTTCTGAAAATAATGGAATTGTTTCGTTTGAAGAAACTACTGAGGCCGGTGTGCAGGATAACCCAATTAGATTTTCTGCCTGGCAGAAGATGAAAAATGAATACCCCAGGTATGCCTATCCGGGATTCCAAAATCGAGTGCAAAATGGAAATGCTGGGGTGAAAGCTGTAGTTACTTCTATTTTTAACGCGGCGAAAAATCTCACAGAACTCCGTGAAAATTTTTACGTCAAAGCACAAAGGAAAAAATATGCGAGCGAAGTTAACCTTCCCAGATGCTTCGTGCGCGTTAGTAAGTATCAGCAAGGTAAAGTTGGAGGGGGTGTAAGGGTAAAACAGATTGACATCAACGACGATTGGAAAGGTTTTACAGGTAATACCAATGCGCCAGCGGGTATGTACGGACAATCTTACGATTATACCACTATGGAAAATGGCAGGAAAGTAAGTACTGGTGTAGCCAGTTACGAGCCAGCAGTAGGAAATGACGAAAATCCGTTAAAACAGCCGGTGCCATATATACAACGCATCAAGGGAGCAATTAATAATTATTTTGAACTGGAGGAGCCGTTCGGGGAATCCTTTTTTCCCGCCCCTTCGGTGGGGTACAGTAAAGTAACTGTCAGGGACTTTGATGCTACGGGGAGTACTGATCCGGAGACTGGAGCGATTGTGAATGAATTCTATACTTCAAAAGAATTTCCGGTCAAGGTTAAAGTAATGCCAATTAAAAAGTACAATCCCAAGCCATCTAATTATTATTCCCTTGTCCATACCAACAGTATCGAAGAACTGATCCTTTCTCAGGGGTATAGCATAGAACTTAATGATATGCACGGTAAAACCAAGGCAACAAGGGTTTTAAATAAAGTGCAGGCGGAAATATCTTCAACGGTGTACCATTATGCCGTAGAGAATCCAAATGCTGTGACCTTAAGTCTAAATAACAAAGTCGATGTTATAGATGAGCGCGGTGTCTTACAAAAAGACGCTTATATAGGTAGGGACATTGAGTTTTTTACGGATTTTAGAGAACAGGAATCGAAAAATTCCGGTCTGGCAGTTAATCTCGGTGTCGACGTAGTACCACTTATCGGACCCTTTCCGATTCCCCATTGGCCAATAAATGGCAACAATGAATACAAACTTTTCAGATCAGCCTGTGCAGTAAAGGTAGTGCAGAATTATGGCATTGTAAAAAAGGTGGTTAAGACACAGGATGGATCATCCATCGAAGTGGAAAATATTGCCTATGATGGACTGACTGGCGAAGCGATAATCACGAGGACACAAAATGAATTCAATAAAGATTTTTACACTACTAATATTCCTGCATATTGGACTTATCCTAAAATGGGAGGAGCCTATCGGAACCTGGGGGTAATTTTAAATGGGCTCACCTTGAATACCTATAGAGAGATTTCGGAAGCCTATAGTTCCATGATGGCGGGAGGCGATGAGATTGTAGATCTGAGTGATGGAAAAAAATACTGGGTTATTGAAAGGATTAGGAATGTACCAGGTGAAGTACAGGCGCTCTTCCCGAATAGAAAGTTGCTAATTGATGTTGATGGAAAATCAATCAGCTCCTTGAGTCCCAATGGAAAATATAAAATTGTACGTTCGGCATTTAGAAATCAGCTAGGGTCCAGTTCAGGAACAATCGTAAGTATGAACAACCCTTTAATAAATGGCAAATTGGATTTTATGTATAATCAGAGTGTAGCAAGTGCCTTAAAAGCGGTAAATGCTGCTGTAACTACCTATGACGAAAAATGGCCAATTGATGGAAATGGTCAGAGTACCAATGTCTCACTTAACCCACTTGTGCCCATATTCGTTGATGCAGGAAACAGTATATATCATGGACAATACGGTGCACGCTACTTTAATCCTTGTTCGGTAGAAGATTCAAGCTACTGCGGACAACCTTACCTTATCAGTAATCCTTTTATTAGTAAAAGACTTGATGATATCGGGATATGGGTGGAGGGAGATATAAGTTCAAATATCAACAATGCTGTAGGTTTTGTAAAGACATTTGAAGCTCCCACTAGTGGCTATTATTACATTGGCTTTGGAGGTGATGACAGGATCAAGTTCTCCATTGATGGATCAACTCCTGTTGTGTCAAATAATGCCGCTGATTATTGGGAAATTAAACGGGTGTACCTAACAAAAGGTACGCACAGCATAGAAGTTGAAGGATATAATGAGCATAACAGTACTGGTAACACTTTAACTAACAATCCAGGTAGCATAGGCCTGGAAATTTATAACGCCTCCATGGCTCAGATTGTGCAGGCTACAAGCTCTTCGAATCTCGGACAGATATTTTCCACGCAATGGCTAATCAATGATTATAACTTACAAACGTTCAAGACAATCAGTAGTGTCAAGACCTGGAGACTAACATACGATAATTTTTATAACCCTTTTGTAAATGGTATGCTGGGTAACTGGCGAGTACTTTCTCAAAAAGTATTTCAGGGTGGCCGTGCCTATGATGGTATTTTTGATGCGGGAAAAAGAGGTGTTGACGCTGTAAATTCAGGGTATCTTAAAACCTTTACTTCTTATTGGGCAGTCGCTTATCATGGATATTTTATTGAACAAGCCAATCAAGCATTATGGACGACAGCAAATACCGTGATGGTGTACGATAAGTATGGTCAGGAACTAGAAAACAAAGATGCGCTGGAGAGATATAGCGCAGCTACATTTGGATTCAATGGGGAGTTGCCCACTGCCGTTGCCTCAAATGCCATGAATAGGGAGATTTATGCGAATGGTTTCGAAGATCTGGTCCAGAATGGATTGCATAAACTTACAGCCATTTCACCTCAAAGCCTGCAAAGTCTTTTGGACAATACGCAATCGCATACTGGGAATACGAGTTTGAAACTTGACTCTTATGGTATTCAAATTAGAACTAAGGGGCATGCGCTCAAGCATCGGGAAAATGCCTATTTTCAAGAGACGTCAACGGGCTATCAACTATACAATACCGCAGGTTTATATCCTAATGGCTTTGAGGCGGTTCCTGGAAAAAAATATATCCTGGCAACATGGATCAAAGACGGGTTCCCGGGAGATAAAACCATCAGAATAACAGCTACTGTTAAAGGAGGTAGTAGTGAGGTCACCGTTCCCATAACATTATCCTGCAAAGCAATCGTAGAAGGCTGGAAGCTAATAGAAGGAGAAGTAACTATGCCAAATGTTTCTGGAACTGCAAATTCAATCGATATAAGTATCAAAGCGAATTCAACTGATGTTTTTATCGATGACCTTCGTATTCACCCTTATGATGCACATCTCAAATCATACGCTTACAATGCCAAAGACTTTAAGCTGATGGCAGAACTGGATGAAAACTGTTTTGCTACATTTTATGAATACGACGATGCTGGTGCCTTGATCAGGGTGAAAAAGGAAACAGAACGGGGCATCATTACTGTTAAGGAAAACAGATCTTCTTACAGAAAAAAAATATAACCAAATGACAAAACAGTTTAATAAATACCTGAAAACATCATTAGCAGTTGTCGCATTGGCTACATTGAGCTTCATTGCCTGGGGTAAGATTCAAAGGAGGGTGGATCGCTCTTCTTTGAAAACGATCGCACCTGATACCGTTTCAATGCAATTTAATTATGACCCTGAAGTTTTAGAAAAATTCCGAACCGTTTGTTCAAAAGTAACAGTTGGGGCTGATGAATATTATCTTGACGGAAGTATTCGCACTTTAGATCAGGCTGATAGTACCGCGGAGGAATCAGAATCGGTATATATTCTTAACAAGAAAGGACAGTATATGTATTGCAAGTTGGGAGAAACTGAAACAATCAATAGTCCAGGGGTATATATCTACGTAGACCATCCATTGAAAAAAATTGTCATTTCTGAAGAGAAAAAAATTACCACCAGTGCAGGCTTGCCGGATCCATCTTTACTTGTAAAGAACATGAAAGAAGAAGGCTACCAACTTTTGAGTCAAAGGTCGGGTCAGCTGGAAAGCATTTCTTTAATCAATGATTTTCATATCTCCTGTAAGTTATACCAGATAACATTTGACGCAGAACGCCTGGAGCCAAAGCAGATTAAAATCCGTTTAAGTGATGCACTAAACCCTGAAGATAAAGGGAAAGACAAGGTTTTGGAAATCAATATCAAGAGCTGCAGTCAGCACGCAAATAAAGATTTGCAAATGGTTAAAGAAATTGTAGAAAAAAAAGGATCATCCTGGGTCGCAGCAGCGGGCTACGAGGATTATCAGTTAGTTGTGATTTAAAAGAAGACAGCGCATGACATTACGCCTCAAAAATATCGTTACCATTGTATGCTTGATCCTATTAACCGGATTAAAATCCTTTGCTGCAGAAGAACCTTATGAAAATTTCATCAAGGGGGCCATTAAAAAAAATGATTCACTTTTTGTTAAAGACGAAAAGTTTAAGAACCCACTTTTTATCTGGTCGGACATTACTAATATATCTGTACGGAATACGATTTCGCTCAGCATATTGAATGAGCAGGAAATCGCAAAAGATTTTAAACTCAAAGTAACACTCCGGGTAGAGTACTTTTCAAGCCCTACTCAGATTGAGCCCACTAGACTGGATTCCGTTCAGTTGAACGTCAATTATGCCAAAGGACAAGGCACGACGTTTAAGTCGGTAGATCACCATCATTTCAGTGACGGCTATTATGTGAAGGTATATGTTGTGGATGTGGAAAGTCAGGAGCTGGGAACTGAAATTCCAGAGATTTTTCAGCTTAGCAGTACCATTGTGATCGATAGGCAATATAAGTTTATTGCAGATATGCCCATCTCAATGGAAGGCGTCATGGTAGGAGAAGCTGCCTCCGGCAATGGATTGGCACAGCGGCTGAGTTCGGGTACGATGAATACAGCCAAAACACAGCTGGAGTTGAGTTGGACACCGCTACCGTCCGGATATGAGTATGATATCGAATGGGTGACATTGGATAAAACAGCAGCAAATACCACTGTTTTAACAAGCTTGGTGAACAATTCCTTCAATTCTACAGATGAGGTAATTGGACAATTTTTTAAAAATAACTCCACGCGTATTACTACAGTAGTCCCCAATTATACCATTTCCCTACTTTCAAACGCAGATGTCATCCTGGTAAGAATTAGGCAAGTCAATTATATAGCTGGTGGGATCAGAATTGAAGGAGCATGGTCATATAAACAGGATAATCCCGTTAAATATACTGCATGGGATTTAACCTGGCATGAAGCTAAAATGAACTGGCAATATTCCGCCAGTTACGCTGAAGAGGGAAAAAAGAAAGAAGTGGTAACCTATTTTGACGGTACATTGAGAGGACGCCAGACGGTCACTTTAAATAATGCTGATAATGTGGCCATCGTTCAGGAGAATGTATATGATAAGTACGGAAGGGTAGCTGCAAGTATATTACCGGCTCCATATCGCGATTTGGCAACCACTAAGCAATACCTGCGCTTTTATAAGAATTTTAACCTGAATTCAGATTTGAAGCCATACAATTTCGCTAATCTCGATTCTGCCTGCGAGATCTCACCTCAGGTATTGAGTATGTCATCCGGGGCCTCCTTTTATTATTCTCCAGAAAATACATTTAAAAATACCAACGAAAGAAATTACGATAAATTTATACCAAACGCTGGAGGGTTTCCCCTATCTGTGACCCAGTACACCGCTGATAATACTGGTAGAATTAAGTTGCAGGGCGGAGTAGGTAGTGTTTTCCAACCAGGCTCTGCGAATAGTAAAACAACTAAGTATTATTACGCCAAACCCGGACAATGGGAGTTGGACCGCCTATTTGGGAATGATGTAGGGACTGCAGACCACTACCTTAAAAACATGGTAGTAGATCCCAATCAGCAGGTAAGTATCAGCTACCTCAATGCATCCGGGAAAACAATTGCAACTGCACTTACTGGCCCAAAGCCAGCTAATGTTGAAGCATTAAGTTCATTGCCCGAAGTAAAATTGGACACGATTCCATTGTTTGCTTCCAATAAATTCGTGTTCAATAGTACTGCGCTTACGTTAACTGCAACTACGACCCATTTGGCTGATGTAATTGGAACAAGCACACTAAAGTTCAATATTGAGCAGTTGATTCACCAGTATCAGGTAGGGACTTTTCAGGCAAAAAGCAATTGTTATTACGAGCTGAACATCACGATAAAGGATGATTGCCAAAATGTAATAAAAACCTTTAAACGCGATCATTTTATTGGCTCGGAAACTTATAATGCAACGAAAATAGGCTTGTATGAAGAAAGTTTTGATGTTGATTTCTTAAAAATTGGTGAGTACTACATCACAATTGAATACAGCCTAAGTAGGGATGTTGTGCGATATTATACCAATAAGTTCATCACAGATGGTCAGGCTAATGGCAGCATAAAAAAGGAAAAAGAATTTGTATTGCTTGAACTCGGAAAAATGAACTTTGCAGACTGTCTGTCAGATTGTAAGACCGCAGTACAGAACCTGGGAGGTTCTACAGCTTTCACTACTATGTTCAATGCCAAACTCACAGAAATGGGAGTTACACCAGCGGATTACAGCTCATTCGTTACAGGATTGTACAACACGCTGTCGGCGACCGCTATAGCCTTGTCGAACGACTGTAACACGACATCAAATCCATGTGAACAATACCGGAGGATGATGATTGAAGATGTATCACCAGGTGGACAATATGCGTTATTTGATGCTGCAGGCCTTGCCCTGGAGCAAGATCTGAATGTCTTGTTGAAAGGATTTCATACCACAGTTTTCACGGGAAATTTACCAAGCAGCCATGAGGATTATAAAGCTACACAAGTCACGTTAGCAGATGGTAGCATCAGTTCGCCATATGCCTCATCGTTTACGCTGGCCCAACTTGTACAATATTGGCGGCCAGAGTGGGCAGAGCTGTTTCTTCCGCTTCATCCAGAATATTGTAAGCTACAATTTTGCATTACCAACAGCGGATCTGCCAATTGGGATGAAAAGATCCAACAAGTTAATACCGCTGCGGAGATCAGTTCGAAAATAGCCTCAGGTGCAGCATATAGTGATACCAATAATGCATGGTTAGTTCCTTACGACCCTTTCTTCTCCGGAGCGGGATCAGGATATGCAAGCTCCATGACTGCAGATCTGAACAATTACAGTACAAACGTGCTGAAATTAAATGTCAGGTTTCCAAATGCAGTAGTAAAAGGTCTAAGTAAATACGTAGACTATCAGTTGTATTGCGCTGATTCTCTTGGTACTACAAATCAATTTGGGCAGCCTTCAAACCGTTGGGACAATTGTGCAAAGAACACGGCCTGCAGAGTGATAGACAGGGAATGGCAAATGTACCGGGACATGTATCTTGAACTGAAACAAAAGTATTTTGAAATGTTGAGGTCTGCTACCACTTGCTCCAGTAACTGTGAGGTGGCAGCGCCTATTGGGCTCACAGTAAATAATGGGGCGGGGACGGCTCCTTGCGGAAATTCGCTCTATCTGACTACATACGGGGCGCAGCTCTCGGACACTAAATTTACCAATAATGATGTATATAATAACCAGCTCTACACCTATACTTTTGTAAGCGGAGTACCAGGAAACGCGCCTCCGGCGGGAAGCATCTGTAGTACAGAAGCGCCAGTTTTTTATTCCTGCATTACAGTTTATCTGCCAAATAATGTGCTTAAGAAGCTTTATAATGTATGGATGTATACCTGTATCCAAGCGACAACCCCAAGTTGCAACAATTCCGGGACGATTTTTTACACAGAATCAATGGGTCCCTACTTGCTATATATCAATTACGGGGGTTATCAAACCCGGGATGTAGTCACGCTTTATCCAGGGTACACCAGTTCCACCTATCCACAATTTGATTATTGTTATAGTTCCTATGATGTCGCTTTTTATGACTGTTTGACTGTATATAACGTCTATTCCGGATACACCCAAACCCATTATAATGTCTGGGCACAGACCTGTTACGATGTATATACTGGCACAATGGGACGCCAGAGCAATATCGCTGGCGACTCCATACCTGCTACCAGAGTGGCCAGCCCAGGCTTAACGCCTATGCAGAAAATACTAGAGGCTAACAACTTTAATGACACAGATAAAAAAGACCAGGAGCTGGTCCTTGCAGATATCAGTAAAAATGAAATCTATAGTATCGTAAAAGACAGTACACAAATAATTAGCGCGGAAAGCACAGTTCCAGGAGTAAAAAGCCAATTTACCGGCTATGAATTCAAAGCGTATTTTGCAGTTCAGACAGCAAAAAACAATTTCAGGACATTTACGAATGTCTGGGTAGCTAATTATGTATCTACAGTAAAATCAAAAAGCAATATTGCGGCAAAAAGTATGGAATCTGCTTCAGTGCAGAGTATTTCTGCACCATCCTGCATCAGCAGCGATTTTTACGCTGCCTATCCAAGCTGGCAGGGTAACGGAATACATTTAGTAGTAGGATATTCCAACAACGTGTCCTGCAGCAATGCAGCAGCTCCGGTAGAAATTTATATAGAAAGATTTGGAGAATGGTACTATCTCGGCTCGAGCATCATTCCTGCCGGCCAGGTTTCGGTAGAGCAGACCTATAGTTTTCCAAATTACTTGCCATCCTACGATACTTTTTGGGTATGCGGTGTCAGACCATGCACATCAGGCGGTTCGGTACCTTGCTCTCCACTGTTATCGACTAAGATATCACGTTTCGGTGTTCCAGGCAGGTCGGATGTATCAGGTACCAACGGTACCCAGATTTACGATGAACAACAAGGTGAGTTACATAACCTCATTCAATCCTCTTGTGAGGCGGGTGCTGAAATATGGATGGAAAGATTTGCAGCAGGACTGCAGGGTAAAGAGGCACTAGACATTGCGTTATTAAAATCGAAATTAATTGAACTGTGTGCCGCAGGAGGAGACCTTTCACACCCTATGGGAGCAAGCAGCTTGCCAAATGGAGGATTTATTATCGTGAGAGGACAACAGTGTTCAAATTTTGGCGCTGTCATTTCTGCCATATTTGGTTCCTTTAATCCCTTACTAAACCCATGGTTAATAGAGACCCCTTATCCCCATGGATCAGGGCATCAACCAGTAGAGCGGATTATTACGAATACAAGTCCGGATATCTGTGCAAGGTTAGGAGCATTAAGAAGCCCAGGTATGACTGATGCACAATTCTACACCTCCCTTCAAACAACTTTCGGAACTGCAATGAAACTAAGTCTTGCAGACTTTCAATTGTTGCTGGAAGCATGCGGTAATTGTCGCTATCTACTTAAAAAGGACCTGGTATTACCATCATTCTTGGAAGCCAACAGTATTACCTGTGTTACAAGAACAGCATACAATGATGCGATGACCCAGTTAAACAGCGCTTCAGTGTTCAATGGAACATTGACATCAAGTTCCGACAACTACGAGACCATTGTATCCAATTACCTTAATTTCAAATGGGGATTTTCTCTACCTTATGACAGGTATGCAAGTTTCGCGACCGGAACCGCCACAACATTATGTAACGAAACTCCATATACCGAACTACCCGCAACAGCTTATGCCTGTGAGAAGAGTCTGATCGAGTTGGCTGTAGGTAACGGTAAGCGCCAATACCTTAGCTATGTGGAAGAAGAGAAGCGGAAGTTTTTGGAATCTTATGTTGCGTTTTCAGCGTCGGCCAAGGCCAGTGCCAGGCTACTGGTAAGGCAACAGATCTATCATTATACCTTATACTATTATGATCAGGCCGGAAACCTGATACGAACAGTACCACCAGAAGGAGTAAATGTGCTGAATGAATCACAGACTAGGATGGTAGATAAGGCAAGGCAATTTAGCATCACAGACTGTACTTATAGCGGACCCGTAACAGCAGCTAGTAAGCCAACTGCTTTACAAAATCTTTCCAGCACGATCGCCTACCAGGGAAATGCGGCAGTTGAACTCTGGTTGTATCAAAACAACGGTTCTTCGCAACAGATGATTGCAACAACGCCTGACCTTAAATATATATTTCAGGCCTGTATCAATGGCGGATTGCTAAATATTGATGTTTATAGTCTGAACCAGGAATCAGCAGGAAATATAACCATAACCTTATCTAACCATGTGACAGCCAATATACAGGCCTTGCAACCAGTACTGCCATGGAATCATATTGTTGTACAGGGTAATAAATTGGGCACAGGAGCATTACAATTATGGGTAAATGGTAAATTGTACCCTGCAGTACCAGGCGCCCCATCAGCAGGCTGCAGTTGGGGGATCAGTACATCACCTTCGCTGGTAACTCCGGAGAACATTGCCAATTTGAAACACATGAGGCTTTATACCGGTCGCCTGTTAGGAGCAGATGAGATTTTAAAAAATGCTGAAAGTGGTTGCTTCAATGCCAATGGAGTTTACACCCAATGGTATCGTTTCGGAATTCCTGCCGCAGGAACAGAAACTACTATTGCTGCTAACAGCACGCAGGAAACACAGTTTAAGCTGCTTTATCCATTGCATAACCTGGCTACCACCTATGCCTATAACAGCGGCAACCAGGTGATTCGGCAACAGAGCCCTGACGGAGGAACCAGCCGGTTCTGGTATGACAGGCTGGGCAGGCTGATCATTTCCCAAAATGCAAAACAAGCAGCATCAGATAAATACAGCTATACCCGATATGAGGAGATACTGGGACGTATTACAGAAGTAGGAGAAAAAACAGTTAATAATGCAACCTTAAAACAGGCTGATCAACTGGAATCACCAGGTTATCTGGAAAAGTCGTTTTATGATAGCTTTTTAGCCTCTGGCAGCAATGCACAGCTGACGCAAACCAAATACGATTTCGCCCCATCTGTAGTTTCCGGCGTTCCATCTGGTCTGGTACTACAAAACCTGCGCAAGCGGGTAGTTTCAAGTACCTACCGGGAAACCGCTGGAGATAACAATATCAATGCAAGCTATTACAATTATGACCTGTCGGGCAATGTAAAGACATTGTATCAACAAGTTGCCGGACTTGGAGTTAAGAAAATAGACTATGAATATGACCTGGCCAGTGGAAAAGTAAACTTTGTAGCCTACCAGCATGGACAGCGTGACCGGTTTTATTACGGCTATAACTATGATGCGGAGAACCGGTTGACTAAGGTATGGTCGAGCATTACTGCCAATGTAGTATCTTATGGTTTTGGCAGTACATTGGATTTCAGTACCAAGAAGCTGGACGCGAGTTATGCCTATTATTTGCATGGACCTTTGGCCAGGATGGAATTAGGACGTGAGTCGGCGAAGGTTCAGGGTCTGGATTACGCCTATACTTTGCAGGGCTGGCTGAAAGGTGTGAACGGTAATACCCTGGAGACTACCAAAGACCAGGGAGGAGATGGAGCAACGATCGGCCGTGACGCAGTTGCTTATACATTGAGTTACTACCCTGGGGATTACAGCCCTATTGGAGCCGCAAACCCTTACAACATGCAATGGCAGCCGGGCGGGGAGACGGGTGCTGCACTTTACAATGGTAACATCAGTGCCAGTACTGTTGCGATAAAAGGAATTGATAGTGATAAGCCTACAGGCTATAGCTATGGCTATGACCAACTGAACAGGCTGGTGAAAATGAGACAGCATGACAATCTGACCAATACCACTAGCACTTGGAGCGAAGCCGGCAGTCAGAAATACAAGGAAAATTACAGCTATGACGGTAACGGGAATATCCTGAACCTTCAAAGGAATGGCCCGACTGGTTCGATGATGGATAACCTGAGCTATACCTACAACCGCGATGCGAACGGTAAGCTGCTGAACAACCGCCTAGCCAGTTTAGGTGATGCAGTTTCGGGGGCAGCACAGAGCGGTGAGCTTGCCGGTGGAACTGGCAGTTATGGTTACGATGCGATTGGTAATCTGGTTTCTGATAGTCGGGAAGGCATCACGGGCATAGACTGGAATGTTTATGGTAAGATCAAGAGCATCAGTAAGGGCGCTGCAAATACCACATACAATTATGACCCCTCAGGTAATCGGGTAAGCAAAGTAGTTGGTGATCAAACGACCTGGTATGTGAGGGATGCACAGGGCAATTCACTGGCTGTATATGATAAAAAAGGCACAGGACCTATCAAATGGTCTGAGCAGCATCTGTATGGGAGCAGTCGTTTGGGAATGTGGCGTCCAAACTTTAACTTAGCATTTGATAGTGTCGGGATTAGGTGGAATGAATCCAGGCTGAAGTTCTTTGAATTGAGCAACCATCTAGGGAATGTTTTGGCTGTTATCGATGACGATGCACCGGTATCATCTAATGTTAAGGAGCCCAGGGTTTTGAGTGCCCAGGATTACTATCCTTTTGGTATGATCCAGCCCGGCCGGACTCTGACTTCAGAGAAATACCGTTATGGTTTTAATGGCAAGGAGAATGACAATGATGTAAAGGGTGTGGGTAACCAGCAGGATTATGGGATGAGGATCTATGATCCAAGGGTGGGGAGGTTCTTGAGTGTGGATCCGATTACGGCTGATTATCCAATGCTTACTCCATATCAATTTGCTTCAAATAGACCCATTGATGGAATTGATTTTGATGGACTTGAGTTTATAAAACCCAGGGGGTGGTTGGAAGGTGCGGATCAGGCCGGCCCTGTGCTTGCGGGTTTTGTAAATCTAACCGCCAATACAGTTATTGGAAGTGTTAATGCAGTAGCGGGAACTGTGACCGGTGTGAAGGATGGTACAGTATATTTATATAAGGCAGCTACTAAACAGAGGAATATAGGACATGATATTCGGAGTGGAATAAATGGGGTGTCGAGCAATGTCAGGGAATTTCTAAGTAAGCCTATACAGGAACAAGCCAGAATTGCGGGGAATGCATTGACTAGTCCAGATGCATATGCAGGAGCAGTAGGTTTCTTCGCATTGGGAGGGGGGAAAACTTTTTTTCGGGGAGCGGGTGTAGCGGAAGCAGCTGCGTCATTGGAAAGTTCATTTGCAAAAGGGGGATCAAAATTAGTTTCATCTGAAATGTTAGCAAGATATCCGAATAGTCCAACAATTGGATTACCTAGTGAGACATTTATAGCACCAACTTCTGAAATTAACGCTTTATTAGAAAGTGGTCTTTCTCGTAAAGATCTCGCAATAAAACTAGGGATTGTGGATAATAAATTTTTAGAGGGTGATTTGATTAGAGTTGATGTTAGCCCAAGTACCCTGAAGAAATTAAATCTTCGCCCGACGATGGGAAATGAGGTAGGCGCAAATAGTCAATATATTCCTGGAGGTAAAACTTCTGGGGGTGTGACTGAAGGAGTAGTTAACGGTGTGCCTAAAAAAGGTGAGGGGGTGAAGATTTCAACAATTAAAGATAAATAATCATGGATTTAGCAAATATGTTTTTAACCCAATGTAAGATCAATTATCTAAAAGGAATTACACCCTCTGATTTCAAAAAAAATGACACTGAAGACTACATGAATTTGATTGATATTGGCAAGCTTTACATTAAAAAAGGCCAATTGGAAAACTTTTCTTACTTTCTAGGAGAAGGTCAATATTTCGTAGCACTCTGGGCTGCTCACATAATAATTGAATATGGAGATCCCGATAAACAATTATATAGGGATTGTTTGGATACAATTATTGAATATTCTGATAATCCACTGAGCCTTAAAGTTTCAAACGAAGAAAAATTATGGCTTCAACAAAACAAAAAGAATGATATATAGAAAAACCGAATAATGTCTATAATGACGGAAATAGTAATATTCAGCCTGACGTTCTGCGCCGGGCTTTTTTATAGCGTAGCTACATTCTCAATAAGTACTTTTAGTTAGACGTTTTTAAATCCTATGAATTGTCTTTACAAAGTTGCTATGCTTTTAAGTTTTGCGGCTTTGATGAAGGTGTTAATATAGCTACGGCTACGACCAACTGAACAGGCTGGTAAAAATGAGACAGCACGACGAGCTGACCAATACCACTAGCACTTGGAGCGGAGCAGGCAGTCAGAAATACAAGGAAAATTACAGCTATGACGGTAACAGGAATATCCTGACGCTTCAGCGGAATGGCCCGACTGGTTCGATGATGGATAACCTGAGCTATACCTACAACCGCGATGCGAACGGTAAGCTGCTGAACAACCGCCTAGCCAGTTTAGATGATGCAGTTTCAGGGGCAGCACAGAGCGGTGAGCTTGCCGGTGGAACTGGCAGTTATGGTTACGATGCGATTGGTAATCTGGTTTCTGATAGTCGGGAAGGCATCACGGGCATAGACTGGAATGTTTATGGTAAGATCAAGAGCATCAGTAAGGGCGCTGCAAATACCACATACAATTATGACCCCTCAGGTAATCGGGTAAGCAAAGTAGTTGGTGACCAGACGACCTGGTATGTGAGGGATGCACAGGGCAATTCATTGGCTGTGTATGATAAAAAAGGTACAGGGCTTATCAAATGGTCTGAGCAGCATCTGTATGGCAGCAGCCGTTTGGGAATGTGGCGTCCAAACTTTAACTTAGCATTTGATAGTGTCGGGATTAGGTGGAACGAATCCAGGCTGAAGTTCTTTGAATTGAGCAACCATCTAGGGAATGTTTTGGCTGTTATCGATGACGATGCACCGGTATCATCTAATGTTAAGGAGCCCAGGGTTTTGAGTGCCCAGGATTACTATCCCTTTGGGATGATCCAGCCCGGCCGGAGTTTGACTTCAGAGAAATACCGTTATGGTTTTAATGGCAAGGAGAATGACAATGATGTAAAGGGTGTGGGTAACCAGCAGGATTATGGGATGAGGATCTATGATCCAAGGGTGGGGAGGTTCTTGTCAACCGATCCAATTGCTTTCAAATATCCTGAATTGACACCATATCAGTTTGCGAGTAATACACCAGTTCAAGCTGTTGATTTGGATGGTGCCGAAAGCATGCAAGGTTGGTCAATCGGATTAACACCAAAGCAGGCTAGTGATGCTGCTATGGGTTGGACCAAGGCGAACCAAAAGTTGGTAGCACACACAAGTAATGGAGTTTCTAAGTCAGTTGTGAAAACTTGGAGCTTTTTTACCGATAATATGTGGAAAGCAGATACATGGTTTGAAACAGGTAAGTTTTTTGAGGAAGGTATTCTCAGTTTGTCTACGGTGAAGGTGACGCCAACGCCGAGGGTTGATGCTGTTGTCAAGAATTTTGAAAATGAAGTAATCTATGGTTCTAATTCAAGAAGGGTAGAATATTTTGCTGAAGTAGGTACTGATGCGCTTACTTTCTATTTAGGCAGCAAAGGATTAGGGGCTGTAAAGTCTGTTGTTGCTGCTAAATATATGTCCTCCGCGTTTAGAATTGGATCTAAAACACTCAAGGCTGTTTCCTCACATTTAGAGCAATTTGGATTTAGGGCGGAAAATGTGGAAATGTTAAATAGAATGGAGAGAATTGCTAAGGGTGAATTGAAAGCTACAGAAATTGACTTAAATTTCGCCAAACATGAACTTAGGGAAAGTGAGTTGCAAAAAGGATTTATGAATAACGGTATGACAAAAGAAGCGGCCCAAGAAGCAGCCCACGCAGCTACGTTAAAAGAACAAGGAATGTATCACCCAAATTACGAACGAAAACTTTATACAGAGGAAGCTATTGATGCAGGAAATGCACAATCCGTACTCGAAACAAAAATAAAACGATAATGCAACATTATAAATTGATTAAATTTATTGCGTTAATACTCTTGGATAAGAATGATAATTTTAAAAACTACTATTCCTTTAATCGTGTAATGGAATGGAGATTTAAAGTTTTTCCAATTACAGAATTTAGACAAAAGCTAATAGATGAAGGTCTTATTGAATTTGAAAACGACGGCATTTATAGAATTACTTCTTTTGGAGAAAAACATTTAAAAGATAATTTCGAAGAATGCAAAAAAATGGTGTTTGAGACTTTTGTAGATGAAGCCCAATTTTTGCACGCATTATTTGAGGGTTATCATCACTAGCATGTATCTTGATTAATAGTTTATTGTATTTTACAGATAAATGGTATCCAATAGGTATTTTGTGGTAAAGGAATTTTTATCGACAGTCTAAAGGGTGGTAGCTCCGTCTATGAACAGTTTAACAGGCTGGTTAAAATGATACGTATATTATACGGTGTGTTACACCATCAACAATAACGAAGCCCTAGTTCTTATCGAATAATTCTTTTGGAAGTTATAATTATAACATTTACACTTCTGTCTTTCGTTGTAAATGATTTATTTTTAAAGGTTATGGGATGGAAATATGTTGTGCCATAGGCAAAAATAATTATCATAAAGTTAGATTTTATGGCATTATCGAGTATTGCATTTTATTAAATATTAAAGTAGACCTATACATGAGTTAACAAAAGGTTACGGGCAAATTGTTAAAATTCCACATAAATCTAGTCTATTTATCTGCGCTTTTGAAGGTAGATGGGATATTAATGAAGAACAGGAAATTTCTGAAAATAGTGAATCAGCCCATTCTTTTTCTTAGTTTCATTTCGGATGCATTATTGTTTCACAGGAGATGGGTTATAATTGGAAATATTACGACTAATTTACCATCCATTACTATGGCGCTCTTTAAGTTAGGATTTCGTCCGGAAACTAAATTGGTTAACTATAAGTTAGAAGTGTTTTGAGTGCCCAGGATTATTATCCCTTTGGTATGATCCAGCCCGGCCGGAGTTTGACTTCAGAGAAATACCGTTATGGTTTTAATGGCAAGGAGAATGACAATGATGTGAAGGGTGTGGGTAATCAACAGGATTATGGGATGAGGATTTATGATCCGAGGATCGGAAAGTTCTTGAGTGTGGATCCTTTGACTAAGGATTTTCCATCTGTTAGTTCATATGCGTTCGCAGAGAATGATGTGATCAGATGTGTAGATTTAGAAGGATTAGAAAAGTATAATGTAGTCTTTAGAAGCTTTGCTCCTCGAGGATCTTTTGAATGGACGCACTTTGAGTCAAAAGCCGACGATCGAACTGTATTTCAAATTGCTGGCGATAAAAAACTTTCTGCTAGGATTCATGCTAATGTATCTGTGGATTTAGATAAATGGACACTGGGTAAGTCTGTTTGGGGTCAGCCAACTATTCTTGGGGGACCTATTAAAAATAGTTGGGACATCTGGGGTGAAGAGATCACAGCTAAAGGATTTGGTTCTAAAAAAGATAAACAGATGAAGATAGAGGGTGCGTATTCTGCTAAAAATGGAACAGAAATTGGTCCTGGAATTGATATTCAGTTTGGTATAAATATTCAACGAGATAGTAAAAATAATGTTCTTAATATCTCAGCGAAAATTACAGGAAATAAATTTCCTGCGCAAGAGACAATGATTTTCGATGAAAATGGAACAGGATTATTTGTTGGTACATCTACGGCTTCGGGTGGCCCACTTACGGACGTATGGGGGAGTGGAAAAAGTAATGTCTTAGATTTTAATAATATAAAAGTACAAACCGATGATAAAGGAAATTTTCAAGGGGTTTTTATTAATATTGGTAATGGTAAGGAGTCGGTGATTTCAGTCGATAATTATAATTTAATGTTTGAACTGAGGAAGGTTTGGAAGGGACAAGATAATAGAGATGATTATAAAATTAAGAAATAAGTTTTTTTGTTTGCTGGTTTGTTGCACTGTTTTGGCATGTAACGTTACCGGAGTTACCTATGAGGTGAAAAATACTTATACTGGACCGTGTATTGTCTTTATTTATAACAAAATAGGAAAGAATAGCGTTGGAAATGTCGTTAAATTAGAAAATGGTTTGGCTAGAGTATCTGGAACTACAATAGCTAGCAGATTTACATTTGTTGATGATGCTTCAAATGAGATAATAATAATTCCTATTGGTAAGCAAGATACAGTTCGAAGCAACATTAGATATATTTTCGAATTGTCTAAAGGTGTCAGTAGCTCTCGATGCTCAAAAACTGATTTAAATATCATTACCTTTTTTGTTGGCACCAAAAAAGATTATATAGATTGGGGTAATAAATTTCAAGATAACTTTGTATACTTTGATGCGGTGGGAATTAAATGGTGTGAATATTATAAGGCTGGTTTATAGGGGTCACCTCACTAACAAAGTCTTAGCGAGATAGGACAAAGGTTTGATGACATATACTTTTAAATAATCTTAGTCTGGCGATTGTGGATCTTCGGCTACCACAAGTTCACCGTTTTGCCTTAATTGTATATATTTTTGCTGAAGCAGGTTTCTGCATTATGCCCAGACCATGCAACCTGGGTGCTTTTCGCAACAGGAGCTGAGGTTATTGATATTACTACCGTCAGTTGCAGGATGTATTGGATGCTTTAAAATTAGAGCTATCATTGCGTCTGATTTCTTCATAGAAATAGAGGAGCATGTTCTGCCTAGTAGTACGGAAGCGTGGAACTGGTAATTTAGTTTCTGATAGTGGGGAAGGCATCACGGGCATAGAGTGGAATGTTTATGGTATATTACAAGATGTGTTATATGGTAAGCAAAGATCCTCATTTCAAAAACCTAATTTTGCGAGAGGTTTAATCCAAACTCTAAAGGAAGCAGCAACTACCCCATCAACAATTAAAAAGCCCTAATCAACATGAAAAATGTAGCTATTATAACAAACCTCATATTGGTATGTTTTATGGTCATGGTGATCTTTTTTTGTTCAATATTATATCTAGGTTCCGAACACCAATTTAAAGTTGACTACCGAAATATTTTTGGATTTGTTTTTTATCGAATGATTCTTTTGGAAGTTATAATTATAATATTTGCGCTTCTGTCTTTTATTGTAAATGTTATATTTTTTAAGGTTATGGGACGGAAATGCATTATACAGGTGGTGAAAATCATTGTCATCATGTTAAACTTGATAGCCCTAGCGAGTATGACAGTTGTTTACATGTTAAAGTAGACATTATTAATGAGGTACAGTGACAGAGAAATAGAATTTTATTAAAGAGTAAAAATGGAAGTTATTAAAAAAAAACCGTTACGATTAAAAGAAGGAGATATGTTTACTATTCCTATAGATGAGTTAACAAAAGGTTACGGGCAAATTGTTAAAATTCCACATAAATCTAGTCTATTTATCTGCATTTTTGAAGGTAGATGGGATATTAAGAGTGGATAATGGTGACCAATTTGATCAATGTTGTGATTCGGACTCGTCATTTCAAATAAATAGTGTTACTCCAAAAAAATTAAATCCAGCCGTTTCAATTATAACATTTAAAATGGTAAAATAATAGAATGAAGAAGCCAGAGGGCATTTATTAAGATTTTATAGTTCGGATATGGACTTCATTTCAAATCAAGATTCAGATGATGAAAAAAGAATAAACCGAAATTGTATTGTTGCCATGATTTTTGGTGCGAGGTATAAACCTGTTCAATTTACTTTCTATGATAAAGATGGACGTATTGCCTATAATGGCAAATTTTGGAAGTCTGATAATGCTCTTAAATAACCAAGAATACAGAAAAGTACATTATATGCGTATATCAGTTTATGACGGGCCACCTGTATTGATTCCCAAAACTGCATTCCAAAAAACAGGGAGTATTAAATAATTCAATTTTATTAACTCCCCTAAAAAATATATCTTTCATTGAATTTATCGTTTCTTAATTTTTGAACTAAGTGAAAAAAATCTTAATAACCATATTCCTGGCTATAAATACCATCACACTATACTCTCAAAATCTCTATCCCGAAAAGTTTGACGACTGCAAACTCACTGCATTCTGTCTTGACTGTGGGGATCCAAAGGCACAGCCACCGAAAACCATTATCCAAAACATTTTAACTGGCATCGGAGAAAAAAACCTAGGTATCCTGAAAGGCACCATTGAGCTGCAGATACTAATCCACCAAGATGGCAGACCTTGCCTGTTAAGCGTAGATAATAAAACCAATATCAGCTCGGTAGACCTCAAGCTTAAAGCCTCAGTCAATGGTACAGAAAACTGGACCCCAGCAATTACTGGTACAAAAAAAGAAAATAGTTCAGTCTCGATTATACTTCAGTTCGAAGATGGCAAGTACGGAGCAAAAAGAAGAATCTTTGATTTTACCAATCAATCCAATATGGCGGCTAAAGGTTCGCCAGACCGAATGGGGAGTGACAAATCACAGCTCAGTGAAACATGAAGGTTTTTAATCAAAGTAACTCCGAAATGCCATGGGACATGACAAGGGCAGTAGCGACTGACCAAAAAGGCGATATATGGATTGGAACCGATAACGGAATTGTAAAGATCGCAAATGGAAAGTGGGAACATTTCAACTCATCGAACACCATCATATCGCCAACCTCCTATAATAAAAATCAAACGCAATCTGTAAGAGATATGGAGGTGGATAAAAAGGACAACAAATGGTTTATAATTGGGTACGATGTTTACCGCTATGATAACCACATCTGGACCAAATTTGATTCAGTAAATTCACCAATTAACTGGGCGAGAGAAATATTTGTTGACCATTCTGGAAACGTGCTTTTTACGTCTTGGAATGGGGTTTCTAAGTTTGACGGGCAGAAATGGAGCGAGATGACGAAAAAGAATTCTAAACTACCATCAGACAAAACTTTAGGCGTATTTGTTGATAGTAAAGAGCGGACATGGATCGGTACTTTTGAGGGCAATGTGATCATTGACAAGGGGATTACCACACCCTTAAATGATAGGTCAACACCACTTTCAAAAGCATATATTTCAAAAATGTATGAAGATAAAAAAGGGAATCTTTGGTTTTCACTTTACAATGAAAAGGGAACGGGAGCGGGGATTTATATTCAATCACCAAATGGCAAATGGAAAGAATATTTGCTGAAGATCCCAAAATGTTTGCTGGCAATAGCAATAATGACTTTTTTTAGACGAAGAGACTGGTAATCTTTGGCTCAGTCAAAACAATGTTGGCATCTTGAAATCTATATATAGCGCAAAAATCTTGAAATTAATACCACTGAAAATTCAAATGTACCTAGTGTAAATATAGAGGGAATCATAAAAGATAAAGATGGAGCGATCTGGGCAGCGACTTATGCAGGGGTGATTAAGACAGAGCTAAAATAGTTTTAAGATCATGTCTAAGTGGAAGCCTGGTAAGTGTAAGAACAGGAAAGTTGATGTCAGTCAATATTTTCGAATGATAATACACCCACCATTTTAGCCCTAGCTTAAGGTAAGATTATTGGAAATTTTAATTACATGTTCAAATCAGATTTTATTCTACTTAGACTAAACCGGTGTAGGGTTGATAATAACAGAATCTTGCTTTTCTTTTCAAAATATTGAATTAATCACCATTATTCTTAAATTTATCACAAAATATTAATTTTAAAGAAACATTTGTTTGTTTTAGTTGCTGTTGTTACATTTGTTTTGACTTATTATTTAGGCTAAACAGATGAAAAAATACCACGATAATTTAGAAGATATACCAGTTAATAATAACATTGCCGAATCAGCTGTCGAGTATTCGGTTGGAGAGAAGAATCCTTTTATTGACCCTTTGGTAGATTGGGCTTTTAAGCGGATTTTTGCCAGTGAGGCGAATAAAGAGGTGGCTAGGGTTTTCCGAAATGAAGTCCTGAAGGGGAAAAGAGAAATTGTCTCTATTGCTTATGGAAAGAATGAGTATCCGGGAGAGATAAAGGATAAGAGGGGTGCTGTGCTGGACTTTGTTTGTATTGATAAAGATGGGATATCTTTTCTGGTGGAATTACAGAGGACGCAGCAGACGCACTTTAAGGATCGTTCCTTGTTTTATGCCAGCAGACTCATCAGTGACCAGGCTCCAAAAGGAAAGAAATGGAACTACGAGCTAAAGTCCGTCTATGTAATTTCCCTGCTTGAAGAATTCTGTTTACCAGGTGCTGATAAAGAGGTATATCTGCACAACGTTGCGTTGTGTGATACCGTGGAGGGAATAAATTTTTATGATAATCTTCATTTCATTTATATCGAACTGGAAAAATTTAAGAAGTCCGAATCTGCGCTTGAAACCGGTTGGATAAATGGATTTATAGTTTGAAAAATGCATCTACGATGACTAAAGAACCAGAATTTGCGGAAGAGATGAGGGTGTTTTTTGAATGGCAGATGCTAAATTTACTAAGGAGGAATTAGAAATGTACAGAACAGCACAACAAGAAGAATGGGACAATCAGAATGTTCTTGATTTTGCAATGGAAAAAGGGAAGGAACAGGGCCTTGAAGAAGGGAAAAAGACGATGATACTTGAAATGTTAAAATCAGGAATCGATATTGCTGTAATTGCAAGATGTTCTCAGTTCTCTATCGAAGAGATTGCAGCATTGAAATGACCGAGATATTTACAGAACGGAACAAATTGAGAAATTATAATATACAAAGCCAATGAAATAATAAAATATAACAATATATCATACTTCTTAATGAGGTATTAATTTAAGAGTCTCGCAACCAAATTCTCAGATTTATAGAGCCGAGACAATAGATTAATGCCCATGACAATATTTGTTGTACTTTTGCGGGTGCGTTATATCTTTACCAAGAAGAGGATCATCAATGGCTTTTCCAGACAGGATCTGGCTTTTCTATTGGGCAGAACTACTCATGATCTAATCGACTATGAGCAATTGGGCGCCCATGTAAAGATGACCTATAAAGATCATGAGGTGATGGCCGCAGTTTTTAAAACACTGGCACCAGCTGTGCCGGTATTTCAGGCAAAAGAAAACGCCACTGATGTCTCGAACGATAAGCGAATGATCCGAGGTTCGGTACTGGAAACCGGAACTCAGCGTAAGCTCGATTTTACCCACCCCTGGAAAATCAAGGGCGAAAATAAGGCGATTACGATTATAGAAGATCTTGCCCATGAGGGTGCTCAGGATTTGATGATCTCCGAATTTGTTCAGCAGCACCTGTTCCAATTGAAAAATGCGGGTTGCTTTGATCGGGGTTGTACGGCGCTCTTTCTTTATCAGCAGTTATATGCTATCATCGAAAAAGCCTGGAAGCCACTCTTTTTAAAGAACCTTAGGACACTGGTCTATACTCAGATTCACGCACAGGAAATCAGGGCCCATGCGATAGATGGACAAGTGATTTATAAAACAGTCAATAATCTATAATGAACCGATTAGCGATGCTACATACAGGTTCTAGGTTTCTATAGGGATGATAAGGCGGTTGGTAACAAAAAAACGATCGAAATGAATCAGCAGAAAAACTCAATTATTAGTCAGGTACGGCTCCACAGAGCTAGGACTTTGTTAGGTATTCCTTAGGTCTCAGTTCGTGCTTTTGAAAGCACATGTAGCAAGCAAAGACATGACTTAGACAAAGGGAACACCTACTTAACACGAATAATTATGCACTACCTCTCGAAGAAAAGGGCATCATATGCCTTGCTTCAGCATTGCCACAAAAATTTACCGATCTTGTCTTTAGGACAATCAAATAAATAAGCCACACCTGAACCAAAATTCATCGCCGTACGGTGATCGGGTCCTTCCTCCAGCTGCGCCACAAATCCGCATGGGTTCACCACAATGTGGACAAACCGGATTTTCATCGCCCTGTATCCAGGAAGGTAAGCCAAAAAGCTGACCTAGTACTTCTCTCCGTTTATCACCCCAATCCTCCCGGGCCTGATCATAATCCGAAGAATTTGTATTTTCAATCCGCACGCCATACTCCGTATCCCGAACAGCTTCGGCAACAGGTGGCTCTACGAACTCCAAATTCCCATCCTCAATAATGACCACAGCATTTCCACCTGAATCCGGATCCCATTCATCACACATCCCCGGATCATTCGCACACATAAAGATCAATTCCAGGCCCAGATCTGTCCTCACCTTCCCCTGATACTGCAAGTGCGAACCACAAGACTTGCATTTTGGCCAGTCGAACACACTTCCGGTAGGCTTCACCGGTAAACCGCCAAAGCTACTTTCGTTTAAGTTGCTTCCCTGTTCAGGGACATGTAACATCAATTGGATTTCCATACCTCAATAATATATAATAGACTATAGTTTAACACCAAAGTGATCTCAATGGTTTATTTGTTAGTAGCATTAGTATAATTTTTTAGCAAAATTTGAAAAAAAGAAAGAAAAAACTATCTTCACTAAAATTTTTTAAGTGAAGAAAGCGCTCATATTTCTTTTGATCACACTTTGTTATAGTGTTGTTAAAGCTCAATATCCATATTACGAGGACGATAGATTTAAACTTGGAATTCAGGTAGGTGTGTGATTATGATAATCCATTGAATAAACTAGGTTCTACTTATAAGCCTGCAGTCTCGCCAAATTTCAGCCTGCTCTTTTCACAATTTGATAATTTTACGGCCAATATTACGGCTGCCTATTTTGTTTACCAGCCTAAAGCGCCAGAATTCAACTACTTAACAGATGATGGTGAAAACTATAGAACTGATATTTATTCCGCATATAAATCAAAGGCCTTATATGTTGGATTTCTATACCATCTGGGTCTGTGGTAAACATATAAAAGCATCTGCAGGACTCGATTTCGGAGCGTATTTTACGCATTATGAACTTAGCACTAACGACCCTCAGCAAAATTCGGTTTATGACATTCATAGTCTGAATGTTTACGGCAGTCCGAAGCTGGTTCTTTCTGCAGCGCTAAATGATTTCATTTCACTTAATATTCAGGGTAAATACAATGTGTTTGCCCCTACAGGTAACAATAATGGTTTTACTCCATCTTACGATTCAGAATTTGGATCTGTTTATACATCCTGGTCTTATGGTATAGGGATATCCTATAAGTTCTAATCAGATGAAAAGACAAGAAAATATTTAAATAAATAACTCTCAATATGAATTACGTTAAATACACACTGATCATCTTATTTTTTTCTGTTCTGAAAGTTAATGGACAGATCATTGTACAGGATAATAAGAAGCTGGAGAAAATAAAAAGTGGAAACACCTATATTATGGTAGGTACAATCAATTTTCCTAATGCTGCTAAATACCTCGCCGCCGCCAGAGAGAACTGGACGCTTAGCAAAAGTATAGACTTCCTCTCACCGGACCATACGCACCTCAACTTACACCAAATGACAGTTTTTTGAGTCTTGAGGCCCTGACTGAAACAAGAGGCTCTTTGCTTAATATTTACTTTTACCTTACGTTCTGGACTTGCAAAGAGAAGTATTTT
>CAWCIO010000006.1:0-107037 GCA_963795585.1 uncultured Sphingobacteriaceae bacterium | reverse complement strand
CTGAGTAATGTGGTGTTCGGTACGGCAAACCAATATATCTGGCTGAATTCCGTACTCCAATAATGCTTTAACCGAGTGTTGTGTTGGTTTTGTTTTCAATTCTCCTGCAGCGGCAAGATACGGAACTAGCGTTAAATGAATCACGATGGCATTATTGGCACCTTCTTCCCATTTAAACTGACGTACAGCTTCAATGAAAGGTAAAGATTCGATATCACCAACGGTTCCACCAAGCTCAGTAATCACGATATCATATTTACCGCTCTCGCCTAGAATACGCATGTTCCGTTTAATCTCGTCGGTAATGTGAGGAACTACCTGTACGGTTTTGCCTAAATATTCACCTTGACGCTCTTTGTTGATCACGTTTTGGTAAATGCGGCCTGTGGTGATGTTATTTGCCTGAGAGGTTGGAACATTTAGGAAACGCTCATAATGACCAAGGTCAAGGTCGGTTTCAGCACCATCTTCAGTAACAAAACATTCGCCATGTTCGTAAGGATTTAAGGTTCCCGGGTCGATGTTGATATACGGATCAAACTTTTGGATGGTTACACTGTAGCCGCGTGCTTGTAGTAAGTTTGGCTAATGAAGCGGAGATGATGCCCTTTCCTAAAGAGGAAGTAACACCGCCCGTAACAAAAATATACTTAGTCATGTTTGTGAATTTGTGATCATAAGAACCAGTTTTAAGGCTGTCCTTATTGTTTTTGTACGGGATACAAAGTTAGCAAATAAAACGAAAGCAGTGAGGCTATTTTTTCAAATAATCCAGGTAAACTGAAAGCGGGTGTAAGGTGCTATACTTTAAAATGTTATAGTGTGAAACCATAGATCTGCTTCTTGATGTCTTCTGGTTTTTGTTTTGGAACCTGATTAAAGCGGCTGTAAATTTCTATTATTTTCTTTAATTCCTTTTCGGTATCGCTCTTTTTTGCGATTGGTACCTTAAGGTCAGCATCGGTAGCAGCATATGCATCTACCTTAGTGGCAAACCAGGTCGTGTTGTATCTAGGGATCGCTAGCCCGAGAATCATTCCGGGCAAACCACTAAAGCCTTCTGGTCCGCCTCTGAGTAAGATTTCATCAGTATAAAAGGCGACAACATAGATGGTGTCATTAATTACTCCGATTGCCTTGCGGCATTCGTAACCAGCAATGGTACGGAGGTCATGCATGATTTTCCAGTTCAGTTTAGGGATCGTATCATTAAGCAGGTAGGTTTCATCAAAAAAGCTTTTCTTTAGAATTCTTTTTGATTTATTGTAGTCAGCATACAGCTCATTGGTGTTTTCAGAGTTGAATATAAAAATACTGCCTGAATTTTCAGGTTCCGTCTTTTTTTGCTTGTAAAGCGAAGTAGCTGTGTTGAAATCTAGCTCCCATATACTGGTGTTGTATTTTTGCATTTTATCCTTTGCTTCATCAGGGATATCCCAATCTGCCATGCTTCGCTGCATGTTGATTTTTTTCTCAAAAGTGATTTTTCCGTTAGGAATAAATAGCTGCTGAGCCCTGGTACTCACCAGCGGTCCAAAAAGTAGAAATATGATAACTTTATATTTCATAGTTATTTCTTACCTGAATTTTTCATGAAATTACCACTTAAATTCCAGTTGATCCCAATGAGGGCATACCGTGGGATATAGCTATAAGTATTCTCGCTTACTACGTTACCACCTACATAACGATCGTATCCTATTTTCTGGTTCAAAATATCAGTTACCGTTAGTTTTATTTCCAGTGATTCATTCTTCAGGAGTTTTGAAGACAAATAGGCATTCCAGATGGCGATGTCCAAATCTCTGTCAAAAGATGCATTTGCAGGCCGGTAGGAAAGGGAAAGCGTGCTATTGAATTCCATATGGTAAGGTAGTTGGACGGTTCCAGAGAACTCGTGGTTGTGACTTAAGCTTTTACCATCGTTGATCTCCCCAATGGAGGACGATCCGTACATGAAATTTGCAGAAGGAGTATAATTAATGTCAATTTTAGGTGTATAATAGCCTAAGGACCCACCTAGATTATATTGGTTGTTCCTGCTTTTATTAGTAGTAAAGTTGATGATTGATAGTCTGTTAGAGGTATTAAAACCAAGATCAGCACCCACTCTTAGGTGTAATTTAGATATCCCTTTGGAATACCCGATATTACCCGATATGGAATTGGATCCGTTGAGGTTTGTGTAGCTGGAAATCCTTTTATTGAAATCATCTACGATTTCTGTATTGACGATTGCATTGTTCGTGAAACTGTAATTAAAGCTTGCCGACAGGAATTCATCTGCCTGAAACCTAAAACCACTATAGTATACTGAGAAATTATTAGTGAATGATGGTCTTAGTGAGGAATTTCCAATGACTTGCAACAAAGGATTGTTCAATTGCCTGACCGGTTGTAACTGATCAATACTTGGTTGTTGCATATAGCCATTGTAATTAATAGATACATTACGGCCATTGTCTATCCGATAGTTAATATTGGTACTGGGAGCCAGATTCAGGTAGTTACGGTTAAAATCTTTGTTTCTATCCAGATCGTTTAATTCAAAATTCGTACGTGTAGCTTCTGTACCTGCGGAGACCGATAATTTATTCATGCGGTATTGAAATACCATTTTCCCTACGTTGGAGAAGTTTGTGAATTTGAAGTTGTTGCTCAGTGAATCTATTTTTCTCAGACCATTGTCAGATACAAACCGGTAACTACTGGATGAAACGGTTTTAAAGCTGTAGCCTGCTTCCAACATCCACCTCTTAGAAAGAGGTTCAGTATAGCTAATCCTTGTACCTATTGCGTTTTTACTTCCCGAATTATCGGTGTTTAGATTGATATCTTCCCGACGGTTCTCATTGCCACTATCATCGAAATATCGGGTGATGTTCTGGTTTCTTTCGAAACTGGTATTGTGTTGACTCTCAGGTTGTATATCTATTGACAGCGTACGGCCTTTCTTTTTGAAGCGTTTAGAATAGTTGATGTTGCCGTTAAAACCCTCGCCTTCGCCATTTTTTTTAGTAGTCTGATTATTCTGACTTACAAACAGGCCATTTTCGCTTCGAGTCTCATTATATCCCTCCGTGTTGTTGGTGCTTGTCGTTTTCTTTGCTGCTAAAGCAATTTTCAATACAGAAAGTGAATCAATGTTGTAGCTGTATCCTGTTTTTATATTTTGCCCTGTCGTTGCCGACCTGTCTTCGTTTCTGCCGGAACTTAGAAAAAGCGACCCATTAGGTAGTTTTTCCCGGGAATTGGAGGTTTCCAGATTTTTACTTTTAAGATCGAAAGTCTTAGCATTGATCTTTATTCCCATTTTATTATCGTGAAATTTATCAGAAAAATGGGCTCCCAGGTTGAGGTTGTCCGGTAATCCGGAACCAGAAGAAGAATAGTCATCATCATCATCCATTCCAGTAGCATACATAACTGAGCTGCCATCATCGCCAACCTGTATCACATCGTATTCTTCGCCCTTTAGTTTTCTCATGGAGTTGGCAATTTTTGACTGGTTGTCGAGATTTGAGTAAGTGCCAAAAACGGCCGCTTTAAGTTTGTTTTTAAAAATGCCAAACATTCCGCCGTAGTCCCTGAAATTGTCGGTTCCTGAGTTAGCATCCAGGGTACTGATGTAACCATTTTTTGCATTGTCTTTAAGTTTAATGTTGATGGTTTTGTTCTTAACCCCATCATCGATACCAGTTAGGTCTGCATTTTTACTTTTCTTATCGTATACCTGAATCTCATCTACGGCTGCAGCTTTAAGATATTTTGTTGCAAGAAGCGGATCGTCTCCAAAGAATTCATCTCCGTCCACAAGTACTGTTTCTACTTTTTTGCCCTGAGCCTTGATGCTCCCGTCTTTGTTTACCACGATGCCAGGCAATCGTTTTAGAAGTTCTTGTACACTGGCATTGGGGCGTAGTGCAAAACTATCTGCCTGGAATACCATTGTATCACCACGCATCCGTACAGCACGTTTGCTGGCTTGAATCACAACTTCATTCAATAATTTAGATTTTAATTCCATATTGATCCGACCTAAATTGATATCCGAAGTATCAGACAGTTCTAATGTTCTGATAAAGTCAGCCATTTTTGGGTAAGAAATCAGCAGGTTGTAACTACCCTTAGTCAGGTTGTCCAGTTCAAACTCACCCTGTGCATTAGTCCTTGTCGTTTTAATGAGTATAGAATCCAGGGATCTGATCAAAAGTATTGAACTATTTGCTAATCTCTTCTGATCAAGTGAATCAATTACTATCCCTTTTATACCTGCCTTCTGGGCGAGCGTAGAATAAGATGCAAAGATTAATAGGATCAGCAGATACTTTTTCAACATACATAGGTGGTTTTTTGAGCGTATCAGAAGAGCGAAAATACTATTTTAAATGATCTTTTAGAAATGTGAGGTTTTGTGAAAAAAAAAGGCCCGGATGTTATCCGGGCACTTGATTAAAATATATTTGGTTAGAATAGTTAGGTTGTTTTATGAAATTTTATGAGGTGTTTCATTTTGTTTCATTAGTTAAACATAACACATAATTTGAAATAATCAAAACATTATTTTTAATAATCTGCAAATAAAATTCGCTAAATGCTTTTATCAGTCTAAAAAGAAGGATTTTATTTTTCGACAATTTAGAAGGTAAATTAGAAACAACGATAAAAATAGAATATTATTGCTTTAGAGGCGGATAAGCGTCATTTTAACGTTATTTACTTGCAGCAGTTATAATAGGTCTTTACTTTTTTTTCTTTTTCGGACCAGCCGATATATACCTTATTCTCTTTGCCCAGTCGGTAAATGAATCCATTGAGCTGGCTGGCCTTTAACTCATTGTAAAATGCGAGGTCAGGTACATACTGATCAGGTGTTTCTTCTTCCGTAATAGCAGGCTCCATGAAATTTTCTTCATCGAAAAAGCGATTGAGTTCTTCATTTAGGAATTTTACCTGATTTTTTTTCTTTTTCAGATCTATAGTTGCATCATAGTTATTGAACAAGTCTTTGGCCTTGATTTCTTCCCTGTAGATTTCTTTTCCCTCGTAGGATTTTATGGTAAATATGAGTTCTGCTTCTTTTGGTGAATTGCCTGATAATTTCACCTGAAAGGTATCTGTTTTGACGGCATCACTGAAAGGTTTGGCCATCGTTTTTATCGTTGAATCCGCTTCTGAGCCAGTATCTTTATCAGAATTATTGCAGGCATTAAGCACGATAATGACCAGCAAAAGATAAGTTGCTCTTTTCGTCATAACAGAACATTTATTTTGATCAGATCATCCGGGGTATCTATTGCAATGGTATCAACAGTTGTGATCCTGGTTTGGATACGGAATCCATTTTCAATCCAACGCAGTTGTTCCAGACTTTCTGCAAGTTCAAGTGATGAGGGTATAAGTTTTGTAATTGCCTGCAGTGCAGAGTAGGTATAGCCGTAAATTCCAATGTGTTTATAAAACTGGTGCTTTTCTATCCAAAACTCTTTTTCTGCAGTTCTTATATATGGAATGGTTTGCCGGCTAAAATAGATGGCCTGTTGACTGGTATTCAATAATACTTTTGGGATATTTACATTAAACAACTCCTCTTCAGTATAGATCTTTTTAACCAGTGTGGCCAGTTGAACTTCTTTATCTTCAAAGCAGGAGATCAGCAATTCGATTTGACCGGGCTCAATGTAAGGCTCGTCGCCCTGAATGTTTATTACTGCGTCAAAGCCAGGCAGCGAATTTGCTACTTCAGCACAGCGATCCGTACCACTTTGGTGATGACCAGCCGTGATGATGAAATTACCACCAAAGCTTGTGACTTCTTCAGCTATCCGCTCATCATCAGTCGCCACGATCACTTCAGCAAGGCCTGAAGCTTTACTGGCCTGTTCGTAAACTCTTTGGATCATACTTTTGCCATGGATTTGTACCAGCGGCTTTCCAGGAAAGCGCGTAGATGCATATCTTGCGGGTATGATTCCAAGTATCTTCATCAAAATAGCCCGTTTATTTCTGCTTCTATTGATTGTATAATTAAGCCCAGATCCTCAGGATTATTGGTGAAATCAAGTTTGTCCTTGTCGAGGATCAATAATTTCCCTAATTTATAGCCTTTTATCCAGTCTTCGTATTTCTCGTTTAGTTTAGATAAATAATCTATCCGGATACTTGCTTCATATTCGCGCCCCCGGCGTTGGATGTTGTTGACCAGGGTAGGCACAGAAGCGCGAAGGTAGACCAAAAGGTCGGGTGGTTTAATAAAGGAAGTGATATTTTCAAAGATTGCTTTATAGTTCTGATGGTCCCTGGTGGTCATCAATCCCATTTCATGAAGGTTGTCTGCAAAGATATGGGCATCCTCATAAATCGTTCTGTCCTGTATCACATTCCTGTTGAAATTCTGGATGTCTACAATTTGTTGAAACCGGCTGTTGAGAAAATAAATCTGCAGATTAAAACTCCACCTCTTCATGTCACTGTAAAAATCTTCCAGGTAGGGGTTGTTGTCTACAGCTTCATATAACGCTTCCCAGCCATAATGTTTTGCCAATAAACCTGTTAGCGTAGTTTTACCAGCACCAATATTTCCAACTATCGCTATGTGCATATGATAGATTTATTTCAGGATACGAAGCCCATCAGGCTCAGAAGGAGAAAGGTAGTATTTATTTTTGTTAGTTAAAATGATTTGAAGCCAATTAATGATCTTACTTCTTTTATTGTCTTCTGTGCGCTTTCTCTTGCTTTTAATGCACCGTGCTTAGCAACCTGACGTAAATAAGCGCTGTCTTTTGACAGTTCATCGATGCGTTCCCGTATCGGTGAATTGAAAATGATCATGTCCTCTGCAAGTTGTTTTTTGAAATCACCATAGCGGATCGCCATTTTATTGTAAAGGTCATCAAAATGCTGACAGTGTATCATCGGTTGAAACAATTTTCATCAGATCAAATAAATTTTGAATCGCTTCCGGTTTTTCCTGATTCTCTGTAGTCGGACCGCCATCAGTTACCGCTCTTGAAACCTTTTTGCGAATAATTTCCGGGCTGTCGGCCAGATAAATACAATTGCCGTCACCATCTGATTTGCTCATTTTTCCCTTACCGTCGAGGCCCGGAACTTTTACCAAGTTTTCAGCATAATTGAAAGCGAATGGTTCAGGAAAATACTCTGCGTTATACAACCTGTTGAAACGGTTGCCGAATGTACGGGTCATTTCCAAATGTTGTTCCTGATCCTTTCCCACGGGCACCTTTGTCGCTTTATGGAATAAAATATCTGCTGCCATCAAAGTAGGGTAAGTTAATAATCCTGCATTTACATTATCAGGTTGTGAGCGGACCTTATCCTTGAAGGAAGTACTGCGTTCCAATTCGCCCATATAGGCATTCATGTTCAGGTAGAGATACAGCTCTGCTACCTCTGGAACGTCAGACTGAATATAGATCGTAGTTTGTTCAGGATCAATTCCGCATGCAAGGTATTCAACTAGTACATGTCGGACATAACCATGTAAATCCTGAGGGGTAGGGTGTGTGGTTAATGAATGCAGTCTGCGATAAAAAAATAACAATTGTAATCGTACTGCATTTTCACAAAATTGGTACTGCTCCAAAATAATTTCCTAAATGCAACTTTCCAGTTGGACGGATGCCGCTAACTACCGTTTCTTTCATTTTTTTATCAATATTATGCTAAACCGACGATGGTTTTAATTGGGCCGAAATTAATAAAAAACAAAGCATTTTACACATAAGTACTTCTTTTTTGTATGTTTGAATCACATGATTATTCTCCTAAGGAAATTCATCGCTTGTACTCAGTCCTGATCATTCTGGTTTTATCTGTATTGTTTTATCCTTTTTATTATTTTGCATCAAGAAAACCTGAACGTATGGGTTGTTGAATTGGTTGCGTAAGGTGAACAGCCTCATCTGCGGCACGCTTATAGGAGTTTTTTTCAAATTTAAATTTGAAGTAAAATCTAAAAAGAGCAAACCTATATTTATTGTGCAAATCATACTTCTAATCTGGATATCATGATTTTTTGCATTCTTGCGAAAGGCAGTTTTCATTTTATGGGAAAAGAGGAATTACTGAATAATCCCGTGTATTAAAATTTTCTTTCAGACTATTGATATTTCAGTAAACCGTGACAGTAAGATTCTGCTTTCAGGGCATTTAAAAAAGCGGGAGATAATCTTGAGAAGGGGATGAGCCTGATTATTTTTCCTGAAGGTAAGATAGATGATCATTATCCGCCTATATTGGCATGAATTTAAAAATGGACCGTTCAGACTGGCTATTGAAAAAAATATTCCCATTGTTCCAGTAAGTATTAAAATGTTTGGAAAATGATGTGGGATGATGGTGCAAAATATGGAACAAGTCCGGGAATCTGCGATATTTATGTACATCAGCCAATTTCTACAACAGAATTTAATATCGATGACTCAGATATATTAAAAGACCGTATTTTTGAACAATTAACAGTAAACTATATTCAGAATGAATATAGATAAGCAAACAATTTATAAAATTGCAGACCTAGCCAGGATAGACATCGAAGAAAAGGAAGTAGAGACACTGAGAGCGGATATGAATAAGATCTTATCTTTTATGGAGAAACTTAACGAACTGGATACTACAGGTGTTGAGCCTTTGGTTTACATGAATGATGAGGAGAATGTTTGGCGGGAAGATATTGTAAAGCAGGAAATATCGTAGAAGAAGGATTAAAAAATGCTGCGAAGCATAATGATAGGTTTTTCTTTGTTCCGAAAATTATTGAAAAGTAAGGATACGACACAATAATTAAGATGCATTGTAACATTGTAAGGTACGTGTAACGTCTAAACAAGAAATCAGCCATGGAAAATACGTAACGAGCATAAAGCACTCATTACAATTAAAGATATAGGTCGTAAATATGTGATCGGTGCAGAAGTGATCCATGCGTTGAAGTCAGTTATCCTGGATATTAATAAGGGAGAATTTGTTGCTTTAATGGGGCCATCAGGTTCTGGTAAATCTACTTTGATGAATATTTTAGGATGTTTGGATACACCAAGTAAGGGTGATTATATTTTGAATGGTATCAATGTGAGTCAGATGAGGAAAATGAATTGGCTGAAGTTCGCAATAAAGAAATTGGATTTGTTTTTCAGACTTTTAATTTATTACCACGTTCAACCTCCTTGGATAATGTAGCTTTACCATTAATTTATGCTGGTGCAAGTAAAAAAGAGCGTGATGCAAGAGCGCAGCAAGGCATTGGAGAATGTAGGTTTGGGCAACCGATGTAACACATAAACCTAATGAACTTTCAGGTGGTCAGCGTCAACGTGTGGCCGTGGCCGAGCCTTGATCAATAATCCATCAATTATCCTCGCTGATGAGCCTACGGGAAATTTAGATACCAAAACCTCAATAGAGATCATGGGTTTGCTGGAAGAAATCCATAGCAAAGGAAATACCATCATTTTGGTGACCCATGAGGAAGATATTGCACAGCATGCCCACCGCATTGTGAGGATGCGTGATGGACTTATTGAAAAGGACTATCATAACACAGATATTAAAACTGTTTCACCACGCTTATCTAAATTGCAAAAATCCGGTAGTGATTTCGAAAAAATAGAATTAAATTCCTCCATGAAAATCTATACAAAAACCGGAGATAAAGGTTTGACCTCGCTGATAGGAGGGACGCGTGTTCCAAAATTTCATTTGCGCATCGAATGTTATGGTACTGTTGATGAACTGAATTCCTACATTGGTTTGATCATGTGTCAGGATATTGATGCACATCATCAGCAGATACTAAAGGAAATACAGGATCGTCTTTTTACAGTGGGAGCTTCTCTTGCTGCAGATCCGGAGAAGTCAAAAATGAAAATTCCCGATCTGCATGACTCGGATATTGCATTACTGGAAACAGAGATGGATCAAATGAGTGGAATGTTACCAGAATTAAAGCATTTTATATTGCCTGGCGGAAACACCATTGTATCTTATTGTCATATCGCAAGATGTGTTTGCCGGAGAGCAGAGCGCCTCACTGTACATCTGGCTGAAGAGAGCTTTGTTGACGAAAAAATGACGGTGTACTTAAACCGTTTAAGTGATTATTTATTTGTTTTGGCACGAAAACTGAATTCTGAAGCAGGAACGCCGGAAAATATATGGATTCCCAGACTCTAAATTTGTTTAAATGTTAATTTATTAAAAAGTGGAAAAAAAAGTTTGTTTTACTCATGTTTTTTAATATACTTTTGCGATATAAATTAGAATAACCTTAATAGTATAGAAATATGTATTGGACATTAGAACTCGCATCGCATTTGGAAGACGCTCCATGGCCTGCAACAAAAGATGAATTGATTGATTACGGTATTCGTTCTGGTGCCCCTGTGGAGGTGATCGAGAATTTACAAGCCCTTGAAGATGATGGTGAACCGTATGAAACTATAGAAGAAATCTGGCCGGATTATCCGACAAAAGATGACTTCTTCTTCAATGAAGATGAATACTAACACAAAAATAACATAAAGGAGGCCCCGCAAAACGGGGCCTTTTATTTTTGGAACGATGATTGTTTATCATTTGTCATGGAAGTGTTTGTGCTTCCTTACATCTATCTAAGGAATTATATACCTAAAAATTAATTGTTATGGGAAATTTACTCTATCTGGTTGCTGTTGTCTTGGTCATACTATGGATCATTGGCTTCTTTTTTCAAGGCTTTGGTCCGAACGTTGGCGGATTAATACACATTTTGCTGGTCATTGCAGTAATTGCGATTATTCTAAAAGTAATCAATAGAGCAGCGTAATCAGCCTTATCATTTGCGAAAAGCAAAAAATATAAAAGAATGACCGTGATCTATTTACGGTCATTCTTTTTGATCAGAATTGACGCAATTTCAAGATCTTCAGGCCATGTGATTTTGATGTTCTCTCTTTCCCCCTCAATTAGGTTAATTTTAAATCCTGCAGCCTCTGCCACGGAGGCATCATCTGTAAAATCAGTTCTGAAAACTTGTTCATACGCGGCCCGTATTACACTGGTGTGGAAAGTTTGTGGTGTCTGTATTAGTGCGAACTGACTTCTATCGAGCGCAGTACTGACATTTTCTGCGTCGATTTTCCGGATTGAATCAGTAGGACTCACACCGACAATACAGTTACCGCTTCGCTCTGCCTCCTGATAGGCTTTTAAGATCAATGCTGTAGAAATTAATGGTCTCACTGCATCATGTACTGCAACTATGCCTTCACCCTGAATTCGTTTTATTCCATTACTCACAGAATGGAAGCGCTGTTCACCCCCCTCAATTACTTCATGAGGTATTTTAAAATCATAGATTTGGCACAGTTCTTTCCAGTGATTCTGATGCTTTCCGTTCAGGACTAAAAGTATTTGGGGATTCAGTACACATTTACTAAAAGCTTCTATTGTGTGCATGAGGACGGGTTTGCCGTTTAATAATAAAAACTGCTTCGGAATGTCAGTCTGCATTCTGTTTCCAGAACCACCGGCGACAATAATTGCAAAATACTTCATAAGAGGCTTTAAACAAAAATAGGAGATTTAAATCAGTATAGATCTAAATCTCCTATTGGAAAAAAATTAATTAATTTATTAGATGATCAGCATGGCATCGCCATAGCTGTAAAAACGATATTTTTCTTTTACGGCAACTTCGTAAGCATTCATTACATTTTCATAACCACCAAATGCACTTACCATCATCAACAAGGTAGATTCAGGTGTATGGAAGTTGGTGATCATTGAATTGGCAATGCTGAAATCGTATGGCGGGAAAATAAATTTGCTGGTCCAGTCGTTAGCTGGCTTTAATGTTCTGTTTGCAGATACAGCCGATTCAATTGCACGCATGGAAGTTGTACCAACTGCACAAATCGTTCTTTTTCTTCAATGGCTCTGTTTACAATATCTGCTTGTTTCTGCTCGATGATGAACTGCTCCGAGTCCATTTTGTGCTTGGTAAGATCCTCTACCTCAACCGGGCGGAATGTTCCTAAGACCAACGTGCAGGGTAACTTCGGCAAACTTCAACGCCTTTTAATTCCAAGCGTTTCATTAGCTCGCGGCTAAAGTGCAAACCGGCAGTAGGGGCAGCAACAGCACCTTCATGCTTGGCAAAAATGGTTTGATAACGTTCTTTATCTTCGGCAGTTGCTTTACGTTTGATGTATTTTGGAAGTGGTGTTTCGCCTAAAATTTCAACATTTCTTCTGAATTCTTCATCGGTACCGTCAAACAGGAAACGGATTGTACGGCCACGTGATGTAGTATTGTCCACTACTTCGGCAACTAAGCAGGTCGTCATCGCCAAAATATAATTTATTGCCTACGCGGATTTTACGGGCCGGATCAACCAATACATCCCATAAACGCAGTTCTTTGTTCAGTTCGCGTAATAAAAAAACTTCAATTGTAGCACCGGTTTTTTCTTTATTGCCATATAAACGGGCAGGAAAAACTTTGGTATTATTTAGGATCATTACATCCTTATCATCAAAATAACTTAAAACATCTTTAAATATTTTATGCTCAATTTTGCCACTGTCCTTGTGTAACACCATTAAACGGGCTTCGTCGCTTTCGTCTGAAGGATTATTGGCAATTAATGATTCGGGTAAATTGAATTTAAATTGAGATAATTTCATGTTTTTCGATGTGATATTTTAGGGCGCAAATTACGAAATTAATTTTTATTTATAATTAAAAGATTAGAGTTAAAATTCAAAGGTTTTTTACATTAAGCGGATAGCTAGTTGTAACCTTTTTGGGTACTTTTGGTCTAAAGTATAATTATGATTATTCTCAGGCTAATAGGCGAAAGTTTTCGATTTGCATCTGATGCGCTGCGCCAAAATAAACTGCGCACCATGCTTTCCTTATTGGGGATCACAATTGGTATTTTTACGATCATATTCGTTTTTTCGGCGGTGGATTCGTTGCGTGCTAAGCTTCAGGAAAGCGTAGATAAGCTCGGATCAAAAACTGTATTTGTGCAAAAATGGCCATGGGGCGGGTTTGGGGACTATCCCTGGTGGAAATATGTCAATAGGCCAGAGCCATCCCTTAGGGATTATCAGCTTCTAAAAGATCGTCTGGAATATGCAGAGGGTGTTTCTTATGAGATTTCCGCGAATGAACGCACTGTAAAATATAGGGCAAACTCTGTGGAAGGAGCAGGTATCCGGGCAGCTTCCCAGGATTTTAATAAAACCTGGAATTTGGATTTTCAGGAGGGTAGGTATTTCACTGAAAATGAAGGTCGTGCCGGTTCCCCGGTCGTGTTGATCGGAGCAGATATTGCCGATGGCTTATTTAACGGTGACTCTGCAGTGGCAAGGCAATTGTAGTAATGGGACGCAGGCTTAATGTGGTTGGTGTTTTTAAAAAAGAGGGAGAGGATATGCTGGGAATGTCACAAGATAAGAACATCGTTATTCCTTTAAATTTTGCGAAGGGCATTATGGATGTAGAAAGTGAACGATATGATCCTACCATTACTGTCAGAGGAAATGAGCATATTGCCCTGGAAGAGATAGAAAGTGAAATTCAGGGCGCTATGCGGTCAATCAGAAGGATCAGACCAGGGGCTGAAGACGATTTTGCTTTGAATAAAAGTACTATAGCATCACAGCAACTGGATACGATGTTTCATATGATCAATATTGGTGGATGGGCTATTGGCCTTTTTTCTATACTTGTGGGAGGCTTCGGAATCGCGAACATCATGTTTGTTTCCGTAAAGGAACGCACCAATATCATCGGTATTCAGAAATCGCTGGGCGCTAAAAATTATTTCATTATGCTGCAGTTTCTATTTGAGTCCATAGTTTTATGCTTGCTGGGCGGGCTTTTGGGATTGTTCCTTGTATACCTGGTCACTTTACTTACTAAGGCAGGCGGATTTGAAATTATTTTATTCATGAGTAACATCACCTTAGGCATAGGTGTTTCATTGGCTATTGGAACAATATCCGGATTCTGGCCTGCATATGCTGCTTCCAGACTTGATCCTGTGGAGGCAATTCGCTCCTGATCAGGGATTAAAATCCTCATTCAGTTGAAGATATGCCTCATCAGATTATATTTGAATGGCTTACAGTTGAAACGTCTATTTTTTTAGACCAAAGATTTACCGCATTCAACGATTTGAAATGCCTTTCTAGAAGACATATTGTCTATTTAGAATATTTTCAACTGCTTTGGCTACTTTATTGAACATATCTTTCCAAGCAATAGCATCTGACTATGAGAAAGAAAAGTGATGATTCAAAAATTCATTCGCTGCAAAGAAATATCTCTCCAGCTGAAATGAAAAATATGCGGGTTTCTATGGAATTAGCCGACGCAATAAGAAACGTGTTGATCAAACGCAATATTACTAAAGCTGAATTTGCCGAGATTATGGGTAGGGATAAAACTGAAGTCCAGAATTGGCTAAGTGGAACCTATGTATTCAATATCGGGACGCTTTATGATATTGCCGATCGGCTTGGATTAATATAAAATGCAAAAGGCCTTCTTATGTAGAAAGCCTTTTACATTTTATAAAGTGTTGTGAATAACTACTTAATTTCGAAACTATAAGTAGCGCCCTTCCAGGTCGATTTATAGTCTTTGCCATAGTGCTGTCCAGGTGTTTTATCTGTATCGCTGACTTCCACTACGTATCTCCCTGTCCAAAGTGGAGTAAATTCTGCAATCCCGTTATCATCCGTTGTCAGTTCTTTAGACCAGCCATTTGGGGAAAAAACAGATATTGTTTTGCCTTTTGCGGCAGCATCTTGTAAAAATGCCTTTAGTTGAAGTGATTTATTTAGCTTAGCGGACGAAGCGTCATCTACATGTAGCTTCAGTACATTGCTGTTGTTTGTTGCAAGGGCTGGTACTTTGCCGACAGAAACGTTTGCACTTGATAAAAAATGATATTTTGTTGTTCCACCCAACTCTTTAGCTTCATGGCTTACCATTACCGTATATGCGCCATTTTTCTCTGGCGTAAACTTGCTTTCAAAATAATTGGCGCCAGGATTCAACGTCAATTGAGTTTTTTTCTGATCAGGACCAACAAGCCATAATGTAAATTCTTTTACGTCTGAATACCATTTTCCAATGCTGTCTCTCTCGTTGGCAGCATATTCTCCGTAAAATACTTTTATGGTCTGAGCTTGTCCCACTTTGCCGGTTGCGGCTGTTTCAATCCAAAGTGCATGTGCAAAAAGGTTATTGCCAAGCATGCAAAATAGGGCGCTTAGGAAGATAAATCTTAGTTTGTTCATATTGTATGTCTGATTAATTAGTATTTGATTAAATTACTTCTTCAAGTGTCGGTTTGGACTGAGGGACATTCTTCGCGGTTTTGGCAAGAGCTGGATCAGATTTAGATTTTGTACCTTTCTTTTTAAACTTGCGACCGTACCAGATCAGAAACCCGGTGATGGGAAGTGAAGCCCCTATTAGTGCAGCCAGAAATGCCATTACCTTGCCTGGGAATCCGAGGATACTTCCCACGTGAATATCATAGTTCATCTTTCTTAGTTTCCCCCCAAAACCAGCTTCTGCATAAGAGGTGGAATATACATCTTCTCTTGTCAGTTCCTTTAACGTATGCTGGTCAAAGGTATAACCCTGGCTATTGTAAAACTGACCCGGGCTTGGATATACCGTAATATTTATAGATGCTTTAGCTTCAGCAGTATCAGGGAAATTGTAATAGAAGCCAGCTGATTTAGGATGTCTGGCGATCACTTTATTCCAGGCAATGTCCATGGCCTGTGCAGGTGTATAGTGTTTATTTGCTTGTAAAGAATCAGACTCAAGTCTTTTATATTCCGACAATGTCTCACCCCCTGAGGTTACCCAATAGAGGCCTTCGCTATACCATTTGATACCATATACCATTCCGGTAAGGGCAATTGCCAATAAAAAAAGCAGCGAATAGAAGCCTAAAACATTATGCAGGTCAAGATTTACCCTTTTAAAAGAGGCACCCCATTTAATTTTAAAACTTTTATCACGTGTAGATTTATTCCATTTCTTTGGATACCACCAGATCAGTCCGGTAATCAGCAAAACAACAAAGACGAGAGTGCCATAGTTGACAATTGGCCTTCCAATAGCGTAGGGCATCCATAAGAAACGATGGCCATTTAATATGAATCTGAAAAAGTCAGTTTCTCCTTTGTCATGAACTACCGTACTTACAACTGCGCCGGTATAGGGATTAATCTTCAATTGGGTGCCACCACCTCTTCTGCCTTTCTCATTTGGCGATTTCAAATTCAGATTGATCGTTCTACCTTGCTGGTAATTTGCATAAGCAGGAACTTTATCAGGATATAATTTTGACGCAATTGAACTGAGTTCAGCCGGTGTAAGCACAGGCTTGTCCTGACGCTCAACTTTTGTTTCAGGTTCCATTAAACCAGTAATCTCTTCGTTGAAAACCCAAATACATCCTGTGATACAAACGATGAGTACTATGATTCCAGAGGCAAGACCAAGCCAAAGATGGAGCCATTTATTAATTCTCGAAAAAAGTGAATCTTTACTCTTTTTCTTTGCCTTTGTATTGTTGGTTAATGCCATTTTCTATCTGCTAATATCCGCAAATATAAAGTTATTTAGACTTAGTCCAAATACCCTGCCTAAAAGAAGGTTAATTTTTTTTAGAAATTTTGGTCAATGACTTTTAAAGCAGTAAGAGTAAAAAAAATCCCCACTGGTTGTTACCAGCAGGGATGCATTTATTGGTTAGAAAAGTTTATTGCAATTTTAACAAAGCATCTTTAATTCTTGATACTGCTTTTTTCAATTGATCTTCAGAAGCGGCATAAGAAATCCGGATGCAGTCTTCGTTACCAAAGGCTTCACCTGTTACAGTAGATACATGAGCTTCATTCAGGAGATACAAGGATAGATCTTCTGCGGTATTGATCGTTGTTTTGCCGTCAGTTTTACCAAAATAAGATTTGATCTCCGGGAAGAAATAAAAAGCTCCGTCCGGAAGATTTACGTTTACACCAGGGATCTCAGTCAGCAGGGCGTAGACAATATCTCTACGTTTTTTAAACTCAGCAACCATTTGATTTACAGTTTCCAATCCGCCTTGATATGCAGCTAGAGCAGCACGCTGTGCGATAGAAGAAGTACCTGAGGTAATCTGGCCCTGTAACTTATCGCATGCATTTGCAATCTCTTTATTAGCAGCCATGTAGCCGACTCTCCAACCTGTCATGGCATAAGATTTAGAAAACCCGTTGATCAGGATCACGCGGTCTTTCACTGAATCAAATTCAGCGATGGATGCATGTTCACCAACAAAATTGATGTGCTCATAGATCTCATCAGAGATGATATAGATGTTTGGATATTTTTCAAAGACGGCTACAAGTTCTGCTAATTCTTCCTTGCTATATACAGATCCGGTTGGATTGCAAGGAGAGGAAAACATGAATAATTTTGTTTTAGGAGTTATTGCTGCTTCAAGTTCTGCGCCAGTGATCTTAAAATTATTTTCTACTGTTGCGTTGATAAAAACAGTTTCACCTTCGGCAAGTTTGATCATTTCAGAGTAAGAAACCCAGTAAGGAGTAGGCACGATAACCTCTTCTCCAGGATTCACAAGGCACAATACTGCATTTGCCAATGATTGTTTAGCACCCGTAGAAACTACGATCTGATCAAAATTATAACTCAATCCATTTTCTCTCAACAGTTTATCGGCAACAGCCTTTCGCAGATCGGGATAACCAGAAACTGGCGTATAATAAGAGTAATTTTCGTCTACCGCGGTTTTGGCCGCTTCTTTAACAAATTCAGGGGTAAAGAAGTCTGGCTCACCGAAACTTAGGTTGATAACGTCTATACCTTTTGCGGATAGTTCTCTTCCTAACTTAGCCATTTTAATGGTCTGTGACTCAGATAGGTTGTTGATTCTTTTGGATAAAAATGTCATAATATAATGTTGCGAAGACAAATAAAATTTTGTGCGAACGCAAATATATGAACCTGACTGGATTATAAGACTAAAAAAAATACTTTTTCATATAATTCCATGCGTATAGTGTATTTTTGAGGCCTAAACAACATTGATTTGCAACCCAAGAAAAAAGCAATACTCCTGGCTTTATGCGTAAGCGTATGTGTTGATGCTTGCGAAATTTGTAGCCTATTTTATTACACATTCCAATGCCATTCTAACAGATGCAGCAGAGAGTATTGTAAATGTACTAGCCAGTAGTTTTGCCTTTTATAGCATTTACCTCGCAACGATCCCGAAAGATGAAAATCATCCTTACGGACATGGGAAAGTGGAGTTCTTCTCAGCTTTTCTGGAAGGGATACTCATTACTATCGCAGGTGTTATCATTATTTTTAAGTCAGGCTACGATCTCATATACCCGAAACCAATATCACAGGCTCTTTGAAGGAGCGGTCATTATAGGGGCAACAGGTGTTGGTCAACTGATGATTGGTTACTACCTCATCAATACTGGAAAAAGCAGCGTTCAATAACGCTTGAGGCAGATGGAAAGCATTTGTTGACAGACGCAGTGACCAGTGCTGGCCTGGTTGTAGGGTAATATTGATTAAACTGACTAGAGATATTCTGGTTGGATGGAGCCATTTCCATTTTACTGGGAGTATATATTGTTTACAATGGGTATAAGCTTACCCGACGTTCAGTAGGAGGATTGATGGATGAAAGTAATATAGATTTAGTCAATGACATCATTAAGATTTTACAGGAAAACAGGAAGGATCCATGGATAGATGTGCATAATTTGCGTGCCCAACAATACGGTGCCGACCTGCATATTGATTGCCACGTAACACTGCCATATTACTATGATCTTAATACAGGTACATCAGGAAATCTCAGATATTGATCGGCTGATAAATGGGGAAGCACAACATAAAACAGAACTGTTTATTCATGCTGACCCATGTTTGCCCGACTGCTGCAATTATTGCAAAATGAAAGCGTGCCCGGTTAGGCAAGAGCAATTTCATGGCGAGATAAAGTGGACGATAGATAATGCAACTAAAAACCAAAAACACTTTGACCAATGAGCTATTTTAATGTAAGGGTTTACGGGCTACTTATAAACCACAGAAATGAAGTTTTGATCAGTGACGAGCAATCCGGTGGCAGATCCTTCAGTAAATTTCCAGGCGGAGGATTAGAACTGGGCGAAGGGCTTAATTGACGCGTTAAAACGTGAATTTATAGAAGAATGTAATACAGAAATAGAAGTTGTTGAACACTTTTATACAACACCGATTTTTATGAACAATCGTCTTTCAATGACAGTCAGATCCTGAGCATCTATTATTTGTCAAAGAAGTAGCATCCCCTTGCAATTAAGTTTTAAAACCATTGCCTTCGACTTCGACGAAGGAGCATTACAATCCTTCAGATGGATTTCGCTTTGACTAGGCTAACTATTGCGATGTCACGTTCAACACAGATCAAACCGCAATAGAAATTCTTTTAAAACAAATTAATGATGACATTTGATGAACGAGATGAAAAGGTAATCTGGCATCCTTATACGCAAATGAAAAATGCATTGCCGCCATATTCCGATAGTAAGAGGAGAAGGAGTTTATTTATTTGATGAAGTTGGAAAAAAATATATTGATGCTGTATCGAGCTGGTGGGTGAACATTCACGGGCACGCACATCCGCACATTGCTGATAAGGTTGCCGAACAGCTACAAGTTTTAGAACATGTTATTTTTGCGGGATTTACCCATGAACCGGCTGTTTGACTCGCCGAACGATTACTTCCTTTGCTGCCGGGTAAACAAGAAAAGGTCTTTTATTCGGATAATGGATCAACGGCGGTTGAAGTTGCATTGAAAATGTGCCTGCAATATTGGGTAAATACAAGCAAACAGCCCCGGACCAAAATCATAGCGTTTAAAGATGCCTATCATGGTGATACTTTTGGAGCTATGTCCGTAAGTGGGCGCAGTATTTTTACAGATCCTTTTAAGTCGTTGCTCTTTGATGTTGAATTTATTGAGCTGCCAAATGCACAAAACATCGCGCAGCTTAAGTCAAAGATCAATTACCTGAGTAATGAAGTTGCCTGTTTTATTTTTGAACCTATGGTTTTAGGGGCAGGAGGGATGTTGATGTATGATGCCGAATATCTCGATCAACTTGTTGGATACCTGCCAGACGCATGGAATTCTGACTATTGCTGATGAAGTAATGACTGGCTTTGGTCGTACCGGTAAATATTTCTCCTGCGAAGCCCTGCAAAACAAACCTGATATCTTCTGCCTGTCCAAAGGACTTACCGGAGGAACGATGCCTTTAGGTGTAACGACATGCAATGAAAAAATATTTGAAGCTTTCCTGAGCGATGATCAACTAAAAACACTTTATCACGGACATTCTTTTACAGCCAATCCGGTTTCATGTGCAGCGGCATTGGCGAGCCTTGATATTCTATTAAGTAAAGAAACATTGCCAAATATTCAACGTATTACTGCCAGACACCAGGCCTTCAGACTCAAAATAACAGACCATCCGAAATTGAAGACCGTCAGGCAGGCAGGTACCATCCTCGTTATGGAATGGGAAACAGGCACTGATACTTCTTATCTTAATGAATTGAGGAATAAGCTATACCTATATTTTTTGAAGAAAGGTATTATATTGAGGCCTTTAGGTAACATCATTTATATTTTGCCTCCTTACATCATCAGTGATACAGATCTGGAGTATATTTACCAAACTATAACAGAAGCACTAAACGAAATATAACATGGAAATACAATCTATTTTAGTAGATATAGTTAACGATAATCTATTGCATGCCAAATGGTTGAATACGCTTTCTTATATGGAAAATGCCGGAGCAAAGAAAATATCGGCGTCTGAGCATAAGGAAAATGTGAACCTGATCATCTTAAAGCATGCCGCCGAGGAGCATCGTCATGCTTATTATTTAAAGAAGCAGCTGGACAAGCTGGAAGAAGGCACATTTTGTAAGACCTATACTAACGGGGAACTTTTAACCCCAAACTACACTAAATTCTACCTGAATGCTTTAGATGTTGCAGTTTGCCGCTATCTGAAAAAAGAATTCAAACTTAATGGATATGAACTAAAATTTGCAGCATATCTATTTGTGACTTATGCGATAGAAGTGCGGGCGGATGAACTTTACCCAGTCTATCAGGATGTATTGAGTGCAGCAGGAAGCAAAGTGACAGTAAAATCGATTATTTTGGAGGAAGAAGGACATTTGGAAGAAATGCTTAACCAGTTACGTACCTTTTCGGCAGATTGGGAAATGCATGCTGAAGTGGTGCTCAAGATTGAGCAGCAGATGTTTGAAGATTGGATCAGAAATCTGGAGGCCTCAATAACCGCTAAACCGGCACAACCTTCGCTGGTGTAATTGCAAAAAAACGGTCACCTTCTTCAGGTGCTAATATCTTTAAACCAGTAAATACACTAAAGGCGGGCAAAACCGCACAATGGGTACCAAAGTAAAAGCAGGGAAACCTAAGGCGTTGTTTTGCTTTTCCGTAGAGGGTAATGCCAGGATGAATATGTCCTGAGATGTTGTAATACTCATCGAGCTGTTTTGGTTTGTCGTGTATAAACCGAAACGGTGAGCATAGCAGTTCTTTCGCATATACTTCAATCCCCAGCCTTTCATAATCCTCGCTTTGCAGGGCATCATGGTTACCCTTGATAAGTAATACTTTTAATTCTACATAATTCTTTCTCCATTCCAGAAAAGCATTAGCATCGCTGTTGATCGTATTGTGAAACATGTCTCCGGTTACCAATAAAATTTTGGGCTTAAAATCTTCTATTAATGAAGTTAGCCGCTGCAGGTCCGTATGACCTATCGTATCCGGTACCTGGATACCAGATTTCCTGAAATGTGCTGATTTTCCGATATGGAGATCGCTAATGATCAGCATACCCTTCGCGGGCCAATAGATTGCTCTTTCTTTACTCAGTATCAGTTCTTCTTCCTTGCAGATGATGGTCATTTTTTACTCCTTGTGTGCTTCTTTTCTGCTTCTGCAGTCATTCGTTCAATCCGCTGGCTCAGCTCTTCGCTGCTCATGTTGTCCCTTAAGCTGTCTACCTTTATCGGGAAGCAAAGAGGTGTATACCTATCGGTCTTTACTATTACAACCTTGCTGGCCTGTATCCTATGCAGTGCTGCTGCTAGTCGTGGCTCTTCTATTTGCTGATAAAATGCTTCATCATAAGCCTGTCGCAATAATAAGTTATGTTTGTCATAATCACTAAAGACGTTGAAAAATAAAGCAGCTGAGGATTGCAGATGCTTATTCGCTACGTATTTGCCAGGAAAGCCCTGAAATACCAGTCCGGATATGCAGGCGATGTCCCTAAACTTGCGTCTGGCCATTTCTGTCGCGTTAATGCTGGTCACAATATCCTCAGCAAGATTTTCTGGTGTAAATAACAGTTTGATGTTTTCCTCATCCAGTGGGATGGGCTGTTCACTCAGCAGTTCAAAACCATAGTCATTCATAGCTATAGAAAAGCTGATGGGCTTTAAGCGGCCAAGCCGGTACGCGATCAGGGCTGCGAGAATTTCATGTACCTGCCGACCTTCAAAAGGATAAGCAAAAAAATGGTAACCATCCCTGGTATTGATCAACTCGATCAGGAATTCATTGTTCTTTGGAACGTGTGATACCTTAGCTTGTCTTTCGAATAAGGGAAAGATGAAATCAAGTTCTTCATCGCTATGTACCCGATCCAGCGTCTCGTTATATTTTTGACGAAGAATCTGGCCTAGGTTGGCCGTGAGCGAAATACGCCCACCCATCCAACTTGGGCTCATAGCTTGTTTTTGCTTGCTTTTTCTTACCAGGGCCATCATGTCTTTGATCATTATAAACTCCAGTACCCGACCTGCCAGTGTAAAATTACTACCGGGTTTCATTCTGGAGATGAACGACTCTTCCACCATACCCACAAAGCCACCGGAAAGATATTTCACTTTAATCATGGCATCGCTTACAATGGTTCCGATATGCAGACGGTGACGCATTGCGATCTGTCTGCTTTTTACTTTCCAAAGCCCATCTTCATCTTTGCTAACCTTGCTGAATTCGGTGTAGGCAGTAAGACTTTCGCCGCCTGTAGTGATGAACTGCATGATCCAATTCCATTCTTGAGGTAATAACTCACGAAAAGCGTGGGTCTGCTTCACTTCAAAAAATATTTTTTCCTCGTCAAAGCCATCACCTACTGCCAGGCTCACCAAGTACTGGATCAATACATCGAAGGACATCACGATAGGTTCCCGGCTTTCTATATTTTGCGTTTTAGCTGCCTCCTTAATGGCTGCTGCTTCAACAAGTTCCAGTGCATGAGTAGGGAGGAAGTATATTTTTGAAGTTTCATATGGAGAGTGGCCGCTCCTGCCTGCACGTTGTAGAAAACGTGCAACACCTTTTGGTGATCCGATCTGAACTACCGTGTCCACAGGTTTAAAGTCGACACCCAGGTCAAGAGAGGACGTGCATACGACTGCTTTTAATGCACCGGTGTGTATCGCATCTTCGATCCAGTTTCTCAACTCATAATCTATGGAACCATGGTGGATCGCAACCGGCCTGCCAGGTCTTCATCCTGTGCCAACAGCGTTTGGTACCAGAGTTCCGCTTGTCCGCGTGTGTTGGTGAAAATAAGGGTGGTTTTACTTTTATGGATGATCGGTAAAAGCTTATGCGCCAGTTTATGGCCCAAATGTCCCGCCCAGGGCAACATATCAATATGATCCGGTAGAATTGATTTGATCAGGATTTTTTTTTCTATGTCTGCTTTGATAATCGTTTTCATGGCATCGTCATAGGGCACCAGAACATCCATAGCTTGTTCTATATTACCTATGGTAGCGGAAATCCCCCAGATTCTAAGCAGGCGATCGGGATGTTCGGAATTGACCAGGCCTCTAATTCTGGAAATAGCCAGTTCAGCCATAACACCACGCTTGCTGCCAAGCAGTTCGTGCCATTCGTCAGCCACAATGCACTGTAAATGTTCGAAATAATTAAACGCGCTCTTTTGAGCCAGGAGTAAGTGCATGCTCTCTGGCGTGATGATCAGTACTTCAGGCATTTGCTTTTTTTGTTTCAGCTTGTCAGCTTGTGAAGTATCTCCATTACGAACACCTACTATCCAATCCAATTCCAGTTCATCACATACCTCGCGCATTGCACGGGCCAGATCTTTTGCAAGCGAACGTAGCGGGGTGATCCAGATAAGTTTTAACCCGCCGCTTGTTTTTTTTTGCTTTTTTTTGTCCTTGGTTTTTTCTGTACCCGGCAATGATTTTTTGTTGAGTTCATCAATTACTACAGCCAAAAATATCGAATAGGTTTTTCCAAAGCCGGTAGGCGCATTTACCAGTCCTGAATATCCTTCTGCATAATATTGCCAGGCATCCGTCTGAAACTTAAAAGGTTTTTTCTTACCTTGTTTCAACCATTTTATTACCTGTTTGTAGCCTTTGCTGCTGCTGAATATCATAAGGTTCATACTACAAATAAAAAGCCAGTTTGCTTAGGCTAAGGATTCTTTTCCTTACTTTGTCACGCCATTGCTATGATAGTAAAAGATAACCTGATCGTATTTCCTTTCACCACACCCAGAAGATTCTTTCTGCATTCTGAGGAAATCGACCTTAAGGTGAATTTTACGAGGTTAAGCAGTCTTGTCGTAGCAATGTCGATTCGCAATGATGTTAATGGCAAGGATGTATTTGTTTTTGTTGTGAAGGGACGGAAGTATTTAAAATTATTGACATTTGAGCATCTGGAACCCCTTACACTTACGCTTACTGGTATCAAAGCGAAATCTGTATTAAGGATTTTTGAAGATAATTTAACCTAAGGTACTTTGTAATAGTTGCCTGAGATCATCTAATGTATTGATCTCATCTGCTTTTTTATCTTTTCTCCACCTTGCAATTCTTGGAAACCTTAAAGCGAGCCCAGCTTTATGTCTTTTACTTTCCGCAATTCCTTCAAAAGCAATTTCAAATACGAGTTCCGGTTTTACCGTACGTACAGGTCCAAATTTCTCTACCGCATTTTTAAGTACAAATGAATTGACTTCCTTAATCTCTTTATCTGTGAAGCCCGAATACGCTTTTGCTATGGTGATCAACTGTTCTCCATCACGTACGGCAAAAGTATAGTCTGTATAAAAATTAGCCCTTCTTCCGCTACCTTTCTGAGCGTAAATCATCACCGTATCAACGGTATAAGGGTTGATTTTCCATTTCCACCAATCGCCACGCTTCCTCCCCGAATGGTATAACGAATCCAGTTTTTTCAGCATGATACCCTCGCTGTTGATGATCCCGGGCACCCTGGCGAATTTCCGCAAGTTTTTCCCAGCTGTCGAATGCCACCACTGGTGATATGATCACGACTTCTTTTAGATTTAGTTTTGCGATCAGAGTTTCCAGTATAGCCCTCCGTGTTTCCAATGGTTCCTCACGCATATCCCTTCCTTTATGTTCCAGCAGGTCATACGTATAAAAGCCAATGGGCGCATCTTGCAATTGGCTTTTGTTAATTGTTTTTCTGTTTAGTCGCTGTTGAAGGATACTGAATGCCTGTACCTTTCCTTCCTTAACAGACAGGATTTCTCCATCCAGTACTGTACCATCTTCCAGTTCGTCAAGTAAAAAATGCAGTTCAGGGAACTGATCAGTCACCAATTCCTCACCTCGGGACCAGATAAAGAGTTCGCCATTTCGTTTTACAATCTGACCCCTGATGCCATCCCATTTCCATTCTGCCTGCCAGGCAGCAGGCTCGCCAAGCGATTCTGGCAATGCCTCCAGTGCATAGGCGAGGCAAAAAGGGTAGGGCCATGAATTGTTGGTGTTTACGTGGGCACCTGCCATTAGTTCTTCATAGCTAACCTCATCAGGTTGCCATTTTCCCATAATGCTGTGCATGATCTTACTGCTTTCTGTCCCAGTTAGTTTGGCCAAAGCATTCACCAGCATTTTGTTGGAGACCCCGATCCTGAAATTACCGGAAATTAGTTTATTAAAAATAAAACGTTCCTGACTTTCCAGGCTATCCCATGCATTCAGTATAAATTCCTTTTTAAACGCATCATCTTTACCATTTAAGGCTGCCAGATCTGAGATCCATTCCTGAAGTTTTCGGTTCTGTAGTCGGACGGGAGGGGGGAGTACAAGAGCAATCGTTTCGCTCAAATCGCCCACACTATGATAACTTTCTGCAAAAAGCCATTCAGGTATCCCACTTTTTTCCACGGCCCATTGTTTGATCAATGCAGTGCTGACCGGGCGCTTAGGTCGCTTTCCTGTAAACATTGCGATTACATAAGGTTTGTCCTTGTCGTCAGCCTCATTAAAATAATCTACCAAGGCCGCAATCTTATCGTTGGTTTTATTGCTCATTTCCAACTGCTGGATCAGTTCTGTAAAACGTCTCATAATGCTGCTACCTCCTCTTCTTCGTCATTTTCATTTCCATATTGAGTTTTTACTTCTTCAGAAGAGATGCCGATTTCATTAAGATATTTTGAAAACGTAGCGGTAAAGCCATGCGTCACGAATACTTTTTCAGCTTCAGTTGCTTTGATGGCAGATAGCAAACCCGGCCAGTCGGCATGGTCACTCAAAGCAAACCCAGCATCTGCACTTCTCCATCTTCTTCCCGCTCTTACCTGCATCCAGCCAGAACAGACTGCCGTTGCAGGATTGCTCAGGTTCTTGATCCAGCGTCCCTCAGCAAGTGCAGGAGGCACGATAACAATGCCTTGTTGCATAGCCTCTTTTCCTATTTCAGCTGTAATGCGGATTGTATCAGGAAGATCTACACCAGCTTTTTGGAAGCCTTCGTTAAGATTGGCTATGGAATTATGCACGTATATTTGACCATAGCCTGCGAGCCCCTTGATAAGGCGCTGTGCCTTGCCCAGGCTGTATGCTACGAGCACACTTGTTTTGTGCTTATCACGGTTGTCAGACACCCAGTCACGGATCTGTGAAAAGATCAACTCTTGTGGCTGCCATTTGTAGATCGGGAGCCCGAAGGTACTTTCCGATACAAAAGTATGGCATTTTACAGGCTCAAATGCAGTGCTGATTCCATCGTACTCCACTTTATAATCTCCTGACACTACACAAATTTCGCCTTTATATTCCAATCTGATCTGCGAGGAACCGATTACATGTCCGGCCGGGAACAGACTTAGTTTTACGCCATTGATATTGATTTCCTTATTATAAGGCAGGGTCTCAATTTTCAGATCTGGCCCTAGTCTTTGATTTAAGATCGGTTTTGTCAGTTCGTGACATAGGTAGGCATCATTACCCCACTTTACATGGTCTGCATGACCATGGGTAGTCACCGCTAGTTTGACCGGACGCCAGGGATCGATATAGAAATCACCCTGTTTACAATATATTCCCTTATTTGTGAAACTGATCAATGCCATGTGCTAACAACATCATTGGCTTTGGAAAGTTTTATAGACCTTAAAGGATCATTTAAAATGGATTAACACTTTCATCCAATACCCTGTTCCATTCCGGATTACGTTTGAGATAGGCTACAACAAATACACAGAGCGGAATCAGCTTATAGCCGTTGTCCTCTATGTATTGCAATGTCTTTTCTATTATAGCTGTTGCTGCTCCTTTACCTTTTAAAGCTTCAGGAGCTTCGGTATGAATCAACCAGATCTTTTTACTTCTTTCCTTGTAGGCGACTAACACAGTATGTCCCTCAATTTTAAGTTCGAATTGATTTAATGATTCATTTTTGATGAGAGGTAGTTCAAGATATTCATTTTTCATAATACAGCGTTATTGGTGAGCTTAACAAATATATTGATAAATCCCCCGAATAGTCGCTAATCCAAATCATCAATTTGTTAAAACAGAATAAAATTGATGCTTGTTTAATAGCGGGTTATCTATCAAATATGGCGAAATATTCAAAAAGAGCATCAGAAAAAGTAGCAGAAACGGTGCATGAAATGAAAGCAGGGAAACTGAAATCCGGCAATGGGAAAAAAGTAACTTCCAAAAAGCAAGCTATTGCTATCGGCTTATCTGAAGCAAGGACGGAGGGGGCAAAGGTTCCGAAAAAGAAATTGTCCTGATCCATTTGGATCAGGACTTAAGGACTTATTTTTTAGTTTTCACTTTTTTAGCGTCTTTGGCAGAAGTCTGATTTTCTGCTTCTGCACCTTTTGGTTTCTTTTGATCGCTAATCTCTGCTTTTGTAGTTTTTGTTTTCGGCGTTTTCATAAGCTTAGGAATTATACACTATAACTTTTTATTACATGGATTTGTTTTTTAATCACACTATTTTATTCAATATTTGCTGCTGAAAAGCCTGACTTAGAGAAGGCTTTTAAATGACCCCTTATATTTACTTAAATGATCATCAGCAAACTATCCATCTACACCCGCTGCGCCGCCCTTGCTTTAATTTCTTCTTTAATGACTTTTGGTAGTCTCCATGCTCAGGAACTGGAAGGAGCCCTAAACGTGCATACATTTGCTGACAATAGGGAGTACAACAAATCAGAGCGCTTTTCACAGACCATCTTTGGCATCAGGTTTTCTCCGGAAGTAGGCCTTCTGCTAGACAGCACCCATAGGTTACGATTCGGTTTTAACGCCCTGCATGAGTTTGGTTCTCCCAAATTTGCCAATAAGGTAGCTCCCGTTGTTTACTATGAATATCAGAAACAGGATTGGAATTTTTATATGGGGGTTTTTCCCAGACATAAACTGTTGTCAGATTTTCCAAGAGCTGTGCTAACAGATACTTTAAGCTATTACCGTCCAAATGTAGAAGGGATGCTACTCAAATTTGAGAACCAAAACTGGCGTCAGTTACTGTTTATTGACTGGACAAGCAGGCAGACGGCTACCGATCGTGAAAACTTTATTTTCGGTTTATCCGGACGCTTCAAAAAAGGCGTCTTTTTCGCATCTCATTATGCGATGATGCTGCACAATGCCGGACCTGCGATAGATATTCCGGGTGACCATATACAAGATAACGGGGCAATAGCTGTCAAAGCCGGACTGGATCTTTCCAAACGTACTTTTCTGGATTCCCTGACTCTGAACGTGGGTGGACTGATGTCCTTTGAACGTACCAGAACGATCGGCGGATGGCAGACACCTAAAGGACTATTGCTGGAAATGCAAATGGAATACAAACGTTTTGGTATCACCAATTCATTCTATACTGGGGAGGGGCACCACATTAACTTTGGAGACCAGTTTTATACCGCAAAGCAGTACAACAGGACTGACCTCAGTTGGAGACCAAAAATCTATAAAAATATTGAGGGACAGTTTACCTTATCTTTCCATTTCCTGGAAGGTGTAGTTGATAGTCAACAGGCATTTGGGATCAGGTACAATATCATGGGAAGCAAATCCCTAAAGAAATAACTTCCCGTTATATTATATATTTTAAGCGAAATCAAGCCAGGCGCTTCCTGCCTGGTAATTCTGGATTGGGCTGAGTGTATTGTCAAATTTGAAGCTGCAGATCAGGGAAGCAACTTCCTGTCTCAGGGTGAGAATGGAGGCATCGGCCAAATCTTTTCTGAACCCTTTGCCCTGCAGTTCTAAAACATATCCGGCACAGATCACCCTGGCAATAACTTTTCCAAGGTCCACCAATTTGCGCTGCGGTAATTGCTCAGATAAGTTGAAAGACAGTTCATTTTTGAAATAGGCACTTGAAATTGCCGCTGGTTTGAATTCGCTGAGGAAATCAAACAGGTTTTGGCATTTTTGTTTTTTCATGAGCTTTACGACCATTTCAGCAATCTGGGCATATAACATTTCATTAGATCCTTCAAAAATCTGGAAAGGCCTGCTGTCCATGATTCCGCGCCCGCCGATATGGGTGATCCGGTAACCGTTGGCGCCGGACAATTGAACCAGCAGATGAGCAGATTCCTGCATCAGGTCGGTCACTACCGCCTTCATGGTATTGGCTTCCAATCCTTCTGTGGCCAGGTTATGGTCTATTCCGCTGATCTGACTGCTGTGCGCGCACATGGCAGAACAAATGGTATATGCAGATTGTAAACGGGAGATCTGGAACTGAACATTGTCCATCGCAAGCAAGTTTCCTGTACCTACATTTCTATTTTGGCAATGCGTCATGGCCTCGTCCAGCATGCGTTTAATGAAACCCATGCCCATACCTGGAAATTGCATCCTGCTCCTGTGTAAGATATCCAGCATCATTTTAATACCGGTGCTCTCAGGTTTCAATTTATAGTTAGCGGGAACATGAATGTCCAGTTTATTTAAGCCGTATGGGATCATGTATAATCCCGCATTTTCAAATAACTCCTCTACAATGATTTCCTGGCCTTGCTTAGAAATGTCGCACATGAAAAAGTCGATATCTCTGGATAAGTCGCCATTGGCATTCTCGCTTCTCGATGCGATCAGCCAAAAATCAGCCATGCCGGTAAGGCCTTGCCAATGCTTGGTGCCCTTGATGTGATAACCATCAGCTGTTTCCTTATTTACCGTCTTCATGTTCAGTGCATCACTGCCATAGTCAGGTTCGGTGATCATGAGACCGCCCATGTTATTTTGTTCCAGGAAACGATCAAATACACCTTGTTTAATGGAGTCATCACCATATTTGGAAATAGGTTCCAGAAAGAGGGCAATGTTGATCCCGAAAGTCAGTGACAGAGGCAGTGATTCATAAGACGCTGCCGCGAGTACAGCCAAACATTCTTTGACGATACTGCCCCGGCCCCCGTATGCACTTGGGATGGCTACAGAAAGGGGGCGCATGTCCATGATCCCTTTGAGCAATTCAGGAGGTAAACCCCTGTTCAGGCTCAGTTGATCGATGTTATATTGTTCATGAAAAAGATGACTTAGGTTTTGTTCAAAATTAGAAATGAATTCAGAAAATGCAGTGTTGTTTAATTTCATGTATGTTTTTAATATAACAGCTTTGTTGTGATTTGCCCCTTTTATTACAATAACCTTAGTGAATTGTTTTTATTGGCTGCAAACTTACATTAAGTTTTTCAGCTAAAATAATAACCGGGTCACAACTTAAATTGATTGTCGTCACTTTATTGCCAATTGCAAAAGGCTTTGTTTCTTATTTAGAATTAGTATAAACAGCTGCAATGTTACAATATCCCTGTTAATTATACAAATTTTATTCCCCTGCCTTTTGTTAGGAAGAGACAGCGTATTTAGAAGTCGGAATAATCTGCAACGGTCAGCAGGCGGGTATCATTGCGCAGCATATTGTTCTGGTATTCTGGCATTGCAGATAGTTTTTTCCAGTAAGCATCTTCTCCAAAGGCCTTCCAGTGTGCTTCACGATCCGCTTTATTTTCAAAAGTGGTCAGGTACATCAGGTTTGGCATCCGGCTTCCAGCTACCACTTCTCCATAAAATACAGCATTGAAATTCAGGCGCTTGAACAATCCAATTTCGTCGCCCTTGTTGAACATATCTACCTTGTTTTTAAAGAGCTTTTCAGTTGGACCTTCATAACTTCTCAGTTCATACACACGTTCTGATAAAGGTGTGCTGAGCTTTGGCAAGTTAAAATTCGGATTGCCGGAAAATGCGTTCAGAAGGATAGATTCCATCCTTTCATAAGGACGTTTATTGTACGCCGCATTGAGGTAATTGGCACCGTCTTTTTGAAACTGCAGGTCTTTCTCCAGTGCAGGTTCCAGTTTTTCAAAGGTTTTATAGGATTTAAAAGGAATGAAAACATAGATCAGTTTTTCCTGCAGATCCTGTGCATTGTATTTGAATACACCGATTTTAGCAATTCCCGCCCGGTGCAGTGCCGGGAGGTAGGCCTGTTTAAGGAACTCATCTACCACTTGTTCCTGATCGGTCGTTTTCAGGTGATAGACTTTGATCTGATAGAATTCCCTGGAAGCTAACATGGCAAATGTAGAAAGGCTATGGAAGACCATGATGGCGGTCAAAAATAGAAATGCTTTTTTCATTGGTTTAATCTGGTTTCAATGTATAATGCTGCAATATATCGCTTTTTTGATTTTTCCGGGTGTTAATTCTCACAAACCTTATCGAAATCATATTCTGAAAAGGCCCCTGCAAACTCAGTTTGCAGGGGCCTTTTCAGAAAGCATTAATTTATTTTACTCTCATCTGCTACAGCATCTTCCCATTTATCCCATTTACTTACGTTGGGATCATAGCCGTCATAGCCATAATTTTGGCTCAGCTTCGCTCGGTTGTTGGCAGTAATTGCAGCATTCGGAATAGGCCAGTACATGTTCCTTTTGTCCATGGTGTAGTTGGGGTTGCTATTACCCGTAGTATTGATCTGAATTGGTCCCTTGTTGTACATGGTGTAATGGTTGATGCGTTGATACCAATAACTTCCGCCTGTTGGGCCAGTACCACTTTGTTTGTCAAAGTTTTCCAAAGTATAGGAATTGCCCCATTCATCAGGTTTACCGCTGCGGGCGAGACATAGAGAGACCCGCTTTAATTCGACATTTCTCCATTCTTCCCAATACAATTCACGGGCGCGTTCATTCATGATATCGCCTATAGTGACAGCACCAGTATATAGTTGAGTACATCTTGCGCGCTGTCTGATGATATTGATGTCATCCTTTATGCTTGGATCCCCTGGATTCAAGTAGTATTTGGCCTCTGCTCTCAATAAATAAGCTTCAGCAAGGCGGTACAAATACCAGTCTGCATTACCACCATCAGTAGCACCTCTCAAGCCATCTGATCCGACTATATTGGCTTCATTTACAGGGTCATTCAGGAATAGTTTGTAATGCGGTACATCGAACCAGCGACGGATCGTATCACTGCATAGCAATTTTCCATTGTCGAACAGCTGCAGTGGCTTACCAAATTCTGTAGAAGCTTTATTGTTCACTTTGTAATCTTCCATACGGATCCAGTTGCCAGTGGCAGAACTATGACGTAAGTCGGTCGCATCTAAAACACCATTTACATTCCATACGGCTTTAGTTGCAAAGGATGTAGGCCGGAAGGTAGCGATACCTCTGCCAAACGACCGCATGTAATCATATAGTGGATTATAATTAGCTGTATTATCTCTTCTAATGTTCAGCAAAGCCTGTTTGCCGTCTTTTGTCTGTACCCTGTTATCGAAAACAAAAGGATAAAGGACCCTCATGGTCAGCATAGGAACGAATGCTGCTGCACTTGCACCGCGATTGGGCATACCCATGATCGTTTCAGTATTAGTTGAGATAAGTTTGTTTTCCGGACGGTGCAGATCCCAGATCACATTACGTGTAATTGGCCAGGTTTGTGCTTCTCCACCAGGATTGAACGTGCCGAAGTTATTTTGCATTAATGAATATCCTGATTGGTTGATGATTACATCCAACAGTTCTTTGGCTTTCGCATATTCACCGATGGCCAAATAGCATTTTGCAAGCAGCATGCGACAGGCTCCCTTATTGACCATGCCAATCAGGGGCATGTTTTTTTGTTCCGGTACCCATTGCACAGCTAGTTCCATATCCCTGGTGATCATTTGCAGGATAGCATCCCGTTTGGTGCTGCGGTAGTTCAACTTAGGTGCTTCCAGGATTGTTGTGATCAAAGGGACGTCACCAAACTGACAAGTTAAAGCCATGTATCTATAAGCACGGTGAAAATAAGCCTGGCCTCTGTAAACATTTTTGCCAGCCTCATCCAAACCTTCTACCCGGTCCACATATTTAAGGATGGTATTGGCATACATGACGCCTTTATAGGTCTCTTGCCAAAAATACCAAATGCTATTGGTGCGGTCGAGATTTTGCAGGGTGTTGTCATCGCTGGTAGGAGTAAGCATATTGGCGACATCACAAAGCATGTTGCGTTTATCAGTGGCTGCTGCCACCATCATATCAGAGAAGATATACTCGGTACCCAAAGTCAGCATTTCATTATGATCGGTTGCCCAATACAGTTTAAGGTGCCTGTCGCAGATCGCCATTGATGCCTGCAGACCTGAGAGGGTACTGAAGGTTGCATTAGGTTCGTAGAAAGATAGCGGATCTGGGTTTAGAAATGTTTTCTTGCAGCCACTCGCCAATACCATTGCACTCAGCAAGAGGATGACATATCTATTTAGAGGAATGAGTTTTTGAATCATCAGTTTCATTTTTTCAATTTTTAGGTTAGAAAACAACATTTAGTCCCACTGTATAGATGCGTGTAGCCCATCCAAAAGGGTTATTGTCATTGTTTTGAGTTTCAGGGTCTCCAAATTCCCATTCCCTCGTCCAAAGCCCAACATTGCGGACTGTTCCATATAATTTAATCCGGTCCAGCTCCAGTTTGGATGTCCATTTCTGAGGCAGGGTGTAACCAACAGAAATATTTTCGAGACGGACAAAAGAACGATCATATACCTTGGACGCGCTTTCTGCGCCTGTAGGGCCTTTAGCTTCGATGCGTCCATAATCGTTGGTAGGATTATTTGGCGTCCAGTACTCTTTCCTCGGAAGGTTAGCCATTGCGTACTGCATACGGCCGCCATCGTCATCATTGTTGAGGTAGAAGTTCGCTGAACTCTTGTATCCTGTGTAAGCATAAATGTTCACAGAAAGTGTGAGGTCTTTCCACAGCGTGAAATCGTTACGGAAAGCCCAGCGGAAAGGAGCTGTAGTCTGACCCAAAAATTGCTTATCGTTGTCATTGTATACAGGTTTGATTGAACCATCAGGATTTACTACATCATCAGCAGTATAGCTGTTCTGTATTTTAGGATCTCCTGGTCTTTGTCCGTATTTTGCAGCTTCAGTAGTTTCATTTGCCTGCCAGATTCCTGTCACACGGTAGTTCCAGATCACACCGATTGGCTGCCCGATAAACCAACCATTGGTAATGTCATCACTCTCTTTTCTGCCAACAACATTCCCTGAGGCATCGAGTACATCTTTATAATCGTAGTAGAGGTGCACGATCTTGTTCTTGTTGTAGGATAGTCCGAAGGTGCTGGACCATTCCAGAAATTTGCTTTTGACATTTAGCGTGTTTAATGATAACTCAATGCCATTGTTGTTTACCTGGCCCAGATTTGTCGTGATATTCGTAAATCCGGTAAAGCTAGGCAGGCGCTGGTTCATGATCATGTCATGGGTTTTCATGCTATAATATTCCAGGCTTCCATTAATCCTGCTATTTAAGAAAGCGAAATCAAGTCCAAAGTTCCATGAAGCAGTTTTTTCCCACTGAAGGCCGGGATTCGCAAGCCTGTCGTACATCAGGTATTTATATTGCACCATCGTGCCTGAGGAATTGATGTATCCCTGTGTCTTATCACCACCAGCGGTTAAGTTTGCTAAGGCTACGTACGGATTTGCTAGTGAACGATTGCCATTTTCCCCATAGGACACACGCAATTTACCACTGTTCATAACGTTGCTCCATTTAAAGAATTTCTCGTTAGTAAAGTTCCATGCCAATGCCGCTGAAGGAAAAACCGCATACGGATTAGAAGTACCAAAGGCTGAATAGCCGTCCCTGCGGATCGAAGTAGTGAGCAAATATCGGTCATCATAAGAATAGAACAAACGACCTAATAAACCATCAGCAGTTTGGCGGTTATCTTCGCTTAGAAATTTACTATCGATTTTATCACCATTTCCTGTATTATGAAAGCCTAAAGCATCAGAAGGTAAAATTCTTCTGGCTTCAATGCGGTCTAGCCAGGATGTATTGGATTCGGCTTCCTGTACCAGCGTGACCATGAAATGATGCTTATCTTTAAAGGTTTGGTCCCATGCAAGGGTATTGTTCAGCGACCAGTCCATACGTTTTGACTGTTCGCGGTTCACACCCCGCGCAGCCGGATTGGAACCTGGGAGCTGCGATGACATAAAATAACGGTCATAGAAGAACTGGTAACGTGGCGATACATTGAAACTATAGGTGATATTAAATGGCAATTTTACTTTAGCATTTAAAATGGTATTAAGGACTGTATAACCCTTCTCAAGATCAAGGTATTGTTTGTCGAATGCATAATTGTAACCCCTTTGGCTATATTCACTACTTAAGGGGAATTGTACGGCATTCCCCGTCGCATCGGTATAATCGGCATAAGGGCTGTTGCGCATCATTTCATCCATTTGGATGTCGACATTACCGTCCGAACGGTCCTGGAAATTCACATTGGCACCCAATTCGAACCACTTGTTTACTTTGGCATCCACTTTCAGATTACTGCGGACCGCCCTGTAGTTATCACTGACTACCGCACCCTGATTTTTAAGGTAGCCCATCGATAGATAGTAATTCACTTTATCCGCTGCGCCACTCACACTACCGTTAAAATCCTGGTTGTAGCCAACGCGGAAGGTCTTGTCTGTCCAGTCCAGGGTTTTTCCGTCCAGGAAATTTTGAAGTGCATTACCAGTAAAGCCCAGGCGTTTTGCCCAGATGCTCAAATCGGATTCATTAGCAGGATTGGTGCTGTAAGCACGCCAGGCCGCCAAAGATACATCAGCAGGAAGCCGATCAGGCCTTACATAAAAGCTTTTCTGAGTAGAGCCGGATTGGTATGCTTCATATACACCTGTCGTTGGGTTTAGCCCATAAGTGTTTTTTGTAAGCCAATCTTCCCGGTGCTGGAGGTATTCCTCCGGACTAAACCTATCGCGGAAGGTACTTCTTTCAGTAGCACCTGTATTCATGGTCATGTTGATGACCGGTTTGCCTATTTTACCTTTCTTTGTTGTGATGATGATTACCCCACTTGCAGCTCTCGCACCATATATAGCCGCCGCCGAGGCATCTTTTAAAATGTTGATCTGATCAATATCGTCAGGATTAATCTCCGACAGTTCACCATAAAAAATCATACCGTCGAGAATTAATAAAGGCTCATTGTGCCCGCCCTCACCGTATACGGAACGGCGCCCACGTATCTCCATTCCGCCGCCACCTTTAGCAGAAGGATCATAGCCCACCCGGATCCCCGGAGTGCCGCGGAGGATATCCTGAACAGTTTTCGGGTTGTCGTTAGCAATTTTGTCGGGGCGGATTTGTACCACAGAACCTGTAAGGTCTTTTTTCTGTGCGGTACCATAACCGATCACCACTACCTCGTTCAGGTCGCTGACCTCTCTTGTCAATTTGATATTGCCAAGGTCCGAAGCAACGTTGACCTCCAGGTTTTGGTAGCCCACATAGCTGACGACCAGCTTATCTGCTTCAGTGACGTTGCCGAGGTAAAAAGCACCGTTCTGATCCGTCTTTACAGATCGTCCTTTACCCTTCACTGCTACGGTAGCACCTACTAAAGGCTGCTCATTTTCGTCCAGGACTTTACCTTTTACATCAATGACCTGAAGCCTGTTGAAAAGGTCGTATAAGGATGCATCTTCCTTTCTCTTTATGGTCACATTCTTTTCCGCAATCAGATAAGTAAAAGGCAGGTCTTTCAATACAGTTTTCAGTGCCTCTTCTACGCTGACACCGTTTAGTTTTACATTCTTTAGTTCGTTGTTGGATATAATTCCGCCATCATAATAGAAATCATATCCACTTTGCTTTCTGATTTCCTTAAAGACAGATTTTAATGTAATGCGGCTCTGTTCAATAGTGATCCGCTGGCCCAAAGTTGTAGCACTTACCTGAAGTAAAGATGCTATCAGAATGACGGTGGTCAATCGCATAATTAGCCATATTTTAGGGTATAACTTGCTCGTTATACTGGATTTAGTATAAATTCGGTACATTTGGTTAGTTTTGGTTCTAAAGCAGTCTGCCTTCGGCGGTCGAAAACTGTTGGCTTGCTGCGTTAACACTTTGTGATTTATAAATTGTTCCAAACGCAACCAGGAGTGCTACACTTCTGGTTTGCTTATTTTATATCAATGTTTCATTTGTAAATATTTCTCATCTCCTTTTAATTTTTGAATATATGATTGTCTTTATTTGGCAACATAAACCTTCCGTCCTTCAATTTCAAAATGAACCTGTCCGGAAGATTCAATGTGTCTGAGTATCGCCGACAGGCTTCTATTTCGGGAAATCCAGCCTCCGGATTTCATGTGCTGCGGCACAGACGCATCGTAGATCACTTCTATATTATACCAGCGTGCTATTTTACGCATGGCTAACCTGAAATCAAGCTCATCCAGGTTAAAATCACCATTTTTCCAGTCTACCACATTTTCTGTATTCACTACATTCACTTTGATGTCGCTGCCGTTATTGATGCTCTGTTCGCCCGGTTTAATTACTTGCCTGGATTTGCCAGAATTTACACTCACCGATCCTTCTATCAGCGTCGTGGCGACCACTGATTCATCAGGGTAACTATTGATGTTAAAATGCGTACCCAATACCTCTACCGTCTGTTTGTCGGTAGTCACCACGAATGGGTGGGACTTGTCTTTAGCAACCTCAAAATAACCTTCACCCTGAAGTTTTACCATTCGCATGCCTTTTTCAATAAGTTTAGTGGAGTAGGTCAGGCTTGAAGCAGAGTTCAGCCAAACGTAGGAACCGTCGGGTAAACGTATTTTATAAGTTTCTCCCTTTGTTGTCGATAGGGTATTGAGTTCGCTGAGTGCAGTCGGATCGCCCTTTACCTGATAAACCACTTCTCCGTTTTTGGCTTTTGTAATGATCACTCCGGCTTCTTTGGCCAATTCTCCATTCTGTGTATCGCTGAGCCTGATTTTCTTTCCATTGGAAAGGGTCAGTGTAGCTCCGGATGTACCCGGAAGTACATCATTTTTATAAGTAATTTTGTCTGATTGCTCATGGTGGCGGGTATTGTGCATATAAAAAAGACCCGCTCCAAAAATGATGGCAGTAAGGGCCGCTGCAACAGCGATGCGCGTCCGGAAAGGAAATACCTTTACTATTTTGTTTTTTTGCTTATTGATTATGGTATGAATAATCCGGTCTTTGGCCTCGGGGCTCAAACTGTTGAGCGCTTCCGGATGTTCATAGCTTTCGGAAATCAGCTCCTGTATAAAATCGGTATAATCTGGATGTTGTACATAACGCAAAAATTCAAGCCGCTGCTCTTCTGTGATGTTTTTTGATAAATATTGATGGTATAGGTCAGAAACGCGGCGCTGATCATTGTTCATGTGTCTATTTGGTTAGCTTTGGTTTAAAGTAATTTTACCTTACTTTAATAACATTGACACTTCAGGAAGGCTGGGGGGTAGTCAATTTTTAAATTATTTAAAAAAAAGCATAAGGACTGCCGGATAGGCCAGTGCATGTTGCTTAAAATGCTTGCGGATTGTCGCCAGTGCGAGCTTCATGTGGTAGTGCACCGTATCTGAAGAAATGTTTAGTTGTGCGGCGACTTCATCATATTTTAGCCCTTCAACATGGCACATGGCGTATACCCGTCTCTGCTGCTCCGGCAAGCGGTTCAGTACATTGTCCAGGAGTTCCTTGGTTTCCTTATAATCGAGGGCCTGCTGGGTGCCGAGATCATTATCACTACTGTTCATTTCTATTGCAGCTTTCGCTTTGGTCACTACCGCTGCATGGCGCAACAAGTTTAAGGCATGATTCCTGACAAGGCGGTTGAGGTAAGCACCAAAATTCTCAACCCCGAGTAAATGGTTACGATCAAACCAAACCTTCATAAATATGTCCTGTACCACCTCTTCTGCATCTGAATTGGAACGGGTTATTTTCTGTGCGAAAGTATACATGTTTGCCTGATAATGCTCGAAAACTTTTCTAAACGCATGCTCATCCCCGGTAGCGATCCTCGCCAGCAGAACACTCTCGTCTAAAAGCTCCCTGTTCCTCATCAATTACTCGTTTTTGTGTAATATTAATAAATATTAGCATCAATGATAAATAATTTTGGCATTTATATCCTATGTATTCGGAGTTAGAAGAGGGAGAATGATTTCATATGCCGTTTTTTTCTCCCAGCGCGCTACCAGCCAGGCAATAAAGCTCAATGTGAAAATATCGTTATTTTCTACGTTGTCCAGCAGGTTTAAAACCGCCTTTCTATAGGCTGGTTCAAAAACCACATCGGGTTTTAATCAAATATTTTTCAACCAGCTTCAGATACACCAGCACACGTTCCTCCGAAGTTTTCAACAGATACTTCTTATACCGCCGTCGAAAGCTGCTAAGCCGGGACATGGCAAGCTCGATGTTGGAGAACTGTGCCTGGACCAAAATTTCCATCAGATTCTTTCGGATGGTCCATAACATGCCCATTTTTTTTTCATACCAGGCATCGGTGCGCGTTAGTAAAGTCAGCTGCTTCAAACTTCCCCGGTCATTGCATAGGGCTAAAAACATGGTCAGGCATATTCGTAAATCCTCAATATCTTCCGGTTTAGACAGTGTGCTTTGCATCGGAGAGTGATTCGCTGCAATAGTGCAACTCGCATCGTCAGCAAAGCCTGTAAAGAATAGGTTGAGTGCAGAAAGCAACTGATGGCGGAAATAAAACAGGGTATAATAACGACTATCTGTTACCATTAAATCCATCATTTCCTTAAGATAGGATACACTTTTTGCAAAATCCTTTTGCCGCAGATGAAAGTTTGCCAGGAAATACAAGATGGAGATATGGTAAAAAAGATAGGACCGTTTTTTATACGTCTGGCCTTGCATAAATTGATTGGTCCGGTTGATATAGCGCTCTATCAATCCATAATTCTGCTGTATTGCTGCATATTCATTCGCAATGAAAAGAATTTGGTAAATGGACTTGTAGGTCATCAGGTCCTGCACGGAAATTTTGTATTTCCGGATTGTCGTCATATCAAGGCCGTCAAATTAACGATCTTTCCTTTCAGGTGTATCTCCTGCAGTTCCTGCCTCAAAAATGCATAGGCCATATTGAGCTTAGCCTCGCGTTGCATATCCGACTGGTTTCTGCAGGAAGCGCGCGGTCAAAGCTTCAAGATCTTCCGCTCCCGGCAAATGGGCATATTGTAGCTTCAACAGCAAAAGCTCATTCAATAAATTAAACTGCTCCAAATGTTCAGCCAGTCGTTCGGCCTTATCCAAACATTTGAATGCGATTTTGACCACATCATTTTCCAACAAAAAACGACCCACCACCACCAGGCGCAGCGCATCATAGGTGTCAGAATGATTGCTTTCAAAGGTTTTCTGCGATAAAAATAGCAGCAAATTATCCTGCAGCCTTTTACGTAAAGCATGGTATGCATCATTATTTTTCTCCGATTCGTAGAGCTTATTTAAACCATCTATATCGTCAGTTTCTATCAAATCAAGTAACTGCAAGTTTTTCACATCAGCTCTTTTGTTTTTACGCTGTAAAAACTGTCTAAAAAGCTTTTTGTCAGTACTATTAAGTAAGTTGATCAACTCCTGAATTGAGTCCATATGGATGATATTAATGGATGTAAAAGTACAATAATTACAAAATTATATCGTCAGTAATTTTAAAATTCTGCTTTTTACAGGTCTGTTTTACACTCCGACATTTGCTTTCATATTAATCATAAAAACAAAATAAATATGGAACCGCTACAACACAAAACAGAAGAAAATTCACCTATCGTAAAACATGGCGAGAACGTTAGAAACCCATTTAAACCGACTGCTGCATTTATAGGCGCCTCCTGGTTTGCCTTATTAACAGGAGCGGTGGGCTATTGCATTGGCTTATGGAATGCAGGTATGGAATTGAACGAAAAAGGCTATTATTTCACCATTTTATTATTTGGCTTATTTGCCGTAATCTCTGTACAAAAAAGTGTTAGGGACAGGGCTGAAGGACTTGCTGTTACGGATCTTTACTACGGCCTGAGTTGGTTTGCCACTATTGCAGCAATGGTCTTATTGACGGTTGGCCTGTGGAATGCAGATCTCGCCCGAAGTGAAAAAGGCTTTTATGCCATGGCATTCTGCCTGAGCATGTTTTCGGCCATTGCCGTACAAAAGAATACCCGCGACGCAAAGATGTTGGAGGATAAAGAACTGTAACGTAGCGGTTGCCACCCCGCAGCGTCTTGCCTGGCAAGCCTGCGGGGTTTATTCAATCCCTCACCACTATTGGGTATTTTGCACTTAAATTTATTGGTGTTTGGCTGAATATTGAAAAATAAATATATTCGCTCTCAATACAGATGATTAACATTAGGGGCAATGTAGTAATACTGCGCCCCTTTTGTTTTTTCTTCTTTTGAATATTTCCTTTCTATATCTTTAGGTTATGAAATCATTCTTGAACAGGCTATTCGGAAATAAATTGGATAATCCCCGTGCTGAACAAGCTGCAAAAAATGTATTACTGGAACCTGTATCAGTTAGCCCTTCACTAACGTTGCCGAGAGTGCTGGCCGATCACATGGATGAAATAGAACCGACAAAAAGGTGGACTGTAGACATTAAGGCGACACCTAATGAAAACCTTTCCTTACGCCAGAGCAAGTTTGGTCATTATCCATGTGTTCCGAAAGATTTCGAATATCCAAAAGACAGGCTTGGCAATTTCCTTTAGCCCCTGGCGCAGATCAACTTCAGCGAGGTTCCACACTTGGAACATTTTCCTTCTTCGGGCTACCTGCAGTTCTATATTGCAGCTGATGATACCTATGGACTCAGTTTTGAAACGGACGTGCCGAGCGAGTTCAAAGTGATATTTTTTGAAGAAACTGATCTGAGAAATCCCCGGGAAGATATGGGATTTTTAGACGAAGTACTGAAAGGTGACTATTCGCCAGTCTACAAGCCTCATTCCTTAGCGTTTAAACTTAAAACAGAATACGTAGGCATGGGGGATGTTAATGGCGGTAGCGAAGCTGTTTTCAAAATGGACGACATCATAGCTGATCACCCACAATTGAGAAGAGAGATCGAGGACGCTGTGTTTGGCAACTTTTCTCCAGTTGGTCATAAGCTTGGTGGTTATGCTTATTTTACCCAATGGGATCCTCGTGATGAGGAGTCTGAGTTTAGGGATTACACACTGCTTTTCCAGATGGATTCCGATGACCATATCATGTGGGGAGATGTTGGGGTTGGCAACTTTTTTATCGACCCGGTTGATCTTTCGAACAAGGATTTTTCAAAAATACTTTACAATTGGGACTGTCACTGAGATACTCAATGGAATACCCAAAGGAGGCAGCCCATGACAACACCTTAGTGGTGTTTTCCTGATTTTGAAGAGTGTTTACCGAAAATAATAATATTCTATTCTTGTAGTGCTACTTCAATAAGTATTCATGGGCGGGAATTACATGAATGATCTTTCCATTCTTTTCGAATTGATCTTTTTGTGAAATAGTGACTAAAGTCCCTTCCTTAATATTAAATAATTCCAGCGCTTCAATCATACCATTGATTTCTCTATCGAGGTTATCTGGATTTAATTCATAACATACCTGAATGGCTTGATGAAAAACCCCATTTTTAAATGTAATAAAATCACATTCTCCTTTTTCCGAAAAATAATAGATTTCTTTATAAGTCCGGCGAAGATGTAAAAAGATGAGATTTTCGAATTTGCGCCCACTGTCTTCGGTAAAAGATCCGGAATTGACGTTGATAAGACCTGTGTCAATTGCATATACCTTTCTTGGGTTTGCAATTTGTTTTTTTAAAGAATAACTAAACTTAGGTACAAAATGCAATAAATAGGAATATTCCATATGCGATAAATATTCTAATACAGTGCTGGTAGCTCCCACTTCAAAAATATTTTTAAGCTTATTGCCTGATACTGGCTTTCCAACGTTTGAGATTAAATACTGAGCTAAACGCTGTAATGTTCTTACGTCTTTGATGTTGTATCGAACTGCAATGTCACGAATCAATATATCTTCGAAAAGATGGTTTAGAATATCGTCAGTTCTTTCTTTTATATACTCTGGAAAGCCACCGATTGTCAGATAGCTAATTAATGATTCGGATGAAGGTTTTAATTTCTGGTAAGAAATGAACTCATGATAAGAAAATGGAAATAACTCTTTAGTAATGTGTCGTCCTGTAAGTTTTGTTCCTAATTCCCTGCTTAGTAGGGAAGCGTTTGAGCCAGTAACTACGATCTTATAGCCTTCATCTAATTTTTGGCGTACATATCTTTCCCATTCTGGTATAATTTGGATTTCATCAAACATTAGCACTGAAAGGTTCTGCTCTCGAATCAAATTATCTAACCTTAAAAAATCGTTGTTTTCAAATTCATATAATCTGGGATCTTCAAAATTGAGGTATAGTGCACCAGGATATTTACTGTTTAATAACTGAAATAGCAAAGTACTTTTTCCACATCTTCTTATGCCTGATACAATTAGGGCATGTGCTGCTAAATTTGGTAACAATGACAGAGTGTCTCGTTTTAGTCCTATGTCCTTGTTAGCTATGTTCAGGCTTTGCGCCTTGACGATCTGGCTGAGGATGTTTTGAAGTATCATAAAAAAAAGTGTTTGACATAAAAATACAATAGTTTTGTTTACTAAACAACACTATTGTATTTTTATGTCAAAAGGTATCTTTAATGTCATAGGTTTCAAATCAAATTCGAAATAAGTTGACTCTTCATTTCAATGCACATTTTCTTACACATATAAGTGTAAGTGATTCATATTATGGCTTGGAGCAATATCTAATAAAATTAAAGTAGAACTTGTGAGAAGTCAATCAGCATAGTTGAAAGTGAGTGGGGAAAGAGTGTTAGAACACCGAAAAGTCATGCAAAAGCATTATAAACAATAAAGCCCAACAATGTTGGGCTTTAAATTACTCTAGCGGAGAGTGGGGGATTCGAACCCGCGGACCCTTTAACAAGTCAACAGTTTTCAAGACTGCCGCAATCGACCACTCTGCCAACTCTCCGGCGCAAAAGTACGAATACGATTCGGTTTTGCAAATTCAGGTTCGCTTATTTTCTATAAATTTTCTGTATTTCAAAGAAAATTTAGCTAAAGTATTTTGCAATGAGGTAATTAGACCAATAAAAAAGGTTGTTCAAACAGAACAACCTTTTTCAATAAGTATCAAAACATTTAAAGTACCTTAAAAAGAAAAACGCAATGTAGCTCCGTAAGTTCTTGGATCTCCAAGTACACCAGCATATAGGCCTGAGTTACCGGCCGCTGCCTGTAACTGTTCGAAGTAATTAGTATTGCCTAAGTTTCTACCCCATGCAAAGATGGAGAACTTATCTGATTTAAAGCCTAATCTGGCATTGAACAGCGAATACGCATCAACAACTAAAACTTTTGAGGGAGTTGGGTTTGAAGAGTAGTCAGAACGGTAACTTGCATCACCAGCTATAAAGAACCTTCCTTCCTGCGTAGCCAAACTACCAGGTGTGCTAAGTTCTGCACCACCAGAAACGTTCCATTTAGAGATACCTGGTAACCTACCACCAGAAGCATCTTTAAAAGCAACCTGAGTAGCTACACCATTAACAAGTTCGGTATGACCAGTCTCCTCTAAAGGAAGGGGAGCATTGGTGAATTTTTTATATTTGCCATCCAGATAAGCTACTGCAGCATTTATGCTCAAGAAGCGTTCTAATTGATAAACTCCATCAATCTCCAGACCCTTTACGTTAACCTTTTCTGCATTGGCCAGATAACCCCTGTTTACACCAAGTTGTGGCGATTGAACATTGGTTTGATAATCTTTAATGTCGGTATTGAAGGCAGTCACATTTACCAATAAACCAGCAACAGGTTTAGTTTTTGCACCTAGTTCATAGTGTTGAACGTATTCTGGTTTCACTACCGCTACAGAAAAATCAGCTTCTCCCGTCGTGGTTGTAGGCAATCCACCTACGTTTACACCCACTGGTTTATACGCAGTAGAATAAGTTCCGAAAACGTTCAACTTAGTAGAAGGACGGTAAGATAACGTCAGGTTACCGGACAAATTATTGTTGTCGGTGCTGGTATTGAACTGCTGATTTTTGTATACGTCTCCTTTGAGTTTGAGCAGCACAGCATCTGTAGTTTGCAGCCCCCCGTAAGTTACACGGTCGTAGTCCACATCTTTTTTGTCGTAAGTGAATCTCAAACCAGGCAAAACATGCAGATTTTTCAAAAACTCCCAATCAGCCTGAGCAAAAACTGCAGTACTTAAAGATTTAATGGTAGAATTAGTAGTGATTCCAAAGCCATCTAATAAGCCCGGAGTATTGTATCTTGCCTGCTCGCCAGTATTAGATGTTTGTACAAATCTCCACTGATCTTTACCTACCTCTTCAGTCTGGGCCAGTCCTTGTAAATTCTGGTGAAGTGCAAATACACCGATTACACCACTTAATTTCTCTGCAATATTACCTGCATATCTAACCTCCTGAGAATATTGGTCGTGACGGCTATTACCTTGAGATTTTGTTAATGCTGAGAACTGCGAGAAATCCCTGTCGTTGGTAGGGTCCCAGTTCCAGAATCTCCATGCCGTAGTAGAAGTAAGTGTTCCATTACCAATTTTATGGTCTACGTTCAGGGAGATTCCTCCAATGGACTGATTATGTCTCCATGGTGTGTTGGTAGCGATTTCTCTTGAAAAAGGATCTACTTTAGGTTGTTCATAGCCTAAAGCAGTAATGATCTGAGCATATTGACGATACGCACTTCTTTCTGTCGTACTGATACCGGCGATAACCAAAGGGTAACCTGCAGGGTGTTGTATACTTACATCTCCGCTTAGCAACACTTGAGTTTTCTCTGAGGGAGTGTAATACAACTGACCTTTGAAGCCAAGGTTGTTTTGTCCACTATATTTACGTTCCTCCAGTGTATTCCAGATGGTACCGTCACGTTGCGTACCTGAAATAGAAATTTTAGCAGCAAGATTTTTAGCCAGTCCGCCGGTAACTGAGGTTTTAACCTGGATAAAATTATAATTTCCGACACCAACTTCAATCTTTGCACCTGGCGTCTGCGAAGGTTTGGTTGTGGTGATGTTAAATGCACCAGCGGTTGTATTTTTTCCGAACAATGTTCCCTGCGGACCTCTTAATACTTCAATTCTTTCTATATCCAGAAAATCAGTGGAAGTAGCAGCCGGACGGGCGTGATATACTCCATCCACATAAAATCCTACTCCGGGATCAATACCATCGTTGGTCAGGCCAAATGTAGAACCCAGTCCACGGATGTTCAGAGTCGTATTCCTGGCATTTGAAGCATATAATTGTAAAGATGGTACTAACTCTTTCAAACGATTTACGTTAAACGCACCAGCATTTTCAGCAGCTTGTCCCCCGATTACTGTAATGGGAATTGGTACATCCTGCAGAGCCTCTGAGCGCCTCCTGGATGTTACTACGATTTCGTCAAGTAATGCGCTTTCTACCAAAACGAGTTCCAGAGGAGTATCCTGAAGTCTCAAAACCTGAAAATCCTGGGCTTTATAGCCTACAGAGCTGATCTGAAGATAAAATGGGGGTTCTTCTTTTGCAGTGATACTAAACACGCCGTTGTCATCTGCACTTACAGAGATATTTGTTCCCCTTATTTTTACGGTTGCACGTGGTACAGGTGTTCCATTGTTGCGTTTTACAACGCCGGTTATGGTGCTTTGGGCAAAAGCAAAGCTTGCCGTCAGCAGGAGTGAGAGAAGAGTGAGTAATTTTTTGTTCATGATGTTTTAATATTAATTGGTTTATCTGATTTATTTATAATGGATGTTGCTGCTAAAAAAAATGCAAAGCGAATCCGGAGGGATATTTTACTATCCTTATATTCCTATTTTAAATTTATAGATGGGTTTTTAGGCGCTAGATTTTAATACTATGCTAGTACCTGAGAATGATCAGCAGCAACAACAACGACCTGAGGGAAAGGTCAATTTTTCTTCGCCTGTCTTTGTTTTAACTTGAATAAAACGTAAGTCTGTTCTCATTTCGGTTTAATGTGTAAATACTTGTTTATGAATGCAAATATATAACTTCTTTTGTTAATAAAAATAAAATCTATAGAAATAGTAGTTTATTGGTAAAAATAAATAAATGATGTGTTCCTCGAAGCCTTTATAATAAAACGACCCCGGACAATGGAAGCTGTCCGGGGTCGTTTTATTAAGTGTTAATAAGTGCTTTATTTACTAAAAGCTTTTTTTAACTGGTCAGCTGCGTAAGTCTCTGCATCTAGTGCATCAGGAACGACTGCGCCCATACCGAAGAACTCATGGGTTACGCCTTTGTAGTCTTTACTGTCGACAGTAACTCCGGCAGCTTTCAGTTTTTCTGCCAGCTGGATCCCCTCACTTTGTAAAGGATCGTATTGAGCGGTAATGATAGTGACTGGAGCCAAACCTTTTAGGTTCGCCGCGACGAGGTTGATCCTGTGGTCTTTACCCTCGGCCATGTTATTCAGGTAGTTTTTAACAAACCACATCATCATTGGCTTATCCAATGGTTTGGCAGCTGCATTTTTCTGATAAGATTCTGTATTCATATCTGAGCCTGCCGACCGGGTAAACCGCTAGAATATGTTTTGGAACAGTTATTCCTTTGTCCCTTGCCATAATGGCCATGTTTATAGCCAGGTTTCCACCAGCACTTTCGCCTGCTACAGCAATCATTTTAGGGTCACCTTTAAGGCTTGCCGCATTTTTTACCACCCATTGGTAGGCAGCAAAGGAGTCGTTGTGCGCTACCGGAAATTTATGTTCAGGTGCCAGGCGATAAGCCACAGACACAACAATGGCGCCCACTTTATCGGACAAAACACGTGCAGAGGCATCATATACATCCAGATTAGCGATTACGAATCCGCCTCCATGGTAATAAACAATTATAGGAAGTGTACCGCTAACATTTTTAGGCGTATAAACCCTTAAATGAATATAACCTCCATTTACGGGTATATCTTTCCCCGTGGTATCCAAAGCGAATACAGGCATGCTGATGTTATTTTCCTTGATCAGGTCTTTTACCGCATCTGTAGGCGTGTGATTTTTACGTGCCTCTACCGCAGTCAGTTCTGGTATCGGTTTATCACCGTAACTTGCCAGTTTTTCCATTACGGCCTGCATTTCCGGCTTCAGTTCTGATCCCCATGCCGGTGCTGCCTCTTTTGGCTTCAGTTTCCCCGCATCTGGGGTAGCCTTCAAAGACGTGTCTGTAGCAATGGATGTGCTGTCACTGGTTTCTTTTTGTTTCGACCCGCCGTTGCAGGCACTGAGTGCAATAACTAATGTGGCTCCACAGGTAATTTGTGTTAAGAATTTTGTTTTCATAAGTATATGTTTTTATAGGTATTTGTATAGACCAACATATAGTTATATTGTTTAATTTAAGTTCTATATTCTTACAACTTCTGGGAATTTATTTCATTTCTGCTATTGTATGATTAGAACTCAGTGGATGAATAGGATCGTTACATGGATCAGATATTAAAATGAAAAGGGTTGTTCTTTTGGAACAACCCTTTATTTTTTTGAGGAAATTTCTCTGGCGGAAACCTGACAGCGTAATGCAATACCTACAGGAACTCTTCCGAGTAATTAGGGAAATTTATAAGAATAAGAAGGAAATAGAAGATTCAGATGAAGAAGAATAAATTATTAGTAACGATTACTTCCGTTCCCTGTAGGATAGAAATTCAATAAACTCATTCACTCCGACACCAACTGAGGAAGCAACCTTTTTGCCTGTTTCATCAAGAATAAAGAACATTGGTTGCACTTCAGATTTGAACTTATCTATTTGAAGATCCAAATATATATCTCCTAAATATTTAACATCTCTTTTGAGCGATTTAGCGTAATAAATTTTGTTCTTCGTTAAAGGAGTACGTTCATCAACCGAAAGAAAAATAACCTCATAATGTTTATTTATAATTTCTTGAATTTTAGAATCCCGTAGTACGTGGTCATCAAACTTTCTAGCTGGAATAGAAGCATGAGCACTAAAGTAAAGCAGTACGGGCTTCCCAGATTCTTTTGCTTTTGACAGGCCTTCAGTATAATCTGTATATCCGTATGCCTTTCAACGATCTGCTGTTTGTGACTATTTTCAGCAGTTTGTTGGTTTTTACTTTCTTTCGCAGGAAGATTTCGGTATAATTGATCGGAGATGCCCGTCTTCTTTGTCTGCATAAACATTGCTACTTTATGTCTTAGTTCTTCGTAATGAGGCATTTCACGTATTGAAGAAAGAGCTTGTATGATCTCACTCATGAGAACTTTGTCTTCATTAGATGTTCCAATCCTTTCAACAGCAAGAGGGGCTAAAACAGTAAAGGGTAAATCGCCGTTTGGTCCCATCAAAATATGCATATCCAAGCTATCATATTTACAAAGTATCGTTGCTTTCACCTCTTCCAGAAAGTGTGAATTGTCTTTAAGGTCAGATATTTTGTAGTGTTTTTTAATCAGCGAATCACAGTTGAATGAATCTTGCGCCTTTAATTGCAATATTGATAGAAAAAAGAACGCAAGAGCAACTATTTTTTTCATGACAATATTTGGTGTTTGATTCCTTTGAGGCGATTGTGGTTTCACAAGTATAGGTTTCATCCTCTAAATAGATTTAAGCAAACTCTAAAGAAGACAATTCACTTCCAAGTTGTTTTATGCCATTCAGTATCTTTTGTATTTGTTTAGGCCCAGCTTTCTTGTGTCCGTTTACATATTGTGACAACAAAGTCTTATCCATACCTATTCGAGAACCTAATGCACTTGCATTTATAATTTTATAGTAATCAAAGAATTGAGGTAAGTCTAGCTGAACATTGATCTCATTAATAGTCACTTCTGGCCATCCCTTTAATTCTGCGACTGAATTATATGCATCTACAATATTGATTCTTAATTCAGCGATTGTATCTGCACTTGTTGCAGCTTGGATCTTATCATCCTCTGCGTAAGCTGAAAAACCATCTGAGGTTTTTTCAACAATAAATACGATTTTTTTCATCTTGTCAGATATGTTTTGTAAAGAATAATTAACATTATATATAAATAAAAAAGGAGGACTATTTTTGTCCTGCCTCTTTTAAAATCTTGTTCGCTAATCCGGTGCCAATTTCTTTAGCCCCATGTTTTGCTATTACAATTTCACTCCCTTTTTTACCGGGGTGATGCCAGTACTCATGGCTTCCCTTTGCGTCTCGTAGATAAACATAACCAGCTTTTTTTAATTTTGTAATGAGTTCGTTCCATTTCATCCCCTTCTTTTGATTTATAATCAAAGGTAAACAAAAGTTTACCAAAAACCAACTAGATATAGTATCTTTTGGACGCTGAGCATGTAAATTGAGGGTGTTCGAATTCCCTAAAGTTCTTGGGGTTTTATGGTCTGTTTTTAGAAGAATAAAGTGATTTTCAAAATCGTTAATACCTGTCACAGGTTGATTGATCCCAAGTTTTGGTATTGATCCTAAATAATTGTTTGTCAGTGCTATATAAAAATAAAAGCGCGTGTTCTAAAAACACGCGCTTTTGCACTTTTGCGGAGAGTGAGGGATTCGAACCCCCGGACCCTATTAACACTCAACAGTTTTCAAGACTGCCGCAATCGACCACTCTGCCAACTCTCCGCCGCAAAAGTACAAATACGACTCGATTCTGCAAATACTGAATGAGATATATTTTAATGAAAACTTGATAACCACTTAAAAATGAGTTGGAAAAAAATGTTATCATTCTGTTCTGTCCAGGTTAGAACCCTGTTTTTTGAACATATTGAAGTTCGGCTTGATGATTTTTACACTGCGTTTCGACAGATCCACACTTGCATTCAGCTCAAATCCGATCAAAAGTATAAGGGAATTCAAATAGAGCCAGATCATGATTACGATCAGCGTACCTATAGATCCATATACTTTGTTATAAGAGCTGAAGTTATTGATGTAAAATGAAAAGCCCCAGATGGTCAGGAAAGCAAGAATGGTAGCCAACCATGAACCCGCACTAAAGAACCTCCATTTTTTGGCGTGTGCCGGACCATATCTATATAAGATGGAAATGGTCACAAAATAAAGAATTCCTAATAATGCCCAGCGGGTAAGGTCAATAGCAATACACCATCAGACCGTCCTTTAAATTAAGTCTCATATCTATGTAATTCAAGGCCAACTCACCCACAAACATGGCTGTGATGCAAACAATCACTGAAAAAGCGATGATCAGTGTTAATAATACTGCAATCATTCTTTGTTTAAACCAACTCCTGGTCTCTATGATCAGGGAAGATTTATTAAAGGCCATCATCAGGCTATGGATACCATTTGTTGCAAAAAACAGGGATAAAATGAAACCGAAAGACAGCAATCCTCTGTTTTGTTTATGCACAATTTCGTCCAGCGTTGTTCTAAAGGCATGATAGGCATTATGCAGGCAATACCAGTATGATCAGTTTCATCAGCTGATCCTGAAAGCCAATGCGCTTTGGTATAAAGGGAATCAGTGTAAATAAGAAAGATAATCGCAGGAAATATGGCCAGCATGAAGTTATAAGCCAATGAAGAAGCTTTATTGACCAGAGAGTCTTTGCCAATCTCTTTAAAAAAGAAAGATGCGACGGTATATAAGGGCAAGGGACTAAAGCCTGGCAGAATACACACTTTTCGTCCAGTCAATGAACATGGCATAAATTCTGATTCGTAAAAGTTGTTTATGTACCCACTCCATCTGATCTTTTAATCAAAAAATACTTTTAGTCTATCCATAAAATCCGTAGGTGGCTGACAAGGCCTGTTCTTTTCCATATCTACAAAGACAAGGGTTGTTTTACCAATATTGATCAGTTCGTCTGAGGGGTTAAATACCTCATACTTAAAATGTATCCTCACACCCGGGAATTTCTTCGATAGTTGTTTTAATGGTCAGTTCCTGATCATACAGTGCTGGCTTAATATATTTGCAGTTCAGTTCGAGCACTGGCATCATTACTCCGCTTGCTTCCATAGCAGCGTAATCCATGCCTAAGCTCCTTAACATCTCTACGCGGGCCACTTCATAGTATTCTGCATAATTGCCATAATATACGTAGCCCATCTGATCCGTTTCCCCGTACCGTACCCTTATCTTGAATGCTGGTATACATAACTATTTAAAAATGTTGCGTTTATTCAGGGCATCCCTGTATTTTCTTGCATTGATTTCATGCTCCTGCTGGGTAACTGCAAAATTATGATAGCCGGAAAAATCTTCCTTTGCGCACATATAAATGTAATTGTTCTGATCCCTGTTCAACACCGCATTAATGGCATTGATGCTCGGCATCATAATAGGGCCGGAGGAAGGCCTGCATATTTATAGGTATTGTATCTCGATTCAACACGTAAAAGCGGTCCGGTTACACGTTTTACGGTAAAGTCATTGTTTGCAAAGATAACCGTAGGATCTGCCTGCAATAAAATCCCTTTGTTCAGCCTGTTCAGGTAAAGTCCTGCAATGATCGGCATCTCTTTGTCGAACAATGCTTCCGCATCTACAATAGATGCAAGTATAGATACCTGTATTGGTGTGAGGTTCAATGCGGCAGCCTTTTGTTTTCTTTCTGTATTCCAGAATTTATTATATTCCTTCTGCATCCTATCGAAAAATTCTGAAGGTGCAATATTCCAGTACATCTCATAAGTATTGGGAATGAACATGGTGTAAATATTTTCCTGATTAAACCCGTATTTCTCTATCAGTGTGGTTGAGTCCAGCAGATTGATGAAGGTGAGAGAATCTGCTTCCAGATTTCTTGCCAGATAGCCCGCAAAGTTCTCTTTCTTTCTGATGTTCTGGAACTTCAGTTTTACAGGATCTTGATTACCTGCTTTCAGCATATTGATCAGGCTTCGGTTGTTCATGCCTTTAGATAATTTATAACGCCCCGGCTTTAATGACTTGGCCAGGCCCATCTTACCCGCAGCCTTCGTAAATGAAGCCATATCTTTAAGGGCATCTTTCATCCGGATTTCTTTAAAAGTGTCGTCCACACTATACCCCGTCCTTACATAGAGGTATTTTTCCTTTCCGCTGACATTGGCTGCGAAGTAAGTTTTATAGAACTGCAATCCAAAATAACCGCCGACTACTAAAATTAAGAGCAAGAGCCCTAGTAATAGCTTTGATTTCATTTTAGGACTTTTCTGGTTTTCTTCGTTTGACATATAAAATGATCGTATGTTATTTTTTATTAGATAATGTAATGTTTACTGGTGTTCCCTGTTTTACTTTCGTTATAGAATCTGTCACGAAAGGATCTTGCCTTACCACCACCGCGTTAACGGTATCTGTAATATCACCTTCATAAGTAATGATTCCCAGGTTAAGCATTGCTCCGTTCCTCAATGCAAATAACGCCTCATCTTTAGTGAGCCCGATCAATGAAGGAATTTCCACCTCTTCATTGCCCTTTCCATCACCAAGCACAAAATCAATTCTGGAACCCTTTGGAATCACTTGTCCCACCGCAATCGGTGAACCCCCAAATGATGCTTGCAGTACAATATCTCTCGCAACGTCGGCCCTGTAGGTCGTATCACCAAGTTTCAGACCAAAACTTTCAATAATGGCCTGCGCCTGTCGCAAAGACTTGGTTTCCACGTCGGGAAACTTCACATTCGGTGCAGTGTTCATACTTACTGTCAGGTAAATTGTACGGTTATCTTTTACGAAAGTATTTGGGTTAGGATCCTGGTCCAGCACCACACCCGGTGGGGTATCACCTACATACACCGAATCCACTTCATACCTTAGACCAAGCTCTTCCAGTTTACCTACAGCCTGTGTGAAGGAAAGACCTTTCAGTGCGGGTACATTTAGGCCCTGGCCATGTTTAGTATAATACCGCAGGCTAAAAAATGCGATAAATAACAAGACAGCAACGGTAATTGCTGCAGCTAATAAGTTGTTTCTGAAAGATTTGGTTTTTAAATATGATATGAATTTGCTCATGCTGTTTTTTTGCGTTGTGCTATTGCGTTTTTTATTCGGCCCTCCGAAAAAGATATTTAAAAATATCTTCTGTCATCTAGATGACGATTATCCTTTTTGGAAAGCCTCACCCTCCAAATTTAGGCTAAAAAAATATTTTATTGGAATTAAAATGACATCTCAACTAAGTATTTTATATTTGAACAGCGTAGATTACAAGCATACTAACAAATGAAAAAAATAATTGCATTATTAACTGGCGGAACTACAGGTGAGTGGGTTGTGTCGGTGAAAAGTGCCGCCACTATAGCGCAAAATCTTGATCCTGATAAATTTGAAGTGTACAAGATCATGCTGACGCAACAGGGCTGGTTTTATGAACCGGCTGATTCCGTGAAAATAGAAGTTGATAGAAACGATTTCTCACTTACTATTGGAGGTCGCAAGATCACGTTCGATGGTGTCTTCATTGCAATTCATGGCTCGCCCGGTGAAGATGGTAAATTACAAGGTTATTTTGATATGCTGGAATTACCATATACTACCTGCGATGCACTAACATCGGCAATAACGATGAATAAGGGCTATACTAAAGCAATTGTTCATGGCATTCCGCAATTACATATCGCTAAATCGGCACAGATCTTCAAGGACACACCTTATGATCTTGGACAGCTGAAAAGAGAATTGAAAACACCATACTTTGTGAAACCCAATAATGGTGGGAGCAGTATAGGCATGAGTAAAGTGAATCATGCAGATGACCTTCAGGCGGCTGTAGTGCGTGCCTTTAAAGAAGATAATCAGATCCTTATTGAGGAGTTCATCTCAGGCAGGGAATTTACAGTCGGGGTAGTTAAACTTGATGGAAAGATTACCGTCCTGCCTGCTACAGAAGTAGAAACTGCAAAAGAATTTTTTGATTTTGAGGCCAAGTATACACCCGGGGTAGCTACTGAAACCACACCTGCGCCGATCAGAGAGGAGACACGTAAAAGAGTTGCTGAAATTGCAGAAGCTGTCTACATTAAACTGAATTGCCGTGGGGTTGTACGAATTGATTTTATTCTGACAGAAGATGAAGCCGATTTTTATTTTATAGAGATCAATACCATACCGGGACAAACAGCAACAAGTTTCATACCCCAGCAGGTAGCTGCCATGGATATGAAACTAAATGATTTTTATACGAAACTGATTAAAGAGACAATAGGGTAAGCTTATCGCTTTTAAAATTTAAAAGCCACACTTAGACCGCCTCTTAATCCCGGCCAGCTGCCATCAAGATCTACCTTTGCACCGTTGCCATCAACGGTGTATTTGGTCTTGACCATAGGAATTTCTTCCAGATCGCTCAAACCATCCCGCAAACCTCTTTGTTCATCGTTATTCAATGTTTTGTTGCCCGATATCGTACCGGATAATGAACCATAATTCGGCCCTATAAACAGGTCAAGTCCCAGGTTTTTAGTCAGACTGAATTGAGAACCAATATATAAGCCACCAGAGACTGTCTTTACATCGCCCTTTAAAGGCATGTCCAGTTTGCCCAATGAGCTTTCAAATCTGAAAGGACCGGAAACATTATAGTTCGCATAACTGGCAAATGGGGCGAGATAAAAACCCTTGAAGACCTGCTCTCCTAAATAAAACCTTACTTCTGGTGTGATTGCGAAGTTACCTGTTTTAAAATCCTTGATTCTATCATAGGCTTCTTTATTGTCGATCAGGCTTTCTATTGTACCTTGAAAAGGCAATGTTGATTTGCCTGCCAATCGGACACTTACACCTACCGAGATTTTTTTCGCAACAGCACGTTCATATTGAAAACTGAAGTTTTTTAGAAATACAGCCGGAACATTCCATTTTACCTGGTTTTTTGGTTCATATGCGGGTGTATCGTTCTGAATATTGAGTCCCTTCACCTGTGCTGACAGCGAATTAGCGGAGAATAGTAGTGGTACAAATGCCACCAGCAATAAGGATTTAGTAAAGTTTTGTTTCATAAACTTGAATTTGGTTATATTTGATTCTTTCAAAAATACTTAAAAATAGTGCTTTAAAGTAATGACTGTCAATTATTTATTAACACATGGTTTTAGAGTACATGTTTACAGGAAAGGGGAGGCGATTTACCAACCTGAGGCCAGGCCCCGTGCGGTTTACTTTATCAAATCCGGTAAAATAAAGATGGTAACGGTGAATAGTGAAGGAAGTGAATTCATTCAGGGTATTTTTAAGGCCAATGATTATTTCGGAGAACCAGCCCTGATTTTGGATAAGCCTTACCTGGCCTATACAATAGCTATGCAGGATTCGGAAGTTATTCCTGTGGGAAGAGAAGCCTTTTTTAAGCTATTGCAGGAAAACAGTATTTTTAGCATGAAGCTGATCCGAAACCTGAGCGAAAGGCTCTTCTATAAATCTATGATGCTGGAAGAACTCGCCAACGAACAGGCCGAGCATCGGGTACGTACTTTGCTTAACTATCTTTTTAAAGACATTGAATCCGGGGGGGATTTGAAAATTACCAGGCAGCAACTCGCAGATATGGGTGGACTTCGGGTAGAGACTGTGATTCGCATGGTAAAGAAACTGGCGGATCAGGGAGAACTCAAACTGATCCGGGGAAAGATTGTTAAGCTATAGACAGATCAGCGATGAGATCAGAAATCTATGAATTGTGACCTGGATCATAAATTGAAAATCTCTGGTACCCTACCTTTGTTCCTATGAAAGCAATATCCAAATTTCAGTCCATCATACAATGCAAATGTCCGAGATGTCGCAAGGGGCCGATTTTTTCCGGAAGCACATATTCTTTTAAGGGGCAGGTTACCAATGAGTATTGTTCTCATTGTAACCTAAGATTTGAGAGAGAGCCTGGGTTCTTCTATGTATCCATGTTCATTAGCTATGCCATGAATGTCGCAGAAATGATCTCTATCAGTGTGGCAGCCTATGTTCTTGGTGTAGCGCTTACGTATGAGAATCTCTGGATTTATGTCGCAATAATCGTTGTTGGTGTATTCCTGTTTGCACCAATTAATTACCGTTATTCCAGGGTATTCCTGTTGCACTGGCTTACACCGGGATTAAAATTTGTTCCTGAACTTTCAGACGGAGAGGTTGTCAAACATTGACTTTATACTTTAACGTTCTTCCATTTTCCTCTTTTGAATAATATATAAGCGGCTATTGCTATTCCCGTCTCTGCGACTGGAATGGCAATGAATACTCCTGTAGGTCCCATTTCCAGGTATTTAGCGAGAAAATAGGCCAGGGGGATCTGAAATAACCAAAAGCCGAAAAAATTAACCCAGGTTGGGGTCCAGGTGTCTCCTGCTCCATTGAAAGTGCTCATCAATACCATAGCTAAACCATAAAGTATATATCCAATGCTCATAATATGTAATGCTTGCTGGGCTACAGCTCTAATCTGTGCGTCATCGGTAAAGAATGAAATAAAATAGTGGGAGAGGGAGAAAGTAATGATCATTACAGAACCCATATAGATGATTACATATTTTATGGTCTTCATGACGGATTGCTCAGCCCTGTCGAAATGTTTCGCCCCCAGATTCTGTCCCACAAGCGTTGCCGCCGCATTGCTCATTCCCCAAGCCGGTAACATGAAGAACATCATCAGGCGCAGTGCGGTTTGGTAGCCGGCAGAACCATGGTCGCTTCCGGTGCTGGCTACGAGTTGGGCCAGGAAAATCCAGCTGCAGGAAGCGATTACGAACTGAAAGATGCCGGGTGTGGCAATCTTCAATAATGCTTTGATTTGTTCGACTTGAGGGGTAAAGTAGCTCAGCTTGATTTTTAATATGCTCTTTCCGTTTACAAGATGGTAGACTTGGTAACAAACACCTAATCCACGTCCTAAACATGTTGCTATTGCAGCCCCTGTAAGTCCATAGGCAGGAATGGGCCCCAGTCCATTGATTAATATGGGGCACAAAATGATATTTGCAATATTAGCGATCCATAAACTTTTCATAGCTATGGCCGCATTACCGGCACCCCTGAAAATTCCGTTGATAAGAAAAAGCAGTACGATGATGGTGCTGCTGCCCATCATAATGCGTATAAAGTCGAGGCCCTGGCTAGCGGTTTCTGCTGAAGCACCCATTAGCAGGAGTATATCTTTCGCGTAGATAAAACCGAAAAGGCTGATGCATAGATTTATGCCGACCGCCAGCATTATTGCCTGTATTCCAGCTTTTGCAGCAGATACGGGATCCTTCTCACCAACCCTCCTTGCTACCACGGCTGTTGCAGCCATGCTCATCCCGATGGCAAGGGAATAGATGATGGTGAGAACAGATTCTGTGAGACCTACTGTTTGTATTGCATGACTGCTGTTGTGCAGGTGCCCCACGAAATAAAGGTCGACCAATGCGAATACAGATTCCATTGCCATTTCCAACATCATCGGAATGGCTAACAATATTACAGCCCTCCGGATACTACCTTGCGTAAAATCCAGTTCTTCGCCTTTGATAGACTGCTTGATGAGCGATATGAATTTGGCAAAGTTTCCTTTTGCCGGTGTTTGAGTTGACATAGGTTAAATATCTGAATCAAATATAATCAAGTTAGGTATTGATTGTCTCTGGAATATAACTAAGAGCAGGAGGATAGCCAGGTAAATTTGTAATGAAGAGATATTAACCAGGAATTAACTCGAGGTCTACAGGTATTTGCCCCTGTTATCCCCCTGTTACGCCCCTGTGATGTCCCTGTTATATCCCTGTAACAAAAGATGAAGTTATTAGCCGTTTATAATTTAAAGTTAAATGAGTATTCTTATTATATAGAATACGCTTTAATCATCTCTTCAGTTACTTTACAGCCCTTTCCGCTGCGGGTATCTATCATTACATAATCAAACCAACCATCAGAAGCTACCTTACCGCTGCGTTTGTTTTTGATTTCGAACTGAACACGGCAACCTTTTTCATTGATTGTGAGGATGCCGGTACTCACTGCGATTACATCACCAAGAACCAAAGGTCGCTTAAAATCTACCATTGCTGTACGTACCACCCAGCCAAATCCGCTCTCCAGAAAAGATTCCATGGGCATTTTGTAGAATTCCGCCATTTGATCATATCTCGCAGCCAGTACGTAATCAAAATATTTGCTGTTGTGTACATGGTTGAACATGTCTATGTCGTCAGGACGAACCTTAAGCTCACTTTCAAATATACTGTAAGTTGTCTTTTCCATGGCTGAATCAATTACTTCTGCAAAAATACGATTTACATCTTATAAAAGATTATCTGCCTGAACTGCACAACACTTGGTAATATTTAAAACTTACACTATCTTTGCACCACAATTAATAAATTTATTTACGCTTTAATATTATTCAAGAATGTATTTAAGTAAAGAAAAAAAGCAGAGATTTTTGCAAAACATGGCAAAGTTGCAACCGACACTGGTTCTGCAGAAGGTCAAGTAGCATTATTTACATACCGTATCGCACATTTAACCGAGCACTTGAAGAAAAATCATAAAGATTTTTCAACCCAGTTATCACTTCAAAAATTAGTAGGTAAACGCCGCGGATTGTTGGCTTACCTATACAAAAAAGATATTGAAAGATATCGTGCTATCATCAAAGCTTTACAGCTTAGGGATATCATTAAATAAAACTTTAATCGTAATTTTATAAAAAAGCCATTCGTTTAGGGAATGGCTTTTTTTACTTCATTTACAAAACAGTTTTTGACATTGAAATTCAGTACACAATATATATAAAACCGGTGTGCTCGAAAAGATGAAAAGCACATCACAACAAAAATAAGATGAGTTTAAATGTAATTAAAAAAGTCGTTCGATTTAGGTGACGGCCGCACCATTGAGATCGAAACCGGTAAACTGGCCAAACAAGCTGATGGCTCTGTAGTAGTTAAAATGGGTGATACCATGTTATTGGCTACTGTAGTTTCATCAGTTGATGCAAAAGAAGGTGTTGATTTTTTACCATTATCTGTTGACTATCAGGAAAAATATGCTGCCACTGGCCGTATTCCGGGTGGTTTTTTACGCCGTGAGGCACGTTTATCAGACTATGAGGTTTTGATCTCTCGTTTGGTTGACCGTGCTTTGCGCCCAATGTTCCCTGAAGATTATCATGCTGATACACAAGTGATGATCTCTTTGATCTCTGCTGATAAAGATATTATGCCTGATTGCCTTGCAGGTTTGGCTGCATCTGCAGCATTATCAGTTTCTGATATCCCTTTCAACGGGCCGATTTCTGAAGTACGTGTTGCTAAAATTGATGGCAAATTGGTGATCAACCCAACCTTAAGTCGATTTAGAACGTGCAACTTTAGAGTTTATAGTAGCCGGTTCCGAGCATGACATCAACATGGTTGAAGGTGAATGTGAATGAAATTCAGGAAGCTGAAATGGTTGAAGCCATTAAATTTGCCCACACTGCTATTAAAGTATCAATGTTTTGATTCAAAAAGAATTAACTGAAGCTAGTTGGTAAAACCGAAAAACGTGTTTACAGCCACGAAGATCAGCAACGATGACTTGAAAGAAAGCGATTTATGCTGCTACTTACGATCAAGTTTATGCTATTGCAATTCTGCTTCTGGCAAAAGATGAGCGTTCGGTTAAATTTAAAGAAGTATCGTGATGAATTATATCGCAACTTTAGGCGAGATATGATGATGTTACCAAATTCCTTGGCTAAAAAATATTACCATGATGTGGAGTATGATGCTATCCGTAACCTGGTATTAGATGAAGGCAAACGTTTAGACGGCCGTACAACTACGCAAATACGCCCGATATGGAGCGAAGTTGGTTATTTGCCTTCTGCTCACGGTTCGGCAGTATTTACACGTGGCGAAACCCAATCATTAACCACCGTTACTTTAGGTGCTAAAGATGATGAGCAAATGATTGATGGTGCGTTCATCAACGGTTACAACAAATTCTTATTGCACTATAATTTCCCTGGTTTCTCAACCGGCGAAGTTCGCCCGAACAGGGGAGCAGGCCGTCGCGAAATTGGTCACGGTAACCTGGCAATGCGTTCATTGAAAACAAGTATTGCCTGCTGAGGATGAAAATCCATATACTATCCGTATCGTTTCTGATATTTTAGAATCAAACGGTTCATCATCAATGGCTACTGTTTGTGCCGGTACATTGGCATTGATGGATGCCGGTATTAAAATCAAAGCCCGGTATCAGGTATTGCAATGGGATTGATCACTGATGAAATGAACTGGTAAATATGCTATCCTTTCTGATATTTTAGGTGATGAAGATCACTTAGGTGATATGGACTTTAAAGTAACCGGTACTGAAAATGGTATTGTTGCTTGTCAAATGGACTTGAAAATCAATGGTTTATCATACGAAGTTTTAACAAAAGCTTTAGATCAGGCTAAAGAAGGTCGTTTACATATCTTAAACGAAATGAAGAAAACCATTAGCGCGCCTCGTGAAGATTACAAACCACATGCTCCACGTATTGTTACCATCAAGTATTGATAAAGAATTTATTGGTGCGGTTATCGGGCCCGGTGGTAAAATCATCCAGGAAATGCAACGCGAAACCGGTGCTACCATCTCTATCGAAGAAGTTGGCAACCAGGGTATCGTAGCAGATATTTGCTGATAACAAAGATGCAATTGATGCTGCGGTTACCCGTATCAACGCACATCGCTGCTAAACCAGAAGTTGGTGAAATTTACGAAGGTAAAGTAAAATCAATCATGCCATTTGGTGCATTTGTTGAAATTATGCCAGGTAAAGATGGTTTACTGCACATTTCTGAAATTGACTAGAAACGTTTTGAAACTATGGATGGTATGTTCAAAGTAGGTGATGAAGTAGAGGTTAAATTGCTGGATGTTGATAAACAAGGTAAACTGAAACTTTCGCGAAAAGCTTTATTGCCTCGTCCACCGAAACCAGAAACTGCTGAAAAAGCATAATTTCAATTTAATATTTAGGAAGAGCCCCGCAAATAGCGGGGCTTTTTTCGTTTATGAAAATGACATTCTGAAATATATATTTATCTTTACTCAGAACGTAATTCGTAAACCCAGAACCTGAAAAATATGAAGCACCTCATCGCCCCATCTGTACTTTCTGCTGATTTTGCCAACCTTCAGCGTGATATTGAGATGATCAATTCGAGTGAGGCAGATTGGTTTCATGTGGATGTGATGGATGGCTCTTTTGTACCCAATATCTCTTTTGGTTTTCCGGTAATGGCAGCTATCAAAAAGTATGCAACAAAGCCGCTGGACGTACACCTGATGATCGTCAATCCTGATCAGTATATCGAGCGTTTTGCAGAGGCCGGTGCTTCGGTGATTACCGTACATTACGAAGCTTGTACCCACCTTCACCGGACAGTGCAGTTGATCCATGCCGCAGGTTGTAAAGCATGTGTAGCTTTAAATCCACATACGCCGGTAATGTTGCTGAAAGATATCCTGGCAGATCTTGATATGGTATTGGTCATGTCGGTAAACCCTGGATTTGGTGCGCAACAGTTTATTCCGAACAGCCTGGGTAAAATCGCTGAACTGCGCACGATGGCCAATCAGTTGAACCCAGATCTGCTGATCGAGGTAGATGGTGGTGTAGGCTTACATAACCTGTCGGCTCTTGTGCAGGCCGGCGCCAATGTGCTGGTCGCGGGAAATGCCATTTTTGCTGCTGCCAGCCCTTCAGATATGATTTCAGCAATGAAGCAATTAGATACCGCCACCATGACTTTATAAACTGATCAATGCTCAGATTCCGACTGTTGTTGCTCGTCCTGCTTTCAGGTTTTGCGTATGTAAATGCGCAGCCCCTGATCAAAGTGACCGGCCTGGTAACAGACGATTTTAAAAAGCCGCTGAGTAAGGTGACAGTTTCAATATTGGGACAAAGTCAGTCGACAGTAACTGATGAATTTGGTTCATATAGTATTTACGCCTCTACAATTTCATTTTCACTCAAGTATAATCTGCTGGGATATAAGCCTGTGGTCCTTGAAATCAGGCATGACAAAGCAGGCAGGATGGTGCAGAATGTGAGCATGACGAGCAATAGCAATGAGCTGGAGCAGGTGACGATTACTACCCGTCAGAACCAGCTGAGCAATACCAGTCTGATCAACATTACCGATCTTTCTTCCATGCCTTCCGTTTCAGGGAATTTTGAGGCAATCCTGAAGACACTGCCCGGTGTCTCCCCTAATAATGAACTGAGTTCACAATATAGCGTAAGGGGAGGAAATTTTGACGAAAACCTGGTGTATGTAAATGACGTGGAGATTAGTCGGCCTGTACTCATTCGCAACGGTCAGCAGGAGGGGCTGAGTTTCATCAACAGCGATCTGCTGAGCAGTGCGAAGTTCTCAGCAGGGGGATTCGAAGCAAGATATGGGGATAAGCTTTCCTCGGTGCTGGACGTAAGGTATGATAAGCCCGATAGCAGTCAGGCGCTATTGAGTCTGGGTTTGCAGGGCGCTTCTTTCAGCTCTAAAATATTAAATAAAGACAGTTATTTGTTGGCCGGTATGCGGTATAAAAATAACAGCAGCCTGCTCAATACCCAGGACAATAAAGGCAGTTACGCCCCAAACTTTACCGATGCACAGCTGATCTACCATTATAATTTTACAGACCGGTTAGCCTGGCTTTTTTAGGTAGTTATAACAGCGGGATTTTTAAACTGATACCGGAGAGCAGAGAAACGCAATTTGGAACGCTGAATACACTTTTGCGGTTGGATACAGAGTATAGCGGTAAAGAGATCGACGATTACCAGACTGCGGGGGCAGCAGTAACAGCCAGTTGGTTTGCGCAATCGAACCTCGTTGTTAAATGGATCAACAGCTATTTCAGTAGCTTGGAGCGGGAGCGTATCGATATTGAGGGGCGTTACAGGTTCGATGAGATGAACACCGATTTTGGGACTGGTACTTTTTCCGCAGTACGGACCAGCAAGGGGATTGGGGGGTATATCAATTACGCAAGGAACAACCTGGAATCACAGCGGATGAGTTCCGAAATTAAAGTAGACCAGAATTTCAACAGTCATATCTTTTCATGGGGACTGCGCGCCGAACTGAAGAAATACCAGGACGACCTGAGTGAGTACAGCCTGGTGGATTCTGCCGGGTACATATTAGAAAATGGGGTTCAGAACTTTTATCAGGATAACAATATCAGCGTAAAAAATGACCTCAGCATACAGTATTATACGGCATATATCCAGGATAGTTATAGTGTTTCTACGAGCTCTGAACTACAATTAGGCCTGCGTGCAAACTACAATAGCTTGAGCAGGCAGTTGCTTTTGAGCCCGAGGCTGTTGCTGGCTTACCGTCCGGAGCGCAACAATAAGATTTTCAGGTTCACTGCGGGGGTTTATCAGCAAGCACCGGATTACCGGAGTATCCGTGATTTTAATGGCGTGTTGAACATGAGGCAAAAGGCCCAGCGTTCGTATAATACCTCATTCGGACTAGATTATGCTTTTGATGGCTTAGGTACCAGGCTGAAATTTACATCCGAAGCTTATTTCAAATACCAGGACCGGCTGATCCCTTATATGGTGGACAATGTGCGAATTAAGTATTTGGCTGGCGCTGTGGCAAGCGGTTATACCTATGGTGCCGATTTCAGTATAGGGGGGGAGTTTGTGAAGGACTTGATTTCCTATTTTCGGGTATCTACGATGAAAGCCAGTCAGGATATTCTGAATGATGGTTTGGGCTCACTTCGGCGGCCTACAGATCAGCGCTTGAATTTCTCTGTTTACTTTCAGGACAGGTTACTTAACAGTCCGACATACAAAGTTCACCTCAATATGTTGTATGGGACACGCTTACCGGTAGGTGCACCTTTGATACAACAGTACTCCGCAGATTTTGATATACCTGCCTATAAAAGAGTAGATATTGGATTTTCCAAAGATTTTTTGGATGACGTAGCATTAAAAAAACCGAAGTTTTTAGACAAATACTTTAGTTCGTTTTCCGCGCATTTGGAAGTATTTAATTTGCTGAATATCAATAACACCGTCTCCTATTTATGGCTTAAGGATATAGATAACATACAATATGCTATACCTAATTATTTAACTGGCAGGCAACTAAATTTAAAATTGCTTATAAAGTTCAAGAATTCGAAATGATAAATAACATAAATATATTACATTTACCATATATAAATTTAACATAAAAAATGAGACACAATTTCGGCGCAGGCCCCTGTATTTTACCTCAGGAAGTATTTAAACAGGCTTCTCAAGCAGTTTTAGATTTTAAAGATGGATTGTCGATTCTTGAGATTTCCCACCGTACGGCAGAATTCGAAGCTGTAGTTGAAGAGACTACAAAATTGGTTAAAGAATTACTTAATGTGCCTTCCGGATATTCTGTTTTATTATTGCAAGGTGGAGCAAGCTTGCAATTTGCAATGGTTCCCATGAACCTCTTGCCTCAGGGCAAAACAGCAGCATATCTCGAGACAGGTGTCTGGGCAAACAAAGCGATCAAAGAAGTACCTGCCTTTGGTACAGCTAATATTGTAGCTTCTTCAAAGTCGGATAACTTCACTTTTATTCCTAAGGATTATACGATCCCTGAAGACAGCGCTTATTTTCATTGCACTTCCAACAATACTATTTATGGAACAGAACTGTTCAGCTTCCCTGAAACTAATGTACCAGTAGTGTGTGACATGTCATCTGACATCATGAGCAGGGTAATTGACGTGAGCAAATTTGACCTGATCTACGCAGGTGCACAAAAGAACATCGGACCTGCGGGTTTGACCATTGTGATTGTAAAAGATGAGATTTTAGGAAAGGCAGACCGGAAGATCCCTTCCATGTTAGATTATAAAGTACATATCGATGGTGGTTCGATGTATAATACCCCGCCGGTATTTTCTATTTACGTAGCGATGCTGAACCTGAGGTGGTTGAAATCTAAAGGTGGCGTAGCTGAGATTGAAAAAGAAAACATTGCAAAGGCAAACGCGCTTTACAGGGAGATCGACAGAAATCCATTGTTTAAAGGTACCTGTGCTGTTGAAGACCGCTCCAGAATGAACGTTTGTTTCGTTATGGAAAATGCGGAACTGGAAAAACCATTCCTGAAATATGCAGAGGAAAATGGAATTGAAGGCATCAAAGGCCATAGAAGTGTGGGTGGATTCAGAGCCTCTATGTACAATGCACTTCCGATTACCAGCGTGCATGCTTTGATCGAACTGATGCAGAACTTTGCAGAAAAACACGCATAAAACCTAAATTACAATATACCAAAAATTAAATTAATGATTAAAATACTAGCTAACGATGGGATTGATCCGATCGGAAAGAAATTATTAGAAGATGCTGGATTTGTGGTGGATACTGAGACCGTACCGCAAGACCAATTGGTTGAGGCTTTGAAAAATTATGATGGCATCACCGTAAGAAGTGCAACCAAATTACGTAAGGAATTGATTGACCAGGTGCCTAACATCAAGCTGATTGGCAGGGGTGGCGTAGGCATGGACAATATTGACGTGGAGTATGCCCGCAGTAAAGGAGTTGCTGTGGTAAATACACCCGCGGCCTCTTCTCTTTCAGTTGCAGAGCTGGTATTTGCACATTTATTTACAGGCATCCGTTTCCTGCAGGATTCAAATAGAAAGATGCCTGTTGAAGGTGCTACTAAATTTAATGCTTTGAAGAAGGCTTATGCTGGTGGTGTTGAGCTCCAGGGTAAAACCATGGGTATCATCGGGTTTGGCCGCATTGGTCGGGAAACTGCTAAAGTTGCCCTTCGATTAGGTATGAATGTGCTGGCTTATGATCTTTATCCTGCAGAGGGTACACTTCCATTGACCTTTCAGGGCGGAGTTTCTGTAGATATTCCTGTTAAAACTGTTTCCCTGGAAGAGGTGATTTCTGGGAGTGATTTTATTAGTTTGCATACACCTTTTGCAGATAAGCCTATTTTAGGTTCAGCGGAATTTGCAAGCATGAAACCAGGTGTGGGTGTAGTAAACTGTTCAAGAGGAGGTACCATCGATGAGCTGGCACTGATTGAAGCGCTGGATAGTGGTAAAGTCGCTTTTGCAGGACTCGACGTATTTGATGATGAGCCTACACCAAGAGCAGAGATCCTGCAACACGCAAAGATCTCTCTGACTCCGCATATTGGTGCTGCTACTAACGAAGCACAGGAGCGGATCGGTACTGAGCTGGCGTCATTGATCATTGATCACTTTAAAAAATAAGAAGAAAAAGGGGGTAAAGCTAAGCTTTAGCCCCTTTATTATTCCATATCAGGTATGCCTTCTATAAAACCATTTTGCGCGCTAAAGCCAGCAGCCCAGCTGCAGTCCAGCGTTGTGACCAGACCGCTTGAAAACTACACCATTAGAGAGGCAAAATTGATCGCTGCCGAAAACGATCAAAGTTTCCTGCACCTGATAAATCCTGAACTGGATCATCTGTATCTGAGAGGTTCCCGACAGGAACTGATCTTTAAGAAGATCAGTGAAAATGTGGAACGTTTTATTGACCATCATATTTTGGTCCGGGAAGACAGTCCCGCAGTATACATCTACCGTGTAGCACATGATGGCCTGGTACAAACTGGTATCTGGACCTTGACGCACATTAACGATTACCTGGAAGGCAGGATCAAAAAGCATGAGTCTACGGTAGCGCGCAGAGAGCAATTATTGGCAGATTACCTGCAGCAGACTGGACTGGATGCCAATCCCGTGCTAATTACTTATCATCCAGAGCCGGAGGTAGATGCACTTATCGCCCGGTATCTGGAAAAAGATCCTATATTGGATTTTACTTTGGCTGACGGAACACAGCACCAGGTGTGGGCTATTAAGAACAGCCAGGATTTGGATAAAATTGTAACAGCTTTTGTCGCGATTCCTGAAGTATATATTGCCGACGGTCACCATCGGATTGCATCTATGGTAAAAATGGGCTTGCAGAAAAAGGCTCTGAATGCTGCAAAGCACAATGGAACTGAGGCCTACAATTACTTTACCACGGTGTATATGAATACCCGGGAGGTGAAAGTGCTGGAATTTAACCGGCTTGTTAAAGATCTCGGGGGCTTAACTCCATATGAATTTGTCATTTCGCTGGAAGAAGCTTTTGATATTGAGCAGGTGGAGACATTGGTAAGGCCCCAATCGCTGCATGAAATTGGGATGTATGTTTCCGGGCAGTGGCATATCTTAAGACCAAAAGCCGAACTTTACAATGCGCTTGATCCGGTAGCTGTGCTTGATGTAAGCATTCTACAGGACCTGATACTCGATCCTATATTAGGTATTAAAGATCCGAGGACCGATGTTCGGATCGCATTTGAAGGAGGCCGTGTTCCGGTTGAGGAGCTACAGCAGAAGATAGACGAGGGTAGTTTTGCAGTTGCCTTTACGCTTTTTGCACCATCTGTTACACAGGTAATGGCAGTGGCAGATGCCAATGGGGTAATGCCGCCCAAATCTACATGGGTAGAACCGAAATTCCTTGTCGGCTTGCTGACCAGCTATTTTAATTGAGTGCGTTTGTAAGTACCCAATAGCGATACCCCAGTATTGCTTTTTGGAAATTGCTCAGTTTCATAGGGTCTTTTTTGTAAAGACTTGGTAGCACCGCATTGTTGACTTTTAAGAGGATTTTAAACAAATGCTTTTTCATGATCATGTTCTTGCTTTGAATTTCTTTTTATATTGGTACAATGTGATGCCGAGCACTATGGCCAGTATAACAGCGAGGTACCATGCAATGCTGCGACTACTGTGCTGACCTTTAAGTTGCTCATTGAGCAACTGATTCTGATCCTGTAGTTTTTTTATTGAACTTCTATAGTTTTCCAGATTTCCACTTATTGTATTCGCATTGTTCTGTGCTTTTTTAAGTTCAAGATCTTTGTAATCCATTAATATTTTCAATTCCTTAAAAACATTATTGTCTGTCAATACGATCTGTCTAAGGATTTCATTTGAGTTTTTAATGTCGTCTTTAGTTTGCATCCCAAAAATTCCGGTACGTGCATCAAGGCTTTGGTCGTACTGGCTAAAGCGGGCGCTCCTTTCATTCAGCAATGCGTTTACCTTTAGCCGCTGGGTTTGATAGGCGGTCGTGTCTGCCTGAGCGGCTATGGCGGGAGCGGAAAAACAAAAGAGCAATAGTAAGAATAGGTATTTCATCAGAGGTCTTATTTGCTTAAAGCTAAGCAAACTCCATGCCTTGTCGCTAAGGATGGAACTCAACCCGAACAATATCACCTAGGTGCAAGCCGAGTAATCCACTCGCTTTACCTTTATTAATGGCAATTTCCAGATGGTTACTAATCCCGAATAAACAAAGTTTTTCCCCTTCCTGTACTTCGTTATAATGCCAGCTGAGTTGGGTAATGGTTTCGCTTTTTCTAAAGTATAAAGTGAAATCCCGGTTTCTCTGGATCTTAGTAAAAAGATCTTTCGTGATGTTGGTGATTACATTGCAAAAAGTATCGATATAAACCACACTTCCACGGATCATATCCCGCTCAATTACTGGGTTGAACAGCATCTTCTGCTCAATCTGTCCGTACAGGTAAACCCAATTCTTTAAGTCTGCCGCCTTTGGCAAGATGCGACTGCTGCCTTCACAAAAATATCAACTAATGGAAAGTGCAGGTATTTGAGGTCCTGCATAATGTTCAGTTCTACTATCTCTTCCGGAAGTTCATCAAATAAGCAATGAAAAGATACCATTATCCGCACCAACGAAATAATGATCGCGGTACTTTAAGGCGATATATTTTGTGTTTTCACTGTATACAGAATCGATGCCAATCAAATGTACCGTACCTTTAGGAAAGTAGGGATAAGCGTTTTTTAAAACGAAAGCCGCATAGGAGATATTGAAGGATGGAACCTCATGGGTAACATCAACAATATTAACTTTAGGCATAAGATCTCAGGATACTACCTTTAAGGGCACTCTGGTAAAAATCTTTCGAACCTAAATCTGTTGTTAAAGTAATAATCGCCATTAAAAATTGAATATTATTGCTTATTCTTGTGTAAGCGGCAAATCGCGTGCAAATATTCAATTTTTATATTAAAATATACCCCGATAACTTTTTAAAATACAATATTTTGAACGAACTGAAATTAACTTTAGAATCCGTAAATCCGGCTCACTTTTGGGGAACCAATAATGAGAATTACGAGCTGATTAAAAGTGCTTTCCCAAAGCTAAAACTGGTGGCGAGAGGTAATGAAGTTAAGGTTCTCGGGATGAACAGGAACTTAAGGCTTTCGAAAAAAAATTTAACCAGCTGATTGCACATCTTGAAAAATACAGTTCACTCACAGCATAACGATGTGGAATCGATTTTGGTTTCGAAAAAGACAGCCGACACAGCAGAAGAGGTACCTGAAAAAGTGAATACCGGAGGCGGGGGAGAAGTTATTGTTTTTGGTACAAACGGCTTTATGGTAAAAGCCAGAACAGCCAACCAACGGAGAATGGTGACAGTATCGCTAAAAATGATATGCTATTTGCCATTGGTCCTGCCGGAACAGGAAAAACATATACCGCAGTTGCTTTGGCTGTGCGTGCTTTAAAAAATAAAGAAATTAAACGGATTATCTTAACCCGACCGGCTGTTGAGGCAGGGGAGAACCTGGGTTTCTTACCGGGAGATTTGAAGGAAAAAATTGATCCATATTTGCGCCCGCTGTATGATGCACTGGATGATATGATTCCTGCTGAGAAACTCAAATTCTACATCGAAAACCGTACAATTGAAATTGCCCCGTTGGCATTTATGCGTGGCAGTACTCTTGACAATTGCTTTGTGATTCTGGATGAAGCACAAAATGCGACAGATATGCAATTAAAAATGTTTCTGACCAGTATGGGGCCAACTGCTAAATTTATTGTCACGGGTGATGTTACGCAGATCGATTTGCCTAAAAAACAAATGTCGGGATTATTTAATGCATTACGTATTCTGGATGATATTAAAGGTATAGATATTATTTACCTTACGGGAGAAGATGTGGTAAGACATAAACTTGTAAAACGCATATTGAAAGCCTACGGCGATATTCAGTAGAGAGTAGAGAGTAGTAAGTAGGGAGTAGCAAGTAGGGAGTAGCTAGTATTTAGTACTTAGTATTTAGTAGCAAGTAGCAAGTAGCAAAACGTGTTGTATAAGCATGGTATCAGCTAAATTATCTTAATACCTGATACTAACTACTAAGTACTCACTACTCACTACTTACTACTAAGTACTAACCACTAACTACTCACTACTAACTACTAAATACTAACCACTAACTACTCACTACTCACTACTAAGTACTTACTACTCACTACTAAGTACTGAATACAAAGACTAATTTAAAATGAAAGCAATAAAAGAAACACATTTCAATTTTCCGAATCAAACCAATTTTTATAAAGGTAAAGTACGTGATGTGTATACCATCGATAACAATTTATGGCTATGGTGGTTTCAGATCGGATTTCTGCTTTTGATGTGGTATTGCCAGAAGCAATTCCTTTTAAAGGACAGGTATTAAATCAAATTGCAGCTAAATTTTTAGCAGCCACACAGGATATTGTTCCCAACTGGGTTTTAGATGTGCCTGATCCAATGGTTACTATTGGCCGCATCTGCGAGCCATTTAAAGTTGAAATGGTGATCAGAGGTTATCTTGCTGGTCATGCCTGGCGAGAATACAGTGCAGGTAAACGTTCGGTTTGTGGTGTAGCATTGCCAGATGGTTTGAAAGAAAATGATAAATTGCCTGACCAATTATTACACCAACTACAAAAGCATCTGTAGGGCATGATGAAGATATTTCAAGAGAAGATATTTTAGCAAAGGGTATTGTTTCTTTGACTGATTATGAACAATTGGAAGAATATACCTACGCATTGTATCAGACGGGGAACCGAGATTGCAGCAAAAAGCGGATTGATTTTGGTGGATACGAAATATGAATTTGGTAAAGTTGGATGGTGAAATTTATCTGATCGACGAAATTCATACACCGGATTCTTCACGTTATTTTTATGCCGAAGGATATCAGGAACGCCAAGAAGCTAATGAACCTCAAAAGCAATTTTCGAAAGAATTTGTAAGAAAATGGTTGATTGAAAATGGTTTTCAGGGAAAAGATGGGCAGGCTGTTCCAGAGATGACTGCTGAAATTGTAAATTCAATATCAGAGCGTTACATCGAACTTTACGAACAGATTACCGGAGATACTTTTGTTAAGAATGAGCAATAGATGTATTGAACAGAATTGAATCAAATGTTACTGAGGCTGTAAATACCTTGTTGGCTTAATTGCCAGAAATGGTAGCAATTCGTTTAAATTTTACTATTTTCGTAAATAACTAACTAAATCAATATATGAAATTTTCAGTAGATAAACACGAAAAATATGTGGTTCTTAAACTTCGGGAAACCAAGTTTACGAATGAAAATACACCAAAATTGAAATCTGAACTCATTTTATTGAATGCTGAAGGCTATTGTAATATTGTTCTTGATTTATCTTCAGTTAAGGAATGTAACGATTCACAGGATTTGAGCAGTTTGTTGGTTGGCGATAGACTTGTGCAAATCAGCTCAGGGTCTTTTTATCGTTACAGGTTTAAACGATTGTGTATCGAAACTCTGGAGATGTCTAACCTGGACCAATCTCTAACTATTGTTTCTAAATTAGATGAAGCTACTGATCTTATCTTTATGGAGGAAATCGAAAAAGAATTACTAGGGAGTGTAGATAAAGGTTAATGAAATTTGAAGTTACTATTTTAGGAAGTAGTTCTGCTACACCAGTATACAATAGAAATCCTACTGCACAACTGTTGAATTGCAATGAGAAATTTTACCTGATTGACTGCGGGGAAGGCACCCAACAACAATTGATCAAGTACGGTTTTAAGGCCAGCAAGATAGATTACATTTTCATCAGTCATTTGCATGGTGATCATTATTTTGGCTTGATTGGTTTACTCTCAAGTATGCATTTAAATGGCCGGATCAAACCGTTAAGATTTTTGCTCCAGCAGCTTTGATGGAGATTCTGACGCTCCAGTTTAAATATTCTGATACCTTGATCCGTTATCCAATAGAGTTTGTTGCCACAACTGCAGAAGTTCCGTTACAAATATTTGAAAATAATGACCTTGTGGTAAACACGGTGATCCTAAACCATAGGATTCCTTGTACAGGATTTAAGTTTACACAAAAGAAAAGACTTAGAAAGCTAATTGTAGATAAACTGGAAGCTGAGCAAGTCCCTGTAGAGTATTATCCTCTATTGAAAAGAGGGCTGGACCTGGATTTGTTAGATGGACGTGTCGATTGCTCAATAAAGATTATACGATGGATTCTGATGAACCGAAATCCTATGGCTATTGTTCGGACACATTGTTTGATGAAAGTTATTTCAATAGCATTCAGGATTGCGATACTTTGTATCATGAAGCCACATTTTTACATGAAATGTTGGATCGTGCAAATCAAACGCACCATACGACGGCATTACAGGCAGCTGAGGTGGCTAAGATCAATGGTGCTAAGAAATTGCTCATCGGACACTTTTCATCCCGGTACAAAACCCTTCAGCCTTTACTTGATGAAGCACTTACTGTTTTTGAAAAGACTCAGCTTGCCATAGAAGGAGTAACTTATCAGATCTAACCATTTATTGGTTAAAGGAAAATACATCATAAAAAAAAGTAGCTATTGTTTAATAGCTACTTTTTTTTATGATGTAAATTTTATATTATTTGTCTTTTTTATTGCCGCCGCCAAATACTGAGAAATGAACGTAACGCTTAGGATTTGCCTTCAGGTCAATCATCAGGTTATCCAGATTCTTAGAAGCATTGTTGAGGTTTTCATACATCTTAGTGTCGTTTACCAGCAGACCTAATGTACCATGACCTTCGTTAATTTTTCCAACGATTGTCTGCAGATCCAGCATTGCCTTGTTTGCATTGTCGATCGTCTGTTTGAAGTTCCTGGCAGCGACCTGATCAGTGATGGAATTTACGTTATTTAGTATAGAACTGATCTTTTGATTGTTCTGTTTTAGGTTATTGGATATAGCTTCCACATTAGCCAGAATAGAAGAGATTCTGGAACCTTCAGATCCTACGAGGTTGTCTACCTTTTTAGACGTAGCTTCTAAAGAAGCAAGCGTAGAAGCAATGCTGTTAAAACTTTTGTCGACATTTTTCTGAAAATTAGGATTCAGGATCGAATTGACGCTGGTTAGGATGGAATCCATTTTGGCGATGATTACCTCCGCTTTCTTTTGAACTGGTTCAACCGTTTCCAATAATCCTTTTTGAACATTGGCATTCAGGGTATCGCCGTCCTGTGCAAAATCATTTCCCGTACCCAGGGCCATCACTATTGCTTTACTGCCTAATAGATCAGTACTTTCTAATTTAGCAATACTGTTCGTTGGGATTTCATATTTGCCTTTGATCTTCAATGTGGCCAAAATGGAGCCGTCCGGCTGAAGCTGCAACTTATCTACACGTCCAATCTGAAAGCCATTGATCAATACGGGCTTAGATACCGCAAGACCGTCGACATGTGAATAGCGTGCATATAGAACAGTCTCACTGGAGAATATGGCATTGCCTTTCAGGAAATTATATCCTATAATTAGCAGGGCGATGGAAAAGGCTGCCAGTATGCCTACTTTGGTTTCGTTTGCGATCTTCATTAATCTTTTTTAGTTTGTTTCAGTTTCTCTTTTATATGTTTTAACTGCTTTGAAAATGGAGTTGACAATTTCCGTCGATCCATTTTCCGAGTTCATGTATTCTTCTTCATTGGGGTTGGAGATGAATCCTATCTCTGTAAGTACAGCAGGCATTCCACATCTTTGCAGAATTAAGATTCCCTGCTCTTTTACCCCCCGGTTTACCCGGTTGTCATCATTAGTGTAGTTTTCCTGCATTAGTTTAGCCAGTTTCAGGCTCTTATCGCGGAACAAATTCTTAAACAAAGATAATATAATAAATGTTTGGGGATCATTGGGATCGTATCCATCATAATTTTGTTTATAGTTTTTCTCCAGTTTGATGTCTTCGTTCTCCCTGATCGCTACATCCTGCTCATTTAAACGGTGAGAGCCGGCCACGAAAGTTTCCGTGCCGCGTGTGGTTGTATTTTTTACATAACCGTAACGCGGAGTTTTCTTTCCTTTTTTAGTTGTATAGCCAACCACCACTTTCTTATCCGGCATAGAGTTGCAATGTATAGAAATGAAAAGGTCTGCTTTGTTGTCATTAGCCAATGCTGCACGTTTATAAAAATCTACGTCGACATCAGTTTTTCTGGTATACAATATTTTCACTTCTGGCATTTCCTCTTCAAACTTCCTGCCTAATTTGAGCGCAACTTTTAGTGCGACATTCTTTTCATAAGAATAACTTCCTCTAGCACCGGGCTTATTGCCCCCATGTCCGGCATCAATAACTATTGTTTTTACCTTATAGGACTGTGAAAAGGAAGATTTTGAACTGAATAATAATAAAAATGGCAACAGGTATACGGCGCTTTTCACTCTCATCTATGTGTTGTGTTTTATTTAATTAATTGTACTAATTACCCTTCAATACTTTTTTTGTAATTCTCTATTGCTTTAATGAGGCAGTCGGTAATCTCTTTTTGTCCGGCCTCAGAATTCATATAATCTTCCTCCTGCGGGTTGCTGATAAAGCCAATTTCGGTGAGAATAGCTGGCATGCCGGCACGTGCGAGTACAGCGAGACTTTTCTCCTGCACGCCACGATCTATGCGTCCTACGTTTACATATTGCTCCTGTACCAGTTTTGCCAGCTTTAAACTCTGCGTTCGGAATGTGTTTTTCATTAAGGAAAGAATGATGAAGTTTTCAGGATTAGTTGGGTCAAAACCTTCATAATTATCTTTGTAATTCTCCTCCAGGAATATGGACGCATTTTCCCTTTTTATTGCTTCATCCTGCTCATTTACGCGGCCCATCCCAGATACGAAAGTCTCCGTTCCCCTGGTAGAAGTGCTTTTTCTGGAAACAGTTTGCCTGATGGGAACGCTCTTACCTTTGACCTTTTTATAACCTGTAGTTACGGTAGAACGAATGACTGGCATATCGTTACAGTGTATAGAGATAAAAAGGTCTGCCTTAGCATTATTTGCAATGGCAATCCGTTCATAAAGTGGAATAAAAACATCCTCTGTACGGGTATAGATTACCTTTACATCTTTCATGGATGCCTGAATGGCTTCCCCGAGGTGTAAAGCCGTTTTAAGGGCCACATCTTTTTCAGTAGAATACAGCCCATGGGTGGCGCCATCTTTGCCGCCGTGACCGGCATCAATCACAATAGTTTTTATTTTATATTCTTGTGTAAATGCTTGATAACTAGATATGATACTGATTGCCGCAGAAATAAATACGATCAAAATAACATTTGGCCTAAGCAATGGTATATTTTTCATTAATTTTGAACGTTTTGGATTAAACATTAATGCAAAAATAACATTCACACACGAATTTGAAACTTTTACGGTATATCATTTTTATTAACGTCATTCTCTTATTAACATCTGTTAGTAGTCGGGCACTGGCGTCTAGTACTTTATCCTGGCAACAAGTAGAAGTACAGAATCTGCAAGACACCACAAAAAAGGGTCGGGCCCCATTGGGTAACGCACAAAATGCGCCAAAAGATACAATCGCGAGTGAGAAAGTAGAATATACTGCCCAGGATTCCATTGTAACCAGCGCCGATAGCAGCATCGTTTACCTGTACGGCAAGGCGCGGGTCATCTATCAAGGATTAGAACTGGATGCTGATTATATCGTTTATTATAAAAATACTAATGTCCTGTTTGCAAGTGGAATGACCAATGCTAAAGGCAAGTATGTCGGCCGACCTATTTTCAAAATGGAGGGGCAAAATACTTCCAAGGCAGATTCATTGCGCTACAATATAGAAACTGGCGCGGGTAAGATTTATCAGGTATTTACAGAACAGGAAGGAGGCTTCTTCTCTGGTGGTATTGCGAAGAAACAGCCAGATGATGAAATCCATAGTAAAGGACAAGTGTATAGTACCTGTAATTTGCCACATCCACATTTCGGAATTTACATTACAAAAGGAATTGTTACTAAAAATCAAATCATCACAGGTCCGGTATACCTGAAGTTTGAAGATATCCCCATGCCGTTGGGTTTGCCTTTTGCTTTTTTTCCCAAGCCGAATAAAAAGTCGTCGGGAGTGATCCTGCCCAGTCCGGGTGAAGACGCTACGAGGGGGTTCTTCCTACGAGAAGGGGGTTATTATCTTGGCTTAAATGATTATTGGGATGCAAAAATAACGGGGACGATATACACCCGCGGATCGTATGAAGCCCAGGTACAATCTAACTACATAAAACGCTATAAATACAACGGTAACGTAAATTTCAGGTATTCCAATTCAAGATATGGTTTGGAAGGTACTCCGGAATATGACCCGGTAAAAGATTTTAACCTGATGTGGTCGCATAATCAAAATGCGAATGCGAAACCAGGAACTACATTTTCAGCTTCTGTTGATGCCGGAACTTCAAGTTTTAATAAAAATACTGCTGGTGGTGGTTCTTACGATTATAACCAGTTTACAAAAAACACCTTAAGATCGAGTATTTCCTATGGAAGGGTTTTTACGAATGGGATCAACCTGGGGATCGCTGCCGATGGTTCACAGGAGACAGAAAATCGAACGGTGAGTTTGCGTTTGCCTGATGTTAGTTTGAGTGTTCCTACTTTTAATCCATTTGATTCTAAGGATCGTGTGGGCGATCAGAAATGGTATCAAAAAATAAACATGGGTTATTCCATGCAGGCAAGCAATAGCATCAGTACAATTGAAAGTGAACTTTTCAAAAAAGAAAGCCTTAAGAAGTTCAGCAATGGCGTACAGCACCAAATTCCTATTGGTATGTCCTTCAATGTGTTGAATTATTTTAATTTCAACAGTAACATTACTTATACCGAGCGCTGGCATTTTCAGACGATAGAGAAGACTTACTTGAAAGTGTTGAATCAGCAGGATCAGCAGATCATAGATACGATACCTGGTTTTAAACGTAATGGTCAATATAGTATCGGGGGTGGGGTATCCACTAAGGTTTACAGTACCGCTCAGTTTAATAAGTTCGGTAATTTCAAGGCATTGCGACATGTCATGACGCCAAGTGTAAATTTCTCTTACAGCCCTGATTTTTCTGATCTGAAGCGGGGTTACTATAAAGAAGCTAAATATACGGATGGTTCGCCTGTACTTCAGAATGGCATTCCACTTAAATACTCGATCTTCGAACAATCCCGTTACGGCGGCCCTGGCCTTGGTCAAAGTGCACAATTGAGTTTCAGCCTCGACAATACGGTCGAAGCAAAAGTATTGACGCCAAATGATACAACAGGAAAAGGAGAAAAGAAGATTCCGATTATCCAGGGTTTGTCAATCAATGGTACATATAATTTTCTGGCAGAGAGCTTTAAATTATCTACACTGGGTTTTTCCGGAAGGTCGCAGTTCAGTGAAAAGCTAGGTATCAATTATTACGGTACTTTAGATCCATATCTTTATGAAAATGATACGCTTGCAAATGGAACTTCTACCCGTGTTCTGGTAGATAAGTATACCTGGAGCAGGGGTAGATTGCCTAGGCTGACTGCTTTTGGCTTTTCATTCAATTATAGTCTGAATCCAGAGGCATTGAAAAAGAAAATAGCCAATGAAGATAAATTGAAAGATCAGGTAAATAAGGCAGGAACAATGACAGCTGAGCAAGCTGACGCCTTGGCTAAGGTAAGTCGTGACCCAAATGCCTTTGTCGATTTTAATATTCCATGGAATTTCTCTTTTGCCTATAGCTTCAATTATAATTCAGACAGGGTGGGGCTCAATTCTACTTTTACTAATACGCTGAACTTTAATGGGGATGCGAATATCACGCCTAAATGGAAAGTTACAGTTCAACTCAGGATAGGATTTTAGGGCGAATACCTTCTCACAGACCTCGTTTGCGATTTACCGCGATTTGCATTGCTGGGATATGAGTGTAAACTGGGTTCCTTTTGGTGCTTACAAAAGTTATTCTGTAGACATTAAAGTGAAAGCTTCTATTTTACAGGATTTGAAACTAAGCAAAAGAAAGGCTTTATACACGTTACTAATCATAAACTATGTTAGCTGAAATCATTACCATTGGGGATGAGATTCTCATCGGACAAATTGTTGATACCAATTCGGCCTGGATGGCCAAACAACTCAATCTAATTGGTGTTTCGGGTAAACAAATTACTTCAGTTTCTGATGATGCAGCCCATATCACCGAAGCTTCAAGGCAGAACAGAGTGCAGATGTGATTTTAATTACAGGTGGATTAGGGCCGACTAAAGATGACATCACCAAAATTACACTTGCGCAATATTTCGGAATGGATCTCCGCAGGGATGCAGGATCACTTGAAACGGTCACAGATATTTTCAAGCGCCTTAACCGTCCGATGATCGAGATCAATATTAAGCAAGCAGATGTTCCGGATGGATGCGACAGTTATCGAAAATAAAAATGGCACAGCTCCTTGCATGTGGTTTGAGCACAATGGAAAATTTTTGTCTCTATGCCTGGTGTTCCTTACGAAATGATGTATCTCATGGAAGATGAAATTCTGCCAAGAATTAAAACAAAATTTAAATTTCCTTCAATTGTTCATAAAACCATTCTGACGGCCAACATTGGAGAGTCTTTTCTGGCAGAGGAAATTGAGGATCAGGAAGATCAATTGCCAGCCATATTAAATTGGCTTATTTACCAAAACTAGGACAAGTGCGGTTGAGATTATCGGCTAATGGGATCTGATGAGGAAAGGCTTTAAATGCTGAAGTGAATTTCATGCACAACAGATTATGGACAAAATTAGCCAATATGTAATTGGGATGAAGATATTCCGCTGGAAAAGGCACTCTGAATATCATGAAAAGCAAGGGGCTTACCTTATCTACAGCTGAAAGTTGTACAGGAGGTTATATTGCCCATCTTATTACACAACATCCTGGTTGTTCATCTGTTTATATGGGGTGGGGCTGTTGCTTATGCTTACGAACCAATTGAAGCAATCCATTTTAGGAGTTAAAGAACAAACATTACTGATTTTGGTGCAGTAAGTGAAGAAACCGTAACTGAAATGGCCCTGAAGGTGCAATTAAACATTTTAAAACCGATTATGCAATTGCGGTAAGTGGAATTGCAGGTCCCGATGGTGGCACAGAAGATAAACCAGTTGGCACAGTGTGGATTGCCGTATCCAGCAAAGATAAAACGGTAGGCTAAAGTATTTACTTTCGGCAATAAGCGCATTCAAAATATAGAACGTTCCGCCATCGTCTGCATTAACGATGATTTTAAATCTACTTAAAGAAACGGTTTGAAAGTATTAAAAACTTTATTTTTGCAGTCAATACCAATATAAATACTTAATTTAATATGGCTCAATACGAATTATTGTTACCAAAAATGGGGGAGAGTGTTGCGGAAGCAACCGTGATTAAATGGGTAAAACAACCAGGTGATATTATCGAGTTAGATGATACCATTTTAGAAATCGCGACCGATAAGGTTGATTCTGAAGTGCCTTCGCCAGTTGCAGGTAAATTGGTAAACAATTATTTACAGGAAGATGAAGTAGCCCAGGTTGGCGATGTGATTGCCATTATAGAAATCGAAAGTGGAGGTACCTCTAACAGAAGTAAGGTTAGTCCCCTTGTAGAAACTAGGAAACAGCAGCTATTTCTAGAAAAAATTCCCGGATTGAACAACTTCCAATGGAAGATCAGCAACAATTTGTTTTAAGTAACTTCTGAACGTTTTTATTCTCCACTGGTTAAAAATATTGCCGCACAGGAAAATATTTCTTTGGCTGAACTGGATGCTATTAAAGGCTCAGGTGCAGATGGGCGATTGAATAAAGATGATTTGTTAAATTATATACTAAAGTAACGGAGGAGCACGTGGTAAAACCGGAAGATAGTTGCCACTCCAGAAGTTAAGCGCTTCGCTCCTATAGCTGCAGAATAAACCTGTGCAGAGTGTAACTGGCGGCGACGAAATTATTGAGATGGACAGAATGCGTAAACTGATTGCCGATCATATGGTTATGAGTAAACACACTTCTCCCCATGTGACCTCTTTTGTGGAGGCCGATGTTACCAATATGGTTTTAGTGGAGCGACAAAGTTAAAAGCAGTTTCGAAAAACGTGAAAACGAAAAGATAACCTTTACCCCATTATTTATAGAGGCAGTTGCCAAAGCCATAAAGGATTTTCCGATGATTAATGTGTCTGTAAACGGAACACAGATCATTAAGAAACGGGATATTAATATTGGAATGGCTGCAGCATTGCCTAGTGGTAATCTAATTGTTCCTGTGATCAAAAATGCCGATCAGTTCAATCTTGTCGGCTTAACGAAATCAGTTAATGATCTGGCTAAACGTGCAAGAAATTCAAAACTAAAACCTGATGAAACTCAAAATGGTACATTTACATTAACAAACGTAGGTTCATTTGGAAATGTGATGGGTACGCCAATCATCAACCAGCCTCAGGTAGCTATTTTAGCTGTGGGTGCCATTAAAAAGAAGCCAGCAGTATTGGAAACCGAATTTGGGGATGTGATTGCCATTCGGCATATGATGTTTCTGTCTCTTTCTTACGATCATCGGGTAGTGGATGGAGCATTAGGTGGCTCATTTGTTAGAAGAGTAGCTGATTACCTGGAAAACTGGGATGTAAGCAGAGAAATATAAAATGAAGAAAAGGCCCCGAAAGGGGCCTTTTTACTTATCAAAACAAAATAAAAAGAAAACTAGTGGAAAAGTACCTCTTCTTCAGATATAACTTGAATCTGTTGTTCGGTATATGTATATCTACCGGTATGTGCAATAAATACATCTTTCTGCTCGAGTAGTTCCTTATTGGCCAATAAAGTTTTCAGGCTTACATTTCCAATAACATATTTGTAGTCATTTCTGCTGAAGCGTTCTACAATATTATCAACTTTCAATTTTTCTACAGTATATTCATGTACATACCTTAGGTACACTTCGATGTTTACATTGTCAGTGTGGATGAGGCCATTTTGCTGATGGTATTTTTTGTATTCGTAACGGTAGTCATACCGTAAGGCAGCAATATCAGATAGTACTGCCGCACCTGTTGGATGTCCGCCGGCACCTTTACCAAAAAAGAACTGCTTATCGGCAAATGCCGCCTGTACCGTTACGCCGTTATATTCATTCTCTACATTATAAAGGAAATCATCAGATTTGACGAATTTTGGCAGTACGTAAGTAACAATCTGTTTGGTGCTGATTTTACGGGCAGTAGGAACCAGCTTTATTTTAAAATTCTTTTCCCGTGCATAGCGAATGTCGTTTTCGGAAAATTCTGGATACCTATATTCAAGATTTTATCAGGATTTACAAATAAGCCATAAGCATGAGCTGCGGCAATTGCAAGTTTGTATTTTGGATCATAGCCCCCTACATCTAGAATTGGGTCGGTCTCTGCAAATCCCAGATCCTGCGCTTGTTTTAAAGCCACCCATATTCCAGGTTTTCATTGAATATCTTTGAAAGAATATAATTTGATGAACCATTGAATATCCCGCTAATGCATGCAGGAGCTCATTGTCATAATATTCTTCAAATTACGAATGATCGGGATACTACCGCATACCGCACCTTCGTAAAATAAGAGAAGTTCCGTGTTTTTGCTGCAGCTCTACCAATTCCTCGAAATGTGATGGCGATCATTTTTTTATTTGCAGAAACTACATTTTTCCGTTACTTAATGCCTTTTTTGCAATATCAAAAGCAACATCAGCATCATTATTAGTTCTACTATAGTATTGATCTCCGGATTGTTCAGGATTTCGTTGTGATCGGTGGTGAAAAGGTGTGTGTCCAGGGTACGTTGTTTTTCTGGATTTTTTATGGCGATTTTTATGATTTCAAGGTTTAGGTTCTGTCCGCGAATAATATCGTGTAATCCTTGGCCAACCACTCCAAAACCAAATAAACCTAATTTTAAATTTCTTACTCATTTTGTATTAAATTTACGCATGTTATTTTTGCTCATGTTTTAATTCTAATTTGATTATTTTTTATTGCTGCTTTCTTTAAGAAAATTACCGATAATATTAGTAAGCGTATTGGTTTCAATTAAAAAACCATCGTGTCCGTATTCCGAATGATGCCTGCAAAACTGCATCAGGAATATTATCTGCCAGGTATTCCTGTTCTGATAATGGGAACAATACATCATTTTCTATTCCTATTACCAGGGTATTGGCCGTGATTAGTCTTAAGGCTTCAGCAATACTTTTTCTGTTCCTGCCTACGTTGTGGCTGTCCATTGCTTTAGTAAGTAATAATAACTATAAGCGTTAAACCGGTTTACAAAGCTTTTCGCCCTGGTAATTTTGATATGAAGAAGCCCTAAATGCTCCTGTTTTATCATTGACGCTTTCCACTTGGGTATGCAACGTAAGCGTTATAAGTCCTGTAACTGAAAGAGTGCAATACTTCGTGCTGCTTTTAAACCTTTATGCCACCATCAGGCTTCTTGGCATAAAAAGTCCGGTCGGTAGTGATGGCAAGACGCTGACTTTCGTTAAAAGCGATTCCCCAGGGAGAATGTACTGCATTGGTGGCGACCAGAATTAGATTTTCAATGATGCGCGGTTCAGCGATAGCCCATTCTACAGCTTGCTGACCACCCAAGGAACCGCCAATCAGTACTTTAATCGATCTATACCTAAATGATTGCCAGCAATCGATGCGCTTGTACGAGATCTCTAATGGTGAATTCAGGGAAAGACAAGATAATATGGCTGACCAGTGGTTGCATTTGTACTTAATGGATTGGTACTTCCATAGTGAGAACCCAATACATTTGCACAAATGATGAAATGTTCATCTGGATTAAAAAGGCATTGTTGCCAAACAGTCCTTTCCACCATTCAAATACATCCGCATTGGCCGTAAGTGCATGGCAGACCCAGATTACATTGTCTTTTTTTGCATTTAGCTTACCATAAGTTTGATAGGCAATTTGCAGTTTACGTATTTTTTTGCCATTTTCCAGTTTGAAAGTTTTGGTATAATGTATGTTGATGTTGTACTCATTATTATATTGTAGCTTTCGTAATAATTGATTTAAGCTTGTTTTTTACTGTTGGTTGAGTGCCAATGGTGCAAAGGCCTGTTCAAAATCTGCTTTGATATCATCAATATGCTCAATACCCACTGAAACTCGCAACAGCGTTTGGTTTAACTCCCGCTGCTGCCTGTTCAGATATCACTTAGTTGCTGGTGTGTTGTCGCCGAAGGTTGAATGATCAACGTTTTCGCATCGCCAACATTAGCCAGGTGGCTAACCAATTTCAAGTTGTCAATAACCTGTGATAGCCTTGTTCTTTGTCTCCATGTAATTCGAACGATAAGTACCGCTCCAAAGCCATTTCTGAAGGTATTTTTTTGCCATTTGCATGGTATGGGCTGCTCTCCAGTCCCGGATAATTTACTTTTTTAACAGCCTCGTGATGTTCCAGCCAGTTGGCCAGTGCCAAGGCATTATCTACATGGCGTTGTACACGAAGTGATAAGGTTTCTAACCCCTGTATTAATAAGAAAGGAATTAAAAGGAGAAATGGCAGGACCGAAATCCCTCAGCCCTTCAACCCGGGCTCGGATGATAAACTGAATGTTTCCAAACGGGCCACCAATGCCAAATACATCATTGAAAACCAGTCCATGATAACCTTCAGAAGGTTCGGTAAACTGCGAAAACTTGCCATTGCCCCAATTGTAATTACCGCCGTCAACAATCACACCGCCAATGCTGGTACCATGTCCGCCGATCCATTTCGTAGCTGATTCTACCACTATATGTGCACCATGCTCGATGGTTTAAATAAATATCCGCCTGCACCAAAAGTATTATCTACAATTAAAGGAAGATCATGCTTGTTTGCAATTGCAGAGATTTTTTCAAAATCCGGAATACTAAAAGCTGGATTACCAATAGTTTCAAGGTAAATCGCTTTGTTTTCATCTGTAATTCTTTGTTCAAAATCTTCAGGCATCATCACCGTTCGCAAATTCCACTTCTATGCCAAGTCGTTTAAATGCTACTTTAAACTGGTTATAAGTACCACCATAAATATGGGAGGAGGAAACAAATTGTCGCCCGCCTGTAATATATTGTTTAATGCAATAAATTGAGCGGCCTGTCCTGATGCCTACGGCCAGGGCAGCTACACCACCTTCTAATGCAGCCATCGCTTTTCAAAAACATCGGTAGTTGGGTTCATTAATGCGGGTATAGATGTTCCCGAATTCTTTTAATGCAAAAAGGTTTGCCCCATGTTCCGCAGTTTTTAAAGCCATATGATGTAGTTTGGTAGATAGGAACAGCTCTGGAACCTGTAGTTGGATCTATTTCCTGACCTGCATGTATTTGTAGTGTTTCAAATTTATAGTTTGCTGACATAATCTCTAATTTAAGGTTGAATGTTAAGGTTTGTAAATGAGTGGATTGGCGTTGGTACAGAAGTATACAGCCGTTTAGCGTATCCCGATTTATCGGGACCTTCCAGATCATTTAACGAAATGCGAAAGGAAGATTTTTAGAATTATTGCATGCAACAGCACATACGATATGTATGCTGCGGACAATAAAAAGCGGATAGATGCGGAGTACTGGTTAATTGTTTCATTTTGTTGTTTCAATTTATCTTTCCAAAGGACACCATGTCTTTTGGTCAGGAATTGGCACCTTCTCCATTTTGGGAGGGTTGCCAGTGGGTCAATGAGCCTGTCTCTCGCCACTTCTTTATAAATCAAACCTGTATAAGAGGGTTGACTTTGTTTAGCGTTTGCTAAAACATAATGCAAATGTATACCTAAGGTATAAAAATACCAAAATTATATTTTGGTATTTAGTTAAACGCCTGTTTTTTAGGATTATAAAATTGATTTACTGCCTTGAACTGGATCTCTGAGATGGCTTTATTAAGCCAATGCTTGTTCCATGTCTGCAATAAGATCGTCTATGTGCTCTAGTCCGACAGATATCCGAATTAAATTTTGTGGCGTTTTTGTGTCCGGACCTTCCACTGAAGCGCGATGTTCTATTAAGCTTTCTACACCGCCCAGACTCGTAGCTTGTGCAAATAGTTTTACCTTATTGACCACAGCTTTTGCTTCTTCTCCACCGCCTTTTACTAATATGGAAAGCATACCACCAAAGCCAGACTGCTGTTGTTTTGCAATGTTATGCTGGGGATGACTGCTTAATCCGGGATAATATACTTTTTCAACAGAAATGTGTTTTTCAAGAAAGGTAGCCAATGCCATTCCATTTTTACAATGCCCCTGCATTCTATAGTTTAATGTTTTGATACTCCTGAGGAGGAGGAAGCAGTCAAATGGTGAAGGTACAGCACCGCCTACCTGCTGAATGTTCCTGATCTTATCCCAAAGTTCATTTTTGGTAGCTGTAATTAGTACTCCTCCCAATACATCGCTATGGCCACCAATGTATTTTGTAGAAGAATGCATAACAATATCTGCACCCAGTTTGATCGGATTTTGAAGGCAGGGAGAGGCAAAAGTACTATCGCAAGCCAGTGTGAGCTTATTCGCTTTTGCGTTTTTCGCTATAGCCGCTACGTCGGTGATCTTCAGTAAAGGATTTGATGGCGTTTCTACCCAGATTAATACTGTATTCTCTTTAATAAATGAACTGATCTGATCTGCATTGGTCAGGTCTATAAAGTCAATTTCCAGTGTATCGGCAAAAATTGTCTGTAACTGCTTTTTAAATCCCCAGTACATATCGTCAGGCGCAATGATGTGACTACCCGGCTTTAATGCCTGAAATAATGCCATTCCTGCAGTATTTCCAGATGAGAATGCACATGCTTCAATACCCCCTTCCAATTCTGATAATACTTTTTCCAATGAAGAACGATTGGGATTACTGACCCTGCTGTACATGTGTCCGCCAGAATAGCCACCATCATCGTCCCTTAAAAAAGTGGTTGATAAACTGATAGGTGAGGTGACATCTCTAGTGTTACTTTTGTATAAATTTCCAGCGTGTATAGCAAGGGTTTCCGGCTTCATTATTACAGGGTTAAATACGTGATTTAGGGCTTTAATAAAACAAAGTTAAAAGTATAAAGCAATTCTGTAGAAGTTTTGGCAAGATTTATGTAATTGAAATAGGAAATAAAGAAATGATATGAAAAGAATATTCCTTATAGCAGCCATTTTGTGCAGTTCATTGATGGTTTTGCAAAGTTGTTCGCCTAAAGCAGGTACTACTGTAGCATTGAAAAGAGGTAATGTAACCGGTAATTGGGTTTTGAATGACATCACTTTTGAAGGTCTACCGCAATCTGCTGTAAAGTCCCTGTTTGATGATGGATCTTATACCTGTTTCGTAGGTAGTACATGGAACTTGACCAACAGCGGTAATGGTAGTTATTCTTTACCAGGTGGTGCGGCTTGTGCAGCAAAAACACAAACGATATTCTGGTCTGCAAGTCCTGCTGATCAAACTTTTCAGTTTAAAAAGATTTTCGAAGGAGATAAAGCCAAAAATGTAACATCTGGTTACAGGTTGGTATTGTCGTCGACAGACGGAAACAACATGGTGATTAAATCACCTGTTGAATATGGAAGTAATCCGGCTTATATCGTATTGAATTTTACGAAAGCAGCAAAATAATTTGGTTTAGTTTGGTTAGAAAAAGGGGCTCAAGGATTTGGTCCCCTTTTTTATTTTGAACCCAAATATTTTTTTAACTTAGTTTCAAAAAACAAAATTTATGAAAAGAGTATTCATCCTCACGCTTGTTGCAGGCTTTTTTACAGCTTTCAGCGTAAACGCACAAGAACAAGATAAAAGCAAAAGACCAAGTCCGCCGGCTGTCGCAAAGGAAACTATCAAATCTGGTGTAACAGTTACGATAGATTACAGTCAGCCTTCTTTAAAAGGTCGGAAGATCGGTACAGAGCTTGCTCCTTATGGAAAGGTATGGCGCACAGGTGCTAATGAAGCCACAACCTTTCAGATTGATAAAAATGCAAAGATAGAAGGCAAAGCCCTTGCTGCAGGAACTTACTCGCTGCATTCTATCCCGACTGAAAAAGAATGGACCATCATTTTCAATAAGAACGCCAAACAATGGGGTTCTTACGAATATAAAGAAGCAGAAGATGCCCTTCGTGTAGTAGTAAAGCCAACTAAAGCTGCTACAAGCACTGAAAAAATGACTTTCACTATCGATAAAACAGGTAAAGTTACCTTGCTTTGGGGTGATGTCGCTGTTCCTTTTACCGTTAAGTAATCGAAAACTATTTATAGATGAGCCTGTAGCGTGATCGCTGCAGGCTTTTTTTTTCTTCGTCGAGCTGTTAAGTGTCCGGGAAATTTTCTTTTGCACCTGTTTGACAGAATGCTGACAGGTAAAATGCCTCAAAAGGCCGTTAGCTGTCGATTTTAATCTTACTTTTGCTTATCATATACTATAGATGGATACGACTTCAAAACTAGCGTTAATTATAAATGATACCGATTTGCCTCAGGCACATCGTGACATTGCGCAAAAAGTACAAAATCAGGAGCGCATTACATTCGATGAGGGAGTTTACCTCTATGAAAAAGGAGAACTGGCCTATCTGGGTGCACTTGCTAATCACATCAGGGAAAGGAAGCATGGCGATAATACCTACTTCAACAGAAATTTTCACTTAGAACCTACAAATCTTTGTGTATACGACTGTAAGTTTTGTTCTTACTCCAGGTTGATCAAGCAGAAGGCTGAAGGCTGGGACTTACGATGGAAGAAATGTTGGATATTGTTAAGAAATATGATAACGAGCCCGTTACAGAGGTTCATATTGTAGGGGGCGTATTACCGCAATATGACGTCGCTTTTTATTCTGCTCTGTTTACCGCTATTAAAAAACACCGTCCTGAACTTCATGTAAAAGCACTAACCCCGGTAGAATACCATTATATTTTTAAGAAAGCCAAGATAGACTATGCCACTGGCATGAAGTTGATGAAGGATGCAGGACTGGAGTCTATGCCTGGTGGAGGTGCAGAGATTTTTCATCCAGAAGTGCGTGAAATCATTGCTAAAGACAAGTGTACTGCTGAGCAGTGGCTTGCTATTCATGAAGAATGGCATAAATTAGGTATGAGGTCTAACGCAACTATGCTGTACGGTCATATCGAAAAGTTTGAACACCGTGTAGATCACATGGAGCGCCTACGTCAACTACAAGATAAAACAGGAGGTTTTCAGACTTTTATACCATTGAAGTTTAGGAACCAGCATAACCAGATGGACCATGTCCCTGAGGTTTCTGTTATAGAGGATCTCAGAAATTATGCAATTGCCAGGATCTACATGGACAACTTTGATCACATCAAAGCCTATTGGGCTATGATCAGCAGGCAGACAGCCCAGTTGTCGTTAAACTTCGGAGTGGATGATATAGACGGTACGCTTGACGATACCACAAAGATCTATTCGATGGCTGGCGCAGAAGAGCAAACACCAGCAATGAGCACGCAGGAAGTTGCAAACCTGATCAAACAGGTGAAGCGAAGACCCATTGAAAGAGATACCCTGTATAATGTCATTGAAGATTACACCGATGTTGTTTTTGAAAATGAAGTAAAACCACAATATTATAAACTCCCGGTAGTCAATTAATGGATAAAGAAATATACATCATCAGACATGGTGAAACGGAATTAAACAAACTTGGAATAGTTCAGGGGCGAGGAGTAAACAGTGATTTGAACGACACAGGCAGGGCACAGGCAGCTGCATTCTATGAACGCTACAAAGATATTCCTTTTGAAAAGGTATATACTTCTAATTTAGTCCGCACGCACCAGACTGTCAAAGGTTTTATTGATTCAGGTATGCCTTGGGAGCAGCTTTCCGGATTAGATGAGCTGGCTTGGGGAGAATGGGAAGGCAAGCCAAATGACGAAAATGCCATAGCTGCATTTAAGGCCATTATGGAGTCTTGGGACAGCGGCGATTATGACGCACATTTCGCGGGTGGCGAAAGTCCAAATCAGGTGATGATCAGATTGGCTGAGGCAATGGAGGTCATCAAGAGTCATCAGGACGAAAAGCTGGTGCTGGTGTGTATGCACGGTCGGGCTATGCGTTTGCTCCTATGTCTGCTAATGAAAAAACCACTCTCTGAAATGGGCGATTTCCCCCACCTAAATACCACTTTGTACAGGTTGCAGTTGACCGGAGATGACTTTACCATCATCGACTTCAACAATACAGACCACTTAAAATAATACCATTGAGCAAGATTAAAATTTCTGCGGTTTCCTATACCAATACCAAGCCTTTTTTATTTGGAATTGAACATTCGGAGATCATAAATAAAATAGATTTAAGTTTAGATATTCCTTCAGATTGTGCAGCCAAACTCATTAATGGGCAGGTTGATATAGGTCTGATCCCTGTTGCCGCAATACCCTTTGTTCCCCAAGCGAATATAGTGGCGGACTACTGCATAGGATCAATAGGAGCAGTCAATTCAGTATTCATTTTTAGCAATGTGCCGGTGGAAGAAATCCGTACGGTACGGCTCGATAGTCAGTCAAGGACTTCCAATAACCTGGCAAAGGTGCTGCTCAAATTTCACTGGAAACAAGAGGTTGTATTTACCACGGATGCCGATGCGGAGACTGAGGCCATCGTCTTGATAGGCGATCGTACCTTTGGTAAAAAAGACCAATATACCTATGCCTACGATATGGGCGCAGAGTGGATGAATTTTACGGGCCTGCCATTTGTTTATGCTGCATGGGTAGCCAATACAGATATTTCTCCGGAATTTATAGCAGAGTTTAATGCTGCGCTTTCCCTTGGACTGGCCCATCGTGCGGAACTGTTAAAGGATCTTCCGCAACATGCTGATTTCGATCTGGAGGATTACTTGATGAATAAGCTTGATTTTGAGCTTAGCGTTCAGAAACGTGAGGCTCTCCAGCTTTTTCTGTCCTACATAGAAAAACTGTAGCACTATTCACAAATTTTTAATTTTCAACAAATCGTGAAGCCTACTAGTTCAGGTGCTATCTTTACGATTTTGTAAACAGAATCATTTTGGCTAAAGATAATACGAAAGAAACCCCGTTAATGCAGCAATACAATGCTATAAAAGCAAAGTATCCAGGTGCATTGTTACTATTCAGGGTAGGCGATTTTTATGAAACCTTTGGTGAAGATGCCATAAAAACAGCCCAAATTTTAGGAATTGTACTCACCAGGAGAGGTACCGGCCCAAATGGAGGTGCACTTGAGCTGGCAGGTTTTCCGCATCATTCTTTGGATAACTATCTTTCTAAACTGGTCAGGGCAGGGCAAAGTGTAGCCATATGCGATCAACTGGAAGACCCAAAAGCCACCAAAACTATCGTTAAACGTGGAGTAACGGAACTCGTTACCCCTGGAGTAGCTTATAATGACAACATACTTAATCAAAAATCTAATAATTACCTTGCCGCGGTATACTTTGATAAAAATACACTGGGAGTATCTTTTGCTGATATTTCCACTGGCGAATTTCTCGTAGCGCAGGGTGATGCGGAATACATAGATAAACTTTTACAGGGCTTTAGACCTACGGAAGTGGTATTTCAGAAAAGCAGACGCAAAGAGTTTATGGAATTATTTGGCGATAAGTTTTATACTTTTCACCTGGATGACTGGGCTTTTACCACTGATTATACCACCGAGATCCTGACTAAGCATTTTGAAGTAGCTTCCTTGAAAGGATTTGGTGTAGACAAACTTCAAAGTGGAATTGTTGCCGCCGGAGTTGTGCTTCATTATTTGAATGAAACGGAACATCGTAATTTGAAACATATTTCTTCTATTTCCAGGTTGGAGGAAGATAAATTATGTCTGGTTGGACCGCTTTACCATACGCAATCTGGAACTGGTGAGTTCTGCTAATGACAATGCGGTTACTTTGTTTGAAGTGCTTGATCAGACCTCTACCCCTATGGGGGCAAGATTATTACATAAATGGATCATGATGCCACTGAAGGAATTGAAGCCTATTCAGGAGCGTTTGGGTGTAGTTGAATTTCTGGTAAAGGATGAATCTCTGGTTCAGGAGTTCCTCGGACATATTAAGCAGATCGGCGATCTGGAAAGGCTAATTTCGAAGGTGGGGCTACAAAAAGTCGGGCCGAGGGAACTTTGTCAGCTAAAGAAATCGCTTTACCACATAGAGTCCGTTAAGAAGATTGCCGAAGAGGTCAAAAATCCATTTCTTTCTGTGTTGGCAGATCAACTCAACCCATGTCTTACCATTAGGGAGAAATTGGAAAGGGAACTTCAACAGGATCCTCCCGCCTTATTAATTAAGGGTAATGTCATTGCAGATGGCGTAGACGAAGAGCTGGACCGCTTGCGTAAGATTGCCTTCGGTGGTAAAGACTACCTGGTCGAAATTCAGAAGAGGGAAGCATTAAGTACTGGCATTCCTTCCCTGAAAGTGGCCTTTAACAATGTCTTTGGTTATTATCTGGAAGTTACCCATACCCATAAAGATAAAGTTCCTGCAGATTGGATCAGAAAACAAACGCTGGTGAGTGCAGAGCGTTACATTACCCCAGAGCTGAAAGAATACGAAGAGCAGATCCTCGGTGCAGAGGAGAAAATCCAGGTGATCGAATTCAGGCTTTACAATGAACTGATGTATCAGGTCTCTGCCTATATCAAACAGATTCAACTGAACGCTTTTCTAATTGCGCAGCTTGATGTATTGCTGTGCTTTGCGCAGCTGGCCGTTCATAATCATTATGTAAAGCCTCAAGTACTTAAAGGCAAAGTCTTGGATATCAAAGGTGGAAGACATCCTGTTATTGAAAAGAGGTTGCCAATAGGACAAGAATACATTACAAATGATGTATACCTGGATAATGACAGCCAGCAGATCATCATTATTACCGGACCGAATATGTCTGGTAAGTCGGCAATACTCAGGCAAACCGGTCTGATAGTGCTAATGGCACAAATGGGATGTTTTGTGCCGGCGAAAGCAGCAAGTATTGGGTTAGTCGATAAAATATTTACCAGGGTAGGCGCATCAGATAACCTTTCATCCGGAGAGAGTACCTTTATGGTGGAAATGAATGAGACTGCCAGTATTTTGAATAACATTTCAGACAATAGCTTAATTCTGCTGGATGAAATCGGACGAGGTACGAGTACTTATGATGGTATTTCCATTGCCTGGGCCATTGCAGAGTTTCTGCATACCCATCCGACGGCTAGACCGAAGACCTTATTTGCCACACACTATCATGAATTGAATGAACTGGCCAATAAGATGAGCAGGGTAAAGAATTTCAATGTGTCAATCAAAGAGGTTGGTAATAAGGTTATCTTCCTGCGTAAGCTTGTACCAGGAGGTAGCGAGCATAGTTTCGGTATCCATGTAGCTAAAATGGCAGGCATGCCGCCTAAGCTCATCAATAGGGCAAATGAGATCCTTAAAAAACTAGAGATAGACCGTACAGAAGGACAAAGCATTAAAGACAGTATTAAAAAGGTGCAGAACCAGGCTTATCAGCTGCATATGTTTGCCGTAGAAGATCCTGTATTAGTGAAAATCAGGGATACCCTGAACAACCTGGATGTAAACGTACTCACTCCGGTAGAAGCCTTGCTTAAACTGGATGAAATTCAAAGGATAGTTAAACAATGAGGATGTGTACATTAATGAGATATCGAATTAGCTTTAAGGTACTGCTTATGGGATCTGTTCTATTCCTGGCAGCTTGTAGTTCACGTAAGACCACAGTGAGGTCGACGACCTCAGCTGCCAGGATTGCTGATGCGATGGCTCATCTGAAAAGCAAACAGCTGTACCGCTTTATCACTGACTGGAGTGGTGTGAAATACCGTCTTGGCGGTTTGGATAAGTCAGGCATAGACTGTTCAGGCTTTGCTTTTCTATTGCAAAAGGATATTTATGGCAATAGCCTCCCGAGGAGATCCAGGGATCAGGCTGAAGTGATCAGGGAAAAGAACGTTGCTCAGCTGAAGGAGGGGGATCTGATATTCTTTTCCTTTGGCGGTGGAGCTGTGGATCATGTTGGGGTATACCTAAACGGAAACTATTTCGTACATGCTTCTACAACCCGGGGTGTTGTTGTAGACGACCTTAGTCTGCCGGCATATCAAAAAGCAATGGTTAAAGCAGGTTCATTTAAAGACTAATAATGGAAAAGCCTCAACAGGATTCATTCTGGACTAAATACAAGAAATTTGCTACCACTGAAATCTTAATGTACCTGATCATGATCATAGGTATTGCATTAGGAATCATAATTTTAAGCTAGTTCATTTTTAGGACTACTTTACCTTTGTCCGACGCACTTATCGCGCTATAAAAATCTACCATACCTTGATATTGATCTGCCGCAAAGGTGCCATTGTTCACTACCAATTTTCGCTTATAGGTCAATTGCCGCTCAGTTACAATTATACTGATGGTGTAGCTTCCAAAAGGCGTATTAATAAAGCTGTTTTCAGGCTTATACTCCAGCTGATATCCTGCAGGTAATTGATAGACGATTTCATCTTCATCTGTGTAACCCCTGTTAACGTAAACAGGTAATAACCTGTTTTTTACTTCAGGTATGATCGAGGATTTGTTAAAGATATTGGGTATAAGGTATAATCTTCCCTCCGTTTTAGGTGCATATTTGTCAATGGACAGCTTCAGGCTTTCCGTAGTAAGGGGGTGCTCATCTTTGCGCTGTGAGAGTTTGATGTCACTAAAATTGATGTTGTCAATGTCATATTCCTCCTTTAAGAGTTTCAATTGTTCTGTGTAGGACTGATGGATGATCCGGTCGTAATTATCGTACTGTGAGCCGCTGAGTTCAGTCTGAAGGCTGCCCTCTATATCGCCGTCATTACTAATGCTAAGTGTAGCTTTGCGTTTCAACAGGTTAGTTTCTGTTTGCAATGCAGGGGTTCTCAGGATTTTTCCACCATTTTCTGTGCAGGCGAATACACTGCGGTCGTCGGTAAAGGTACCCAGGTACCCAAAGGGGCTATCCTGACTGGTACATTCCAACCATGTGGTGTCGTTTTTTAAAGGCACACATAGAATGATGTGGTTCCCTTGATCCATGCTGGCAAAATCTGCTTCCATGTCTTTTTTCTGACTTCCGGCATTGACTACGCAATACAAACTATTGATGTCTACCGCTTTCAATAGACTCTGAGTATAATTCACCAGCGCTTTACAGTCGCCGTACGACAAGCGCTCCACTTCCATTGCCGGAAAAGGCTGGAAGCCGCCGATTCCTACCTGAATACTGATGTAACGTGTTTTTTTCTGTACGTAGTCATAGATCTTTTTCACTTTTTCCTTATCTGTAGGGAGATCCTGTACCATTTGTTTTATTTCAGCAATAACCGAAGGTGATAATGTCTGTCTGCTTTTAATCAAGTCATCGTATACCCATTTCCCCAATTGGTTCCAGTCCTGATAATTACCCTTATATCCATAATAGCTGAATTGTTCCGGAGCAATTTTGATATAGGTAAGGTAACTGTCGGGGTCGGGAGCAAAAGGCTCTCGTTTAAAGGCATTTATATTTGCGAGCTTCCAGGTAAGTGTTTTCGATTTATCTGTATTGGATTCTGCAGGCTGGCCTTTAAAATTAAATGATTTGATGCGGAATTTGTCTTCCGGTCTGCAGGTAAAGGTATATCTGGTATTTTCAACTGCCACATCAGGATAAGGGTTTGCATACCAGTCCGGTATAATCAGGTTTTGCTTGTATCGGATTTCATATTCATAAATAACAGTATAGGGATAAGACAATGCATTAGGGCGGTAGATCTTGATCCTCGCATCCTCGAACAGGGAATAATCGCTGGATGCACTTTCGTCAACGAAATTGTCTTGGTTAAACTTGGCAACAGCAGTTCCGGCCGCATTCAGGATGAGTCCTTTAATGCTCTTGATGCTTGTACTTTTATTGTAGTAGAGGTATAGTGATGCCCGGTCTTCGGCACTTTTGCTCAATACGGTAATTGCTTTTTTTACGGTAAGTATTACATTCTCGGGAGCGCGCATGTCGACAGCGGTTTCCATATTCCTGATCACTGCACCTGCACGGGATTTCAGTTGCGTGGGGATTTTGTCCGTATCGTACTCAAAAAAAGACTGGGAGAAGCTATTGACTGAACTGAATATGAAGCTGAATAGAATTATCGTGCTGATTTTCATTTTATTTCGCTTTCTTAAATACGATGTCTGTTTTTTGCAATTGGATCATGCGACTGAAAAACTCTTTCAGAGAGTGGTATTCTTCAGGAGTATATACAGGCTTGTTCAGCTGAAACAACTGCTGGGATACAAAAGCATCTCCTTCGATATTGCTGGAACTCATGTACTTCCCACCTCCCTCAGGGAGGGTCATAGATAAGTCTTTGGGTTTGTCTGAGATCCCATAGCTATCCGGCAGTTTCAGGAAAATGTTAACCCTTTCTTCACGGACGGCACCGAAATCCACCGGATAGGTCCTTTCGCTTAAATTGAAAGGATTTCTGTTCACCGGATTGATCATAAATGGGTTGAAATAAATCTGATCTTTATTGATGTTGTCATATCCTTTCATTTCAATTTCGTAAATCTCTATCAGGGGATTGTCCAGGCTATCGAGGTTCTTTATTTCGTGCTTTGAGATACTGATCTTGGGCATCTGCTCATCCAGTTGTTCCACATATTCTTCGATAGAATTTGCAGCTTTGATGCTCATGCGCTTTTTCAAGGCGGCATAACCAGAAGAATAGGTTGTCAGCTGAGCCTTGATGGTACCTTCTTTGGTCAGCTCACCGCTAAGTGTATACCGTGTCAAATCTTTCTGACTGGCTTTAATGTCGTACCAGTAAGAGGGCTTTTTTAAATTTACTACCCGCCCTTGTCCGTTCATACAATGTATTGGTAACAAACCAAAAGGAAGCTGCGGCTCTGTAGCATCCAATAGGTAAGACTGGTCAGCAATATTCAGTTTAGCCACTACATAATTGAAATCGCTCAAAACCGGATATAATGTATTTACGGTACCATTAGATCTTACTGATAAGATGAGTGCCTCCGCATCAAGTTCTGCAGCACTTAAAGCTGCAATTAGTGCGAGGTTGATATCCGCCGTGTTGCCACCGTGTTTTTCCAGTGCGGTTCTCACGCTTGTCTCCGCATTGATTCCGATGAAGCCATTGCGCTTCATATTTTTCTGAATGTAAGCGTAAACAGCTTTTGCCTTGCTCAAGTCATCTGTACAGCCCTTTAACAATTCCGGCATGATGGCTTTGAAAAGGTCTTTTTGTTTCATTTGTCCACCAAAGGATTTATCCGTAACCAGCTCATGATCTACATCTTTCCAGGTTTTAGTCACATTGGTTTTGCCGCCGGTCCAGTTGTAATAATCTGAAAGTTCGTAGTAGATTGCTGATCTGAAATTATCGGGTGAGGTCATGTAATCCTCCTCTATGAATGCCGGTACATTCTTCATGATATAGGTGAGCTTGGAGCAATCGGTTTTATAGCCACCTACACTCAGGCATTCCTTCATTAGTTCTGACTTTGAGGAACTTAGTTTAGCATATCCCCTTAAAGAAGCATTATAATTATATAAACCGGCAATAACGGCAACGTATTCGCTATGTAATTTAGGAATATCAGACTGGAAATCCCAGCTTTTGAAGTTGAATATAGATGGGATATGGAGTCTATACCGGTATTCAATGATGCTGCCTTCTGCCAGGTTGGGCATGGTAAACTTGCTTAGTGTGACATATTTGTTTTTCTTTTCGTGAAATACATTCTTTTTGTTGAGCTCTGTACGGATCAGAATGCCATTTACGTAATTAAAAGTCGTAGCTTCCAGTTCATTGAGTTCATCTTCTCTATCGCTGTATATCCTTCTTGGGATGATGATATTGCCGCTTTCAAATCCTTTCTTATTGAAGATCTTAATCTTTACATGATATTCAAAATTGATAAAAGGACCCCCGCCATCTTCAAACTGAATCCTGGCAGTACCAAACTCATGAATAACCATTGCGTTAGCATTACTATCCAGTACCGTATTTTTCAATATGACATCATTGTTACTGATTTTTCCATATTCAAAATCTTGGGCGGAGATGGAAAAAGTAGTTAAAAAGAAAAATGAGAGTGTCGCTAAAAAGCATTTCATACCGGAGCGGATTAAATTTCCTGCAATATAAAGGAGTATTGTGATTATTGAAAATAAAAGCAAAATCATTTGCATGGAAGCGTTGGATTGTCAAAAAAGTCGAGGAATAACGAATCCTTTTTACGACTTTTGAATCATTACAAATTTTAAAGATGAAATTAAATTTAAACCGTCCGCTTGCTTTTTTTGATTTAGAAACTACCGGCGTTAACGTAGGCTCAGACCGCATCGTGGAAATTGCCATTCTAAAAGCTATGCCAGACGGCATTGAAATTATAAAAACGCTCCGTATCAACCCAGAAATGCCCATTCCATTGCATTCTTCGCTGATTCACGGAATTTATGATAAAGACATTGCTGATGAGCCCACCTTTAAGGCGGTTGCCCAGGAAATCGCTGATTTTATTGGTGATGCTGATCTGGCGGGTTACAACTCAAACAGGTTTGATATTCCCGTTTTACTTGAGGAGTTTCTAAGAGCAGGGGTGGAATTCGACATGACTGATCGCAAGTTTGTGGATGTTCAGAACATATTTCATCAGATGGAGCAGCGTACCCTGCGTGCAGCGTACAAATTTTATTGCGATAAAGACATCATTAATGCGCATTCTGCTGAAGCAGATATCATTGCAACTTACCATGTTCTGCTTGCCCAGATCGAAAGATATAAAGATGCAGATTTTGAAGATAAACAAGGTAATGTATCCCAGCCAGTTAAGAACGACGTAGATGCCCTTCATACCTTTAGCAACATGAACAAGCCGGTTGATTTTGCCGGTAGAATGGTCTTCAATGAAAACGATGAAGAGATCTTCAATTTTGGCAAACATAAAGGCAAAACTGTAGAGCAGGTGTTTGATATTGAACCCAGCTATTATGCCTGGATGAAACAAGGCGATTTTCCATTGTATACCAAGAAGAAGCTATCCGAGATCTGGGATCGCTGGACTAAGAAAAAAGACTTGGCTAAACTGGAAAGACAAGCAAATGCAAGTCATGCACCGGCACCAGCAAGACCCGCTCAAAAGCCTGCTGAAAATACGGCAAGGCCAGCTCAGCCATCATTCAATAAGCCACAGCCAAAGAAAGATAAGCCTGCAGTGGATGTTACCAATGACATGTTGGAGCAGCTTAAAATGAAGTTTGGTAAGTAAAAATTAAATCCTTTTTAAGAAATTAATATTGCGGGTCAAGCCTTTAAACTTGGTCCGCTTTACTGCAGAGTTTTTAAAAATGGTTTTAAAAACATCTTCGGTAATGTCCAGCCAGTCTTCCTTTCTCATGCTCAAAAGCGTTTCATTAGGCTGAAATTTTGGCTCAGAATGCGGCACGGAGAAGCGGTTCCAGGGGCATACATCCTGACAAATGTCGCAACCAAACATCCAATTTTCCATTTTATCATTGAAGCCATTTGGTATTTCTTCCCTTAGCTCTATCGTGAGGTAGGAAATGCATTTCTTCGCATCTATCACAAAGGGAGAGAGGATTGCATCCGTAGGGCAGGCATCAATGCATTTGGTGCAGGTGCCGCAATGATCGGTTTCAAAAGCCTGGTCATATTCCAGGTCCAGGTCTACAATCAGTTCAGCAAGAAAAAAGAATGAACCGCTCTTTTTGCTGATCAGGTTGCTGTTCTTCCCGATCCATCCAATTCCCGCACGTTTGGCCCAGGCACGATCCAAAACCGGGGCAGAGTCCACAAAAGCACGGCCACTTACCTCACCGATCTCTTGCGAAATAAAGTTCAATAATTCAAAGAGCTTGTCTTTAATTACCGTATGATAGTCAGTACCATAAGCGTATTTTGAAATCTTTGGCGCATGTGGATCAGCCTGCTTTTCCTCCGGAAAATAATTAAGGGTAAGGGAAATCACAGATTTTGAGCCTTCCACCAGTAATCGGGGATCCAGGCGTTTGTCAAAGTGGTTCTCCATGTAGCTCATCTCTCCATGATAGTTATTGTTCAGCCATTTTTCCAGCCTTGGCGCCTCCTCTTCCAGAAATCCAGCTTTGGCAATACCGCATTGCATAAAGCCCAATCTGAGGGCTTCATCCTTGATCAATTTGCTGTATTTAGCCGGATTATTGTACATCTGGCTACAAAGATAAACTTTAAGAATAAAACATTTTGAATTCCGATGCTGTTATATAACCAAACCAAATTTTAAGATCATGGAAAATCAAAATAACAACCCGGAACACGAAGATAGCTTAAAAGATATAGAAGCGAGACATACAGAAAACCCCGATAAACCGCATAAACCTATCGAGCACGATTATGCGAAGCACGAAGCAGATCCCGGTCCTTCAAAAGAAGCAGTAAAGGAATACAATGAAAATGGAGCAGGTCCGGTGATGAAATGGCTGATCCCTATATTGGTTGTGATATTGCTGGTGTATTGGTTTGTTTTTAGACACTAATTTATCCGACATAAAAAAAGGGGAATTGCTGAAATTCCCCTTTTTTTATGTCCTTATTTCAGCAACCTGACTTCATATAGGTCTTTTCTGCGGTCTTTTAAGATTTTTACTGTGCCAAAGTGATGCAACTCATCCAATAGGTGCAGATCCACATCTACTACCAGCATCATTTCCGTATTGGGAGTCGTTTCAGCTTTTACAGCATTAGTAGGGAAGGCAAAATCGGATGGTGTAAACACCGCCGATTGTGCAAACTGGATATCCATGTTATTTACGCCGGGTAAATTTCCTACGCAGCCTGCGATCGCTACGTAGCACTCATTTTCTATGGCCCTAGCCTGTGCACAGTGTCGTACACGGGTATATCCGTTTTGAGTATCCGTAAGGAACGGTACGAATAGGATTTGCATGCCCTGGTCTGCATAGATACGGCTCAGCTCGGGAAATTCTACGTCATAGCAAATTAAAATGCCGACTTTACCGCAATCCGTGTCAAATACCTGAATCTTATCGCCACCAATCATACCATAGTATTTTTGTTCATTCGGAGTGATGTGGATTTTCCGGAATTCATCGGTTTTGCCGCTTCTATGACACAGGTAAGTAGCATTATAGAGCTTGTTGTTTTCTAAAATTGGCATGCTGCCAGAAATGATGTTCACATTGTAGGAAACTGCAAGGGAATGCATACGTTCTACAATTTCTTCGGTGAGTTCTGAAAGTTTACGCATGGCTTCCATCTCAGGAAGGTGGTTGTATGGTGCAAGGAGCGGAGTATTGAAAAACTCAGGGAACATGATAAAGTCTGACTTATAACCGCTAACCGCATCCACAAAGAACTCTACCTGTTCGTAAAAGGCTTCTATGTCTGGGAAAAGCCGCATCTGCCACTGTACTAATCCAAGCCTGATCGTCTTCGCAGAACGTGCTGAAGCATCAATTCCCTGGTAATAAATGTTGTTCCATTCGATAAGGGTGGCAAATTCTTTAGATTCATGATCCCCGGGCAGATAATTCTTTAAAACCTTTCTAACGTGAAAGTCGTTGGAAATCTGAAAGGTAAGGGTAGGGTCATAAATCTCTTTCGCTTTTACTTTGTCAATATACTGACGCGGACTCAGTGTGTCTGCAAAAGCATGGTATCCAGGAATCCGACCACCTGCAATGATGCTTTTTAGGTTTAATGTTTCGCAAAGCTCCTTTCTGGCTTCATATAGCCTTCTTCCTAATCTTAAGCCCCGGTACTCCGGGTGCACAAAAATCTCTATACCGTATAATACATCGCCATTGGCATCATGGGTACTAAAGCCATAGTTTCCGGTGATGTTCTTGTACGTATGTTTGTCGCCAAACTCGTCGTAATCTACAATGATCGAAAGCGAACAGGCCACTACTTTTTCATCTACTGCAATGCAAAGTTGACCTTCAGGAAAGAGTTTCAGTAGTTTAGCAATTGTTGATTTGCTCCAGATCTGACCACCGAGCGTATCATATGCCTGCAGCATAGATTCTTTAAGGTCTTCATAATCTTCTAAAGTCAGTTTTCTGGTTTCTATATTCATATGTTGTTTTTATATCCCTTTGATGAGCTCGTCTGTTTTCTTTACTACAATATCGAAGTCATTAGGGTCTGCCAATACAATTTTATCGTCCTTATCCAACAAAAACATTGCCGGGATGGCCTGTATGTTGTATTTAGCGTTGATTTCTTTTGCATTTCCGGGTAGGTTTGCCAGGTTAGTCCAGGGCATCTTTTCTTTTTCAAGCGCCTTCTTCCAGTCCCCAATATTTTGGTCGGTTGAAATGCTGATCAGCGAAATACCCTTTTCCTTATAAAACTGATAGAAAGCTTTTAATTCTGGGATCTCTGCTCTGCATGGGCCGCACCAGCTGGCCCAAAATACTACTAATGTACCTTTCTTTCCTTTTAACTGACCCAATTGGAATTTTTTATTGCCTGAATCTACATAGTTGAAATCTGGAAAGGACTTATTTTGAAGCAAAAGCTTGCTTTGCTTAATGTGTGTGTCAAGCGCCTTTCCTTTCGAGGTAGCCATCAGCCGCTCGTCGAATACCGCGACCATAGCTTCCAGATCCTCAGGGCTAAAAGCCGCAGCATTTTGGTATACGTTTAAGACTGCCATCCAGGTGGAGGGATTTTCCTTTACCATTGTCATGAATTCATCTTTATATTTCCCAACGATTGCTTTACGTTCAGCAATTGCCGCTTGATACTCAGAATCCCTGGATAATGCCTGTAAAGAGTCGATTCTCTTATTTATCCCTCTTAATGAAGGAGTGAACATCAGACTGTATTTCATGTTGTAATCTGTTTCTTTAGAGCCTGTAAGCCGAAGTACAGCTCCCTCACCTGTAACCGTCTGTTTTGCATTTTCCAAAATGAAATTGCCATGTTTGCTACCCATCTCACCTTCTTTTTTTAATGGATTGATGAAAGAAAACTCTATATATTTATTGCTGATCGTATCTTTATAACTGAGTCCTGATGCCCATGCAGGATCCTGCAATATGGTGTCTTTATGTAACTTGAATTTACCGTTAACTACTCTCGCTGAGTCAATTAATGGCCAGTAAAGTTTACCCTCAGCATTCTTTTTCATTGTCCGAATGTATACCCATTTTGCCGGCAGGTTTTTTACCTCTCCATTGATTTCATATGGCGATTGCTGAGCTTGTACGCCTAAGCCGCTCAGGGACATCAACACGAGAACACTAATGATTTTCATATGTTTTAAATTTGATGGAGCCCAATCGAGGGCTCCATCTAAATTTAAAACAATTTTCCGGTTTGTCCGGGGAAATTCCTTTTTAAATGTTTGTATGCTGCTTCCGTAGCCTCACGACCGCGTGAAGTGCGCATCAGGAAGCCTTCCTGAATTAAGAAAGGCTCATATACCTCTTCAATTGTTCCTTCATCATCACCCACGGCAGTGGCAATGGTCTTTAAACCAACTGGTCCACCTTTGAATTTGTCGATGATCGTAGTCAGGATCTTATTGTCCATTTCATCCAATCCATGCTCATCTACATTCAGTGCATTCAGTGCATAACGCGCAATTTCGGTATCGATCTGTCCGTTTCCTTTGATCTGTGCAAAATCCCTCGTACGTCTTAGTAGTGCATTTGCGATACGGGGTGTACCACGACTCCTTCTTGCAATTTCATAAGCACCTTCATCGGTGATTGGGGTTTTTAATATCTCCGATGAACGCAGTACAATGGTCGTGAGCAATTTGGCATCATAATAGGCAAGACGCGAATTGATTCCAAATCTGGCCCTAAGAGGTGCAGTTAGCAAGCCGGAACGGGTAGTGGCGCCTACCAGGGTAAATGGATTGAGTGAAATCTGCACAGAACGGGCATTGGGACCGCTTTCCAGCATGATGTCTATTTTGAAATCCTCCATTGCTGAATACAGGTATTCTTCAACCAGCGGGCTCAGTCGGTGTATCTCATCTATGAACAGAATGTCGCCTGTCTCCAGGTTGGTCAGTAGTCCAGCCAGATCACCGGGCTTATCCAGTACCGGGCCCGATGTCACCTTTAATACCTACATTCATTTCGTTGGCGATGATTAATGAAAGGGTAGTTTTACCCAGTCCGGGAGGGCCGTGTAGCAACACGTGATCCAGGGTTCGCCGCGCAGCTTGGCGGCTTCCACAAAGATCTTCAGGTTTTCCATTACCTTTTCCTGACCCGTAAAATCGTCAAAGGCCTGCGGACGCAGCACTTTTTCTATGTCACGTTCGATAGGGCTTAGGGGTTCTGAAGAAGGATCGAGGTTTTCGTTCATGCCGTAAAGTTAGTATAAAATAGAATAAGATCCTGCTATTTGCTAAATTTACTAGCAACTTTTGCCGACTTCAGTCCATCAGCATAATTGTAAAAGCCTTCGCCCGACTTTACACCTTTATTGCCGGCAGTAACCATATTTACCAGCAATGGGCAAGGCGCATATTTAGGATTTCCAAAGCCATCATGCAATACTTTTAAAATGGACAGACAGACATCCAGGCCAATAAAATCTGCCAGTTGCAAGAGGACCCATCGGATGCGCCATGCCGAGTTTCATTACCGTATCAATTTCTTCAACACCAGCTACGTTTTCATACAAGACTATAAATGGCTTCATTGATCATCGGCATCAATATCCGGTTGGCAACAAAGCCCGGATAATCATTTACCACACACGGGTACTTTGTCGAGTTTGCCAGCAAGTTCCATTACTTTGTTTGTGGTTTCATGGCTGGTTGCATAGCCCGTTGATCACTTCTACCAGTTTCATTACCGGAACAGGATTCATAAAATGCATGCCGATTACTTTATCCCGGGCGTTTCGTGACCGAAGCAATTCTGGTGATCGATATTGAAGAAGTATTGCTGGCCAGAATGGCTGTCGGCGTTTAGCAAAAGCATCTATGTCTTTAAAGATCTTCAATTTCAGTTCCAGGTTTTCTGTGGCAGCTTCAACAACCAGTTCGGCCCGGTTAGCCCATCCGCAATCGGTATATACAGTGATATTAGCTAATGTCGTTTTCTTTTCAGCTTCTGTGAGCGTACCTTTGGTTACTTGTCTGTCCAGGTTTTTAGCAATCGTATTCATGGCTTTATCGAGTGCTCATCACTGATGTCTATAAGATTTACCTGATAACCGTATTGTGCAAATGTATGTGCGATGCCATTGCCCATGGTACCCGAGCCTACTATTGTAATGTTTTTCATAGCTTTTTAAATGTTGGTTAGTTTATGGTGCTAATCTATTGATTATCCATGAACCATCCACAAGGTCGTAAGCGATTCTGTCATGCAATCTGCTGGATCGGCCTTGCCAGAATTCTATAAATGTAGGCTCTACGAAATATCCGCCCCAGTGAGGGGGTCTTGGGATTTCTTTACCTTCATATTCGGCTGTAAGATCCAGACCTTTTGTTCCAATAAGGACCTGTCTTTGATCACCTGGCTTTGCGGAGAAGCCATGGCGCCAATCTGGCTTCCTGCGGGGCGGGAATGAAAATATTCCGTTGAAGTTTCCGGATCTACTTTAGTCACGAGCCCCTCTATGCGTACCTGACGCTCCAGTTCCGCCCAAAAGAACACTAGTGCTGCTTGCGGGTTTTCAACCAGGTCCTGACCTTTTTTACTTTCATAATTGGTATAAAATACAAAGCCATTTTCATCGAAATCTTTCAGTAATACAATCCTTGCAGAGGGCTTACCTTCACTATC
>CAWCIO010000005.1:0-17068 GCA_963795585.1 uncultured Sphingobacteriaceae bacterium | reverse complement strand
CGACTTGGTAGTTCCTTTTATGGTGAGTTTGCCGCTAACAGCAAACCCCGAGCCCTTGCTTTCGACCTTATCAGACTTAAATGTAATCGTTGGATATTTTTCAACATCGAAATATTCTTCTTTACGAAGATGACTATCCCTGCTACTGTTGTCTGTATTTACGGTAGATGCTTTAATGCTTATATCAAACTGTGCCTTGCCCGGGTTGGCCTTGTCAAAATCAATCGTTCCCTGAAGTCCTTTAAAATCGCCCCCGGTTTTTACTCCAAAGTTTTTAATAACGAATTTTACGGACGATTTATCATCTACCGGCTGGTATTGTTGTGCATGCATGGTAACCATGCTACAGAACACCATCAGAAATGTAACAAATAATCTCATTGACTTTTTCTTTAGTTCTTCAAATAGACCTCCAAACTATGTTAAAGAAAAATAATAGCCAACTTATTAGCACTGAAACGCAGAAAAGTAAAATTCAGGCCGCTTATAGTGAACTTCAGGCACCCGAAACAGTCATTTTTTTCTTTAGTAAATTAAGTAACTGGTTACGGTACATTATTAGTAAAATAAAGCAACAAACAAATGCAATCACTGCCATCGTAAATAAGCCCATAATCGCCATCAAACTTAATTCCCAGTTTGGTAATATGGAAAAATATGGCGCCTGCCATTAAGCCTGCACCGAGCCCGGCCCCAACCCGGTAGTACGCGGATACAGAATCAGTATAGACGCAATCAATTCAAACATACCCGTGCCGATACGCCCCCATGGCTCCATGCCCAGTTGGGTAAATAAGCCTTACGGATTGTTCGTGGGCGGTAAATTTATAATAAAGCGTCTTCAGCATTATACCGGCGGCCAGCTAGGCGCAATAACCAGGTAATAACAAATTGAATTTTCATAACAGATAGTTTTGAAGTTATTATGAATTGGTAGCAATGCGATTAACGAAATGTTTTGGCCCAGTTGGCATCCGCTTTCTTCTTCAGGTCTGGCTTCATCCTTATTCCAGTCGGTCAAGCGTATTATTAAAAAACTTATTGTAAAACAGATTCAATTTGCCATCCACAATCTTGAATGTTTTGGATCAACTTCTACTTTTTCTCCTTTAGCGCCCATAGCATAAGCACACCAGCCACCATAAGCCGGTTCATACTTTGCAGGATTTTTTTAAATGCTTCCTTGTTGGCAGCGGAAGAAAAATAATAGGTGACGCCTTCATATATCAGTGCGTTTTCTTTATTGCCTTTTACCGGCTTTGCTGTACGATGAAATAAGCAACAGGGTCATAGCCGCTGATGGCAACGCCTCATTATCCAGATTAAACTGTTTTTTACGAAGTGCCGGTTGTTCCTGTGCATAGCGCCTGTTAACCAGCGCCGACAATAAGAAGGAAAGAGAGTATACGTTTCATATACTGCTTTTATTATTACTCAAAAATAAAAGCAGGCTTTGCCATTGCCTTGTCACCTAACCGACATTTGCCAGCTTTTGTATTTTTTTAACATCGGGGAAGCATATCTGTTGGCGGTTATAAGACAGCATCTGTTCTGTAGCCAGTTCATTAATGATGGTGGTAACTGTTTGCCGGCTGGAGCCAACAAGATGCGCAATATCTTCATGGGTAAGATAATTGGGAATGCAATAACCGTCTATACTGTGCTCATCGGCATTTGACTGAATAAGCTGCCAGAAAAAATGAATCAGCCGGGTTTTTACGTCGCGGTTCAGCAGGTTCACCAGCCGGTTTTGAACATTCGCAATTTATTACCAACCTGTCGGGTATACTTAAGCGCTATTTCAGGTTTACGGGTGAGCAATTTTTGAAAGTCTTCAATATTAAAAGCGCAAAGACTTACATCGGCTTTATAGGCCTGTGCAAATTCGCCGTTCAGGTTATTTTTCTCGAGCGTAAACTGGCCGAATAATTCACCCTGCTGGATAATTTCTTTGATTACCTCGTTTCCGTCTTCATCAATAAAGCCAATGCGGATGTATCCTTCCTTAATAAAATAAAGTTTGTTATGGTTGAATGCTTCAAAATAAATATAGGCGCCTTTTTTGGCTTCAATATAATGATGCACAAGATTCAGTTCCTCATAGTCTTCGTCTGACAGTGACACCACAAATCATAGTTTCGTATCAGCAACATTTTTTTCTCGGCAGTCATAATTGCAGTTATTAGGCATTAAGGTACAAATTTAACGTGAAAAAGTTCTGAAGGGTGTCCGTCATTTGGTTTAGATTTACTGAAATTTTAGGTGAATGGAAGTACCAACAGCCGCAGCATTATTTGCCAATGGTGAATCGCCGGAAGTTCTTTTCTGGGTGGGTTGCGCAGGAGTTTTGACCAGCGTGCACAAAAAATTACGAAAGCTTTTGCACTGATCCTTGAAAAAACAGGTATTAAATACGCCATCCTGGGTAAGGAAGAAATGTGCACGGGCGATCCTGTTCGCCGGGCCGGCAATGAATTTATGTTCCAGATGATGGCTTACCAGAATATACAGGTGCTGAATAATTACGAAATAAAAAAATTGTTACCGCCTGCCCGCATTGTTTTAATACCCTTAAAAATGAATACCCTGAACTGGGCGGCGATTATGAAGTTATTCACCATACCGTTTTTCTGCAGCAGTTGATTGACAGAGGGCAAAATAAAATTGAAAGAAGGCGGTTCATTTAAAGGAAAGCGCATAACCTACCACGATAGTTGTTACCTGGGCAGGGCCAATAATATTTATGAAGCACCGCGCAAAGTGCTGGAGCTGCTGGATGCGGAACTGGTGGAAATGAAACGCTGCCGAAGTAAAGGGCTTTGTTGTGGCGCAGGCGGCGCACAAATGTTTAAAGAGGAAGAAAAAGGCAATACGAGGATAAATTTTGAAAGGGCCGGTGAAGCGATTGATACCGGCGCCGCCATTATTGCAGCGGCCTGTCCGTTTTGCAATACCATGATGACAGACGGCGTAAAAAATAAGGAAAAAGAAAATGAAGTGCAGGTAATGGATGTGGCAGAACTGGTTGCCGCCAGTCTGGAATAATCGGGGATTTGTGTAAATTTGTGGTTATGAAAAATTTCGAGTACAGGCAGCTTTTGCCTGAATCATTTGCAGGGAATTCGAGGGTATGGATCTATCAATCTCATCGCCGGCTCACCATGGCTGAGGCGCTGCAGGCGGAACAGCTGTTTGAACAATTCACTGCAGGCTGGAACTCCCACGGCGTGCCGGTAAAAGGTTATGCGAATCTTTTTTTCGGGCAATTCATTGTATTGATGGCCGACGAAACGGCAACCGGCGTAAGCGGATGCAGCACCGATAGTTCAGTGCGGCTGATCAAACAAATGGAAGAGCTTTTTAAAGTCAGCCTGTTCGACCGGCAATCGCTTGCCTTTGTTATCAAAGACAATATCCAGTTGTTGCCGATGAACCAGTTGCAGTATGCCATCGATAATAATTTTGTGACAGGCGACAGTATCTATTTTAATAACCTCGTGCAGACCAAGGCAGAATTAGAAAACGGCTGGATGATACCAGTTAAAAACAGCTGGCTGGCCAAAAGATTTCCCTTTCCAGTCCCCTCACATCAATAAAGGATCATATTTATATTATCCCACTAACGGCTGATTAAGCCGCCTTGCTATTACGTTCCTGCAACATTTTCGCAGTCTGCCCGACATTAAACGGCACTGTTAACAGGCGTGGAAAAACTTCTCTGAATATTACGAAAATGATCGTATTTTAGTGTCAAAGTAAATTTATGTCAGCACCGAAGTATATAAAACCTACTGAAGGCGAATTAGAAATTCTGCGGGTTATCTGGGATAAGGGATTGGCCAGCGTACGCGATGTCCATGAAGAATTGGCCAAGACAAAGGACGTGGGCTATACCACTACCCTAAAGCTAATGCAGATTATGAACGATAAGGGACTCGTGAAAAGGGATAAGTCGACCAGGGCGCATTATTACACAGCTGCGGTAAGCCAGGAAAAAACCCAAAAACACCTGGTGGCAAAAATGATCGATGGATTATTTGGCGGATCGCCGGCGCGACTGGTCATCCAGGCGCTTGGAAATTACAAGGCAAGTGAGGAAGAAATTGAGGAGATTCAGCAACTACTCAACAATCTAAAAAAGTAATGGTATGTCATTTCTTGCCAATTCAGCATTCCTGAATGCTTTGGGCTGGTCGCTGTTAAACAGTGTCTGGCAGTTTGCGATTTGCTGGTTTGTTTACCGCATTTTTATTGCAGGTAGCGCGAAATTGCCTGCCGCAGCTAAGCATACCGCGGCACTCGTCCTGTTATTTGCGGGCTGTATTGTTTTTGTTGTTGAATGTACCTGGAAATATTATAATGGTCATTTTCCCGCAGTTGCTAACCTGGTTGGGTTTGACTATAGCAATGGTTTTAAAAGCTGGCAAACAGCGGGTGAATATGCCAACTGGCTGATGCCGTATTGGTCTATGCTATATCTTGGATGCATTGTACTGCTGTTTTTCAAGCTGGCTTTTTTTGTTCGACAGGCAGGCAACCTTCACTACAAGGGCGTTAGCAGGTTGAGCGCAGCCTGGAGAATTTATATAAAGGATATTTCATCGCAACTTGGTATAAAAAGAGAAGTAAAAGCTTTTTTATCTACACATATTGACACACCACAGGTGATCGGTTTTCTGAAGCCGGTTATACTGATACCTGCCGCCTGCTTAACGCAGCTGAGTACCGCGCAGGTAGAAGCTGTGTTGTTGCATGAACTGGTTCATATTAAACGAAACGATTACCTCCTGAACCTTTTTGTGGCAACACTCGAGATCCTGTTTTTTTTCAATCCTTTTGTGAAACAACTCAGCTCAGCGATCAGGAAGGAGCGGGAATACAGCTGCGACGATATGGTAATCCAGTTTAAGTTTCAACCTGACCAGTACGCCGCTGCGCTGCTGACACTGGAAAGGAACAGGTTGATCCCGGTTACTTACGGCATAGCTGTGAGCGGAAAAAATCAGAAACAATTGCTGACACGCATAGAACGTATTGTTGGCATAAAGAATAAACCGGCGCGTATGTATAAAACCGGCGCTGCCCTGGTTATATTACTGTTTATAACATTACTATTGGTTATACATCCATCACCGGTTGCGCTTAATTTGCTGGACGCTGGTCCGCTTGCAATGGCGGATAATACCGGGTACAGCAATGAAAGCGGAGCAATCTTTAGCAATCCTGCAGTAAGCAAAAGACCATCCGGAATAGTGAAACCAGCGCCTGCTCCATCCAGGCCAAGTTCATCTCTGGGTCAAAGCACGTTGAAACTTAAAATGAATACGGGAATGCCAGCCGGTGCCACTGTTTCCGCGGTTTTCCTGCAAAATGAGGGCGCTGACGCAGACAACCTGCTGGCCGTTACTGATAAAGAAACGCGGGATTTTTCTATGAGCCAGGATGAAACCGGCCCGGCGCCAGAACCTGTTGTTGCCGAAGAACCTTATGTTCCATCCAGCAGTTTTTCTTTCCGCATTGTACAGGATAGCAGCACACCAAAAATAAAAGGAGAAACATATGCTGAGCGGAAAGCACGCGAAGCACTTTGCAACGCACAAAAAGCACTGACACTCCTCAATTGGCAAAAGATTCAAAAAGATCTCAAATCGCAGCCCAAACTGCTGGCAAAATTGAAAAAAGAGCTGAATCTTCAACTGCAGAATTTAAACTGGCAGAGTATAAATGCCCAGGTGCAAACCGAACTACAGCAACAGCAGACTGAAGCTACACAGGAAGCCATCCGTCAGCAACAGGCCCTGAGAGAATACCAGCAAACGGAAGTATATTATGAGGCCCTTCAGCGAAAGCTGGCCGAACAGGAACAGTCTATCAGGATGAGTGATCAACGGCTGAAAGAAACCCAAAAAGCGGTTGAAGACAAGCAAAAAAAGATTGTGCACGAGCTGACCAAAAGACGCATTATTTATATTTAGTAAATATTTACACTTCTCATATAATCAAGCCAGTTTTCGATTCATTAAAATTTTCCTGAATCCAGCTTTCGGGTTAAGATGAACAACGCCTATAAGCTTAATGAGCTTGTTTGTGGTTAATCTCCTATTTTCGCGCTACTACATTACAGCTACTTATGAAATTAGTCCTGCAGGATTTTATTGAACTGGAAAACTATCCGTCCGGTTCAGGCATTGAATTTTACGACGACAAACTATATATCATTGGAGATGATTCACGCGATTTGCTGCTGATGAGCAAGAAGTGGACTAAACCGAAACTGGTTAATCTTTTTGAAGCCGCAGATAAAAAAGCCCCCAAATCTGCCAAGTCAGAACTGGAAGCAATGACCGTGCTGTCGGTAGATAAAAAGCCGCATTTGTTATTGATAAGCTCGGGCCTGACTGAAAAAAGAACCAGGGCCGTTTTATTAAACCTGAAAACGAACGCCGTTAACTGGATTGATCTTTCCATCTTTTATAATCGAATCAAAGCCGCGGGCATTACGGATTTGAATATTGAAGGTATTGCGGAGGTTTACGACTACCTGGTACTGGTAAACCGGGGAACAGCAGCTAAACCAACCAATCATCTTATTATAACAAAAGCAGACTTCTTAAAAAACCAGGAGAAGGCAAGCCTGCAGGTCGTAGCAGTTGACTTTGAAAATGCAGGCGGAACGCAAAAATTCGGGATATCGGGTTTAAGGTATTCCGATAAACACGAAGACCTGTTTATTACGTTATCAGAAGAAAGGGAACCAGGCGAAACCAAGCCCGTAAAAAGCTACCTGGGCGTAATTGAGAACCTGTACCGTAAAATTGGACGTGAGAAAGACAAAATAAAAGTGAACCACCTAATCGATCTTACAAAGGCGGATGAACAATTTACAGGATATACCATAGAATCGGCCTGTATTCAGTCGCAAAAAGATCATAGTGTTAAACTGCAACTCGTGGCTGATAATGCGCAGGGAAAAACCTTTCTTTTTAAGGTTGGGCTGGACTGGGGTTAGGTAGTAACCAGCTTGTAAGTTGCTATCAATAGTCGCTCTCTTTTTGTACTCCCGGCCATAATTAATACATCAGAAAACACTGCAATTGATGGGACGGCAGACGGATTCGGGGCACCAGTGTCACAATCATTGTTCATCCAGCATGAAAAATTCCTGCTCCAGTGCGAGTGAATTTTTATAAATCATATCAAGAAAGTTATTGCCCCATTTGGCATAGTAAGGCATAAAGTTTTCAATCCTTTCCTGGAGGCTGTTCATGGGAAACAGGGCTTCGCGTACCGTATGTATCTGCCTTAACTGATCTTTATATTTTCTTTTTTCTGCCCGCAACATTTTCTTTTCCAACTCATACAGAGGCCTGGTTGCCCGGGCGCGTAAAGCTTCAATATGCTCTTCCAGTGTTTTGTCGATATTGCCGGCTTTAACTTTCAGGGCACCGTAAAACTGTTTTACATCTTCCAGCTCATCCTCCAACTTCAGCGCTACCGTTGTATTGTGGGTTACGAGACGCGTAAGCAGCTCCTGCTCTGGTTTAAAAAAATCAACCATGCAAAATCCGAGGCGCTCAATCTTTTGCTTCCATTTCTTTTCTGCGATTAGAAATGAATTGCGGAGTACCAGCATCGGGTATGGCACGCCATGCTGTTCAAAAACGGCTTTCAATTCAAGCCAGTATGCGAGCTCTCCGCCCCCACCCACAAACAGTATGTTCGGAAGAATCGTTTCCTGGAGAATGCCCCGCAATATTACGTTCGGGCTGAATCTTTCCGGATGCTCACGTAATTCCTGTTCCAGCTGCTCTTTTGTAAAACGTATATCGGTACCGGCTACCATCCAGTTTTCGCCCTCCTGTTCGATGCGTGCACGCAAGGCATCTTTCAGGTAGAATAAATTGATCTCCCTCGGATTTGCCTGCACTTTGTAATGTTGCGAGAGCTGTTCAATTGTCTTTGTGGCTGCCGCAGAAGATGCCTGCCGGAATAAATCGTCTTCAAAAACGGGCTGCAATAATTTTTTGAAAGCGGCATTATCAGGAATCAATACTACCAGTCCAAACCGCGCGAACAAAGCGTGTATTAATCGGAAGGTTGCGGTTTGAATATCGATTCCTTTGCTATAACAATCTCTCAATAATTTCACCAGGTCTTTTCCATGTGGTTGAACAGACAGTTCACCCTCTATGCGGGCGATGATTGTATCCAGTCCTTCTGTACTCATCCTGCCCACTGCTCCGGTTTGTTGGGTATCCCAGACAATCTTTTCGTTGTTCAGCCAGATGCTGCCCAGCTCGTCAAGGTCGGCATCTTCGCTTCCCATATAAAACACGGGAATAAAATGGTATTCCGGCAATTGTTCCTTACACCACTCAGCCAGTTTTATAACATGGAGAATCTTATAAATAAAATAAAGTGTACCCGTGAATATTACGGGTTGGTGCGCAGTAGTAATAGTGAAACTATCCTCCCTGTGCAACAGACGGATGTTTTGTTGCACTTCGGCCGACGGACTCACTGCCGCATATTGCTTTTCCAGTTCTGCTACCAGGACATCACGGTGATTGGCAAACTTTTTCCGATCCTCAATAGCATTTTTTATTCCCTCAATAGTTGCCGGGTGTTTGTAAAATGGGCTCAGCTGGGGGGCGGGACCATGGCCGCTGTGCTGACGCAGCTTGCACGCGATCGAAATCTCCAGCCTCCACTGACCGGCTCGTTTGTGTCGATCCCCCTATTGCTCGCCAAGGATATCGTGCCTTCGAAGTACAAGAAGGAGTGGAGGTCGCTGGACGAAAACAAGAACAACCCGTCCTTGAGCCGAGATACCATCAAGAGTATTATACGCACGCTCGCTCCGGATGTCAAGTCGCCGCTTTTTTCACCGTTTAATAGCAGGACGCCCCATGTCGGTCTCCCACCGACTTATATTCATCTTGGTGGGCTGGATGTTCTGCGGGACGATGGTGTCATATACGAGAAGGCGCTCAGAGAGAATGGAGTACGGACAAAGATTGATATTTATCCAGAGCTTGGGCATGCTGCTTGGACGATCTACTCGATCGGGTCGAGGGGGCAGTTGGGCCCAAACACCATGAATGGGATGAGGTGGCTATTGAATCTGGATACGGTACAGGGTCAGGGTAAGTAGGGTCGGTAATGCACCTAAAACTTCGGGATTTCTGAAAGCTTCGCCAACACTCATTACCCATCTAATGTGATATTGGAAGGATGAGACGCCTAAAATCCACTCTGGGCTCACTCACAACCGGCCTAGAGTCATCTCACTTTTCGGAACCTAGCTCGCTTCCCTCTTACTATCGCCTTTGCCCATGATGTAGCGCCTACGCTGAGCAGGTCAGTTCTCTGACATCTGGCTGTTATATGGTCACGTTGCTCTCCTGCCGCACACAACTATTTGGCTTGAGTTGAAACGCTTCCAGGTCTAGGAATTAGCATCTACCAGGAGCAGAAGATGCCCATGAGTGTCAGAGATACCAGAAATGATGAATCATGCTTCAAAGAAAAAGAAGATTTTGGTAGCGAAGAGAACAATCTTGGCTGATAAAATTGTGGAAATATCTAGTGCTACATCTATTCTTATATCACGAAAACATACACCTTCCTCACTGCGCCAAACAGGGCAAAAGAAAATGAAATCGTGGAGAGCTCTGTTGACCAAAAGTGGCCCTGCCCGTGGGTTAACCCCATTTATAGTGTAAATGCCAATGTCGTCCTTTCCTGCAAGACTGCCATGCTAGTTGCGCGGGGATTCTGTTTCCCCCTCTTAAAGCTGAAAGCATCGATGCCATTGCTGCACCACTTGAGAAACGAGGTGATGAGCTTTCAACCTTGGCCTTCAGATGCTCCTTAGCGGGAATTGAGTGGCAGATTTTCCGAGTCCGGCTCTTCAGGGTAATCGTGTGACCTGACTCTTTTCCTGTCCTTCCGAGCCTGCCTGCGGTATTTCTTCTCCCCAGAAAAGTCTCCACGTGGGCCTTGTAGAATTCGGCCAGGATGGAAGACATTGAGCAGAATCATTGCCCACGCCATTGGGAGGGCATCAAACACATAGAACCACCACTCGTTCATGCGGAGGGGTGAGTCTGCACCAGTCGCATATTCCGCTAGGCGCCATGCATTGCGATATAGGATGAGTACCAGGACCGCGTACAGGGCATAGATCATGCGTTTTATGGATGCGAGTGCTGCCCTGCTCTCACCGAAGAGCTCATACACTTCGGGTTTGAGGAGCTTGTGGTGGAATCTGATGACCAGTGCCACAAACCAGAGGATAAAGCCCATCTGGACGCCGACGCCTGCGCTGTAGATATTGTAACCTGTCCTTTTGGTTGACGGGTTCTCACTCTTAGCTGCCATGATGCCCCCTGACGCCTGCATGATGAATGCTGTAATGTCGAATACCACGAACATGGATGCCAAGTGCCGAGCTCTGAGACGTAGAATCGTATCGTGTACCAGCGAGAAATGGATCAATCTCCCCAGGGCCATGTAGACAAATGCATTGATCCAGAGGGGAGCAAGCAAAATCAGAATGTTCATGTTGCTGTAGAAACCTCCTGAGTACGGATCGATGATTGCGCAAACGCGAAGGGCGAATCCAGTTAATTCCCAGCTGCCGCCCATGATGAGGACGATTGCGAAAGGCTTCCGGTGCCATACGGCTTGGACTATGTGGACGAGCGTCGAGGAAGAGTACAAAATTAGAAAGACGATTGCTGCACCATAGTTGGGGCAGAACTCCCACACTCGGTCGGGTTCGGGTAAAATCACACACTCAGGCATGGTGTGTCGAGATCTGGTTGGGTGTCGTTGAAGCTTGATCGATGTGATGATGATGGTTAAACAAAGGGTTCAACTCACCTGAGAAGTCTCTTCCTGAAGTATATGTAAGCCGACAAGCAGGGCAGTGCACAACCCATAATTTCATCCGATACTATCTGCGGACCACTCACAAGCCCCTCCTCACAAGCAAACATACCAAGGTCGAAACATGCCCAAAAAGGCCCAAGAGATGACCCATACTACTAGTTAGTATCCGCGCGTTGACGATGATCACTCAACCAACGGACATGTATGGGGTGTCAAGCTACCTTTGAGGGAGAAGAGTGGATCAATCTCCTTATACAAAAGGAGACGGAATTCCGTTCCCGTTTCTGGCCGGGCGGCTTCGTGAGTTAACCGAACCTTCTAATTGTGCGCTTGAGGGGACCGTTGTTCACATCCCTTAAACACAATTGTTTCTGCTTCTCTCCGACCGCAGTAACTAGTGGTCCTGATCTGCTCGATCTGTGATAAAAGCCACAAATGTCGACGTTTGAGAGCCTTGGCAATTTCGGAGCCTGGTCCGAGTCGTAGTTTGGGGACCCAACTGACGTATCCCAAGCCCCTTTTAGGCTGTGAGATACTCATCTCTGAATCACGCTTTACCCAACGATTTAAACAGTTCTGCAGTGATACCAGTGGTCGGAAAGAACGTTGTGCTCCCAGTCTAACCATCCGATGAAAGCTGCTCCGAGCCTTCAGCGGGGTGACGCCAAGCATTACCCCGCAATGCGATACTCGTTAGAGGAGCGGATGCCCCCTTTATTTTTGAGACAATCACGCCTTAGTACGCGTCTATGCTATGCTCCGCTGACAAGCTTCGTACTTCAGATAACAGCATACCCTCGCAACTATGGAGATGACACTAGTTCCGTGGATAGGAGATGATGGACGGCTCCACTGTAGGAAACCCTGGGACTGCCTTGCTTGCTGACAGTGATTGTCTAACTTATTGAGATGATACGGCAATGTCGCGAGAGGAAATCATTGCTTGCCTGGCGCGGTTGGTTCCTCGCTTTCCGCTCGAGTCTCCTAAATGTCGCTTTTGTGGCTGGGTTCCGCGCCGTATTTCGACCGTAAGGGAAGGAAATTTGAATGGCAACGCGCTTCGACCATACTACATCTGCCTTCCCTGTAAATATGATCGATTTCAGATCACTTCTGATCATGAAAGAGGCTGGATAGCGTGGAATGATGCACGTGGAATACACCCTAGCAACCCGAATTGCGATTGTGGAATTCCAAGTCGACAAGATGGAGTAGGTGTCCGGAGGCTCAGAGCCGGCATGGGCTTCTGGACCTGTGCTTCTGGTGCTTGCTCCTACTACTCGGAACTCAGGAATGGACAGACACCGGAAGAGGCTGCCGAATATCCACTGCCCGAGAATGTCACATTCAGCCCATGGCTATGGTGAGCTCGTCAGATGTTCGCGAGGAACCAAGGCTAGTGTTCTCGAGCGTAACATCACCGGGGGCTAGATAGAGGAACCCAGGAAAGTTGACATAAACAGGTCGGGTCGTGTCGGCTACAGTCTACGGTTTTACGGTCGACTGTTCTAAGGAAAGTCCTTGGTTATGGTCTTATTGATATTAGAATAACTGGGCGTAGAGCAGCGAGCTAGCATCGAAGAACGCAGTCTTCTCACGGAGCAGTTAATTGTGGGCTTCCCTCATCGATTGTAACCATATGAATCTCAATAGCTTCTTGTTACAATAAGGGTAGCTTGTATATCCTGTTGCAAAAGTTCGCTGGGGAGGCTGAGGAAGTTGACCAGCATGTCGGTGGTCGTAGGGCTTTGACGTCTCCTTCGCTGTCAGATTCAGTCGATGCTTCTTCACAAGCCGTTATATTCAGAGACTAGGACAATATCTGATCTTTTCAGATGCACTATCGACGGCTTTTGGTGATTTTGATGCTCGGTGGTGTTACTTATCCGCGAAACAGACGCTTGAGTCACCGTTCATAGACGTTTGGACCTTGCTCACTAGTTAGTGATTTGACATATTCATCTTCGGCTGTCGCGCGTCATCTCACGCATACCTAGATAATGATTGATGCCAAGGCTGGGCTGAAACCCCCTGTCGCCTGTAAGAACAAGTTGTCAGCGTCTCGCAAGTTGCCATTGAATACGCAAATGTCCCGTACAAACAGTCCTTGACCTTAGCAATTTGTTTTCTGCCCAGGACTTCGCCAGTCTTTGGCATTAATCAACTCAGCAATGTGGCAACGACTAAGAGTCAGCTACCTGTTGTTCACAACGTTGAATGTCCCTGCTGCTGCAACTCGAATCTGTTCTACTTGCTGGCCAGGCGAAATTTTTACCCAGCCTGCTATTGGGCTTGATTTCGGCGTATCACAAGGGTGAGTGTTTGCTGGCCAATATCCCCGCTATCCTACGCTAGATTTCCTAACGGAAGGCTTGCTTGGACTTTATTAGACGCGCCATTTTCAAATGGCCGAACGGCACAGTCGAAGAGGTTGCAGTGGTTCAAGGAGATTCAGACTATTTGGATATAATGCTGCAGATAGCTGGATGTTCTGACGAATATGAGTCTGCGGAAAGTTTGGTATTTTCTCGTGAAATGATTCGATACACAAAACAGGTGATCGTTACGAGAGAGTCCGCTGCGGCTGGGGGTTCATCCGATTCCATAACACAGCTACTGAACGTCAAATCACTCCAATCGATGGCACAGCGGCTTAAGTCGCGTATTGATGATAGCCTCTCACCATCTACTATCGCAATATTAGGAACAACATACCCGATCTTCTTTGATACTACCCATCAGAACATTCTCCGAAAAATAGTGCGCGAAGCAGGCCTTATCCCTTCTCTCCGCTACTTTCAGCCTAATTCGGCGATTGCTAGTGCTGCTGCTAACGGCGTTAGACTATGTCAGTGCCCAGTATCAGCACAAGGTTGTACAGAGGAGACTTTTCCTGACACCGAGATGATTCTTTATATTGACTATTCCGAAATTCTACTCACCATTCTATTATACGAGGGCGGGAGCCCAGAGGGATGGAACAATGGAGGTATGACCTACCTCAAGCGAGCACCACCTGGAGAGAACAGTAATGAAGAGTTCCATAAGACGTATTGGAATACGATAATAGCAGCTCTACAAGGGACTATATCAGACTATGCACTTAACAAGAGAATCGATCATCTCGTCCTAACCGGTACACCCGCTGACGATCGTGATCTTCATAATGCAATTCAGTCTGCAGTTGGCGGCTTCGATCGGTACCCACGATTCAATCCTAGTTCTTTAAGCGACCAGAGAGCTACTGCCGCTAAATTTCCGACGGAATTAGTGATCGATCCAATATCAGCAGCGGCTCGAGGGTGCGCAGATCTTAGCTGGCGGCAGAATGAGAACATGTATCGACCCTTGCTCTGGATGGAGAAAACTACCGCCATGTTATGAAATCCGCAGGCTCGGGGAGGATGGCTCTGAGCTACCCTCATTCATGAAGGACCACCACATGAGTGAGGTATATGAATGGAATGCAGATGGTAGCTAATAGGACCAGAGAAATGGGTTCATATACAACTAATAATAATAAGGGGTATGGCACAGAATACAAGTGACTTCCCCTAAGACTATTTTGTGTCTCAAAAAGACCATACTCTCACTCTAGATTTCTTGATCGATCTAATCGCAACACCGAAATTTTGAAATCAGTCTTCATGCTCGCCTTTTCCTCCACTATTTCCACGGGAGAAAGTTACAATGTGTTTTTCAAAGCGGGAGAGTGGTGACGAGAACTATATGGTAACATCTTAAGTGATACCAAGATACCTTTGTAAGTTGAGACAGAGAGTACATCCATGGAGGATTGCTAGGTCCGATTGGCCAGCCTCAGTCTTGACAAAAGTACGCTAACTACTTACCTAGGGCAGCCTCCAACCATCTAGTCAAATTCCGGGATCAGTACGTACCCGAGATTCAGAAAAAAAGCCCGAGGACAGCTAAGAGTGCAGGCAGCCTTGACAGCTTCTCTGCCAATTAGCGAGTCCTCCAGGGCGATGTCTCTGCGATGAGTGGGGATGCTCGTATTACGAAACAGGGAACGAGGAACGAGTGCTTATGTATTTGATTGTCTGGGCTGCCCGATCGGGTAATTATTTGTTGCGAAGCCGTTCCAATAACTCCTGAGGAGATTGGTAATGACTAATGAATGATATCCCCCCCATAGTAAAAATCCATGAGGGCCTGGAATGATTCAAAGAGCATACTAAGTATAAAAGCCCGCCATCAGCCCCATGATGCTCTCCTCAGTCAGAAAAGCTCAGCCTCCATCCAACAAACCACTATATCTAAAACGAACCTAGTTGAACTACTACGACAGCTACATAGTATCATGTCTTCATTTCTCATTACCGGCGCGGGTCGAGGACTTGGTCTCGAGCTCGTCAATCAACTGAGCAAGTTGTCGCAAGACCAAGTGTCCATCATCTTTGCTGCAACGAGGGCTAAGGATCCATCGGAGGGTCTTAAGAAGGTCATCGACGCCTCCAACGGCAAGGTTGCTCACATCTTGCTCCCCGTAACCGACAAAGCCGGCATCGCAGCTGCGGTCCCACAGCTCGAGAGCCAACTAGGAAGCAATGGTCTGGATGTGCTGATCAATAATGCGGGGGTTCTGCCATACACGCCTGGTGGGACTGCTGTTATGACCGATCTCCGAGAGACCTTTGATGTCAATGTGGAGGCCGTTCACAATACCACGGTCGCTCTCCTACCACTCCTCAAGAAATCTAATCAGAAGAAGGTCGTCAACATGTAAGTACTACGATTGTCAGAAATGCTGCTGGGTTTCTCTCATCCCGCCCGCCCAAAAGAATGGTACTTTCAATCTGAGCAGTCCGATGGACTAACAGCCTGTTGTTGTTGCCAGAACCTCCACCATGGGCTCAATCTCGCTGGTTGAACGGTACACATTTGCGCCTACACCGGCATACAAGATCACCAAGGCCGCATTGAACATGTTGACCGTCCAGTACGCCCAAGACTTCGCCAAGGAAGGCGTTACGTTCCTGGCCATCTCACCCGGGGTAAGTCAAGATCTCCTTAAGTCCTTGTTGAGCCCGAAATCATCGAAGATAAATAAATAAAACGGCTAATTTTTTTGGGTGAATCCAGTGGTTGAAAACGGACATGGGAAGCCAAATGGCCGATCTAGAGGTAGATGTAGGGGCAAAGGAGGTGGTTAGGCTCACCCTCGAGAACGGCATTGAGTCGAGTGGAAAGCTCTTGAATATTCGCGTTCCAGGATGGGAGGGCAAGTACCCGAATAGCTATGAAGGTGGAAACCCGCCTTGGTAAGTAGGTCCAGGGCATGGGTGAAAACGAAAAGAGTTTGCTCGGGAGTACCCAGCGGTAGTGTATTGATGGGATGTCGAGCCAATTAGCCCGATTCAGCATTGCATGGTTTTTGAAATGAACGGGGAATTTTGACGGTGTTGCCGTGCCATGCATCTGCTTCCTTCTCCACGAATCAGATCTTATTGTCCCCGTTTGCAGTCCCCGTTCACTTTCATATGGACGACTAAAGCCCGGGGGCAAGTTGTACACATATGGACCTCTCCGTAATCTGTTGAGCATGACAGGCCGCATCAGCTGTGTGATGTTTAGGTCGAGCCAAAGCTAGTATGGAAGACTCTGGCTTGCTAGTACCCGCGTTGGAAGATCATTGGCTTCCACTGCCCTTAGGGCCCTAAGGGCGAGGATACAATATTTTGGCCATCTCTAGCACGTGGAATGAAATGGCGTTTAAGGTGGTCATTGCAACGAAGAGGCTGGATCTCGGTCACGGTGCCGGCTATGGCCAACCTTCTCTGAATATGCCAAGACAAGGCTCGCACCCCTGGTGATGACTTCAAACTACTGTGGGTAGATGTCTCGCTTTCATCATTTGCCCGGAGTCTCGGAGGTAGATCTATGGCAGGGAGCCGGCCTCAACCCCCAGACAAACAAATTAGGCTGTTCGAGGAGCTTGACCTGCAAGTAACTGGTTGCCCAACGACCCTCGTTCTTTCAACTTGTTGACGCTGCCAACGCCAATTTCGCTTCGCAACATCATAAGAAAGAAGAACTCATTGTACTCCTGAGAATAAGTCTTTGCCTTCGGCCCAGGGATCCGGCCGTCATAATGCTTTCTCACCTCGGCTATCATCTTATCTGGCGGACCCATCATCTTATTTGACATCGT
>CAWCIO010000004.1:0-79910 GCA_963795585.1 uncultured Sphingobacteriaceae bacterium | reverse complement strand
GATGTATTGCTCATCATAACGAAGGAATACCAGTTTTTATATCATCAGACTTCTTTGTAAAAGGAATATAATTTCTTATATAAGCAGCACAATATATAGCTTATTTCACCCATTCGCAAATTTAACAAAATTCGAATAATAAAACTTTATTACCGAGGCCCGTAAAAATACGGTTTTTCATGATCCAGGGCAAAGTACCTTCAAGGCTCACACCTTGCCATATCCGAACTCTTTCGTGCCTTACATTGCATTTCATTTCGGAAGGCATTAGCTGCATTAGGAGTAATTCCAGGAAGTGGGAAACATGTACTTTGAGGGCAATAGAGAAGTTGTTTTAGGAAACGCTACCTGCACTGTCGAGTGCTAAATGCGGAATAGAACTAGAACATTGCCGGTTCACAGTTTGCTGAAAAGTGTCTCTTCTTTTGCGTCCAGCGTTCGATTCTTTCTTGTCTCAAATCGACCATCTCCAAGATCTACTTTTTGGAGATGTGCCACCCTGCCAAGTTCAACGAACCTTGTGTTCATTTGCGCTTGATTGAAGCGGATAATTCACATGGTAAGCGTGCCCAGCTGTAGCGGGAAAAGTAGAATAGCTGAGCGATAGCTTCTTTTCTGCTCTAGTGATTGCTACAGAGATAATGAGTACCTCTTCCAGATCTGATCTCGAATTTCTCAAACTCATTTGTGAAGGGAAGAGGATTTTCTTCTAGACCCACTACATAAATCACATTTTTGAACTCCAATCCTTTAGAAGAGTGGATGGTCATCAAAGAAACCGTGTCCTTATCTTTGTCATCACGACTATCGTCATTGGTGAGCAAAGCAATGTCCTGCATGAAAATGGCCAGATCTGCGGTCCTTCATATCTTCACGCTCGCGAAATCTTTGATTCCGTTTAACAATTCCTGAATGTTTTCATAGCGTCCACGTCCTTCAATGCTATCATCCGTATGCAGTTCTTTCAAAATACCTGAATGTTGCGCAATATATAATGCAGTTTCATAAGCATCTAACTTTTTAGCTTCTGCCTGCAAAACTCTGAACCATCATGGCAAAATCATTGAGTTGATTGGCAATTCGGCCATCGATATACTGCTGAGGATTGCAGATCACTTGCCACATGCGTGATGTCATGCTTGATCAGCTGCAACAATGATTTTCTCTACTGTAGTATCACCAATGCCACGGCGCGGGTAGTTAATTACCCTTTTTATCGCTTCCTCATCAGTCGGATTAAATGTCAGCCTGAAATATGCTATTAAATCTTTAATCTCCTTACGCTGATAGAAAGATAGTCCGCCATATATTTTATAAGGAACATTGAGCTTTCGCAATGCTTCCTCCATTGCTCGGGACTGTGCATTGGTACGGTATAATATGGCAAAATCTGTTGTAGTTATATCCTTTAGAAGTCACGTTCCTGAACAATAGCTTCAGCCACCATTTTTCCTTCTTCGTTATCGGTAAAAGCACGCAATACTTTGATTCGGTCGCCGGTTTCATTGTCAGAAAATACGTTTTTCTCAGCTGGTTTTTATTATTGGCAATGATGCTGTTTGCAACATCTACAATATTTTGGGTAGAGCGGTAATTCTGCTCCAGTTTATATACTTTAAGTTCAGGATAATCGCTTTCAAAATTTAGGATGTTCTGAATATTGGCCCCACGGAAAGCATAGATACTTTGCGCATCATCACCCACTACACAGATGTTCTGATAAGCAGCAGCCAGTTTTTTTACAATGGTATATTGCGAAAAGTTGGTATCCTGATACTCATCCACCATCAGGTATTTAAATTTCTGCTGGTATTTATTCAGTACATCAGGATGAGTCTTTTAACAGATACATTGGTTTTGAACAACAAGTCGTCAAAATCCATCGCCCCAGCCTTAAAGCAACGTTTTGCATAGGTTTCATAAATGGTACCCATCAATGGACGCTTATTGCTGATATCTTCAGCCTGTATCTCGGCTTTGCATGTATTCTGAATAGGCATATCAGGTTATTTTTTGCGGAAGACATCCTGTTGTACACAAAATTGGCATTGTACAGTTTGTCATCCAGTTGCATTTCCTTTAAAATAGCACGGATCAGGCTTTTACTATCATCCGTATCATAAATGGTAAAATTAGATGGGTAGCCTATTTTTTCAGCCTCAACACGGAGTATTTTTGCAAAAACGGAGTGAAATGTACCCATCCAAATGCTTTTTGCTTCGGCGCCAACCACTTTCCCGATCCGCTCCCGCATGTCTTTAGAGGCTTTATTGGTAAAGGTTAATACCAGGATATTAAAAGGATCTACACCCTTTTGAATAAGGTGAGCCACACGATAAGTGATTACCCGTGTTTTACCTGATCCGGCACCAGCAACGATCATTGCGGGGCCTTGTGTGTTTTCTACTGCTGCGCGTTGTTGGGGGTTTAAACCTGCTAAATAATCCAAAATCCGTTCCTGCTGTTTAAAATATGCGATTGAATAGTACGTTCTTTTTAGAATGCAAATCTAGGAAATTCTCCCGTACATCCAATACTTATAGCGCCTTCTTGTTTCTGTTTATCGAACGTCCGATGAAAGTGGATCTATAAAATAAAACTATATTTGCGGAAACTAATTTGTTACGATAGATTTACGTTTAAGCTATAATAAGGGCCTTTTTTCGTATCTTGTAGAAGAAATAAAGAATCCGCTCAAATTTAATGGTATGAAACGTATAATTCAAATCGAACTATTCGTGCAGGGCGTTAAGTATTTCAAATGTCCGCTCGACAAACAACACTATCGGGAAGCTGCAGTTTTGAAGACACCTGAGAAAGGTGATTGGTACATTTATTATAGTATTTGGAATTTTTCTGAAGGACGGTGGGAAATACAAAAGTACTACAGTTCGTATTTGAACAATAGAACAGCACTCGCACTTTCACCGTCGAAGCGGCTTCAGACCGCAAAAATTGTAGAAGAAGAGGTAAATGACACATTAAAACTCAATATCAACCCAAAGACCGGTTTGGCCATTGCTCCTTTTGATGAGAGAAGCTATTTGCAGGCGATTGAAGATGCGACCTCCAATTCTCCAATTCCCCTGCTTGCTACAGCAGTTGAAAAGTTTTTGACGTTAAAAAGTGGCAAGGTAGGAAAGAAGGATAAAGTCGTAGCAGAGAATAAAGAGAATACATCCAGCTCTTATACTTCAATATTCAAAAGGTTCCTCAATTATTGTGAAGGATTGGAAATCGACAAAGTGAGAATGGATCGGATTACAAAATTCCATGTCTATGATTTCTTGGAATCTATTTATGAACAGGGTGTATGGAGCGAAACCACATACAATATCTACTTGAGGATATTTAAAGGCTTTTTCAAGCATTTTGCAAAAATATATGATTACCAAAACTATATTGAGAATATCGCAAGTAAGGAGGAATCAGGGGAAAGTGATCGCTTCGCACCTTTCTCGGATGCACAGGTTGTAGAAATATTTCAATACTTGGACTCTTCTCATGAAGTGCAGTATAACACGCATATCCGCACCGTCCCACCTGATAAGTTTATGTCTACCATTTGTCGAACAGTTCTCTATTCGTTTATTAGACCTTCGGAAATTTCCAGGCTGAAAATCAAACATGTGAAACGATATAAGGAGGGCTATTTTGACCTGAGTATTGATATTACCAAGAATAAGAAAAAGAGTACAAATGAGGTTTATATAGAGCCCAATCTGATCGCTATTTACCAAACGCTCGGTTGGGAACAGTATTTCGCCGATAAAAGATATGAAAATTATTATGTCTTTACTGAAAACCTGGTGCCAGGTCCCAAACGTGCGAGCAGTTATTATTTCAGACAGAAATTTACCTTACTTCTTCGAAAGTTCACTTACGAGACGGTGATGGAGAATGGTGAGATGATCAAAAAGATTCGCAATGAATGGGACGACAGTTTCTCGTTGTATAGCTTTAAACACAGTGGAAACATTCAAGCATATAAAGCGGGTTATTCCCTTTTCCAGCTTCAACTGCAAAATCGTCATGGGTCGGTTCAACAAACTGAGAATTACCTTAGAAGGTTAAAACAGGAGATCAACGCTGGAGAAAGGCCGTCCCGACCTTCATATTGATCCTTTTAAAGCAGTTTCCAATCTGATTTTTTTTCGCAGTTCATCTTTCCAGTTCACTTTTGGTTTAGCAGTTGCCTTATATTTTAAAGCTGAATTGATGATTTTGATGTTTTCGTTAAGCATTTTAAACAGAGTTACAGTCTCTCGTGTATCCCAATGTCGGTGCTATCGCTCCTGTCCCTTGCTTTTCCTGCTATTGGCATTTAAGGAGATTACTTTACTTAAATGGGTGGTACGGGTGAGTGGCACCTGCAACCAAAACTCGATCTTTTCAAATGTTAGGTTTCGATAGAGGCCGCGGGAATCGCAAACGTTTTTTAGGTTTGCGTTTACGTTTTGTGATTTCTGTTAACGCTAAATAAATACATGGTTTTTCAATACACAACTGATTTATTTATACTCCACTCATTCTTGTTGTGAAAACACCAGTTCAAAACGCTGAATGGCTAACGTATCGATAGCTGTTAGCCGAGACACTACATTCTTGTTAAATTCATTTTCTACAAACGTGCTGATTCCAAACCCTGGTGAGGAATACCGGTAAGCCAAAGCCGGTATACGAATTTCACCATTGACCAATTTGAATCTTTGGTTAATCGCTATTATTGGTACCATACATATCGAACCTAGCCAGGCTGGAGACTTATAACACCCTATTGAATCCACTCTCCATGCACCCACTTGGCAGGGGACATTGCGGCAATTGAAATCATAGAAAGAACTGGCAAATTCTTCTGTCTTAAGACTCAGGATATCTTTGTTTTTAGTAAAAAAAAGCGTGTCGTACGACCGACTGTTGGCTCCAGTGTACTTTACAACGTCATTACTTACAAACTCGTAGGTGTCGTTTTTTCGGAGGAGGGATATCTTATTAATCTCAAAATATTGATGGTCTTTAATATATTTCTGACCTTTGGAGATGTCAGAGATTGGTTTTTTGTCCGAATACATTTCTAATGACCCGATAGGTTCAACTTTTTTAAAATTGAATTTTTTAGGGAACGAATCAAAAAAAGGATCATGTACTGGTTTATTTTTTTTACAGGCAGTAACGATTGCCATAGCAACCAGAAAACATAGAGCGGTCTTGAATAGTGTCACAATTGAATATTGTTTAATATAACAGATTAATAAATGCTTGTACCTTTATTTGAATTGTAATAGGCGTAATTGGCAATGCCCATTTGATTCCAGTGATTTATTTGAAAATAAGATTTCGAGTGGAAATAGTTATCATAATTTAAAAAAGAGCTTTAAACTGGTAAAATGGGCCTATCAACTGGTTCTTCCAGTCAAAGATCAAAGCGCGAGGAGCATGTGCTGAATATGTTGGATCTCACTCTAAAATCGAGTGAGATCCTTTATACATATTAATCTAATGGTTGCTATGACGTTGGCGTACCCAGGGCTGTAGTGATCCTGCATATTGACGTATTTTATCCAGCTTTAGGGTTTGGAAATTCCGGCACGGTCGGCGAGTTGAAGGAAGTTCCACATCGCGGGTCTCCATGTGCCACCACTGTGACCTTGTCCTTCTGAAACCCATGAGGCGACAGGTATCCTTTTGCCTTTACAATAGTCTACGGTAGCTTGGTTCATAGTGATAAAGCCCTGGTAATCCCACTGGCCCCAAGAAACGAAGAGGCATTTCAATAGCTTTTTGGCATCAGCTCCATCATTTGGGAATAATGCATCATTTCCTTGTTTGTTCGGCGCTGCTGAAGAGGGGCTGAGGTAGTGGAAGTAGTCCAGGTTCTTCAACCCTACATTAAAGGTATATCCACCGCCCCAGGAATAGCCGAAAAGTCCGCGATGATCGGCATCCGCGTAGGTTGAATAGTGTGAATCAATGTAAGGGATTGCATCTTTTATGGTCATGTCCTGGACATTGGAATTGTTGCCGTTGAACTGATCATCCACGGCGACCAGAATCACGCCTTTTGATAGCTTACGGTCTCCAAGCAGATTGTCACTAATGATACCAGCACGTACCCAATCGCCATTGAAAACGTTGGTTGCCTTATCGCCCAGCCCCTGGTAGCAGTAGATCACAGCATACTTTTTACTCGCACTGTATCCTGGCGGGGTGTAAACCAACATGTCCACATTTTTTCCGGCAACAGCTGAATAGAAGTTTACAGTAATAACCGTACCTGCGGTATGCCTGCCGGACTTATCGTAGGTGCCATTGTCTGGCCCTCCAGCTGGCATCGCTGGAAGTGTTTCAGCAACCAGGCCTAAGGTGTTAAATGTTAACTTCATTTCTGTAGGGAAGAGCAAGCCCCCAGATCCCTTTATTGTATTTGGCGGTATCGTAAGCGTATAGGCCTTCGCATACTCTAACTCAGGCAAAGTGATCTGTAGTTCTCCTTCTGATCCAATTTTAAGATCAGTAATTACCCCTTCGTTCAGTTTGACGTTTGCAGCTGGTACGAGCGTGATTTTTTGATCGAACTTCAGTACAATCTCTTTTGTCTCAGGCGGAACATCTTGTTTCTGATTGGCCGGAGTACTGCTAACCAACTTTGGCGCGGAACCTGTTGCGGCTTCGTTTTTTTTCGAGCAGGCAGAAAAAAGGATCAGCAAGGCTACAAATAGGAAGTTTGCCCTTTTTATTTCATGTTTCAGTACAGGTAATTGGTCCTGAATGGGCCTAAAAGTTTCGAAAAGGTGGTTGCGCATCGATTTACTAGTGGCAGATTCATTGATACGCAAGACCAATGGCAATAAGGAATTAATTTTCATATGTTTAAGTTTTTATTTGGCTATTTAATGGAGAATATGATCAGATTGTAAGTTCTGCTGTTGGGCTATCTACGGGCCATTAAAGGGGCTGTTATGTAGCAATTGCTTCGTGTAAGGTGGAATTCGTTTCTGTCCGTTTCCGGTTCCGTATTGCTCCAGTTGGTTTTAATTTTTAATAAAGGTCGTGCGTCCTGGGATTTACTCAGTTTCATACTAAATTTTAAGTGATTTATAAATGGTTGCCATAAATTACAACTCCTAATTGTGAACCGGAGCCAATTGGCAGATATGTATGTGAATCTGTCACAATAGTACTGAGCAAAGGCAGTTAAGCGAAGAACCCGTCACGGATTTGAAGATGGGCTACCTAAGATGCGTTATCCATAAAACAAATGCCCCGAGAATAAGACGCTCGGGGCATTTTATAGGTTGATCGCTCAGGTGCAGGAAACGAGACCTATTCGAATAATCCAACATGATATCTTCATTCCACTATTACGGGACGGTCGGGTAAATATTAAATTATTCGACCTGGATGTCGATTTTTACGTCGGGTAGACCCTTGCTCTTAGCTATAACAGTAATAGTTCCTTTTTTCGATCCGGACTGAACAATTGCCAGGCACTTACCCAAATAAGCCTTGGTAAATTTTTGTTTGTAACTGACGTGGCTTTTTTCATCGCCATTTCCGGTTGCATTCAATGTTCCCGCTCCTGTCACCTCAAATTCAATCGTGTTGTCAGCGAATGGTAACGGTACATTATTTTCATCCAGCACATAGGTTTTGATGTAAGATAGGTCTTGTTGGTTTGATTTTAGCAACTGTTTGTCGGCTACCAGCTTAATTTTTGCTGCTCTTCCTGCCGTCTGGACTTTAAAGGTTTTTTTCTCTCCGTTTGGCAGCGAGCCAGTGGCTTCCAGAGTGCCGCTTTCATAGGGTACGTTCCAGATTAGGAATGCATGTTTATCGAAGTCACGATGTTTTGAACCCAATGATTTTCCGTTTAGCTTGAGTTCCACATCTGGCATATTGGTATAAACATGAACTGCCAGCGAATCACCTTTGGTCGGGTGGTTCCAGTGTGGCAACACTTTCGGCCAGTTCCAGAAAGAACTGTTAGACCAGTCTTTTGCGGTAGGGTCTGTTTCCACTGCAACATAGACAACAGGTTCATCCGTCCAGATGGCCTTTCTGAAATAATAAGATGGCTTTTCGAACCCGCATATATCTACCAGGCCGCTGGTCGCCCCTTTGGATGGCCACCAGGGCCAAATCAGGCTGGTATCGCATCTTTTAATCACTTCTCCAATTCCACCTTCACCCAGATAATCAAATCCTGTCCAGATAAATTCCCCTGCTATATAGTCTTCCTTTAACGTTGACTGCCATTGCTCATACGAGCGCATTTGCCAGCAGTCACCTGTATGATAAGGATACATCACCGTTTCTGATCCAAAGATTACCCGATTTGGGAATTGCTTATGGTCTTTTTCATACATGGATTCCTGGTAGTTGTAGCCAACCAGTTCCAGCAGGTCGCCTAAACCGCTCTTGTTGATACCGGGAATTCCATCTGCACCTATGGTGAAGGGACGGCTTGTATCATACCTTTTTGCTGCAGCGAGAATTAATTTGGCTATCCGGGGGCCCTGGATAGAATCCCATTGCTCCGGCACTTCGTTACCAATACTCCATGCGAAAACTGAAGCGTGGTTACGATCGCGTTTGATCCAGTTTTTAACATCCCTTTCATACCATTCACGAAAATGCGGCGCGTAACCATGCTTGGTTTTTCCTTTTTCCCATTCATCAAATATTTCATTGATCACCACAAACCCCATCCGGTCTGCAGCTTGCAGCAACTCCGGTGCAGGCGGGTTATGGCTCATCCGGAGTGCATTACAGCCCATGTTCCTGAGGATCCGTAATTGTCTTTCATAGGTATAGTCAAGATTTGCCGCTCCTAGGGGGCCACCGTCATGGTGGTTATTGGTGCCTTTAAGTTTTATATGTTCTCCATTTAGCAGAAATCCTTTGTTCGGATCGAACTTAAATGTGCGAATACCAAAAGGTGTTTTATAGACATCCAGTACTTTCCCATTGGCTTTTATCTCTACCAATACCTGGTACAGATAAGGTTGAGCAATTGACCACAGTTTCGGATTGTTTACGGTTAATTGCTGTGTCAGTTTCAGGGAGTCTCCCGCTTTAATGTCAAATGCTGAGCTGGCGTTACCCACTTTTTTGCCATCAACATCTATTAAGTAAGTATTAACTGTGCCTTTTTTAAGCGTTTTCAGTTCATTGACGATTTCTACATCGACACTTAACTGAGCATTTTTTTGAGTAGCAGTCTGGGTTTTTACAAAAACACCCCATTCATCAAAGTGTACTTTATCACTGGTAAGTAACCATACATGCCTGTATATACCCGCTCCGGTATACCAGCGGGAATTTGGCTGTTCGGATGTATTTGCTTTCACAGCAATTACATTTTCCTGGCCAGCGGGTTTCAGGTAAGGGGTGAGGTCATAATGAAAGGACGAGTAACCGTAGGGTCTGAGCCCGAGGTAATGGCCATTGATCCATACTTCACTGTTACGGTAAACGCCGTCAAACAAAATAGAGATTTTTTTATTCTGGGTTGATTTGTCTAGCGTAAAATGCTTGCGGTACCAGCCCATTCCACCATAAGCAAAGCCTCCTCCACTATTGCTGGCATTTGTCGAGTCGAAGGGATGTTCAATACTGAAATCATGTGGCAGATTCAAGGATCGCCAATCCTTATCAATGAAATCCGATGTTTTTGCTTCAGGAAAATCACCGAGGGCAAACTTCCAGCCGAAATCAAATAACTGTCGATTAGTTTGCTCAGGGTCTTTAAAGGATGAAAATGATGTCCAGATTAATAAAAGAATAAGCAATAGTTGTTTTTTTCTCATCTAAGATAAATTCAATGGTTAAATAAAAAGCTGCCATAAATTCAAATTATTATTGTCCGTCGTGTCCGTTAGTCTGATGCTCCTTACTGAGCCTGTTTTCCAGACATTCCTTCCCGTATTAATCCAGATCCTCCGCACAGCAAACTCAACTACGATTCAGCAACACATTTATGTGTGAACCGGCGAGGGCATTGAAGTTTAATAATTTGGTTTATGTATTAGAAAATGTTGTGTCAAGCAATCTTTTCTTAAGCTACAATAGTAGCCAACACCGGAAAAACAGACATGTCATTTTTTTGCAAAAAATTATCATTTTTGGCATTTATGCGGAAAATAAGCCTGATGGCTGTCATTGTTACTTTTTATGTATTATTTGAAGTAGCGCTACAGAATTAATGACTGTTATTCAATCTCCTGGATTCTTGATCATTTAGATATCCATTAAACTGCCTAATAGATTATCAATTAATGAGGGAATAATGATAGTCGTCATTTACTAATTGCTCAGAATGCTCTATTTAAACTGTTCACCATTACCAAAGAAAGCATGTTACTAACTATAGTAAATATAATTAGACCCTCCTTCAGTTTCAATGCTATCCTAAAAATACAAGGTCCTCTTTTGAAAGAGAGATTCCGGCTCCTTTAATATTCTCCTCCAAATGCTGAATAGATGTAGTTCCGGGAATGGGTAATATCCATGCAGACTGATGAAGCAGCCAGGCTATGTTGAGTTGGGCAACCGTTATACCTTTAGCTTTTGCCAATTCATTCATTTTATTTTGCCCCGTCGGCAACGAGGTTTGTAATGAAAAGAAAGGAATGAATGTTATTTGATTTTCCTCGCACAAAGGCAGCACCTCAGCCCCTTGAAATCCATAAGGACTCAACGGATCAGTAACTCTCTGCGTATAACTAAACATATTTTCAACACTGGCAATTTTACCCATTTTCATTGCAGTATTAAATTGACCAACCGTAGCATTGCTAAGTCCTACGTGTAAAATTTTACCTTCTTTTTGCAGTTCCAGCATGGTTCCCAAACCTTCTTCATAATTTTCTGGACTATGCTCCGATTTGCCATAGTGTACTAAAGGTAGTTGATCTAGTTTTAATTCTTTAAGGTTGTTTTCGACGCTCATTCTTAATTCATCAGGCTTCCCATAAGACAGCCAGCCCTTGTCACTTCCCCGTTTTGTACCCACCTTGGTAGCAATGATAAGGTCAGCCGGGTAAGGATATAAGGCCTCCGCTAACAATCTGTTTGTTACCCCCGGACCGTAAAAATCTGCGGTATCAAAAAAGTTAACGCCCATTGCTACTGCTTTTCTCAAAAGTGCGATAGCACCGTCTCGGTCCCGTGGTTCCCCATAAAAATCTTCACCCGTCAAACGCATAGTTCCGTAACCCGGTTTACGGGCGGTCAGCGGACTTGTTGTGTTAGCTCCAATAATAATTTCCTTATTTTTCATCTTTAAAATAAATTGTATTTTCTAATTCTTTTCTGTAAACTGACGGCGTAATTCCCATAAACCTTTTAAAAAACTTGGTGAAATTGGAAACATCATAATCCATCATGTGAGCGATTTTACCTATAGGTAAAGTTCTGTCGGCAAGAAGTTTTTTAGCTTCTAATAATATCCTTTGCTCATAGAAGTAACAGGCATGATGGCCCGTTTCCAATTTGATCACTTTACTCAAGTGTACAGAATGAAGGGAAATGAGATCTGCCATTTCTTTAAGATCAAGCATTTTATCTACCCTCCCTGCCATGAAGTCGTTCATGTGGCTTTCCAAAACATCTTTGAATTGAGCGACAATCTCAGCTTTGCGGGAAATATAGATATCAGGTGTTTTAATCATAATAGAATTTCGTTGATACAAAGGTACATAAGATGGTTAACAGAAAATGGTGAAGAATCAAGGTGCATTGGTCATTATCATTTGATGGGGTTTTTTGATGTACAATTTTGTATTTCTCAAATGACTACTACGTTCAGACCGTAAAGTTTATATAACATTATTTATGCCCGTATTCCAATCTTTAACACTTAGTCGGAATTTACTAGTCTATCTGACCAAAAACCTCAATGGGCTCGAATCAGAAAACCGCCTTTATACTACTATCAAGGCCGATTAACTTTCAAGTAAAAAAACAAACCCTCTTTACGGACTGTAAAAAGGGGTTGTGGAATCAACTGGGTGCTTCTCGAACTATTTCCTGGCTGATTTATGTTTAATAGCGGATTTGAGCAGAAAACTTTAAACTAATTAAAGATAAGTATAGAATTGAATGATTAGGTTATCTGGCTCTTCCTTTAACAGTTTTCATCACGCTATACTCGCAACGTCCATTTTCAATATATTCTATTTTATATTCTGAAAGAAGTTGAGTGAGTATTTGTCTGGTAGTATTTTCATCCAGACCAAGTTCTTCTCCAAGCTCTATTTCGTTACAACGTCCATTACTTTCCTTGAAAGCCTTGAAATATTGATCTTTAATTCCCATAAAGTGATTGTTTTTTTACAGCTATCATCATGTGGGGGCTAAAAGGTAAAAGGTAGCTATCGTTTTCAGTGATCTGGATAAGCTCCATTAAGGTCTTTCTCTTTTTCATATCTAACATATTTAAAAAGTAGTCTTTATCCAACCACGCCATCCCCTCAACAGCATAGGTATTTATATATGTCAAATCCTGATTCACAAATTCATCTTTTAACTCATTGGGTTTATGATAATATGCTTCCGCTAGAAGCCAAGGAAAATCATTTGGAGGATTATGAATGCCTGTGGTGAGTTCTTCTTTACACATATTAAAAAAAGCATGTTTATGAATTAGTCCTTGTAAAAGCCCAACTACGGTTGATGCAGTATAATTTATAGAAAACCCTAAAATAATACCGTCTTTTTTTACAACTCGTTTGGCTTCACGAATCGCTTTTTCCCTGTCTTCTTTTTTTTGAAGATGATAAAGCGGCCCGTGTAAAATTATGATATCTGCAAAATTATCTGGGAAGTCTAAATTTCTGGCTTCTCCTAAATAAACAAAATATTTGTTTTTTAATTTGCTAGCTCTATCCTTAGCTATTTGAATATGTTTAGGTACTGGTTCAATTAAGTATACTTCATGGCCTTTTTTGGCAAGCCATTCTGAATATTTACCTGTACCGCCACCAACATCAATTATTTTAGAGGATGTGGATGGAACATATTTTTGCACGAGTGATTTAATTCTTTCAAATTCAAACACTCCCATACCTTTGTTCAGTCTGGTTTCTTCGGATGCTTTATGATAGAAGAGTTCTATATCTCTACTTATTAACTGTTTACTATTCATCTTGAATATTTTTAAACTTTATCAAATTGCAGGAGATATTAATCATTTTGCAAAGTGATAAAGTAATTGATTTGATAATCAATCTCTTTTTTTATTAAAAATTGTTGGGTAAAAATTGATGTATATATTATCCATTACATTAGAATCAGGTGGTTCAAATGTATTAGGCCTTCAAATTAAGGAGGATCTCCTTAATCAATGTTTGAATAATATGTCAGATTAGTATAACAGATTACAAAGGTAGAAATTAAGAGTGATTATTTTTTGGTTCTTATATTTTAAATGCACTAATTTTATTACAGGTTTGGAGTTTGTTCAGCCGCAATTGATATTAAATATTCAAGTCCTGGATCAAACAAATGAACCAGGACTTATTTTTAGATTGATGCTAATCCCTTATATGCTCATAGTGCTCAACAGCTTTAGTATCTGCAACTCTTCAGGATTCCAAATGAGCTTTCATCAAAAGATTTTGAGATTTAAATAACAGCAATATGCGTTTCAGCCCACTCTACAATTCCAGTTGTCGGGATGTTATTGCGGTGGTTAAATGTCTCGTTCATAGGCCAAGTCACCCCAGGATGTGTGAATACTAACCGATAACGATTGAAGATGTCGTTAGTTTCATCATTTAGTTTTTGTTCAAGGTAGGTGCGATCCCATCACGCACGCTCAAATTTTTTCTCAAACACGCCCTCCATTTTATTTGCTATTTCTTGAAAGGTTACCTTTATCTGTGGATTTCCGCGGTAAACGAGGCTTTAAATGATTTGAAAAGAAATGAATTTGCACACAATAATTCATTGATAATGCAAAATTTCCTTCCTAAGACATCCGAAGAAATGAACTTTGAAAAGCTCCTAAAAATGCCCGACCTCCTATTATACCATAATAAGGGATAGTGGATGATATTTATAACCTAGTAGAATTCATAGAACTACTAGAAAGCATTGCTAAAAAGGAATGACATTGAAGTAACAGTATCAAACTCAATTATCTCGTTACTATTTCATTGATTTTCAAATCAATGTTACAATTTATGGTTTAACCTTGCCTTATATATTACAAAATTGTGGTATTTAAATCTGCTGAATATTCGTTTTTCGTTTAAGAATTTGAGTTGTGTGGTTCATAAAATCTATAGGAATTATAGTTTGTCAGACCAAACCTGATGTTGCCAGAATGAAGCTAGTTCATTAGACGAAATATCATGCCGATGATACGCCACCGACGTGTGACGTAAATAACTCTTTTCCTGTTTTTTATAGCTGTAATGATCTGAGAAGCCGCTTTCCTGGCCGATGCTACCCAGAACATACCTTCTCCTTTGGCCATAGCGGTATCCACAAACCCAGGCCGTATGTCTGAAATATATACTGGTAGCTGCAGTTTCTGCATTTTCTTTCTAAGGCTAGAAAGGTAGTTGATCTGGTATGCCTTACTGGCATTGTAGGCCGGGGCAGCGTAACCTCCGGTCATACCCGCAACGGAACTGATCGCTGCAAAATGACCGAACTTCTGCTTTTGGAAATAGAGAATAGACCAGTCTGCGATTTTGGTAAAACCAGTTACGTTAACAGCTATTGTCTGTTCTTCAACTTTAAAGTCCAGTTCATCATTCAATTCCCCGACACCGGAACATAAAATCAGGAGATCAAGTCCACCAAGCTTTGCTGTTAGCCCGGTCAGGTTATCTTCAAGCGAGCAGATCTGAGAGTTATCCATGGTCTGATAAATTATCTGCGATGGGTACATGGATTTTAACTCTTTTAGGTGCTGGGTTCTTCTCCCGGTAATTCCAACATGATAGTTTTGTTTGGACAACTGTATGGCAATTTCGCTGCCGATGCCAGAGGAAGCACCTATTATGATGGCCTTTTGAGGACTTCCGGAATCTTTCATGATTAATAGATAAGAATTGGATCGAAAAGTTACATCCTTAATTTGAGAAGTAATCTTGCCAGGCTTATATTTTGTTCATCTTTTAATCATTGTCTTTTACGCTAAAGTGGCTCCGAAAGAAATTAAATGAAAATACATAAATTGATATTAAGCAGACGCTCGCTTCAGTTTAGGTTAAATACATTGTTTTCTCGGTATTACATATCGGAGTAAACTAACCTGTTTGGCTTCAGATAGATCGAATGATTTTTGAAGTCTATGACCCAATTGAACCGCTTGAGCAGTTTGTTACCTATGTTTTCCTGGTGCTCCATTCCCTTGGGATCAATATCGTTTATGTGCATTGGTACTTGGTGAAGCTCGTAGTTTCCGATTTTCAGTTTGGGTAAAAGGACCATCTGCTTCGTAAACGCAACTCCAGCACTTCCCTTGGAAGTGCTGGAGCCCAACTTTTTCATTGCCCCGTTGAGCTGGTTTTCCGATGCAAACTTTTGGCTAACAGTAAGGGTGCCGTCCGATCCTGTATCCAAATCAAACCAACTTTCGGATTCCTTTTGTCCGACAATTAGTTTGCATTTGACATATGGAATGCCATCGATCATTTTCATGTCCAATTTGGTGTATTCCTTATCCAAAGCCGGAAGCTGGGGATGTATTATCAGCAGTTTCTTGTCATGATCTATCTCAACGATCCTGTCTTCAAAAGCTACCCATCCCAGCACACCTTCGAAAGAAAACCCCTTATAGTCGATCAGTAACAGGGGAACGTTTTCCAAAACGATACCTTGGAGCCCTATTGAATTCATCAGGCTTTGATTGACCGTGGAAATGCCGTCCGAACCCTGATTCTTCACGCTTTGGTCGATCTTTAAGTTGACCTTTTCGTTTAACAATGAGGAGGTGAGCACATTTGCCCCCGCACCGGTATCGAAAATAAAATCCAGGCTGTCCGAGCCATTCACACGTGCTTTCAGATGTATAAAATTATCCTTTGCCAATTGGAACTGCAACGTGTCCGCCTGCCAAGCCTGATTTTTAATTTTGCGGTAGCGCAACTTTGGTTTCAAAGTAGGCTTTTCATTGGTGTATGTGCTGATTTGCGTGTAGGCGGAGTCCAGACCTTTGACAATTACAAAATCATAAAGCATGTTTGGACGTACCTTGAAAGAAAGCGTATCGGTTTCGGAGAAAAATACGATATCCTGGGTTCCCTCAAATGGGTTTGCCACAAATATGTCCGGTTTGAGTTTCGGCGATAGGGACCACTGTTCCCTATAGGTTGAATTGCCTTCTCTGAGGCTCACCTTGTTGTTGTTTGTCCGGAGCACTAATTTTTTCTGCTGCGCGAAAAGCACCTGTGAAGATAACAGAAACACGAGCGCAGTCTTTAGGGATATTTTCATGACGGCTTTAATTATTGATACTGGATGGACTATTTATGCTAGCAAGCACAGTAAGCAAAGGACGCCACAAATACACTTTCGTTGCATCACCCCGATAAATGATTTTCGAATTAAACCTCGAGTTATCGTTCTTGAAGGGTGGTGAAATCACAAAGATAGTACTACTGTTGCCAAGTACCAGAGCAGAAGACGCTCATCGAGCGGAAACTAAAATTGTATTAATGATGCTCTAACTTAAAAAAAATGTTTGTTTGCTTAAATCTATGTTTGAGGAGATTGCAATGGCCAGTGGGGAAATAGCTTATGCTTATTTGCTACTAGCAATGGACTTGATCCATTGTATGGCGAAGCTGAAGGGCTCCTTTGATGCCGAGTAGCCTGTATTGTGCCCTAGTTCGGGGTAGAGCCTATAGGTATACATCTTACCTCTGGCTTTGAGCACGTCCAAGCGTTCTATAGATAGGCCTACAGGGGCCTGGATATCCTTTCCGCCGTAGAGCCAGAGGCCAGGAACGCTGATGTTTGACAGAGCGTGTATGGGATCGGTAGGGGCAAACTGGTACTTGTCGGGGTCATTAGCGATATGCTCGCGTGCCTGGGCCTCGTTATGCGTATCCCAAAATTTTGTATTGCCATTAGTGTAGAACTGGAAACGAAGCTGCTCCAGAGTGGTCGCAATGGGTGCGCTGAAAAGGGTCAGGAACTTTACAGTTTTGTTTTTTGTTGCTGCAAGCGGAGCTACCCATGCAGCTTGGCTGAAGCCCATCAGGCCGATTGGTATTGTTCTATTTGATAGGTATGCCGATAATTTATCCGTGGCTGCGCTTGCATCCAGAGCCAAAAGATTCAGGTTTGCTGTGTCGATATTGTTTGTGCCGACTTCCGGGCCTGCGTACTTTCCGCCAGACTTGCCTACGCCCCGTTTGTCGTAGGTAAGGACAGCTAAGCCGTTTTCGGACAGACGTAAGGCCAGATTGGCCATTCTGATTTCCTGCCCGGATCCATGGACCAGAACAAGTGCAGCAATTGGGTGCCTTGGCATGAAAAGGGTTCCGTCTAAGACTATTCCTCCGCTGTTGAAGCTCACATTAGTTGTTGATATGCCTTTTTTTAATATGGAATCTGCGGTTTTTTGTGCAAATGAGTGGAACGTTATCAGGCAGAACAGCATAAGAAGAATTTGTTTCATTTTGATGATATAGTTGTTTATGTTTTTGAGATTATGAACTGTCGTGTCTGTTAAATTTTCCTGGCAAATTTTTATGCTTGGGAATCAGATTGCCAAGTTAGTTCTCTACCTAAGACAACAGGTCCGCAGCGGAAGTTACAGCCTAAATAAGATTTCTTTACTGAGAACCAGCTTGTGTTGGTTTGGATGTTTTAGGCGCGTCTAAAAATTGCAGTTTCGCGATTCAGTTATGATGGCATCTGCACCATCTCTATCAGAGCAGGAGTTGCGTCGATAAGGCTAAGCATTTTTATTAAGGTGCTAAGTCAAATTTGGGTCGCTCCTAGGTGGTATATATATATATACATTAACATTTAGCTACACTCAATAAGTATGATTTGGTTTTAAATTCTTGGCAGACGACAGAGTAAAACTAAGCGCTTTCATTCTTTATGGAATCTTTGCACAAGCTGCTGTTTGACGCTTTAATGGTATCCTGAACAACTTGGGACTAAAATGCTAAATATCCTATTCCCGATGTCAGTCCATCTCATTATTGTATCACCGAATTGAAAGGTCCCGTTTGAGAATTGTAACGAATATCTGTTTTAGGTTATACTGAATTTCGCCAAATGGCTGACCAGAGCTTGATAGTACCTTTCTACGGCATCAGGATGGTAGGACAGGTACAGGTAGGGCTCTACCAGTTCGATCTCCATGAGCGTGAACTGCCCGTCGACCATTAGGCCGTCGACACGTGCATAAAGTGTTCCTTTTGCGAACCGGGAAACGTATTGTTCAGCATAGTGTATGTGATGTTTTTCCGGAGATGCGGGTTCAATGGTTCCGCCAAAGATTTGTTGTACCCTGAAATCGCCGGCTTTTGGCTTCTTGATGATGGTGTGGCTATATTTGCCGTCGAAAAAGATGAAGGACCATTCACCCTCGCTGATCTGTGGCATTAAGGGTTGCAGGATATAATCTCCTTTGAACAGGAGCTCTGCAGCATTTGCCTGGTCTTCACTGGCAGTGGTTTTGTCCAGCATAATAGTATTGCTGGAACCGCCGCTGACACATGGTTTTAAGATGAGCTTGTCATTGCCCAACTGCTCAAATAACGGGTCCAGTGATGCATTCCAGCCTTGCTCGAGAAATATAGAAGGGATAATTGCCAAACCTGATGCAGCAATTTCAGCCAGGTAATGTTTGTCCATGTTCCAGCTGACAAGATCGTAGTCGTTGATGAGCCTGATGTTCAAAGATTTCATCTTCTGAAGCCAGTCCTTGAATTGCCCGAATTTCTGATGATAGTCCCAGGGTGTTTTCAGCAGGGCAACGTCGTACTGGTTCCAGTCCACCTGCGGATCGTCCCATATTTCAGCAGTAATATCCAGACCTCTATCTTGTAGCAAAGGCAGGAGATCTTCATTTTCATTAAAGCCGTTTGCCGCGGAGTATTTAAGCGCTCCGCTGTAAGTGATGTATGCGATTTTCATGGGTGATGCTATATTGTCTTTGGTTTATACTGTTTCTTCCGCAATCTATGTGCCTGTTTAATCGGCCATTTTTTCTGCTTCCTCTTCCATTGGCACCCAGCCTTTCAGTTCTTCAAATATTGCTATTAATTTAGCTGGAATTTTTTTGTCTTCCCGGGCATCTAATGTAAGTATTGAAGTAATCTTTTCTTCGTCTCCATTTTTAACCAGCTCCACCCAGTCCGGATTGATGACCAATGTTCTGCCCAAGGCCACCATGGATATACCATAATCTAAGACCTGATTCGCCATTTTTGGTGTGGTAATGCCTCCGGCAACAAGAACAGGGACCCTGTTGTCCACATAGTCGTTCAGTACTAAGGATATTGGTGCTACTGGATCGGCCGGATCAGCTGGCTTTTGATTTACCGCATCAAACAGTGAGAAATGCAAATAATCGATCTGCTCATCGATCAGCCGGTCTACGAGTGCAAATGTTTCCGGAAGTCCGTAGCTCTGTTGTGGCATTTCTTCTGGTGAGATTCTGTAACCGATAAGAAAAGGACGCTCAGCATTTTCTGATACAACACTTTTGATCTCCTTTAAAATCTCCAGGCTAAACCGTAAACGGTTTTCCAGCGAACCTCCCCATTGATCGTTTCTTTTATTGAAAAATGGGGATATAAAGTTCTGAAGTAAAAATCCGTGCGCTCCATGAATTTCAACGCCATCAAAACCAGCTTCTATTGCTCTTCTGGTAGTTTCACCAAATGCTTTGATGAGTTCTGAAATTTGATTTTGGCTTAATTCTTTTGGAATATTTTCTTTACTGGACAGCAGTATAGGTCCGCTTGAAACCGAACTGGCACTGACCACTTCACCATTTGGTATAAGGGTAGGGATTGCTTTGTTTCCCGCATGGAACAGCTGCAGGATCGCCGGTGCACCACCACTTTTTGCCGCTTCGGCCAGCTTCTTCAGGCTTGGTATAAAAGTATCGTCATATCCGGCAAATTCATGGGTAAAGCCAATACCATTTGACATAACATGGGTGCAGCCTGTAATAACCAGTCCTACACCGTTGACTCTTTTCCTGTAGTACTCGAGCTCTTGCTCAGATATCGTAAAATCTTCATTGGATGCCCAGGTGGTCATAGGTGACATCACCAGTCTGTTTTTCAATTCAACGCCTTTAGCGAATGATAAAGGTGTGAATAACTTATTGTATGTATTCATGCATTTTAATGTTCAGCCCATACATCCTTATGCGGAGTATAGGTTATTTTCTTTTGCGGTTATTACCTGGACCGGTAAATAGCCGGTTGTTCCTGTAGTTTGTCGAATGAGGCGAAAAATGCTTTGGAGTAGGCTTGTTCATTATGTAGATAGAGTCCTTTCAGGCTTTGCCATTCTTCATTCAGGATAAAAGTATTTTCATCATCTATGCTTTGATGAACCTCATAGCAGATGCAGGCGTCTTCTCGTTTAGATAGTTCCGGAAGACGGTACAGGAGGTTTTTGATTTCCTGCTGGTACTCCGGTTTGGCCTTTACAATAACGGTTAAATAAATGCACATAAAATTGTTTTTTAGGATTAAAATGCCAGTTCATAGGGTTTGGGTACCGGAATTTCCGAACGGAGCTGTTTTGCGGCATCCAGCGGAAAATATGGGTTACGTAACAGTTCCCGTCCTATAAATATGAGATCGGCATCTCCGTTGCTCAAAATGGTTTCGGCCTGATGGGCATTGCTGATCATGCCTACGGTTCCCACCAGGATTTTGTCTTCAAGCTCCCGCTTGATCCGGCTTGCAAAGGGTAACTGATAGCCTGAACCCGCGGTGATTTTTGCATTTGGTACAGTTCCGCCCGAAGAAACATCGACGATATCAATTCCCATCTCTGAGAGTTTTCTGCTTAACCAAACCGAGTCGGTGAGCTGCCAGCCTTCTTCCATCCAATCCGTGGCCGAAATGCGAACGGCAATGGGTAGTTCTGATGGCCATACGGCTTGTGTTTTTTCGATGATTTCAAAGAGAAACCTGGCCCTGTTTTCGATGCTTCCGCCATAGTGATCGGTTCTTTTGTTTGGGATGGGCGATAAAAACTCATTGATCAGGTAGCCGTGGGCGCTGTGGATTTCAATCAGGTTAAAGCCAGCCTTTAGCGCTCTTAAGGCGGCATCTGCAAAAGCTTGCTGGACTTCGTCGATGTCTTTTAAAGTCATCTCGCGGGGTACCTGCATCGCTGCGGAAAATGCCAGGGCAGAGGGGGCGATGGTTTGCCAGCCATTTTCCTCTTCGGGCATTAAGGGGCGGCTCTGCGCTCCCGAAGCCCAGGTACTGCCTTTTCTGCCGGCGTGGGCCAGTTGTATGGCGGCGATGCTTCCGGTATTTTTTATGAAAGACGCGATCTTGGCTAGAGGTTCGATATGGTCGTCTTTCCAGATGCCCAGATCTCCGACGCCAATACGTCCGTCAGCACGGACTGCTGTTGCTTCCAGCATGACTGCTCCGGCTCCCCCCATGGCCCTGGCACCGTAGTGGACCAGGTGCCACTGGCTGGCAAATCCATCCTCGGCCATATACATGCACATAGGGGAGGTGATGATCCTGTTTTTAAAGGTAACTGACTTGAGCGTCAGGGGACTGAATAACTTTGACATTGTATTTTTTTCTGAAATCGAAGTCCACTTAGGCAGTATGGTGCCGCCAGCCGGACTTCGAGGTTTGGCATTTTTTATTTAGCGTAGAGATGAAATAGTTTGGCAACCACTTTCCACTGGCCATTGATTTTGATCAGTGAATGGTAATCCGTGAAATCTTCATCTGCAGCGTCGTGTTCCATTTCGATGCGGACGATAGCCGTCGTAGGTGTTTTGTGTAAGACGGTGAGGTTGGTCTGGATATTGGGGGCAGCGCCGAATTTTTCAACGTAAGTGTAAAGGTTGTCTATGCTGCCCTGTGAGAGCTCATCCCCTAAATGACCATACATGATCGCGTCCTGGTGAAATGTCTTCTTTAATGCCGCCAGGTTTCCGGTTTTTAATCCCTGAACGTATCCTTCCATGGCTGCCAGGACATCTTCGTAGTCTTGAACAGTATTGATGTTTTTATTTGCTGACATGATTTCTATTTTTTAACGTGATAGATTTTACTGATGATTTTCCAGTCGTTGCCGTCTTTTACCAGGGTAAACATATCGGCATATTTGCTGGGGCCGAACTGGGACTCGATTCTCACTATGGCTACGTCTTCTGCTACCTCCAAAGTAGTCAGCTCGTAGCTTGCTTCCATAGGCTCGGCTGCGGAAAATCCATCAAATAATGCCTGGATGGGGACACTCTTCAATGATCCCTCTTCTGACCATGACATCGTCGCGTTGGGGGCAAATGCTGGTTTGGCGATGTGACCATCTCCTTTTCTTCCCGCTTCCATGTATAGATCTATGGGCTTTAGGATGGCTTCTTTTTGTTCTTGATTCTGCTGCATGATTGCTGTTTTAGGATTGGTGTTTTGGGTATTGTTGTTTTGACATGAAATGAATAAACTACCAAATGCCAGGGCTGATAATAGGATAATGGCCGGCATCTTGGGCTTTACCATTTTGGCTATATTTATATCACTTTTTACTTTTATTGCTGTTCTTTTTCTAACAGCGCCTGTTTGGCCGTAGCGGTTTTGCATATTTTTCAATTTTCTGGTTCAACTAATGATCATATGGTATCAACATCGATCACCGATTTCTTTCGTTTTACTGGAACAAAGGTACTGGGAGGATATCGGTCTAATTTTTCTAATTAGCTCAAAGAATTTGACTAATTGGTTCTTTTTTGGGTGCTGAAGAGGTCTAAGCTGGATGCTATTGAAGTGCTTATGACTGTCTTGCAGTGAATTAGCTAGTTTGTATATTGTGGTTTTTAGCGGATTTGATTTTGCTTGATCAATATTGGTGCCGCAGTCATTGGAAGCAGGAATTCGCCCGGCGGCTGAATTCTTTGCTATGGTGCTTAGGCTGATGTGGATTATTAAGATTGTATCACACAAGCCATCCAGGACATGTGTTTGGACTGAACGGATAAGACTGCCCGTTATTCCTTTTAAGATGAATTGGCATTCGATTATCAGTCGATGGTTGATCAGCGGCTATCGCGAGATGCTGGGTGCCTGTCCGTGAAATTCTTTGTATATTCTTGAAAAATGGGACACGTTTTCGAATCCCAATGAATAACAGATGTCTGAAACTGACAGGGCTGTACTTTCCAGCATTTCTTTCGCCTTTTCCAATCTCTTTTCCCTGACCCAGGTGGCAGGCGCAACATTGTAGATGTTTTGAAAATCCCTTTTAAAGCTTGACAGGCTTCTGCCTGAAAGGTAAGCCAGTTCGGATACAGAAACCGGGGAGGCATAATGCTGTTCAACCACGTTGCGGATGTCAGTTCTTATCGGTTCATGTAACTGTAGGATCTGTAAGAACATATTTCGGTTGCATTCGGCAACGTCATACAGCAGTTCCATAATCTTCAGGCGAAGCTGTCCGGGGTGCACTACAGAATGATTAAAAAAGTAAGGTTTCAGCGAATGGGCAAATGCGACCAGACATTCATTCATCGGGTAAACACCTGTTTTGATTTCTCCTTCAGATCTGGCTACTTTAATTTCAGAGCTGGACAGGAATGACTTGAGCAGGTCGTCTTTGATACTGAACATCAGGCTATCGTAGATGTTGTCATTTTCAGCATTCCCGAATTTATGATATTTTACCGCCGTGGCTTTTTTCAGCAGGATCATGTCGTTCTTACCGAGCTGATATTCCTGTTTTCCATAAGTTAGGATCACTGATCCTTCCAGTACAATGAGGAGTAAATGTTGTTCCAGGTACATTGTTCCCTTGACTTCCGTGCTGTGTATACACTGTTCGATCACAGAGCAGCCGTCTAACATCAGGGAATTTTGCGGCGCATCGCAGCCAATCAGGGAAGTGGGGACTTTGATTATTTTGTTCATCTGCTCATTTTTGATGTCATACGACATAATATGACCGGCGGTTCTTGAATCTGGACGCTTTTCGGATATGCAAATGTAGGATATTTTTTAGCCTTCACTTGTTCTCTGAGGCTCAAATATTTTTTCTGATTGGTCCATGGGCTCGCCCGGTCTTGATGCTGGTTTCGGATGAAAGCGGCCATCTTGAGATGATTTAATGAGCAGCAGCCTGAGTTTTAGATTATGCAAAACCATCTCAATGGAATATAACTTAGGCGTGTTGAGTCTTGATATTTTCAGCAGGAGCAGTTTCGGTAAAAGATGAAATAAAAGTTTGTACTATGTTAATTCGAAAATAGTCGCCATAAGTACTTTAGATCTATTAGCGATTCTTATCAAGCAAAATAAAAATTTTATCAACAGAGGTATTTTTAATTAATGGAAAGTTTTGGTAGTGGAGAAATAGCAACACTATCGCCGAATTCTCTAGGTGTCACTATGAGCTTGCTTTAAACAAATTCCTATGGTCAGATTTGGATACCATAAGGATAGGTTTGGATACAATCACCTTTGTCGTGCTGGCTAACTTTGGACAAACGAAAAAGGAAATGAACAAAATATTAGTTACCGGAGCATCAGGACACCTGGGAGGCGCAGTGATCAAAACCCTATTAACAAAAATTGCTGCCGCTCAAATATCAGTCCTAACGCGAAATGAAGAAAAGCGGAATGAATTTCAGTCAAACGGTTTCAATGCTTTTTTAGGGAGCTATGGGGAAATACCTTCGCTTGCACAGGCGATGGAGGGTGTAGATACCGTACTGCTCATTTCATCCGGCGATCAGGGCGATCGGATGCAGGAACATAAAAATGTGATAGACACGGCGCTGAAAATGGGGGTGAAAAATATCGCCTATACCAGCAGGTGTTTGAACAACAGGCAAACTTTGGCAAACAGGTTAATGGATGAGCATTTTGAGACGGAAGACTACATTATATCCAGTAGATTGAACTATACATTTTTCAGGAACATTTTATATATGGATGCGATCCCTCAGTTTGTCGGTGGAAACATGGCATTAGAAAAGGGAATTTTTTTTACCTGCCGGTGAGGGTAGGGTCTCTTTCGCACTAAGGAGTGAAATGGGGGAAGCGATGGCAAATGTTTTAGTGGACGGGGGATGTGAAAATAAAATTTATCGTTTTACCGGCAATACTGCGTATTCTTTTTACGACATTGCAAGTACACTTTCCATGCTTTCAGAGAAGGAACTTAACTATACCGATGTAACGGTACCTGCCTTTGAGGCAATGATGGGAAAAAGAAATTTACCGGTCGAAGTAATCCGAAAGATAGTAGATTTCATTACCGATATTAAAAATCAACAGGAAGCGGATATTTATAGCGATCTTGAAATGCAATTGGGCAGAAAGCCTGCAGGTTTGGAAGATGGTCTTAAACTATTGTTTGGACTCTAGAATATATTAATTTATGGATAGCATCAAACCACATTATATCGCGACAATAGCGGAGTTTCATCGCTTAAGGAACTTACCAAAGCCGGTGCATCCATTGATCAGTGTCGTCAGATTTGAGGACATGAGTGGATCAGCTACCGGTTGTCCAACGAGTGTCGTCCATAATTTCTATTCCATTGCGCTGAAGAAGAACTTTGATCAAAAGATAAAATATGGGCAAAGGGATTTTGATTTTGATGAAGGGCTGATGCACTGTATGTCGCCAAAGCAGGTTTTAACGATTAAAGCTTCGGTAGCTGGAGAATTCAAACATTCGGGCTGGTTACTGCTCATCCATCCGGATTTTCTTTGGAATACAACATTGCTACAGAAGATCAAACAGTATGATTATTTTGGTTATCAGGTTAACGAAGCCTTACACCTTTCTGAAAAAGAGGAGGTTTTGGTTACTGAGCTCATCGAAAAAATAGACCAGGAATATCAGTCCGATATTGACAGTTTCAGTCAGTCTGTACTCATCGCCCAGATTGAATTGTTGCTTACTTATACAGAGCGTTTTTACCAGAGGCAATTCATCATCAGGAAAAAGGACAATCACAGGTTGTTGGATGAACTTGAAATTTTGTTGAGCACCTGTTTTACTGATGGGAATCTGGCAGATAAAGGTATCCCAACAGTTCAGTTCATAGCAGAGCAACTTCATGTTTCGGCCAATTACCTGAGCCGCGTGCTCCAACAGTTAACCGGGCAGAGTACCAGGCAGTTTATCCAGGATAAATTAATTGACCTGGCCAAAGAAAAGCTGTCCACAACCAATTTATCTGTAAACGAAATTGCTTATAGTTTAGGGTTTGAGCATCCGCAGTCTTTCAGTAAGTTGTTTAGAAATAAAACGGAAATGTCGCCATTAGCGTTTAGAAGTTCATTTAATTGATCAGCATATAATTATTTTCTTATTTATAATCTCCCAGCTGCATTGTTCTAATATGCTTTACGGAGGAAATGCGGCCGGATCGGCAATCTCTGAAATAAAACAGGAATAGATGTAATTCCGGCTACACCTTCTACCATTCAGGCTAATTTTAACCTTTTGATATTGCAGAACTTCGTACTATGAAAAATAACATTAAAGGAAAAGTAATAGCCATTACCGGTGCAAGCAGCGGAATTGGCGAGGCATCGGCGCTGATGCTTGCAGCACAGGGTGCCAAAGTGGTTTTAGGTGCCAGACGTTTGGACCGACTGGAGGACTTAGTCAAGCGTATCAAAGCGGCTGGCGGAGAAGCTATCTGCCTGGTAACTGATATTAAAAAGCGTGACGACCTCGTTCAACTGGTTGCACTGGCCTGTAGCACATTCGGCACTTTGGATGTAATCGTCAATAATGCAGGGATCAGTCACCTGTCAAGGATCGACGAATTACAGGTGGAAGACTGGGAAGAAATGATCGACGTAAACTTTAAAGGCACCTTGTACGGCATAGCTGCGGCAATGCCGGTTTTCAAAGAAAATGGCTCAGGTCATTTTATTAATATCATTTCCACCTCGGGTATCAAAATTGTACCCTTGCAAGGTGTTTATGCCGGAACAAAGAATGCGGTACGCACCATGACCGAAGCATTGCGGCAGGAATCTAACGGCCGCTATCGGGTAACAGGAATATCTCCGGGACTTACCAATACTGAACTGGCGGATCATATCAAAGACGAAGGAGCGAGAACAGCGATTAAGGAGAAGGCTTCTAAGATAGCTATATCTCCTGATGCGCTGGCAAGTGCGGTGGCTTACGTGATCAATCAGCCGGACAACGTTGACGTCGGTGATATTGTTGTTAGGCCAAGCGGTCAGGAATAAAGTTTATCTTAGCAGAAGCTATGAAAGCTATTCATCCAGAACCTATCGTATACAAAAGCATCTCTGAGCTGATGCGGGGCCTGGGTATGGCCAAGCCCCTGCATCCCTTAGTTGCCCTGGTGAATTACGATCTGGCAAAGATCAGTAAGGAATATGCCGGACGGAGTTTCCTGATCGATCTTTATAAAATTTCCTTTAAAAGTGAATTTCGTGGCCAAGTAAGATACGGTCAGGGTTATTACGACTTTGAAGAAGGGGGACTTGCCTTTCTGGCGCCCAATCAACTAGTCACCATGTCCTGCGAAGAAGGCAGCTATGATGGTTATACGCTTTATTTCCATGCTGACTTGATCAGAAACTATCAACTGGGTAAAAACATACAGCAATACGGTTTCTTTTCCTATGCGGTAAATGAAGCATTGTTCCTTTCTGAAAAAGAGAAAGCGGTAGTGACCTCGGTGTTTAAAAGCATATCTGCTGAACTGGAAAATAATATTGATGCCTTTAGTCAGGATGTACTGGTCTCACAGATAGAATTGCTGCTTAATCACAGCAATCGCTATTATAACCGGCAATTCCTTACCCGCAAGTCGTTACATCATGATCTGATCAACCGGATGGATATTTACCTTGATGAATGTTTTGCCGGTCAGATAAACGGATTACCTACCGTAAAGCAGGTCGCGGAAGATTTGAAAGTTTCCGCCAGGTACCTTTCTGATATGCTCCGAACATTAACCGGGCAAAATGCACAGCAGCATATCCATGACCGGCTTATTGAAAAGGCTAAAACCTTATTGACCACGACCGGTATTTCCATTGCTGAGATCGCTTACAGTTTAGGCTTTGAACATCCTCAGTCTTTCAACAAGCTTTTTAAAGCTAAAGTCAAAGTTGCGCCACTTGAATTCCGGGCCTCTTTCCACTGATATACACTGATGGGATAATCGGACTCACTTTTTCAATCTGTTGAAAATGCTATAAATCTTTACAGAAGTTTAAGAACGAATCTATTTCGAAAATTAAAAGATTGTTCATCGTGTAGTACAAGGTGGAAGTAATGTATTACAGGTTATTAATCTGGCTGACTAAGCAACTATAAATTCATTATCTTAAAATCCATCGTTGCTTAAATAGTCCGGTTGTTATACCTTCCGTTGTTAAGTAAGGATTTAACATATTCCGGAAAGGGCGATCAAACGCAACATTAATATCTCCCGGATCATCTGTTCTCATGGGAATCTGAAACTCCAGGCGGAAGCTGGAACAATGTAAACCTTGTCGACCGCTTTACTTTCCTGGTGTAATGTCACAAATGAAGAGGTATTTGTGACTTGAAATTCCTTTAATTTTTATGAATAAAAAGGGGATAACCTTATGGCCATCCCCTTTTTATAATGCTCAGGGTATAAGATAACAATTCCTGGCTATACTTCGGTTTGGGTATTGAGGTAGGGAAGCTGAAACCTTTCCTTGTTAAACAGCAACTGGTACCAGTTCCAGGGCAGCCACCATTTGATGGTAAATGTCCGGTACAGGGTTTTGTCTGGTTCTTCGGGGTTTTCGCTAAGAAAATGATTGTATTTCTTTTTGCAGCCCTGGTATGATTTACCTTTTCCGCCTTCTTCGCTGTAGTGGAAAGTGCCGCTTTTATTTCGATAGGTAAAGTTTTCCTGCAGGAAGAACTGTGCTGGTGGTGTATTCATCAGGATGATCAGGATGGCGCTGATCCATAGCAGGGTGCTTGTTGTTTTTCGTTTAGTCATTGCATGGCCCTTTCGAATTTGGTGTGGTGCTGGTGTCTATTGTGATTTTACTGTTCGGGTTGTTGTAAAGCATGATCCTATAGGCCTGGCTCAGTCCTGCCGGCGTCATGGCGTTGGAATATCCCCCGGGTGTCGGCAGTCCTACGGTTACCGTGGGGTCGGGGAGGTTGACGCCTCCTGATTTTAACGCATCAAAGACAAAATTAGTACAGTTGTATTCCATCGCGTGGTATTTTGCGGGCGGATTATTGATGGCAGCTAGTATGTTTTTCAGCTGGTCTGTGCCAATGGTATAGCTTGCGCTGACGTTGTATTCCAGGTCCCCGCCATTGTCCAGGATCTTGCTGGGGGCGCTATAGCGGCCTGCACCGCTGGCGTCGGGGTAAAAGCCCATGACCTGGGTGACCGACTGGTTCCCATTGGTTTTGGTGATGCCGATGGCCACGTGTCCAACACTGTTGGGGCCGACATTGTAGGTATGTCCGGGGAAGGGTTCCTGGATATAGACTTTGATGTTGACGGTTGCGCCCTGGTCGGGGATGTCGTCAAAGCATTTGGTCATTTTCTTTGGATCGGTCTTGGCACCTTCCTCGCCGGGCAGGTTGCTCATTTCCGGGGCAGGGGGTGGCGGGGGTGAATAACTGCCGCCCCCGCCGCTATAGTATTCCCATTCGTTTCCGTTTTCATAACCTGGTATGCCGGGGTAGGGCAGGCTCCCCATTCCGTCATCATAGAAGGTGTAGACGGTGATGCACTGGGCATGAACGGTGAATACGCCATAGGCATCGACATAGGAACTTTCGATCCAGTACTGGTGTTCAATGATGTGGATGGCGCTGATTTTTTTATCGGTACTGCTGCTGCGGCTGTTCGATTGTGCGGGGATGGCTTTTCTTCTCTTTGCCAGGCTGGTATCAGGGCTGATCAGTCCGATCTTTTTTCCTTCGCTGAGCAGGTAGCCGCCTTCAAGTTTTCCGTTGAGGTCATGGATAAATAAGCTTCCGGTGAATGCTTCGGGATTGGCTTGCCGGTTGGTCTGTTTGGCTGTTTGCAGGTTATGGGCATCATAAAGATAGTCCAGCAGCTTGCCCTGGATCTGACCGCTTTGGCGGTCTTTGTGAACAATGAGTTTTTGGTAGCCTTTAATGCCGTCCATTTCAGGTTTTCCGGGAAGCATAACCTGCAGGGTTGTTCCTTTATCGGTACTTAGGAAGCTGGCATGGCTCCAGTTCATGGTGTCTTTGGCAGCCCTGGTTTGGCTGTATACCCAGGTTTTTGCTGCTGCAAGGCTGAGGTTAACTGAGGGGCTTTCTTTGGTTATATTTTCGACGGGCCTGTCTTTTTTACAGGCAAGTGTGAGGCTGGTAAGCAATAGGATACTCAGGCGTTTGATTGTCATGATGTTAACTTTAGGATTGATGATTGATTTTGGTTTCTAGATGTTCCCGGAAGCACGCAGCCTGCTGAGCGTTTCCGGCGTGATGCCCAGGTAGCTGGCGATCTGTCCGAGTTTGGCCTGCCGGAGTATATTGGGGTGTTCTTTCAGCATGAGCTTATAGCGGCTCTCCGGGCTGGAGTTCCGCAGGACGATGGCGCGGCGTTCACTTTTGATGTAGTACATTTCGGCGATGAGCCGGCCCAGGGTGTTGGCTTCGGGAAAAAGGTTATAGGCCTGCTGCATTTCTGCGGCGCTCAGGTATTGCAGGGTCGCATCTTCGAGCATTTCGATGGACTCGGCTGCGGCCTGCTGGGTGTAAAAGCTGTAGACTGAGATCATCAGGTCCCCTTTTTCGACGAACCAGCCGGTGCATTCTTTTTCGTTTTGGTTGAAGAAGTAGGACCGGGCTGAGCCTTCCAGCAGGAAGTAAACATTGCGGCAGACCTGTCCCTGCTGGAGCAGGATTTCTCCTTTGCTGAGTTCAATCGTTTTTAAATGTGCGCGCAGGTAGTCCTGGAAGTCTTCGGACAAACGGGTGATGGAAATGAGTTTTTGAAGTACTTCATCGGCACTTCTGATCAGAATTTCATGTCTCATGGGACGATTTTGATTTGGATCAAACCGGCCGCTTTTTTTCGATTTACCTTAGTTCTGTAAAAGAACTAATGATATAACAGCTTGATGCTGATATTATTGTGTGTTTGTGTATTTAATTCATCCTAATCCCTATTCTTATGAAAAGAGTTCCTAAAATCCAGCAATTTGAAACCCAGGTGGAAGATGCGCTCCGGCTGCTGCACCTGAAAGTTGTTCCTACACCTGCCGGTGCTTCCCCGCTTGAAATGGCCGATCAGTCCTACCGCTCCTGTGATGAGCTTTTGTCGCTGATCAGTGCCGGGCTGAATGAACATGAGTTTGCAGGTCCTGCGCAGCAGCTTCGGTTTTATAAAAAAATACTTACTGAGGTGATCGCGCTGAAGGTTTTTTGCCGTGAACGGTATTATATACAGGTGAACTGCCCTTCGGCCGCAGATACGGAGCGTGTAAGTGCTTATTGTAAAAGCCAGCTCGGCCAGCTGGAGGCTTTTGAGCAGCGGTATGGATTTTTCAAGGGTTATTACCGCTCTGGTATGGACAACCTGGATGAGCTGTATTATCTGCCCGGCAAGGGGATGCAGCAGGTCGTTTTTCCGGAAGTGTCTTTACCATATGAACTGAAGCTGGGCGCCGGGACTTACCTCTTCGCAAGGTTCAGGGCTACCGAGCTGGTGACGGATTTTTTGCTTAAATTCTCTGACCAGGTGATGCTGCAGCTCAGGGAGGCTTCCAAGATCCCGGTGGCGAAGCAAAGCATTGTCCGAACCAGTTTGAATCTCTCGGTGGACCAGATCGGTTTGATGACCCGAGCGGCGCTGGATGCCGGGCTGGTCGCCGGTAAAAGTTTCCAGCAGATCTGCCAGGAACTTGCTCCGCGGGTGGCTACTAAGGGACGTGAGCAGATTTCTGCCGGCAGTATCCGCAGTAACGCTTATACCGGGGAAGACATTGACAAGCATACGCTGATCCGCTACCTGGAAAAGATGATCCGGCTGATCCGTGAATATTAGTTTCCGCAGTTGTGGCTGCGGGTATTTTGCCGGCAAATGTGCCCTGCGCTGACAGGAAAAGGCCTTGTGAATGGCGCCTTGCGCCAGCCTTGTCCTGCCTGGCGACCCTGGCTTTGGGCCTTAAAAAATCCCCGCTGCATCACCGGCGGGCAGGTATTAATTTAATGAAATCATCATGACTACTTTATTTGCAGGTATTGCGCTCTTTTGTTTTGGAGCTTTGACTTTGTTTATGCTCGGCAGGCGCAGGTTTATGCGTAGAAGTGCCACTGGATTGGAACGTTTTTCTTCGTATAGGATGGCGGTCTTAGTGCGTTTACTGGAGGCATTGTTCAGGCTTTTATCCTGGCTGTGTTTATTAGCCGGGATCGGACTGTTGCTCGTGTATTGGAATAACGCCTGATTAAGTTTAACTGCATCAGGCTCCCCTCTATAAAGAAAATCCGTTTAGTTTTTGCTGCTGCTGAAATTTGATTACAGGCTGTGGCTAAGTCCTGCAATCCTTTTTTTCGCTTTACCTGGAGCTCCAGTAACGTGCAAATATTTGCTTCCGCTACCGGAAATCTCGCCTGCAACCCCCTGAATTAACCCAGAAAGCCTCCAAATCAATTATTTATATTTGAAATCACGATCACTAAAACGGTTTTTCTCGGTGATTAACATTTGGAGCATATTTATTGAGCAAATGGAACCTGCATATCCTGCTAGTTTAGATTTCCATATTTCGATTTGCAACGTGGATTGCAATATGGGAACTAAATAACCAAAATAAACCTATAACCAAATTATGAAAGAACGAGTACCCAACAGGTGGCTAGTCTTAGCCGGCGTGTTTTGTAGTGTTGTGATCGGTCAGCATGAGGCATCAGCTCATCCCGACCTGAACCGGTCGAAGGATCCCAAAACAATTTATAAACTGATTAAGCGAAGCCACCAAAGCAGTGAAGCCGCGTTTTTACAGGCTGTAAACCAGCAGGTGATTACCGGTACAGTAACAGACAAAAGTGACGGGAAGCCCATCCCGGGGGTCAGCGTACTGCTCAAGGGGACGAAAGTGGGAATGCTGACTGATTCTACGGGTAAATACCGCATCACAGCGCCGGAGGCTACCGGGACGCTGGTGTTTACCTCTGTAGCTTACAAGACCATCGAGATCAAAATCAACGGTAGTAAAGTTGTCAATGCGGAGATGGAATCCAGTTCCCAGGATCTGGACCAGGTTCAGATTGTGGCTTATGGCCAGCAGAAAAAGGAAAGCGTGGTCGGGGCCATATCTACGGTGGCAGTCCGGGAACTGAAAACGCCTACACGAAATTTGACCAATACCCTGGCCGGAAAAATTTCCGGAGTGATTGCCGTTCAGCGCAGCGGTGAGCCCGGTTATGACGATGCGCAGTTTTGGATCAGGGGGATCAGTACCTTCGGGGCCGGATCATCGCCCTTGATCCTGGTTGACGGGGTGGAGCGGCCCATCAGTAACATTGAACCAGAAGAAATTGAGACTTTTTCCATCTTAAAGGATGCTTCTGCTACTGCCCCTTACGGGATACGCGGGGCGAATGGCGTCGTGCTGGTAACTACCCGAAGGGGAGCAAGGGAAAAACCAAATATCAGTTTCAAAGCGGAAAATGGTATCGTGGGAGCAACCATGATGCCTCAGCTTCTGGATGGTATCAATTATATGAACCTGTATAACGAGGCAGGACTGGCCACAAGCGGCCCAAGTTTTCAGTCCATATACACGCCCGATTACATCGCTAAAACTGCATCCGGTGAGGATCCTTATTTGTACCCGAACGTGAACTGGCTGGACCTGATGATGAAAAAATGGTCGGATAATAAACGCTATAACCTGAACATCAGCGGGGGCGGGGATGTGGCCAAATACTTTGTGTCGGCTACGTATTACGACGAAAACGGGATGTTTAAGAACAGCGAGGTAAACGCGTATAATACCAATATCGGCTTGAAAAGGTACAATTTCAGGGCCAATACGGACATCAGCCTGAGCAAGACAACAGAGCTCAGCCTCGGCCTGGGGGGAATCCTGGTGACGGCCAATTATCCCGGAAGAACAACGGGTGGGATCTGGACTAACATCATGTACGCGACACCGGTAGGCTATGCTGCCACTTATCCTGACCCGAGCAATGAGAAGGGATTTGTGTATGCAGGGGCCAATGGGTTGCAGAACCCTTACCAGGATGCGACCGGGTCGGGTTTTGCCACCGAGTGGAGAAATAATATCCAGTCTGACATCACCCTCCGCCAGGACTTGGGTAACGTGCTCAAGGGCCTGAAGTTGTCGGGTAAATTCGCATTTGACGGTTACAATTACCACAACATTCAAAGGAAAAGAAATGCTGATGGCAATTCCGGAGACGCTTACCGCCTGGTGAGCCCGGGACGCGATGCCAATGGGAAACTGCTGATCGAAAAGTATTACGATGGGCCGGATGATTTGCCTTATAGCCGCAGCAACGGGGGTAACCGCAGGATCTACTACCAGGCGAATTTGAACTATGACCAGTCATTCGGCAACCATACTGTAGCGGCACTTTTACTCTATAATGCCCAGGATTACCAGGTTGGTGATGCGGGTGATGCGACCGGGGCTCTGCCATTCAGGTTACAGGGCTTGGTGAGCAGGCTAACCTATAATTTTAAAAGCAGGTATTTTATTGAACTGAACGCGGGCTACAATGGTTCGGAAAATTTCCCTGCGGGTTCCCGCTTCGGATTGTTCCCTTCGATCGCGGGTGGTTATATCATTTCTGAGGAGGGTTTTTTCAAAAACAATATTAAAGGCATATCTTTCCTGAAGTTTAGGGGCTCTTATGGTTTAAAAGGTAATGACCAGATTGGCGGACGCCGTTTTGCCTACCTGACCACAGTTGGTGGAGGTAACGGTGGATATGGATTCGGGGAAACCAACCAAAACTACATCGCCGGCCGTGGTGAAGACCAGTGGGGCTCAAACCTGACCTGGGAAAAGGAGCTGGAAACCAATATTGGACTGGAAACGCGTTTCCTGAACGGGTTCTACATCCAGGCGGATGTTTTCAACCGTTCCAGGGAAGGTATTTTTTTACAGCGTAATTCGCTGCCGGCGATCATTGGTCTGCAAAACCGGCCATACGGAAACATTGGTGCCTTTACCAACAGGGGGGTAGATGCGACGGTGGAATACCGCCGTAAACTAGGGGACCTGGATATTGCCCTGAGGGGAAATTACACCTTTGCCCGCAACAAGATCATCGATAATGATGAGCCGGATTACCAGTATACTTACCAGAACCGTAAAGGCAAACGCCTGAATCAGCCCTTCGGCCTGATTGCAGACGGATTATTTACCAGCCAGGATGAGATCAACTCTTCTCCGATACATTCTTATGGACCTGTCCGTCCCGGTGACATCAAGTACAGGGACATCAATGGGGATGGAACGGTCGATTCTTTTGATGAAGTGGCCATCGGAAATTCCTCAAGTCCTGAAATTGTTTACGGGTTCGGAACCACATTACATTTCAAGGCTTTTGATTTGTCCGTTTTCTTCCAGGGAGCGGGTAATATGAATTTTATGCTTTCAGGAACAGGATGGTTTCCATTTGTGGAAGGCGGTGTCCGTGGTAACGTAAATGCCAATGCACTGGACAGATGGACACCGGAGAATCCCAGCCAGGATGTGCTGTTCCCTAGATTAACCATGGGGCCAAACAGCAACAATTACCGCAATTCAACCTGGTGGCAGCGTGATGCCAGCTACCTTCGCCTGAAAACGGCTGAAGTGGGTTATACCTTGCCAAATTCGCTGACCAAACGTGCAAAGATCAGCTCATTACGGATCTACCTCTCTGGATTTAACCTGAAGACCTGGAGCAAGTTTGATTTCTGGGACCCGGAACTGGGAGATGGCAGGGGCGCGACTTACCCGCTGCAAAAGACCTTCAACCTGGGACTTAACCTGAACTTTTAATCGATTCATTTGAATTTTTATCGAAACCATTAAGCAATTAAGAGATGTTAAAATATAAATCCTTTATAAAACTCGCGTTCGCAGGGCTGCTGTTGCTCTCCGGATGTGAAAAGTACCTGGACAGGCAGCCCGATGACATGCTGACCTTAGATAAGGTTTTTTCCAATAAGCTGGAAAATATCAAATATCTGGCCAGTGTGTACAGTTATCTTCCTTCGATATTTGATCCCTACAATAACCTCACCGCGGTCACCGATGAAGCCGATTTCGTCTGGACGGGTGTGGGTGGTAACAACATCAACAGGGGCGACTGGTCGCCGACTTATATACCCTATGACCGTTTTAGTAATTTTTATAGGGCGATCCGTTCGGCTACCGTATACATGAGCCGGGGTGGCGAGTGTAAGGAATGTGATGCGGAAAGTCCTGGGATCACCAAACAGTATATGGCTGAAGCCAGGGCGATGCGCGCCTGGTATTATGCGCTGCTGCTACAGCAGTATGGCCCGGTAGCCATCATCAGCACACCAATCTCCGTTGATTCAGAGGTTTCAGATTTGCAGATTCCCCGGAATTCCTATGATGAGGTCGTAGATTTCATTGTGTCTGAACTGGATGCGGCAAGCGCGGACCTGCCGCTTCAGAATCTGTCTGCGGATTTCGGACGGGTAAACAAAAAGGTTGCCATGGCCATGAAGAGCCGGGTGCTGCTTTATGCTGCGAGCCCCCTTTGGAATGGCAATACGGATTTTGCCAGTTTTAAAAATTTGGATGGAAAACAACTGGTGAACCAGACCTACGATGCAAATAAATGGAAAAAAGCAGCTGATGCCGCAAAAGCAGTGATTGATTTAATGCCCAACGGACTCTACAAAAAGAACAATGCGGCGGGTGTGTTTGATCCTAAGCTTTCTTACCAGTACCTGAGCATAGACCGCTGGAACAAGGAAATCATTTGGGCCAGAAACGGGGAAGCCAACAACTGGGAGCATCACCTGGCCATCAGACAGATCAGCGGCTGGAATGGCGTGGGGGTAACCCAGCAGATGGTGGATGCTTACCACATGAGTAACGGGAAAAGAATTGATGAACAGGGCAGCGGGTACGTAGAAACCGGTTTTTCCACTGTGGCTACCGAATATGCCAAAGCAGGTACCTGGAATATGTATGTGAACCGGGAGCCCCGGTTTTATGCGAATGTGACTTACAACGGTGCCGAATGGATCTGGAAGGGAGAAAATGGTTTGTCTCCGATCAAAGTGGAATTGTACAATACAGGCCGGGCAGGCGCAGCCGGTTCCCATGATCATAGTGAGACAGGTTACCTGCTCCACAGATTTATTAATCCTGGAAATAACATTGCGAACTGGGTCGGATCACCCCAGCATGAAATTTATTTCAGGCTTGCCGATCTTTACCTGAGTTATGCCGAAGCACTCAACGAAGTATCTCCCGGAAATGCAGACATTTTAAAGTATGTGAACCTGGTCCGTGAAAGGGGAGGCATTCCCACGCTGCAGCCTGGAGGCGGGCAAGCTGTCGTGAAGGAGCTGATACATCATGAAAGAAGAATTGAAATGGCCTTTGAACAGCACAGGGTCTGGGACACCAGGCGCTGGAAGATTGCCGAACAAACCGATGGTGGTCCGATGTGGGGTATGAACGTTCGCTCGGGATCAAGCTTTGCGGATGTGTCATTTTATACCCGCAGGATTTTTGAAACACGGGTGTTCCAGAAAAAACACTACCTGTGGCCAATACCTCAGTCGGAAGTCGAAAGAAACAAGGCATGGGTCCAAAACCCAGGCTGGTAAGCTCCAATAGTCAATTTTAGCATTCGTAATGATAATCATGAAAAATAGAATTAAAGTTTTGCTGTTTGCCTTAAGCGCAGCAATGATCCTCAGCATTTCATCGTGTACCAAAGATGAATTAGGTGTGGTAAGGGATATCCCGCCACAGCTTTACCTGACCCAGGTTAAAAACGGGAATATTTTGATCAAGCCTGAAAATTCCACTATCGACAAAACCGACAAAATGCTGGTCCTGGCCATAGGTGTATCCCGGTCAGGAATCAGTGATCCCCAGCCTTTTTCAGTGGAACTCCAGACCAGCACTGGCCAGCTCCCTGATGGAGTAGAGCCACTAAGCTCCGTGCAATTGTCAGCCAATACCATACAAGTGGCCCAGGACCAGATTTCCGGCTTTGTGTACCTCAAAGTGCCCAAAGCAACCCTGGATGCCAACCCGAACAAAGTGCTCGGGCTGACCATCAGCATCCTGAACCCGAGTAAGTATACGATAAATGATAAACTGGCTAAAGCAACAGTTCTGCTCACGGTGAATGATTTTGCCGCGAAGCTCGAGGAGGTTACTTCCCTGTATTTGAAAAATACAGGCGGGGGTAACGGTACTTTTCAGCGTTCTGATAACCTGGGTACCAGGTTTGGAGTACTGAAAGACTGGATGACCTCTGAATCTGCTAAAAACCAGGAAGGTGGCAAGGCGGGGGGATTTGACAGTTATGGGGGCAACGGTTACCTTTCGCTGGAGCAATGGGGCTCACCTGCTATCTTAAATGGTAAAGTCTTTCAGACCGCCAGGCTCCCGCAGGGAAAGTATACTTTTCAACTGGATTTTGAAGGTAAGCAGGTCAAGGACCAGGCTTATATCCTGGCTGCAACCGGACAGATGCTTCCTGATGTGGATGCTTCGGCAAACGCACTGGCCCGGGGCAGCTTTGATGAGGGCAAAGTTTCCTTTACCCTGAATGAGCAGCAGGAAGTGTCTTTAGGTATAGTGGTGAATTTCGTTCAGAACGAACAGTATTTCCGGGCCAGATCTGTTAAATTGTTTAAAAGCACCAGCATATTTGATTAAGATGGTGTTCCCATCATCACCAGCACCAGTTGCCACCCGGCAGCTGGTGCTGCTAAAATTCATCAAGATTTAATCAGCGCCACTACAAATGCAACTTGTACACATCCGTTCTTTCCTATTTTATGAATTGGAACGCTTATTTGCAGTTCTTGTAGTAGTAACCCTGTCGCCTTACCGCGCCGCGAAGCGCCACAAAAGGTTCTTGACAATTACGCCTTGTATATTGCAGGCGGGACCTGCTGACTTCAATGAATGTGAGTGCGTACCGGTTTTCATATCAGCCATCATATGTAGTATATCTGCCGCGCTGGTAGTCGGTGGGGTAATTTTATTCCGGCGCCGGCTGATCAGCAAGTTAAAAGCTGAGTTCGCGCTGGAGCAGCAAGGGCGGGAAGAAAAGTTCAAGGCGGATCTGGAAAAGGCTTTAAAGGCCGCTGGGGACAAAGTTAGCTTTCCTGATGCGCTATACGGCAACCCGGGTTTGATCAGGATCAGCTTCTTAACCGAGCTTACTGAGGTCATGAGGAGTCCCTTATTATCTATGCTGGATGCTATCGGTACGCTGAGGCAGAATTCAAAAAAAACGCATGATCAGCTGGAAGTGCAGGCACTGGAACTACAGCACAATTCCAGAAGATTGTTGCTAATGATCGACCAATTGCTGGCTGGGAAAAGACCGGGGTTTTGTCAGCGCTCTGTAAGTAAACGGCAGGGCGATATCATCCTGCTCTTCAGCAAAACGACCCATTGGTTTTCAAACCTGGCAGCGCAGGCGGATATTGAACTCAGTTTCCATGCTTCAGCAGCTTGTGTTCAGATGGACTTTGACCATGAGCTCATGGAGAATACATGCTTTAACCTCATTTCGGTTGTTTTTGAACTGACATCCGGGCCGGGTAAGGTACAGGTGTCTGTTGATCTGGATGGGCAGCAAATAGAAATTCACATTAGAGGTACAGGACCCGGTTTAAATCCGGATCAGCTGGTTTACAGCCGCCTTTTCCCTGGGGAAGATCCCCCCGGAAAGCAACATCAGGGAACGCACCTGGGTTTCAGCATTGCCAGTGAGCTAATAAAACTGCAGGGCGGAGAGATATTGGTAGATACTGACGAAGGTTTTGGACTTTGCTTTACGGTTTGCTTTCCCTTGCGGGAAATGAGCCGTGGACAGGCTCATGAAAGCCATTTTGCATCGAAAGTCCCGAGTAGTATTCATTTTGATAAACCAGAGATCAAGGGAAAGAAAGCCAGTTTACTACTCGCCGATGATGACGCGGATATGCGCGCTTTCTTAAAAGACAATCTCCAGGCAGAATTTGAAATCATCGAGGCCGAAAATGGTAAAGTTGCCTGGCAGAAGACGCTCTTTTACCAGCCGGATCTGGTTTTGAGCGATGTGGCTATGCCAGGATTATCCGGAATTGAGCTGTGTGAGAAAATCAAAACAGATGCGCGGACGTTACAGATTCCAGTGCTCCTGCTCACAGCAATGGGTGGTGACCAGAATACATTGAATGGTTTGCTAAGGGGCGCAAATGATTATACCACTAAGCCATTTAACATGGATATCCTGCTTTCTAAAATCAGAAATCTGTTACATCAGCAAGCCGCTTTCAAAAAACGATACCATAAGCAGGTGGAGATACGGCCCCAGGCAGTTCAAATAGAAGCGCCAGACGAAAAGTTTATCCAGCAGCTGATCGCTGAAATCGAGCACAACATGGAAAACAGCAACCTCACTGTAGATTTGCTGAGCAGCCTGCTGCTGATCAGTCGTGTGACCTTGTACAAAAAAGCGGTCGCACTTACAGGGAATACGCCACTGGATTTGATCAAGTCTTTTCGTCTGAAAAGAGCGGCGCAATTGCTGGAACAGCGTAAGCTGACCGTTTCTCAGATCAGTTACAAGGTTGGCTTCAAGACCCCCCGGTATTTTGTAAAGTTGTTCAAAGCGGAATTCGGGGTATTGCCCTCCAAATACGCTTCCGACCAAAACGTTGCTGAATAGTTTTTGCCATCAGCTGTCGTTATCAGTATTGTTCTTCCTTATAATCAAAATTAACATTTGGTGGTGGTTTTTTGGACAATTGGTCAGTGTAGATGAATTAATTTCGGCCTCTTTAAAGACCGGTATAAACCAAATGAAGATATCACAACTTGCTCTTATTCCCGCCTTGAAGCAATTGAGGGCGGGATTTAATGTTGTTCCGATGAACCTCTTAGCACTTGAGCTGTGAACAATTGCCGTCTTGAGCCTTGACTTGGTGATTCTACAGCCCTCCGGTTGGCTGGCAATTCTAAGGTTTGGATGAAAGCAAAGATGTATCTGCCAGAAAACCGGCGGAAACTTTAATACAATTAGAATGAACAATTTAACAATTTAAAAAAAAGAAATATGAAGGCTAAAAAATACATTTTCTCTGCATTGCTGGTGCCCCTTGTGCTGGCAGCTTGTCAGGGCATCAAAGTAGGCAGGAGTGGCAAGAATGCTGGTAGCCGCCCCGAAGCGAGCCTCGGCTGGGAATTAGGGGCTCAGGCCTATACTTTCCGGTTGTACACTTTTTTTGAAGCTGTCCGGAAGATTGACAGCTGCCGGCTGGGTTATGTTGAAGCATTTCCGGGCCAGAAGATAGGTGGCGGTATTGAAGGCGCTATGGGACCGGAGATGGAGCCGGCCAGCCGTAAGGCAGTTTTAAAAATGCTCGCGGACCACAAGGTTAAATTGGTGGCGTTCGGAGTTACCGGCGCCAGGACTGAAGCGGACTGGACCAGGTTATTTGAGTTTTGTAAGGATATGGGCATTCATACCATTACTTCGGAACCTGATGAAAAAGACATTCCCTTCTTTCCAGGTTGCCGATCAATATGCGATTAATGTAGCGATCCACAACCATCCGGACCCTTCACACTACTGGAACCCGGAGGTTGTTTTAAACGCGATTAAGGGGCAAAGTAAACGCATTGGGGCATGTGCTGATATTGGTCATTGGGTACGCTCAGGGCTGGATCCTGTGGAATGTTTGAAAAAGCTGGATGGCCATGTGCTGCATGCGCATATGAAGGACTTAACGAAAAAAGTAAGGGCGGGCATGATGTGCATTGGGGGAAGGTGTTTCTAACCTCCCCGGTGTAATCGCGGAACTGAAACGTCAAAACTTTAAAGGAGCGATTTCTGCAGAATACGAATACAACTGGCAAAGCAACAGTCAGATGTTGCGGCCAGCGTGATCAGTTTCCGGAAAATGGTAAGCGCAGTAAAATAGCGCCCGCATCAGATATTTCATCTAAACACACACATACACACACAAATGAACAAATTATCATTATGGCCTTTGCTGGCCTTGATTTTCCAGCTGGCCATTGGGGTATACACAGCCAGCGGCCAGAATAAGCCTGAGGAAAACAGGTTTACCAAGGTGGTGCTTCAGCAAAAACTGGAGGAGCCGATCCAGTTCCAGGTACTGGAAGATGGAAGGGTCTTATATGCCGAGCGGAAGGGCAAATTAAAAGTTTACAGCCCAATAACGCGTAAAATGGATGTCGTCGCAGAATTTAATGTCAGCCGCGAGTACCTGAGTAAAAAAGGGGAGCGTTCAGAGGGGGAGGATGGATTGCAGGGGGTGATACTGGATCCCGATTATGCGAAGAATCACTGGATCTATGTGTACTATTCTCCCAAGCTTGAGTCAGTAAACAGGCTGTCCAGGTTCACCTGGACAGGTGGGAAAATTAACATGTCTACGGAGAAAAAAGTACTGGATGTGGTGGTTCAGCGGGAAGAATGCTGCCACGTGGGCGGGGGCATGTTGTTTGATAAAGATAATAACCTGTACCTCAGTACCGGTGATAACACTTTTTCCAGGTCTTCTGATGGCTTTACTCCTATTGATGAGCGCCCCGGAGAGGGGGCTCGTGATGCACAAAAGTCTTCCTCGAATACCAATGATTTAAGGGGGAAGATCCTGCGCATCCATCCTGAACCGGATGGCAGCTATACCATCCCTGAGGGGAATCTTTTTCCCAAAGGAACACCCAAGACCCGGCCTGAGATCTACACCATGGGCAACAGAAACCCCTGGCGCCTGACCATAGACAGCAAAAGCGGCTGGCTATTTTGGGGTGAAGTGGGGCCAGATGGCTCCAATTCCTCAGAACTCCGGGGGCCGAGGTCCTATGATGAATTCAATATTGCGAAGAAAGCAGGTAATTACGGCTGGCCATACTTCAACGGGAAGGAAGCTTACCGCCATTATAATTTTGCAACAAAAGAATCCGGTGCTTGGTGGGACCCGCTGAAGCCGGTTAACCGTTCCCCGAACAATACGGGCTTAAATGTGCTCCCCCCGACGATCGATCCCTTTATCTGGTATCCTTATGCGGTGAGTTCCGAATTCCCTGAGATGGGAAGTGGCGGCCGCAGTGCGGTGGGCGGCCCGATATTCCATGCTGCTGATTTTCGCAATGCAACACATCTTTATCCAGGTTATTACGAGGGCAAGTGGCTGATTACCGACTGGGTGAGGGGCTGGATACTGGCCGTCACTTTTGACAATGAGGGAAAATTTGTGTCCATGGAGCGGTTCTTACCAGAGCTCACCTTACGCGGGCCAATCGATATGAAATTCGGCCCGGATGGCAGTTTGTACGTTTTAGAATATGGTAACGGATATTTTAAGGATCTGCCTGAGGCGGAGCTGATCAAAATCGAGTACAATGGGGGCAACAGGAAACCTGAAATACAGGTATCGTCCAATAAGGTCGCCGGACCCGTTCCATTACAGGTGCAGCTTTCCTCCGCCGGGACCCGCGATGCGGATGGTGACCCCATCAGCTACAGCTGGAAAATCACCAGGAACGGCAAGTTAATCCAGACTAAAACTACCGCCAACCCTCAGCTGACCTTCAGTTCTGCAGGCCTGTATAAAGCAACCTTGACGGTCACGGATCCCTCCGGAGCCAGGAACAGTAGATCTCTGGATATTTCTGTCGGAAATGCGGTGCCGGTGGTTAAGTTTAATTTTTTGAAAGGCAATACCAGCTTTTTCTTTCCTGGCAATACCATTGCTTATTCAGTCAGGGTGAGTGATCAGGAGGATGGCAGCCTGGCCAATAAGCGAATTTTGCCTTCACAGGTTTCCGTTTCGATCAATTACCTTTCTGAAGGTTACGACATGACCGTGGTTGCCCAGAAGCAAAACAGGCAGGACCTAGGGGCGCAGTTTGCCACTGCCAAGGCGCTCATCAGTAAGAGTGATTGTAATGCCTGTCATGCTGTGAATAAGAAATCACTGGGGCCATCTTTTACCAGCGTCGCATTCAAATATAAAGGAAGCAGCACAGCCGAAAAAGCCCTGGTTAAAAAAGTGATTAATGGTGGTTCTGGCGTATGGGGCGATGCGATGATGCCGGGACATGCCAGCATGCCTGCGGCAGATGTCAGCACGATTGTCAAATATATTCTGAGCCTGAGTGAAAAGAAAGCTGCACCTGCAAACCTGCCGGTAACAGGGAGCTATACCACCAGCGAAGGCCCTGGGAAAACCAATAAAGGCTCCTTTATTTTCCGTGCAGCTTACCGGGATCGCGGCACAAAACTCGCCGCAGCACAAACCGGGGAGAGCATCGTGGTGTTACGTAATCCATTAATTCCTGTTGCTGATGCCGATAGGCTTGAAGGTTTCGAGGTTAGTGGTAATGCGGCTTTCGCGCGTGTCAAGCAAGAAGGTGCTTCCCTTCACCTTGATAACGTTGATCTTAACGGTTTGAAATCCATCGTATTGCTGGGATCCGGTCAACAAGCTTCCGGTGCCTATGAGGTACGGCTGGACAGTTTATCGGGGAAGGTCATTGGCCGTTCAGGCGCTGTGAACGGCATCAATACACGGCAGGTTTATCGCCGGTGTCCGGCAGGCATAACCTGATCATCGTCTTTACTGAGCCCAGGGGTATGGTTTCGGCAATCCAGGTTAAAAATATCTAGATCCATAATTGTGGCGGCAGCACTTGCTGTTCGCCACAGTTGTTTTGCCTTCCCCCAAGATTTGTTTTCTTTGATCGCTGGAAGGGCCGGTTTACAGCTGATCAGAACATCATATAGCCCATGGGTGTACTTCTGGTCCATTTTTAGCGACCATGCTAAACATTTGCAACCCTATTTTTAATCAGGCGCAAACGTGATTGTTGGTAGTTTTGAGGCTTAAACCTAACCAAAATATAATAATGACTGTAAGAGCCCTCAAAAGTTTTCTTTTCTCAATTTGTTTGTTTTCTTTTCTTTTTCAGAGCTGCAAAAAATCCGACAAGGCAAAGCCCAATGAGCCTGAACCAAAGCCGGTGGAAGCCGGTTCAATATCAACAACAGTCTGGTAACCCCTGGTTCAAGCCCTGAAGTCAACAAATTGTATCAGTTCCTCAAAGAGAACTATGGAAAGAAAGTCCTGTCAGGGGTGATGACACTTTCCTCCATGGACGAGACCAACTGGTTGAAAGAGCAGACCGGGAAAGAGCCGGCCATCATCGGTCTTGATTTCATGCACTGTAACCGGGGCTATACCTGGTATGATGACCAGCAACCCGTTAAAGATGCGAAAGCTTACTGGGCGAAAAATGGGATCCCTGTGTTTTTATGGCACTGGAGGGATCCCCTGCGCAATACGGAAGAATTTTACACGGATAAAACTAATTTTGACATCTCAAAGGTCAATGATCCTGAATCCAGGGAGTATAAGGCGATGATCGCAGACATTGATCATATTTCCGGTTTCTTTAAAGAATTGCAGGCGGCCCATGTTCCCGTAATCTGGAGGCCGCTCCATGAAGCAGCGGGCGGATGGTTTTGGTGGGGTGCGAAAGGTGCTGCACCCTGCAAAAAATTGTACCAGCTGATGTATGACCGTATGGTCAACTACCATAAACTAAATAATTTGATCTGGGTCTGGACCCGTGAACCTAATGACAATGCCTGGTACCCCGGTGATGAATATGTGGATATGATCGGTCGGGACATCTATAAGCAGGGTGATCATGGTTCACAGGTGGTGGAATTTAATGCCCTGAATTTACAATACGGGAGTAAAAAGATGGTCGCTTTGACCGAGTGCGGATCAATTCCTGATGTAGATAACCTGACCAAAGATGGCGCAGCATGGTCCTGGTTCATGCCTTGGTATGGTGATTATACCCGTAAGAGTGTGCACAATTCACTGGAACTTTGGAAAAAGATGTTCGCCAGCAGTTACGTGATCACTTTGGATGAAATGCCTTCTTTGAAAAACTAAATGACTGATCTGACGGAACGCTGGTATCCCCAGTTGCCTGATACTGCTAATGCTTAGCTTTAAATCTTATATTTACATTATTTGATTTCAAAAAGATATCTTGCCATTATGCCTGGAAAACTGAAGCTGAAGAATTTTGCTGCGCTTTTTTTTATTTATCTAGCGCTATATGGCTTTTTTCCGGCCGGAGCGCAGTATCAGCAGTATCAATTTTCCCGTTTGGACAATACCAAAGGGTTGCCTCACAACGATGTCAACTGTTTTTTTCGGGACGATAAGGGCTTTTTGTGGGTAGGAACCCTCTCCGGGCTGGCCAGGTTCGACGGCAATAATTTTAAAACATTTCGTCACAATACCAGGCAGCCCAAATCAATCAGTGATGATGACATCAGGGATATTTGTGAAGGTCCGGATGGAAAATTATGGATAGAGACCAGGGCAGGAGTAGATCTTTATGATCCTTCGACGGATAGCTTTCATCATGACCTGCGTCCGGAGCTGCTGAAGTGCAATATCGTAGAAGCTAATGTAAAGTTATTGAAAAAAACTGCTGCAGGACTGTTCTTGTTTGGTTCACCTACCGGTCTGTATATTTATGACCCGGTTTCCCGGAAAACACGGCAGGTCGTGCACCGTTCAGCGGACGCAAACTCCATTTCTGCGGGTACGATTATAGACATTACAGAAGATAAGGACAATAATTTGTGGATGATCCATATCGATGGAACATTGGAATTACTGGACCATAAGCGCAGCATCATTGTCCAGCGGTTCTCGCTCGCTGAAAAATTTCTAAACAAAAGAGGAGAGGGCTACCGGATTTTTCTGGACCGTCAGGGTCTGCTTTGGGTCTATAACATGTCAGTTGCAGCCGGCTTGTATACCCTTGATCCGATCAGCAGGGACTGGATGAAATTCAGCAGGACAGGCGGGGCAAGGCGGCTCAATTCAGACATGATCAGTGGGGTGGTTCAGGATGAAAAAGACAACATCTGGGTGGCCACCGACCATGGTGGAATCAATTTAGTCAGCAAGCCTGGCTTCAAGGTAGACTATTTGCTCAACAAAGCCAATGACAATAAAAGTCTGAGCCAGAACAGTATATCCAGTATCTATTCTGATAGATTAGGCGTGGTCTGGATTGGGACTTTCCGAAAGGGGATCAACCTGTTTCACCCCGGAATCATTAAATTTGGTTTAATTAAGCATTCCTCCAATGCTGAGGATCTGGGTTATAATGATGTCAACAGCCTGGCCGAGGATGGCCGGGGAAACCTATGGATCGGAACTAACGGGCGTGGTTTGACCTATTATGACAGGGCCACAGGAAAGTTCAGTCACTTTCAGCATCAGCCTTCAAACCCCGTAAGTCTTTCCCATGATGCCGTTGTGTCGACCTATTTCGATAGGGAGGGTCGCCTTTGGGTTGGGACCTACACTGGTGGCCTGAATTTTTTTCAGGATGGAAAATTCAGGCATTTCCTCAATGATCCCAGAGATCCGGGCAGTCTGAGCGACAACCGGGTGTCTGACTTACTGGAAGATTCCAAGGGCAGATTCTGGGTGGGTACCAGTGGGGGTGGACTCAACCTGCTCGACAAAAAAAACGCGCGGTTTAAACGTTATACGGAGGGAAATCAGCTGATAGGTTCCGATTATGTGTTTAAGATCATAGAAGATCATCAGCATAACATCTGGGTGGGGACATCCTTTGGAATCCATTTACTGCTGGAAAAAGAGGACAGGTTTGTCCGCTTTGTGAATGATCCGCTAAATGGGAACAGTTTGATCAATGACAATGTCAATAGCCTGATCGAAGATAAACGAGGTTACCTCTGGATATGTACCCGCGATGGCCTTAGCGTGTACAATCCGAAAACGGCAATTTTCCAGAATTTCACCAAGTTAAACGGACTTCCCGATAACAATTTAACGGCCATCCAGCAAGACAGCGGCGGCAATTTCTGGTTGAGCAGTTCCAACGGACTCTCCCGTATTTCCGTCAAATATGGAAAAAAACTAAGCCTGGTGTTTGATAATTTCGATGAGAATGACGGGCTCCAGGGCAAAGAGTTCAACCGGAATGCCTCGGTTGGCTTGCGGACCGGGGAACTGGCCTTCGGCGGTCCGGACGGCGTGAACATTTTTTTTCCCTCCAGGATCAAGACAAATGCGCCGGCCCCAAAGCTTTTTATCACCGATTTCCAGCTGTTTGGTGAAAGCGTCTCTACGATAGCCGACCGTAAGGGCAAAGCAATTCTTGAAAAATCCATTGTTGACACCAGAGAAATAGTGCTGGATCATGATCAAAACGTGTTTGCCATTGAATTTGCGGCGCTGAATTTTACCGGGCCTGACGAAGTCAGATACCAGTACATGCTGGAAGAATTCGATAAGACCTGGATAGAGGCAGGCCAAAACACCCGCAAAGCTGCTTATACGAATTTGCCTCCCGGAAAATATAGGTTTAAGGTCAGGTCGCAGGGGCCGGGAAGTACCTCGAATATTCAGGGGGCAAGTCTTGTAATCATAATCAGGGATCCTTGGTATACCAGTCCTCTGGCGTACTTTCTCTACCTGCTGATAGCGGGGCTAGGCTTCTACTATATTCGTCATCGCGGTATCCAGCGTTTGAAACGGGAGTTTTCTGTGGAGCAGCAAAAAATAGAATCGCAGCGTTTGCTGGAAAACGAACGCATCGAAACGTTAAGGAGCCGGGAACTAGATGCACTTAAAATTAAATTTTTAACCAATATCAGCCATGAGTTTAGAACGCCGCTCTCACTCATTCTTGCGCCGATTGATAAAATATTGACTGCTGATTATGACAGCAGACTGAAAGAGCAGGTCTCACTGATCCATAAAAATGCGAAGCGGCTTTTGAATCTGGTCAATCAACTTCTTGACTTTAGGGAGATGGAAATGAAAGAACTTAAGCTGCAGAAACGGAAAGGTGAGATTGTTTCTTTCATTCGTGAAGCTACCTATTCTTTCAAGGATGTAGGGGAGAAGAAAAATATCCAGCTGAGCTTTAACTCCGCATACGACGTGCTGAATGTCAAATTTGACCACGACAAACTTGAGCGGATCCTTTTCAACCTCCTGTCCAATAGTTTTAAGTTTACTCCGGAAGGCGGAAAGGTAAGCGTATCGGTAGATTGCCTGATGGCGGAAAATTACCTGCTGGAAATAAAAATCATGGATACCGGCATTGGCGTCCCTAAACAGCAGCAGGAAAAGATCTTTGAAAGTTTCTTTCAGCACGAGCATGATGATTCGATCATCAATCAGGGCAGCGGTATCGGGCTGTCCATTACCAAAGAGTTTATCAACCTTCACCAGGGTCAGATATCCCTGGAAAGCGATGAGGGTCTCGGTAGCTGTTTTACAGTTTTGCTGCCATTCGAAGAGCTTAGAAATCAGATCCAGCTCCGAAATGATGCATCAAAAGAGCTCATCACAGACACTGGATCCACTGAAGGAGAGCAGCAACAGCCGCAGATTTCTTCGAAAAAGCCTACTGTACTGATTGTGGAAGACGATACTGATCTTCGGTTTTTTTTACGGGATAGTCTGAAAACTGATTTTAATGTCATTGAGGCTCAAAATGGAAAAGAGGGTTGGCAAAAGGCCTTGTTTTATCATCCTGACATTGTGGTCAGTGATATTTCAATGCCGCTGATGGATGGCATCGATTTATGCATGAAAATTAAATCGGATGCCAGGACAAGTCAGGTTCCGGTCATCCTGCTGACCGCACTGACGGCTGAACATCAACAGCTGGAAGGACTGGAAACGGGTGCGAATGATTACATGACCAAACCATTCAGTTTTGAGGTCTTGCGCTCAAAGATCAGAAACATCCTTAGCCAGCAGGAATCTTCACGTAAACGTTTTTCGAAACAAGTTGAGGTGAGCCCGCCTACAGTCGAACTGGAAAGCCCGGATGAGCAGTTTCTTCGGGAAGTACTGGCTGAAATTGAGAAAAACATAGACAATAGTAATTTTTCTGTCGATATGCTCAGCAAGTTGGTTTTGGTCAGCCGCGGTACACTTTATACGCGTATGGTAGCGCTGACAGGAAAAACGCCCCTGGAGTTTATTAAATCTTACCGGTTGAAAAGAGCTGCACAGCTGTTAGCGCAAGGCAAATTCAACGTATCTACCATCTGTTACAAGACCGGGTTCAAAACCACAAAGAATTTTGTGAAATCATTTAAAGAGGAATTCAACGTATTGCCCTCTCAATATGCTGAAATGAGGAATTCTTCCGGTCAATAGGCCAATTTTAGCGCTTTACACATTTCGACCCCCATTTTTAAGCATTTTGTTTGGCCCGACTTTCTACTTTAGACCCTGGTAACCCCAGCGGGGGTTCGATAACTAACCAAATACGATAACTAAAAAATGAAGACGACAAGAACAAGTTGTAATGGATGGCTCTTTATGCTACTCCTACTTTTAATTACAAGCGCCGCGGGTCCCGCAGTGTTTGCCCAAACCAAACCTTCAAGAATCATTACCGTGTGGTCTCCGATCCTTCAGGCGTTACGCTGCCCGGGGTATCTGTCACGGTGAAAGGAACTAAGGTTTCGACTCAAACCAATCCTCAGGGTTTTTTCTCCATTGATGTTCCGGCTGGAAATGATGTACTGACTATCTCCTACATCGGCATGACCACGCAGGACGTGGTGATTGGCGAACGGAAAACATTGAAAGTTGAGCTACAGGAAACCTCTTCAAAATTAAACGAAGTGGTCGTGATCGGATACGGAAGTACGCGCAGATCAGAGGTGACTTCTTCGATCTCATCTGTAACGGAGAAAGACATTAAAAATTTACCGTTGCCGGTATAGATCAGGCTTTGCAGGGTAAGGTTGCGGGTGTGAGTATCAGTACCAACGGCGGACAACCCGGTGGTGGTGTTTCCGTACGTGTACGCGGAGTAACTTCAGTAAGCGGCGGCGCAGGTAATGAGCCGCTATACGTAGTGGATGGGGTGCCCTTGTCATCCAGCCCTTCATCAAATTATAATGGTGGCGGTGCAGGTGCAGCCCAGACCGCTCAAAGTCCCTTGGCAACGATCAATCCTGCTGATATCGCTACGATTGACATCTTAAAAGATGCATCAGCTCAGGCAATTTACGGCTCCAGGGCAGCAAATGGTGTGATCATCATCACAACAAAAAGGGGAAAGCCTGGAGAATCTAAGATACTTTACGACGTATTTGTAGGTCAGGCACAGATCCAGAAAAAGATCAATATGATGGATCTTAGACAATTTGCAGAATACCAAAACGGAATTTTACAGGAAATCGCTACGATCAATGGCAATGCGTATGTACCGATCGGTGAATACGCTGATCCGACCGTTTTAGGGAAAGGAACAGACTGGCAGGATGCTTTGTTCCAGAATGGCTTGACTCAGCAGCACCAGCTGTCTTTTTCCGGCGCCTCAAATAAAACTACTTATTATACATCTGCTAACTACTATTCACAAACAGGGGTAGTTACCGGATCGGACCTAAAGCGTTATACGGGAAGGGTAACCCTGGACCAGCAGGTTAAAGACTGGGCAAAGGTAGGGATCACCACCAATCTCATCAGGTCCAATCAGCGTGTTTCCCTGACAAATGGTGCTGCTACTCCTATAAGTGTGGCAGTGGGTAACAGTCCTGCTGCTCCGATCTATTCAAATGGGCAGTTTGCTCCCTCTGTTAACGTTGGCGGATATAATTTTGGGACCAACTCGAACCCCCTGGCACTTGCGTCTCTTCGGGACGTCCGGGTGATCCAGGCTAAAGCCATCGCTAATTTATATGGAGAGATCAGTATCACCAAGCACATCAACGTCAGGTCTCAGTTCGGTGTAGACTACACCGTCGGTCAGAACACCTTTTTTCAACCACAGGTAAGTAATGGTGCAGCATCCATTATCCCGAGAAGCCAGATTAGCGAAGGTAGGGCGCTTAGTTTATTCTGGAACTGGACCAATTATGCCAACTATAACCAGACATTTGGTAAACATAACATTACTGCACAATTGGGGCAGGAAGCCTGGGAATCCAGCTACAATCAGTTGAACGGAAACCGCTTTGACCTGAACCTGAATTTCCCTTCGATAGGTGCAGGTTCTGCTGTTGGTGAAACTACAGGTGGTGGAATTTATGCCAGTGCGATGTATTCCTATTTCGGACGTGCAGGATATTCATTTGACAATAAGTACTCGCTGAATGTATCCGTACGAAGGGACGGTTCATCGACTTTCGGCCCGGAGAAAAGGTTCGGTTATTTCCCGGCTGCTTCGGTAGGCTGGACAGTGACCAATGAGGAATTTGCAAAGAACCTGGAAATGCTAAGTTACCTGAAGATCCGCTTAGGTGCAGGTGCTGTTGGCGGGACAGGTGGCGGCGGTTCAAACGCTTTCACTGCCGGACTGGTACAACAAACCGGTGCTTTTGGTCCGGGAAGCTGGCCGAGCAATGTATCCAATCCGAGACTGGCCTGGATGTCTGTAAAAACCTATAATGGTGGTATTGATGCAACCCTGCTCAATAAGAAAATCGAGGTTGCTGTGGATTTGTACAAGAAAATTACGACCGATATGCTCCTGCCGTCTGCGCTGCCGTATTATTCCGGGATCGGAACCAATTACAATGATATCCAATCTCCGATCACCAATGCGGGTAGAATGACCAACACCGGTATTGACCTTGCGGTAACGAGTTATAACATCACCAAAGACAATTTCACCTGGAAAACACAACTCAACTTTTCACACTATAAAAATATCCTCAATGAATTGAATGCGGGAACAAGTGAACTCATCTTCCGGGCGACAGATGCCCTGAATGCGGATCGTGTGATCACGCGTTCAGTTGTAGGACAACCGGTAGGTCAGTTTTACGGCTTTGTAGTAGATGGTATATTCCGCTCTGAAGATGAAATTAATTCCAGCGCAGCGCAGGGAATTGCAGTAACTCAAAAAGGGACCTGGCTTGGTGATATACGTTATAAAGATCTCAGCGGGCCGAATGGGGTTCCCGATGGAATCATCGATTCTTTCGATCAGACCTTTATCGGAAACCCGAATCCTAAATTCACTTTCGGATTCACGAATAATTTTACGTACAAAAGTTTTGATATGTCCATTTTCCTTCAGGGAAGCTATGGTGCTAAGATTTTGAATTTTACAAAATTGCTGACTGAGGGCTCGTATAATGCCTATAACAATCAGTCAGCAAATGTTCTGTATAAACGTTATTCACCGGCTAATCCCAATGGATCTTTGCCGAGATATAATGAGTGGCATGAAAATAACAGGAGATTGTCCGACCGCTTTATCGAAGATGGTTCTTACATCAGGCTTCAGACCGTTTCCCTGGGTTACAATCTGCCGGTAAAATTAATTAACAAAGCAAAGATTGCCTCAGCCAGGATTTATTTCTCCGGACAAAACATTTATACACTGACCAATTATTCGGGCTATGATCCGGAATTGGGATCATTTAACAACAATGCTTTGTATACCAATGTTGATAATGGTAATTATCCAAATCCCCGGACCTATACCATTGGAGCAAATATCACTTTCTAATTATTTCTATCATATAAGCGATTAAGATGAAAACAAAATTATTCTACATATTATTAGCAGTTGGACTATTGTCCAGCTGTCAGAAAAGTTTTCTGGATCGGCCGGATCAAAATGCGCCGACTTTAGAGACTTACTATACCACCGCCGCTCAGGTTGACGGAGCAACTGGTTTGCTTTACGGTGCTGCCTGGTTCCCCTTTATGGATCGCGCATTTCTAAGCATCGGTGAAATTATGGGCGGGACCGGCATCACTTCCGGCCCTGGTGACTATGCACCATACATGAATTTTACGGTTTCACAAACGGATGCACAGGTGCTGAAAGCATGGCAGGCTTTTTATAAGTCGGCAGGTGTTTCGACAATCCTGATCAATACCTTTGAAGCTAAGAAAGCATCTGTCTCAGACCCAGCCTATCTTAACAAGGGAATAGCGGAGGCAAGATTTATGCGCGCTGTAGCGTACTTTTACCTGGCCAGGATATTTAAAGATGTACCTATTGTTACCGATCCGGTCAAACTGGCAACGTCTACCGACTTTACCGTACCACGGTATCTGCAAACAGATGTGTTAAATTTTGTGCTTGAGGATTTGAAAGCGGCGGAAGCTGCCCTTCCATTGGTAAGTTCTGAAAAGGGAAGGGTCAATGCCTATTCTGCCAAGGGCCTAATGGCAAAGGTTTACCTGTACATGAAGGACTATGAAAATGCCAAGATCAAGGCGCTTGAAGTGATCAACTCTGGAAAATTTGACTTATTTCCGGATTATTACCAGATGTTCTCGACTGCTTCATCAAATGGTAACATCGAATCTCTTTTTGAGTTCAGATGGATTGAAAATGGCGACTACGCTGCCGGCAATCATACCCAAACCAACATCGGCCCGGGACCACTACTGGATCCTGCAGGAGCCGGTGGTTATTCTTCTGTTGTACCGTCCATTAACCTGATCACTTCATTTGAAAAGGGTGACCTTAGGCGTAAATCCATTTTCGAGCATGGATTTTTCCGTGCGGACTGGACCAATAAGAATTACCCTAATGGCTATACCTACGACACACTGGCGACTGCGCCAGATGGTATGAGGATCTATACGGCAACGCGTACCAATTCAGCGAAATATGTGATTGGAACCGGTAGTAACGGAGAAAAGGTGAATGGATCTGCGAATAACATGAGTACTTATATACTCAGGTATGCGGATGTGCTGCTGATCTACGCCGAGGCGGTCCTGGGTGATGCTGCGAGTACCTCGGATGCGCTTGCCCTGCAGTACTTCAACAAAGTCAGGCACCGCGCTGGTTTCCCGGTGAGTGCAGACAAGACCAGTCTTACTAAAGATGTAATTCTTCATGAGCGAATGATTGAATTTAATTTCGAAGGGGATTATTGGTTTGACGTCCAGCGTCAGGGATTTGCCAAAGCAAAAGAGATACTGGACAAGCAGGAAAGGGGAGAATATACGGTGACCGATAACGTCCGTACGATTAATCATTCGGATGTCAAGGCAACTTTTACCAAACCTGATCAACTATACCTGCCTATCCCGGCGGCTGAAATCGCTTTGAATCCACTTTTGGCTCAACCTGCTGTTCCATATAAATAAATAAGCTGAAAAATGAAAGATTTTAAATTTATACAATTGAAAAAAGTGATGGCTTTGCTTTTCATGGTAATTGCAATGGCATCCTGTAAAAAAGATCTGGACGGAAACCCGCAGTCAAAAGCAGGGAACCTTCAGGTTCAGCGAATCGAGCCAGACTCGGCGTCCGGAGGTTCAGTACTGATTGTTAAGGGCTCTGGCCTTGGACAGATCAGCTCAGTTATGTTTGAGAAAGATCTCGTCCCGGCAACGTTTAACGCTAATTTCAATACCGATAACGCTTTGGTGTTTAGGGTTCCGGATACGGCAAGTGGTGGGGTACAAAACATCATTTTTACCAACACTGAAGGAAAAACTGCTCAGGTGAGTTTCCGTGTAATTGCCTTACCCTCAATTACCACGGTTTCCGCCAACGAGGTAGTAGCAGGCACGCAGCTCACGTTAACTGGGATTAACCTGGAGGATGTGAACAAAATTGTGCTGGACGGAACAACCACCGAAGTGGAAATATTGTCCAAATCCAAAAAACAGCTGGAGATCAAAATGCCGGCAAGTGATCTTCCCAGGGCGAAGCTGGCCATCACCAATGCTTCAGGACTGAGAATTACAGACCAGGAATTTGTGTACATCGACAATGCTTACAAACTGTTTACGGATGCCATGAACAGCAACATCAATAATTCCTCCTGGAGTACCAGTCTGGCGAACACCACTGAGGCTGCGAATGTGAAGTTTGGAACCACAGCTTTGAAAGCGGAATATACAGGCTCCTGGGGTGGTTTGCAATGGTTAATGAATACACCTGTTTCCCTTTCAGCCTACAAGTACGTTACATTTTGGGTTAAGGGGGCTGCTGTAGAGAAAGCGATCAGTTTCAACTTTAACTGGACCAATTCTCAAACACTTACCATTCCGCCAAACGTTTGGACTTATTTCAAAATAGATTTGCAGGTTTTCAAAGGCTCAGGTGTAAATAACCTGGAAACCTTCGTCATGCAGATCAATGGCGACCCGGCAACTTTTTATATAGATAACATACTACTTTTAAAATGAGATTAAGAAACACGATTGCATTATTTGGTTTATTATGCTGTTCCCTGTCCGGTTTCGGACAGGGAAACAATTATGTGCAGGACTACACAAAATATCCGGGACTCGCGCTCACTCCTCCTATGGGCTGGAACAGCTGGAACAAATTCGCCTGCAATGTAGACGAAAAGCTCATACGGGAAATTGCCGATGCTATTGTGAGTAGTGGGATGAAAGATGCAGGTTATACTTACATCAACATTGATGACTGCTGGCATGGTGAACGGGACAGTCTGGGTTTTATTCACCCTGATCCAAAACGGTTCCCCTCGGGGATGAAGGCCCTTGCGGATTACATCCATGCTAAAGGCCTGAAAATGGGGGTTTATTCCGATGCCGGCTCGCAAACCTGCGGGGGAAGACCCGGAAGTCGCGGTTATGAGTTTCAGGATGCCAAAACCTATGCTTCCTGGGGCGTGGATTATTTAAAATATGACTGGTGTAATACCGAGGGTTTGAAAGCTGAAGGTGCCTATAAAACAATTACTGCAGCACTCAAAAAAGCGGGCAGGCCTGTCGTGCTGAGCATCTGTGAATGGGGAAATGACAAGCCTTGGCAATGGGGCCAGAATGTTGGGCACCTGTGGAGAACCACTGGAGATATTTACAATTGCTTTGACTGTATCAATGACCATGGCAGCTGGAAGTCCTGGGGCGTAATGCAGATTTTGGACAAACAGGATGGCTTGCGCGAATATGCAGGGCCAGGGCACTGGAATGATCCGGATATGCTGGAGGTGGGCAACGGGAAATTGTCACCGGCTGAAGACCGTGCGCATTTCTCGATGTGGGCAATGATTGCCGCTCCGCTGATCGCTGGAAATGACCTCAGGAATATGGACAAACGCACACTTGAAGTGCTGACCAATAAAGAGGTGATTGCAGTCAATCAGGATTCATTGGGTATACAGGCCTTCAAACATGGCGTAAAAGATAGTGTTGAATGCTGGCTTAAGCCGCTGAAGGATGGTGCCTGGGCACTTTGTTACCTGAACAGATCGCTTAAGAGCAAAACTTTTAAGGTGGACTGGAAGGAGCTGAACCTGACCGATGAATTTTCAAACCGGAAATTCACGCCACACACTACACCATATAAAATACGGAATCTCTGGACAAAAAAAGAGGCTGGCAAAACTGCGAAGGCTGTAGATGTCACGCTTGCAGCTCATGAGGTTTTAATGTACCGGCTTTCCCTTTAATAGCTTCCTATGAGATTGTTGACCTTAATCGGGCTTCAGCTTTTAAGTTTCACGGCATCCTTTGCATCGGCCCCAGCGGCCTCAGTCGCAAGGGAAGCTGTGAAATTTTTTGCAGCTGCTGATCCTCGCATACAATATACGGGAAGAGTTGATTTTTCCAATCCCAACTTGCCACGCTTTTATGCTCCGGGTGTTTACATCAGTTTGTCTTTTTCAGGCAATGTTTGCGAGCTGATATTGAATGATGAAGAGCTATATGGTAAAAATCACAACTATGTATCCTATATACTGGATGACCTGCCCGCAAAAAAAATTAAATTAACCAAAGCTAAAAATGTGTTGAACCTGGGCAGCGGTCTGGGTAATGGAAAACACCGCCTGACCATATGTAAGGCTACAGAGTCAGGGATAGGCTTTCTGGAATTTGGGGGCATCAGTTGTGTGAAATTGCTGGAACCGCATGCTCGTCCTTTACGCAAAATTGAATTCATAGGAAATTCAATTACCAGCGGAACCGGCAGTGACCTGACCATACCCTGTGGGTCGACCCAGGATTGGTATGATCAGCACAATGCTTACCTGAGTTACGGACCGCTAACCGCACGTAAATTAAATGCACAGTGGCAACTGACCTCGGTCTCTGGTATTGGACTTGTGCAGAGCTGCTGTAATATGAAACTCCTGATGCCGGATGTCTACGACAAGATCAACCTCAGGGATAATGCCATTCCATGGGATTTCAGCAAATATCAACCCGATGTAGTCACGGTATGTCTTGGTCAGAATGATGGAATCCAGGATTCGATCTTGTTCTGCAATGCATATGTGGCTTTTCTGGGGAAATTGAGAGCCGTTTATCCAAAGGCGAGCCTGGTCTGTTTGACCAGTCCTATGGCGGGGGATGGACTGTTAAAAGTACAGAAAAGTTATTTGAAAGCGGTCGTGGCTTACCTGAATAAGGGTGAGGATCAAAATGTGAGTACTTTCTTTTTTTCAAGACGCTGGGACAAGGGTTGCGGGGGACATCCCAGACTGGATGAACACCAGGATATCGCGGCTGAACTTAGTGCCGGCATTAGAAAAATAAAAGGATGGTAGCTGTTAGGTTTAGCCGGCAGACAAAGTGCTTTTCTGTGGACTTATCTTAAGCATGACTTCGATGAAAAAAATGATAAAATGTATATCCTTTACGACGTGTTTGTTGTTCGGTACGCTGTGCTTTCCCTTTAAGGCAGAAGCTCAGGCAGAACTGATGCCTTGGGGTGACCTAACCGGAATAAGAATTCAGGGGCAGTTGATGGAATTCAAGACGAACCTAAATGTAGTCGGTAAAGACTGGTCTGACATTAAGTCCTCGGGAAAGGAGTTGCAAAGGCCCCGCTTCACCGGTCCGGGCAGCAGCAAGTGGTGACTACAGTCATCGCTGATGTGAAGTTCACCGAACGGGTAACAGATCTGGAAAGCGGTAGAGTCAAGGTGCTGATCAAAATTGAAGCACTCTCGGACCAGCCGCTGACCGGCGTTTATTTGGGTGTTCAGTGGGATAAGAAAAAATATAGTGGTACAAACTTTTTCAAAGTGGTCCCATCCGTGCCGGCGGTTCCAGGCGGTAATGAAGTACCCAAAGGCTTTGCCCAACTGCTGCTTCCGATACATACCGGGCCGCTTAAACGGGGCGACAGTTATGAGCAATCATTTGACATCAGCCTGGCGGCAACGCCTGATGCTGAACCAGTAGACATCAAACTGAATGCTGGCCTTAAGGGGCGGATGTTCGATGGACTGGGCGGGAACTTCAGGCTGCAAAATGCGAAAACTGATCCCCAGGTCATCGATTATTGTCTGGAAAATCTTCGGGTGGCCTGGGGAAGGGTAGAAATGCCCTGGAGAAACTGGCATCCATTACTTGAGACAGATACGGTTAAGGGAAATCTTGATCCTAAAGTCAAAAATGCGATGGAGATGGCCCAAAGACTAGGAAAAATGAACATGCCTGTTATCGTTTCTGCATGGTCTCCGCCAGCCTGGGCGGTGATCGGCAAGCTGGTAAATGGGCAGGATGCAAACGGCATTTGGGGCAACGCCCTGGATCCTGCCCGTATGCAGGAAATTTATGCTTCCATCAGCAGTTATCTGCTCTACCTTAAATCAGAATATGGAGTAGAGGCTACGTATTTCTCCTTTAATGAATCCGACCTGGGCATCAACGTCAGGCAAACCGGACAGGAACATGCAGACTTGATTAAGGGCCTCGGTGCGTACTTCAAGTCAAAGGGCTTAAAAACTAAGTTGTTATTGGGTGATAATTCGGATGCAAATACCTATGAATTCATTTATCCGGCTTTGAATGACCCGGCATGTAGGCCATACATCGGTGCGATTTCATTTCATTCCTGGCGCGGATGGGATGCAGCGACACTCAGCAAATGGGCTGAGGCGGCGACCAAGATTGATGCGGATCTGCTGGTTGGCGAGGGGAGTATCGATGCCGCAGCATGGCAGTATCCGGAATATTTTCAAGAAGAATCCTATGCGCTGGAAGAGATCAACCTGTACACGCGCTTACTGAATATATGCCAGCCGAGATCAATCCTGCAATGGCAGCTTACGGCGGATTATTCCCCGCTTAAAGGCGCTGGGATTTTCGGTACTGAGGGGCCGCTTGCACCTACACAGCGTTTCTGGCAGCTCAAACAACTTGCCGCTACCCCTGCCGGACAACAGCATATTGCGGTCAGCTCAAGCCGGCCGGATGTGTCCTGCGCAGCATTGGCGGGTGATGGGAAAAATTATACCATTCATCTGGTCAACAGCAGTGGGGGAAGAGCAGCAAGATTGGGCGGTATTCCCTCAGCCGTAAAAGGATTTAAGGCCTACCTGACTGATAAATCAAGGAATAGCGTTCAGATCGCTGATATCGTGATAAAGAATGGTAAGGCCAGCCTAAACCTGGATCCCAGATGTTTCGTTACCTTAATGAGCTATTAGCGGTATCATGCTGAATTACCTGATATACTCTACTTTCATTTATTTATACCATACACACCACACACATTTGAAACATGAATTTTAAAACTATCTTTTTTTACCTGCTCATTGCCTTGCCGTTTCTTGGCATCGCCAGGCAGCACAAACTCTCTAACCCCAAAGCTTCTAAAGAAGCAGTGGCGCTTTACGCTTATCTCAATGACATGAATGGTAAGAAAATACTCTCCGGACAGATGAGTTCGAGCTGGGGGGTAAATGAGATACAATATCTTCAGGAAACAACAGGTAAACTCCCTGCCATCAATGGTTTTGATTTCATCAACCCGCGTGATAACCAGCAGGAAGTTGATGGAGCCATAAACTGGTGGAAGTCAGGTGGCATATCTACCATTATGTGGCATATGGGGGCGCCTGGAAAAGGCCAGGGTTATGAGAGTAGTAAGATGGCTGCGGATATTGACAGCTGTTTGCAAAAGGGCACCCAGGAATACGAGATTTTTTGGTCAGAATTGAAAGCTAAAGCTGATTTGCTGGAACAACTGCAGCAGGCAAATGTACCAGTATTGTGGCGTCCCTTTCATGAACTTGATGGGCATTGGTTTTGGTGGAGCAAACAAGGCCCTGAGAAATTCAAAAAGCTGTGGATCGCCATGTATGACTATTTCACGAAAACGCGCAAACTGAACAACCTGATCTGGGTGTTGTGTTACACGGACAAATCGGATGCCCGCTGGTATCCGGGTGATAAGTATGTGGATATCGCCGGAGCTGACATCTATGGTGTCGGTGACAATCCACAATCGGGGATGTATCAAAATGTGAAGAAAGCTGCCAAAGCCGGTATACCTACCGCCTATCATGAGTGTGGAGTTCCCCCTGATCCGAACAAATGTATCCAGGAAGGTGCAATGTGGTCGTGGTGGATGCAATGGCATACCGGTCATTTGACAAAAACAGATAAGAGCTATCTCAAGACGGTATATTCGCACGACCTGGTCGTCACCAAAGATGAACTTCCTGATATCCTCAAAGTGTATGGTAAGAAAGCTAAATAATAACTCCGTCCAGGCATTTTTTTGTACATTAAACTTATAGCTTATTCGTTGTTTATTTCGGGCGGCTTGTCTGTACCTTAAGCAACCAATGTTTGGCTGATATATTCCTTTATCCTGGGGATCAATAGTAAAAGGCGACCGCAACTGCGGTCGCCTTTTTTAGGCTTGGATAACCACCATTCCTGCCTGTTGTGTTCCGACTATCGGTTTTCCAGGGTAATGGTTTTTGGATTGGTATAGATAGACTGGATCATTGCGTTTGAGTTCGCACTGGTGATGTGATCGTACCAGGTCATAAAAAATGCCCAGGTCGCTCCTTGTGACCAGGCCTGGTCAATGTTAGGAATACTTCCGTTTTCGCTCATGCCGAGTATTTTTGTTCCTGCGGTAATGGCGTAAATCTTGTCATATTCTTCCTTAACGATCGGATAAGTAAATGGTGTACCATAAAAGTCAATGCTGGCAATATCGCATTTATCATTTCCAACATACCAGTTGGCATCGTTACCGTTCCAGACCCAGATCAGGTTGTTTAACTGATGGTAATTGGTCATCCGGTCGTACATGAGGTTCCAAAGCGCCTTAAATGGTCCGGCACCCTTTGCACTCCACCAGAACCAGGTTCCGCCCAGCTCATGAAGTGGTCGCCAAAGGACAGGTACTCCGGCATCACGCAGTTTTTTGAGTTGTACGGAAATTGCGTCTATGTCTCGGATCGTAGCTGTGTATTCAGCTGTACCTGGAATTACTGCTCTGGAGACGTCAAAATTGGTGTCGCTGGTGTAAAATGTATTAGTTCCGGCTGAGCCTCCCATAGGTGAGTGCCAGTGCCATTGGAACTGGATAATCGGTTTTTTTGCATTGTTGTTATACCAGGCTATTGCATCGTTTGTAACGGTGGCATTCAGGTTTGGCGCAAAGGTATGGCAGCCGCAGGAGCTGTCCCAGGAATATGGGTATCTCGGACTGTAGGGCTGCATGTCATACCCCCTCAATAGTGGTGTTCTTCCGGTAAGGTTTTTAATGTAGGTGAACTCACTGCCATCTGTTTGTCCCGAGATGACTTTCGTGCGGAACTGCTGTCTCATCCAGCTAAAAAGTTGTTGCGTTGCTGTGGACGAAGCTGTATTGGCTAAGGTGGTTTTTAAATTATAAGTGGCCCCGCTGCCGCCCACCAGGCGGACATTGTCAATGTTTATCCAGCCCCAGTCTGACCGGATTTGTATGGTATGGTTACCTGCGCCCAGGTTCACCGCTGATGCGATTTTGTAGTCCTGGTAGCTGGCGTTCTGCTGGGTTGTAAAACTACCCGTCAAACTATTGACAGAATAGTTGTTTGTTTTGGCACCTGATGGTGAGGCTACGCGTACGTAAACGTCGAAAACGTCAGCGCTGGGAACGGAAACGGAGAGACTCAGGTTGCCGCCCTGCAGGTTTACATATGCTCCCCCGGAACTTCCGCTGTTGCTGACCACCGAGGCGCCGTTACTGAGCGTACCCTGTTCAGCTTCTTTGGTGATGGTGGTGGCTGCCAAAGCGTTAACCGCGGATATTTTTTCAATACGGGAAAACTTTTCCTCCGGATTGACTGCATCTCTCTTACAGGCATGCCATGCCGGCGCTGCAAATAGGAGTGCAAGGATGATTTTTTTAATGTTTGTTTTCATATTTATATTTGGGTTTAATGGTGGTTCGATTGATCTTTGCAAGATGGCAGGAGCGGGCAATGGCTCTGGATCCTGTAGCAAGGGGAGGTTACGCAGCTTGAACAATAGGGAACTTCAAATCACGAAGTTTGTCGTTAAACTGCGTAATACTATCCTGCATATTATCAATGGTATTATTTCAATTACAATTTTCTTGTTCTGCATTTGCCCTGGCTGTTACTTGAGATTCAGTTGCTCGGCTTTTTTTCAGCCGGGGCTTTTGATGTTGCTTTCTCAGCTTGATTTAATTTTTCCTGTATCGGGCAAACTGCTGCAGCAACCTGACCCGGATATTCCTTAAGACGCTGGCCTGATCAGAAGTTCCTGATGCAGCTTGCAATGCTATATTAGATACAGATTAGTACCAGTATCGGTTAAAATAGCATTAATGGAGAGTGGAATGCGGTGTTATTTTTGTCTCGAATAGTTGATGTCAGCTGTCAGTGCAATAACGTGGTGGACTAGCAACTAGGAGCACTTCAGGTAATGAATCTGCAAACTGGAAAACCGTAAATGCGCTGCTAATATCCGATCTTGTTGAACACACACGACTGCACCTAACCAATATACAACCAGCGATGAAAAAATACTTAAGCTATGCGGTAGCGCTAATCACAGCTTTAAATTGCTTTGCTTTACAGGCACAGGATAAAAAATTCTCTGTGACTTCTCCCGATCAGAAAATAAAAGTGACCGTGACCGCAGGCGAGCAATTATCCTGGGATGTTCAATTCAATGGCAGACGGGTCATAGGGCCTTCGGTCGCGTCTTTAAAGCTGGAAGGTAATCAGGTGTTGGGTGAAAAAGTAAAAATAAAGTCCAGTAAAACTGAAAATATCGATTCCAGGTTTGAGGCCTACAATTATAAAAAGAAATATGTCGAGGATCACTATCAACAGTTGACCCTGGTCTGTAAAGGTGGATACAGTTTCATCATGCGGGCTTACAATGACGGGCTGGCTTACCGGTTTGTCTCTAGCAGCAGGGGACCGCTTAAGGTGCTTGGCGAGGAGGTCAATTTCAACTTCGATAAAGATTATAAAGCCTTTATTCCCTATGTCAGGGATCTGCGTAATCCCGGAGATCAGTTCATCTCCTCATTTGAGGCCTTGTATGATGAGCGGCCTTTGTCCGGACTGTTGAAAGATTCGCTCGCCTTCCTGCCAACCATGATTGATCTTGGCAACGGCTCTAAAGCTGCCATCGTTGAAGCAGGTCTTGAAAATTATCCGGGGATGTATCTTGTTAAAAGTGATGCCGGAAATTACAGTCTGAAGGGAGAATTTGCGAAATACCCGCTGAAAGAGAAACCCGGCGGGTTCAACATGCTAAACGCTTTAGTTACGGAGCGTGCAGCCTATATCGCTGAAATTAACGGCGCCAGTAATTTTCCCTGGCGGGCTGTAATCCTGACTTCAGATGATAAGTTCTTATTAAACAATGATATGATTCAAAAACTCGCTGCGCCTTCCCGGATCAAGGACCATTCCTGGATCAGGCCGGGAAAAGTTGCCTGGGACTGGTGGAACGACTGGAACATTTCTGGTGTAAATTTCAGGGCAGGTATCAATACCTCAACATATAAATATTACATTGATTTTGCCTCAGAGAATAAACTGGAATATGTCATTCTGGATGAAGGCTGGAGTAATGAACTGGACTTGCAACAGATCAGTCCCGGCATTGGCCTGCAGGAGATTATTGACTATGGAAAACAGAAAAACGTAGGTATTATCCTTTGGGCATCCTGGCGTGCGGTATGTGCAGATATGGAGGCCGCCTTTAAAAAATATGCGCAGATGGGCGCCAAGGGCTTTAAGATCGATTTCCTGGACCGGGACGACCAGAAAGTAACTGCCTCGACTTACCGCATAGCTGAGGCAGCTGCCAGATACAAGTTGCTGGTTGACCTTCACGGGATGTACAAGCCTGAAGGAATTCAGCGTACCTATCCCAATGTACTGACTTTTGAAGGCGTAAAAGGGCTTGAGAATTCAAAATGGACACCTGCAGACGATGTTCCACGTTATGATGTATCCATACCCTTCATCAGAATGCTGGCCGGCCCCATGGACTACACCCCGGGAGCAATGCGGAATGCCATCAAGTCGAATTACCGGGCGGTGCATTCAAATCCCATGAGCCAGGGGACGCGGAGCCACCAGGTGGCAATGTATATCATCTTTGAATCACCCATTCAGATGCTGGCAGACAATCCTACCATTTACAAGAAGAACAGGAGTCGACTGACTTTATCAGCAAGATACCTACGACCTTTGATGAAACCGTTGCCCTGGACGGTAAGGTTGCTGAATTCGCAGCCATTGCACGCAGAAATGGCGACACCTGGTACGTTGGGGCCATGACCAACTGGACTGCACGTGACCTTGAAATTGATTGCTCCTTCCTAAATAAAGGTAACTATGTTGCCGAGATTTTCAGGGACGGAATCGATGCAGACCGGGAAGCTACTGATTACGCAAGAGAGACCATAAAGCTGGTTTCCGGAGAAAAACTCAAAATCCATCTCTCAAACGGAGGAGGCTGGGTTGCACGTATTACGCCCGTTAAATGATAGGTGTCTCTATAATTTATTATTCTAAAGATTAACATAAAGACAAATAAAATGAACAAAAAGTATCTGCTCGTTGCCCTCTTATCCACGATATTGGTATCATCCGGCCTTGCCCAGGTGCCTACTGTAAGCAGAAAAACTGCTGACAGCCTAAGGCGCGTGGAGGAGGAGTTTAGATTCCGTAACGACTGGGCCAACTTGAAGCGTTTTGAGAAGGAAAATCTGGACTTGATGAAACTGCCCGAAGAGGGGGGACGGGTGGTTTTTATGGGCAATTCCATTACACAGGGATGGAGCGATCAGGATCCTGGTTTTTTTAAAGGAAAGCCCTACATAAACAGGGGTATCGGTGGTCAGACAACCCCTCAGATGTTGTTGCGGTTCAGAAATGATGTGATCAATCTGAAACCCAAGGTTGTAGTGATTCTGGCGGGAACCAACGACATTGCAGGCAATACCGGAGTGACTTCAGATGAAACCATTGCTGGTAATATCCAGTCTATGGCGCTACTTGCCAAACATTACAATATAAAAGTTGTACTGTCGTCCATTTTGCCGGTATTTGATTACCCTTGGAAGAAAGGGCTCAATCCCGTACCACGTATTGCAGCTATAAACAATTCCTTAAAAGAATTTGCCGCGGGCAACAATATGATCTATCTGGACTATTTTAGCGCTATGGTGGATGAGCATAAAGGACTTACACCAGCCCTTACGTATGATGGTGTGCACCCTAATTTGTCGGGTTACAAAGTGATGGAACCGCTTGTAGAGGCTGCTATTAAAGCCGCATTGAAGCTGAAGAAATAACAATCAGCGTTACTCCTGCAGTCGTTGCAGAACCTTATTTCTATTGCTAATACTTGCCCTGGATGGGACATTCCGCTGTCTGCAAAGTGACGTGAATTGGCTGTACTCCCCTGTTTTCCTGATAGTTCCTTCTTAAGTCTACAGGGGTGCAGCCTTTTTTACTTTTAAAGGTCCGGTTGAAATTGGCCATGTTGTTATACCCGCATTTAAATGCAATCTCTGCGATGGAGTGATCGGTTTCGATCAGCATTCGGGATACGTGACCTAATCTGACCTCGTTCAGCAGATCCACAAATGTCATACCTGTTCTTTTCCTGATGAAATGGCTGAATGACCCGGGCTCCATATTTGCAATACGGCTTACCTCGACCAGGCTGATCTGCTGGTGAAAATGCTGGTTGATGTAGTTCATTACCCGCTCAATTCGCCTGCTGTGGTAATTGATTTGAGTTTCTGTAAAAGAAGAGTCCGAAAGTCTTTGCTGTCCGGTACTCAGGGAGAGCTGGTGCAGGATAGAAAGAAGGTCTAGTACCAGGCTGAATTGGCCCTTTCCACTGATCTCAAAAATTTTTGTCATCAGCTTTGTGGCGGTGTCTTTTGAGAACAAGATGCCCTTATTGGCCCGGTTGAGCATGTCTTTGATTTTGGACAGTTGGTTCCGGCACAATAAGCCTTCGGTGAGAAACGTGCTGTCAAACTGGATGGTTACTTCTCTGATGACTTTGCTGGAACACACGCTGTTGAACCAGCCGTGTGGTAAGTCCGGGCCAATGAGCACGAGCTCAATATCGCTAATAGTGCCGATGTGATCCCCGATTATCCTTTTCGCCCCTTCGGCATTGAGGATAAGGTTTAGTTCCATTTCCCGGTGATAATGCAAAGGGAAATCGAAGGAATTTTTCTCTCTCGAAAAAATGGTGATGCAATCATCAGGCAGCAGCGCTGTATCTTCACGCAATATTTTTTCTATCATGTAAGGTCTTTAACTGTTGAATATTTGATAGTTAACCCAGGGATAGCATTTTGCTATTCCTGGGTTTGCTGAAAATTTAGGGTGTTGTTCCTTTGGCGTAAATTCTTAGATCGGTTCTGACTTATCTGTTCTCCAGGGTGATTACTTTTGGATTAGTATAGATCGATTTTAACATTTCATTAGTATTTGCTTTGTTCAGATGATCATACCAGGTCATGAAAAATGACCAGGTCACTTCAGCTTGGAAGGTTTTGTCGATATTGGGGATAGAGCCATTTTCACTCATGCCCAGTATTTTTGTCCCTTTGGTAATGTTATAGATTTTATCAAACTCATCCTGAACGATTGGGTTGGTGAATACGGGGCCGTAAAAGTCAATACTGGCCATGTCACATTTATCATCGCCCACATACCAGTTTGCGTCATTGCCGTTCCAAATCCATATAAGGTTGTTTAGCTGATGATAATTCGTTAGCCGGTCATACATCAGGTTCCAAAGCGCCTTAAAGGGACCTGCACCTTTGGCACTCCACCAGAACCATGTGCCACCCAATTCATGCAGCGGCCGCCAGAGGATAGGTACTCCGGCGTCTCGAAGCTTTTTCAATTGAACTGCGATGGCATCTATATCCCTGAGGGTGGCAATATATTCTGGTGTCCCCTCTATGACTGCTTTGGAGACGTCAAAATCAGTATCGCTAGTATAAAATGTATTTGTTCCGGCTTTGCCGCCTGTTGGGGAATGCCAGTGCCATTGAAACTGAATGACTGGTTTTTTTGCATTGTCATTGTACCAGGCTATGGCAGCTTCTGTAACGCCGGAGCTTAGGTTGGGGCCAAATGCATGACAGCCACAACTGCTGTCCCATGAGTAGGTATAGCGGGGACTGTAAGGCTGCATGTCATATCCCCTTAACAATGGCGTTTTTCCGGTTAAGTTTTTGATTAAGCTAAATTCCGTCTCGCCATCGGTTTGCCCGGAAATAATCTTCTTCTGGAACTGCTGTGTCATCCAGGTAAAAAGTTCTTTACTGGCCGTGGATGCTGCCGGGTTGCTCAGTGTCGTTTTTAGCGTGTAGCTATATTTGGATTTGCCGGGGCCTGTGCCTGGTTGGTCCTCATCTATGGATGGTTTTGTGTTTTTTTTGCAGGCCTGGAATAGGAGCAGGCAGGTGATTGAGGTCAGGAAGATATTTTTAAGATTATTTTTCATCTGTATACAATTTGGCTTGAGTATTTTATCGAGCGTTAGGCAATGAAGCAGCAGGCAATACAATCGTTAAAACTGCCCGGACTTGAATGCCGGGCAGTTTCCTAAGTTGGACCAATAACGTTTATTTAATTTTAACGATCCGTATGTTATCAATCGCTGCATCAAAATTAGTTACCGGGATCTGAGCGTTGTTTAACAGGAATGCCATGCGTTTCATCCCGCTGCTTCCGATTAACTCAGCCACAGTCGCAGCAGGGGTACCAGTTCCGTCGACACCAGAGGTTGGACCGCTTGAAGGCTTAGATTTGAAGTTAGATAGGGGTAAAGTAATCGTAGTCCATCCAGTGGTCACATAAATTCCATTCGCTTCGGCCAGGAAAGGCTCATACCTGCAGGTACGATTCCAGTCCCAATCGTGTATAAACAGGCAACCGCCAGACCATGGATTTTTCACATAGATCTCAAACTTTAAAGCCCAGTTTTCAGTGGGATCATTAACATTAGCTGCAGGTACCCATTGTACATCATTGAGAATTATCCTACGACCAGGATTGCTATCACTCCAGTCTCCTGCCGGCATGTTGGGCACGGTCATCCGGGCAAAATTTCCATGTGCGCCAGGGAAGATTGCCACGTCATTAGAAACAGCTGCCGAGGTGCTGCCTGCATTTAAAGTATTGATGTTATCGAAATCACAAAGAATGCGAGACCTGTCATTAAGTAGAACCGTAGAGGTAGAAGTGCCATACTTTGTGGTGATCGATATTGCGCCGGTCTGGTTAGTGAAGCCAGCTGGCAGCTGCAGGGTAGAGAATGTTCCGCCCGGATCAGAAACGACGGTTGTTACCGGCACCTCTATGTTTCCGGGAAGCGTAAGTTTAGTAATCGCAAATAAGCCGGTTCCGTATAAAGTGATCTTATCTCCGGGATTCGGCAATTCATTTGAAACCGCAGTGATGAGCGGCTGTGGTGCAGCAATAGGGAAATCAATAGTGGCAGAACCATTTTCTGTCACTACAGTAACCTTATTGAACGATTCTGCGGGAATATCAGCAAACGGAATGTTTGCAGGCACTTGTACCACAAAGTTCATTTTTGAACTGAATGCAGTATTGATTATAGCCGGAAACCCGTTGAAGAGTACAGATTTCATATTGTCCAGGTTTGTACCCTGGATAACAATCCAGTCCCCCGGCCTGATCGCTTGTATAGGGCCCTCAGCAGAGATGACCGTATCTTGCGGGCTCGGCAGATTGAGCCTAAAACCTGTTATGGTTGGAGCCGCACCTGAAGACTCGCTTTTTTTGCAGGAGTGCAGGCCTATAACAGATAGGAGGGATAGACCTAGTGTAACGAGCGTGTATATTGATGATTTTTTCATTTTTTCAAATTTAATTTTCTAAAAAATCGGTCTTTATTTGATTAATAGTAAGGAACCGGCGGCAGCGACAGGTTGGGGTTACTGGTCAAATCTGCAGCAGGATAACTCAGTGTCCAGCTTTGTGGCTGTACGCCTGTAACAATGGTTAATTCACCCATATTAGGTATCGTAGTTTCATAATATATCCCCTTGTCCGGTGAGTAAGAAGCCATATTACGGTGCTGTCCTTTTACAAAATCACTGGCTGCTGTCGGGTTCCAGTCATGCCATCTCTTGATGTCAAACCAGAACTGGTTTTCACCGGCAAGCTCAAGCCTGCGCTCTGTAAAAATCGTTTTGAAATCCAGTGAAGTCAGTGCAGGTAAAGTTGGGTTGGCCCTGTTTCGGACTTTATTGAAGTATAACAATGCATTGGCATCTGAAGTACTTGCACTTGAACCAAGTGTGGCTTCTGCCAGTACCAGATAGACGTCCGCAAGTCTTAATAAATAGGTCGGGATATTGTTACACTGAGGCCTGATGTTCGCGCCCCCGTTTGCCAATGGTCCGCCAATGATATACTTCTTGATGTAAAGTGATGCAGTGTCAGTCATTGAGTAACCATTTGGATTTTTCGCAGTAATCAGCTCAGGATATTTGTCGCCAGCCTGCATAAAAGTTTGTTTACGACGTAAATCTGTCGAAGAATAAAGTTTCGCCAGGTCAGCACTGATGCGGAAACCACCCCAGCCGCCTCCACCAACATCATCTATATCAGAACTACCTTCAAGTTGAGTCTGGCGCTGATCATTATTTCCATAAGGACTTGCCGCACTGACTGACCATTGAAGACCGAACATTAACTCGGGCAGGGCATTGTTGTTTTTACTCAAAAACAAATCCCCGAAGTTAGCTGCCAGCGTTAGTCCGCTATTTTGTGCTACATCCAGCGCATAATATTTAGCACTGTCCAGGCTGGACTGCTCTCTTGTACCGGAAATTCCGGCTGAAGTCAGGTATACTTTTGAGAGTAATCCTTTTGCCGCCCATACGTTTACATGGCCTTTGGTATTGGTCAACGGTAAATACTTAACCGCCTTATTCAGGTCATTGATGATGAACCGGTAAATATCCTTCACTATAATCGGTTTAAGGTTTGGATCGGCTGCAACTTTATTATTGTCCTCAATTATGGGAACCGGACCAAAAATCTGAACCAGCTGGAAATAAGCCATTGCTCTCATAAAGTGAGATTCGCCCAATGCCGTATTTTTGGCAGCACCCACTGATTCGGGAGTCCTTTCGGTTACGTTAATAATAGTCGTATTTGAATGAGCGATGACATTATACAAAGATGACCAGCCATATTTGGTGTCCGAGCTATTGGAGGGCACTGCAAAATTCAAGAAAGACCTTGCACCACCGTTCCAGGAGAAGGAGACCACATTGGCCGATTGTACTTCCGCCAATTGGTATCCAAAAGGCCAGTTGTAATCAAACCAGGGCTGACCATATAAATAGGCAGTTGCCATTTGAAGTTCAGCCTCGGTAGTATAAAAAGTACTGGTAGTGAGTTGGTCCTGGGGAATACCTTTGTTTAAAAAGTCCTTGCTGCACCCGGCCAGTATCACGACAGCACTGAAAAAAGCGATTATATTTTTTTTGTATATTAATTTCATGTTATTGTACTTTAAGTTATGATGATTATAATCCTACGTTGAAGCCAAAAGTGAAAATTCTTGGATTTGGATAGTGCCCCCAGTCAATACCAGTAGTAAGTGAGTTAGTCCCATTACTGCTTGGCAAAGCGCTTCCGATTTCCGGATCAAAGCCAGTATATTTGGTGATCGTAAACAAATTTGTAGCACTGATAAATGCTCTTAAAGAATTAATTTTAAACTTGGAAAGCACGACTGTGGCAGTTTGTAACCCATGTTCACGTTTTTTAAGCGGATGTATGAGCCATCTTCTATAAATCTTGAAGCAACGGCTGTATTTGTTTCTGGATTTCCGGAGATCCTTATCGCTGGGATAGCAGTGTTGTCGTTTACAACATATACATTGTTTGGATCTGTGTTTAATCCGGTAGGGTCTATCAAAGCTAGCTTAGCGTAATCCAACATACTCCTGAAATAGTTTCCGCCACCATTTGGGTCTGTGTGCTTAAGCCGCTCATAGTTCAGGATTTTGTTCCCTAAATTACCATTGAAGAATAGGGTCAGGTCAAAACTCTTGTAGGTAAAATTGTTATTGAACCCGAATTGCATTTTGGGTATTGGCGATCCAATATAAGTTTGATCATTCCTGATCGATTATACCATCTCCGTTCAGGTCTTTTAATTTTGCGTCTCCAATCCATACACCATTCCTGGGGTCAATCGTTTTGTCTTTTGGCTTAGCCGAATTGTCGAGGTCAGCGGCGTCTTTGTATACGCCTTCGGAGATATATCCATAGAAATGTACCGATTCCACCATTGACTGCCGTACGTGTTACAGAAATCTGGCCATTGTCGATGATGCCTGTAAGGAAAGAATTGGCATCGTTTAATGACTTGATTTTCGTTTTCCGAGTGTTGCAGTCAATGTTGAACTCCATGTAAATTTCTTCGCCCTCTATGTTTCTGGTGTTCAGTGATAATTCCAGTCCCTTGTTTGCAATTGACCCGATGTTCACCGTTGGTGCATTCAACTGGCCTGTACCTGTTATCCCAGCATAAAGTGGAAGCGGGGCAACCAGCAACAGGTTGTCTGTTTTGCGATAATAGGCATCAGCAGTCAATTGGATCCGGTTTTTCAAAAATCCAAGGTCAACCGCCAGATTATATCCCTTGGTCGTTTCCCATTGAACATCAGGATTGGCTACATTATTTACTCTGGACCCCTGACCCAGACCTACTGTTTGCAGCGATATCGATGCGCCATAAGAATAACCCGGAACGTTTGCATTATTTGTCAATCCATAACCTGCCCTGATTTTTAACTGGTCTACGAAACTATTGTCTTTTAAAAAATCTTCTTTGGCTGCATCCCATGCACCATTGAAACCATAAGTCATTACCCAGCGGTTTCCGGCCATAAAGTTAGAGTTACCGTCGTCACGAAGATTTGCAGTCATCAGATATTTACCTTTATAGTTCAAGCTCAACCTGCTGAAATAAGCTTCGTTTGAATAGTCACTTGAACCACCGGCATTGGTCGCGGTTAACGCATCTCCTAAACTCAGCCCTATTGGATTGTTTGCCACAAAGCCGGTTCTGGTTCCGCTCAAATAAGTGTAAATCCCTGTACTTGCCTCATGTCCAACCAAAATATTAACATTCAGGTCATTCTTAAAGGTGCGGTTATAGGTTAAAAAATTTCTGAAAGTATTGCTTTTATTATTTGATGCCTGAACGAAAGCCCTGCTTTGTGTTTTGGAAGTATTGATCGTTAATGAAGGATTAAACTGACTCACATTACCAAAATCGAAGTTCTGAGAATACTCATTCCGGAGGACCAGGTCTTTAGTGAAGGCCAGTTCAGCAAAAATATTTCCAAATATCTGCGTACGGCCAAGATCATTGGTATTCAATGCCGCTGCCGCAATTGGGTTGGGGTTAAAGTTTCCAACGAATCCTGGAGGGAAAGTGATGCTGCCATCGTCGTTTCTAACTGCAACCTCTGGACTAAGGCCAAGGGCAGACCCTACAACATTGTACTGGGAACTGTTAACATTTTCTTTGATGCTGGCAATGGTTAAACTGTTGCCGAGTTTTAACCATTTGGTGGTCTGGTTGTCCAAATTTAATTTAAATGAATGGCGCTTAAAATCAGAACCGACAACTAAGCCATCCTGTTTGAAATAATTTCCCGATACCAGGTATTTGGTCGTAGCGTCACCCCCACTTATGGTGAGATTTCCTGTATAGGTAGCAGCAGATTTGAACATTTCTTTTTGCCAGTCGGAACCTTCTCCCAGATATTGGGGATTTGCAAAATCAGGGCGTATGGTTCCTCCTTGGGTAAGTGTCCTGGTATTGATAAACTCTGCATACTGCTGCAAGTTCAGCATCGGAATTCGCTTAACCACATTCTGTGTTCCATAATAGCCGTCAAAAGCGATCTGGGGAGCGCCGGTCTTACCGCGTTTGGTCGTAATAACTACAACGCCCGCACTACCCTGAGAACCATAAATAGAGATGGCAGAGGCATCTTTTAGGACATCAATTGAGGCAATATCCGCGGGGTTGATCGTATTGAGCGGGTTGTTGTTGGTCTGATTGTTTCCCAGGTAAACACCTCCGGTCGAAGAGCTAGCGTTTGGTGGGATGATGACACCGTCAATCACATACAAAGGATCTTTGTTTGCCAGTAAGGTACCCAATCCGCGTACAATGACGCTTACCCCGCCTCCCGGTTGCCCGGAGGAAGATTGGACCATAACACCCGCAACCCGGCCTTGTAGTGCCTGATCGAATGTAGTGGCCTGCGCTGTTGCCAGTTCTTTTGCAGAAATAGATGAAATTGCTCCGGTCAGATCTTTACGCTTTTGTGTACCGTAACCAACCACAACAACTTCTTCTAATTTGCTGTTTGTTGCTTTTAAAGTCACATTTATAGTTTTGCTACCGGAAACAGCAACTTCAGTTGTTTCGTAACCTATACTGGTAAAAATAATGGTATTGCCTGGGTTGGCATCTATAGTGTATTCGCCTTTATTATTCGTTGCAGTGGAAATGCTGCTGCCTTTTATCTTAATCCCTACGCCTGGAAGGGGAAGCTGATCGTCACTGCCGATGACTTTACCAGAAATACGCTGCGCCTGGGCGTAACTGGTGAGACTGATCAGAAGCATGGTAATGACTGCCCCAATCAAAGCGGTCATGTTGGTTTCTTTTAATCTGCGTTTCATAAATTGGTGCTGCTGTTTAAAATTTGGTTCATAAAAATTGATTTGATTTGTTCGTTGAAAACTTGATCTGAAAAATTGAAATTGTTTGAGTTTTTTCATAGGCTTTGGCTATTTGGTTTGGGTTTTGGATTTCTTGTCACTAATTGCCCAGCAATCGGCTGTCAGACTTTGTCGAGTTGATTTTTAAGCTGCCGGTTTTTAATCCTGATGAGGTCGCAGATAAGGTAATTTCTCCCGGTTCCCCTGTGGATTGGATGATGATCTGGGCAAGTCCGCTGAACAGCTTTCTCTTCCATTGAGCCGCTTCACGGTAAATTTGAACAGTTCCTATACTGGCATTATCTCCATTTCCGCCAGCTCTCCTGCCCAAAGGCTTAGCGATGATGTCGATTTGGTTACTTCCCGCTTTTAACAGGGATTTGTCGAGTACGAGCTCATAATGGGTTTGATCATCCTTTAATACTCCGCCAGCTGCTTTTCCATTGATGTAGATCGACTGCTCTTTTCCTATGGCTGAAAAATATAGCGTAATCCGGTCTTGTTTCAAATCAGTGGGAAGTTCAAAACTTCCACGATAGATGTAAGCTGCCGGAAGGCTCTTACTGCGGCCTGCAAAGGCTTTTTTCCATGATGAGGCTTCTGCATTCAGTAGTGCTTTGCCTCCAGAAATATCAGCAAGTTCTTTTTCTTTTAGGTCGGTTATTTTAACCGATTTGACGTCTTCGATGAATTTTTCTTTAGCCAGTGAAACGGGTCGCCGTTTCCGACGCCGATAATCCTGCCGGGGCCTTGCAAACTGAAAGCTGATCTCGTTATCAGCAGTCGGCACAGCCAGTTTATTTTTATCCTCAACGGAGACCGTAACGACAACCAGGTCTTCAGCGTCAGCTTTGATGGAAGGTTGGTGCCCGGCTAAACTGATGGAAGATGGAGCTGCTGTCGTTTTGACCACATCTCGCATCACCTGTTTCCCTTTTTTATAGCCTACTGCTTCCAGGGTCCCGGGTCTGTAGGTTACTTTCCATTCCAGGTGCGAATTGAATTTCATGCCCTTCCTGCCCAGTGACTTGCCATTCAGGAAAAGCTCAACTTCATCGCAGTTGCTGTAAGCCCAGACAGCGATCTCTTTTCCTTCTTTGCCCGGCCAGTTCCAGTGCGGCAGCAGGTGTAAAGTGGGCAGGTCTGACCACCATGACCTTAAGTAGTAGAAATTGTCTTTAGGGAACCCGCACAAGTCCAGCATTCCGAAATAGGAAGTGACTGATGGCCAGCCGTAAGGAGTAGGTTCACCTCGGTAATCAAATCCTGTCCAGATAAACATGCCCGCCAGGTGCGGACGGCTGGAATAGAAATTCCAACCCTCTTCAATACTATAGAATGTAGGACGGGGTTTACCATCATATGCCGCTGCGTAATGCTTGATGCTGTCGGTAACATAGATCCCTCTTGTAGCAAAAGTCGAACCTTCTTCGGTGCCTGCACCCGCCTGGTTTGGAAAGCGCTGATAGTGTTTGTCGATATCCCCGTTTGCGATATAGTTATAGCCCATGACTTCTATTACGTCTGAAATCCCGCCTTGAAAACCCCCGCTTATCCCGGCAGTTATTGCCCTGGTAGAATCCAGGCTTTTTGCATAGGCTTGTAGGGTCGTGGCGATCCTTGCGCCGGTTATGCTGTTCTCAATGGCCCATTCTTCATTACCCACAGACCATAGGATAATGCTTGGGTGATTTCGGTCTCTTTTGATCATTTTCTTAAAGTTGCCCAGTAGCTGACCAGAGGTAGCCATTAACCGGTTTTCGTCAATGACCAGCATGCCTAACTTGTCACAGGCTTCCAGCAGTTCGGGGGTCGGCGGATTATGCGAGCAGCGATACGCGTTGGAGCCGAACGATTTTAAAGCCTTTATTCTATAGTATTGCAGCTCATCTGGCAGGGCAGCGCCAACTCCTGCATGGTCCTGGTGATTATTGGTGCCTTTTAATTTGAGCTGCTTACCGTTTAGAAAGAATCCATTTTTGGAGTCAAACCTGATGGTTCTGAATCCAAAGGGTGTTTCATACCTGGTGGTTTGTTTTCCCTCCTCCCAGATCGTAGTAACCAGGGTGTACAGATAAGGCTTTTCAATATCCCATAGGTTTATGTTTGCAACAGGGAAGCTAGCGGAAACTTCCTGTTGTTTTAAGGGAGAAAGTTTAATCCCGTCTGTTCTGTTGGTGCCAACTGTTTTTCCTGATGCATCAAGGAGCGTATGCACCAGGGATATGCTTTGTAAAGAATTTCGCTCGTTGATGATCTCAGTTTGCGCATGAACGGTTGCCTTTCGGCTTGCGAGATCGATATTACTGGTCACAAAGGTCCCATCTTTTTCTACGTGGATGGGATTTGTTTTGGATAGCCACACGTGGCGGTAAATTCCCGCTCCTTCGTAAAACCAGCCTTCTTCCATGCCGACGTCCACCCTAACTGCGATGACATTGTCGCCTCCGTAATTCAGCACATCACTGATGTCGTAATCGAAGCTGTTATAGCCGCTGGCTTCTGTCCCCAGGTAATGACCGTTCACCCAGACGCTGGAGTTCCGGAAGACGCCATCAAAATCAATACTGATTTTGCGGCCCAGATCGGAAGCGGGGATACGGAATGTTTTTCTATACCATCCGATGGTGGTTTCGGGAAATTTTGCGCCTATTGCTTTGAAACCATGACTATAGCTGGCCTGTGGACTAAAATCCTGCTCGACTGCCCAGTCGTGGGGGAGATTCAGCTTTCTCCATGCACGGTCGTCAAATTTGGTTGCCGCAGCACCATCTCCGTAACCGGCCTTGGCCAAGTAAGAGAAATAACTTGTCCCATGGTCAAAGTCCCTGCTGGTATCGTATGGGTGTCCAAATGAGAACTTCCAGCCCTGATCCATGAGCAGGCGTTGACGGCCAGTCGCATCAGCTTGTTGTGCGAAACTCGCTTTTAGACATAAAAGAAAAATGATGAGCATTGAACTCAATGCACGAAATACTCGGTTATACATGTTGGCATTTATATTTGGTTAATCCTATTGTTGACTATGCAATTCTAGGCATCCCAAATACAATGGGCGTATCATTTCTGATCGAAAACTTATCATTTTTTTTCTTAAGGAGGTTTTATGCGCCCAATGGGACCATGGATCACTTAAAGCCCTTTCTTGCCATACTTTTCTTTCAGGTAGTTTTTTGGACTTTGCCCGTACACTTTGCTGAAGGACTGGCTGAAATTTGCAGGCTCAGAGAAGCCTACTTCGTAAGCGGCCTGAGAAATGTTCATGTCCTGATTGAGCATCAGTTCTATCGCCGTACGCAATCGAATCTGAATGATGTATTCCTGCGGAGTCTGATCGGTGAGCGCTTTCAGTTTTCTGGCCAGCTGGCGTCTGTTCATGTGCAGTTTGCCAGCAAATTCTTCAACATCAAAGTCAGACTTTACGAGGTTAGAAAGTACAGCATTAGCAGCCCGTTCCATGAACTCCTGATCCACTTCGGATAACTTCTGTGTTTTCCCAGGATCTTCAGTGACAGTTAATGGAAACATTGCCCGTAGCTTTTTTCGAGACTCCAGCAGGTTGCTGATTCTTGTGCTCAAGAGGTTCAAATTGAAGGGCTTGGAAATATAGGCGTCTGCACCACTTTTGTAACCTTCGATCTTGCTCTCATCGGCCTGTTTAGCCGTGAGCAGGATTACCGGAATATGTGATGTTTTTTCGTCTTTTTTGACGTTTTCACATAATTCCAGCCCATCGCCGCCCTTCATCATGACGTCGCTCACGATTGAAGTTTGGTATCAGGGCTTTGGCTTTTTCATAGCCCTCCTGTCCATTCGATGCTTGTTCAATTTCGTAGTAAAGAGAAAGCTGGGCGACAAGATAGGCTCTCAGTTCATCGTTGTCTTCCACAATTAGTATCGTGATCTCACTGTTATATTCCTGATCGTTCGCAATTGTTGTGGTGTTTTCAGCCGCAAATTGGCTAGGCTCGGATTCACTGCTCAGGACTTCTGTTGATTCTAAGTTGAATATCTCCTGATCTGCAGGCATCCTGATTACAAAGAGCGCTCCTTCTCCTGCTGTCCCGCGCTCAACAATAGTTCCTTTATGCAGTTGAACCATTTCTTTGACCAAAGCCAGACCTACCCCGCTTGACTCCATTTCGAATCGGGGGGTCTGTTCTACCTGGAAAAACATCTCGAAGATCTTATTTTTATAATCCTCTGGTATGCCGGGCCCATCGTCTTGTAACCGGACCTCAAGTTGTGGTTTACCATGCTCGTCCCGAAAAGTCGTTGTGATCAAGCTTATTTTTCCGCCCATCTGGGGTAAACTTTATTGAGTTGGAGATCAGGTTGGTGATGACCTTTTGAAATTTGTCCGTGTCAAGGATGACTTCTCTGAAATCCAGATGGAATGAAACGCACAGATCGAGCATCCTCTGTTTCGCCCTGTCGTTGAACACCAGCACCATATC
>CAWCIO010000003.1:0-7285 GCA_963795585.1 uncultured Sphingobacteriaceae bacterium | reverse complement strand
AGCCGATGCTATCGCCACTTTTTTAATAAAATCTCTTCTTTTTTCCATAAAATATATCTTTGTTTAATTAAAATCCGTCGTTTTGGGGATACTTAGGACCCGTAATAATTCGGTCGATCTGACTTTGCGGTATAGGCCTTAAGGTATGTTTTTCCTGGATATTTACAGCCGCATCAGGGTTGTAAAGTTTAACACGCTCCACGAGTTTGTTTGTTCTTACGAGATCCAGCCAGCGCGTTTGCTCTCCGCACAACTCACGGGCCCGCTCATCCAGAACATAGTCTAGCGTCATTTGTGCCGGTGTCACGGTCATTGCAGCCAGGTCGCCATTGGGATAAGCAGCGCGCGCACGAACGATATTGACATATTTTGCCGCATTGATATTGTCATTCAGATTAACGGCAGCTTCTGCAGCCAGCAGATAGGTTTCTGCAAGGCGATACACCATAATAGGTCTGACTGAAGCATCATTGATACCAGCACGCTTGGTATCCTGATATTTCGTCATTGTCGGAAACAACTGTAAGGTATATTTCCGCGGTGGAACCAATGAATAGCGGGTACTATTGATCTTGGCGTCCGTCACATCTACCCCCGGCATAAAAATAGCAGTATCGCCCAAAGCGTATTTAGGTACACCATTGACTTTTGGAATCTTATCGGCTGAGTTAGACAGCCAGACAGTCTGAAAAGTTTTGTAATAACGGGTGTCATTGATTTTGTCGGCAAAACAAACATTTCCAAGCCAGTTGGTGAGTTGTACACGACCGAACGGCCTTCCGTAAGCCATAGAGCGAACAAGTCCGGGAAAATTTTCATACCCCATCACGTAATGGAAATTCAATTCATTGCTGATCGCATTATAAGTCAGGTTCGGGGTATGCTGAACGCTCCACAGAATTTCTTTACTGGCTTCATTGCCTTCTGCGAAAACAGAGCCAAAATCTGGCAGCAGCCCGAGGTTTAAGGTCGCTATCTTATCGATTAGTCCTTTTGCAGTATCATAAGCATTTTTAAAATCGTCTGCTTGTTTGGCAGATGAATAAGCCCTGGTCAGGTAGACCTTAGCCAGCAAATGCGATGCCGCGGCCGCGGTTGCCTTGCCCGGCAATACGCCGTTCAGGGTCGGGCTCGGAGGAAGGTCAGCAATCGCGTCTTTCAAATCTTGTATGATGAAATCGTAAACTTCCGCAATCGGCGATCTGCCTGCACTGGTACTGGGTTCGCTGATAAAATTTTTGTTCAGGGTTACAGGTCCGAAAAATCTGACCAGCAGAAAGTAGTAATTGGCACGGAGAAACTTGGCTTCTGCAACTTTCTGTTTAACGGTATTGGCATCAAGGCCGCTGACCGTGGCTCCGTTATCTATGATGCCATTGCAGGTATTGATGAAGGTATAGCATGGATTCCAAACTCCCGATAAAAATCCACTGCTGGCGTCGTAGCTGCTCGAATAAATGTTAAAGCTGGTGTTGCCACCGCTTCCGGACCTAAATTCATCTGTTCCGGGTACCGTCATGGTCATGAAATTTTCCGATCCCCATAAATTACGGTTGCCCGCATAGGCCGCATCAAGTCCGGATTGAAAGCCCTGAGCGGTACTAAAGTATTGTGGTGTAAGCGAAGATTTTGGGTCTTCTATCAATTGTTTATTGCAGCCTGGATTGGCGAAAGCTACTAAAGCAATAGCCAAAATGCGATATAGATATGAGCTCATGTGTCTTAATCAATTAAAATGTAACATTCAAACCAAACAATAGTGATTTAACCGGTGGGGTATCCACGCCAAGTGTACCTGCAGATTCAGGATCAGCCCCACTAAACCGGTTGTGCAAAGGAGAAAATAAGATGAACGCATCATTCAGCGAAGTATTCAGCCTCAAAGATTTTATTCCCATCTTCGATACCAGTCTCCCCGGGATGGTGTAGCCCAGACTGATGGTCCGGATCTTCAGATAGCTTGCATTATAATAGCCCAGCAAATCACCATAGGTTGGTGTGTTAGAACCAAAGATGGGTTTCGGATAGGTATTTTCACCATTGAACGGTGTCCAATAGTTAATATTCAAATTGTTTATCTTACCCGTCAGTGAATTCACATTGCTGCCGGGTTGCAGCCAATAAGCGATCTGTGTGCCACCTACACGGTAAGATGCGACCACTGCCAGGTCTACGCCCCGGTAACTGAACCTATTTGTAAACCCGCCCAAAAACTTCGGCTGCCGGCTCCCTACAACGATGCGGTCATTGGAATTGATCACGTTATCGCCGTTAATATCAGCCACTTTGATCGTACCTATAACCGACCCTACACCTGATAGGCTGAGGTTATACTTTCTCGCCAGGGCAGAATCTGCAGGGGTGTTTTGCCAGATACCTTGCCTGGAATAATTGTAAAGGGCATCAATTGGTTCACCTACAAAACGGTTATTGCCCACGTCCTGCGTTACGCCATTTTGCAGCGCTACAATCTTGTTACGGTTAAATGCGATATTAAAACTGCTCGTCCAGCTAAAATCACCCTCCGATTTTGATTTAATGTTTACTGTACTTACAGAAACCTCTAAACCTTTGTTTTCCGTTTTGCCTATATTGGCCAGGAACTGTGAGGTATAGCCGGTAGTGATCGGCAGATTTTGAGGAAGTATCAAATCATTGGTTTTTTGCTGATAAACATCCAACGTACCAGTGATCCTGTCTTTGAATAAACCGAAATCCAGCCCTATGTTCAATGATGCAGTATACTCCCATCCCAGTTTTGGATTAGGAACATTATTGGGGTAGGTACCGGTTACATAGGATGTTCCGTAATTATAATTGATGATCCCCAGACCACCTAGCGTCTGGTAAGGGTTAACCGCAGCATTACCTACTGTACCATAGCCCACACGAAGTTTTAAGCTGGATACAGCATTAACTGGTTTCATGAAATTTTCTTCAGAGATGTTCCATCCCGCTGCTGCCGAAGGAAACAAATGGTATTTATTTCCCGGAGCCAACGTAGATGAGCCATCAGAGCGCATCGTCAGGGTGAGCAGGTATTTGCTTTTGAAGCTATAGTTTATACGGCCCATGAAAGAAACAATAGCGAACTTTGAGTATTCTCCTGTTCCTTTAAAATTCGCGCCCAGTTCGGGATTGTAATACTGTATATTATCAGCCAGAATATTGTTGTACGTCAGGGTGGTACTGTACTTGTTGTCCTGCTGATAGCTGAAAAGTCCGGTCCCTGTAATGTGGTGGTTTTCGGCAAATGTATTCTCATAAACAACAAGGTTTTCCAGCGTAAAATTTCGGTAATCATAATTGCTGTTCCTGCCGGTTGAAGGACCGCTTAAATTTTGGAAAGTGTTGCTGCTATAGAAATGCCCGTAAGTTTCAGGAGTCAGTTCCACACCACCGTTGAACCTATATTTGAGGTGAGGTGTAATCTGTGCTTCGGCATAGGCGGTAGTGAAAGTATTGTAGCGCGTCCGGTTTTGAACTACTGCACCCGGAATCAGGTTGGCCAGCGGATTGTAAATCAAAGAACCGCCACCAGGGAATGGGATCAAGTTGCCTGCCGCATCATAGGGAACGGTCAGGGGGCTCGATTGCAAAGCCTGCGATACCGGATTGATTCCCTCCCCATTGATCCTACTCACTGAGTTGATGGAGCTGATCCCTACTTTAAAGATTTTTCCCAATTGCTGATCCAGGCTTACCTTAAAACTGAATCGATGAAAAGAAAGTCCAGGGAATACACCTGTTTCACCAAAATATCCTGCCGAAACCGCATACTTGGTCTGCTCCGTACCACCAGATAAGCCCAATTGGTGATTGGTGCGCATACCATTCTTAAAAATCAGTTTCTGCCAATTGGTATTTGTTCCGTTTTCCAAGCCTTCAAGCTCAGCTGGCAAAAAAGTAGTTCCGTCAGTGTAAAACCTTGGATCATCTATGCCGGTATATGGATTAGGAGCATTAATCACATTTGGATTGTTTGCATTGTAGCTTCCCCATTTTTTATATATCTGATAATCCGCAGGCTCCATCACATCATAATGACCGAGTGACTTCATTACCCCTGCATAGCTGCTATAGGTGATGGCAGCCGCACCTGTTTTACCTCGTTTGGTTGAAATCAATATCACACCATTTGCTCCTCTGGATCCATAGATCGCGGTGGCCGATGCATCCTTCAATACCTGTACAGAGACCACATCATCCTGGTTCAGATCGTTGATGTAAGTACCGTTAAAAGGAATCCCATCTACCACATAAAGCACATCATTACTGGCCCCACCTTGTAATGAACGCTGACCGCGAATGGATATAGCGGGTTTAGCCCCCGGGTGGCTGTTGCCGCCACTTTTTTGAATGTCGAGACCTGGAGCCTGAGCTTGCAGCGCACTTAGCAAGTTGCTCACAGGTACACTTTTTAGTGCTTCTTCATTTATGGAAGCAATTGAGCCCGTCACATCCGCCTTTTTCTGGGAACCATAGCCCACCACGATCACATCATTCATAGTAGATACCTGTTCCTTTAAGGTCACATCTACCTGAGTTCTATTATTGACGCTCACTTCCATCGTTTCGTAACCTACAGCCGAGAAAATGAGGGTTGTGTTGCCCTCTGGCAATTTTATGGTATACTTACCATTGGCATCGCTGAAAGTACCTAAGGTAGTACCCTTTACTCTGACGGTAATTTGAGGGATCGGTGCTCCCTGAGCATCCCTGATGATACCAGTTACCACAATATCAGCCATCTCAGCAGAGCGTACAGCAGCTTTTTTCTTGATCACAACGGTCTTCTCGTAGAAAGTATAAGAAAGAGCCTGATCGGCGAAACATTGATCGAGCACATCTTTCAGTTCCGCTTTTTTCACAGAGATACTTACCGGATTACTTTCGCTCATCATCGCCGAACTGTACAGAAAAGTATAGCCGGTTTGTTGATGAAGCAATTCAAAAACCCGGAATAAAGAAGTATTATTCACAGATAGGCTTACCTGCTGAGCATAGCTCGCTGCATTGACCTGCAAGATAGCTGCCAGTAAAAAAGAGATCGTAAGTTTCACTATAACACCGATTTTTTTTAACATACAGGATTCAGTCCTGCATGGGAATGCATGGAAAAGTTTATACATTTGGTTATGGGTTAAATTAAATTGATCGTTTCAAGGATTATTTATTTGCTCAAAGCCTAATTGGCTAAAACCGGCGGCGCTCCAACGCTTCCGGTTTTTTTCTTTCAGCAAATCTTATCAGAATTTGGAGAATTATGGCATAACGGTGATCCTCCTTCCATCGATTTTAAAATGAACGGTACCGGTCAATTCCAGTGTGGTCAGCAGTTTGGAAATGTGCTCAAATCTGGGCACCATACCGCCAAAGTTCTGGCGCGTTAGGTTCCCTTTATAGCTGATGTCCACATCATACCAGCGCGCTACCCTGCGCATAATGGTTTCGATGTTCTCGTCATCAAATTTGAAAAAACCATTTTTCCAGGCAATTACATTTTCTGTATTTACAGTGCGAACATTAAAGTTCTGCGCACCCTTACTAAGCACGCCCTGCTGGTTCGGGACCAGCATCGTACTATTGCCATTTTTAGTGAGTTTCACCGAGCCCTCCAGCAAGGTAGTTTCTATCGCATGTTCATCATCATAAGCCATGACATTGAAATGCGTGCCCAGGACCTCTACTTTCATACCATTGAGCGCAACGTTAAAAGGCTTATCCTTGTTCTTCGCAACCTGAAAATAAGCCTCGCCAGTCAGTTCTACCGTTCGATCCTTCCCTCTGAACGTCGTAGGGTATTTTAAAGACGAACCCGCATTCAGCCATACCACAGTACCATCGCCCAGTGTCAATTCATATTGACCGCCCCGCGGTGTTTCTATCGTATTGTAGATCACTGCATTTTTATCCGGCGTATCCGCATTGGAACCATAAGCCAATTTCCCATCCGCAGTTTTCCGCACAATGGATGCCCCCTCCCTGGATATCATTCCCGTTTGGGTACCATCAAGATCTAATTTTTTACCATTGGCTAGCGTTAAAATGGCCCGGTTGCGGCCAGGTGTAATTTTAGTTTGTATTGATTTAGCCTGAGCAATTTTATCCTGATTTTTTTGCTGATCTTTATATAGCCATAGCGATATACCAGCTGCAAGGAATAGCAGTACAGATGCCGCTGCTAGCCAGTAACGGACATTACTGCCGTGATTTTTCCGCTCAGCTGATATTTGTGACCTTAAGTTTTCAAGGATTTGCTCTTTTACTTCGTCGGAATTACCCATCCCTGCCGACCATTGTTTGACAGTCAGCTGGAAATCATCCTGGTAATTCTCCAGCTGTGCCAATTCTTCGGGACTGCAATTCCCCGATTCGCATTTCTCGAAAAGCGCTATATACTGCTCTTTGGTCATATTTGGTTTTTGTTGTACGTTGAGCTGTATGTGCTTGCTCCGCTTTAATGGCTCAACTAAAAGTATAGAGACATTTTTTAATCCCAATCTCACATACTATCTGTTTTTTTTTGAAATTATTTTAAATCCCCTGTTTTTCAGGATTAAAAAAGAGTATAAATCTTAATGGATTTTTTTGTTAATTAGCCTAACCATTTATATGCTTGATAGAAACACCCCCGATGATGAACTATGGGAATCCATAAAGTCCGGAAGCATCCGTTCTTTCGAACTGCTTTTTGATCGTTACTGGCAGGCGGTGTATACTACAGCTTATTCTTTTTTAAATGATGCAGAATCAGCAGCTGAAATTGCCAACGATACCTTCCTGAACATCTGGAGGAAGAAGGAAACGCTGACCATTGGCTCCTTCAAAAATTACCTGACCAGCAGTGCCCGTTATCATACCTATAAAATACTGAAGACCAACAAAAAGCTACGCCTGGCCTATGTTGAAAATTATGATCAGGTCCCTGTTTCCGGTATATCGGTGCAAAATGAGGCAGAAGAAAAGATCAGATGCCTTAACCTGCAAGAGGAAATAGAAAATGTTCTGCTTCCCCTACCTAAGCGTTGCCGGGAAATCTTTCTCTTAAGCAGGATCGCAAACCTTACTAATGTAGAAATAGCAGAAAAGCTCTCTATATCCAAACGAACGGTAGAAAACCAAATATGCATTGCTCAAAAATATCTGGAGCATAACATCAAGGACATTGCACTCACATTGCTGCTCATTGGTATTTTAGCTTGTTAAAAGCTGATCTATTGACAAATGCTCGCTTAGAATTTTCCCCGGAAGGCTATGTCGTGCGCTGCCCATTTGACGTCTA
>CAWCIO010000002.1:0-119745 GCA_963795585.1 uncultured Sphingobacteriaceae bacterium | reverse complement strand
TGCACCCGCAATGAGTGTAGAAACCTGGGTCAGAGGAAATCCGGTTAAAAATTTTGAAAAAGGAAAAGTCTATGTGCTGGACTTCTGGGCGACCTGGTGCGGGGGCTGCATTGCATCCTTTCCCCACCTCAGTGCGATAGCAGACAAATACAAGGATAATGTCCATTTCATATCGGTTGATAGTTATGAAATTGATGTCCTGAATAAGGGCGGTAATCCTGCCGCAGCGGTTAAAGATTTTTTAGAAACTGCTCCCGGGAAGCAATTGAGAATAGACGTAAGCGTGGATCGGGACAGTACCATGTTCCTGAGCTGGATAAGACCATTACGTAGACAAGGATTTCCTACGACGTTTGTTATCGATCAGGAGGGAAAGCTTGCCTGGATAGACGTCAATCTTGACCAGTTGGACTGGGTACTTCAGCAAGTCGTAGCTAAGAACTGGGATAACAAGAAATCCTTAGCTATTATGGAGCAAAGAGATGCGATCGAAGACCAATTCTTTAAAACTTTCCAGGAGAAAGATCCGGTAATCAAGAAGAAAAATTATCAGGAGATGCTGAGCGCTTGCGAAAGTTTGGAGAGACAATATCCTGACCGCAAGGATGCTATTGCCTTCTACAAAGTAATGGCGCTGAGTGAACTGGATAAGGCAGGTGTGCCACTACAACTAGAGGAAATGGCAGCCGATCCGCTTTCAAGGTACATCCATTTGGATGATGCGGCCGGGCTGATCCTGAGACGCAGCGATTTAAGCCAACGTGATTATGCTGCTATCGCACAGGTCCAGGAACGCTTATTGCTTAATGAGCACAACGGCACAGGGCGCGGGGGCAGAACGGTAAGGTCATACGAAGGGTTGGCCAAAACCTATGGTTTGTTAGGCACTTTTACCAAGGCAGTCGATAATCAGCAAAAAGCTATAGAAATCGCAAAACAAGAAAAAGCGACACCAGAGCAAATCAGAAAAATGAATGAAACCCTGATTAAATACAAAGCAGCAAAGGTTTAAGCAAAATAATAAAAAACAAAATTGAAAACCCAGATATGATTTATCTGGGTTTTTTAGTATTAGGTCAGCAGTAATATCGTAGTAAAAAAGAGGCCAAAAAGTACCATAAGAGATACCAGGGAAAGCATATTGAATAACATAAATTTGAGCAGTGTTTTGAACCAGTTTTGCCTGTAAAACCGCAGCATAGCTAGATAAACATATACCGATGCGTAAAGTGAAAGCCCATAGAAAATAAGCCAGGCAATATCCAGTCCCAGGCGAGGCAGCAAGAGCAGCAGGAACATCATCAACAGCAGTAAGATAAAAGTAAATATATAGATGTGGATCAGGAAAACTCCATGATCAGAATAAAAGACCAATTTCAGGCGACGATAGATTAAACTCAAATAAAAAGCATACAGGGGGAGAGACAGAAACAAAAGATAAGGCAGTTTGTGTAAGAATTTATCTATGATTCCCGATACCAAATGGTCAGAATTATCCGCTGAAGCAATTTCAAGCATCTTTTTCCTCAGGCTCTCGAAAAACCAGATACTTTCCCCGTTCTCAGGAGCATAGTTTCGATTATCGATTTTTTGATGTACCCCTTTTGGTGCCGATGGATGACTGGACACTTCTTTAATTTCGCCGGGAGCAAAAAAAGCAAAGAAGATGAAGAAGAATAATGCAGAGGTAAACAGATACATCCTGATGGGATGAAAGTAACTCGCCCTTTTTCCCGCAGAATATTCAATGGATAAAAATCCAGGTCGTAAAAACAGGTACTTAGTAGTTGTAAAAAATTTGCTGTCAAAGTGAAACAAATCCTCCAGAAAATGAGTAACCATACCCACAAAATTATCATGTGGTTCTATATTTTCCTGCCCGCATACACTGCAATACCGCAAAGTTACGGCTGAGCCGCAATTCAGGCAGGTTTGGTCTTTTCTTAATCCTATTTCTGACATTGTTTAGAGTAAAATGTGGTTAAAAAATTCGAAGATCAGAGCGATCTCCTATCCCCTCTAATTTAACCAATTGGACTGAAAAAAAGACGAAAAACGGTAATCAAAATGAAACTTTTTGCCAGCTTTTGAGTCTTATTTTAAACAGTATCAAAAATTTGAAGATTTATAAAATTATTCTTGATTTTTCAGTGCAATTAACGGATATTTAACGTACTCATCATCAATATTTAACCGCAAAAAATTCCGGCGTTTAAAATCTTTAATTTAAGGAGGATGTAGAGGACGTTTCACTAGTCAATGCGGCAGGTAAATTGGGGTAAAAGTATGGGAAATTTGAAAGAACTTAATGATGAAGAATTGATTCTTCTACTGAATGAAAGCGATGAAAAAGCCCTGGTTGAAATTTATGATCGTTACTGGAATAAATTATTGAGCCAGGCGAAGTGGGACCTTCGTGACCAGGTGGATGCGGAAGACTGTGTTCAGGATGTATTTATTAAATTATGGAACTGCAGAACTGGCTTAACTTTGAGGCACAAACTTTCCACTTATCTCTACAGAGCGGTTAAAAACCAAACCATTAATTTACTCGTAAAACGAAATGCAAAGTACAATCACCTTCCCTTCAATGAGGCAAATGGAAATGAGTTATTCTCCCCTTCTGCTGACACGTCTCTTTTGGAAAAAGAGATGCTGCAGACTTTAGAGGCCGCTATAGATGCCTTGCCTGATAAGTGTTCAAAAATCTACCGGTTGAGCAGAATAGAGGGGCGATCCAATAGGGAAATTGCTGCACAGATGGATGTGGCGGAGAAAACCGTGGAAGGCCATATCACCCGTGCCATCAAGCAGGTCGCTGCTTATTTCAGTGTGACCACAGCAATCCTTTTTCTGATTTACACGATTTCATCTAAGCAAAAAATGGGGACGCCTGGCCCCCATTCAAAAAATATCGCGAATTATTCAAGAAGTATCAGTTCTTAGCGTATCCGGTATTCTGTTCTCCAAACAGCGGGTTTAGATCAAACTCGGTAATTGGGACCGGGAAATACAGTTGTTGGTTCAGCGTAATTGTAGGTCTCTCCTGTTTGATCAGTGCAAACGGCAGCCTGATCAAGGTCATCCATTCAATGCCGTCCTCCCCACTTAGGTTTCGGAGCACTTCTTTGTAATTTTCCACTAGTAAACTGTTTACAGTATTTGCGTTGTTCACCGGAGAAAAATCAGTTAAACCAGACTTGGCTTGAACAGTTGTGATCAAAGATTTAGCTGTTGCCAAACTCCCGCCAGACTTGAGAATTGCTTCCGCTTTCATCAAATAAACTTCCGTAAGACGGATCGCATAGCAAGTTTCAGATGTCTGGGAAGGCGATGTGCCAAATGGGATAAACTTCGTGAAGTAGTAAGTGTTCGGGCTTGCGTCCTGATAAGGTGTAGCTTGATTCAGCATCCATGTTTCTCTTGGATCACCTGCGAGCAGGTTCTTCAATTTCTGCGTAGCTACGAAAAAACTGGACTGAATTGGGTAATAGGCACGGCTCAAAATGTAGTATACGTTCTGCTGATTGGCTTGAGGCTTAGTTCCTAAGATGACTTCTGTACTGCTCAGCCCCTTCGTATAAAAAATGTCTTTTAAATTGGCTTCCAGTGTGTAGGGACCATTTTGGATCACGTCATCAGCCAATTCAATTGCTTGTGTGTAATCTTCAGTTTGCCCCCTGCTCAACAAAACACGCATTTTAAGCACCGTGGCTGCCCATTTGTTGACATAATAACTCGGGTTTGTCGTAGGTCCATTTGACACTGCGTAGTCCAGATCCGTCAAAATGGATGCATAAGATTCGGCCACGGAGCTACGTGGTTTCGCGGCCGTACCTAGTGTAGAAAGTGAGGTCCGCAGCAGCACGCCATTTTTACTGCTGATGTTATTCCATTCCGAAAAGTACATCAGCAGTTTGAAATTACCGTATGCCCTCAGAAACATGGCCTCAGACAAAATCTCTTTTTTACGGTTCCCCGAAAAAACATTATCCTCCAACCTATTTACGCCTGCAATTACGCCATTAGCTGTATTGATTAACTTATAAGCAGTGCTCCATATCGATGGCAGATAAGAAGCCGTAGCATTAAGGTTTGACTCATCGTCAGCGGGGCCCAGGCCATAGCCGATTGTACCCGCTAGCATTCCACCTGAAACATTCTGGTCGACCCAGTCCGTAACATTGTCTGCATTTACATTCGCAAAGCGATAATATGCACCATTTAGCGCTACCTGCGCAGATTTTTGGTCTGTAATAGCTGTAGCATCAACTTTTGCATTAGCTGGCGGTTCGCTCAATTGCTTGTCACAGGCTGAAAGCGCCAGTGTACAAAAAATTGCGATGAGGTATATATGAGAATTTTTCATGGTTCTTTTTTTTAAATAATTACTCATTTCTAAAATCCAAATCTGACACCAAAGGTATATTGACGCATCGAAGGATAAGTCGCATTGTCGGTATAGCCGTTTATCAGGCTAAAGGGATCATTGCTTACTTCAGGATCAGGTCCCGGATAACTGGTGATGGCAAATAAATTGCTACCTGATACATACACCATGGCAGTTCTCAGTCCAAGTCTTTTGGTTAATTGATCGCCGAACTGGTAGTTTAGGGTAATCGACTTCAATTTTATATAAGAAGCATCATGCACCTGTATATCTGAAACATTCGTATAGATGTGGTTGCTTTCTTTCAGCATGATGGTAGGCCGATCTGATCCGGGATTGGCCGGACTGTAGTATGGTAATAAGGAACGTGTGTTTCTGTTTCCAAGATTCGCCATGCCGATGGAATTAACTTCAGGTAAATACAACAGATCACCACCATAAGAGTAAGTAAACAAAGTCATTAGACTGAACTGCTTAAATGATATCGAGTTGGTGATGCCCCCATAAAAATCAGGCTGTGCTTTGCCGATCACGTTACGGCTGTAGAAGCCCTTATAAGTACCTTCTTTTTCGAGCGCATACATCGGAGAACCAATTCCCAGGTATTGCAACCCGCCCACTTGTGCGAAGAAATTCTCTGCCCGGTAAGCATCTAACTGTTCCTGGGTTTTGATCACGCCCAGATACTGATAGCCGTAGATTAATCCGACTGGCTGGCCTTCTCTAAGCACAGTATTACCAATCACCTGCTGGTTGAGGAAAGGATCTGCCTGAGGCACGCTTCCAGGATCCTGAAAGTCATTGTTAATGTTGGTAACCTTAGACCGGTTTCCTGATACGTTAAGCGCTAGATTCCAAGAAAAATCATTTTTACGTATTAGTTCGGCTCGGATGTCGATCTCCAATCCCTTATTAGAAATATCTGCAAAATTCACTAGTGAGGACACAAAACCCGTACTTGTCGGTACGCTTCTGGACATTAACAGTCCGGATGTATACTTTTCATAATATCCGATAGAACCACTGAGACGGGAATTGAACATGGCAAAGTCAATTCCTGCATCTTTTTGTAAGGTATTTTCCCATTTAATCTTGTCATTGCCCAACTGGGAAGGAATCAGTCCGTTTGTGCCAGCGTAGGATACAGGCGTATATAAGGTATAAAACAGGTTGTTACCAATATTCTGGGTACCAGTATAGCCGCCCCTAACCTGAATTTCAGTTCGTCAAGCCAGGAAACATTTTTTAAGAAGGATTCTTCTTTTGCTCTCCATGCCACGCCGAACGAGGGGAAATAGCCTATCCGATTGCTTTTTGGGAATTTAGAGGACTCATCTGATCTGGCAGTTACGGTTAACAGGTAGCGGTCTTTCAGCGCATAATTTGCACGAAGGTAAAAGCTAAGCAATGCACTCTGTGACTGCGCGTCGGAAGGCGCAAGTGGCGTCGCAGCCGAAGAAAGTCCATTCAGGAAATTATCATCCGGAAAACCCTGTCCCGATGCGGTAAAAGATTTGGCGTTGGTTTGCTGCCAGGATGTACCTACCAGCATATTCAACCTGTGATTTTTGTTGAAGGTCTTGTCCCAGGTTAATGTGTTTTCGTAGAAAACATCAGACTGCTGAGTTTGTCCCTGACTACCGATACCACCGTTCGCCGCTATGGACTGATCTGCACTATACACTTCGAGAGTTGAGGGTATATAATTTAATTGATGGTAATTGGAATAATTCACAGAGGCCGTACTTCTGAATTTCAGGTCTCTTAAAATGTCATACTCCAGCGCTAAGGATCCCAGTAATAAAGCAGTTTCAGATTTATTTTTGCCCTGTAACATGGCTACAGGATTCTGAATACCGGTAAAGCCTAAGGAGTTGAAAAATGAGATCTGGTTGAATACAGCCGGACTTCCGTCCGCATTGTATGGTGATAAAGTAGGCGGAATATACTGTGCAGCTGCATAGGTACCGTTGGTGATGTTATTTTTGGTAAAGCTGTAATCCAGGTTACTGATGATGCGCAACCTTGCTGTGATGTCGTTGTCCAAACTTACTTTTCCGGAAATGCGGGAGAAATCTGTCCCTACCAATGTACCTGTTTGTTTGGCGTAAGCCAAAGAGGTATAATACTTAGAACCTGTACCTCCACCTCTGACGCTGATATCAGCATTTTGTGTCTGTCCGGTACGCGTCACCAATTTCATCCAATCGGTATTAGCGGTACCCAAACTGGCGGGATCATTCAAAATACGCGTGGCATCTACATCTGCAGGTAAGCCCTGATCAGACAAGAAGCTATTTAAGTTCCTTGCACCCTCCAGGATATGCTCACGATATTGATCAGCATTTAGCATTTCCTCGGAAATAGGCGTAGATATTCCGGAATAATAGTTAGCTTCCAATACAGGCTTTTGGTTTGTTTTGCCCTTCTTGGTGGTGATGATGACCACACCATTTGCGGCTCTTGATCCATAAATTGCCGTCGCCGACGCGTCTTTTAAGATATCGATAGTTTCGATATCATTGATGTTTAAGCCAGCAAGTCCGTTTAAACCACGTGAAAAGGAATTCCCAATAGAGGCTAAGCCATAGTTCCTATCTGATCCTTGAATTTCGTTTGGATTAATCAGATCAGCTCCGCCTTGGATGTACCTGTTTTGCAGGGTCACCTGGACGCCATCAATTACGTATAAAGGATCGTTCCCACCTATCAAAGAACTACCTCCTCTGATCCGGATCTTTGCCATACCACCCGGTGATCCATCAGCCTGCATCACCTGTACACCTGCGGCCTTACCTGCCATCGCTTGATCAATACTAATAAACGGGGTATTTTTAACTTCATTCACATCTATTGAAGCAACTGATCCTGTAAGGTCTTTCTTTTTCATTGAACCATACCCTACCATAACTACTTCCTTTAAGGAAGTTAAAGATGATTTAAGATAAACAACGATTTCCTTTGCATTCTTTTCGAAAATCCTAACGGTATAAGTTTCATAACCAACTGCAGAAAAGATCAGCAAAGATCTCGAATCTACATTGGCTAATTTGAACCTTCCCTCAGCATTCGTTGCTGTTTTATGACCATTTTGCTGTGCAAGGACAGTTACGCCGGGGAGCGGTTTGCCTTCCTCATCCAGTACTTGCCCTTGTACATCCACAAATGAATTGTCGGTCTTCGCATCCTCAAGGTTAGCTTTAGCGCTTAGAGAAATTGTTCTGTCGATGATCTGGTATTGAAGTGGCTGGTCTTTAAAAATGCGCTGCAGTGCAACCTCCAAGGAAGTATTACTAATCGTAATGGTCACTGGCTTAGCCGACCTGAGCAAAGTATTGTTGTACATAAATACCATGTCAGACTGATTTTCAATTAATCCCATAACCTCCTTTAATGGCATATTATTCGCCTTTATCCTCAACTGCCCGAAAGATGAGGCAGCCAGCTGCAGGCAGCTTATAAAGACAATCAGTGAGATCAATTGAAGTCGCATGAAAATTCGTTTTATAAAGTCGTTGCTCCCAATTTTATATAAAAAGGGTCGCCGTTGAAAAAAAAACATAGTTTTGTATAGTTTGGTTAATTGATTAAAATCTGAACAGGTTTTTGTGCCGAACCCGCCGGTTAGTGTCTGACCACACTGACCGGCTTTTTATGACACTGGTGGTGTTGTAATTATTTCTCCATATTTCCTTTCTTTAGTTTAGTTTGGTGTCTTTTAGTTGATTTACTGGTTGACTGTAAGAATTTTCACTCCATCTTCTTCACGCATGGAATAGCGGATGTTATTTGCTTTTAATATTGCTAGCAGGGAGGAAAGCTTAGAATCTCTGGAGACGCCTCCGGTAAATACCTCCCGGTTATCTCTACCGGTAAACTCTACCTTGATGTTGTACCATCTGGCCACCTGCCTCATGATTTGTTGTAAACCCGCATCTTCAAATGCAATCATGCCATTCTTCCAGGCCAGCGCGATCTTTGTATTAGCCTGCTGCACCTGGATCTCATTACCCTCTGAATTGCCAGCCTGCTCACCAGGTTTAATCAACCTGCTTTTACCAGCACATGATACCCGGACTGATCCCTGCAACAAGGTGGTTAAGGTTCGGGGTTCATCCTCATAAGCACTGACGTTAAAATGCGTTCCCAGTACTTCAATATTCTGTCGGATGGTATTTACCCTAAAAGGACGGGATGAATCATGAGCAACCTCGAAATAGGCTTCACCTCTCAAAGAAACCCTGCGTTCAGTATTGCTGAACTGCTCGGGAAAACTGAGGGTGGATTCGGCATTTAACCACGCATGCGTGCCATCCGGAAGTATCACTTCATATTGTCCGCCAGCAGGTGTGCTTAAAATGGTCATCTTATTGACCGCATCTGGCTGTTGTATGGCGGAAGCCTCGTATACCAACATATTATCTTTGCTTTTAGAAGCCGCGATTCCATGGAGCGTAGTAATGATCCCCGTGTTCGCCAGGGACAAATCTATTTTTTGACCATTGGATAAGGTGAGATAGGCTTTATTCGTACCGGGACTTGCTTCGGCATTCTTTAGGACAAGGACCTGATCCTTTTTAAGTTCCTCAGTTTGATCACTGAATAACCAGACCGATGAGAGGATCAGCAGAACGGCCGCCGCAGCTACCCAGTAATAGGAGAATTTTCTAACAGGCTGTACTGCAATACCTAGTTCTGGTATATTAGCACTAATCAGCTTTAACATCCTTGCTTTTACCTCTTCATTCTCCGTACTTTCCGTTTCATAGACCTCATCGGCAATTTGGCCATACCAGGACAGAAAATCCTTTTTTTCTGAGTCAGAAAGGCTTCCCTCTTTGTACTTCGTTGCCAGTAATGCAATATATTCTTCTGAAAACTGCTTCATCAGTCTGTTAATTTATCTGTTAGACAGCAAATAACGACATACCCCTCTAAATGATTGAGTTTTTTTTAAAAAAATGTAACAGGCACCTTCAAAACAAATCCAATACTGATTTATCGTGGAAGGCTCTTCGTAAACAGACATTTAAAATACTGGAGCGTATATAAATCTGAGGATCGTCCGGGAGTTGGATGATACAGTTATCTGATACTCCCTTTTAAATACCTTGATACAAAATCAGACCTGTAGATTTCACCCATTGATATTTCAAGGTCATGGATATATACACTATGACTGTCAAATGAGCCGACCATTTCCAGGTTGACAATAAATGATTTGCTGACGCGGATAAATATCGCTGACGGAAGCTTTTGATACATGGTCTTAAGGTTCATTGCAGTGATTAGTTTTTGACCGGAGGTATGTATGACCACATAGTCCTTCAGAGCCTCGATATAAACTATGTCTCTAAAAGCAATCTTGTAAGTTCTGCGGTCACTCTGGATGAAAATAAAATCCGCAGTTTTCCACTCAAGGGTGCTCTTCACCGTTTCTTCTTTCAACAGGTTGTTATAAAGTTCTGCTTTGCGGATGGCTTTTTCCAGTCTTTTGACATCAATAGGTTTAACCAGATAATCGATTGCGTCAAGCTCATAGCTTTTTACTGCATATTGCGGATAGGCAGTGGTAAAAATTACCAGACATTCCTGAGTTAATTTGGCAACAAGATCCAATCCATTTAGCCCCGGCATCTCTATATCAAGAAACAACAGGTCAACATGATGGCTTTGAAGGTATTCCAGTGCTGCGATTGCACTAGAGAACTTCCCGGATATTTCCAGGCTGGAACTTTCCCTGATCAGTGCTTCCATCTCGGCCCTTGCTAATGGTTCATCGTCTACAATGATGCAATTCATATGGGTATTTTTAGGTCAACGTTATATAAATCTTCTGAGGAGTTGCATTCCAGAGCATGGCTTCCAGGGTATAGCAGTTCCAATCTTCTTTTGGTATTGGAAAGACCGAGTCCACCACGGTTGAGGTCGTCATTCCAGATATCAGGACCTTTGGTGTTGCTACAACTAAAGTTAAGCATATGAGCCTGAACAGACAGGCTGATCCAGATCTTTTCAGGATTTCCGCTCAGGTCAACACTGTATTTAATTGCGTTTTCCACAAAATTCGTAAACAGGTTGGGCGGCAAATTAATCCGGCAGATATCTTCCGAAGCAATATCTACGAGAATACTAATCTCAAGATTGTCCCTGCGGATCTTTTCCAGTTCCACCAGATTGAATAGAAAATCAAGCTCTGACTGGAGGCTGCCTGCAGGTCCTTTATTGTCATAAAGCTGGTATCTTAGAAATTCCGATAATTTCATGATGACCGAAGATGCTTTTTCAGGGTCTATCCGAATTAATGCCTTTACATTGTTGAGCATATTGAACAGAAAATGTGGATTGATCTGATTACGTAAGCCATCAAGCTCGAGTTTCAGTGCAATATTGTTCATTTCGGCCATCTTCTCCCGATCAGCGATCCAGCGGCCAAATAGTTTGAACGCCGTAGTCACCAGAATGATCGCGATGCAGATCAGTCCACCGGTATACAGACCAAGTTGTTCTTCATCTTCTAAGATGCAGTCAGCGTTCGACGTTGTTCTCAAAAAATAATTGTCCAGCACCAGTGAGATCAGTAGCAGTACGAGGTATACCGTTGCAGCAAGCATGCCGAAGTAGTGTAAATATTTTCCCCTGAAAAAAAACAAGGGTACCAACAAATACATATTGGTATAGAGCATGATAATAAAGCCGATATATATAGACATTAGCCTGCCCGCTCTGATTTCAGCTGAACCTCCCCTGGTTGCTCCACTACTGTATAGGAACAGCAATAAAGCCAGCAGTAGTATCAGGTGGCGGAAAAATCGGTAACGCGGACCGATCAAAAGGGCGATTGCTCTCTGATTGGAAGTAATATCAGACTCGTGTTTCAATTTTATAGCGGTTTTTATTCAAATGTAGGGCATTTCCCCAGTTAGATACCTGCATTTATACCAAGCCTGCAATAATTTATACAAAAACCCAGCTAAGATGGCATTTCGTACAAAAAACAGGGGTTCTCGTATAAAAACAAAAATCCATTTCAGGCAGAATACTTTCTTTGCTCTCAATGATACGAATGGCAGATCAATACGGGGCAATTATTCCATTTTGCTTTTTGTCTAAACCATTCCATACAAAATCATAAATAACATGAAAACATTAAAGATCGTACTCATCATAATCCTGTGTTCGCTAATTAACATAACAGTATTCGCACAAAAGCGTGACAGCCTAACCAATAGGATCATCGCTGTGGTTGCGGGTAAGTTTGCAGATGCAAGAACGCTCAACTTTGAATTTTCCGGAAGTAGTCCATATAATTTCAGTTCGGAATTAAATGGTAAACCTGCCTCATCTGGTAGAATAACCAACTGGACACAACTCAGAGCGAGCGCCAATTTGAATTTTATTAAGACCAGAAAATGGATACTTGGTACCAACTTCAACTATCGCCGTACTTCGGTTACTGCGGCATTGGATGAGCAGGTTGCCGGGATGAAAAGTTCACTGAATGGTGATCTTCAGTACCATTCCTCATCACTAAACTTGACCCGGATCGCAAAGATATTTGGCAAGACTACGATCATTACCGGTAGTGTAAGCATCGACGGAAGTGATAAACAGTTTGAAAGGACTAAGGGTTTACTTGCCACAACCGTGCTGCTTAAGGCCAATGCAAAAACACGCCTGGGTGTTGGTTTTATGGTGAATATTGATCCAAGCGCACAATTACCGATCTTACCTATTTTCGCATTTGAACACCGTTTCAACAATGGACTGATTGCGGACATCACCCTTCCAAGGAATATTCATATTCGCAAGCATGTGCTGAAATATGGAAGAATAAGTCTTGGAACCGAACTGGATAGAACTAGCTTCTATCTTTACAATCAGGACAATTCAGGCAGAACTTTTGAGTACAATCAGGTGGATGTGAATAGCGGGCTGACCTATGAACATTTGGTCTTTAATTATTTTATCCTGACCCTGAAGGGCGGGATGCGAGCCAGTTTGGCTCCAAGAATTTTCGACAGAAACTTATCCTATAACGACCCTATCTTCCAAACTACGCCCGATCCTTCCGGATATTTCAACCTGGGAATCTCTTTCAATCCCTTTGCTAAAAAAAGGAAGTAACAATACATCTTGCAGCCTAAACAGGTTGAGACAAGATGCGAAAAATCACATGAGCAGCATCTATCAAATCAATAAGGGCTTGAACAAAAGCATCGAATTTCGAGGACTCAAAGCCCAATACATCTGGTACTTTGCTGCAGGCGTAATGGTCCTGCTGATCTTATTTTCTCTGCTTTACATCTGCGGCCTGAATACCTACTTATGTCTTGCCATGATCTGCAGCTCAGGCTGCCTGCTTATCAGTAAGCTCTACCGCTGGAGCAATACCTATGGTGAGCACTGTTAAATAAAGAAAATTTAGTTGGCATAACTCCTATCGAAATAGTGCAATACTGATAATTTATCGCGTTGTATGTCTTGACTTTGGTCTCTGCCTTTTTTCTTTTTACGTTTTGAACGCTCCATTGGATCTCCTTAGGGCGCAAAATAGACATTCTGCATCCCATTCTCCTTCTACCATCATCCGAGCTGCCAGCATAAGTCCAATTTCCTATTACATTTCCTGCGTTTCTGAATCTTTATCTGGTTGGATAGCTTCAGCCTTGATCGCAGCCAATTGCTGTTCTACCCATTCATTAACTTTTGTAGGAGGACATGCCACATGTCCCTGGTGAGATTCTTCGAAGTTCATAATTTGTATCATTTGTTGAGATACCAAACAAGTGCTCACAGAAATGGTTTGGCAAGACTTCAGCCATAGATTCAATGCATTGATCTTCAATAGCAAAATTTGAATCCTAAGATAAGCCTGTTTACGAAAATCCAAATTTCATCAAACCTTTCTAAATGTCTGTAACCAAAAATGCAAACATTTTCCTAGATAGAAGGTTATCACAAGCAACAATCAGAAAAACTATGGAAGACAATAAAGCAATCATCAGCGACCTCAAAGGCCTGATCAATATCCTGAATGATGGTAAAGAAGGTTATCAGTCCGCGAGTGAAACCACGGACAGTATCGAGCTGCAAGGGCTTTTCCTGAAATATTCCGCCCAGCGCGCTGCGTTTGCAGATGATCTTAAAGCACATCTGGAAAAACACGGTGGCGGATCTGAAAATGAAACCGGGGGAATACTAGGCGCACTTCATCGTACCTGGATCGACATTAAACAGGCTTTGACCAGTAAAGAAGATGTTGCCATCCTTAATGCTATTGAAACCGGAGAAAAAGCAGCCCTCGAAAAATTCGACCAGACGCTCGATGACCCTGCTGTCCATGCCGACCATATCGAACTGCTTCAAAGACAGCGCACCGGCATCCGTGAAGCTTTGAGTGAAATTGAAACATACCGTCACCGCCTGGAAAATATTGATGAATAAAATGCCTACACCTATCTATGGGAAAAGAGCTGGGAGTCGATGAAATATTGTAGTAAAAAAACGTTGATTGCCTACTATGGCTAATGGCCCGTACATGAGCAAGAAAAACAGCACTTTATTGAAACTTATCTCAATCTTTGCGCTCGCAGCAATGAGCTGGTGGTTCTGGTATGATGATATAATAACGCAAGCAGGACTAAGGCTCAATCTGGACAGTTTTCTGCCCCTACCTCAGTGTATCCTGGTCTTGTGGTGGTTATTGCTGCTGCTCATTATTGCAGATCTGCTTTTTCGGAAAAAAATGTCACTTTATGCCCTGCCTGCTGTTTACGCTTTTTCCTTTTTCACCGGAAGTGACACGCTTTGGGCCAGCGAACTGGTATGGCAAAAACAGGAACTGATGACGATCTTATTGCCCCTGATATTTGTATTCTTGTGTGCGGGAGTCATTTATCGCGTCGATCCTGAAATGAAATGGCTGTACGGTAAACAAACAGCAGCAAACGAGTATCATCCGAAGAAATGGAATGAGCTCAGTGGCGCCAATAAGACTTTTACCGTCATAGGAATGATTGCCGCCTTCGCTTTCACGGTGTATGTGCCCTACAAAGTAAATTTAACTATTGGATACCTTTCCGCTGCCGAACCTGTAATCAAGCATGCAAAGATTATTGGCGCGGGGTCAACACGGGGGAAATATTATTACCACAGATACTGGCTCATCATGATAGATGATAAGGAAGAAAAATTCTGGGTTTATGCCGCCGCTAAAACAGAGCCTGTAGCGGCTCATACCTGTTCAACTAATCCAGACCCAGAGCCTGGCTCAGAACTGAAAATCCAGGGCCGAAATGGGATATATGGATTCGCTTACGACAAGGTCATTTGGATCAAAGGATCAAATGGCAGGGTCATCTGTGATTGAGCTAAAATACTTTAATCACCATTTAAGACTTCAGGTCATGAATTTACACGAAATACAAAGTGCCTACCAACAAGGAACTCCGGTCGAAGAAATCAATCAAGCTTATCAAAAAGGAATGGCCGAGGCAGAACTAACTGATGACGAAAAACTTGAATTATGGAAACAAGTTTGTGCTTTTTGCAATTTCGAAATGATTGATCAGTTGATTTCCCTAGGTTGGCGAGCAATGGGAATTGAAGATCGTTATGGCAACAACTTACTTCATTTAATGGCAGAAGCACCTTTTGACCGTTCGTATCACATGAGCGAAGGACAAATTTACGAAACCACTAAAAGACTATTAGCCAATAAAGTGAGTCCGATCAGCAAAAATAGCGATGGCTTTACTGCGTTAATGCTTGGTGCCAAAGCTGGCTATTTTGAAATGCTACAAGCTTACCAGGATGCTGGGGTAAAGATAGATTGGGTAGATAACCAAGGGAATACCCTATTGCACATTTCTGCCCACAACTCTGGGCATGTCGCTTCAGATTTAGGAAACTTTGTCAAGTTTATTTCGATCGGAATGGATGCGGGCTTAGATCCCTATCAAAAAAACAATTATGGCGAAACCGCTATTGATTTTGCCATTAAGTCGAAATCTAAACTCCTGGGGGCCATTTTAAGTGGATGTGATTTATCCAACGGCGAGATCTCTGATCTACACCTTCAAGCAGGTGGACAAGATTTATTTCAAGCATGCATCAATCAAGATTTAGCGGCAATTGCTGCCTTAATTAAACTTGGATCAAACGTGAACGATGAATATGATAAAGAAGGAAATGCCTACAATAAAATGTTGCCGCTTGCTATTTCAGTCATTCTCCATGATTTTGAAAGTATAGATTTGTTGTTGAAAAATGGAGCAGATCCGATGTTGAGAGATAGTAAATCATGGCATCCGTTGAGGTATCTGTATGTTGTAGAGTCGAATATCAACACCAATTTTAGTCAGTTTGAAAATAAAACTTTTCCAAAAATACTGCATTCATTTGTTACCGCCTGTTTTGACATCAATGCCTTAATGGACGATGACGAAAATACACTCCTCACAATTTCTGCAAAAAATGCTGACAGGTTACAATTGTTCAATAGTAATTCTGTAGCGAAAACGATGATTGAAGAAGCGATTTTTGCTGATGCAGATGTGAATAAAACCAACAGAGACGGAATTTCGGCGTTAATGTATTTAGGCTTAACAGACGTAAAACGGGCAGAAAAAGAAATCCTGATGCTACTAGAGCAAGGGGCAAAAACAGATTTGAAAGATAAAGATGGGAAAACAGCACTTATTTATGCCGCTAGTAATTCAGATAAAACCACCGCTAAAACCTACTGCGAATTGTTAGCACAATTTGGAGATATTTTGGGCAGTGCTATAGATAATTCAGGAAAATCCGCATTGGATTATGCCGTTGAAAACGACAATGAAAATTTAGTTGTCTGGTTATTGGAAAGAAAATAGTGGCAAAAAAAAATCTTAACTCGCCATAAATCAATTCGCCCATTCTGATAAAAATAATCAGCGCAAACTTTTGTCCGCTGCTTTTCGTTCCTACTATGAAATACATCTTTTATGAAAATATCATACCTTCTACTTCCCTTTTGGTTTCTGCTGGCGCTCCGTCCTGCTGTTGCACAGGATCAATCGCCGTATACTTCCAAAAAGCCGTCGGCTAATGGTACCGGTAAGGTTTACATGGGTCGAGAAATTGCCCAGGTAATGAGTTTTGAAGGTGTAGAATGGCTCGAACGCAACAGCCGGACGCAGGAAGAAAATACCACCCTGGCTTTGGCTTCATTACCATTGAAAAGCAATAGTACAGTTGCCGACATCGGCGCAGGATCTGGATTTTACACTTTTCGCATTGCGCAGCGCATCCCAAAAGGCAAAATCTACGCAGTAGAAATTCAAAATGACGCTATTACCTACCTAAAGAAAAAAGCAATCGACGACCACTTTCCCAATGTAGAAGTCATTAATGGTACCGAAAAAGCACCAAACTTGCCAGCCAATTCCATCGATCTGGCGTTTATGGTAGATGTTTACCACGAATTACAACACCCTGCAGCTTATTTAACAGCGTTGAGTAAGGCGCTTAAGCCCAAAGGTCAGCTGTTGTTACTCGAGTACAAAGAGGAAGATCCTACAGTAGCCATTAAGCCCGAGCACAAAATGAGCGTAAAGCAAGCGAAAAAGGAACTCGCTGCCAATGGCTTTAAGTTGGTTAAAAACGGAACATTTTTACCGTTGCAACATTTTCTGCTTTTCGAAAAGACAGACAATAAAGGCGGAGAACTTTAATTTTGATGCCTGGTATTTTTAAAGCGAATTGCTTTTTTAACTATTCCCTGTCGTGTAAAGATTAGTAAACCATTTTTGAGCTGGGATTTCTACTCCCCCTTTTTGAAGCAATTCTATAATTTGTGGTCTAAAATGATGGGAAGAATAATGACAAACGAGCCAGTCAACATCATCAGCGGGATTAAATCGACCTTCGTCAAAAACAGATCTATTGATTTGCCGATCTTTCGCTTAGTAATTCTTGCATAAATCTGCGTACTGCTCTTTGATCATGTAGCGTTTACCCTTTTTTACTCGTTTAAGTAAGAAAACTCAATTCGATATGAAAAAAATTTGGCTCACACTGTTATTTATTTCCATCATTAGCTTCAGCTACTTATCTTGTAAGAAGGGTAACTCCGACCCCAAAGAAATCCATGGAACCTGGAAGCTCATTGAAACCTATCAATTTATTGGAGAGGAAGTTAATAACTATGTTAGTGTAGAAGGGCCGGCTAAGTATATCGTTATTGACAGAGCGGGCAAAATAGAGGGAGAAGCTCTTAAAAACGTATCGAGTTACAAAATTCTGGACGGTACGCAAATGCAGATCACTTCAAAAGATTCTGATAAATTGCTCATTTATCGATATAAACTCACTTCTAATATTTTAGAACTCTTCCCACCATGCAATAGTGGTTGTGCATTAAAGTTCAAACGACAGTAAGGAAAGATACTTCTATATCACAAAATCTACGATATCAATTAGCCATTTACAAAAACAGTCTCTACTTGCAATCAGACACACTATGTATAAAATTGGGACGGTAAACAACAGCAAAAAAACTGAATCAATAAGCGCAAGAGATTTTTGCCTGCGCTTAATTCTTATGATCACATCCACAATGAATCCAAAGAAAAGGACAAGCAATATAAAAACGAGTAAAACCGCGATTCCCAATCCAACATCTGTTGGATGCTCCTTTACCCTGTTTTCCCGAAAAGCCATTTGAGCAAAACCATACAGAGCCAGAAGCGGAAGTGCAACAATTAGAAAACGAATCAGTAAGGGTTTGGTTAATTTCATTTCCGTTTAAGTTATTGGATGCGATCAAATGTAATTAATTTCCGTAGGTGCCACTGCCGAACTTTTTCTTGAAGGAATGGGAAAAGTGCGACAGGCTTTCAAAGCCCAGATCAAGGTAAATGGCCGAGGGTTTTTGATGTTTGGTTTCGATGAGGTGTTTTGCTGCATTCAGCCGTTTGTCCTGCAGCCAATGACGGGGCGGAGCACCGAATGTTTTTAGGAAATCGCGTTTGAAAGCTGCCAGGCTGCGGCCGGTAAGCTGCGCAAATTTTTCAACAGGAACGTTGAAATGAAAGTTGCTGAGCATGAACTTTTCCAGGTCGATCTTATAAGGTTCTGAAAAATCGAATAAAAAATTGCGAAGTCCCGGTAGGGCAAGTAATAGCAATTTAACGCCTTCTTTCACTTTCAGGATGCCCATTTCATCTGTCATGGTTGCTCCCGAGCTTCGGGCATAGGGAACAATGGATTGAAAATACCCCTGCAGAAATTCATTAGTAGGAATCAAGATATTTGGCGGACCGATATATTTCTGGTCTGCTTCGAGCTTTTCTTCTAACACGATCTTGCGCAACAGGTCTTCCTGCAGGGATATTACGATTGTTTCATAGTTTCCGCCGGGCAGCGGTGTTTTGGTAAGCGTACCCAGCTGGTTTTTGCCGATCAGCAGCATTTCTCCTCCAGCTCATCGAAATTTTTTGCCCAGAGGTTTCCATGATAAACTGTCCCGAAACCTGCAATATCAAGGTATGGTGGTTCCAGAAACATACTTTCTCTTTCCGCTCGGCAGAGAGGTAAGAATAGAAGATTACGCCCGGGAAGAATTTCTGCTGGACTGGTCATTTAGCGTTGTAAGTAAGTGCCGCCATGTATAGCGCCTATTGCAAAAGTAGTATTTAAAGTGTTCATTTCTTCTGGTGTAAATACAATATCCATGGCTGCAATATTTTCCGGCAAACGCGACCTGCGGCTCATGCTCACCAAAGGCATGATATGATCGCCTTGCTCCTTTACCCAGGCAATTGCAACCTGTGTTGGCGTACAACCTTTATCGCGGGCCAATTGCTTTAAGACCTCTACTTTTTCCAGGTTATGAATCAAGTTTTCACCCTGAAAACGAGAAAAATGACTACGGTAATCATTTTCGGCAAGCGGGGCTTTCATTTCACCGGTCAATAAACCTTCAGCAGTATTGGCGAAGGCCACTACGGCAATGCCCAATTCTTTGGCTGCTGGCAGCAAGTTCGTTTTCTATCTGACGGTCGGCCAGCGAATAGCCGATCTCCAGCGCACTTATGGGGTGAATGCTGTTGGCTTTACGAAGTTGGTCAGCCGTAATTTCCGATACGCCAATGTGGCGCACTTTACCTTCTTTAACCAGGTCGGCAACCGTTCCGATGATGTCTTCTACCGGCACGCTGTCATCCATTCGGCTGGGCTGGTAGAGGTCGATGGTTTCAATACCTAAACGGGTCAGCGAGTAGTTGATAAAATTCTTGATAGCGATGGGGCGCAGATCCATTCCCAGCCACTGGCCGTTGTGAAAGATGGCACCAAATTTTACGCTGATAAAGGCATCGTCGCGCCTGTCCTTTAATGGCTTTGCCAATCAGCATTTCATTATGGCCGGCACCGTAAAAGTCTCCGGTGTTTAAAAAATTAATGCCATTATCCAAGGCTTCATGGATGGTAGCGATGCTTTCTGTTTCGTCAGGCGTAGGGCCGCCCCAGATAGAAGACATACGCATACAGCCTAAACCAAGTTTGGAAACGAAGCGGGCCATTTTGACCCAACTGAATTTTTGTGATGTTTTTCATGATACAAAGATCAAATTTCAGGACAGCTAAAGGTTGTGTCTACAGCTCATATTTTTTGTCTGTATAGCTCATCATATCCATTAGTGACTCTATAGATCCAAGCCACCTTAACCCTTTTTTCAAAAGGATTTTTTCCAAAATTTATATCCAGCTGAATAAATGTGCAGATCTTCCATTTTACTGATATAAGATTTTTCAAACATGGACAATGTAATTTCTGTTACGTCAACCGACCGAGCATTTTTTTGTCCCTCAGCATCATATGATATTATTTCCTCTTCTTTACTTTCTTTTTTAGATAGCGCGTAGTAGAAAAATTCTCCTTCCCAATAAGAAACATTTTGATCATCATCATCAACAGAAACCTGCTTGCAATTTTTACTGATGTAGTCTTTAATTTTATTGAAGTCGGCGGCATTTTTTGAAGTTTTTTCAGCCCGGAGATACATTAATTTTCCCCTACTATCTTCAACCATATCTACTTTTGGAAATGGTACTGTATTTAAAATAGCTATGGTATCTTTTTCCTGATTGTATGCTACAGTTTTATATCCAAAGCCAAATATTTCTGTTGGTTTTTTGTTCCTGACCATCCAATCATTAGTCGACTCTAATGACAACTTAGTAGGGAATCTTCCCTCCGTTTCATAATAGCCTAAAGTATCCTTTACGAAAAAAGGATTGTCTAAAAGCTTTAAGGCCGACTCTTTATCCAGACTTTTCGGGTCCGTAGATATAATCTCCTGGGTTTTTTTTACCCTGTTTTGGTAAAACGCTGATACATCAAAATCATTCGATATTTTCCCTAAGTCAACCAGTTTATTGTTTTGAGAGTGGCAGGATGAGAGCATAAATGGTGCGAAGAAAAGGCAAATGGTAATGTTCTTTTTCATAATTGTTTATTCGATGGCTGAAGAGGTTTCTGAATTATACAACAACTGGTGTAAGCCCTTGTTTACTTTAATTTTTTAAGCGATTACGGTTGGTAATTGAGTAGAACAATTTATATAAGGAATGGGCATTTCAATCAAGATTAAAAGTAGTTATATTTACTCCAGGACATATTAATATGCTAAGACCATCAGATCCAAAATACCAGCTCAGCAAAAAAATCAAGTTAGGCAAGCTAGCAATGGAAGAAAAATTCTCGCCCCTGGCGAATTGGATCAATGCAAAGTATGAAGTTGAGCTATTGAATATCGTTACCGATACAATCAATGGCGGAACACTCGAGGCTTCAGTTAATTTTTGAACATCAAAAAGATGTAGATAAATTTTTGTTAAAGGATAAATTCAGTAAGTCCTCCCGTAAAGCAAAAACAATCGCAAAGAAATATCATGATCTTGTTCAGGATATAGCCTTAGATTCAATTCTGGTACTGTTTTATGCTTTTGAACCCCTGGCAAGAGAAGAAGCTATTACCAGTATTCCACTCAAGATGCGGAACTCATTTAAAGACAGGTATAAGGAAAGTCTTTGGGAAGTTGCTGTTTTTGGTGAATATGTTACCTTCTTCTTTTTCAGCAATGATCAGTTAAAAAATGCGCAGCAAGGTACAGTGACTTCATCAATAAAGGAAGAATTCTACACTCTGCTGAAGCCATATGATAGGTTCAACTATTTAAAACTGGAAAATTTCAATGCTATTTTTGACAGCAAGGAAAACTTTGACCAGAATTACGATAGCAATTGGAGATGGTACTATTCCTGAAGGCGCGTGCATGCGGCTACATCCCCCTCTTCCAAGAGTTACGGTCTTCTAAAACTAATCTTATTAATAAGTATATTGTCACATGAAAAAAATTGCCTTATCACTTTTAATCCTGGGATTGTTCAGCGCATTCATACCTAAAAAACAATATACATGGACCGCTATTGGCGATTCCATTACTTATCAGGATGACAAGCCTGAAACTTCAAAAAACCGCTTTTCAAAGGGCTATATGAAGCGTGTGGCAGAGCAACTATCCAATATCCAATACAAAAATGCCGGGCATTCCGGTTGGACTGCAAAAGCTATAGCCGAAAATATAAACAATCTAGGCATTGAGAAAACGGACTTTTATTCGGTTTTCTTAGGCACTAACGACTGGTGGACTAGCCTTCCTGTTGGCACCATGAAAGATTACCAGAACAATACCGGCAACAACACTGTGTATGGTGCTTATCGTACGATTATCAATAAAATACACAGCTTAAACAGCAATGCGGTCATCATACTTATTACACCTCTGCAACGAACTGATTTTATTGATCTGAATAATAACCACTCCACTTTCATACACGGTTCATATAAAGACAAAGACGGGCGTTTCCTGTCTCAGTATGCAGATGCGGTTAAAGACATCGCAAAAGCAGAAAATTTTAAACTGGTAGACCTTTATTACAAAAGCGGCATTACCGATAAAAATGCGGTGAAGTACCACCGGTTAAGAGATCCCAAAACTGGGGAATATAAAAACTACCGCTCTCCTGATTATATTGGCTTACCCTATAATTCCAAAACTGATGAATACCCTTATCCAACTGAGGCTATAGATTGGACTACAGACGGCCTCCACCCTTCTGACAAAGGATATCAAAAAATAGCCGATATGCTGGTAAAGGTATTCAAAGGATTAAAGGTCTAGCTTAAATAGGGGTTTTCTGCCGAAGGCTGAGCGTCCAGCAATTCGATCAATGTTGGGCAGTAGGCCCTGCTGACAGTGGGTTCCGGTCAGTAATCGGTAGACCATCGGTTTCACAGGGCTTGGAGAGAAATCACTTAGAAACAGTACAGTAAGGGATTTATTAGTCCGAATCATACAGTTTTAATAACATCTAATTACGTTAAAACCCTGTTGATAAGCACACTGGGAACTGATGCTTTCCGGGCACGGTTAATGGAAGATGATAGGAAAACTTATGACCTCTATAAAGAATGTTCAGCCTTTAAGTCCTGAAGCCCTATTTGACCTTTTTAAAACGGAATTCCCTGCATACGTAAATGAATTGCTAGGCAGTAACCTGATGGTGGAGTTTGCGCACGTATCAGATATAATCAATATCAGTTTTCCAGAAATCATTGATGGTAATGCGTATACACTGACCGTGGGTGAAGACAATATTGAAGTGACAGACCACACCACAGAAGGCAGCTATAACACCGAACTTTTGAAACAACACCTGACTGAGTTCATTACCTTAAAAGCGAGCTAAAAATAGCTTATTTGCTATTGAAGATGAGGACTGACTTCTAAGGCTTTCCTCATCTTCTAATAACTATTCACCAAACTCTGCCCATTTCTTCTGAAAATATACCCTTGCTGTCGGCTTCTTTGCTCCTCTGATGGTCGCCTCTAAAAAAGATTCGCGTTGCCCGATATATTTTATGAGCAGCTCATCCCCTTGTGCTGAATCGTAATAAGAGCCATAGGGACAGTTAAATGGATTGTTTTCAACATCTGAAGTAAAAACAGAAAACAAAACCATCTTCCTCGAATTGGTATCCGGAGATTCATAGCCGATAATACGGTAGTCGGCGCGGATGTTGCTGTACACATGAAAACTACTGTCACGCTTATCAATCACAGCTTTTTGCATAGCCTCTTCATTGATTTCTGGTGGCACATAACTCTGTTTTTTTGAAGTATCCTGCTTAGCTGTAGCTGTATCAGCCCGAATAGTCGCAATTATCTGGGATCCATTTGGCTTATCCCGATTGCAACTGTATAAGGTACCAGGAAATGCCAGGAGTATAAATAGATTTTTGAACGGGAACATATTTAATGAGATCGAATAATTAACCTTTATTTAAACAACCAGCAATGAAGATGAATTGTTTACAAGTAAATTCAATGGCCTTAATCATCATTAAAGAGAATCTAAGAATTCCAGGTACCGGGGCACACTTTTCTCAACCCATTCGCTGCTTGTATTAAACTCCATCCCATAATGTGCGAAAAAAGGTCTGTAATCTGCTTTAACATACTCAAAGCTCAGTTCAAAAGGCCGCAGCAGTTCTTCCACAGTATATTTGTATTTCCGTCCTTGCTGGTATTCCTGTTCGTCTACGCCTATGGAAATTGCCAGGGCAACTTTCTTGTTAGCCATCTTATAGCCACTTTTACTCCCATAGGCCCAACCATGAAGCAAAACTTCATCTAACCATTTTTTCAGGAGACCCGGACAGTTGAACCAATAGTAAGGAAACTGAAATACAACTTTATCATGCTGCTCTACAAGCGATTGTTCTGCCTGTACATCAATCTTTTCATCTGGATAGGCTTTGTACAGCTGATGCACTGTATATAAATCCTTGTGTTTGTTAAGTTCTGTTATCCATCTTTTGTTTACCACCGAAGTTTCGATATCGGGATGCGTAACTATTATCAAAGTTTTCATATGTTCTCTTATTGTTTACAGAACAAAAATAAAAAGCTTACTGTTATTTTAGTAGCTTAGCCACCCATTGTAGGGTACTATAAAAAATGTAAGTAATGTCAAAGATCAAAGAGAGCTCTACTAACTTTGCGAATAAAAAAGCTTTGATGGATGAATGCCCCGAAGTATATGCCGCCAACATTATTGGCGGGCAATGGTCATTGGTGATCTGTTCCTGGTTATTGAACGGCAAGCTCAGATTCGGAGAACTTAAAAAACTACTGCCCAGCATTACCGAGCGCATGCTCACCCTGCAACTACGCAAACTGGAGGAGCACAAGATTGTAAAACGAACCGTTTATGCGGAAGTACCGCCACGCGTAGAATATGAACTTACAGAAATTGGCAAGGACCTGAGACCTGTGATCAAACAATTGGAAAAATGGGGAGATAAACATAAAATATTGGCATGAAAACAAGTTACTCCTTTCTGTTATGCTATTTGATTCTTATTTCATCCTGTAATTTCTCAGAAACCAATAGGCAAAATGAAAATTCCGGTATCAACGATACTTTAATAAAGCCTGCAGCCCCAGCCAAAGATGCATTACAGACAACTCAAGCCAGGGCGAGGTATTCCAAAATCATAAAAATCGATTACCAAAAGAATAAAGAGATCCTGGAACTACTACCCCTGATACCAGATAGTGCTATGGCAAGCTGGGAATGGAAGAAAGAAGAACGGGAAGAAATGGTCCGCAGTATAGCAGCCAATAATCAGTTTACAGATACTACAGAGAACTTCAATACTATTGTAAAATTAACCCCTAATTATTTTAAAACAGGTGTTGTCGACGGCAGTTGGAGCGCATCTCTTTACAAGGTGTCAGAAAATCATTATATCGTACTTACCAACGATATGGTAGGCGACGGTAATGAGATCAAGGCCTTTGAACTCAAAGACAAGCAGATCGTCCCTATAAATCTGGAAGAGCTAATCGGATCGAACCCGGGAAATCTCCTGCTTAAGAATAACAGTGAAAAATGTAAATCTGTGATATCTGAAGAAGAAATGGGAATGTTTACCTATGATTTTTCCGACCCCGTATTAGTTAGCATATCATGCCAATACCTGACTGAAAAAGCAGACAACACTTGTTTTAAGGGCAACGAGCTATTGCTTAAGTTCAATGAAAAGTCAAAAAGCTTTGACTTCGTCAAAATAGTCTGGCGAAACTTCAGACAATAATACCTATTTCAATTTTACATCAAGATAAACAGAATGCCGACCATATGTTTCATAAAATGGCTTAAAAACCACATCATCGATAGTGAATTGTAATTGTGCAGGATCACCTTTAATTGACTTGCTGATATCTTCTGCATCTAAGGTTACTTTGCGCCATTCTTTCCTTGCTTCCGGCTCCTGCGCAGCTAGCAAGTATCGGTCCGTAAAACAGACTGGCTATATTCTGCTGATCCATAACCGGATCCAGATGAAATTGAAAGGGCATTTTCAATTCGATAACATCGCCGTCTTTCCACCTGCGGCTTATTTTCAGATAACTGCCCGGCTTAGCTTCAAGCTTTTGTATCTTCGCCATTGATCTTTACAGAAAATCCCTTTGTAGCCCAGCCCGGAACACGCACATTGATATCAAATTTTCCACCTCCCTTAATAGTCAGACGAGTATTGTCTTCCTTTGGAAAATTTGTTGTCTGTTCCACTGTTACTTTGCGTTCTGTCCAGTCCAGCGTTGAGGGAATGTATAGATTTACATAAAGCGCCTTGTTATCCTTGCTCTTAAAATAAATTGAATTCTGCAATTTGGTACTGCTTTCTATCGCGGTGCCATTGCAGCATGTAAAGCCTGTCATATCCGCATTGCCAAATTGTTTGATAGATCCCGGTCTAAGCGGCACATGATAAGTATTGGCAGGACTGTTCTCTGCTACGGAAGCTAAGAATATCGTTATACAACGCCGCGTTCGTAATAATCCATTAACTCTGCCCGCTGATCGAACAGAAAGAGGTCACTGGTCAATTTCAGCATATTGTAAGTGGCGCAGGTTTCATTTTGCCCTCCGGCAGAGAAGCCATTTTCATACAATGTTGCCGGCTGACTAATAAAACATTCGGCATTAGTTGGGATTACGGGCACCTGCAACTCCCCCAATACTGTACATATAATCATTAACAGTCTTATACCAGAAGTTATCGGCTATACTTGTAATATTCCGGATTATTGGAGACGCGGTACATTTCAATACTTCCCACAATTTGAGGTATATGTTGATTGGCATGCAAGCCACGGAAAATATCCACATTTTTGGCCAGCCCATGCGAATGTGCCGTATCGCCAAAGAACACCCTGATATTATCAAATAACTGCGCTGTTTTCAGGTATTTCGGGTCGCCGGTAATCCGGTACAGACGGGCCATTGCCTCATTCATGCCACCAAACTCTCCGGCGATGTAGGTATTCCACATCTTTATGAGCGTATCTGTTGGCAGTTTGCTCAAGCGGGCATATACCCAATCACCCATGCCGGTAGCTATCTCAAGGGCTTTTTTATTGCCGCTTACTTCATATACATCCATCAAGCCAGCCAAAATCTTATGCAAGGTATAATAAGGTGCCCAAATCTGGTTTTTCTGTCCGCCGTACTTGGCTCCTTTTTCTAACATGATAAACTGATCAGGAGGATAGGCGCTGATGAATCCTGTTCCCCAGTTCCAATAATCGTTACGGATGCCTGTATCACTGAAGATCTGAATCATAAGCTGATTTTCCGGGAGCCATACGGCACCGCCGCAGGATCGGACACATTCGTGCCGCCTGCTTCTTTTGGCTTTCCGGATAACTGTGATAGTTCGTAAAGGGTATTTACCATATACTCCATTTTCTCGGAGAAATTGGCCTGGAGCACTTTATCGTATCCTGTGCCCGCATAAGCTTGGGCAATGGCAGAAAGGTAGTGTCCTGTAGCATGTCCCCTTAGTTTTGTGTCCTGACTGTCCCAAACGCCCAGCGGCTTTGCTCCATCAGGTTGTTTCTGGCCAAAAGCATGGCGGAACATGTACAGAAAGGAATTGGGATCGGTTTTGGCTAATGTGGTGATAAACTTATCGCGATTTTCAATGAATTTGGTTTCGTGGCCATCGGCATCGTTTTTAATGCAACCTGGCTCAAATCAAAAGCCTGCGAGTTTGAAACCCGGCGCAGTTAATTTGGCGGATGCCTTTACAGTGACAAGTGCCTTTGGCTGAAAATCAGTTCCTGGAACGCGCCCCGTAATGGTATAACGCCCAGGCTTAAGAACAGCTATTGTCCATAGCAGCAGGCCACAGCACACGTACTTTTGGACCTTTCCTTCATTCTGTAAGTGCCCTGTACGTAACTTGGCAGTCGTGGCAAGCTTCCTACTTCTGTTTCCACTTCCACATCGGATACCTGAGTTAAATAGATATTGTAAAGCTGCGCTTCGGTTTGAGAAAAATGCGGAAGATCATCTTCAGGCTTAGCAGCCGTTACCGCGACTTGATTAAGTCCTTTTTGTGCATTGTTAAAAATTCCTGCAACTTGCGCTCCACTTAGCGGAACGCGATAAATTCGGAAATCGTGTAACATGGCGTCCAGATTCGGACTTCCCGGAGATAGCGATTTGCCAATGTAAAGCAGCTTTTTTTCTGATGTCTGCTGTCCGAATACTTCTGTAAACCCTTTGGGAATTTCTTTTGCTTCTCCGTAACGCTTAGCATCTATATAGGTAATCATAGATTTTGAAGGTACATCCACGACGATCGTTAGCTGAACCCATTTATTCAACTCTACAACTGGGGAAACGCTGGCAAAGAAATGTTTACCAGCATCTTTTCCAAAATCAAAAAAACGTTGCCCTGCTTCCTTCGAACGCAGATAGATCCATCCCGATATACTGAGCGATTCGATGTCTGAAAGGGGCCCTCCCGGAAGCTCAACGAAAGCATTATTACTTCCTGTGAGCGACAAAACCTTACCAAAACGCCTGTCGTCAACAAATTTGACTTCAGTACTGTGAATTTTGCCATGCAAATTATTTCGCGACCAGTCTTTCACATCTCCGGCAAACACATAACGGGCAACCATTCCTGTTTCGCCGATGCCATCCAGTATCTGATCGCCATTTTGTGCCTGAGATGTGCTAACACCCTGAATTAATACTGCAATAAACAGAATGATACGCAAGCATACTTTGTACATAGTTCGTCTTTTAATAACTCTGCCTAAACTATGAAGAATCGCGATCTATCTATAGGTTTATTTTAGCTAAGAAATGCATGATATTAACATTTATCTTCTGATGCTTTTCTTGTTCAAAAATTAGCCTTGAAAAAACAGGTTGTTATTTATTGAAAAATGGCCTTACCGAGTGCTTCATCGCCAAGGTAAATCCATATTGCACCCTTCAGATATGTATTCAGCGCCATTTGTATATCCTGAAGCCTGACCTTATCTATTGTTGCAATTTTATTCTCATGTAACTCGTATCCTCCAAGTACCTCTGCCTCACCTAAATCATCTACAATAGCACTTGAACTTTCTTGATGTCTGTAATATTGACTACGGTAGTTTTTCTTCATACCATCCAAAAAATCCTGGCCATAGCTGCCCGACAGTATACGTTTGTAAACACTAACCATAGCTTCAAATGCTTTTTTCGGCTGAGTGGTGCTTACGTACATAGAGGCATATGGTATCTGTTGCAGCTCTACGTTTGCTCCTGGTGCATAAGAAAGCCCTTGTCTGGTCCTTATTTCGTAATACAGGCTACTACTTAGCGCATTAATGCCTAAGGCAAATGAATAATAATCGGGATTGCTCAATGGCGGTGCGTTTACGATGCAGCTCAGATAATTCGTCGCTAATGCTTTGTTCTCCGTAAAAAAACGCTCTCCTTCCAGTGCCTTTTGTTCATAAGTGGCTGCGGTATAAGGCTTTGCTGCGATTGTTCCAAATGCCATCAGTATCTGCTTTTCGAGTTCTTCTTTACTGAGATTACCGGCAACAACCAAAAACATCCTATTCCTGTTCAACAGCTTTTCATGATAGTAATTTTTAACACTGTCTGCTGTAAAACCAGAGACTGTTTTTTCTGTTCCCAAGGGATCGAGGCTATAAGCAGTACCTTTGAACATAGCGAGAGCAGACATTTGATCAATTCTACTTTCAGGACTGGATCGACGTGCGAAGATCGAGGATATTGTTTTTTCTCTCTCGTTTTGAAATTCCACCTGATCAAAAACCGGATTTACGATTGCATCGCTAAACAATTTCCAGCCCTGGCTAAAATATTTGTGGATGCAATCCATACTGATTATGCCATAGTCCTTCTTGGATCCCCCCTTAATTTCAATACCATACTCATCAGCAAGTTCATGATAGTCCTGGACACCATAATTTTTTGTTCCGCATGTAGCTGCGGCTGATAGGGCCAGGTTTTCAATACCACTTTGATCAGGATCGTAATTTGTTACTCCTCCCCTATAGTACATGCGGATGCTCACTGTTTCTTTCTGGGTTGGTCGGAAAATCACTTTGAGTCCGTTAACATCGAATGACAATGTCTTATTCTGTGCAGATAGCTGACAGAAACTAAAAAACAAAAGAATTATTAATATATATCGTTTCATGGTGGTCTGTCTATTTAGATTTGAAGAACTCTAATGGCTTTACTGTTTCTATAGTCGCTTTATCAAGCATGAGCCCGGCACAATACGGTTTATCCTTGATGTATTTTCTTACATACTCCAGTAACTCTTTCCTGGTTATTTTGTTGACGTTCTCTTCGTAATGGGTGTAATAGTCGACCGAAGCTGAAGCCCACCAGAAAGACAGTAAATGTGCATAATCGGAGGTCACCTCCCTGCGCTGTACCTGTTCAATAGATAACAGGCGCTTAGCACGCTCGATCTGCAGGTCAGACAAGTAATCATCTTCGTCCCAGAGAGAAATTTGTCGCAGCACTTCCTCATAACATTCTTTTATTTTAGTAGGATTTGGACTAACCATAAAACTGATTGGACCTGTATATTTTTGAGTATAATAATTTACATCTGCTTCTTGGGCAAGTCCTGAGCTGATTAAGGCCTTTTTCATTTTTGAACCATTTTGATTCACAATAAAAGAGAAAACGTCTGCCGCGTAAGTTCCGGGGATATCGTTTCTTGTATCGGGTCCATGCCAGCTAATCAACATATACGGAATTGGGGTTTTGTCTGACTCTACCAGATAATAATCAGGTCTTTCCAATGGTTTCATTTCAGGAATAGGCCATTTTTTAAATGGATCAAAGCCCGAACTCTTCCAGCTACCGAAGACACTCTCTGCCAAACTGAAGGCTTCTTCAGGATTTACATCGCCGGCAATTACAAGTATGGAATTGTTAGGCCAATAATACTTGGCTTGTATGGAATCCATTTTCGCAGGTGTTGCTGAGAGGATCACGTCATGGTTGCCGATAACATTTTTCCTTGAATAATTCATACCCCACATATGCCTGGAATTAGCTTCCATAAGTGCAAATAAGGGGCTGGATTCATGCCTGGTAAACTCTGCGTTTACGATCTCATTTTCCTGGGTCATTTCTGCTTTTGCAAACTTCGGATAACGGATCGCTGAGTTCATGAATTTCATCCCTGCTTTTAAATTGAAGGCGGGAAGTGTGAAGTAATAATTAACTACTTCTTCACGGGTTTGTGCATTGGAATTTATATCCAATTCGTTACTCTTATTGGTAAAGCTTTCGTAACTGGGATAGTCTTTATTGGCTTTAAAGAACAAATGTTCGTACAAATGACTTAAACCATTATAATTGTCTGTTTCCGTAAAAGAGCCATTTCTACAGGCAATTTCGATAGTGACCAAGGGTACAGTATTGTCCTTGACAACGAGGACTTCAAGCCCGTTTGCGAGTTTCTTGAATTGTGTATTTCCATCTGGAAATTGCTGAGCGAGAACGGTACCCGAACACATTAGAAATAATGTGGTAAATAAGAGTGTAAAGCGCATAATTTAGTTAAACAATTAATCTTACGAATTAAAGCTATTTCTACGACACAAACAAAGAAAACTTTACATATCAGCGCTAATTTTGATAAGATTTATTAAGTTTATAGGGTCTATGCCTTCTTGTTTTATGATCAATAAAAGACTAACCCAATTCGTTTTAGTTCTTGCAGCACTAACTATATCTTTTTCAGGCTTTTCCCAAAAAGCCGATTCTGTAAAAAAAGACGTTGATACAAATCGTCAAAAAGTAGATTTTGTAACTAAAATGCAAAGATTTGCTCTTGAATCTGCAAAAAAGAGCGCCGATGAATTTGGTGCTGATAAAGCTGCAATGGCCCAGAATAAGATCTTCGAGGAAATCAAGAAGACCATGCAAAAAGCAAAAAGCTATCTTAAAACAGGAGTAGATACTGTTGGAACTAAAGCCCAACTGGTGATGATCGAAAAAAATTTCGCCATTGCGGGTGATGGTGTGCTGACTGGTAAGGGTACAGCCCAAACATACAGGAACCTAACTGCCAGTTCTAAAATATTAGCCGAGCTGTTAAACAAAGCGAATGTGCGAAAAATGCAATTGGATCTTCATCACGAGGAACTAAATTCATTCCGTTATCAACTGGATTCCCTGCTCAGCATACCTGCACTTTTCAAATTCTCTACAGATTCGGTAACACTAGCTAAATACATGCGCCAGATCGTGGTCGTTGCTTATGAGATACATCCAATAGACAGTACACTGAAACAGGCTTTAAATACAACACAAGAGCTTCTAAACCGGGTAAATCTGGATGTGTTTAATTTACAAACCGGAATAGAGGAAATAGAAAGATATCAACAGGAAATGGCCGGCAATATTTTTAAACGGGAGTTTGAAAATATTTGGGGTAAAATTGGAAATTATAAACCTTTCCATGAGATATTAGCTCAGGCACGTGCAAAAGGTTCATTGACGTTAATGTTTTTTGTCCAAAATAACAGTGGCAAACTGTTCGTACTATTTATGTTGGTGATTACATCTTTCGTGTACCTGCGATCACTTAAGAAGATTTATATAGAAAGTAAACTTCTTACCAAAGATTTTGAAGGGCAACTTGTATTGCGCTATCCTTTAGCTTCTGCCTTGCTGATTACCATCAACTTATTCCAATTTATATTTTTCTCGCCGCCGTTTATTTTAAATGTAATTTTCTGGAGTATCGGCTGCGTTAGCCTTACATTTATTTTCAGGAACTTTGTGACCCGATACTGGATGGGTGTTTGGTTAATCATGGTCGTATTGTTTGGATTTGCTGCCTTTGATAACCTTATCCTCCAAGCGTCCCGCACTGAACGTTGGTTCATGCTGGCATTGTCATCAATCGGAACCGTTATTGGCATAATGGTCATGCTGAAAGGTAAAAAGCAAGAATTACGTGAAAAGCTAATTCTTATCGCTATTGGCTTCATGTGCGTTCTGGAATTCAGCGCAACGATTTCCAATATTTTTGGCAGGTATAATCTTTCTAAGGCTTTGCTGATCAGTGGCTACCTCAATGTAGTGATCGCGATTATGTTTTTGTGGACAATACGGTTAATCAATGAAGGGCTGTTTCTCGCTTTCAATGTATATACTCGTCAGGAATCAAAGCTTTTCTATTTGAATTTTGACAGGGTGGGCAAAAAAATGCCTCCCATATTTTATGTGTTCCTTGTTTTTGGCTGGGTGATTCTATTTGGACGAAACTTTGCCGGTTTTTGATTATATAGTTGGCCCTCTTCGCGATTTCTTTAGCAGGGAGCGTACGCTTGGCGACTACACTTTCAGTATTAATAGCCTGCTGCTGTTTGTCGCTATAATGGGAATAGCTGTAGTGGTATCAAAAATCGTTTCCTTTTTTGCTTCGGACAAGCATCTGTTGCCTGGCAAAGATGAAAAAAATAGTGGCAAGGGCATTGGCAGCTGGCTGCTCCTCGTTCGCATCACCATTTTAAGTATAGGTCTCTTCCTGGCCATTGCGGCTGCAGGCGTTCCAATGGACAGAATAACAATTGTACTTGGCGCACTGGGATTAGGAATCGGGCTTGGACTGCAGGCACTGGTTAATAATCTGGTCAGTGGATTGATCATCGCTTTTGAAAAGCCCGTCAATGTGGGCGACGTAGTGGAAATAGACGGGCAGTCGGGAACTATGAAATCTATCGGATTTCGAAGTAGTGTCATAGCTACCTGGGATGGAGCCGACGTGGTGATGCCTAATGGAGATCTGTTGAATTCGCATCTGACTAACTGGTCACTCGGTGGAAACCGTCGTAGGATGTCTATTTCAATTGGTATCGCATATGATGCAGACTTAAACCAGGCCAAAAATATATTGGCTGATGTTCTGAATGCTGATCAACGCGTGCTGAAAAGCCCCATGCCTGTGATACAGTACGAAGAATTTAAAGACAGTGCTATTTATTTAAAAATTTTCTTCTGGACAAAAAGTCTGCGTGACTCATTTGTGGTTAAGAGTGATCTGATCATTGCAATCAACGCTGCATTCAAAACGAACAATATAGCCATACCATTCAATCAACATGATGTACATATACATCAGGACAAATAAAACTATTGCCTGTTATTTGAACACGTAATTAAACTTAGTTTAATATCTCCTTCAAGAACAACAAAGTATGGGCCCAGGCACGCTTCGCCATTACCGGATTATAATCTGCTGATTTTGGATCAGTAAAAGTATGTTTGCTCTGCGCGTAAGCCACAATTTGCCAGTCGGCCTTTGCCTCGTTCATTTCCTTAACAAGTGCGGTGATATCTTCTGGTTTTACACTTGCGTCATCCGCTGGGTGCTCCACAAGGATTTTGGCCGCTAACGGACCGTTAGGACGGTCAGCAGCTTTGGACAAACCTCCGTGTATAGATACCACTCCTTTTACCGGAAGTCCCGCCCTTGCGGTTTCCAATGCGCCGGCGCCACCAAAACAGTAACCAATGACAGCAATCTTCTCCGGAATCGCTCCAGCTTTCTTCAACTGTTCCAGGGCCAGTGCAATCCGGTGCTGATAAGCTTTATAGTCTTGCTTGTATTGACCAGCGAGCTTTCCGGCAGCAGCATTGTCTGAAGGATTGTTGCCCTCGCCATAGATATCGGCAACGAAAGCAATATAACCTTGTTTCTGCAGATCAAGTGCCGCTGTTTTGGCTTCCTCATCTGCACCCTTCCAGGCAGGAAGTATGAGCACGCCTGGCAATTTCTTTCCCGCATTGGAGGTAACCAGTCCATTTAGTTTCTGTACGCCATCAGCGTAATTTATGTTTTTCAGACCTTGGGCCGAAGCACCCAGCCCACTGATTAAAATACTTGCTACAAGAATAAGATGTTTCATTTTTAAATATAATAATTTCATTTTATAAAATTTATCTAAACTTGATTTACAATATGCAGGCCAATATATTTGATGTGTATTAAAAAAACCAATATGGCTAAAGTCTGCATCTTAAAAACCAGAAATGTATCATGAGTTGGAATAAAACCTCCAGAAGCATTTTTATCGTCTTTTTGCTGATTATTCAGGCTATTTTCCTATTCGCAATCTTTAAGGAAAATTTACAGTCCTGGTGGACAGTCGCTGCAATTGTGCTTTTATGCCCATTGATTCTCATCACTTATTTAAGAGGTCAGCTGCACCATGAAGAACATGAGTATGAGCACATATTTGTAGTACTTTGGATACCCATCGGGGCCCTGGCATCATTTTACCTCAACCATTTTTTATCCCTGGGTCCAGTTATCTCTGCTGCTGCAGTAGGAAGTGTAGGGTCATTTATTCCAAATCTGAATAAACGGTCTCACTACATGAAGCAACTCCCAGCCGCAATCTATTGTGGTGCATTTATTGGTATGTCTAGCATTGGTGTAGCACCTGATATAAAATTCATTCTTATCGCCAGTTTTTTTACAGCTATATTATTGATCATTTCTAAAAATCTCTTTGCTGGTGTCGGTGGAAAACTGGGCACCCTCGCATTTGCAGGTGTAGTGATTACGTCATTTCTATATTTTCTGATTTCATCATATGTTTAATCTAATCATACTGATCCTTGTCAGCTTTCTTGGAGCAATACTTACCTTTATTATAAACGAAGATTTAAAGCAAGGTCCTGTTCGTTCATCCGCCATTCTTTCTTTGGCCGTAGGGCTGTACTTCCATTATTTTTCAGGAAATATGGACAGCTATCTGGTAAAAAATATACCTGTGGTATTTATAGGTGCTTCTTTCATTGGAATGGTATCAGCACGTTTGCTGTCCAATTACCTACTGATCGGAATTGCGGGTGTAGTATTTTGCTTAATATTTTTGCATACCAGCAGGTTCTTTAATGGCTATGGCGGAGCATTGGGTACATCCGCGGCTATAGCACTATTGGCTGTACTTAGTATCCCAATAGTCGGAAAGAAGAGAAAACTGACAAACGGAATTTTCCTGCTTAGAAAAACCCTTTTCAAGATATCAAAAAAGTAGGTTTTACGCGATCTGGAATACCTATATTTATTGTAAATTAGTACAAGAAATTAAAAAACTATCAACAAATGAGCAGCAACAATAAAGCCTTGTCCTCGGCACAACGTGAAGAACTTCTCTCTGTGTTAAAAACGCGCTTCGAGAAAAACATGATCCGTCATCAAAATCTTGACTGGGCCAAGGTTCAGGCAAAGCTGGAAGCCAATGCAGACAAGTTATGGTCGCTCAATGAAATGGAATATACAGAAGGAGAACCGGATGTGGTGGCTTATAATGCCGATACAGATGAATACATCTTTTATGATTGTGCGCCAGAAAGCCCAAAAGGCCGCAGGAGCATTTGCTACGATCGTGAAGGTCTGGAGTCCAGAAAAGAACACCGGCCGGAAAACAGTGCCGTCGATATGGCCGCCGACATGGGGATATCGCTCCTGACGGAGGAAGAGTACAGGTCGCTTCAGAAACTTGGAAAATTTGACTTAAAAACATCGAGCTGGCTGGAAACTCCTGCCGATATCAGAAAACTGGGTGGGGCAATCTTCGCTGATTACCGCTATGGTAAAGTCTTTGTATACCACAACGGAGCACAATCTTATTATGCAGCAAGGGCATTCCGGGCTTCGCTTAGGGTCTAATTATTCCTGCATTTTCTTTTTAGCATTGATGCACCAGATCAATTCACTAACAAATTTCTGCGCTCTTTTGTCGGTTGCTTCTTTATCGCCCGGATTTCCTAGTTCGTCGTAGTTATTTTGAACCTGCGCTACAGGGAACATCGATGGTACTACCCAGGCACCTATTTTCCATAGTGAAAATACGAGCGACGTGGTGACCTGCGCGCCACCAAACGGACCTGCAGAAGCGGTAACCACAGCTATAGGCTTACGCTGCCATTCTTTATACAACAGATCTATTGCATTTTTCAAACTGGCAGGATAACCGCCGTTATATTCAGGAGTCACCAGAATAATTCCATCGGCACCATTTATTTTCTGTTGAAAATCCAGCATCTGTTCTGTAGGATCGGATATATACTGAAGGCGTTCTTCGAATATCGGAAAATTATAAGCGGCAAGATCGACGATTTCTATGGTCGCCAGGTTATGCTCAGTGACAAATTTTTCAAAATACAGGGCAACCCTGTGACTGTTTCGCCCCTGGCGAACACTTGCAGAAAGTACAATAATATGCATGCTTAAAGATAGAAATAAATTTCTAAGCATTGATTCTTACTTCTTATTTAGTGATGAGGATCATCAGAAAGAATGATAGCAGTCAGTTCAACAACTAAGTTTTAGTTGTCAATTTGCCAGATGCATAAATTCAGGAACACTGCATTGCTTTTTTTTGTGCTGGTGATGGCATCCAGCTTCCTCTGTGCCCAATCTCAGAAGCCCGCAAAATGGGTGCTGACCAAGGCCTGTACATTACAGGTAAACGGCAGCACCAATATCAATAAATTCAGTTGCATGATCCCTCAATATGCCAGACCGGACACTTTAACTATCGATAAATCTGTTAGAAAAAATGAACCATCCAAGATCAGCGGCTCCATGAGCCTGGATGTAGATGATTTTGACTGCCACAACAAGATGATGACGAGTGACCTGAGAAAGACACTAAAAGCTAAAAATTTCCCCACAATCTTTATCAGGTTCATCAACCTGAACCGATATCCGGATGCTGATCGGGAAGATGCCATTAAAGGTACGGTAATCATAGAACTGGCGGGTGTAAGCAAACGATTTGACGTAGACTATAGATATATTCCCCTTGGCGGAGGAAACCTTAGGCTAATCGGGACAAAACAAGTAAACTTCTCGGATTTCAATATTTCAGCTCCCCGAAAACTCGGCGGCATGATCAAAACCAACAATGAACTCAGTGTGGAGTTTATACTCAACGTAAAAATTTTAAAATGAAAAAGATTATTATTCCCGGAATTATAGCCGGACTCGTATTGTTTATCCTGGGGTATGGAACACTTTATCTGGGGATCAGGTTTTTCCCGGGTCTGTTTATGGACTATAATAATCCCCTGTTCAATTCAGAAGGCAACAGGGATGTATTCTTTTATATGCATGCATTTGTGATCAGTTTTGCATTGTCCTGGTTCTGGGATCGATTTAAGGGGCTCTTTAAAGGGCACATGATCCTTCGCGGAATTGAATTTGGTTTTGTGTATGCAATGGTCTCACTGATGCCAGTCATGTGGATCACCTTTAGTGCACTGGACATTAGTTTCCTGATGGTAATCAGCTGGTTTACCTACGGATTTATCCAAGCTGTTGTTGCAGGAATGATATTTGCAAAAACAAATCCTTAACAAATTGATTTTTATCTAATTAAGGTGACGACAATCACTATTTCACATGTATTGCATCACGTAGTTGATGGAGCCTGACAGGTACTTTTGATTAAACAAATAATCAAAGTATCATGAAAAAAAATTCCCTTATATTATTCATCATGTGCATGAGTTGCACCGCATATAGCTTGAAAGCGCAGACGCTTTACAAACTTAATAGTACCAAAGAAAACACCGTAAAAGTCTCTGGTTCTTCTAATGTCCACGACTGGACGATGATTTCGAAAACACCTTTATGTGAGGCAGATTTCGGCTCGATCTCAGGCACTGATGGTCTCCCAAGAAAAATCAGCTCATTAAATTTTAGCGTCCTTGCGAAAAGCTTAAAAAGTGAGCACGCTTCTATGGACACACGTACTTACAAGACCATTAAAGCAGATACGCATCCACAAATTACGTTTAAACTTAGCGAAGGCACGATCAAAGTACTTGGCAAAAATACGTTTTCTGTGAAGGCTAGCGGTACTTTAACGATAGCTGGCGTATCAAAGTCAATTACAATGCAGGTCAATGGAGAAGTTAATCCTGACAACAGTATAACCTGCTCCGGACAGGAGAAAATTAAATTGACCGACTATAGCATTCAGCCTCCAAGCTTCATGCTGGGAGCCATGAAAGTAGCCAACGATCTTAATATAAACTACGTCTTAAATTTTAAAAAATAGCTATTAGCCAACATATACTCCAATCATGAAAACTACAAAATTCACTATACTGTTATCCATTGCAGCAGTTTGTCTGACTCCATTATTCGGACAGGCACAGTTTCAGAAAATAGACAATTTAAGACCCTACGATAAGACCGGAATTAATGTATTCGAAGATCCCAAAGATAGCATAACTACATTCGACGGGCTAAAAATTAAATTCGGCGCAGGTTTCACACAACAGTTTCAAAATTTAAAACACAAAAATCCGGATGCAGTAAACAATAACATCGGTGCAATAGGCATTCCCGGCAACAGGCTGAGGAGCATCACTCCCGGTTTTATGACCGCACAAGCCAATTTATATCTGGATGTGCAACTGGCAGATGGCATAAGACTGGACATCACCAGCTATTTGTCTGCAAGGCACCACAATGAAGTATGGATAAAAGGAGGATACATACAGTTTGACAAACTTCCATTTGAGGGCCAGTTTTGGGAAAAACTAATGGAAATCGCTACGATTAAAATTGGCCACTATGAAGTTGATTATGGCGATATGCACTACCGTCGCAGTGATGGTGGAAATACGATCTTCAACCCTTTTATGGAAAATAATATTATGGACGCTTTTGCCACCGAAATCGGCGGTCAGGTAATGCTGCGAAAAAATGGCTTATTTGGACTCATCGGTATGACTAACGGTATGATCAAAGGAAATATCGATTCACTTACTGCTGCAGCAAATCCCGATGGTGATTATAGTAAATCCCCATCCATTTTATTAAAAGGCGGCCTGGATAAACAGCTAACCACTGACATCAGAGTGAGAATAAGCGGATCATATTATGGAAATCAGGGCGGTGGTGCAAACACATTGTTCGGCGGCGATCGTACCGGTTCCAATTATCAATACGTAATGGAGCCAAACACAATTGCCGAATCTACTGCAATGGCTTTTTCAGGACGCTTTAATCCAGGATTCTCTAAAAAGATCAATACATTTATGCTCAACGGATTCCTGAAAGTTAAGGGTGTTGAACTCTTTGGTACCTATGAAAAAGCATCCGGCAGAACAGCGAAGGAAACAGATACGAGGGACGCACAGCAATTTGCAATTGATGGCGTTTACAGGTTTGGGAAAAATGAAAACCTCTTCATTGGTGCAAAATACAATACTGTTAAAGCAAGATTGGCGAACAACACCCTCGGAAGTGGTGCAGGTTCGATTGTTTACGACGGCGATGTGACCATTAATAGAATTGCAGGAGCAGCAGGCTGGTTCCTTACAAAAAATATATTGCTCAAAGGTGAATATGTAATGCAGAAATATAAAGACTTTCCTACAGCAGACATTCGTGCGGGTGGAAAGTTCAATGGATACGTCATTGAAGCTGTTGTCGGATTCTAATCAATGCTATAAAAAAACCCCGGATACATAATTTGTATCCGGGGTTTTTTATTGTCATTGACAAAAACATCTGCCATCCTTAACTTAAGGCTGCGGACTGGATATTTCCAAAACGATACGGCCTGCGATCTCTCCCCTTTTCATCTGATCAAGTACCTGATTGATATCTTCAAGTTTAGCAGCATGAACTGTTGTTTTTACCTTTCCTTCTGTCGCAAATTGTATTGCTTCCTGCATATCCTTTCTGGTGCCTACTATTGAGCCACGTACAGTAAAGCGATTTAAGACGGTCTGAAAAATTGGAAGGTCGAAACTTCCCGGAGGTAAACCATTTAAGGAAATGGTGCCTTTTCTCCTTAAAGCCGTCAACGCCTGCTCAAACGCTTTCGGTGAAACTGCAGTAACCAGTATTCCATGCATGCCACCAGTTTTTTCCTTTAAAAATTCGCCTGGATTATCGTTCATAGCATTCACTACCAAATCCGCCCCGAGACTTTTAGCAAGTTCCAGCTTTTCATCGGATACATCGATGGCAGCCACATGCAAACCCATAGCTTTAGCGTACTGAACAGCAAGGTGTCCTAAACCGCCAATTCCAGAAATAGCAACCCATTCACCAGGCTTAGCTTCTGTTTCTTTCAGCCCTTTATATACCGTTACACCGGCGCAAGTGATGGGTGCCATTTCCAGAAAATTAATCCCGGCGGGAAATTTGGCCACATACCTTGCATCTGCTACTACATATTCCGCGTATCCGCCGTCTACACTGTAACCACCGTTTTGCTGTGTTTCACATAAAGTTTCCCAGCCGGTGATGCAATACTCGCAACATCCGCAGGCACTAAAGAGCCAGGGTGCTCCCACAATATCACCTTCCTTAATATGAGTAACACCCCTTCCTAACTGGACAACATAGCCCACTGCCTCGTGCCCCGGAATCAAAGGAAGATTTGGTTTTACCGGCCAATCGCCCTCACAGGCGTGTAAATCAGTGTGGCAAACCCCACAGGTAACTACTCTGATGAGCACCTGATTTTCACCTGGGGCTTTAACTGGAACCTGTTCTATAGACAGGGCTTCGCCGAAATTATGTAGCACGGCGGCTTTCATAGTTTTAGGTATCATAATTGATCAATTAGATTAAAAAGATAAATTTCGTCCTTTGCGAAGGTTTATAAAGTGACGGCCGTTACTGATTACCGTGATGTTAAAACCATTTCCCTTCCCAGTGGTTATACAGCCAACTCAAATCTAATAAAGATGAAATCGAACAAAGGCAGTTTATTTGAAAGGGTAGCCAACCGCATCACCTGCTGGACGGGAAGCGGACCGGCGTTTGGGATTGCAGCTTTAGTTGTAGTCGTCTGGGGACTTAGTGGCCCATTCTTCCACTACTCCGAAACCTGGCAGCTGGTCATCAATACAGGCACTACGATCATTACTTTTCTGATGGTTTTCCTGATTCAGAAATCTCAAAATAAAGACAGCAAAGCGATACAACTGAAATTAAATGAACTCATTGCAGCTTCGAGACATACCAGCAACCGACTCGTAGACATCGAAGATCTAACAGAAGAAGAACTGGATACACTTCATAAATTTTATGAGAAACTATCTGATGAAGCTGAGGAGGACGAGGATATTCACAAATCGCATTCGATTGATGAAGCTGTAAAACAAGAAGCAGAAAAGATAAAAAGCAGGTAATCTGATCATCGTAATAGCTCAAAATTATGACTGCAAATCAGTTAAGCAACTATTATACAGGAACCAGCGGCTTATTGCTCCCTGTACCCAATAAAGAATTTTATCCTGAAGAATTTAAGGAAAAGAGCAGGCTACACTACTACGGTTCTCTATTCAACAGTATTGAGATCAACAGTTCTTTTTATAAAATGCCGATGGCATCTACCATAGCAAAATGGGCTGCAGATGTACCCGAAGATTTTAAATTTACGTTTAAACTTTTAAGAGACATCACACATGCTAAAGAACTGATTTTTGAGCCTGACCTGCTTACTGAATTTATGAGCAGGATTTCAGCTGTAGGAGATAAAAAAGGAACACTATTGGTTCAGTTTCCAGGAAGTATCAGAACCACATCAATTCGTCAGGTTGAGTACCTTTTCTCAGCACTGAAAGCACAAGTATTAAATCATCCCTGGGAAATTGCAGTTGAATTTCGCCAGCGGGAATGGTACCAGGAGGAAACTTATGAATTATTGAGCCAGTATGGCCTGGGACTGGTATTACATGACAAACTTAGCGAGGGTGGAATGGTGATGGATCTCGATACAGATTATATCTACCTGAGATTTCATGGCCCGGCTGGAAATTACAAAGGCAGTTATAGTACAGATTTTCTACAGGAATATGGATCTTATATCCGTGAATGGCTAGTACAAGGGAAAGTCGTATATAGCTATTTTAACAATACAATGGGTAGTGCAGTGGACAACCTTCATACATTGAGAAACATTGTTAATCAATAAAATAGCAACATACATCTAACTTCCGTGCTTCCTGAATTATTACTCTTCAAGGAAGATATCGATCTCCTCACCTATGCGGTCAGCTAACTGCTCGGTCAGGTCAATTTCAACCCTGTCGTTAGCAGCAGATCTTTCATAAGGCGGCAGATCTCCAGCTTCAAGCGCGTCTTCTGTTACAAGGTCCCATTCCTGCTGGTGCTTACGAACAGCGCCTAGGATTCCACCATAGTAAATGATCTTATAAATACCCTCCTCTGAAGGAAGTATAGTTAAAGTGACTTCATTGCTTCCGTAATGAAGCCTAATGTTAAATGCGTCCATATCAATTTATATTTGTAGCCGTAGCAAGCTATAAACACCACATTTCAAAAATGGTTTATATTCAGCCCCAAGAAGATCATAAAATAATTAGCGTTATGTCTTTTTTCGTTTATCGGTTCGGTATAATGGTTAAAAGTAGAGAATGATTTTCTACATTTGCAGAACCAAAGAAAAACCTTTTATGAGAGCTCAGATCAATGCGATCACGATTGCCGCGCAAGACCCACTTAAACTGAAGAATTTTTATGCCGATATTTTTGGTTGGGACATTCAATCTGAAAGCACAGATGCAGTTGTATTTAGATTGAAAAACGGACTTATTTTCAGCATCTGTAAGGCAGAAAATCATGCCACCTATCTTGAACGTGATGCCATAAATGAAGATGTTCAGCCGAAAACCTACCTTACGATCAACACAGCATCATTAAAGGAAACAGATGAATTGTTCATGGAACTGGAAAACAAAAAAATAAATATCATCAGAAAACCAGCGAAGGTATTCTGGGGTGGTTATGCAGGCGTTATCGCTGATCCTGAAAATAACTATTGGGAGTTATGCTTTAACCCGTTTATCTAGCGCCCGTAGCGTCAGCTATTGCTTAGGAAAAACAATTCTGATTCACGCGGGTTATATTTTCTGTAACAAAGATTTATGCTATGGAAAATAAACCGATCAGTAATTTAGACCTAAAGTCTTTTGAGGGAAAATGGTATTCGCTGTACTCGATACCTACTTTAATGGACAAGCACTGGAAACAGACGACGGAAACTTATACATTAAAGGATAATGATCATTTTGAGGTAGAAACAACTTATCATAAAGAAGGTAAATCTGAACAAAAGTCAATTACCTCTAAATTGTTTTTCGATGAAAAACAGCCGGACGGCGATATGAAAGCTCAATTTTTCTGGCCTTTTAAAATCGGCTACTGGGTTATCGAACTCGCTCCTGATTATACTTATGTAGTCGTCGGGCATCCGGATGAGAAATACTTGTTCATCATGTCCAGATTCCCTTATATAGCGACCGATTTGCTTGCTGACATAGTGGAAAGGTGCCAGGAGAAAGGTTACGACGTCACTAAATTGGTAAGTCAGGAACATCCCGCCTAATAGATAAGCCATTATCAATCAAAAAGCTATATCTGGTTTTGTTAAGAAACTCTGTTTTGTTTAAAACTTCCCGCAAACATTATAATGTAATTGCTGCTTCTAGAAGTGTAAAAAATTCAAATCGTATGCAAAAAACAGATACTAAAATCAATCCCGATCTACAAAAATTCATAGACAAATTTGAGCCTAATAAATTCAAGATGTTAGCAAGAGGTATTGAAATCAGAGGAAATAATGACCTGCACAGAAGTATAACTTTTGCGAAAGAACTGATTGAAAAGATGAAATTAAAACTCGCAGTGCACCACTCTGCAGAAATGGCGATGTATGGCGGCTTCGAAGTCGTTTATCTCTGAGTATTATTTGGCCTTGTGTAAATCAGCTGCATCGTATTGATATTGCGCATGGCAAATGCGGCTTCACAATAGCATAGATAATAGTTCCATTTACGTGCAAAAGATGCATCAAAGCCAAGCTCTTTTATCCTGGGCAGACCGGCGTTAAATTGATCGTACCAAAGCTTCAGGGTTTTTGCATAATCAAGTCCAATGTCTTTAAGGTCAATGAGCGTCAGGTCGCCGGTCCGGTTAACTGCTCCATTAATGGCTGCTACTGAAGGGAGGAGAGATCCTGGAAAGATGTATTTCTGAATCCAGTCCACTCCCCTGCGCAAACTGTCATATCTTGAATCCGGGGCTGTGATTACCTGCAGTGCGAGTATGCCGTCTTTTGTCAACAAATCCTGGCACTTTTGAAAATAGGCGTCTAGATATTTATGCCCGACAGCTTCCAGCATTTCTACGGATACAATTTTATCATACTTTCCTTCAAGGGTCCGGTAATCTCTTAATTGGATGCTGATTTTATGACTTAATCCCGCTTCCTCTACCCTTTCAACAGCAAGCTTATGCTGTTCCTCAGAAATGGTCAGTGAAGTTACCTTACAACCATAGTTTTTGGCCATATAGATCGCGTTGCCGCCCCAGCCACTACCTATCTCCAGGACATGATCTCCTGGCTTTAGATGCATTTGCCGACAAAGTCGCTCGTATTTTGCGAGCTGCGCTTCCTGCAGGGATATACCATCCCGGTAAAAATAGGCACTGGAATAAGTCATCGTCGGATCCAGAAAACTGGCAAAGAAATCGTTATTCAGGTCGTAATGTGCAGCAATGTTTTTACGCGATCCGTTAATTGTATTTTCTCGTTTAAAATGTCCCAATTTATTGAATAATTTGAGGAGATTTAAAGACAAGGCCTGCACTTTACTTCCAGATAAGCCTGGTGCATTTTCAACGTTTAGCAAAATCCATTTGATTACATTAGTAATGTTATCAGTGTCCCAAAGTCCGTCTACATAAGCCTCACCGAATCCAATATCACCAAACAGGATAATTCGCTTATAAAATTCATCGTTATTGACCACAATATTGCAACTAATGTCGCCTTCTCCACTCCCAAGAATCATTTGTTCACCATTACTCAGCCTGAGATTCAGCATTCCCCTATTCATTCCTGACAAGAATTTAAGTACAATGCCCTGATAAAAACTGTATTTGGTATTTAGTGTTAAGGTATTAGCCATTTGGGATTCTATCTGCAATAATTGTTATAACAATATACGATTTTTCGAGCAGATGAGTTTTATGTGGACTTGTTATTTGACTTGTAGGGTCTGTATATTTCCTTTTGCAAATCTTGATTGCTTGCTTTAGGATGATATGGTATTTTCTTTAGAAAAAGTTTTAATGCCTGCCAGTGAATCAACACGATAACTTTTAAGGTAATCAGTGGAAAACTAAAAAAATAGCGTAACATATTCGCATTAGTAAGTGCTGTCCGATGCCCTTTTAGCGTACTGATGAAAAAGCGATTTCCAGACCGATCAAAGTCATCGATCTTAATGTTTAGCGATTCGCCGGGTATATCAAGTTTAAAATCGAAATTTGTATCCATATCAATAAATGGGGATACATAAAAATATTTAGTCGTATTGAGCTTGAACCTATTTTCAGATAGCGCTGAAGCACCGAGAAAATAGGGCTTCATTTCTAAAAATGTATTGCAAACTTCTACAACACTGCAAATTGGCTGATCCAATTCATTATAACAAAAGTAAAAGGACACAGGATTAAACTGGTAGCCAAGGGTACACAAATTCGTCAGCAACATGATCCGGCCATTTCCAATTGTCACACCATTCGCATTTAGGTAATCAACAAGCTGTTCACGGACAGGCTTAGAGCTGTCTGGATTTCCGGCAGGCAGCTGCAAATGATCTTTATCCCTGAAATTAAAAAGATTAAAGCGGTTTCTGCTAAACCAGGTCAATTTACAATCCAAGAAATCTATTTCATCCAGATCCAGATAAAACATAAAAATATCATAATGAAAGCTGTGCTTTTTAGGCTCAATACGGTGGTGCATTACCCTCGCTCTGTAAAGGCAGGAATGAATAGGCTTTACCATATTTAAATATACGATTTAAATGTTCGGCTGGACCGCGTGCTCATCATATATTGGTCTTCCGAGCAGCTGAGCACATAGTGTCACCGCACTGGCAAATGCATCTTCATGAAAACCATATTTAAAGTAACTTCCGCAAAAATATACCGGACCACGCTCATTCAACAAATGTAATTCCGACTGTGCCTTAATGGCAGCCAGATCAAACAGCGGATGCTCATAATCCAGCTCTTTTATGATTTTCTTTTCATCAATGCCTTTATGCGGATTGATGGAAACAAAATAATTGACTTTATCGGATACCTGCTGCAACTGGTTCATCCAATAAATTGTACTTGGCTGTAAGCTGCCATTTACTGCTTCAATTCGATAATTCCAGCTGCTCCAGGCTAATTTAGCTTTGGGCATAATACGCTCATCCGTATGCAATACCGCTTTGTTGTATTGGTATTTAAAAGCAGAAAGCAAACGCCGCTCATCTTTAGTAGGATCAGGCAAAAGTGCTAATGCCTGATCCCCATGTGTGGCTATAATGACGCGGTCGAAAATCTCCGATGTTCCATCTGATGCATGTATAATAGATTTATCACCGGCCCGTGATACGCTAATTGCTTTTCGGTCCTGTGTAAATCTTATCTTTAAATGGTTTGATCAATATTTCCCGGTAGGCCTGGCTACCATTGTGAACGTATACCACTGGTGTTGGGTATCCAGTCCGAGAAATCCATGGTTTAGAAAAAACCGGATGAGTGTTACCGCGGGAAATCGAGCATCTGCTCCATTGGTGTAGACCATACAGCTGAACTCATGGGCACCAGGTATTTCCATAACATTTCTTCGCCAAAATTAAATTCCTTAATATATTGACCGATGGAATAATTTGCATATTTCGGGTCGTCCAGTATCTTAATACTCTCTTTATTAAATCTGCCAATCTGCATCAGCATTTTGATATACCGAGGACTAAAGATATTTTTCCTCTGAGCGAAAAGATGGTTGATACTGGAACCGCTGTATTCCAGTCCACTTGGCACATGTTGTACACTGAAGGACATGTCCGTCTTCTTTACAGGTGCGTTGATTTCTGCAAACAGCTTACACAGATTGGGATAGGTTTTATAGTTAAAAACCATAAAACCGGTATCGATATAAACGGGTTTTCCATCCTTCATCTACCGTTACGGTATTGGTATGGCCACCTACATAATCGTTCTGCTCGTAAATGGTAAGATCTGTTTCATTTTGCAGAAAATGAGCGCAACCCATCCCGGCTATACCAGTTCCTATAATGGCCGTTCTATGCATATTAATTGCTCGTTAGATTTTTCAAAAAAGTTTCCACCGCATAGGTAGAAAGCTGTCCGCCCGGACCGTTAATGTTATAGTCAAATGCGTGCGTAGCCCATGGCAGCTTTAGCCAATAATGTTTAACACCGTAGTACTTTAATTTTTCATCAAGCCTCCTGCTGTGTTCATAAGCCACCAATACATCATTTTCCCCATGTATGATCAAGGTAGGTGTCGATTTTTCATTTACAAATTCGAGTGCTGAACAGGCGCTGTATTTTTCCGGCACCTTGGGATAGGAACCGCCAATGTAATCCTCCATTACTTTACGCGAATCCATTATCAGGGGATTTGATGGAATGGAATAGCCCCATACCATATCAGCAGGACCGTAAAAATCAACTACACCGTTCATCTCCGGTTGCTTTAATGTGTAGGCAGCTAATAAAACGATCTGGGCGCCAGCCGATCGGCCAAGCAAAATAAATTTACTGCTATCTATATTCAGCGATTCTGAATGTTCTTCAAATAACTGATGCAATTGTCAATATCCTCCACGGGAGCCGGGCTCTGATATTTTGGTGCCAGGCGATAATTGATTGCCGCGACATGATAACCTTTTGCAGCAAGATAGCTGTTCAGTTCGGGTACTTGCTTATTGTCGCCACTGCTCCAGGAACCTCCATGTACTACAATCACACAAGGTCTTTTACCTAAAACCAGGCTTGGATAAAAGTCCAGGTTCAGACTGATGTCTTTATAGCTGACATACTTCAGGCTTTTAAAAGGCAGCTTCAACTGCGGTGTAAATAAGGCACCTAAACTGAAGGCTTTTCTAGTGGGATAAGCTGATTGTTGCTGATCCGTGATATCCAGGGCCAGATCTATTTCTTTTTTCAGGGAGTTTGACACTAAACCAGCCCTAAAAATCGGCGATAAAAAAAGTACTGTGCTAATTGTTCCCGATAAAGTAGCCGGTATGCGATAAGGCACGTACCAAATCCCCAGGAGCGTGAGTATGATGCTAAAGCCAGCAAATATCAGCGGATACTCTGAAACCAGGATGGCAACCAGCCACAAATAGTAAGCAGGCGCTTTAAGAATGCTGAGTAAGGAAAGCAGGAAAAGGGAACTAAGTAAAATCAGTCGGATCATCTTTTTATTTATGAAATAGATAATGGCTCACAATCCATTCGTTGCCGTTATTATAATTCCACAATTCGGCGCAGGCCATATAAAATATACGCCAGTAAACCCACCATTTTACAGCCTGGTCTTTACCATAGGTTTCTTCAAACAATGGCATTATTTCCTTTTTATGTGCATCCATATTTGCAAGCCAGGCTTCGGACGTTTTGCCGTAATGGGTGCCGTTTACATGCCAGTGTTGTTCAACCACCAGGTCATCGTTAAAATAAAACATCAGGTCGTCGCTGGGCATAATGCCGCCGGTAAAAAAATATTTGCTCATCCAGTCGGTATCGTCAATCACTTCAAACAGGTAAGCATATTCTTTATGGGTAAAAATATGGATCACAACTTGCCATCGGGTTTTAAAAATGAAGCTACTTTTTTCATCAGCAACTGGTAATTACGCATGTGCTCAAACATCTCAACCGATACCACGCGGTCAAACTGTTCATCAATGTGGAAGGTATTCATATCGGCAGTAATCACAGTCAGGTTGGTATATCCCGCGTTGGGAGGCTTGCTCATCAATATATGCTTTTTGCGTGCGCGAGTTGGATACCACTGTGAAAGTGCTTCCGGGGTATTTCGCAGCCATATACAGCGACAACGAACCCCAGCCGCAGCCCAGTTCCAGAACCTCTTGTCCATCTTCAAGTTCGGCGCGCTGGCAGGTAAGGTCCAGCATATCATTTCTGAAACATTGATGTCAGTTACGCCAGGTTTCCAGTAGCCTGAAGAATATTTTAAGTTTTTGCCCAGGCAATATTGGTAAAATCTGGTTGGTACCTCGTAATGCTGCTGATTTGCATCTGCCGTATTTACAGCGATAGGCGAAGCCTTTAATTTCGAGATCAGCTCCATAAGATGAGCTTGCTGCAGCGCTACATCACCTTTATTTTCGTCTCTTAATCTTTGCCTTAAAAGCCTCCGGATTCCTTTGCGAAGCAGCAAATCGGGAACCTGATCTTGTTCAATGAGTTTGTCGTACCACATAGTGTCTAATATATTCTGGAATTACTTATTTTTCTTAAACCAGGGCACAAATGCACTCGTGCTGCGCTGGTATTCCTTAAAAGCTTCGCCTTTCGTTCGCAATGACTGTTCTTCCGTAGCAGGTATACCTGTTACATTTAAAAGTAGATATAAAATAACTGCCGGACTTATTATCGCGAGGAATCCATAAGGCGATCCCAGGGCAAATATGAAATAAGACATCCACATCAGCCATTGAAAGAAATAATTTGGGTGACGGGAATAATACCATAAGCCCTTATCACAGACCTTACCTTTATTATTGGAATTTTTCTTGAATGCAGATAATTGCTGGTCTGCAATGGCTTCTCCAATAACGCTAATTAACCACATACCTAGTCCGACGTACTCGAATATAGAAATATGAGGGTTAGTATCGATCGTGCTAATGAAAAACGGTATAGCAAGAAACACGTTTGTGAAGCCCTGGAATATAAAAAACCGAAACATTTTAAATTCTGACTTCGTTCCCCATTCTTCGCGTAAAGCTGCATAGCGAGGCTCTTCCTCATGCAGATGTTTTAGTACTCTCGAAGCGAGATGTGTACCTAATCTTAATCCTGCAAGGATTGCCATCGAGCAGACGAGCCCCTTTCGTGTAGCATCCCCTTGAGCCAGAAAATAAAGAATGATAGCAATAACAGGAAAGTTATACGACCAAAAGATGTCGACCACTCCGCCATTTTTAAGCTTATAGGCCCAAATCCAAACCAATGACATGACTGTACAACAAGCCAGCAGGCAAACTGCTACAAGGTACCAAACCGAATTATTGTCCATGTTGTTTTATAAAGAATTCTTTTAAACCCTCACCTGGTTGCAACCTGAAGAGGCTGATAAGTACATAAATGCAACTGGCCGGACTGCCTAATGTACAAAGCAGAACCAGCCAGATGATCTTTGAGAACCAATTCCTTTCTTTATAACAGATCCAAACATAGATCACAAGTACATTTGCATAAAAATCCCATAAGGTAGCTCGCATCCAGGCAATTGAACCGAGATGATTCCACTCTTCGAATAAATTATGACTTAGTGAGGTAGTTACAATAACATAACACATCCAAACTAAAACGGCACTAAAAAGAAATTTGAGGAAGGTGATCATGCCCTAATATACGTAGTATCGGGCATGAGAGATTATAAATTAAACTTTTAACTGCCCCTCAATTGAGTCGTCAAGTGTTTTACCTATCGCCGCTCCGATCAGCATTTTTACGCCCGCCACCATATTGCCATGTTTATTATCCCAGTAATATCCTGTCTGAGGTACAACCTTCAGCAAAGAAATGCGTGGATCATCTTCACCTTCAGTAAACCAAGTCTTCAATAGCGGACTCCATAGTTCCTTAATTTTAGCTTTATCGTAGTGAATACTGGCTTCGGCAGTCAGGTATAAGAAATCAGAATGCTTAGATCCCTGAAAGTAAAGTTTCACATGAGCATCCAGTGCAATTTCCTCATTGGTACTGCTGTCCTTCGCACTCATAATCCAGAGGTTACCCTCATCGTCGACTTGCTGAATAGTCATTGGCCTCACTCCTTTTGAAGGTCCGGTTGCAGCTGCAGTACAGAAAAAACAGGTCTCCGTCTGTGCGATAAGTTCTTTTATTTTTTCTAAAGCCTCGTCGTTTGTTAAATTAGCTCTATTCTCTTCAGGTTGATTGCTATTAATACTGTCCATATGGTATAAGTTTTAGAAGTTATGTGTTGTATAAACCAAATATCTCTGGCTTAGTTTTCAGCATTTCAAATTAGTTATCTGATAAAACCCTTATATTAGCGCCATTATGGGTTACGCAAAAGAAAGAGGAAAGCTTGAACAGCTGTCAGAAAAAATCGTTGGTCTAGCTATTTACAGTGAAAAGAGCCTTGCAATCCTTGTGGATAGCCATGAAAAATATTCTCATACCATAAGGATTTTGAAAAATAAAGAGCCCGAACTATTTGGTGATCTGTATACAACTGACCTGCAAGCAGTAAAAGAGAGTAAAAAAACATTGAAAGAAAGCGAAACGGATGAAGCACGTCAATCTAACTTCCTGGAATATAAGACTTTGATATTAACGGTTCTTGACAAAGCAATAACAGCAACGAAATCCACTTTATAAAATCTTCAATTTGATATACAGAATGCCGGGTGTCCGGCATTCTGTACTTATTTTAACCAGCCGGTAATACTCATTCGACGCTTATTAGTCAATAGTACCTCATGCTCTAGTTCATCACTTTTGAAAAACACACTTTTACCATTATCAGGGCTAATTTTTTGCGGCAAAGCATCTGTATGATGAATATACAGTTCGCCACCATCAGCATCCAGCCAGCCTTCATTTAGATACATAATCATAGAGTATTTTCTACTTTGGTCATTTTTGAACTGATCGGTGTGTCTTTTATAGAAGCTACCGGTCTGGTATAGGGTATAGTGAAATTCATAATTTGTAATCCCCGTGTAACAGGTGCTATTCAAATGGTCTACAAAACGATCCATGATTTCAAAAAATGCATTCTCATAAACATCATTATGATCCTTATCCAACCAGTAAATCTTATCACCTCTGAACAGCTTGTCCTGAATAAGGCTATTTTTATTTCCAGTACCCGCATTGGTCATTAATTCCTGGCGATGACAGTCGATTAAATTTTTTCTCAGCTGGCCACACAGCGCCGCCCCTAAAAACTCACTGCTTATACCCACCTTATTTTTTATAAAACTATCAATGAGTTCATTAAAATTCTTTTCCAATATATTGGTTAAATAGCACTGCCTGGCAATCACCATTGCGGTGAAGGTAGTGTTATAGATCTGGAAAATGCTTAGATTTACGAAACAATAATGAACTAAATCCAATGAGCGATTCGACAATTAAACACAATATCTATTTTGATGGCAATGTACAGAGCCTGGGTCTGGATACAGAAAAGGGCCTTGCGACGGTGGGCGTAATGAAAAAAGGCAGTTATAGCTTTTCTGCTTCTGTACCCGAAACCATGCGTGTGATCTCCGGTGCTTTGAAAATAAAACAGCAGGATGGCAGTTTTATCACCTATATCACTGATGAGCAATTTGATGTAGCCGCGGGTTCAAGCTTTGAAGTGGTGTGCGACACTGATGCTGCTTACATTTGTTACTATGGATAAGTTGTCATATTGATAAATCTCAATATTGGCTTAGGTTCACAACAAGCAATGCTAGCGGAATAATCGGCTCCGAGATTAAAGGAAAATACAGTGTATTGACCATGTATCGTCTTAAGGTGATGCGTTCCCTCCAGGCTGGGAATTTCATCCAGTTGCACCGTTAAACCTCTTCCTGTTCCTTTTAGAAATGCTTCTTTTCGTGTCCATAACCGGAAAAACCTATGGGCAGAATCTTCGGCATTGATATAGGCTATTTCTTCGATATTGAAGTTGCCTGCGAGTACCTCCCTAAAGTCGAAATCAGTATTGATTTTTTCTATATCTGCACCCACTGGAGTTCCGGAGATTGCGAGAAGAATAAAATCTGCAGAATGTGATATGTTATATTGAAGTCCTGAAGCGTCTCCGACTAATTCAGGTTTCTTATAAGTACCCGGACTGAATACCAGATCGGCTGGATTTATATAAAGATACCCTCCCAGAATGATTCTCTGAATGCCTCTGCTGACAATGGAGCGTTGCATATCCTTTTTCTGATGGTAACTCCTGGCTTTCGCTAGTTCGCCAGCACTCAAAATCCCCTCGAGAAACTTCAATTTAGTTGAATTTACCTCGACACTAATGCAGTAAACATGTACTTCCCCCGGATTCAGCTGCGAGGGAGCAAAGGCTTCAAATTCGGTCGTTCTTAATTGTTTAATTTTAAGCACTTGCATTCAGAATGATAAAAGTACGCAATACTGAATCGCCTCCGTTGCTCGTTATGTGTTCCTGTTTAAATTCAAGAGCATCAAGTTCAAATCCAGCCGATTTCAAGAGTCCCTGCACTTCTTCAACATTATATAGGTTAAATTTATAACTGGTGAAAGGTAGCGTTTCCATAAAATCCCGTGCAGCAAAACCAAGACTAAGCTTGCCCCCGGGTTTTAGTACACGAAAAATCTCTGCCGCATAGGATTTTGGATCTCTCCAGAAATAGATCGTATTTACAGAAAATACCTTATCAAATTTTTCGTCAGGAAAGTCTATTTTTTCACCATTACTCAGTTCAAATCTTACGCTACCTGCATCTATATAATCTGCATTTAATTTAGCGGCTTCTTCCACCATTAATTGAGAAATCTCTATCCCTGTATAATTTAGATTTTCAGCCCTGGACATCAGGTCTCCAACATGACTTCCTCCACCTGGACCAATCTCCAGAATGCATTCATCTTCTTTTAGCTGCATTGCATCAATGGTACATAAAATCATATTGCCGTTATTAACGGCCATGTTTCTGGCTGTTTTTATTCCATTTTCACCATGTGGACAACTCAATTGACTGGCCAATTCTCTAAGTTGGGATTCTTGATTATTTTCAGACATAAAAACAAATATCAAATAAAAAGCCATCACATGGATGGCCTTTCTCAAAACACTAAACTAAAAACTATTTGGATTTTTCTTTCAGAAGTTGCACTTCTTTTCTTAGCAATTCCAGTTCAGCCTGCTGTTCCTTCACGGCTGCAACCAATAAAGGAATCAGTTCTTCTGTATGAACCTCCTTGTATTTTGCTATCTTGGAAGCATTCTTTCCCGAAGGATACATTTTGGATCTTTCATAGACCAGGGAGGGAAATTCTGCCTTCACATTACTAGCAAGAAATCCGAATTTCTGTCCCTCAGGAAGTTGTAGATAATTATATTTTTCGACATCATAGCTGAAAGATACAGGTTCCAGACTTTGTAATTGCGCGGTCGGACTATCTATTTTAGCCACATTAATTTTCAATTCTTGCTCGTCGATCTGTTGTGCATTCACAGAAAGTGAAAATGCAGTTACTAAAAGTCCCATAGCGGAACCTTTGATTATAAAAGGATATCTCATAAAATTATATTGGTTTAAAAATGAAACCTCAGTCTGTGCTGAGTTTAGCTTGCAATAAATACTTAACTAAGAAAGTGCTGTATCCGGAGGAGGATTTAATACAGACAGGTAGACTGTTGTTGTCTCCGGACTTTCAGAAAAAAAATAAACTTGCTGATTTGGCAATTGTGCAAGGGTATTAAAATAAATATCGATAGCTTCTTCGTCAGAAAATTCAACTTGCTTGTGTCCCTTATTTTCTTCGGGAACTTCTTTTTGTTCTTCATCAGTACAACAAACAGCGGCAATGTCCTGGCTACTAATCAAAAATAACGGACCATGCTTTATCATTAAAAATGATAGTAAAATAAATAAGCACGTCAGTCGTCTGATCATATTGCTGTTTAATAGTGGTATGGCCCAAAAATATAAAACCAGAACAAAAAATCAAATTCTTATTCTTCTTTATGACGTTCGCGTTGCGCATAACCCGATGGTGTTATACCAAACTGCCTGGTAAATGAACGTCCAAATTGTGCCTGAGAAGCAAAGCCCGTAAGTGTGGCAATATGTTGGATCTTATAATCGGTGCTGAGCAAAAGTTCTGCAGCTTTCTTTAGTCTCGTAATGTTGATGAGTTCATTGGGCGACAAGTTCGACACGGATTTTAGTTTTCGATAAAATGTTGCTCTACTCATATTCATTGTATCTGCCAACTGCCCTACGTCCAAATCCTTGTCACCCAGATTTTTAAGGATGAACGCATTTATTTTCTCGAGCAAGATCTCATCCGGTCTGGAATGTGCAATGCTCTTCAGGTGAACCAGTGGTGAGCTAGCAAAATATTCACGCAATTTATTCCTGTTATTCAACAAACTCTGAATCTGGGCCAGCAAATGCTCCGGAGAAAACGGTTTTTCCATGTAGGCATCTGCTCCGGTTTCGAGTCCTTCAATACGGGATTGAGCTGTGTTTTTCGCAGTCAGCAAAATTATCGGAATATGACTGATAGACAAATCCGTTTTGATGTTTCTGCACAATTCAAAGCCATCCATCAAGGGCATCATGACATCACTGACAACCAATTGAGGAGACTTATTTTTCATCATTTCCAGCGCTATAAGTCCGTTACCCGCAGTACTGCAGTCATAAAAACGTCCCAATTCTTTTGACAGGTAATCAAGAATATCAGCATTATCGTCTACAAGCAGAATATTTGCCCTTTCTTGCACCAACATGTCTGCTTGTTCTTCAACAGGCTGCACGATGCTTGCAAGATCTGCAACATTATTAGCTGGCAATGCAATATCTTGCCCTTCAACAATCGGAAGGCTCAATACAAAAACATTCATTTTGCTTTTGGATTCTACTTTCAAAGTACCTCCATGCAAAACTGCCAGCGACCGGGCTAATGCTAAACCTATACCAGTACCTACTTCTGACGAAGTTACATCCAGACGTACAAAAGATTCAAATATCCGCTCTTTCATCTCATCAGGTATCAAATATCCATCATTGCTAATGATAATTTTTAGATCTCCATCTGCGACCTCAAAGCTGACCAGAATCAAACTTTTAGCATATTTAACCGCGTTGCTAAGTAGATTGCTGAGGATTTTATTAAGTGCTTCCGGATCAATTACACTGTAGTATGAACTTTCAGGAAGCCTCAACTGGTAATCAAGTCTCTTTTCCTCAACAGCATTCCTGAACCTTTGGAAATTCTCGTCCAGTAAGCCGGAGACGTCTGTTCTGAGGTAATTGAGCTGATATTCCCTGGATTCTATCTTTCTAAAATCAAGCAGCTGATTGGTCAGATCAAGTAACCTGTCTGCATTTTTCTCCATCGTATACAGATAGTCCAAAACTTCCGGCTGGGATTCATATCTCTTAATCACAGTCTCTATGGGACCTTTAATCAAGGTTAACGGTGTGCGTATTTCATGGGTAATTTGTGTAAAAAATTCAATCTTAGCTTCATAGATTTCTTTCTCCTTTTGGTTCTCCAGCTGCTCCAACCGTCTTTTATTTTTAAGGCTGATCTTCCTGTTGATGTAAACCGTTATCAAGTACATCAGACCCAAGAATAACAATCCATAAATCAGATAAGCCCAGATGCTTAGCCAAAACGGCGGTGTGATCTGGATGATCAGCTTTCTCGGCTCCTCATTCCATATACCGCTGCTATTCGCGGCCTTAACGAGAAAAGTGTAAGTGCCTGGAGATAATTTTGTATAAAATACCTTTCTATTCTTTTTAAGATGAGTGAAATCCTTATCTACTCCATCCAGTTTATATGCATACTCCGCTGTCTCATAATCAGTATACACCAGCGCAGCGAAATCTATGCTGAAAGTAGACTGATCATAATTCAACTTAATTTTGTCCGTAAACGTGATCGATTGTGTCAAAGGAGAAACCGGCCGCATTAATCTTCAATTCCTGATTGAAAACCTGGAAACCAGTGATCTGAACCGGAGGAACAATACTGTTTTTTTTGAAGACTGATGGATTGAAAGCAATGAGCCCGTTTACACTGCCAAAATACATGTTACCAGAATTATCTTTAAAGGAGGAATTGTAATTGAACTGATCATTTAGCAGACCGTTTGCCTTAGTATAGGTCCTGATCTGATTAGTAGCGGGATTAAAACAAAGTAAGCCCTTGGCAGTACTGATCCAAAGATTATGATGGGCATCTTCCTCTATGCGATAAAATACATCGCTTGGAAAACCTTCACTGCTACCATAGCGCTTAAACGTGCCAGTCTTCTGGTCAAATTTATTTAGGCCGTGTTCAGTAGCAATCCAATGTGTTTGGTCCTTAGAGATAAAAATATCATTGATAAAATCACTACTCAGACTTCCTGATTTGGCAGCATCATATTTAAAAACGCCCTTTTTTCCGGATAACGGGTTATAAAAGAAAAGTCCTTGCCTGATACCTCCTACCCAGATCGTCCCTTCTTTATCTTCTACAATGCTCACTACAAAAAGATTTGCAGGAACATTGCTCTCGAGGCTGAAATCATCAGTCTTACGATTATAAAGAAACAAACCAGAGCCGGTACCTATTAGAATTTGTCCATCGCGTGTCCTGTAAATGCACTCTATGAAATTACTGCCGAGCGATTTACCTCCATTTCCCTTGTCATAATGCCTTATTACCTTTCCAGTTGGAATATCCATTACATCAAGTCCTTGTTCATAAGTCCCTATCCAAAGCTCATTATTTAAAGCCATTAAAGCATGTATATTGGTATGGGAAATATTTGTGCTGGAACCATCAGGACTGTAGGTGGTAAAGGCATCCTTTCCAGGTGTGCGTTTATTCAAACCGGCATCTTCCGTCCCAATCCATAAATTTCCGTAAATATCATTGGTTATTTCACGAACAGCGTTGCCGCTTAATGATTTAGGTCTACCCTTGCCCTGGGCAAAAAACTTATCAAACGATGTGAACGGACTCGGGTAATAGTCAACTCCTCCAAAATATGTACCCAGCCAAATCCCGCCCTCACGGTCTTTGGCGAAAGCGTAGACAGCATTATCAGAAATGGCATAAGGATCACTGAAATTCTTCCTTAAGTTTGTATACTTACCTGAATTCAAATGGTAAACAAATACACCTGATTCCGTCGCAATCCAATATTCGTCATCCTTGTTATGAATGAAATTTTTTACGTAGATACTGGTCTGATCCTGGTTTCGGGTAAGGATATCCTTATAACTTAAACTATTAATATCAAACAGTTTAACACCTTGATGTGAAGTACCTATTAATATTGAATTTGATTGGGTAGCGTAAATTTTATCAATCCAGTAAGAACTTACTTTAGGAGAGTGTGCAAAGACGTCATAAGCTGTAAACCAATCTTCCCTTACATCATGACGCAGCAATTTTCCATTACGTGAAGCGGTCCATAAATTACCTTTCGCATCAAAACATAGTGACGAGGCATCAAATTGTTGCCGTCGACTTACTTGATCAATTTTTTTATTTGCCTTATCATAACGGTAAATTATGAAATTGGCGATAAAGACCAGGCCTCCCTTACCATCACGCTGCAGGCTCCACACGGATTTATTCCTGGTACCCGGCACAAGCTCAAAAACCTCCGTGGTGTCCTTATATTGATATAAACCATTCGAAGTACCAACCCACAAACGCCCGGAAGCATCTTCGCAAATGGAACGGATCACATTATTTCCAATGGTTAACGTGTCCGAGGGATTATTTCTAAATATTTTAAAATTATAGCCATCGAACCTATTGAGCCCGTCCTTGGTTCCAAACCACAAAAATCCCTTCGAATCCTGCAGGATACAAAAAACAGAACTATAAGATAAACCCTGTTCAACCTGGTAATGCCGGAAATGATAAGGTTGCGCCTTCGAGATCAGTACAAAAAAAAGCGGGAAAAGTAATGCAAGTGCTAAGCTCTTCAAGTTATATTCTGGTGTTTATAATGTTCGTTCAAATTTGAGACAAATTGCATAAAAATTGAGACATTTTTAACAAGCTAAAGCCTTTTATTTGAATATCCGTTAAGACAAAGGTATTTAAAATACTTGCGGATAGTTTAACTCACAATAAACCAAATATTCGTTTTTTATGAAATTAATGACTTACGTAGCCGGACTACTGCTTTCACAATCCCTGATCGTATCCGCGCAGACATGGAAACCTGTACCAGGCAAAATTGCATCGCCATGGGCCGAAAAGGTAGACCCAGCAAAACCTTTACCTGAATACCCCCGCCCACATTTAGTGCGAAGTAACAACTGGAAAAATCTAAATGGATTATGGAGTTATGCCCTTACTTCTAAGGACGCAACAGAACCTGCTAGCTATGATGGCAAGATTCTCGTGCCTTTTGCCATAGAATCTTCTTTGTCAGGTGTGGGAAAAACAGTTGGTAAAGATAGCCTGCTGTGGTACAAAACATCCTTTACTGTTCCTTCGAACATCAAGAACACCATTCTTTTACATTTTGGAGCAGTTGACTGGAAATCAGACATCTATTTAAATGGTAAAAAGGTTGGCACTCATGAAGGTGGTTTTGATCCTTTTTCCTTTGACATCAGCCCATTTATTAAAAAAGGCGGAAAACAGGAGTTAACTGTAAGTGTATGGGATCCAACTGACAAAGGGCCTCAACCTAGAGGAAAACAACAGATCAAACCTGAAGGAATATGGTATACTCCGGTTACCGGCATATGGCAAACTGTATGGATAGAAGGTGTGCCTAAAAGCTACATTGCATCTACAAAGCAGACTCCAGATGTTGACGCTAAATCATTAAGTATATCTGCAAACATACAATCAGCGCAACCGGGCGATAAACTGAGAATCACAGCTTTTGATGGTCAGACTAAAGTTACTGAGCAGGAAACTGAAGCTGCTTCGACAGCAACACTTTCTATAGCTAATCCTAAATTATGGTCTACCACCAATCCTTTTTTATATGACCTGAAAGTAGCATTGATCCGTAATGGTAAAGTAATAGATGAAGTAAAAAGCTATTTCGCAATGCGCAAATCATCAATCGGTCCTGATCAAAATGGCACTCAGCGCATGTTACTGAACAATGAATTTGTATTCCAATATGGTCCTTTAGATCAGGGATGGTGGCCAGATGGACTATATACTGCGCCGACTTATGAAGCAATGGTATTTGATATCATCAAAACCAAAGAAATGGGCTTCAACATGATTAGAAAGCACATTAAGGTAGAACCGGCAACATGGTATTATGAGTGTGATAAACGAGGTATCCTGGTATGGCAAGATATGCCAAGTGGTGATCTTGGCAATCAATGGGAACCTAACCTGGGTCAAATGGGCGGTAATGATAAAAACCGGACGCCGGAATCTGAAGCCATGTACAAAAAAGAATGGAACAAGATCATGGATGACCTGCACAATTTTCCAAGTATAGTGGTATGGACGCCATTCAACGAAGCATGGGGACAGTTTAAAACTAAGGAAATCGCAGAGTGGACTAAGAAAAAAGATCCATCCCGACTGGTGAACAGTGCCAGCGGCGGTAACCATGTAATCACCGGAGATATCGTAGATCTTCACCATTATCCAGACCCAAGAATGCCCAGACCAGATCTTTTCGGCCCAACCCACGCGGTAGTACTTGGTGAATATGGTGGTTTAGGCCTCCCTGTTGCAGGCCATAACTGGTTAGAAAAAAATAATTGGGGCTATCAGAGTTTCAAGACTGCTGATGAGTTATTTGATAAATATGCGTCCTTTATGGTAACGATAGAAGGACTGATAAAAAGTGGACTTTCAGCTGCGGTATACACCCAAACAACCGACGTTGAAAATGAAACTAATGGGCTGATGACTTACGACAGAAAAGTGATCAAAGTCCCTGTTGAGAAATTAAAGCAAGTAACAGACAAACTTTACAACAAATCGCTTGTTGAATTGAAACGCTAAATACTGCAATGATAAAAGGCTGGTATTTAAAAGATACCAGCCTTTTTTTATGTAAAAACACTTCTTTTTTCGATGTATATATTTCATACATTTGGCGCATTATTATAATACCCATGGGTCATCATAAACACATTCAAAAATTAAGTGCAGCAGGTCTATTAATAAGTCTTGGAATTATCTATGGAGATATAGGTACTTCTCCCCTATATGTGTTTAAAGCCATTATCGGCGAACGACTTATTACGCAAGACCTTATTCTTGGCGGCCTGTCCTGTATATTCTGGACACTTACACTACAAACGACCATTAAATACGTGGTGATCACCCTTCAGGCAGATAACAAAGGTGAAGGTGGTATTTTTTCATTGTTCTCCCTTGTAAAACGAAAAGCCAAATGGTTAATCATCCCAGCGATGATCGGCGGAGCTGCTTTACTGGCGGATGGCATCATGACGCCAGCGGTAACGGTATCTGCTGCAATAGAAGGCCTTAGTCTGATTTACCACGACCTGCCAACAGTACCTATTGTCATCGCGATCATTACCCTACTCTTTATTTTACAGCAATTTGGCACCTCACTGGTTGGAAAGGCCTTTGGCCCTATTATGTGGCTTTGGTTTACAATGATCGCTGTGCTCGGTTTTGTATATATCCTGGAACTTCCGGAAATCCTTAAAGCCATTAATCCTTATTATGCTTATCACATATTGACCACAAATCCTGAAGCTTTCCTCATCATCGGTGCTGTATTCCTCTGTACCACAGGAGCTGAAGCTTTGTACTCTGATCTTGGACATTGCGGAAGAGCCAACATAAGGATCAGTTGGATATATGTAAAACTTTGTCTCATATTGAATTATATGGGTCAGGGCGTATGGCTATGGAAACTACAGGGCAGCCACCTGGGTGATGTAAATCCCTTTTACCACCTGATGCCGGATTGGTTTTTAATCTATGGTATCGCAATTGCTACAGTAGCAGCAGCCATTGCCAGTCAGGCACTCATTTCAGGTTCCTTCACCTTGATTGCAGAAGCTGTGAGATTGAATTTATGGCCGAAGGTAAAAATCAACTATCCCAGCGAACAGAAAGGTCAGTTGTATGTGCCATCTATGAACTGGATTTTATGGGCAGGATGTATCATAGTGGTACTTATATTCCGTAAATCGGTGAATATGGAAGCCGCATATGGGCTTTCTATCACCGTAGCAATGCTCATGACCACAATACTCGTATCCATCTTCCTGATGCGTAAGAAAGTTCCCATGTATTTCATCGTTATATTCCTGACAATCTATGGGGTGATCGAACTCACTTTCTTAGCAGGTAATGCCGCTAAAATTTTGCATGGCGGATGGTTTACACTGATATTAGGCATAACCCTATTTTCAGTAATGTGGGCATGGTCTAACGGCAGGCGCATCCGCAATAGGTATATGAAATTCGTAGACATCGAAGAATTCTATCCTGTGATCAAAAACATCAGTGCCGATGAATCCATTGCAAAATACTCTTCTAACCTGGTTTATCTAACCAGTGCCAACTTTAACACTGAAATTGAATCGTCTGTCATCTACTCCATCATACAAAAACACCCCAAACGTGCAGATGTATATTGGCTGCTTCATGTTGATGTGACTGATGAACCGTATACCATGGAATACGAAGTAGATAAAATGATTCCGGAAAAACTAATCCGTATAGATTTCAGACTGGGCTTTCGGGTTGAACAACGCGTAAATATACTTTTTAGGAAAGTTGTTGAGGAACTTGTTAAAGCAGGTGAAATTGACATAACCAGCAAATATGAGTCTTTAAAGGCACTGAATATTCCTGGTGATTTCCGTTTTGTAGTTTTGGAAAAAATCCTGTCGAACTCCAACAGCTTAAAGTTCATAGAGCGAATTACTATGGCCTACCATCGTATCCTAAAGCACCTGAGTATTTCAGAGCGACGTGGATTTGGTCTCGATTCGAGTTTTGTTACCATTGAGCAGGTTCCATTAATTGTAGATATACCGGATCCGATAAGACTTAAAAGAGTTAAATAACTTTTTTTCATTTTTATTTAGCATCATAAATTAAAAATTCTATATTTGCACCCCCTTAAACAGAAGAAATGATTCCGTAGCTCAGCTGGTAGAGCATTACACTTTTAATGTAGTGGTCCTGGGTTCGAATCCCAGCGGGATCACACAAAATACTATCAAAACTACGTAAAACCCTGCAATCGCACGATTAGCAGGGTTTTTGCTTTTAGGGAATTGCCAAAAATCATATGAGTTCACAAAACTTTGCTGAGTGATTTGAAATGCGTTTTTTAAAGTTTCCCAAGCTTTTGCTTCCCGATAGCTTCATTAATCGCCTAACAAGGTTGGGTTTTTAGACAAGCTATCAAAGCTAACTCTTATCAGAAGTAGCCTGCGTCAGCATTATAACATATCTATTTAATTTACATCAACACCTCTATCCAGCCATGCTCTCCAAAAAATCATAATAAGTGCCAAAACACCGAAACCAATACCAACCCAGAGCGTCACTGATATCCCGTAATGATTAATAAACCACCCTCCAGTAGCAGCGCCCACTGAAACACCGAGATTTCCAAACGAAGTTTGCAGACTCTTCGCAAATTCTTTGGCATCGGGAGCCGCTGATACCATATAGCTAACTCCAATCAGGAAACATGGGCCATACATCATTCCCCAAAAACCGACTACCAAAGCTACACTGAGGATCGAACCAGTCATATATTGGAATGCAAATGGGACCAGAAATACCCCTGTAATGAAAAGTACGGTAGTCCAGATCATATGCCTTCCCAGTAAACGACCTGCCACAAAGTTAGAAATCACCCCCATCACGCCGAATAACAATAACATATAGATAAACCTAGGCCTAATCATCTATCGCAGGCAGAAGGAACAGTCGATAGAACAACCTTTAAAATTCTTCCGCAAACAGGTCAATCTTTGCGGAAGAATTAGGAGGAAATTATTGGATTTTCATTGATGATACCAAATCATTAGCATTGGGAGACAGCTGGGTAAAATTACTATGACCGGCTGTCAGCTGCCAGGATGTTCCTGTGAAGTTGTCATCGCTGTAAAGTGTCACCGTCCAGCCTGCCGGAATTTTGATAGATGACGCCCAGTCATTGATAAAGCCATAGTTTTCCAGCTGGGCAAGCGTATAAGTTCCTTTTGGAATGCCATTGGTGGAAACCCCGCTATAGTTCGCATTTTGGTAGAGGTTTACCCCTGTTGTGCCACCAGCTCCGCTATCGAAAAGCGTATTGGTATTGTATAAAACATTGGAAATGCTGGAGAGATAGGCCTGGGAGTTGGCATCAGGTAAATTATAATAGAGAAAAGTGCCATAACTGCTGTTCTTTGTTTGCGTCGCTAGGTTAGCTGCAGTGACCGCACTTGTGGATTGAATATCCACAGCGGCTGGCCCCAGGTTGCTGTTTGGAAGGCCCGGGACATTTGGAACCGAATATGTTCCGTACATGGCATTCCAGCTATAGTCTACTTTAGAGCCCACCGTCACCCCATCATAAGATAACCTCGAAGCTGCCGGACCGTAATAATAAAAAGTAATGAGCTTGTTGGGTAGCAGTTGTCTGAGTGCAGTGACTAGGTAAACAAAGGAACTGGAGTTAGGCTGACCTGTTCCGTTAGCGCCATAATTGGCATACTCGTCATCGAAATCAATTCCATCCAACTCATAAAGATTAACAGCATCTGCGAGTTTTTGTGCGAACTCCTGAGCTGCCGCCTGATTTGGGAAGTTACAAATTCCCGCTCCCTGATGATTTCCCAGAATCGAGAGTAATACCTTGATTCCCTTCTCTTGTAGAGGCTTAATATAGGTATTCTTATTGTTCAATACATTGGTGACCTGAGTGTTGAAATGTAGAACGGCTTTACTCGTAGAGGTGTTATAATTAATATTGGCAGCAAAAATAATGGCAATATCAAACAACCTCTTGCCACCGGCATTCAATGTGTATTTACCGACATTACGTATATCCGCATAGTTCACCTCCACATAACAGGCACCTATCGGTCCATTTTTGACATTAGGGATTGAAATGGCTGAGATCATCCTCTCCCGGGAACGACCCGTTTCCGGTTGATTTGTAATGACCTCATCTTTCTTGCAGGAAGTGATTGTAGTGGCTATGACCAATAGGGCCAAATAGCACAGTTGTAGTTTTGTGTACATAAGGGATTAATATTTGGTTAACAATAAATTAAATATAATATTTCTTCCACCTCATTCCAACTGAAATTAAATCGTTTTACTATTTAAGTATTTGACTTATTTAAATTCTCCATTCTCTCCCAGAATTCTAGTGGAGTTGCAAATGATTTTCGCCTAAATTCCGTCGCAAAGACCAAATAATATCGTTTGAAAAAGTTGAGCATCCTTTCTTTAATATACATGAGTATTATGCTGGTTAAAACACAGCACTTTGATGTTCTTTTTCCAGGTCAACTGCAGTGATCTTCTCACTGCTTCCAAAAAAGTGGCAGGCTGACTATTCCTGACGCCTTATGCGGTTCTTAGGGAAGGGAGGTCCTCAGGCCTAATTTTTTAAACTCTTCAAGATCGGCAGTAAGCGTTAAAGGATTTCCGGATGCCTCACCAGTATCTTCTGGAATGCTCGTTGGCCTTTGCCAGCGAATTACCCATATGGGATTTCTGCTGTGACTTCCCGCGCTCGTGGTGTTCATTGATTTTTTTGCAATTGCCAAGAACATAAGGTCACCTTGTTTTTATTGGAGCTTCTCCGTTATGAATTTGCTCTCTTCGGCGTTTTTTCGCTTGTACCCTAGTACCAGTAGCTGGGCATCCAGCCAGAACTGCTGCTTGCCGAAAATCGTCAGTTTTTTTTCAAACTCAAGGTTTTCGGGAATTTTTCGCACCTTTTCTTTTCTCTCGGCATCCAGCTTTCTCAATTCCGCTAGTTTCTCGTTAGTGATGCTGGTGACTGCCGGTAGTTCCTGGGCTTCCGATAGAGAAATGTCCTTTACCAAATAGATTGCGGGGAAGTATTCCAAAGTATCTTTTTTTTCCAGAACCTTCTCTACCTCTGCTTTGGTCGAGAAAATATTTTCATTATACAAAGTCAGCATTTTACTTCCCATTTCTACGATCACAAATCCGTTTTCCTTCTTGTCTGAAACAACATTGCTTATTTCTACGTAATAGAAATTGGAATGTTTGGTACGGGACAGCGCTCGCTGGAATGTTTCTGGTTTGGCAGGATTTGACGTGATGGTTACTGCCTGTTTGTCTTGCATTTCAATTTTCCACTTGGTTGTGGTTAGACCGGGATCAAAACTGCTGTAGGTCGTTGTCTTTTCCTGCGCCTTGCAATAACTAAAAATCAGAACACAGAAAATAAGGCTGGTAAACTTCATGGCTAATTTGGTTTATATGCTGCAATGCCTAAAAATCAATTTGAAATTGTTTATGACCAATGTATTGTCATTGTCCTGTTGAACAAGACAATTTTCATGCCTTAATCCATTCAAAATTTTCCAGCAAAGTTAATCTATGAACATAATTTACGAACAAAGCTAAGGCTCACTCTATTGTTTCTTATCTACCGTTTTTTGGATCAGATTAATCGCTCTGTTCCACTTCTGGTATACTTCAATAGGCTTCGGATAAGCTGGAATGTCGAATTCCCATGGAACCAATACCTCAATGTCATTGCTGTCTGAAAGCTCAGGAATCCACTTCCGGATATATTCCTGCGCTTTGTATTTATTGGATTGGTGGACTGGATTGGTGTACCAGATCTCAAATGCCTGCATATGCCAGTTCATCCAATTGGAACTCACATCATAGTCAATCAACTTGCTTTCAAAATATCCTGCTCCCCATGTCCAGTCTATCTTTAAATCGTGTGTTAGATAGCTTGCACAGTTCACCCGTCCCCGGTTACTCATGTAACCCGTTTGATTCAGTTGTCGCATGTGGGCATCTACAAATGGAATCCCCGTGCAACCGGAGCACCATTTCTCAAACTTCAAGGGATCATTTTCCCATGCCATTTGTTTGTTCTTATAACCTTTGGTCTTGAATATAGCCGTCCCTAACCGCATCCCCTTGAATGTAAAGTAATCCCTCCAAACCAATTCGAAAACCAGCCACAAGGTACTCTGGTTTTTCTTGATTTTTGATTCGTAATCTTTTACTGTCTTATAGATTTCCCGGGCGGAAATACAACCCAAAGCTAAATAAGGAGAAAATTTGGAGCTGTAGTCCAGGCCATCTGATTTGTTTCTACTCCACCTGTATCCCGTCAGCAGCTCGGAATTAAACGTATAGTAATGCAGCCTTTCCAGCGCCGCAGTTTCCCCGCCCTCGACCAATGGCTTTGAATATTTATATTCATCTTCGTTTATCCCATAGAGCTTATAAGAAGGAAACCTTTTTGTTTTCACCTTCGCAACAGCATTCAATTTGGAAGGTGGGCTGAAAGTTTCCCTGGGCTCGGCCTGATGTCCGGCGGGAATTCTATAGGCTTTGCTGGTCAGTGGAATTTTAGCAATCTTAAAAGGTATATCATCTTTATGGTAAAGCGTTTTACCCCAGAAAAAATGAAACTCCACGGCATGCAGGGCATTCATCACCGCCTTAACCAATTTCAATTCATAAGGCGCATATTCCTCCTCTGCATAAATATCAGTTATCCCATATGCATCAACCAGCTCAGGTAAGGTAACCATTGCTGAAATTTCTCCGACAACCAAATGTCCTCCCAGAAATTCAAGGTTCTTTTTTAAATTGAGCACGGACTGATGCATGAATTTAAACCGAACAGCACCTTTCTTCCGGAAGCCAAGCGGTGATTTCTTATAATCGCTTTGTTCAATACAATAACAAAAAATCAAATCGCTGCATTCCTGATGAGCCCTCATCAAGGCTTCATTATCGTGCAATCTCAGATCATTCTTAAACCAAACCAGACCCCGTTTCTTCATTTTAAAATTTTATGTGCCTCAATCTTTATAAATGGTCGCGAACTTCAGGGTTTGCATTTCTATTAAATGCAACTCAACCAGCTGTTAAACATTAGAATGATTTATCGGCAGTCCCTCCAGGTAATAGGAACAACATTGCTTATGTGAAAGTTTCTGTAAAATAGGTGATTCAGAAGAAGGGCCAAAATTGCATAAAACATAAAACTTAACTGCCTGATTCCTGTTACATAAGAAAAATTAAAATATGGGATTTATAAAAAATGCAATTGTAGGCATCGCGATTTACGAGGCCATCAAATACTTAACCAAAAAGGATGCACTAGGATATTCAAAATTCGATGAGCTCAAAGAAAAGGCGCCCGAATGGATAGAGAAAACCAAAGAGGCTGTCGACGATATTAAACACGGACATCTGCCGCAAGTTTAAAGAATAAAAAGCCCCAAGTGTGCAGTGGCCCCAAAAAGTTAGACACTTTCTGGGGGCACTGCATTTGGAGCGGCTTTTTATTTTGAAAAGCTGGCAATTCCTATTTAGAGAAACAAACCTAAAGCACTGTTGTTGAGAAACGATCGAGATAATAAATCAATCATCAGCGACCTGAAAGGCCTGATCTTCTGTGATTGCGCTAAAATAGCTTTTCCCGTTAATATAGACTTCAAGTCAAGTCAAATACAGTCAAATCCCTTAGGCTTTCGGATTTCTAAAACTATCACCTTATCAACTTGTTAACTCAATACACACTAAAAAATATGCATCAGATTTATATATTAGAAGACAGCCAGGATATCGGTTACATATTGGAGTTATTACTGGTTAACGAGGGTTTTAAAGTGGAAGTATTTCCGGATGTAGCCGCAATCAAAAGCAGAATGAATGATGACCTGCCAGACCTGTTTTTGTTAGATATCATGCTTCCGGATGGCAACGGGCTTGCCTTGTGCCAGGAAATCAAAGACGATTCAGATACATGCAACATTCCGGTAGTGATGATGTCGGCCCACATGAGCCCGGAAAAAATAGCGCCTGAAATTCAAACGGATGGTTTTATCGCAAAACCCTTTGATCTGGATGATGTTACAAAACACTTGAATAGCCTTTTAAAACCTAATTGAACCTGTAGATTCTTGTAAATCTTGAAAGAAATGACCGGAATTTTGTACTATCTGGATCACCAAATAGGACAAGACAGAATATTCTGACTTGTCCCTTTTTTATTTCCGGCAAAATCTGCCAAGCTAATACAAAAATCCACACCGAACAGAGCAAAGAAGTCCTATGCTGCTGTTTTAGCATTAATCAATTAAGGTTTCAGATCATCCGGTTTCTCTTCCAGATATTTTTCCGCAGTTGCCTGCCAAGTCTGGTGCTCATCATTAACAGCTTCATGCGCAATAGGCACTTGCGTTTCCAGCAATTCGATCAATGCCTTTGCAGTAGGTCCTGCAGAGAGTGGGTTTTGGCCGGTCACAAGCAAACCATCTGTTTCCACGTGGGAAAGAAAAGGCACCAACGCTGTTTTCAGCTCTGCGCCAAGTTCCTCTAAGCGGCTTTGCAATTGATAAGGTACATTGCCGCTTCTCCCTACAATGGCTTCTTCTGTATTACTGAACGCAGATAGGATTTTACCTTTTAAAAACCCCGGCCGTTGATTTTCTGCGCTGATCAGCGCGGCGGGGCCGTGGCAAACAGCGGCTACAGGTTTCCCTGCATCCAGGAAATCATGGATCAGGATACCACTGTTGTTGTCTTTAGCCAAATCCCAGATCGGCCCATGTCCACCAGGATAAAACACAGCATCAAAATCAGCATGACTGATCTGGTTCAGCACGATGGTATGACTGAAAGCATGCTTCGCCACCTCATCATCCTGAAACCTGCGATTAGCGCCAGTAACGTGTTCCGTCAGCTCACTCATCGGATCCACTGGCGGTCTGCCGCCTTTCGGACTGGCGAGCGTCACCGAGTACCCAACATCGATAAACTCATAGTAAGGGTCTGTGAATTCACCCAACCAAACTCCTGTTTTGCTATCGGTATTTTCCATCTCGCTGTGCGAGGTCAACACCATTAATATCTTTTTCATAATGCCTTATTTTATATCATCAGGGCCGACTTCATTGCCTTCCTCATCAATTTGCTGGTGCTCGTCCCAGTTGGTATTTTCCTTTTGCTTCGGCTCCTTTTTGTCCGCTTCACCCCCGCTGTTTGCTGGCTGCTCCTCTTTTTCTTTAGGATCTATCATGATTTTTAGGATTGGTGTTTAAGGATAGCAAACCAGCTCCGCATTGGTTCATAAAAATCGCAGGTTGGGCTGATCGGAAATGAACAAGCCGTTCTCTAAACTACCTGCGTTCACCCTGCTGGCGCCACATGGCATAATACAGTCCCTTTTGTTCGATCAGTTCGTTGTGCCTCCCCATCTCTGAAATCTTACCCTTTTCCAGCACATAAATGCGGTCGGCGTGGAGGATGGTAGAAAGACGGTGTGCGATGAGTATCGTCATCTGTTTACCAGAACTGGAGATTTTACGAATGGTGCCGGTAATCTCCTCTTCTGTCAGTGAGTCTAATGCAGACGTCGCCTCATCAAAGATGAGTAAATTGGGTTGGCGCAGCAGTGCTCGGGCAATCGAAATCCGCTGCTTTTCACCCCCGGAAAGTTTCATTCCTCCTTCTCCTAAATTAGTGTTGATCCCGTGTTCCGCTTTAGCAATCAATTTATCTGCCGCTGCCTGGTGTAGTGCATCCAGCAACTCCTGCTCGGTAGCAGTAGGTTTGGAAAAGAGCAAATTGTGCCTGATCGTGCCCGCATACAACTGCGTGTCCTGAGTCACAAATCCGATCTGCCTTCGCAACGGATTGTATCTTATGACCGTAGAAAGCGTATCATTATAATAAATCTGCCCTGAGACCGGACTGTATAAACCAACAAGCAGCTTGACAAGCGTGGACTTACCTGAACCTGAAGGGCCCACGAAAGCTATAGTCTCCCCAGAAGAAATGCGGAAAGACAGATCATCTATCGCATTATAACCAGCGGTTTTATGCCGGAACACTACGTTTTGAAACTGTAGAGAAGCGAGTGGACCGAGTTCTACTGAATTCTCGGGACGCTGCTCCACCGGTTTGTGCATGATCTGATCGAATGTTTGCAGCGAAGCATTAGCTTCCCGGTAAAGAATGATCATGTTGCCCAGATCCTGCAGCGGTGTAAATATGGCCACAGAAATAAACTGCATGGCAATGAGTTCGCCTGTACTGAGTACATTCCTGAAGATCAGCCAGAGCAAGATAAAGAGAATAGACTGCTTAAGCACCGCCAGCAGGATTCCCTGGAAAAAAGCAAGGCCACTGACTTGTCTTGCTTTAATCATCTCCAATCGGAAGATGTTCTTCGTCAATTCGTTCAACCTCCTGATTTCCGAAAAAGTGAGTCCAAAGCTCTTCACCAGTTCAATGTTGCGCAGGCTCTCGGTGATCACACCTGCCTGCCGGTCGGTTTGCCGGTTGATCCACCGCTGGATGAATTTAATCTTTTTAGAGATTAGACCTGTTAGAGAGCCAAGCAAAAGCACGCCAACAAAAAAAACAGGAACCAACAACCAGTTCCTGCTCAGGCTGTACCAGATCAGGAAAGCTACACCGACAAGGGAAGAAAAAAGGACGTTAATGAAAGCGTTGATAAATCGCTCTGAATCCGTCTTTACTTTTTGCAGGACTGAAAGTGTTGTCCCACTTCTGCCCTCTTCAAATTCCTGGTAAGACAGTCGAAGGGTCTGTTTAAGCCCATCATTAAAAATGCTCATGCCGAAACCAGCTACGGCTTTTCGCATATAATAATCCTGGAAAGCCTTGAATAGCCTCGATAATACCGCAATACCTAAGGCTAGCAGCAACCAATAAACGATCGATTGCAGGTGTTCCGTCTTAGTATCATTACTGTTGATTTTCGTAAAGCGATCGACGATCTCCCCGAAGATGATCGGATCCAGCAAACTGAGTACTTGTGCCACAGTGGCAAGCGCTAGCGAAAGGTAGATCAATAGCCGGCTTTGCCGTAGGTATTTCCAGAGTAACTTCATGTATTAGTTTTACTTGATAGTCTTCATTTTAGTTCATATTTAAGCTTGTCGTTATTCTTGGATGTCGCCCATAATAGATAGCTTAGCATGATAACGAGTTTAGTGAAGTAAAGTTTTCAGCAAATCAGAACAGGAAATCATCGCCAAAGATTCAGATATCGGCTTTAAGAAATAAAACTCAGCTATGTAATAACGCTGTTTTTGAAAAATAAAAAATTAAAACCTCAAGTATTAGCAAATGGCATGATATGTGTACCTATCCAAGTACATCTACTCTAAGAAAAAATAAAAGGAAGCTTCATCTAATGAAACTTCCTTTTGTTTTTAAAGATATTCTATACAAAATGATTTACCTGACTTCTCTCAGCAGGTGATTACCCCGGGGGTTCATAGTACAAAAACATAAAACTTTCAATCTTTTGACTTGCAACCTTGTACGTTCCTTGCTGCTACAATCCGTCAGTAAAATGACGCCTGCCTTTTTCTTTATGGAACTTTTCAGTATTATAGTCCTGAGACTGGTTTCTCGGTATAGAAAGACTTTTCCATTCTTCGCCCAAGGCCATTTTGGCAATCAGCACGATCTGTCCAATATGATAAGGATAATGTGCCAGTTGTCGGTTCAGCGCTTCTGTTACAGTATGACCTTCGTTCCTGATGTAAACGATATTTTCCAATTCCGCTGGTTCAAGCTGGTCAAGCGTATCAAACAATTGCTCCCAACCTTTTTGCCAGTAAGCCATCAGTTCATCACGTGTCTTTAGTGGGAGATCAAATTCGGAATCTCTGTTTCGCCAGGGCTTTTCTCCATCTGAGTTTAGGAAATCGGTGAAACGTGATAGCATGTTGCCCGCGACATGGTTGATGATAATAGCAATGCTGTTGCTTTCACTATGGTATTGCCAGAACAGCTGCTCGTCTTGTAATTGAGCTATTGCCTTTTCACCAAGCATTTTATAATACTCGAACTGTTTGATGATACTGGATAAGTAACTGCCTATCATTCTTTTATCTTTAATTCTGATTACTAAATTTGCATTGCTTAGTTTAGACTTCGGAAGCCAACAGGCGTGCTGCCGGTCTTTTGTTTAAAAAGCTTATTAAAGTACTGCGGGTATTCGAATCCCAAAGTATAAGCGATTTCACTGATGGACTTGTCGCTGCCGAGCAGTAAATTTTTTGCTTCTTCAATCAGATAAAAATGGATATGGTCCTGGGTATTCTTACCTGTTTCCTTTTTAAGCAGGTCACTTAAATATCCGGGGGACAGAAACACCTGCGCTGCCAGTTCTTTCACCGTCGGCAGACGCTTTTCCGTTTGATTAATGAAATACATGCTTAAAATCTTTTGCACTTGCGTCACGACCGCATGATTAGCATTACTGCGCGTAATGAACTGACGACCGTAAAACCGGGAACAATAATTCAACAGCACTTCGAGCTGAGAAACAAGAATATGCTGACTGTGTACATCTATATTTTCCTCTAATTCCACTTCAATCCTGGACACGCAGTCTTTCAGGATCTGATTTTCCTTATCAGAAAGGTGCAGCGCTTCGCTGATCTCATAATTGAAAAAGCTGTAATCCTTCATTTTCCCGAATAGAGATGTAGCACGTATCAGATCAGGGTGAAAAAAAATACCCCAGCCAAATACAATCGCCTGAGGATCAAAATCATTTTCCAGTTCCAACACCTGGTTAGGTGCCATACAGATCAGGCTACCATCACGAAAATCTACCACCTTACGTCCATATTTTACATTATTTCGGTTATAGCTTTTACAGATCACAGAATAAAAATCACAACTTAGCAATGTGGTTTCTGCCAGCTCTTCGCTGACTTTACTAAAATCAATGATCGCTACCATCGGGTGCGGAACAGCCTGTTCCAGTTTGAAAAACCGGAACAGATCAGAAACAGTTTGTAAATGTAAAAATACACTCATTAGCGTAAATATAGCTTAAATACCGAATTGTGCTTTCATTCCCGCAAAAAATGTATCGTCATCCAGCTCCCTGCGCTGAGCGATGATAGCTTTGGCATCCTCACCGGCTGTATAGCGCAATTGGCTGGTGCCATCAGTGGCAGCCTCAAAAATCACTTCAGCAACTACGCTGGCCGGAGATGCATTTTTGAAGAACTGAGGCATCCCTTCAAGAATTTTCCGGGCAATGTGCTGGTATTCCAACAAACTTTCATCATTGCTGAAATCGAGTGATCGTCCGCCAAAGTCGGTAGCAATTGCACCGGGTTCCACGATCTTCACTTTGCCGCCAAACTGTTCTACCTCAAAACTTAATGCTTCGGAAACGCCCTCGACCGCGAATTTTGTTCCATGGTAAAGTGTACCCAAAGGAAAGGTCATTTTACCTCCAATGGAAGATATATTAATGATAATCCCATTTTTGTTATGACGGAAATGTGGTAAAATCGACTTTGTGACGTCAAGCAGGCCAATCACGTTGGTATTGAATTGTCTGATGATCTGCTCGCGGCTGAACGATTCCAAAATTCCATAAGCTCCATATCCCGCGTTGTTCAGCAGCACATCGATAATGCCAAATTTTTCAATACCCTGACTTACCGCATTCTCAATGGATGTGGGATCCAGTACGTCAAGTTTAGTGACCAGTATCTGATCAGAATCAATCAGTGTCGTTTGCTTTTCAGGACTTCGCATAGTCGCAATTACATTCCAGCCCTTGTTTAAAAATAATTGTGTCGTAGCCGCGCCTATACCGCTGCTCGCGCCCGTGATTAATATGGTCTTTTTCATTTTTTTTCTTTTTGATAATGAATCAAAGGTCAGGTTTAAAAAGACTGGCAAGCCATACAAATTACGGATGTTTGTATACTTTTTATGGATACGAGCAGCTTAACACCAAAGGTGCTGCCTAAATAAGATACCAGACATTTTAATGCACAGCCGAATTTCGAAGTTAAGCTAAACTTTAATCGCCTGCACAAAAGCATTTATAAGCTCATCGTTACTTCTCCTCAGAAGCGTAGGATTCACAGTAATCCCTGAAGCTCCATTTGCATGTGGCTGAGCGATAATTATCCCCTTTTCATCTCTGAGCCATTTTGCTGCTTTGACGGTATCAATACCTTTACCCCAAAAGAGTTGATGGATATTGGTACCATAATGAAGGTCAGTAACTTTTAGGCCGGGAATCTTGTTGATCTCAGCAAACAAGGAGGCCGCTTTCTTGATCACCGACTGAAGTACGCTGTCAATATCGTTTAAATGATGAAGCGCCATCGCCGCATTTCCCCAATTGGTAAATATACCGCCACCATGTACCTTGATCAAATGAGGCATCTGGTCGATGAGCGATTGATCTCCGCACAACACCGCTCCACCCTGGGCACCCAGGTATTTATAAAGACACAAGTAAACACTGTCAAAATGCCTGGCATAATCTAGCACTGTGTGGCCGGTATGCGCCGCCGCAATATGCAACCTTGCTCCATCCAAATGCGTTTTGATTCCTTGCTCCTTGCAAAAAGCAGTAATCTTTTGGATCTCTCCCAAGGGGAAGTAAGCATTCTGGAAACGGCGTATTGGCGTCTCAACAGATAAAGCACCAATGGGTGCGGCAAATACTTCTTCATTTTTTTGATAGGCAATAGCTGCTTTCAGTTCATCCAGTGTAAAATCCGCCTTCTCTTTACCTAAAGGAATCAGCCGCTTACTATAAATAGTCTGAGCTGCATCGGCTTCATCACGGTGCACATGACTTGATTCCTGCACCACTACCTTCGGGCTGCCTCCGGATAGCACCTGTAGTGCAAGCTGGTTGGCCAGAGTGCCTGAAGGCATATACACCGCCGCCTGCTTCCCCGTGATTTCGCAGCATTTAGCTAGCAACTCCTTTAACGTGCCATCATCCCCATAAAAATCCCGCGTGATGGGATTTGATTTATGAATCTGCTGCAGTTTGTCCAGGTAATCCCCAGGGCGGTAAAAAATCCCATCATTGATAAAATATACCCGCTGCATATCGTTTTCAAAGTCTGGTATCAATGGCGAGTGAGCCCTGCTAAATATCCTCTCGGGCTCAGCAAAGGCAGCAATCGGAACCGCGCTGGCTAAAGTAGATAAAGAAGCAGCTTTAATAAAATTTCGTCTTTGCATAGCTTTATATAATTTAATATTTAGTTTTAAAATATCCATTCTTCCGTCACTAAATTAAAAAATATTCAGGCTATTAAATAGCCAGTCTTAGACCGACATATATCTAATTAAAAAAGAATAGTGTTCAGTAACTCCTTTGGAATTGAATTTTATTTTGAAAAGAGCAAGAATACTATCTTTGCAAAACAATCACTCCATTTCGGAGCAATGAAAAATAATCGTATTGAATGAAAAGAGTTACGGTATTTTGTGGTTCAAGCTTGGGAACTGACGAAACTTACAAAGAACAAGCCTATTTATTAGGTAAAACCTTAGCCGAAAAAAAAATAAGCCTGGTCTATGGTGGTGCAAATGTTGGCCTGATGGGAGCTGTCGCTGATGGAGCAATGGAAAATCAGGGCGAAGTAATCGGCGTATTACCTCATTTTCTGAAAGGCAAGGAAATTGCACATCAACACCTTACGGAATTGATCCTCGTGGAGACTATGCATGAACGGAAAACCAAAATGAACGATCTGTCCGACGGCGTGATCGCCTTACCTGGCGGTTTCGGAACTTTAGAGGAACTGTTTGAGATGCTAACCTGGGCACAATTAGGTTTGCACAAAAAACCAATCGCGATTTTAAATATCAACGGCTTTTACGACGAGTTGTTCAAATTGACACAAACGATGGTCGAAAAAGGTTTGCTGAAAGATTTAAATCAACAAATGCTACTTGTCAGCGAGGACATTTCGGATCTACTGGATAAAATGCATAACTATCAACCACCTGCTGTTGGCAAGTGGATTACAGAAGAAGAAGTATAAAGCTTTATTATAAAAAAGGCTTGCTGGAATTCCAGCAAGCCTTTTTTATAAATTGATTAACGATCAATTAGTTGATGATTTTAGCTGCATCACGCAAGGCTTTAATCTTATCATGGGCCGATTTGATTTCTTCAGCCTGAGCGCTAACAGTTGATAGGGCTTCGCCGCTCAACTCACCTTGCTCTAAAGCCAGTTTATAAGCTGCTTTGATCGCATCTTCTCCACGCTCAGCCTCTGAAAGAATGCTTTCGCGATCGCTGCCGCCAAATAATGCTTTTACATCGATCCAGGCACGGTGTAGTGTACCTGCTACGCTGTTACCAGTTTCTACTTCTTCACCGTAGCTAGCTACAATAGCTGTCAGCTCCTGACTGAATTTACGGCTTTGTGCACTATACTCCTGGAATAATGCCTTAAGATCTATATTTTCATCTTTAATATCTGCGATTGCTTTCTCGAATCCCGAGATTCGGTCGTTGTTGATCTCAGTAAGATCATTTAATACGGATAGTGATTTTTCTGTTGTGCTCATAGTAGTTGTTGTTTTTGAGTTAGTAGAACAACATGATTACGATTGGGTTTTAAAAAAAAATTTAAACTTCTTTTTCTTGCTCCAAGCGCTCCCTTACAGCTTTTATTTCAGCCAGGGCTGTTGCGATTCCTTCTCTTTGTCGTTCAAGAAGATCGAGATGATCGGCATGGTCAGCATAATCTGCAATGCATAGATCAAATTTTTCGATCGCGGCCTTTTCACCGGTTTCAATCGTTTCTAATACTGCAATATATTCGTGACTACTCAAAGCCTGCTTGATGTCGATCCAGGTCCTGTGCAAGGCACCTAAAATCCCTCCTCCGTCATTTTCTGAATTACCGCCATGTGCTTCAATATGCGTTTTCAATTCCTCTGCATATCCTTCACGCTGCTCATTGTACTTCATGAAAAGAGCGCTTAGTTCGTCACTCTGTGTGGTCTGCGCGGCATAGAGATAGCCTTCTTTTCCGTCATTTAAAATATTGACCAATCCTTGAAGGTCGCTGATTACTGCTGTATTTGCTTCCATATTCTTAATATTTACATTTGATAACGTCCTGCATTTGGAAAGGTTTGAATGAATTTTATTGTACTTTTGTCCAGTCAATGAGCACAAAGCACCTTACAGACTACACTTTATTCAGACCTTTCCAAAAGCAGCAGCCCTTGAAAGGCTTAACGACATTGATTTTGGAAGAAATAGCCGCACCTCATCCACTCTGCCTGCTTGCCGCTAAAGAATTGCAGTCACATCTCACAAATCAGCAGAACTGGCATCATAATTTTGGACTGACGCCATACTCAGAAGGAGCTATCATTGGGAAAATGTTTGGAGTACTGATTGTAGAAACCAATGAAGGGGAGTTGGGTTATCTGTCTGCATTTTCAGGTAAACTTGCAGGTAGCAATCACCATCCGGAATTCGTCCCCCCTGTATTCGACACACTTAAAACCGGCGATTTCCTGAATCTCGGAATGCTAGAACTGAGTCAGATGTCGAAAAATATTGCTCTGTTGGAACTGGATGAAGAAAATTGCCGGCAGGAAATAGCATTATTAAAGACTAAAAGAAAAACAAGGTCCTACAATTTACAACAGCAAATATTTGAGCAATACCATTTCCTGAATTCAAAAGGCGAAAGTAAAAGTTTGGTTGAGCTATTTGAAAAAGCTGCATATCGACAACCACCGGCAGGTGCTGGTGAATGCGCTGGGCCAAAACTGTTACAATATGCTTTTCAAAATCAAATGAAAGCACTGGCACTGGCAGAATTCTGGTGGGGCCAATCGCCTAAATCCACAACCTGGAAACACGGGCACTTTTATGCTCCATGCCGGGAAAAATGCGCACCAATACTGGCACATATGCTCTGTTGAGACCTAAAGTTACCAGCCAAAGCTCAGTTTAGTCGTGAAGTAATTTCCTTTGAAGCCCGTACTTAAATTGTCTCCGAGGTCATAGTTAGCCACGTGGTATTGAGCTTTTAACCTAAGGAAAGCATTTTTAGTTACAAAAATACGCATACCCAATCCTGGACTAATATATAGGCTACCTTGGTCCACATCATCTTTGCCTTCCCTGGGATTAAAATAAGTAGTTTGTCCATAGCCCAGACCAGACAATACTTCTAATGATAGGCGATTAACTGCATACAATTCACGACTGTATTCTAGCCCAATTTGTGCCCCGCTATACCATTTGCTGCTCACAAGGCCGTCTCTATATTTCAAATTTAATGTCTCTGTTTCACTGGTATTTCCATAGATATCGAAAGTAAAGGCGTAGGCATTTTTTTCATTGATATATTCAAAAAACATCCCTCCTATAAAGGGATTGCCCAGCACCTTATTTTGACCATCTCCAAACCAGGTACCTGCATTAACACCGAAGTATACCCCATTTCTGTCAAAAGTAGTTTTTTCCTGCGCATATAAACTCAGTCCACACAATAGAGACAGATATAAGATCATTGAAAGCGTTTTAATTCTCATCTATTCTACTCCTTTAACCTTCATTGCAATACTATACACAGCGTCTTTTGCAGTAATAAAAAGCTGACTCTTATCCTTTCCCCAAAAGCAAACATTACTAGCCCCTTTTGGTACCTTGATCAGCCCTAGAAGCTGTCCGCTGGGATCGTAAATATGTACACCTTCATTTCCTGTCAGATAAATATTTCCCAAAGCATCGATCGTCATTCCATCAGAGCCTCGCTTGATCAGCAATCCCTTGTCCTTTAGCGTACCACCTTTGCCGATCGTGTATTTATAGGTCCTGCCTGCTGCGATGTCAGAAATGAAAAGATACCTGCCATCTGCACTACCAACTATCCCATTGGGTTGCTTGAGGCTGTCGGCAACCAAAATGGCTTTCTTACTTCCTTTCGGCAAGTAGTAAGTATCTTGCGCTACGATATCAGGTTTTGTACGCGTCCAGTAAGGCCGTTGATAATAGGGATCGGTTAGATAAATCCCCCCTTTGGCATCAATCCAGATGTCGTTCGGACCATTAAGTTGTTTACCGTTCAGGTTATCCAGCAGGATGGTTATTTTCCCAGATCTATTTACCGACCATAATTGCCCGTTTTCATCTGCACACAGGATCAGGTTGCCTTTTTTATCGAAATAGGTACCGTTGGCCCTCCCTGTTTTCTCCATAAATACTGTCATTTTTCCATCGGTGCTATACTTCCAAAGCTTATCATTTGGCTGATCCGTGAAAAATACATTTCCATCACGATCTGGTGAACAACCCTCTGTAAAGCTAAAACCTGAACCTACCTTTTTTAGACTATCCTGAACAAACAGGCCTGTATTTTCCTGGGCACTCAGACTTCCGGAGACAAATAAAAAGGAACTTATTATAAAACCAAAAAATGGAACTCGCATAAAATTTTATTATAATATAAATGAAAAACCAAGATAGCTAAATTATCCGCTAAGGTTTTCAATCCAACAGATAATTTTTACCTTAGGGTATTATCTAGCTATGATACTTATAACCTATGTCGATCAACAACCCTAAACCACCGTCCTATTTACATTATCTGGAAGATGGCGATGAAATGGGTGAACTGACCCGTAATTTTGACTGGTCAAAAACTACTTTAGGAAGTCCTGAAAACTGGTCAAAAAGTTTGCTAACTACCCTGGGTATCATTTTGAAATCAAAATTCCCTATGTTTCTGTGGTGGGGCGAAGATCTCATTCAGTTTTACAATGACGCTTACCGTCCAAGCCTTGGAAATAATGGAAAGCATCCTACAGCACTTGGCCAGCCTGGAGTAGATTGCTGGCCCGAAATCTGGCCAGTCATCAAACCTTTAATTGAACAAGTTATGTCAGGCGGTGAGTCCATTTGGCGTAAAGATCAGCTGATTCCCATTTTTAGAAATGGCCGTATGGAAAATGTATACTGGACATTTGGTTACAGCAGGGTGAATGATGAAGATGGCAATCCTGGCGGTGTTTTAGTGATTTGCAACGAAACTACCGATGAAATAGAAACTTATCGAGAGACTGCCCAGGCAAAAGATGATTTAGAATTTACGATAGAAGCCGCTGAATTGGGCACCTGGGACCTAAATCCTTTTACAAATAAATTTATTGGAAATGACACACTTAAATCCTGGTTTGGGCTGCCTTCCGATGCGGAGATTGAACTTTCAGAGGCAATCAATGTAATGGTCGAAACGGATCGCGACCGCGTGGCTGAGGCTATCCGGCGAGCGATGACTTATGGGAATGGTGGAGGATATGACATTTCATACACCATCGTTAATCCGGCAAACCCGACCCCAAGAGTTGTTAGAGCGAAAGGAAAAGCGCTTTTCAATACCAATAACGATGCGTACAGATTTAGTGGCATTCTTCAGGATATCACACAAGAAAAAATTGCAGAGCAAAAGATTAAAGAAAGCAATCTTCGCCTGGAAAGAACATATGAACAGGCAAAACTATCTAAACAGGCTGCTCAGTTGGGAACTTTTGATATGGACCTCGAAAATGGAACATTGGAATGGGATGAGCGTTGCCGGATCCTGTTCGGTGTTACACATCAGGATACGGTATCTTATGAAAAAGATTTTGTAACAGGTCTTCATCCCGACGATCGCAGCAGAATATTAAGTGTGATCAAAAATGTATTCATACGATCGGTCAGTAACGGGGACTATGATGTTGAGTACAGGACAATAGGTGCTGAAGATCAGGTACTGCGATGGGTAAGAGCAAAGGGGAAAGCCTATTTCAATAGCGATGATAAACCGGTTCGCTTCATAGGCTCTGTGCTTGACATCACAGAACAGAAACTCAACGAGCTTCGTAAAAACGACTTTATAGCTATGGTTAGCCATGAACTAAAAACGCCGCTGACATCCTTAAAAGCTTATGTACAGATACTGATCCCACGTCTACGCAAAAGTGGCGACGATTTTACAGTAGAGATGCTTGGCAAAGCCAATCTGCAGGTTAAAAAAATGACGGAAATGATCAATGGATTTCTAAATATCTCGCGACTCGACGCGGGCAGGATACACCTTGACAAAAGTAGCTTTATGTTAAACGACCTGATCAAAGAAAGCCTTGAAAATTTTGCATTGACAAGTACAAGCCATCACCTGTACTTCCTCCCCTATGAGAATTTAAAAGTAAATGCTGATTATGAAAAAATTGGGCAGGTGATCAATAACCTCCTTAGCAATGCCGTAAAATATTCTCCAAGAGGAAAGCTGATAGAGATCAGTTGCCGAAGAGAAGCTAATATGGCTGTCGTAAGCGTAAAAGATGAAGGTATGGGGATCAAGCCCCAGGACATTGGAAAACTTTTCGAGCGCTTCTACCGTGTCGAAAGCAAGCATACGCTTGCCATTTCTGGTTTTGGTATCGGACTATATCTTTGTTCAGAGATCATCCAGATCCATGAGGGCAAGATATGGATCGAAAGTGAAAAAGGAAAGGGTTCTACTTTTCATTTCAGCATCCCTATGACAGAATAGCACCTATTCACTCTTTTTTTGAGCGATTGCTGCTTTTTTTATTCTATGTAAATGAACAGCCGCATCAATAGAATGAGAAGTATGAATATCTGAATCTTCTTCTGCTATATCGGCAAGTTTTTGATAGTATTTGTGCAAAACGTCAAGTTCTGTTTCGGTGAGATCTTCGATATCAACCATCCTGTTACTGGCATGCTTACTTGCCGCAAGTAGTTCATTCAGTTTCAGTTGAATGGCTTTGGAATCTTTATTTTGTGACTTTTGAATCAAAAATACCATAAGAAAGGTGATAATCGTAGTTCCTGTATTTATCACCAGCTGCCATGTATCCGAATAATTAAACAAAGGACCTGTTAAAATCCAGATGAGAACCGTAAGGAATGCCATACCAAAAGCAACAGGACTTCCTGTCCAATTAGTAATTTTAGTGGAAACTTTTTCAAAAAAACTATGGGATTTGCCTTTCATAATTAAACTGTTTTAGAATTGTGAATATAGTATTATTCATACAGATACTGATATGCTGCTAACAAAATGCATACTCAAGTGTTATTTCTCAAAAGCATATAACGAACATGCCCATCTATTGGATTTTTATACTAGCTATCCCAGTGGCCTGCATTGCATGGACCATAACAAAAGAAGAAGTCTTCAGAGAAGCACGTGAATTTTGTGTATCAAGATCAAAGAACTGCAAACACTTACTGCAAAGAAAGTTTTTTTATGTATTTACTTGTGAATATTGCTTCAGCCATTATGTGACCCTTCTTATACTGCTAATTACAAAATATACACTGTTGTATCCGGACTGGAGAGGGTATGTTATCGCTGGCTTTTCTTTGGTATGGATTGCAAATGTATACATGAGCATTTACAACCTGATTCGCATAGATTTAAAAAAAGGAAAAATCATCGCAGAAAAAGAACAGCAGGAATTAGATGCTAAAGGATAGTTCAGTTCTTATTTAGCCATAGATATGTCAAATACCAGAAAGGTATGTTGGTTCTAAATATTTAGTCATTACTTTTGACCATACCAAACATATAGTCAAATATTATGAAAACCATCTTAGCTCTTATCGCATTGATTTTTACACTTAGCGCGTGTAATTCTTCGGAAAAAATACAGCTTAGAGCGCCTCAGACTGATCTGACAGAAACGAAAGGTACCCCTGTGCCGGATACAGTAAAGGTAGACAGCACACATATTTCTGTTAAGAACTAACCCATTAATTCTTTCATCAGCTGATCAAACGCTACCTTCAATTCAGCCAATTCTTGTTCAACTTTGGCCAAACGGGATTCCAGTTCTGTGGCGGGTTTAGCATATTGTTCATCTACAACTTCATCCTGACTAAGATCAGGTGTTCCGGCTAGTAAATGAGTATAGCGCATTTCCTTTTGTCCCGCGCGTCTCGGCAACTGAAATACATAAGGTAATTCTGAATCAGATAATCGCTCCAATACGGCTTGAACCTCTTCAAGGGACTCAAACTCATAGAGTCTGCCGGAATTTGTATTTAATTCGCCGGGTGTTTGCGCGCCCCTTAGCATCAGCAAGCAAATAATGGCAACTTCCTGTGGGGTTACAGGAAAAACAATTGCAAAATTATGTTTGTATTTAATGACCCTGCTTGAGCCTCCTGTTGCTGTCGAGATCAGCCCTCTCCTCTTTAGTGAATCTAAGGTTAGGGTAACTGTCTGTTCATCATACTGCACTACAGGTTTTCTGGAGGTTTTCTGATTACAGGCAGCTGTTATAGAATTGATGGTCATCGGATAATACTCTGGAGTAGTTTTTGATTTTTCCATCAATACACCGAGAACGCGGATTTCTTCTGTAGTCAGAAGAGGTAAAGTTTGTGCTTGATCCATTGGTATACTTAAGAATTAGAAAGGATGTGATTGATCTGATTTAGTTCTGCTTCGGTGAAATGTACATTCTCCAGGCATTTCAATGAGTCGGCCAATTGCTCTGGCTTACTTGCACCGACCAACACAGAAGTAATACGGTCATCTTTTAAAATCCAGGATAAGGCCATATGTGCAAGCTTCTGACCTCTTAAGGAGGCCAGTTCATTCAATGCAAGCAACTGCTGAATTCTTGATTCTGTAATCTGATCCTTTTGTAAAAACCCGTGTGATTTTGCAGCTCTGGAATCTTCCGGAATTCCTTTGAGGTATTTATCAGTAAGCATCCCCTGAGCCAGTGGAGAAAATGGAATACATCCTACCCCTTCACTTCCCAGTAAATCCAGCAGACCATCTTCGACCCAACGTTCGTACATGGAATATTTTGGCTGGTGCATTAAACAGGGCGTTCCTAATTCTTTTAAAATAGCTATAGCCTTCGCCGCTTCTTCAGGTTTATAATTGGAAATACCTACATAAAGTGCTTTTCCCTGACGCACGATAAGATCCAAAGCAGTCATGGTCTCTTCCAGAGGAGTTTCAGGGTCCGGGCGGTGGTGATAAAAAATATCTACATAGTCCAAATTCATGCGTTTCAGACTTTGATCAAGGCTGGACACCAGGTATTTCTTAGAACCCCAATCTCCATATGGACCGTCCCACATGGTATAACCTGCTTTAGTTGAAATGATCATTTCATCTCTATAGCTATTAAAATCCCTTTTTAAGAGTTTACCAAAATTCTCTTCTGCGGACCCCGGCGGCGGCCCGTAATTGTTAGCCAGATCGAAATGTGTGATGCCGCTGTCAAAAGCCAGCTTAAGGATATTAGCAGAATTCTCTAACTGGTCTACATGGCCGAAATTATGCCATAATCCGAGGGAAATAGCAGAAAGTTTAATGCCACTGTTTCCGCAGCGGCGGTATTGCATTTGAGAATATCTGGAAGAATTTGGCGTATAAGACATAGATTTTATTGGCATAGAACTTAAGCAGTTCTATATTCTTTTAGTTTATAAGTCAAATATATATTTTTTAGAATTTAAACACATAGAAAAGTCACACCGGAACATTAAAGGAAAAAATTCTATAAATGAAAGAAAAATTTCCTATATTTGAATTAAGCAATAAAAGCATCATGGCAAGTACTCCAAAATCGTATAAAACCAACACAAAGGTTTCGGCCGTTTCCGAAAATGCATTGATCGCACCTTATCAATCGTTATATGGCAATCCAATAAGTGTACTTACAAATTCCAAGAACGGCCTATCAGCCAAAGCTGCCTTAGATTTTCTCAATTTATCTGGTTTCAGCAAAGAAGAATTTCAGGATACTTTCAAAACAAATGTAAAGACGATCCAAAATTATGTATCTAACTCTTCAAAGCTGGATGCCGCGCTGAGCGAGAAATTACTAAAATCCTTTTCTCTGTTTGACAAAGGCATTTCCTTATTTGGATCTTCCAAATTATTCCACCAATGGCTCAATATGCCTGCTTATGGCCTTGGTAATCAAACACCTTTTGATCTGATGGACACCATTACGGGTATTTCTTTAATCGAAGAAGAACTGGTAAGAATCGAATACGGTGATTTGGCCTGATCATGCAGGTATTCAGAATAGCGCTGGCAAAATATGCAAAAACACTCATCGCCTCAGGAAGAGCCGCACGCTGGAACCCCAATGATATAGAAATGATCTATGCTGCTGGATCACGCTCCCTGGCCTGCCTGGAGAATGTAGTACATAGAAATCAGATCGGTCTCAACCAAGCCTTTCAGGTGATGACTATAGAAATTCCCGACGACATCAGGGTCGTTTCCGCTGATATGAAGAAGCTGCCGGCAGACTGGATCAGCTATGAAAATATGCCCCTTACACAACAAGTCGGGGAAACCTGGATTGAAGAAGGCAAATCAGCTATATTTAAAGTACCTTCATCAATCATAATGGCAGAATACAATTACCTCATCAATCCATTTCATCCTGATTTCAAATCCATAAAACTGTTAAAGTCAGAACCCTTTGTGTTCGACAGAAGAATAAAAAGTTGATTAACTTTGAAAAGTTAAAAAAGCTCACGACATTAGCAAAAATGAGAACTCACAGAGATACACATCCTATAGGATTTACATCCCAGATAACCAGTAAGGACTTTATCAATTAAGCCCCGAATCACTCATTTATTTTCGATTCAGGGGCCTTTGATCTCCTGATCATTCTTTCAATTTACTGCTAACAATTATACATGACCAGCTATTGAGGCTGTATGTCATGTTTTCTGAATTATTAAATTAAATCATTATGGAAACAAAAACCCTGTCCCTATCAAAAGGTGACTTTCATTTGCTAAAAGACCACTTGGAAAAATCCAATATGAGTGCATACAATAAGGAAAAGCTCAGCAAGGAACTAAAGGAAGCAACCATTTTCGCGGAACAAGATCTTCCTGACGACGTAGTATGCTTGAAATCACATACACGCATTGCAAATATCAAAACCGGACAAGAATTTACTTTTACATTAGTTATGCCGGAAGAAGCAAATATTCAGGTCAAAAAAGTTTCTGTGTTTGCACCAATAGGTATTGCCTTATTTGGGTATAGAACTAACGACAAGAATCCAGTGGGAAATGCCTGATGGTATTCAGGAGTTTAAAATACTATCTGTAACGAGGGACTAACATTTCTTATCCCCTGCCAGCCATTTTTATCATTCGCTGTGCCAGGTCTTTACCCAGGTATCCGTCTATCAGCCCATGTACAACATATAATATAGGAGTCATCAGGATGGCAACTATAAATTTGTAAGTATAATTAACCAGGCCGATGGCGGCTACCATTTGCCAGCTCCAGTGATATTGAGGATTCAGGTAAAAAGCGATAAAAATCACCACAAAACTGTCAATGCATTGCGAAACTAAGGTAGATCCGGTTGCACGCAGCCATAAAGCTTTATCACCCGTAATCTTTTTTATACGGTGAAAGATGAGTACATCTGCAATCTGTCCAACCAAAAAAGCAACAATGGACCCCACAATGATCCACATCCCCTGTCCAAAAATACCTGCAAAAGCATTATTCATATTTAAGTTTTCACCATTGATCTTCTGACTGACCCAAAAATCAGAGGGGCTCAGATGCATGGCTGCTCCTACGATAACGAAAGCGTAGGCAATAAGTACAGCTGTAAGAATAGAGAGGAAACGTACTTGCCTTACCCCAAAATACTCGTTGATGATATCAGTCATGATAAAAATTAGCGGCCAGGTAAGTACCCCTGCAGACATGTTAAAAGAAAGATTGGGAACACCAAGGAGATTGATATCAAACTGCTTGATCCCTAAGGTCCCTTCAACTGTGAAGATCTTAACACCGATAAACTCAGAAAGGATAGCATTGGCAACAAAAAAACTACCTAAAATGAGCATCAGTCTGCTCTCTTTTGTCTTAAAACTCATAGCAGGTTGAAATTATTAAATAATTCCGACATAAGAGGATAAATATTATTTCTATTTTCGCTTTAACATGATATCTATACAATCCAAATTACCTGGTGTAGGCACAACCATTTTCTCTGTGATGTCTAAACTGGCTGAAGAATACAATGCAATTAATCTTTCTCAGGGATTTCCTGATTATGCTTGTGATGAAAAACTAATCAATATGGTCAATGATGCGATGAAAACTGGATTTAACCAGTATGCACCAATGCCAGGATTATCATCGCTAAGGGAACTGATCGCCGAAAAAGCGGAAACTTTATACAATGCCTCTTATCACCCGGATACAGAAGTAACCATCACCGCCGGAGGAACGCAGGCAATATTCACGGCCTTGGCATCCTGTATCAACCATGGGGATGAGGTCATCATTTTTGAACCCGCTTATGATTGCTACGCCCCTGCTATAAAATTATTAGGCGGATTAGTCAAGCCTTATGAACTTAATCCTCCCGATTATGAGATTGATTGGGAAATGGTGAAAAAGCTATTTACTGCAAACACCAAAATGATCATTTTAAACAGTCCCCAAAATCCTACGGGCTGTATCTTGTCTGAAAAAGACATCAAGGCATTGATCAAACTTACAAAAAACACAGATATATTGATCCTGAGTGACGAGGTCTATGAACACATAATATTTGACGGTAAAAAGCATCATAGTGTAGCACTATACCCAGAACTGAGAGAGCGAAGTTTTATCGTAGCCTCTTTTGGAAAACTGCTGCATACTACAGGCTGGAAACTTGGCTATTGCCTTGCTCCGGAAAACCTCATGAAAGAATTCAGAAAGATTCATCAATTCAACGTATTTAGTGTGAATACACCAATGCAGGTAGGTATCTTCAATTATCTGAAAAACCCGGATACTTACCTTACGCTCTCTGGCTTTTTTGAACAAAAGCGCGATTTATTCCGTTCTTTACTGGCAGAAACGAGTTTTAAACTCTTACCTTGCCATGGTTCTTATTTTCAATGTGTAAGTTACGCACATTTAAATTCAGAAAAAGACACCGATATGGCCATCCGCCTGGTAAAAGAATATGGCGTAGCCAGTATTCCCGTATCTGCATTTTATGCGAAGAACACAGATCATCAGATTTTGAGGTTCTGTTTTGCTAAAAAGCAAGAAACACTGGAAAAAGCCGTTGAAAGACTAATGAAATTATAAGTTACATTACTTAAATTAGCATTATGGAGCAACCCACTTACCTAAATATCCCAAATCTGAAGATAACGATCTTTCAGGCTTACTTATTTTGGGAAAATACAGATAAGAACCTGCAAAACCTGGCCCTTAGACTATCGATGGGCATCAAAGAAAAAACAGACCTCATCATCCTTCCGGAAATGTTCAATACCGGCTTTAGTATGAATGCTGAATCTCTGTCTGAGGAAATGGATGGAAAAACCATGCAATGGATGAGGCAGATTGCAGATAAATATGAGTGTGTAGTAACGGGATCATTAATCATCAGGGAAAACGATCATTATTATAATAGAATAATCTGGATGCTGCCTGACGGAACCTATAGCCATTACGATAAAAGACATCTTTTTGGCCTGGGTGATGAAGATAAAAATTATTCCGCTGGAACAGATAAAGTAATTGTACAACTTAAAGGCTGGAAAATCCGCCTTGCTATTTGCTACGACCTCCGTTTTCCAGTATGGTTGCGTAATCAGCATGAGGAATATGATATCCTGCTGCTCATTGCAAGCTGGCCAGATAAGCGTTCTGCTCATTGGAATGCTTTGATTCCCGCCAGGGCTATTGAAAACCAAAGCTATGTCATCGGTGTAAACCGCGTTGGCCACGATGGCAATGAAGTTTATCATAGTGGTCATTCTCAATGCATAGACCCTCAGGGCAAAACAATATATTATAAACCTGAAGACGAAGACCTCTATACCTTTAGCATCAATTACGAAGAACTCGTAAAAACGCGCAGGATTTTCCCTTTCTTAAAGGACGCCGACAATTTTGAAATCAATTAATATCGATCATGCTTAACCGTAGAAAATTTATAAAGGCAACGGCAGCCTCAGCTTCATTGCTTGCACTAGGTAAAGAAAATGTTCTGGGCAGTCCGGCAGCTTCTACATCAGTGAATGTAAAACCAATTGTAATTTCTACATGGGACTTTGGCATCGCAGCAAATCAGGCCGCATGGAAAGTGCTCTCCTCTGGAGGAAGGGCATTGGACGCAGTTGAACAAGGAGTCCATGTACCGGAAGCAGACCCAAAAAATCAGTCTGTAGGCTATGGCGGACTCCCTGATCGCGATGGACATGTTACACTCGACGCCTGCATCATGGATGAACTGGGCAATTGTGGTTCGGTAGCCGGTCTGGAACACATTATGCATCCCATCTCGGTCGCCAGATTGGTTATGGAAAAAACACCGCATGTCATGCTTGTGGGCGATGGCGCTTTGCAATTTGCACTGGAAAATGGTTTTAAAAAAGAAAATCTATTAACTACAGAAAGTGAGAAAGCATGGAAAGAATGGTTAAAAACGGCAAAGTATGCGCCGGTAATGAATATTGAGAATAAGCTCTATCAAAAAGCAGCACCAAATAAATTGCCAGGAAACCAATACAACCACGACACCATTGGTATGCTTGCAATAGATCGTAACGGAAACATCTCCGGAGCATGTACAACGAGCGGTATGGCTTATAAACTACATGGTCGTGTCGGCGATAGTCCGATCATAGGGGCTGGACTGTATGTGGACAATGAAGTGGGTGGCGCAACCTCCACTGGTGTAGGTGAAGAAGTAATCCGTAATGTAGGTAGCTTCCTCGTAGTTGAACTCATGCGGCAAGGATACACACCTGAAAATGCTTGTAAGGAAGCAGTAATGAGAATCATTAAGAAAAAACCAGAAATAGCAAAGACAATCCAGGTGGGATTTCTGGCGATCAACAAAAATGGAGAATACGGGGCATATGCCATACAGCAGGGATTTTCCTACGCAGTATGTACGGCAGAGAAAAATGACCTTTTAATCCCTGGAAAAAGTTATTATAAATAGATATGGTGAATATGGAAGTTTGCGCCAATTCCATTACTTCTGCACTGGCGGCAGAGGCCGGTGGTGCAATTCGTGTAGAATTTTGCGACAATCTACATGAAGGAGGTACGACACCTAGTTATGGTCAGATCAAACTTGCTAAAGAATTGCTAAATATCCAGGTCTATCCCATAATCAGACCTAGAGGAGGAGATTTTTTGTATTCCGACCTTGAATTCGAATTGATGAAGGCCGATATAGAAATGTGCAAATCCCTCAACTGCGAAGGTGTAGTAATTGGCATCCTGAAAGCAAATGGTACTATAGATAAAGAGAGATCCAAAATTCTAGTAGAACTGGCGGCTCCAATGCGGGTTACTTTTCACAGGGCTTTCGACATGGCGAGCGACCAGGCACAGGCACTTGAAGACATCATTGAGATTGGCTGCGAGCGCATACTTACCTCAGGTGGTGAGGCTTCCGCAATTGAAGGTGTAACAATGCTGACCCGCTTAATTAAACTCGCCGCTGGTCGCATCAGCATTATGCCAGGAGCAGGAATCTCAATTGAGAATATAGCATCTTTGATCAGGAAAACAGGCGCTACCGAATTTCATGCTTCCGCAAGAACTAATATAGAGAGCAAAATGCAATACAGAAATCCCAAATTGAACATGGGTGCTGCTGTGGATGAATTTAGCTATAGCCTGACAAGTGCAGCTACCGTAAAAAAATTAATTCAACTGGCCAATTTGGTTTGATGAAATTACCCATAAAATAGTTGACTCAAAATCTTATTTTTGCGCCACAGATGAAGCACATTCGTAATTTTTGCATTATAGCACATATTGACCACGGTAAAAGTACCCTTGGCGATCGGTTATTAGAATATACCAACACCATTACCCAACGCGAAGCGCAGGCGCAATTGCTTGATGATATGGATCTGGAGCGCGAGCGCGGCATCACCATAAAAAGCCATGCCATACAAATGGATTATGAACTTGGTGACAATGAATATATTTTGAACCTGATCGATACGCCCGGACACGTAGATTTTTCTTACGAAGTTTCCCGTTCTATTGCTGCCTGCGAAGGCGCTTTGCTTATTGTTGATGCTGCACAAGGTATACAGGCGCAAACGATTTCCAACCTATATCTGGCTTTAGAGAACGACCTGGAAATCATTCCGATTCTTAAATAAAATGGATCTGCCGGGCGCTATGCCTGAGGAAGTAAAAGACCAGATTATTGATCTTGATCGGCTGTAAACGTGAAGATATTATTGCTGCATCCGGTAAAACCGGTATGGGCGTGCATGATATTTTTCATGCCATTGTAGAGCGTGTTCCCGCCCCTGTTGGCGATCCGGAAGCACCTTTGCAAGCATTGATATTCGATTCGGTTTTTAACTCTTTCAGAGGTATTATTGCTTATTTTAAAGTAGTAAACGGCGAGATTAAAAAAGGTGATAAAGTAAAATTCTTTGCTACCGGAAAAGCAATATCTTGCCGATGAAGTTGGTACCTTAAAGCTAGACATGTCTCCACGTAGATGTGATTAAAACCGGTGATGTAGGTTATATTATTTCCGGCATTAAAGAAGCCCGTGAAGTAAAAGTTGGTGATACGATTACTACATGTCGACCGCCCATCGCTAGAAGCCATACAAGGTTTTGAAGAAGTAAAACCAATGGTATTTGCCGGTATTTATCCTGTTGATACGGATGATTATGAAGAACTGCGCGAATCAATGGATAAACTGCAATTGAATGATGCTTCTCTTGTTTTTGAACCTGAATCTTCTGCGCATTAGGCTTTGGTTTCCGTTGCGGATTCCTGGGAATGCTGCACATGGAAATCATCCAGGAACGTTTGGAACGCGAGTTTGATATGACGGTAATCACTACCGTACCCAACGTATCTTACATTGCATATACTACCAAAGGCGATGAAATTATCGTAAATAACCCATCTGATCTGCCCGATCCAAGTAAATTGGATTCTGTTGAAGAACCATATATTAAAGCCAATATCATTACCAAATCTGATTTTGTTGGGCCGGTAATGTCGCTTTGTATTCAAAAACGCGGATTTATTATAAATCAATCTTACTTAACATCAGATCGTGTTGAGCTTGATCTTCGAAATGCCGATGGGCGAGATTGTATTTGACTTTTATGATAAGTTAAAAACGATTTCAAAAGGATATGCTTCATTTGATTATCACCAGATTGGTTACCGTCAAGTCGATCTGGTACGTTTGGATATGCGATTAAATGACGAACCGGTTGATGCCTTATCTTCATTGATCCACCGCAGCAACGCTTACGATTTTGGTAAAGAAGATCTGCGAAAAACTGAAAGAACTTATTCCGCGTCAGCAATTTGAAATTATTATACAGGCATCTATCGGTGCTAAAATCATTGCCCGCGAAACAGTTAAGGCCTTACGTAAAGATGTTACTGCCAAATGTTATGGTGGTGATATTTCGCGTAAACGTAAACTACTGGAAAAACAGAAAAAAGGTAAAAAACGCATGCGCCAGGTTGGTAATGTAGAAATTCCACAATCAGCGTTTATGGCGGTTTTGAAATTAGATTAACTAAGATTGAATGTAGATTGAGACTGAGATTAAGTCATCTTGACTCATCTAATTCTGCATCTCACATCTATCAAATGAAATTACTCGACGGAAAATACGTATCAGAAAAACTTAAAGTTGAAATAGCCGAAGAAGCTGCTGAATTTTTAGCAAAAACCGGCCGCAAGCCACATTTGGTTGCCGTTTTGGTTGGCCATGATGGCGGCAGCGAAACTTATGTAGCCAGTAAAATGAAAAACTGCGAAAAAGTGGTTTTAAATCATCACTGGTGACGGTATGAAGAATACTGTTACCGAAGAAGAATTGCTTGCAAAAAGTATGCTGAACTTAATCAGCGATGCTGATATTGATGGATTAATTGTTCAATTACCGCTTACCGAAACATATCGACCCGGAAAAAGTAACCGAAAAGATCGATCACCGTAAAGATGTGGACGGCTTTCACCCTGTTAACTGGGCAGGATGCAGCGTAATCTGCCTTCCTTTATTCCGGCTACGCCTTATGGCATTACGTTGATGCTGAAAGAATATGGTATTGATACAACAGGCAAACATTGTGTGGTGGTTGGCCGCAGTAATATTGTAGGCTCGCCGATGAGTATTTTGATGGCGCGTAATACCAATCCGGGCAACTGTACGGTAACCATTTGCCATAGCCGCACACCTAATATTAAAAGAAATTATCCTTCAGGCTGATATTCTGATCGTAGCTATCGGTAAAAAGAATTTTATTACTGCTGATATGGTTAAAGAATGGTGTAGTAGTTATTGATGTAGGCATGAACCGCGAAACATCTACCGTAACCAAATCGGGCTTTAAACTATATGGCGATGTTGATTTTGAAAATGTAGCACCAAAAGCTTCATGGATTACCCCGGTACCGGGCGGTGTTGGTTTGATGACCATTATTGGTTTGTTGAAAAATACTTGGCTTCTGCAAATAAAGAAATTTATCAGTAAATTAGATTCAGGGAATAGACTTTTGTATCTATTTCCTGAATATTTTCCTGATCCAGCTTTCTTCAAAACCAACGTATACTCCCTCTTCTCTAATTTCAATCGGGTAAATATCAATATAATCTCCCTGTCCGTCTGCCCCTCTTCCAGTTTGTAAATTATATTCCTAACGGTGTATCGGACAAACTAGGTTACCATTTTTACACCAGCCACCACTAAATATGCCCCCGGCATGCGGACAATGTTGTGTACTGCAATATTTTACCTTCATTTCTGATTAGGCATAGCTTTTTCCCATTCAAATGATTTGCTTACAAACTCACCTTCAGGAATTTCTATTATCTAATTTATACCATTCAATATCTAAAATGTTATTAAATGATCCTTGTTATTTCATCACAGGTCATATGAAAGGTAAGATACATATAATCCAATTTACGCAAATATTTTATTTACTTTGCATCCTTAAATATGGAACATAAATACCAGAAGACGGCACATTACTTCCTTTAATGGAAGAATTTTATACCATACAAGGCGAAGGATTTAATACTGGAAAAGCAGCTTATTTTATCCGCTTAGGCGGATGTGATGTTGGTTGCCACTGGTGCGATGTGAAAGAAAGCTGGGACGCTGAATTACACCCGCTTACCCATCTGACGATATTGTAGAAAAAGCAGATCACTTTCCCGGGCAAAGCGGTTGTAATTACCGGTGGTGAACCATTGATCTATAATCTGGATTACCTTACGCAAAAATTAAAGGAACAGAATATCTTACTTTCATTGAAACTTCAGGAGCCTATCCTCTTTCTGGAAAATGGGACTGGATTTGTTTATCTCCTAAAAAATTTAAAGCACCAAGGCCAGATATTACTCCTTTTGCAAATGAATTAAAGGTAATTGTGTTCAATAAAAGTGATTTCAAATGGGCAGAAGAATATGCAGCGACGGTTTCTGCACCTGTAAACTATATCTTCAACCGGAATGGTCTAAATCCAAAGAAATTACGCCATTAATCATTGATTATGTAATGGCTAATCCGAAATGGGAAATTTCTCTTCAAACACATAAATTTCTTAATATTCCTTAGAATACTAGATCTCTTAGCTTTTTACGACCTATTATGCACTATATTTATTTACCAAAATAATCGAATGAGGACAATCTTGCTTTTTCTTTATTATGCTCTTAGCAGTCAACATCTTTTCGCCCAGGTAGCCCGGTAAAAAAGGCACAGGCTGAGCTTTCGATAAAGCACAGGCCTTATTGAAAACTGACAACTTCGAGCAGGCAATATTTCACTTAAAGAAGCCACTAATGCTGATCCGGATTTTCAGATATGCTTTTTTCAGCTTGGCGATATTAAGCAGCGAGATTAAAGTCATACGAACAAGCTAAAAAGCCTACAAAAAGCGTAATCAATCAACAAAAAGATAGCATCCCCGTGCATACTATGGGCTTGCAGAATCGGAAATATTTACGGGCGACTACTCTAATGGCACTTGAACATATCCGGATCTTCATAAAAATACAAGGGTAATGACCCGGAATTCCTGAGTAAAGCAAATAAATATCTTAAGGATTGTGAATTTTCTGTACAGGCCATTAAATCTCCTGAAAAATATGAGCCTGTAAATCTTGGAAAAGAGATCAATTCAGTTAACCGCGACTATTTCCCCTCCATAACTGCAGATGGCGAACAATTGATATTTAGCAGGAACATCAACGGAAATGAAGACTTCTATAGCGCTAAAAAAATTGCTGGGGCCTGGACAAGCTCCTTTACAATTAAGTGATAAAATCAACACATCTCAATACAATGAAGGCGCTCAATCACTTTCTCCTGATGGAATATATCTATTTTTTACCGGTTGTAACCGCCCGGAAGGACTGGGAAGGTGCGACATTTATGTATGTCATAAAGAAGGAAATAACTGGGGTTTGCCATTTAACCTTGGAGCACCAGTCAATACCGAATATTTGGGAGTCACAACCTGCAATTAGTCCGGATGGCAGCACCTTGTATTTTGTTAGCAACCGACCCGGGGGCTTGGGAGGATATGATATATGGAAGAGTACTTTAAAAGAAGATGGCTATCTGGGGTAATCCTGAAAACCTCGGACCGGATATCAATACCCCTTATGATGAACATACACCCTTTCTTCATCCTGACGGAAAAACCTTTATTTCTCATCAGATGGATGGCCGGGGCTGGGCAACAAGGATATTTTTCTGAGCAGAATGGACAAAGACGGAAAATGGACAAAGCCTGAAAACATGGGCTATCCAATTAATACATTTAATGAAGAAACCGGGCTAATCGTTACGCCAGACGGAAAGGAAGGTCTATTCTCCTCTGACTTGAAAGGCGGTTTTGGTGATATGGATATCTATCATTTTGAAATACCGGAAAATAAAAAGCCATTTCCTATCACATACGCTAAAGGACTGGTAAGAGACAAGGAAAGCTCGGCTTTTTTAGAAGCGAACGTACAGGTTGTGGACCTGCAAAATAAAGATGTGATCTATAGCGACTATACCGACAAGGAAACCGGACAATTTCTGGCTGTAATGCCAATAGGTGGTAACTATTCTTTCAATGTCAGTTCAGATGGTTACCTCTTCTATTCAGAAAATTACGAACTCGGTAATGCTTATGCAAATAAGCCTTTTCTATTGGAGATCGAACTGGAAAAACTTAAAGTAGGAACAGATCTTGTGTTGAAGAATATATTCTTCAATACGAACGAGTACAAGTTGCTACCCGCTTCTTATGTCGAACTGGGAACATTAATTGAATTATTGAAGAACAACCCAAAAGTGCACATTGAAATTCAAGGCCATACAGACAATGTAGGTGACAATGAAAGCAACCTCAGGCTTTCTCTGGCACGTTCAAAATCGGTTTACGAATATCTTATTGCTAATACTATTAATCCTGAACGACTTACTTTTAAAGGTTACGGAGAAATGAAGCCTATCGCAAAAAACGACACTGAAATAAACAGAAAGCTGAACCGAAGAACATCTTTCGTTATTACAAAGCTATAAGCAAAAAAAAGCAGTTTAGACAACTGCTTTTCTAATTTTAATGAGTTTAACCAGCAGCTCTTCCAGCAGATCAAGATGCAGCATATTAGCACCATCTGATTTTGCATTAGCTGGATCTGGGTGGGTCTCAATAAATAATCCATCCGCCCCCACAGCAATCGCAGCTTTAGCAATAGTTCCTATCAGTTCAGGTTTACCGCCAGTCACACCGCTGCTTTGATTGGGTTGTTGAAGGGAATGCGTACAATCCATTACAACAGGAACTCCAAAATCCTGCATTTCTGGTAAGCCACGATAATCGACAATCAGATCCTGATAACCAAAGGTATTTCCCCTATCGGTTAAGATTACTTTGTTGTTTCCTGCTTCAATAATTTTTTCAACAGCAAATTTCATAGAGCCTGCAGAAAGAAATTGTCCTTTTTTTACATTCACTACTTTTCCTGTTTTTGCCGCAGCAATAAAAATCTGTTTGTCGCATAAAAATGCAGGAATCTGCAAAACATCTACATAAGCCGCAGCCATTGCAGCTTCTCCATTTCATGAATATCAGTTACCGTTGGCACACCAAATTCTTCGCCAATCTTCTCCAAAATCCCTAAAGCCTTTTCATCACCAATTCCTGTAAAGGAACTACCTTTACTCGGTTTGCCTTGCGGTAAGAGCCTTTAAAAATATAAGGAATTTTCAGTTTATCAGTGATGGTTACAATTTTTTCCGCAATTCGCATTGCAATCTCTTCACCTTCAATTGCACATGGGCCTGCCATTAAAAAGAAATTATCCGGAATCTGTATTTTTTAATTTATCTAGTAGTTGAAATAGTTGAGATTTGCAGTTAGTTTAGTTTTCTGTCTGTCTAATTTTATTTCCTAATTCCGACATGAATTTAATACGCATCAATTGTATTTCTTCACGGGTATAATCAGTCTCACCCAGTTCATTTAAGTGCATCATCAATGGAATCATTCTCTGCAGTTTTGAAATAATCAAATACTTCTTCCTGCTGATCCTCATCAATTACTTCATCAATAAAATAAGTTAAGTTAAGCTTTGTGCCCGAGTTTACAATGGATTCTACTTCTTTCAATATTTCCTCATAAGTAATGCCTTTTGAATCTGGCGATATCTTCCAATCCAATTGTCTGTCGATATTTTGAATGATGGAAACTTTAAGCTGCGATTTATTGGCCTGGGTTTTAATAACCATATCAATCGGGCGTTCAATATCATTATCCTCCACATATTTCTTGATCAGTTCGATAAATGGATCTGCCAAATTTCATTGCTTTACCATTGCCTACACCTGAAATCTGTTTCAACTCCTCCGTGGTAATCGGGTAATGCGTACACATTTCCTCTAATGATGGATCTTGAAATACAACAAATGGCGGTACATTTTTTTGCTTGGCAATTTTTTTACGTCAGATCTTTCAGCATCTGTAAGTAACTGCGTATCTAATGCTCCTGTAGCCTTGTTTTACATCATCTTCATCATCATCAGCAGCACTTTCTATAGGTTCGTTTAATATGAACTTAAGGCTATATGGATTATCTATAAAATCGTTGCCCTGCTTTGGTTAACGTCAATCAGACCATAGTTATCAATATCTTTCGATAGGAAATTATTTAACACAGCTTGCCTGATCAATGATTTCCAATGGTTTTCGCCTTCTACTTTTCCCAGATCCAAATTCAGGCAGTTTACTGTGCTCATAAGCAATTGTTTGTGCGGTTTCGGTACCCATGATAGATACTTAATAATATGGGCATCATCAAACTTCTCGCCTATTTGTTTGATTAGTTTTAACAAGATCTATCAATGATTCTTCTGCTTCAAATTGCTTCTTAGGCTTTTTGCAATTATCGCACATGCAGTTACAACCTGTCTCGTTAAAATTTTCGCCAAAATAATGCAGGATCTGTTTCCGGCGGCAAACAGCCAGATTCGGCATAATCAATTACTTCTTTTAATATCTGCGTACCAATTTCACGTTCAGAAACCGGCTTATCTTTCATAAACTTCGCCAGCTTATCAACATCTTTTTGCGAATAAAAAGCAATACAAACACCTTCACCACCATCACGGCCTGCCCGACCAGTTTCCTGGTAATAACCTTCCATACTCTTAGGCATATCATGGTGGATTACAAAGCGCACATCTGGTTTATCAATACCCATACCAAAGGCTATGGTAGCAACAATAACCTCCACATCTTCCATCAGGAATTTATCCTGAGTATCGGCACGCACTTTTGGCTCTAAACCTGCATGATAAGGCAATGCTTTAATTCCGTTAAGGTTTAGTGCTTCCGCAACTTCCTCTACCTTTTTACGGCTCAGGCAATAAATAATGCCCGATTTGCCTGGTATTGTATTTAATATACCTGACGATCTCTTTGATCACATCTCGCTTAGGGCGGATTTCATAAAACAGATTTGGTCTGTTAAATGAAGATTTAAACAACGTTGCATCCGTCATCTGCAGGTTCTTCATGATATCCTGCTGCACTTTTGGCGTAGCAGTTGCCGTTAATGCAATAATTGGAATATTTTCGCCTAAACCTTGCAATTACCTGTCTTATCTTACGGTATTCCGGTCTGAAATCATGCCCCCATTCAGAAATACAATGGGCCTCATCAACCGCCACAAAAGATATTTTAATCAGCTTTAGAAAATTCAATATTTTCCTGTTTGGCTAAAGATTCAGGCGCAACATACAGTAACTTGGTTTGACCGCTGAGCAAATCAGTTTTAACCTGGGTATTTCAGATTTATTAAGGGATGAATTTAAAAAATGAGCAATACTGTCAGTTCCACCAAAAGCCCTTAATTGATCTACCTGGTTTTTCATCAATGCAATTAACGGTGAAATTACAATCGCAGTACCCTCGCTCATTAAAGCAGGCAACTGGTAACAAATAGATTTCCCCCCACCTGTTGGCATAATCACAAAAGTATTCTTGCCTTCTAAAATATTTGTTATGATCGACTCCTGATCACCTTTAAAATTATCAAAACCAAAAAAGTTTGTAAGTTATCAAATAACGACTTTTTCACGTCCATTTTGTGTATAAAATATTCGATGCTATTTTTGCTTCAAAATAACATAATTTTGCATTAATTCAAAGCATTAATATACTAATTAATTCTCTTTGAAAAGTAAAAAATCTATTATACAGAACGCTGTTAGCACTTTAAAGCTTAGAAGCACAGGCAATTTTAAACCTGTTACAAGAATATTAATGATGATTTTGTAAAAGTCGTATCGAACTATTTTAGATAGCAAAGGACGGGTAATTGTCACAGGAATTGGCAAAAGTGCTATCATTGCACAAAAAATTGTGGCCACTTTTAATTCAACAGGAACACCAGCTATATTTATGCATGCTGCAGATGCTGTTCATGGCGATTTAGGAATGATCCAGAAGAATGATATTGTTATGTGCCTTTCTAAAAGTGGAAATACACCCGAAATTAAAGTACTTGCTCCCTATTAAACAATCAGGCAACAATTATTAATCGGAATGGTTGGCGAATTGATTCTGATCTAGCTTAACAAGCTGATTTTATTTTAAATACTTCTGTAGAAAAAGAAGCTTGTCCGCATAATCTAGCACCTACTACAAGTACTACTGCACAATTGGCCATGGGCGATGCACTTGGCTGATTTGCCTACTTGAATGCACGTAGATTTTAATGAAGCAGATTTTGCCAGATTATCATCCAGGAGGATCATTGGGAAAACGACTTTATTTAAAAGCTGGTGATTTCGCCCTTAAGAATGAAAAACCGAGCATACATCCCGCTGCTTCTGTAAAAGATGTAATTATTGAAATTAGTAAAAACCGTTTGGGTGCTGTTGTTGTTATTGATGACAATGTACATTTTAGGGATAATTACTGATGGAGATATTAGAAGAATGCTGGAAAAACATTCTAACTTAGCCGACATTAAAGCGAGAGATCATGATGAGTAAGCATCCAAAAAATATTGACAAAGATGTTTTAGCAATTGCAGGCACTTGATGTGATTAAAGAAAATAACATTACCCAATTGCTGGTGACCGAAAAAGGAAACTATTTTGGCATCATCCATTTACACGACCTTTTACAGGAAGGAATTATTTAAGATACCGATAACCCGATATGAATAAAAATAATTATGCATTAATAATGGCTGGCGGCGTGGGAAGCCGCTTCTGGCCAGTCAGCAGAACAGAATATCCCAAACAATTTATTGATTTTTTTGGTGTAGGTAAAACGCTGATTCAAAGTACTTACGACCGCTTTCTGAACATCTGCCCGCCTGAAAATATCTTTATCGTCACCAACGAGATTTACACCGATTTCATTAAGGAACAATTACCTGGTATACAAGACAATCAGATTCTTGCCGAACCGATCATGAGAAATACAGCTCCCTGTATTGCCTACGGTTCAGCAAAATTGCACAGCTTAATCCAAATGCAACCATTGTAGTTGCACCTTCTGATCATACCATTGCTAATCCGGAGCTTTCGTAGCAGCTATTGAACAATCACTAGCTGCTGCAGCGGAAAACGACTGTCTGATTACTCTAGGAATCAAACCAAACAGGCCTGATACCGGATATGGTTACATTCAATACACCGAAGAAGTATTAAATACTGATCCTCAGATTCATAAAGTTAAAACTTTTACAGAAAAGCCAAATCTGGAACTGGCAAAATCATTTGTACAGAGTGGCGATTTCCTTTGGAATGCCGGGATATTTATCTGGTCAGCCAAATCTATTAACAGGGCTTTTTCATTGCATCTTCCTGAAATGCATGATATTTTTCAGCAAGGCAATACAGTCTATAATACAAGTACTGAAATTGAATTCATCGGCAAGCTTATCTGCAATGTACCAATATATCCATCGACTTTGGAATTATGGAAAAAGCAGATAATGTCTACGTTTTACCAGCAGATTTTGGCTGGTCTGATCTTGGTACATGGGCTTCGATTTACGACATTGCCGAAAATGATTATGTGGGAAACGCAGTGATCCCTTCCGAGAAAGTAATGATGTTCGATTCTTCCAATTGCATGGTGAACGTACCAAAAGACAAACTGGTAATTTTGCAGGATCTGCACGACTATATTGTAGTGGAATCCAATAACACATTGCTAATTTGTCCTAGATCAGAAGAACAGAGTATAAAGCAGATCGTTGCCGACGTAAAGTCTAAATTCGGCACCAAATACATTTAATAAACACATTTACAAATTCCCAGGGCTGCACAAAAGAAATTTTGTGCAGCCTTTTTTTACGATCCATTAAAATGAGCAAATTTCTTTATGGAATAGATTTCGGAACCACAAATTCCGCCCTTTCCATTTACGACGAAGAGAAAAGGGAAATCATTTCCACGATAACCATTCCATCAATTCTATACTTCCAACAGGAGCAATCTGCTAACGCAGAGTTAAAATATGTAGTGGGTGATGAAGCCATCACTGCCTACCTGAATGACGGTATGAAGGGACGGTTCATGAAATCGATTAAACGGATCCTTCCAAGAAGCAGCTTTATAGAAACACGTGTCCACAACAAGAGACTGAACGCTTCCGACCTGGTTACTTTTATTTTAAAAGAACTGAAAGCCAAAGCAGATCAAATAACCGGTGAAGATTGTAGAAAAGCCGTTATCGGCAGACCTGTATTTTTTGATGATGACAATACTACCAAAGATGCGCTGGCACAAAAAAGACTGAGCAAAGCAGCAGAACTGAGCGGATTCGAGGAGGTACGTTTCCAATTTGAGCCTATCGGTGCGGCCTTTGCTTATGAAAAAACGATCACTAAAAAAGAAAGGGTACTTGTAGCAGATTTAGGTGGGGGTACCACAGATTTCACTTATCTCATTCTTGATCCTGAAAAAGTTGGCAGCAAAGACCGCCGAAGCGACATCATCGCTACGGGCGGCATCTATATCGGCGGCGACAGTTTCGACTCCGCATTTATGTGGGAAAAAGGTACACCGCATTTTGGAAAAGATACTCAATATGAGGCAGGACAAGGTAAAATGCTCACCGTGCCCGTATCATTATTTGCAAACATTTGTTCCTGGGAACAAATGAACTTCTTTAATGGTCAGAAGATCAAAAATGACATCGACAATTACTACTATTATAGTAAGCAGAATAGGAAGTTCAAAAATTTGCTTACGTTAATCAATAATAACCTGGGATATTCAGTTTTCCAATCCATCGAACGTACAAAAGTTGAATTGTCCGGGGCAGAACAATCTAATTTCGTTTACGACAACATGGACATTGAAATCAACGATCAGATATCATTGGAAACATATGAAGATATAATTGCAAAAGACCTCAATAAAATTAGTACTTACCTTGATCAGTTTCTGGCAGAAACACAGATCAAGCCGGAAGACATTGACAGCCTTTTCTTAACTGGTGGAACATCAATGGTCTCTGCAATAAAGAAACTTTTCCAAACTAAATTCCCAAACACACCTCTTCATTCCGGCGACAATTTTATAAGTGTAGCAAAAGGACTTGCGTATAGTGGTTATCTGTTTGAAGATGAAGCCTAGTTTTGTGTACGCTGTCTGATGGCCTCATAAAGAATTACTCCGGCAGATACAGACACATTTAATGAACTGATCTCTCCTATCATGGGAATTTTGGCAAGAAAATTCGCCATACGCATGATTTCGTTGGAGATACCTTCATCTTCCGCTCCCATCACAATTGCTGTTGGGACCGTATAATCAGGTGCGTAGATCAGGTCATTCGTTTTTTCCGTACAGGCAACAATCTGCAATCCGCAATCCTGCAGGAATAACGCCGTTTTCTGAAGGTTAGGATGGCGACATACCGGAATAGTAAATAAAGCACCTGCAGATGTCTTAATGGCATCTGCGTTGATTTGAGCAGAGTTCTTAGTCGGCACTACAATTGCATGAACACCAGCGCAGGCCGCTGTCCTCGCGATAGCTCCCATATTACGTACGTCAGTAATTCCATCCAGGATCAGGATCAATGGAGTCTCCCCTTTTTCATAGATCAGCGGAATGATGTCTTCAATTTTTTGGAACGAGATGGAAGAAATCACAGCAATCACACCCTGGTGGTTTTTCTGGGTCATCCGGTTCAGCTTCTCTACAGGAACATTATGTACAGGCGCATCTACTTCTTTAAGCAATGCTTTCAGTTCCAATATAATACCACCCGTGAGGCCACGCTGTATATATATACTCTCTATGTCCTTACCTGCTTTAATTGCCTCTATAACAGCACGTATACCAAATATAAACTCATTATTCTCTTTAGGTCTGCCAGACCTCCTCGGATTTTCCATCTCTCGTAAATTGAAATGCAAAAATAGTTCAAAATTCGGGATTAACATCAGGTATTTTTTTACGTTCTTATGTTTTTGCTTATCAACATATTAATGTTAGCAAATCATCAAAATTTTAGGTAGCAAAGGAAATTTCCAAGTATTTCCCCATGTGGGAATGTGCATAAACAAATTGACAGGAGCGCTTATTTTTGCATATTTTTGTATCCTATGATGACGGATAACGGTAAACAAGGACAGGACAAAGGCAGCTACAACGCCAGAAAAAACAGACTGAGCAATTCTATGAATACGCTGGGTAAAATACCCCCTCAGGCTATTGATCTGGAAGAGGCTGTTTTAGGTGCTTTAATGCTCGAAAAAGATGCATTGTCTACTGTTATTGACATTTTAAAGCCGGAGGTTTTTTACCATGAGGCACATAAAAAGATCTTTGAAGCCATTCAAGGTCTTTTCCAGAAATCGAAACCAGTCGACATCCTTACCGTTACTTCCGAGCTACGTACACTGGGATTATTGGAAATGATCGGTGGTGCATATTACATCACCAATCTGACAAACCGGGTAGCCTCTGCGGCAAATATTGAATTTCACGCCAGGATCATCTCTCAAAAATATATCCAGCGTGAACTCATCAGGATTTCTTCTGAGATTATTCAAAATGCATACGAAGACACTACCGATATTTTTGACCTTCTTGACCATGCAGAAAAGAATTTGTTCGACATTGCTCAAAATAACCTGCGCAGGGATACTCAGAAAATGGATGAGATCATCAAGCAGTCGCTGGCTACACTTGAGGAACTTCGTAGCAAAAGCGATGGTTTAACTGGGGTCCCTTCTGGCTTTACAGACCTCGACCGAATTACCGGTGGCTGGCAACCCTCAGATCTTGTCATTATCGCTGCACGTCCGGCAATGGGTAAAACTGCATTCGTACTGACCTGTGCCAGGAATGCTGCCGTTGATTTTAAAAGACCTGTTGTAGTGTTCTCGCTAGAGATGTCTTCTGTTCAATTGGTTAATCGTCTGATCTCGGGTGAAACTGAGATTGAACAGGAAAAGATCAGAAAAGGAAATCTTGCGGAATGGGAATGGCAACAACTTCACAGTAAAATTGGTACCCTGACTGAAGCTCCGCTACTGATCGATGATACCCCAGCACTGAATATCTTTGAATTCAGGGCAAAATGCCGTAGGTTAAAATCACAATATGATCTCCAACTGATCATCATCGATTATCTTCAGTTAATGCATGGTAAAGGTGAAGGACAAAGCGGAGGCGGAAACAGGGAGCAGGAGATCGGTAGTATCTCCAGGGCCTTAAAGTCGGTTGCTAAAGAACTTAACGTTCCCGTACTCGCGCTCTCACAATTGAGTCGTGCGGTAGAGAGCAGACCTGGTGCAAATGGTAAACGTCCAATGCTGTCCGATTTGCGTGAATCCGGTTCCATTGAGCAGGATGCAGATATGGTATTATTTCTTTACAGACCTGAATATTATGGCATCACCGAAGACGAACAAGGACGTTCACAAGCTGGTATTGGCGAGGTAATTATCGCAAAACACCGTAATGGTGAGACCGGAATCGTTCCGCTTCGATTCATCGGTAAATACGTTAAATTCGCAGATCTTGAAGAAAATTTCTCTGCACCTAGCTCCTTCTCTATGGAAAGCTCTGGTGCAGGTATGCAACCTTCGCAGGATTTCGACAGACCTGCTGGAAATGTCATCATCAAACCATCCCGTATGGACGACATGCATGATGAAGATGCACCATTCTAGTTTTTAAGTTTAAAGGAAATAACCTAAAAGTATTCCAGCAAGCACGATAAATGGAGGACTGATCCTGGTAAAATTTAGGATCAGAAAGGTAGTAACAAGAATCACAATAGCAAGGAGATCAAGTCCTATAGGCTGAACAAGCAGTATAAAGGCAGCAATGATAAAGCCAACGCTCACTGCATTGATACCGGCCAATGAATACTTGATCCTGCTCACCTTCTTCAGGTCTTCCCAAAACGGCACAATAAAAAGCACAAGAATTAATCCGGGGAGGTTGATGCCCAATACGGCTACCGTCCCACCAAGGATCTGGCCGGTCAGCCCATAGCCAAAGTTCCTCATGCTTAGTGCACCTACATAGCTGGTAAAGGAAAAGGTTGGACCAGGTAATGCCTGCTGGAGTGCAAAGCCTGATAGGAAGCCAGAGGCATGAAGGTATTGCTTCATCTGAACAAACTCAGTGAACATTAAAGGTACAAGCACCTGTCCCCCACCAAAAATAAGGATTCCGTTCCGATAGAAATTCTCGAATAACCTGATCGGCAGACTGAATGGAGAGGTTCTGTTGATGATAGCGCCAAGTAATGCGAGCAACAACAACACTCCCACAAAATAGATTAGCTTCTTTCGATTGATGTTAGAGAAAAGATTTACCCGTATTGTACTTTCTTCGTGTGGTGTCTCCAGCGCGGAGGAAATCACCCCCCCGATCAGGATTGCAATAGGAAATACGTATGCATTCCTCAGCACCAGGGTGGCAATAACAGCCGAAATTGCCAGAAATATAGAAACCTGACCTACGAGCACCCGCCTGGACAGATTGTATGCTCCAAAGGCCACGATCCCAAGTGCAATTGGCTGTATATATTCTAATATTTCTGTGAATTTTTGCTTCTGGTCTAATTTTGCAAAGCTAATGGCAGCAAAAGTCATCACCGCAGCTGAAGGAAGTATCCATATAAAAAAGGTAAGCAGCGACAAACGCAGCCCTCCTACTTTATAGGCAATGCCTACCAGGGTCTGGGTAGAAGCGGGACCTGGCAGAACCTGGGCCAATGCATTTAATTCCAATAGTTCTTCTTCTGAAATATACCTCACATCCCTGACAAAATACTTGAGCAGCAAAGCGAGATGGGCCTGCGCTCCTCCAAAAGCAGTGAATGTGAACAGAAACACATTTCTGATAAATAAAAGCTGACGTTTATTCACTTAACCGGTAATTAATCGTCCTCATAGTCTAAACCTGCAGCAGAATTATAAGCCCCCTGCAATTCTGAAAAAGCATGCATATCGCTTTTATCGCGCGCTGCAGCCATTCCTTGCTGATAAATAGCAATCGCCTGATCTTTTTGTTGTGTTTTTTCATAAAGCTTACCCAGGTGATAGTAAGTACCTACATAAGTTGGATGGTCGGAAACCAGCTTGAGGTAATACTCAAATGCCTTTTCAATGTCATTTGATGAATTGTATTCGGTCGCCAGTGCATATAAAACAAAAGGATCGTTCGGATCGCTGTCTAAAAAGTTCAATAACTTCTCTATTCGGGTACTTTGCATTTTTAATCCCTGCTTTTTTAATTAGATTTGTAAAAAGACATTTTTTAGCTGAAAATGATAAAAACATGAAAGCTTCGTTATAGCTTCATAACCATTAAAAATCAATATGTAAACTTATGAAAATACTAGTTTGTATCAGTAATGTGCCCGACACAACCACAAAAATAACTTTTACTAATGATAATACCGAATTCAATACAGCAGGTGTACAATTTATTGTAAATCCTTACGATGAGATTGCCCTGTCAAAAGCTATTGAACTATGTGAAGGTGGTAAAGGTACTGTTACCGTCATCAATGTAGGCGAAAGTCAGACCGACCCTACCATCAGAAAAGCATTAGCTATCGGTGCGGATGATGCGGTACGTATCAACGCTGCTCCCAGAGATGCATATTTTACAGCATATCAGATCGCTGAGTACGCGAAAACCAATGATTTTGACATGATCCTATGCGGACGTGAATCCATAGATTATAATGGTTCGCAAGTCGCAGCAATGATCGGCGAGTTCCTGGACATTCCATCGGTATCCATCATCAAAAAACTGGACTATGACGGAACAACAGCAACGATAGAGCGCGAAATCGAGGGTGGAAAGGAAGTTGTATCTGTAAGTGGAAAATTCATTGCCAGCTGCGCTGAAGGCACTGCAGAACCTAAAATTCCTAATATGAGAGGCATCATGTCTGCCAGAACGAAGCCCTTGCAGGTAATAGAAGCCAAAGAGATTCAACAACTGAGCAAAATCGAACAGTTTGAAACACCTCCGCCACGTGGAGCGGTAAAATTGGTACCTGCAGAAGATACTGCAAAATTAATAGACCTTTTACATCAGGAAGCCAAAGTGATCTAACCTCAGCACATCATACAATTTTAAATTTAATTAAGATCCTATGTCAGTTTTAGTATATGTAGAACAAGCAGATGGCAAGTTTAAGAAATCAGTTTTCGAAGCTGTTTCCTATGCCAAAGCCATCGCAGATAATCAAAACACCAATCTCACCGCAATATCCATTGGTAACGTATCCGAAAGTGAACTCAAGGCGCTCGGGACATATGGTGCATCAAAAGTTTTAAATGTCAGCAATGATCAGCTCAATAATTTTGTAAACCAGGCCTTTGCTTCAGTGTATCGCAGAAGCTGCAGGCAAAGAACAGGCAGATGTTGTGGTTTTATCCAATTCTTTTTCCGGAAAAGGTCTTGCACCACGCATAGCTGTTAAATTGAAAGCCGGTTTGGTTGATGGTGCTGTAGAACTTCCGAAAACAGAGGGTGGAAAGTTTGCTGTTAAGAAAACTGCTTTTTCTGGTAAAGCTTTTGCAGTAACCGAACTGAGCTCCGCTAATAAAGTTATTGCCCTGAATCCAAATGCTTTCGGTGTAAAAGAATCTGCAACAGAAACAACGGTAGAGAATTTTAGTCGCTGAAGTAAAAGCAACTGATCTTTCGGCGATTGTGAAAGAGATCGTAAGAGCAACAGATAAAGTATCTCTTCCTGATGCAGAACTTGTTGTTTCTGCTGGCCGTGGTCTGAAAGGCCCGGAAAACTGGGGAATGATCGAAGAACTGGCAGGCTTGCTGGGTGCGGCAACTGCTTGTTCCAAACCTGTTTCTGATGCCGACTGGAGACCACATTCAGAACACGTAGGACAAACTGGTATTGCCATCAGTCCCAACTTATATATTGCCATCGGTATATCCGGGGCAATTCAGCATCTGGCAGGTGTAAGTTCCTCCAAAGTGATTGTCGTGATCAATAAAGATCCTGAAGCACCATTCTTTAAAGTAGCAGATTACGGTATTGTAGGTGATGCATTTGAAGTCGTCCCAAAATTAATTGAAGCATTAAAGGCACATAAAGGTTAATTAAATAGGGCTTTTGGGTGTCTGCATCCGGAAGCCCTATTACTTAATATGAAAAAAGTAAAATTAGATATTGTTGGCTTATCTTATAGCCAAACTCAATCAGGAGCATATGCCCTGGTACTTGGAGAAGTAAATGGAAGAAGGCGCTTACCGATCATTATCGGAGCCTTTGAGGCACAGGCGATTGCTATCGAAATTGAAAAAATGACGCCCAGCAGGCCCTTAACCCACGATCTGTTCAAAACATTCGCCCAGACTTACAACATTCAGATTCAGGAAGTACTCATTTACAACCTTGTAGAAGGAGTTTTCTTTGCAAAACTAATTTGTACGGACGGCGAAAACATCCAGGAAATAGACGCCAGAACCTCTGATGCAATTGCCCTTGCGGTACGCTTTAATGCTACAATATATACTTACGAATTTATTCTCTCCTCCGCAGGTATTGTCATTGAAGGTAATGATTTTCTGTTTTTAGAAAATATGGATACCATTCCAAAGGAACAGGGAACTGAAGACATCAGCACCTCCATCCCTGGCTCTAGTTATAAATCATTGAGTTTAGAAGAATTGCAGCAAAAGCTCCAGGAGGCTATTGCGGAGGAAGCTTATGAAAAAGCTGCCAATATCCGTGATGAAATCAGTAAAAGAAATTCGGCTTAATTGCTAAAACTATTTTGTCTACTGGAATTTATACCAAAATAGTTATATATTCATTTTTATATACAAGGTCACTTAGATTATTTTATTATGAACGTTAAGTTTCGCTTAACCCTGATGAATTTCATGCAATTCTTTATCTGGGGTTCTTGGCTGATTACCATTGGGGTCTACTGGTTTCAAAACAAACAATGGTCCGGAGCCGAATTTGGAGCGATCTTTTCTACCATGGGAATAGCCGCTATATTTATGCCTGCCCTTACCGGAATTATTGCCGACAGGTTCATTAATGCAGAGAAATTATATGGAACGATGCACATCCTGGGTTCGGTGGTTTTATTCTGTTTGCCACTTGTAAAAGATCCTGGAACATTCTTCTGGGTCATTCTCCTGAACATGATCTTTTATATGCCAACCCTTTCCCTGTCTATTACCGTTGCCTATTCTGCACTCAAAAGGCACCAGAAAGATGTTGTGAAAGATTATCCACCAATCAGGATTTGGGGAACCATCGGCTTTATCGCTGCACTTTGGACGGTTAGTCTAACAGATAATGAAGCCTCATCCAACCAATTCTATATTGCTTCTGCAGTATCACTAATACTAGGGATATACGCCTTCACCTTACCAAAATGTCCGCCATTGGCTAATAAAATAGAATCCCGATCGTTCATTGATGCACTTGGATTAAGGGCTTTTACATTGTTTAAGCAGCGTAAATTTGCAGTATTCTTTATGTTTTCTATGTTTCTAGGTGCAGCTCTTCAACTTACTAATGCATACGGAGATACATTTTTACATGATTTTAGAAATGTACCTGCATATGCTGACCTGCTCGCAGTGAAATATCCAGCCATCATCATGTCAATCTCGCAGATTTCGGAGACCCTCTTTATTCTCGCAATTCCATTTTTCCTTAGAAAATTCGGGATCAAGTATGTCATGCTATTTAGTATGCTTGCATGGGTATTGAGGTTTGGCTTATTCGCATTTGCAGATCCTGCAGGCGGACTGTGGATGATTATCCTATCTTGTATCATTTATGGTATGGCATTCGATTTCTTTAACATCTCCGGTTCCCTTTTTGTAGAAACACAGATTGATGAGAAAATCAGAGGGAGTGCACAGGGTTTGTTTATGATGATGGTAAATGGGTTTGGTGCCTTGTTTGGCAGTTTCACCAGCGGTTTGATCATTGAAAAATTCTTCACTCAGCCAGACCAGACAAAAGACTGGCAAAGCATATGGATTACTTTTGCTTCCTACACCCTTGTGTTAGCGATCGCTTTTCCATTGATCTTTAAATATAAACACAACAAAGCCGAAGCTGCTGCTATAGAGGCCATGAATCATTAAGCCTTATAGAAACCATGCATAAAAAAAGCCGTCTGATAAACAGACCGGCTTTTTTTATTATAAATTAATATGTCTATATCTTATCTGGTGGTAATGTCCTGGAAGTCCCTGTCGGTGTGGCCCACGTAAATCTGGCGCGGACGACCGATCGGCTCTTTGTTCTCATGCATTTCTTTCCATTGGGCAATCCATCCTGGTAAACGGCCGAGTGCAAACAACACGGTGAACATATCTGTAGGGAATCCTAAAGCTCTATAGATGATGCCAGAATAGAAATCCACATTTGGATAAAGTTTACGCTCTACGAAATACGGATCACTTAAAGCAGCTTCTTCTAGTTTTTTAGCTATTTCCAAAACAGGATCATCAATGCCCAGTTTCTCTAAAATATCATCGCAAGCTTTTTTGATGATCTTCGCTCTCGGATCAAAGTTTTTATAAACCCTGTGTCCAAAACCCATCATACGGAAAGGATCATTTTTATCTTTGGCTTTGTTGATCCATTTTTCTGTATCACCACCATCTTCCTTAATACGTTCCAGCATTTCAATTACCGCCTGGTTTGCTCCTCCATGAAGCGGACCCCATAATGCAGCGATACCTGCCGATACTGAAGCGTATAAGTTACAGTCAGAAGAACCTACAATCCGTACTGTAGAAGCAGAGCAGTTCTGCTCATGATCGGCATGCAGGATCAATAAAGTATTCATCGCATTCACCACCACAGGATCAATATCAATCTCTTCTGTACGCTGACCAAAGATCATATTGATGAAGTTGCTTACGTAGTCATACTTATTTTTAGGATAGATCAGCGGATGACCCAGTGATTTCTTATAAATAAAAGATACAATTGTCGGAAATTTAGCCAGCAACTTGATCATCGTCTGATCCATTGTTTCCTCAGTTTGAATTCGCTACAAGCGATTCAGGATAGAAAGTAGACAATGAGCAAACCAAAGAAGCCAGTTGAGCCATCGGATGTGATTTTGAAGGATAACCATCTAAAAACTTTTTCATATCCTCATGAATAAGTGTATGCGTTCTGATCTGTGATTGGAATGCATTCAACTCACTTACGTTTGGCAGGTCTCCATATATCAACAGATATGCAACTTCCAGAAATGTAGATTTTTCGGCAAGTTCCTCAATTGGATAGCCGCGATATTTTAAAATACCTTTTTCTCCATCTAAAAAAGTAATTGCACTTTTTGTGGATCCTGTATTTTTAAAACCAAAATCTAAAGTAATATGACCTGTTAAATCTCTTAAGCTTAGAAATATCAATAGCCTTCTCCCCTTCTGTACCTGTAATAACCGGGAACTCGTATACTTTCCCGTCAATCTTAATCTCTGCGATATCTGACATATATTATATTCTTGTATTTATAATAAACAAAACTAACCAATCCTTTTCGGATTAGGATTTAATCAACTATAACAAAGCTGTTAAATTATTATTAAATGTGGGTCAAATTCCCGTAAGAATCCAAACTACTTTGCTGTTTTGATCTCCTCTATTACAGCTCCGCACTCCATCATTTCATCTCCATAATAGGGATTCTGTATCTTAGCTTCAGAAGCCAGCCAATCGCCGCCATTTCCATCATTGGCCATAGGACAATGTTGCACAAAGATCTCTCCTTTTGTCAGGTCTGCATGCTTGAATAAAGCAATCACATCTGAACTTAATGATGTAAATTCTTTTCGCTGGGCTGCAATGTCTTTTGCATCAGCTATTTTACCGGCAAGCAAGGCGGTATTTTCACAGCCTTCATATCCTGCCAGGCTGATCTTCAATTTGGCAGCTGCACTTTTGGCATCTTCAAATTTTGTGGCAACTAATGCATTTTTTAAAGAAATATATCCATCATAAATAGCTTGTACCTGGGCATCCTTTAATTCTATACTATTGATAGTATTGTCCTGTACAACTGTGGATGTGCTATCTGAAGAACCTGTTGCAGTCTTATCAGCATTGTTACAAGAGAAAGCGATCATTATTACCCCCGCGGCAATATATTTTTTCATAGTCCTATTTGGTTTTTTGAATAATTAGTGCAGTCCTTTAATGTTAGTTAACAGTGCTTACGCTTCAATGATTGTTTATGATGTATACACCTTAATAAAACCCTCAAATTGTATTATAGTCCTGTTTTTTGGTTAAAATACCATTTTAATTTTAAATAAAAAAGAAGGCTCCTGAAAAAATCAGGAGCCTTCCAATAAAATATTCTATTTCAGTATTATAATTTGAACCCGTAAGCTAAACGTAAAGCAAACTGTCCATTATATGGTTGGTATGTAGTAGAACTAGCATCTTGCTTGTAACCTTCATATCTTGCACTGATGTCAAGACCATTGTTCCATGCATATCCTAAACCTCCAGACCAGATCAATGAAGTTTTTGAACCGTCTTTAATACCAAAACCAGCACCAGCTTCACCTAAAAGGTAAGTACCACCGATTTGAGGAAAGATTTTAATTCCACCTTTTGCTGGAATAAAATCGTAGTCAGCTACGTTGTCTTTACCCATTAATCTGGTGTAACCACCACTTGCTGTTAAAGACAATTCTTTAGAAAGGTCAAACTGGAAACGAAGATCAGCACCTGCACCATATTCAAATGGTGAGCCTTTATCTGCTACTCCTCCACTAACTCCTATTCCTAATCGAACTCCTGTTTCTCTTTCTTGCGCCTGAAGGCTTGTTGTTGCAAATGTAACGAGAACTGCTGCAGCTGCAAATAATTTAGTAATTGTTTTCATAAACGTAATTTTAATAATTGTGTGTTTAATTTATATTATCTTATTGTAACCTACGTATAAAAACCCTGCCAAGTTTTTCTCCAGACAGGGCTTTTATTTAAAACTTTTTATTTATAATCATTACAATTTAAAGCCATAAGCTATTCGTAATGCAACCTGACCGGATTGGTTAGACAAAAATTCTACACCCTTCCCTGTGTTTTCATATTTAACACCTAAATCAAGTCCGTTACTCCATGAATATCCTAGAGTAGGTGCATATAAGAAGGTAGTTTTAGCATGGTCAGTAACGCCAAATGCTGCACCTACTTCACCCATTGCATAAATTCCTGAACCACTAGGATCAAAGAAATATTTTAATCCGGTTTTTACAGGTATGTATCCGTAATCAGGAAGATCTCCTCCCAGATATGAAACATTGTCTTTAGCAATGAAATGATTATATCCTACCGCTACAGGCACAGATAATTGCTTAGTTACATCAAACTGAAGTCTGGCATCTGCTCCCAAAGTAACACTGTAAAGATCACTTGTTGGTATACCTACCGTTACACCTATACCTAGTTTATGTGAATTCTGAGCGTTAACATTTGTTGTAAAGAACAAAGCAACTGCAGCTACTGCAGAGGCAAAGATTTTAGTTGACTTTTTCATTTTCTTGATCGCTTGTTTAAATTAAATAATTGACAACAATGTCGACCAGCCAAATACAAACTTCATACCAACTTACAAAATAGACTATAAAATTTAACAGAGGCAATACTCATACTTCACAAAGCAATTGCATTTGTTAACTTTGAGTATGAAGATAACTACGATAGCAATCAAGCACTTGACTTGTCAACTCATCCACAGGCGTAGCCGGATTAAACCAATTGATCTTTACTCCATCCTTCTCCATCTTTCTGAAAAAAGTCATTTGCCTTTTCGCAAATTGACAAATAGCAATCGCCAGTTTTTCCTTTAAATCGGAATAATCGAGTGCTCCGGAAAGATAGGCAGTGATAAATTTATATTCTAAGCCATAAAATTCCAATACAGTTCTGTCAACTCCCGCAGCTAACAACCCTTGCACTTCTTCAATCATTCCTTCCTCAAATCTTCGTTCGAGCCTTGCGATTACATTGCTCCTTCTAACTGGAGCCTCTGACTTCAGTCCAACTACGAAAGCGTCAATCGGTACTGGGTCCGCCTTTATAAAATCATGATTCAGCAGATATTCTGCTATCTCTATCGCCCGAATAAGGCGTTTATGGGAAGAAAGGTCTACATGCCCGGTTATTTCATCTGGATATGTAAACAGGCGTTCTCTGAGCCCATCAATGGTTAATTTCAACAGCACAGTCCTCAGTTCATTATTAACCGGAACCGCCGTATATACGTGGTTTTGCAAAAGACTATGCACGTACATGCCTGTCCCCCCGCAAAGAATGGGTAAAATCTCTTTTCGGCTCAACTCCTCAAAAACACGATAAAAGTCTTCTTTAAACGCATTAACGTTATATAGCTCTCCTGCTTCCCTGATATTGATCAAATGATACGGAATAGATTTTTCGTTAAACACATATTCCCCTAAATCTTTGCCGGTACCAATATCCATACCTCTAAAGATCTGCCGGCTATCTGCACTGATGATCTCAGCATTAAGCGCATCAGCTAATCTTACCGCCAGACGTGTTTTACCGGATGCTGTTGGTCCTAACAATACTAACAATGGGCTTTTATGCAACAGGTTCATTAAGATAAATATAAAAGGTATTTTAGATTACCTGTATTGAATATACGGAGGTAATCACCCGAATTTAATTGTTCTGCCGATAAGCGATGTGGAAAATGCCTCAGTAAATTCGCTTTGTCCAATAAAATATCCAGGGGCGGAGTCACTTCAAGTAATTTGAATCCAGATTTTTCGTAGGCATGTCCCAAAGACCAGTCCCTGTCTGCGTAACTCATGATGTCGTCTGGATGTTGGATTTCAATAAAATGCTGTAAAACTTTAGTAAAGCCACCCACAACTGTGTAACCAAGTAACGCAGCAAACCGAACCAATTCGGCTGAACGATAGCCTTCACGAACATGCCGCATTAACCTCAGGTTACTAAAAGTAGCTACGGCAACCATTTTCTCGCCTTCCATAAGCGCGAATTTATATCTCGCTTTAACTGATCCCTGTAGGTGATTGGCTTCCAGAAATACATCCGCTTGCTCTTGAGTAATACTGACCACGTTGGTTTTACGTGCATGAATACGTTTGTTTAGACCCAGAATAGAATCTATCCTGCCCATCACCTGCATTTTTCGTTGCAACCAGATGTCCTCCCAGAGATTTACGTAATAAAAACCCTCGCTGCTATACCTCTCCTGCAATTCAATCATATCTCCTGCTTTCGGAATATTATTTAATGAAATCAGGTTTACGATCAGTTTTTGTTCTTTAAAAGCCAATAACTCCAAATCCGATTCCATAAAAATGGGATCAAACCCAGAAACGACCAAAGCAGCAACAAAATCTTGTTGCCATATTTTTTCTATACCCAAGCCTTTTCTTTATAAAACCTAAAGCCATTGGCCAGGGCATTTTCAATATGTTTCAGCAATTCGTCGTCCAGTTCGGTGACCTGAAACTGCGAATGCCCCTTCAACAACTCCAACAGCGCGGGATCGAAAATCTCCCTTTGCGCTGATTCGGAATCGATGGGCATAAAATCAAAAACTACATCTGACTCTCGAATTTCCAACGAAGCAAAGCAGATTTCAGTTCGTTCTTTGCCGTCAACGATTACGTTTTTATCGCTCCAAAGATCATATGTATTTTCACTGTTGATCCTATTATTAAACCCCTGCGCAGTGTAAGGCTGCATCACAGCCCTTATGGTTTGGAATATTTCTATCAAATCTGTTTTCATGGCCATAATTTTATGTACTGATAAAACGCTCTCCTCTGCACTTTGGTTTTAATTCCTTTTGGAAGCTAGACAAATTTCGTAGCCAGTCCATTCCCCGCCAATAATAGTTCATTGGTAATATTTCTGGTGTATTCTATAATCTCTGCCTTAAATTCTGACACAGATGCTCCGGACCTGATCTCTTCAAGTCGTTTCTCCCATTGCCCCGTCAATTCCGCCTGAGCAATCTTCTGATCCTTTACCACCTCGTATACCGCGAGCCCCTTTACAGTAGGTACAAGATTACGCTTCTCCCGGCTAATATACTCTCTGTTGATCAATGTTTCAATAATTGCCGCCCTTGTCACCGGCGTACCCAACCCACTGTCTTTCATTGCGTACCTCAACTCCTCGTCCTCTATATCTTTCCCGGAAGTTTCCAGGGCTTTCAATAGTGAAGCTTCATTATACATTGCCTTCGGTTTTGTCTGCTTCTCCAATAACGCTTTATTAACGATGGGCAGTTCTTCTCCTGCCTTTACTTTCGGTAAAGATGGATTTTCTTCATCTTTTTTGTCATCGTCAGTTTCATTGAACACCGAGCGCCAGCCAGCAGAACGAATAACCGTTCCATTTGCCATAAACAGTGAACCTGCTTCTATACTGATCTTGGTGATTTCCTTTACACACTCCTGATGAAAAGCCTCCAGCATGCGCCCTACGACCATATCGTAAATTGCTTGCTTATCACTACTCAATTGATATGGAGCTTCTCCAGTGGGCAAAATCGCGTGGTGATCGGTTACTTTCTTCGCATTTACGCTTCTTTTATTCAAAGCCACGGTCTGCAGGTAATCTGCCTGTCTTCCAAAATCAGGATGTTGCTTTAATTTCTCAATCAATGTAGGCACACCTGCAAATACATCATCGCCAATATAGCGGCTGCCTGTACGCGGATAAGTCACCAACTTACTTTCATAAAGTCCCTGCAGCAGATTGAGGGTTTGATCTGCAGTAAAACCTTTACGTTTATTGGCCTCCTGCTGAAGACTACTCAGGTCATGCAACAATGGTGGCGGTTCCTTCCTTGGCTTCGCCTCTACCGTCAGTATCTTCGCCCCCGTAGGAAAACCAGCAGCAACATCCTCTATTTTTTCAAACAAGGCTTCTGCATCTTCTTTTTTATCAAAATTATTTACAGATATTGCTTTAAA
>CAWCIO010000001.1:0-171424 GCA_963795585.1 uncultured Sphingobacteriaceae bacterium | reverse complement strand
GTCGCCCTGTTCAAGGAGGACCGGGCGGCCATACGCACTAAAATTAACGCCCGCGACGGAGTCCACCCCCCGCAAGAGATCGGGAAGAACATCGCCCTGACACGGCCGCCGGCTGTCCCATTATCTGCCGGAGTCTCTTCACCCACAAGGCATTGCGCGTCCCAGTGGGACAGTTGGACCGGGTGCATGTATGAGAGCAATACGGAGACGAATCAGTAGATGTTATTACGTATTGCTCTGGCTTTCTTATTAGCCGCCACTACAATTGCATCATGCGGTAGCGAAACAAAACAGGAAGAAAAAAAGGACACTGTAGCAGCTGTTACAGAAACTGAAGCTCCTGTAGCAACCACTACTGAGCTTGTATTAGCTGGTAACGACCAGATGAAGTACAGCACAAACGAATTGAAAGCCGTAGCTGGAACCCCAATTAAATTGACTTTCAAACACATCGGTACCATCGGTAAAGAGGCAATGGGTCACAACGTAGTAATTTTGAAACCAGGTACTGATGCAGCAGCATATGCAGCAAAAGCGCTTGAAGCAAAAGCTACTGATTATATCCCTGCTTCTGAAGCAGCTTCTGTAGTTGCTCATACTAAACTTTTGGGTGGTGGTGAAGAAGACGTGATCGAATTTACAATCGCTGAAAAAGGATCTTACGAATACATCTGTACTTTCCCGGGCCACATCGGTTTGATGAAAGGTGTATTGGTAGTAGAATAATATTTTTTATCAATAGCCCTGATTATAGGATATAGTCAGGGCATTTTTATGTCCGGAGGTCAAATATGAAGAGATTATTTCTCATAGCATTATTGCTCACAGCCAGTGTTTTAGTTCATGCTCAGCGACTTGTGCAGGCTGCCGACAGTATCCGGATCAGTGCCGACATTCCTGAACTGGCTTATGCGATTTTAAACTCAGATAGTATATTGGTCAAAAACGTGATCGGTTATCATAGGGCCGACCGTAAGGATGCTGCCGACAAGGCTAAAATCACTGATTTTTTTCACCTGGGTTCTAATACAAAGGCCATCACAGGCTTTATTGCGGGTTACCTGGTAGAACAGGTGAAAATTAGTTGGAGCACCAAATTCTTTGCACTTTTTCCAGAATTAAAAAAAGAAGCCAATCCTGCGTTTTACGAAATCACCCTGGCAGAAATACTGGGGCACAGGGCAGGTTTCAGACCTTACATGAGTGGAGGGGAGTTTCTGGCCCTGCCTAAATTTGCCGGCAATAAATCTGAGCAGCGCAGGGCCTTTGTAGAATATCTGCTGAAGAATGATGCCTTACCTAAAAATAACGAACCTTATAATTATTCAAATGCCGGTTATAGTGTCGCGGCTTTGATGCTGGAGAAAGCATCGGGGAAAACATGGGAGCAACTTGTTGCCGAAGTATTTAAAAAACTGGGCTTGTCTTATCGCATGGGCTGGCCAAATGGTGTCGATGCAAACCAGCCCTGGGGCCATTGGATAGAAAATGAGGTGCTGACTCCCTTAGGACCTACTGCAGATTATAAACTGCAATTCATAGAGCCGGCGGAGACCTGAGCATGACTGTCACAGACTATGCGAAATTCATACAATTGAACCTCTCGGGATTAAGAGGGAAGAACAACCTGTTGAAAGCCGAGACGTATAATTATCTGCATTATGGCCATGATAAGTATGCAGTAGGCTGGCTCAACGTCAACGGGACGGGCAAACAGCTTTCGGAACATGCAGGTTCAGCAGGCACGTTCTATTGTTACACCCTGATCAATAAGGAAAAAAATATTGCCTATATCGTGATGGCAAATGCCGCAACAGAAAAAGCGTTGAAAGGTGTTTTTCAACTGCTGGATAAAATGATAAGAAGTAAAGAAGCTTTATAATCAGGCTGGTTGGAAATGAAATGACTTTGTTGTAAGTTTAAATCATTATTATACACTCATTAAAAACAATTAACGCTATATGAAAACAATTTTAAGTTTCCTGGTTGCAGTCGCTTGTTGCTGCAATGTAAACGCTCAGAACTACAAACTGTCGCTAAACCTCGTTAAAGGGAAAGACTATCTCCAAAGCACCAATGCGGCGATGTCCATCAAGCAAAACGTAAATGGGATGGATATGAACATCGGTATGAATGTCAGCTGTACCGTGAAACATACAGTTACTGCCATAACAAATGATGTTTACAGTATGGATGTAAGCTATGTAAAGGTGGCTATGAAAATGGATATGCCTACCGGAAGTATGGAATTCAATTCTGAAAAAAATGAAACCGGAAATCCGATGGGTATAGTGCTCGGTAAGATGGTGAATAAGCCTTTCCAGGTTAAAATTAATAAGCTCGGTAAAATTCTTGAAGTCTCAAATGTTGAGTCTTTGTTCGCAGGAGCTTTTGAAGGTGTAACGCTTCCGGATGCACAGCGTGAGCAAATGAAAGCGCAATTGCTGCAGTCTTATGGTGATAAAGCATTCAGAGGAAGTATGGAGATGCTAACAGGTATCTTTCCTGATAAACCGGTGGCCAAGGGTGCAACCTGGAATATTGATTCAAAAGTGGAGACCACTATGGTGCTTGCCTTAAAATCTGTATATAAACTGGAAGATGTCACACCCACCGCTTATGTGCTGAGCAGTTCTGCTACTGTAAATTCTGAAAATAAGGATGCTTATGTAACTACAAATGGATTCCCTATGCGCTTTGATATGAATGGAACATATGTATCTAATGTGAAGCTGGATAAAGCATCTGGTTGGGTGATTGAATCTACCATCGTCCAGGATATAAAAGGACAGACCTTTATTAAAGAAAGTGATCAGCTCCCTCAGGGGATGACCATTCCAATGGAAATCAAAGGAACCTCTACTATCAAAGGAATTTAATCCATAGCTGTCCATAAAAAAAGCGCAGGAATTCTTATTCCTGCGCTTTTTTTATGTGTTTATTTACTTAAAATTTGGCGCCGAACTTATTTCCATAAAGTTCGATCAGTTTTTTATCCATCCACAGTCCACGCATATTCCGTGTGATGATGTCGCCTTCAGGGCCTATCAGCACACAGGTAGGGATGCCATTGAAGTTATAGATCTTGGAGAACTCACCTTTGAAAGCTTTTAGGTCTGAGACTTGCAGCCAGGTCATGTTTTCTTCTGTAATTGCCTTCAGCCATTTGTCTTTGTCGTCGTCCATAGAAATGCTGATGACTTCAAAGCCCGCGGGATGGTAAATTTCATAAGCCTCTTTCAAATGAGGAATGTCTGCCCGGCAGGGGCCGCACCAGGATGCCCAGAATTCCAATAAGGTATATTTTCCTTTTCCTACATGATCAGAAAGTTTTACGGGATTGCCATCTTTGTCGTTAAAGGCAAAATCGACAAATTTAGAACCTACTGCTGTTTTTTTGATGGCTACTGCTTTTTCCAGCAGTGCTGTTCCTCCTGCTGAAGACCTTAATGAAGGGGACAAAGAAGCCAATGCTTCATCAATCTCAACAGCATTGAATGAACCAATGTTTCTTTTGGCTACATATAGGGCTACCGGACTGCTATTGTTGCTTTTAATGAAGTTTTTTATAAATGCGGTAGCGGAAGCTTTGGCCAGGTCTATGTTTTCTACCAATTTGATCCCTTCAGAGATGGGACCTTTTTCTTTTCCCTTCTCAGGATTCAGATAAGCAATGTAGGCATCGAAGGCTTTACTGCTTGCTGCTTTTAAAGGTTCATATCCTGCTGAATATTTAAGGAAAAGTTCGTGCGAGGCGGAACCTTTCACTTTGATCTTTTCGTAGGGAAAGCCACCGGCATAGAGAGCTTCCAGTTCTGTTGCATTGGTATCTAAGGCGGCTGTAACACTGATCTTTGAATTTTCAACGAAGACAGGAATGATCGAAGCGAAGCGTTGTTTCTCCAATCTGTTAAAAACCAGATTGAAAAACTGAGGGTAAGGCACGGTACCCTTAAACTCGAAACTGCCATTTTTTACAACTGCACTGTCCAGGGCCTTGCCTGGTGTGTCTTCAGATCTCAGGTATACTTTCCTGCCATCTGCTGTCTTTGGTACGCTAACACTGATGGTATAGCCTTGTTTAGTTTGGCCATTCACCTGAAATGCAGTTGTCAGGGCCAATAGGGTGTACAATAATGTAATTGCTTTCATAGCTTATTTTTTGGTTAATGATTATTTTCTGAGTCTGATGCCGTCTAAACAGAAGTATGGGGGAATGAGCATTTTGCCTGTTCCATCAGTATAAGAGGAAGACAGGCTAAAAACTACCCTGCTTACTGTGCCGAGCGCTGTAAGGTCTACTTTAGACCAGTTAACGGCTACATAGTTAAAGGTTGGATTTGCAGGATCTACATTCGGACGAATGGCCAGCCAATAGTCTACAGTACCCGTTGCTGCCGTACCATTATATCCTCTCACCGTTAGCTTTACAAATCCTTTGGAAAGTGCGGCGGAGGCCGCGCTGGATGCGGCCTGAGCTTCGGCGGGAGTTTTTCCAGCTTGAATAGCAGTATTGTAGGCAGCATCACCGGCAGCTTTTTTAGCCAGTAATTCATCTCCGGCCAGGCGGATCAGGTTTTGTCCTCCGGGACCTGGTAACGTGAAGCGTCCGTACATGAGGGTAGAAGGATTAGCAATATTGATGTTCTTTACTTTTGTGCCTGTAAGGGTATAGGCTTGTGTATTGGCATCCAGTGTGCCTGAGTATACAGAGCCATAGGTTTCTAACAGGTAGTTATAACTGGTATTCGCTACCAGCACATGTTCCACTACCCTCGGTTTATCTAAACTGAAAGAAGCATCTTCGTCTTTTACCGAAGCAACCAGGAAGTTATTGGTCTGATTAGTTGTGGTAGTGTATACACTAAAAATACAGGAATCGATAGCCGATTTGATACCGGCAGGCGTTAATCCCCCCGCAGGTGGGAAATCAGGGCTTAGACTCCAGGGAAAGGACCTCCAGTTTTTATTAGATACTGCGAAACCGGAAAAAGTTCCGTCAGCATTGTTTTTAACATTCAAGGTTACTACGCCTGTTTTTTCATTTCCGGATTTAAAAGGTGCTGTAGGAATCTTGAAGCTGAACCTGTCAAGGCTTTGGTCTTCAAAAGTAATGTCCTCCGGATAGGGTATCAGTATCTTGTCGTCCTTCTCACAGGAAAAAAGTGCGATGCTGCAGATGGTGAACAGCATGATTATAGTGTATCTTTTCATGGCTATTGCTATTTTAATTCGGGATTCTGTTCCATTAATGTATTGTTGATGATCTCTGCATTTGGGATCGGGCGGCACAGTTTGTTTACTTCCAGGGCTTTCCCATTTTTAATGGTGACGATCCAGGGTTGCCCGTTTTTTTGGAAACGCACTGAAGCAAAGAATTCGCTTCCATTTTCCATGAAAGTTTCTGTGAAGATTTCTTTAAAGATCATGTCCATCAATTCCAGTTCATTTGCAGGATTAAGTGCAGCTAATACCGGCGTGGTACGTTTGCTCCGCATTTCGTTGATCGGGGCAATAGCCTGTGCAGGGGATGCACCTGTCCGTGCCAGCAGTTCAGCTTTCATCAGGTACAGTTCAGGAAAGCGGAAATAGTAGGCTGCATATTTTTCGTCAACCGGATTTGCCAGTTTTCCGGCATAACTTCCCAGACGTGCTACTTTTTTGAATGTAAAGCGCATGGTATTGTCCCAGGTTTCTGCAGCCCTTACTGGTCCGGTTACCACCGGCCAGCGTGGATCGTTACTAAACCAGTCAAGTCCGTAAACCAGGCCTGCAGTCAAGCTTCCTCCAACTGGAAGGGGAAGTGTATTTCCACCAATCTGCGATAGGTAATAGGTATAGTAGTAGCCACCTTTTGTAGTTCTGGTCCCATCGTTTTCCAGGTATCTTACAAAGAGGTTTTCTTTCGAATCCCAGGAGTTGGCGTATACATCTGCCAGGTTAGCTTCCATATTGAAATTGGCGGGATGGTTGTTCAGTACATCATTTACCAAACTGAGTGCTGTCTGCAGTTCGGCCTGGGTATTTCTATAGCCTGCTCGGTATAACAGTATCTTGGCTTTAAGTGCTTTGGCAAATTGCTTGGATACATACCGTGGTGTGCTGATATCTGCCAGGTTGGCAATGGCGAAATCCAGATCTTCGTAGATTTTCGCATAGCTTTCTCCTACAGTAATCCTTGCCTTTCTGATGTTTTCCAGCCCCACTACTTCATCCCTGTACAGCAGTCCATATTGGTCTGCATCCTCAGCCCACCAGTGTGCATAGTTCCAGAGGAGATTGGCGTTGATCCATGCGCGGAGGCACCTGCTTTCTGCGATGAGCTGGTTCCTGTTGGTCTGATCAATTGCTGCGTCTGAAAGCCTGGATACACCTGATATCGCAAAATTGGCAGCATTCAGGCTTTTGTAAAAGGAAGTCCAGCTGGAGCTGGCAGTCAATTGCGTATAGGACATGTCGTAATCCACTGTATTGAAACGTACGAAGCCTGCTTTTGAAGCCAGCCCGCAATACAATGCACCTGCCCAGTCGTCATTTTGGAAAGTAGCATAAACACCGCCTACCGCGGCTTTTGCGGTGGCCAGATCCTTCACAGCATTTGCATCCGTTAAAGAGTGGATGGGTTGTATATCAAGGTAATTCTTGCAGGAAAAGGACGATAATCCTGCTAATATGAATAATGTATAAAATATCTTTTTCATAGCCAATTATTTAAAAGTGAACTTAACTCCCAGGTTATAGATCTTGGCAGAAGGATAATAACTGTTGTCTACACCCATTCCGGATCCAATGGCACTGCTCGACCAGTTTCCTTGCGGGTCGAAACCTGGATATTTAGTAATGGTGAACAAATTGGTGGCCTGAAACGTGAAGTTGATGCCCTGGATCAACTTATTGCTGAAAATCTTTTCAGGTAACCTATAGCTGATGTTCAGCGCATTCAAACGGATGTAAGAAGCATCATACAGAAAGAAGTCTGAGAAAGTACCGTTGTCGCCATCTCCATAATGTGTCATTCTGGGCATTTCTGCTTCGTATGGACTTAATAAGGTGGCACTTTGTCCGGCAATAAGATTGCTATGGTTGTAGTTTCCGACATAGCCGACATCGTCCATAGGCTGCTTCCAAAGTCTTTGATTTCCATAAGAATAGGTAAATGTGGTGTTAACCATGAAATTTTTATAATACATGGTCAATCCAAAACCTCCATAGAGCTTTGCATCTGCACTGCCAAGTTTAACCCGGTCATCGTTGTTGATCAGACCGTCTCCATTTTGGTCGATAAAATAGAGATCACCTACATTTTCAGTAGAAGCCCTGTAAAAACGCTTGGCGCCTACATTGGTTGTACCCTGCAGGGCGATGATCTCCTCAGGGGTCACAAATAACCTGTTGGCTGTTTGAAAGCCAAACCATTGACCCGTTCTTTCTCCCTCTTTTACATTCATGTAAACCGTTTGGGCACTTGGGAAATTCAGTTCCTTGGTAATGCCATTGATCTTGAGGATCCTGTTGACGTTATTGGATGTATTGAAATCTGCGGTCAGCGTCAGGTCTCTTTTCTTGATTACATCTACTTTAATGTCAAACTCAAATCCATTGTTCTTCAAGGAGGCTACATTGGACGTAATGCTGGTCAGTGACGAACTTGGAGGCAATGGAAGGCTGTAAATGATCTGATCTGTATTTTTCTGATAGACACCAAATGTTCCACGGATGCGGTCGCCCCACAATCCGAAGTCGAGGCCGAAGTCTTTCATCAGGGTCTGTTCCCACTGCAAAGCATTATTGCCGATGGAACTTGGAGCGATGGCCGGGCTTTCATTATACCTTGAAGATCCAATCCTCGTGATCCAGTCATAATTACCAAGGTTTTGTGAACCTGCCCGGCCTACAGAAGCGCGCAACTTCAGGTAATTTACAAATTTGCTGATGCCCAGGTTTTTCAGAAAATCTTCTTCTGAGATCAACCATGCTACTGCGCCTGAAGGGAAAACACCCCAGCGTTTATCAGGTCCAAATCTTGATGATCCGTCTCTCCTGATCGTACCGGAAATGATGTACCGGTTATTGTATTTGTAATGCGCCCTGGCAAACTGGGAGATCAGTGCATTTTCGGAGAACACTTCATTTAGTGCTCCCCTGGTAGCTCCCGAGCTGAAATCGTTCAGAATGTCATCATCAGGGAAATTCGTTGCGTTCATCGCATAAAGCAGCGTACTGTTTTTTTCCATGGAATAACCTGCTAATGCGGTTACATCATGCTTTCCGAAATTCCTGGCGAAGGTCAGGGTGTTTTCCCAGACACTGGTCTGTATTTTGGGATTGTTCCATGACCTGCTTCCGGTGGTATTAAAAGTACTCCCTTTTCTCATGTAGTCCAGGTTTTGGGCATTGTTGTAATTGGTCGTATAGGAACTCTTAACGGTCAGTCCGTTGATGACCTCATATTGGAGGTATCCTGTACCATTAAAGATTTGCCCGTTTCCGGTCAAAGTGTTGAGTAGGGTAGTGTAGGGGTTTTCTGTATAGGCATCCTGGGTAAACAGTGAGCCATCTGCGTTGTAAGGAGGTATATCCGGTCGGATCTGCTTGAGCACAGTCATCATGTAATCCTTGTCATTCGTCGTCCTGGACGATCCACTCAGGTTGAGCCCGAATCTCAGTGATTTTCTGATGTTAGCCTCTAAATTAATCCTTCCGCCAAATAGTTTGCTGTTTCCGGTCTTTACGATCCCTTCGTTGTTGCTGTGGTTTAAAGAAACATAGTAGGCAATATTCTCCGTTCCGCCTCTCAACGACAAGTCATGCTGCTGGCTGAGTGGGTTATGGGTCATCTCTTTCAGCCAGTTGGTATTGCCCTCGTAATAGGCACCCGGCAAAATCTTGAACGAGCTCCTGTCAAATTCACTGGTATTCATGTTGAAAAAGGCCTGTTCGTCGAGGTACAGACGGGTGAAATAATCAAAAGCACCACGGCGATAGGCTTCTTCTCTTGCAGCGGCATCTGCGAAGTGGATGTATTCTGGCGCCTCCATGTATTTGTATCCATTGAAGTCCTGCTGCATGTAACCCAGGCGACTTGAAATTTCTATGGTTGGCTTTTGCCCGGCTATTCCTTTTTTAGTAGTTACCAATACCACACCGTTTGCAGCCCTTGATCCATACAGAGCAGTAGCAGAAGCATCTTTCAGGATATCTATACTTTCTATGTCATTCAGGTTCAGGTTGTACAGTGAATTCATGATGTCGCCTGATAAAGTATTGGATACCGTACCGGTGTTGGTCAATGATGTCGAAGAGTAATCAGGCACTCCATCGATCACCCAGAGGGGCTGATTGTTGCCGGACAATGAGGATGCCCCACGGATCACTACACTGATCGGTGAAGTAGGTGAGGCCGACTGGATCACTACATTGACCCCCGAGGCTTTGCCCTGAAGTAAGCTCTGTACCGTTGCCCCCATCGGGGCATTTCTTACTTCTTTTTCTCCCAGACGGGCAACGGAACCGGTAACATCTTTGGCTTTTGCAGTACCATAGGCAACTACGACCATCTCTTCCAGGTCAGATACTTCCTGCTCCAGACTGATATTGATATAGGTCCTTCCCGCGGGTCTGATCTCTTTGGTCTTGTAGCCGATAAACGAATAGACCAGGGTTGCATTTTCATTGACATTCCTCAGTATAAATTCTCCGCTGGGGGAAGTAGCTGTACGGTTATTGGTGCCTTTTTCAGCAATGTTTACCCCCGCCAGGGCTACGCCTTTCTCATCGGTCACACGACCTCTGATGTCACTGGCACGGATGTACTCGGCTATTCTCGCCATGAAAGATACAGGCCTGTCTTTGATCACTACCGTCATTTCTTCCAGGCTATAGGTTAGTGGCTGATCGGCGAAACAAGCATTTAATGCTTCTTCCAGGCTCACATTACTGACGTTGATGCTTACGCGGTTGGCTGTTTTAAGGGATTTTGCATTCACGATAAAGTCGTAGCCGCTCTGTTTTCTGATCTGCAATACGATCTTTTCAAGGCTAACATTGTTTTCCTTTAAAGTGATCTTTTGGGCAAAACCTGCTGCGCTAACCTGTAATAGAAAAGTGGTTATTATGATGATGGTGAGTTTCATAATACGCAGAATTTGGTTAAGTCTGTACGCAGGTAGCGCAGACCTAAATAAATAGTAAAATTTCATACATTTGTTTGGGTTTTGGGTTCGTTGATGTTGTTGTTTCCGCAATAATTTTAAAGTAGCCCAAGCTTCTTCCAGGTACCGGCTCTAAACGGTCCCTGGTTTTTTTTGAGTTACAGTCGAGTAGCCTTAGGTCATAACTGTGTATCTCCTTTCATGTTTTTTTTCGGTTTGTTGTTGATAACGTGGTTCTTCAATACGGTTTATAAAACCCTATTATAAGTATGTCGGCTTATAAATAGCCAGGTAGTAGGAAAAAGATGAAATTTTAAATAAAAATGAACAGGATCAGTTTGCCTAATTTCAATTTTAATATTTTAATGGAATTGTTGATCTGTTTTTTAACGGTTTTCTCCGAAATGTTATATTTTTCAGCGATTTGCTTTTGACTCAGGTTTGCTTTTCTGCTGGATTCGAAAACCATGCGCATTTTTGCAGGCAGCAGGCTGATCTCTTTTTCTACCAGACGGCTCAGTTCTCTTTCCCGGACATAGTTATCTGTAATGTACTCGCCATTATCTATGAATTGCTGCAGGGATTCCGCGTAGCCGGACCGCACTTTTCTGTGCGCGAAAAGATCGAAGATTTTATACCTGACTGCAGAATAGAGATAGGACGATAAGGTTTTCTTTATCTCGAGGTCCGGCTTGCTGAGTAAAGAAAGGAATACTTCCTGGACAATGTCTCCGGCATCTTCACTGTCCTCGGTCATTTTAGCTGCATAGATGTACAACAGATTTCCATATCGCTGATAGATCTCATTAAAACATGCTCTATCCCCCGATTGGAGTAAAGACAATAGTTCGTTATCTGAAAGTTTGCTGTAAACCGACATTGCTAATCCCTTAGGCGAATATAACAATTAATTTACAAGAACTGGATGCTGATCCTCCTTCCAGCAACCTCGAATTTCACATTTCCTGCCGATTCAATGATGCTCAATACGCTTGATATATTCTTTGAACGGGATACAATGCCTACATAGGAGATATTTTTTGGTGTTCCTTTTACCACAAATTCTACGTCATACCACCGGGATAGTTTCCTGGTGATACTTTCTATACTTTCCTCTTTAAATATAAACAGGTCATTTTTCCAGGCCAGTTCATGGTCTACATCTGCTTTTTGTACTTCGATCTGGCCTCCTTTCTCAAGGATACTCAGCTCACCAGGCTTCAGCATAGCCCCCTTTAATCCGGGAACTGTTATCGAACGAACTTTAACGCTTCCTTCTAACAGTATGGTTTTCGTATTCAGTTCGTCGCCGTAACTGTTAATGTTGAAATGTGTGCCAAGTACTTCTACTTCCTGATTTCCGGAACGTACCACAAAGGGGAGCTGCATTTTTGCCACTTCGAAATAAGCCTCTCCCTGCATTGACACCTTTCTTTGTGTTCCATCAAAACGCAATGGGTAGGTCAGGGAAGATTCTGCATTTAGCCAGACCATGGTGCCGTCGGGTAATTGTACCTGGTATTTCCCTCCCCTGGGGGTACTGATGGTATTGAAAGCAGTAACTGCCGGGATTGTGTTAGCGACACCAATGCTGTTGTCAATTTTATAGATCAGCCTGCCCTCTTTGGTTTTCGTGATGGTCATCCCCGCTTGTTGTCCCAGCTTCCCATTGCCTGCATCCGTCAGTGAAATTTTTGATCCGTCGGCCAATGTAAGTATGGCTTTATTTCCTCCGGGATTGAAATCTTTGCCTGACTTAGCAAGAAGTTCTTTGATCGGTACAGGTTTGCTGAAGCGCAAAACAAAAAACACGGCAAAGGCACAGAGCAGGAGGAGGGCCGCAATAGCCGTGTACTGGAAAGACCGTGCCGGTCTGACAGCCAGGGAACTGCTTCTTCCCGCTTTTAAATTGATGGCTTCCCATATGCCGGCATGTACAGTCTCCAGTTGATCTGGTTCAGACTCAAATTTTTTGGCTTCCAGTTCTTTAAGATGCCAGCTTTCTACAATGGCTCTTTCCTCTTCGGTACAGTTGCCATTGATGTATTTCTCTATAATTTCTTTCGCTGTATATTTGGTCATAATCCAAGAGGCCAGTATATGCTATGCCTAGTACTAAGTCGGTTCAGCTGTATCCAGGTAGTATAAAAATATAAATAAATCTTTTGTTATCTAATCACCATGACAGTTCATGACAGTTTAATGTGTAAAAAAATCTAGTTTGAGCCCGATTATAAATCTAACCAAATGAGCTTTAAACTATGAAAGTTAAATATAACTTAATCCTGTCTTTGATGCTGCTCGCAGCTTTTAATGCAAACAGTCAGCAAACTCCTGCTTCTGGGTTTAATTTATTGAAGCAGAAATTCACACATGTTCCCGACTCTATCCAGACCTCAGTGTACTGGTATTGGATGTCAAACAATATTTCTAAAGAGGGTGTGATCAAAGATTTGCATGCGATGAAAAAGGTTGGGATCAATCGCGCTTTCATCGGAAACATCGGTTATAATGAAACTCCATATGGTAAAGTGAAGATGTTGTCTGACGAATGGTGGGACATTACGCATGCGGCGTTCAAAACAGCTACAGAACTCGGAATAGATATCGGTATGTTCAATAGTCCCGGATGGAGCCAGTCTGGCGGTCCATGGGTCAAGGCCAATCAGGCCATGCGTTACTTAACCGCTTCAGAAACGGAAGTTACAGGTGGTAAAACAATAAACATTACTTTGAATAAACCAGCGGGTGATTTTCAGGATGTACGCGTAATTGCCTTTCCTGTACCAGCACAATATGATACAGATCAGATCATGGCCAAAAGTCTGGTCTTAAAAGATCAGTCGGCCACTGTAGATTTTGATACTGATAAAGATTACACTGCGCGCAGTCTTACTGTTTACCCGGAGCACAATGGCATGTATGCAGAGGGCGAACTAATGGTCAGGGAGGGAGAGGCTTACCGCTCCATTAAGAAATTCAAGATCGAGCGCAGCAATACAGCGCTTAATGTAGGTTTTGATCCTTATGGTCCGGCAGCAGTTTCTTTTGCCGCAACTACTTCCAGGCATTTTCGGCTGGTACTTACACGCTATGGACAAAATGCAGGCATCAGGGAAATTAAACTGAGTGCTGTACCCAGGGTAGACAGCTATATAGAAAAGACTTTTGGAAAGATGTTTCCTACACCGCTGCCTTATTGGAATGAATACCAATGGCCGGTACAGGCAGAGGCAAAGGATTCAAAATTTGCCATTGTAGCCGATAAAGTGCTGGATATTTCCAGTTATATGGATGCTGAAGGCAAACTGAGTTGGAATGCTCCGAAAGGAAAATGGCTCGTTATGCGGACAGGAATGCTCCCAACCGGGGTGGTCAATGATCCCGCATCTCCTGAAGTGACGGGACCTGAGGTCGACAAAATGAACAAAGAACATGTAGCAGCACATTTTGAAGGCTACCTGGGAGAGATCTTAAAGCGGATTCCGGCGGCAGACCGTAAAAGTTTTAAAGTTGCGGTGGCTGATAGCTATGAAAAAGGCGGACAAAATTGGACGGATGGTTTTCTGGAGAAATTTAAACTGCGCTATGGCTATGATGCCCTGCCTTATATGCCGGTCATGACTGGTAAGGTAGTAGGTAGCCAGGACCAGTCGGACAGGTTTCTTTGGGACATGAGGCGCTTTGTAGCAGATAATGTTTCCTATGAGTATGTGGGTGGATTAAGAGATGTGGCCCACAAGAACGGACTGACCATCTGGCTGGAAAACTATGGACACTGGGGTTTTCCCGGAGAATTCCTCCAGTATGGCGGACAATCTGATGAAATAGGTGGTGAGTTTTGGAATGAAGGTGAACTTGGCAATATCGAAAACCGGGCCGCCTCTTCGGCCGCACACATCTACGGTAAAACTAAAGTGTCAGCAGAATCTTTCACCGCAGGCGGACAAACCTATGCACGTTATCCGGCAGTGTTCAAACAAAGGGGCGACCGCTTCTTTACGGAGGGGATAAACAATACATTACTTCATGTATATTTTCATCAGCCTGACGATCGGCTTGTTCCGGGTATCAATACCGGTTTTGGAAGTGAATTCAACAGGCACAACACCTGGTTTAATGATTCAGATCTCTTTATACAGTACCTGAAACGTTGTAACATGATGCTTCAGCAAGGGAAGTATGTGGCTGATGTGGCCTATTTCATTGGAGAAGATGCGCCGAAGATGACGGGTGTCAGAGACCCTGAAATCCCTGTCGGCTATTCCTATGATTACATCAATGCTGAAGTTATAGAAACGCGCCTGAGCGTTAAAAATGGTAAATTGGTACTGCCAGATGGTATGAGCTATAGCATTCTTGTGCTGCCAAAATTAGAGACCATGCGTCCGAAACTGCTGGCCAAGATCAAAGAACTGGTATCGCAGGGAGCAGTGGTAATGGGTCCTAAGCCAAGCCGTTCACCAAGTTTGCAGGACTTCGGTACTGCCGACCAGCAGGTGAAAAGTATGGCTGATGAGTTATGGGCCAGTGGTAAGATCCTGACAGACCTGAGCATGCAGCAGGCACTTGATAAACTGGGAATCCTGCCTGATCTAAAATTAGACAAGCAGGAACCGGTACTTTTCATTCACCGCAGTTTGGATGATAGTGAGATTTATTTTCTGAGCAATCAGAGCAATAAAGAAATTAACATCAGGCCCTCATTCCGGGTAGACAATAAGCAACCCCAACTTTGGGATGCGGTTAGCGGAACTTCCCGTGACCTTCCCGAGTTCAGTACGGAAAATGGAATCACCGATGTACCGATTACTTTAGCCCCGGCAGGGAGCTTGTTCGTGGTCTTCAAAGCCAGGGAAGCCAGTGCCAGTACTAAAATTGCAGGAACAAAAAACTTTCCTGAGCTGAAACCCCTGAAGGAACTTACCGGAGCATGGCAGGTATCATTTGATACCCTGATGAGGGGCCCGAAAGAACAGGTTATCTTCGAAAAACTAATCGATTGGTCCACACATTCAGATGATGCCATCAAATATTATTCTGGTACAGCCTTTTACCGCCAGACTTTTAAGGGCGAAAAACTTAAAAAGGGGCAGCGGGTTATCCTCGATCTGGGAAGCCTCACCGCAGTGGCTAAAGTGAAACTGAACGGAGTAGCGCTCGGTGGAGTCTGGACGCCGCCTTATCAGCTGGATGTGACAGATGCCATTAAATCAGGGCAAAATAAATTGGAGATTAAGGTGGTGAACAACTGGGTAAACCGCTTGATAGGGGACAGTAAACTGGCCCCTGACCAACGTAAAACATCTTTAAGTTATAATCCATACCGACCAAACAGCGGGCTGCAATCTTCCGGCCTGCTCGGACCGGTGGTACTGAAAACGGCAGAGTGATGAATAATTACTATAAATACCTTCCCATTAGTAAAATGGATGAGGACTGGGGGCTCTGCGTCTTGAATGCCGGCTGCACGCATATTGCCCCCAAAAGTAGCTATCCCTTACATAGCCACCCGGAAGACCATGACTTCAAATGGAAGACAGGACGGGTGCTCAACGAATATCAGCTCATTTACATTACGGCAGGTAGTGGCTGGTTTGAATCCAATAGTGTCAAACAGCAAATCTCCGCGGGGACTATTATTCTGCTGTTTCCAGGTGAAAGGCATCGCTATCGTCCCTCAGGGATTACCGGCTGGGATGAATATTGGATTGGCTTTAAGGGGAGGATCATGGACGATCTGGTCAGTGGAGATTTTTTTAGCCCTAGTCATCCCTGTATTCATTTGGGTATCAATGAGCAAGCCTTTAATTTGTTCAATTTGATCATTGAGGGCACAAAGAGAGAAGAAGGTGGTTACCAGTCGCAAATATCAGGTGCTACATTACATCTTCTGGGCACCATACATGCGGGCAACAGGGCCAATTTGATAGAAGATAGAGAAAAACATACGCTTATCAACAAGGCAAGGTTACTCTTCCGGTCAAATATCACTAATGAATTTTCCCCTGAACAGGCAGCAAAAGAACTGATGATCGGATATTCCAATTTCCGTAAACTGTTCAAAACTTACACGGGTATTTCTCCCGGACAGTTTTACATACAGCTTAAGATCGAAAAGGCCAAAGAAATGCTCTCGAACCCAGCTATTCCCATTAAAGAGATCGCCTATGAGCTTTGTTTTGAGTCTCATTTCTATTTTTCCAAACTCTTCAAGGAAAAGACCGGGCTTACGCCGACGGCGTTCAGATCAAGGGCAATTGGAAAGCCGGAAATCCAGTTGATATAATCAGAAAGTACAAATCTAATGTCAAAATCTATAACTATTTAGCGCAAACAACAGATTATATTTACATACATGTTTAAAGCACTGTGGTTAGGACAGTGTGGAGAACAATAACTAACCAAATATACCATGATACGTTATTTTCTATGCCCTGTCGATTTATTTCTTCGATTTGCTGATCGGCTCATCAAAAAATAAAAAGCTCACCTAACCGTCTAACGACCATATTTCAACTCAATTACAAGAAAACCGCAAATACTTAAAAGAAAGGATTTTATGATATAACCATTATCAAAAAAAGTCTTCTAAGCGCCTTTATTGCGTAAAAGCACTTAAAAGACGAATTCAAATGTACATGATTTTTTAACGCAGACCGGCAAAGAGGCTAGAACCAGGTTCCGGAACTGCAGAACAGTAAACATTTAAACAGGTGTAAAAGTATGAAAAAAATACTTATTCTCCTCGTATGCTCCATTTTAGGCAATGCTCTTTATGTATCTGCTATAAATACCGGGAAGACGGGAGTATTTAAAAAAGAGCCTATTGGCTCAGCAATCAATAGTCGCAGGGCCTCATTGCAACGGGTGTTGACAGGAACCGTGCTCGACGAAACAGGATCTCCCATTCCAAGTGTAACCGTTACCGTAGAAGCTGCTGTGCCGAAACGGGCGGTGATGACCAATTCTGAAGGTAAGTACATCATATCGGTCAATAAAGACACAGAAGTACTTGTTTTCTCTTATGTGGGGTACCTCACCCAGAAAATTACAGTTGGATCCCAGAAAACATTAGATGTGAAACTACTTCCTGATGATAAAAATGCGCTGGATGAAGTTGCCGTGGTGGCCTTTGGTACGCAGAAGAAAGCTGATCTGGTCGGCTCCGTCGTTTCCGTCAAGGTATCGGACCTCAAAATTCCATCAAGTAATTTAACAACTGCGCTGGCAGGCCGAATTCCGGGTATGATCGCCTTCCAACGTGGTGCGGAGCCAGGTAATGACAATGCAAATTTCTTTATTCGTGGTGTCACCACGTTCGGATACAAAAATGACCCCCTAATATTAATAGATAATATGGAGGTTGGTACTACCGAACTTGCACGTCTGCAGACCGATGATATTGCCAGCTTTTCAGTGATGAAAGATGCGACTTCAACTGCCTTGTACGGCGCTCGCGGAGCAAACGGGGTGATCTTGATCACTACCAAGCAAGGTGCAGTGGGCAGGGCGCAAATCTCATTTAGGTTGGAGAATTCCATGTCCGCTTCTGTAAAGGATATCGAACTGGCAGATCCCGTTACCTATATGAAACAGGCAAACGAAGCGGTGCTTACCCGTAATCCACTCGGACAGGTATCCTATAGCGATGAAAAGATCGCCAATACCGGAACCGGACAAAATCCAAATATTTATCCGGCAAATGACTGGAGGGCCCTGGTTTTTAAAGACCATACCATGAACCGTCGCGCCAACCTGAACGTAAGCGGGGGAGGTGAGGTGGCCAAATATTTTGTTTCCGGATCCTTAAATAACGATAATGGTCTGCTAAAGGTCGACCATCGTAATAATTTCAATAACAACATCGACCTGACCAGTTATTCACTTCGTTCTAACGTCAATATCAACCTGACAAAATCAACCGAAATGGTAGTCCGTTTGAGCGGTAATTTCGACGAATATACAGGTCCGATAGATGGAGGTGCGGAAATGTACAGAAAGGTAATGCGTACCAATCCTGTGCTCTTCCCGCAGTTTTATCCGGTAGACGAGCAGCACCAGTTTGTAAAACACATCATGTTCGGTAACTCTGATGTCGACGGTCATACTTATACCAATCCATATGCAGATCTGGTGAGGGGCTACAAAGATTCCTCAAGATCGCTGATGCTGGCACAGTTGGAACTTAAACAGGACCTGTCTTTTTTCACCAAGGGACTTAATTTTCAGGTAATGATGAATACCAACCGTACCGCATTTTTCGATGTTACCAGGGCATACAATCCTTATTACTATAAGCTGATTGGTTATGACCCTGTTGCCAGTACTTATGCAATAGAGGCGATGAATGAAAATACAGGAACTGAATATTTGAATTATAGCCCCGGCAACCGGGTGCTGAATTCTGTTTTTTATGCACAGACACAGTTAAATTACAGCCGCAGTTTCAAAAAACATGGCTTTAGTGCCTTGCTCGTGGGTATGTTGCAAAACAACCTGAGTGCAAATGGTGCCGGCCTGCAGGAATCTCTTCCTTCCAGGAATATGGGCGTCTCCGGTAGGGCAACGTACAACTTCGACAGCCGCTATTACCTGGAATATAACTTTGGTTATAATGGATCAGAAAGGTTTGCGGCTAAGCAGCGCTATGGTTATTTTCCTTCTGCAGGTGTAGCCTGGACGATATCGAATGAGCAGTTTTTCAAAAAAATCAAACCGGTGGTCAATAACCTGAGGTTAAGGGCAACATACGGTTTAATTGGAAATGATGCGATCGGTTCGGCTTCAGACCGCTTCTTTTACCTGTCGAATGTCGACATGAATGCAGGCAACAGGGGTGCTACTTTTGGAAATGGACTCGGCCCGGGCAGTTATTTAGATGGAGTAAACATCTCCAGGTATGCCAATGAAGACATCACCTGGGAGAAATCCACAAAAGCCAATCTGGCGCTTGAAATCGGACTATTTGATCGCTTAAAAGTCACGGCTGAGGTTTATTCAGAAAAACGCAAGAACATATTAATGAGCCGTTCGGCAATTCCTGTTACTATGGGCCTGACGGCCGACATCAGGGCGAACGTGGGTGAGGCTTCAGGAAAAGGAACAGATATATCTTTAGAATATAATCAAAATGTAGGTAAAGACCTCTGGATTGCTGCTACCGGAAACTTCACATATGCACGGAGTAAATTTACAGTCTTTGAAGAGCCCGTTTATAATGAAAAATACCGGAGCCGCATTGGTCACCCTATTTTCCAGGATTATGGATTGATTGCAGAGCGTTTGTTCGTGGATGATGTAGAAGCAGCCAACTCACCAAGGCAGAATTTCGGACCATATGGTGGTGGCGACATAAAATATACCGACGTCAATGGCGATGGTCAGATCACGGGAGCAGATATGGTCCCGATTGGTAACCCAAGATTACCGGAAGTGGTTTATGGCTTTGGTTTTTCTACCGGATATAAAAGCATTGACTTTTCTGCCTTTTTCCAGGGATTGTCAAACGAGTCATTCTGGATTGATTCCCGTGCCACATCACCCTTTGATAACCAGACGCAATTGCTAAAAGCCTATGCTGATAGCCACTGGTCGGAAGATGTACGTGATATCCATGCCCTTTGGCCAAGGTTGAGCCCTAACATTAATGACAACAACAACCAGAGAAGTACCTGGTTTATGCGCGACGGGGCTTTTCTACGCCTTAAGCAAGTTGAAATTGGTTATAAAATCCCTAAAGGCATCCAAAAAAGATTGCATACCTCAAACTTTAGGATTTATGCGAACGCAACCAATTTATTCAACATCAGCAAGTTTGATTTGTGGGATGTAGAAATGGGCGGCGATGGGCTGGGATACCCAATTCAGCGGGTATTCAACATAGGAGTAAACGTATCATTAAAGTAATAAACAGAGATATTATGAGAAAATATATAATGATCGGATTTTATACAGTGATCTTTTTAGTAGCACTAAGTTCCTGTAAAAAATTTCTGGATGTAGTTCCTGATAACGTAGCCACGATAGATAATGCGTTTACCCTACGTACACAGGCGAAGAAGTTTCTATATACCTGCTACTCTTTCATTCCAAGAAATGGCCAGTTGGGCGACGATCCTGCAATGGTTGGTGGCGATGAATTGTGGGAGATCCCCGAAAGAGGTGCCTATTTGGATATGGCGAAAGGATTTCAAAGTAAAGTAGGCCCATTGGGCGACAGGTGGCAGTCCATGTACCAGGGAATCAGGGATTGTAACATATTCCTGGAAAACATTGGTAAAGTGCCAGACATGCAGCCGGAGGAGAAGAACCGCTGGATTGCGGAAGTTAAATTTCTAAAAGCGTATTATCACTTCGTTTTAGTGCGGATGTATGGGCCAATCCCAATGATCAAAACCAATCTGCCCATCTCTGCGGATGTAAATCAGGTAAAGGTTTTCCGTGACCCGGTAGATTCCTGCTTCAGTTACATTTCAGCGCTGCTAAATGAAGCTGCATCTGGTCTTCCTGTAACCATCATCAGTCAGGGTACAGAAGCAGGAAGGATCACTGCTCCGATCGCTTTGTCTTTAAGGGCGAAAGTGCTGGTTACGGCAGCTAGTCCTTTGTTTAACGGGAATACTGATCAGTCGGCCTTAAAAAACCCGAATGGAACACCATTGTTTAACACCACTTATTCCGCAGCTAAATGGGATACTGCCGCTGTTGCCTGCAAAAGAGCGATACATGTGTGTGCTTCTGCTGGGATGAAACTGTATGTATATAACCCTTCGTTTCAGCAGTTCGCTGTTAGCGATGCGATTAAAACGCAACTCAGTCTTAACGGCGCCGTTACAGAAAAATGGAACAGTGAAATTATCTGGGCGAATACGCAAGCCAATACTGATGGTTTACAAAGGTTAATTTCCAGTTGGTGGGATCCGAGATACCTTGACGGGGTAATTACCAGGGGTGAATTGTCGCCGCCTTTAAAGATTGCAGAGATGTTCTATTCTGCAAATGGTGTCCCTATCAATGAAGATAAAAACTATAACTACACCTCCCGCTATAATTTACGGGTTTCAGGAGATGCAGATAGATTGCTTGTTCATAAAGGCTATACCACCATTGGTCTGCATTTCAACAGGGAACCACGCTTTTATGCGGACTTAGGATTTGACGGTGGAGTTTATTACGGACATGGCCGGTACGACGATAACGATTTTATGGGGTTGTTTTATTTAGAGAGTAAATTTAAACAACGGAACGGAAAAGGTAAATATGGATACAATACGGTCACGGGTTATAACCTGAAAAAGCTGATTCATTTCCAAAACGTGATCAATGATCAGAATGACTATTCGGTGGTCAACTATCCATACCCGATCATGCGTTTGTCGGACTTATACCTATTGTACTCTGAGGCTTTAAACGAAGCTCAGGGACCAGGTGCAGAAGTTTACCGATACATTGATTTGGTGAGGGCACGTGCAGGCCTGCCTACGGTGGCTACATCCTGGACAAACTTTTCAACCAATCCAGGGAAATACCAAAACAAGGACGGAATGCGCGACATCATCCATCAGGAACGCCTGATTGAATTGTGTTTTGAGTCGCAACGCTTATGGGACCTGCGCAGATGGAAGGAATCAGCTACAGAATTAAATAAGCAGATCCTTGGTTGGGACCTTTCACAGTCTGAACCCATTTCTTACTATAGAACTACGGTGATATATAACCAGTCGTTTGGATCAAAAGATTATTTCTGGCCTATTGATGAAAACTATATGGTGAACAACAGGAATCTGGTTCAAAACTTAGGTTGGTAGATCATATCGTTTAAAGACTAATCATTTAATTAAGATATAAAATGAAAAAAGTAATATTTATCGGGATAGTGTCTATGGCGCTCCTGTGGCTCGGATGTTCAAAAGAGGGGAGACTTGATTTTGTAGATGAGAATGCAGTTGCCCCACAGCAGGTCAGCGATGTAAAAGTCCAGGCAACCCCGGGGGGAGGCATATTAACTTATAAACTTCCTAAAGATCTGAATCTCGCTTATGTAAAAGCAGTGTACGAGATCCAGCCAGGTGTGTTTCGGGAGGCGAAATCTTCTAAATATACCGACACCCTTCGTTTGGTGGGTTTTGGAGACGAACTCGTACATATGGTAAAGATTTATAGTGTGGCTGCTAATGAGAAGCAATCAGAACCGATTATGGTCGAAGTGCAGCCAAAGACACCTCCGGTTAAATCTGTATTCGCTTCCGCGATTTTTAAAGAAACCTTTGGTGGTGTAAACGTCTCCATGGAAAATCCATCCAAGGCAGATCTGGCTATAGTCGTGCTGAAAGATACTACGGGTAACAACAACTGGGTTACAGTGCGCACTTTTTATACTGCAGCTACGGCCGGTGATTTTGCCGCCAGGGGTTTTGAACCGAAGCCACAAAAATTTGCGATGTATATCCGCGACCGCTGGAATAACAAATCGGATACAGTAATTAAGACGCTGACACCTAAACCCGAAATTGAAATACCGAGTGATACTTATAGGAAGCTGGTATTGCCCACAGACCAGACAGCGATTGCGGCCGACGGTTATAATCTGGAGAACTTATGGAACGGCTTAGCCGATAGAAGATTGTATGCTTCATCAAATGCTTCGTCGCTGCCGCAATGGATTACCATAGATCTGGGTAAAAAAGTGCTGTCCAGCCGGTTTAAGCAATACATGGAACAAAATGACCACTGTTATACCGGTTGTGGTTTGAAAAATTTTGAACTCTATGGCTCTAATTCCCCGAATCCTGATGGCAGTTGGGCCAGCTGGAGCGCTACTGGGTGAATTTACCACAGTCAAGCCTTCAAACCTTCCTTTAGGTCAAAAAAACAAATGAAGATATCAATTATGCCTGCAATCTGGGCGCCGACTTCTATTTTGCCACGCAACCAGAAGCCTTTAGATACCTTCGTTTGAAATCTTTAGAGACCTATAGTAGTCCGGGTCAGGTAGTAATCATGGAGCTAAAATTCTTTGGACAAATAGTACCATAAGCACTTACCTAAACAAAAAAATCATAGCATTATGAAAAAGACATTTCATTTTAGTTTAATATTATTGGCAGCAATCTGTCTGATTTCAGCCTGCAGGAAGATGGATGCAACCTATAAAGAATATGTAGTGCCCGCTGGTCTGGTTTACCCGGGTAAAGCAATGGCAATCGCCAAGTCGGGCAGAAGCAGGATACAACTGGTATGGCCAAAGGGGGTCGACAGAACAGTGGTCAAGGCCAAAGTATACTGGAATAGCTTTGCCGATTCAATCGTTGTCGACATTACAGCAGTCACCGGAGATACCGTAAAAGTAATGGGTCGATAATTTACAGGAGAAGAACTACACGTTTGTCATCCGCACTTTTGACGCGGAGGGAAACATATCTGTTCCCGTTGAAGTCAATGGTGGCTCCTATGGAGAAAGATATCAATCACAGTTGTTAACAAGACCTGTAAATTCCACCTTGATCAATGCGGCAGGTAAGTTGACCATCAACTGGGGAGGGGCCGACATTGCCAATGGTGCCTATGCCTCGGAGGTCAAATATACAGATGTGTCCGGCACTGTTAAATCGCAGGTCTTTCCGGTTCTTGTAAAAGCCTCTGAAGTAAAAATTACAGAAATAACCGACATGAAGGCAAATACAAACTACCAGTTCAGAACGATATTCAGGCCGGATTCATTGTCGCTGGACATGTTTTATACCTCCTATACCGATGGAGGTTTGTTCTCTATCGATAAAAAAGACTGGCGTGTGGTCTCCTTTTCATCCCAACATCCCGGAGGCGATAATGCGGCGGTTAATTTCATCGACGGAACAGAACATACCCGCTGGCATAGCTGTGCTGGTTGCTCCAGCTATCCGCATTGGATTGTCGTAGATATGGGTGCACCGAGGATCCTTACGCAATTCGGGGTTTGGCGCACAGATTTCGACTCTCCAGGCGGGGATGGACGCGGGCCAAAATAAGTTCGAGTTTTTGACAAGTATAGATAATGTAACCTGGGTTAGTCAGGGCATTTTTAATTTCGACCGTACTTTGAACGGAGAACAGCGCTATTTGCTTCCGGGCAGCCCTAGAGCCAGGTACTTTAAATTTGTGGGCACCCAGGGACCTGAAAACAATATGGTGCTGGGCGAAATCAGTACCTACGGTCTTTAAGAAGCAAACTCCCGTTTGCAGATTTGTGCTAATTAGGTAGTTGTGCCAACGGGGTGGTTCCCGTTGGCATTTTTTATTTATTTTAAATAATCTCGTCTGTTTCAGGACAGTACAGGTTGCAAGAAAAAATGATATTTTTTATCATTGTAATACCACCGAGCAACCACAATACCAATTAACACTAAACAACATTATTTAAACCATTCTTTCCCTTGCTAAAACAATTTTTCATTGATTTAAAGAGGGATTTGAACGGATTTGTAATAAAAATACTATTAATAAAATTTTCTAAGAATCTAAGGGAAAGGGCGATATGATATAACAATTATCTAAAAAGTCTTTTAAGTACTCTTCTTGCAAAAGGGCACCTAAAAGACACATCAAATGTACATGATTTTAAACGCAGGACGGTAAGGAGGCGACAACCCAATCACCAATGCTGCAGGCAATTAACATTTAACTAATGTAAAAGTATGAAAAAAATACTTATTCTCCTTTTATGCGCTGTTTTGTGCAATACATTATATGTATCTGCTGCAAATTCTGACAAAAGAGGGATATTCAATGAAAAAATAAAATTCCATTTAACAAGTAACCTTTCATCAAATTTTCAGCGGATCTTGACCGGAACCGTGTATGATGAACAGGGAATTTCCGTTCCGGGTGTAACCATTAAGGTTCAGGGTTCAGTTCCTGAACGTGGTGCAGTAACTGATGCCGACGGTAAATATACCATCCAGGTAAATAGCGATGCTGATGTCCTGATTTTCTCCTTTATCGGCTATACTGCTCAAAAACTGACCATTGGCGATAAAAAAATACTGAACGTTAAACTTGTGCCTGATGAAAAAAATGCACTGGAAGAGGTATCTGTTGTTGCATTTGGTACACAAAAAAAAGAAAGTGTAATTGGTTCGATCACGACAGTGAGGCCGGGCGACCTTAAAATTCCTTCAAGTAACTTAACGGCTTCTTTGGCTGGCCGCGTTGCCGGTGTAATTGCTTACCAAAGAAGCGGTGAGCCAGGGCGTGACAATGCCGACTTTTTCGTAAGGGGTATCACTACTTTCGGTGCCAATACCAGTCCACTGATCCTGATCGATGGTGTGGAACTGAGTACAGTGGATTTAGCAAGATTGCAGACTGATGATATCGAGACCTTCTCTATCATGAAAGATGCGACTGCTACCTCGTTATATGGTGCACGTGGTGCAAATGGTGTGATCCTGGTAACGACTAAAAAAGGTGTGGTAGGTAAAGCTAATATCTCTTAGAGCAGAAACTTCAGCTTCGATGCCTACCGATAATATCGAACTCGCAGATCCTGTGACTTATATGAAGTTGGCAAATGAAGCAGTAGCAACTAGAAACCCAAGAGGTACACTGCCGTATTCTGAAGAAAAAATAGTAAATACAGCAGCTGGAGTTAATCCGCTTGTATATCCAGCTAACGACTGGAGGAAAATGTTATTTAAAGACAACGCCATCAATCAGCGTTATAACCTCAACGTAAGAGGTGGTGGCAATATTGCTACATATTATGTAGCTGGTGCTTACACTAAAGACAATGGGATACTAAATGTAGACAACAGAAACAACTTTAATAATAACATCGATTTAAAGAGTTATTCATTGAGAACAAATGTCAATATCGACCTTACAAAAACCACTGAATTGATCGTTCGCTTAAGTGGAAACTTTGACGACTACACCGGTCCTCTGGATGGTGGGGCACAGATGTACAATAAAGTCATGCACGCAAATCCTGTGATTTCCCGCCTACTTCCTATTGATGCCGAACACCAATTTGTACAGCACATTATGTTTGGCAATTATAGCACCACTCCCTACTCAACCCTTACGCGGATATGGTTAAGGATATAAAGATAATTCCAGATCTCAAATGCTTGCCCAGTTTGAAGTAAAACAAAATCTTGAATCTCTGACTAAAGGTCTTTCCATTAGGGTATGCTAAACCTAACCAGGTTATCAACTTTGGCTTCACCAGGGCATACAGTCCTTTCTGTTATCGTATCCGGTTATGATCACTTTGACAAATACTTTATAAAGTCTCCAGGCTAAATGATACAGGAACCGAATATTTAGACTTCGTGAAGGGGACAAAATTCTTAATCTACATTCTATATGGAATCATGGTTAATTATAACCGTACGTTTGGTTCAAAAAGCATGATGTAAGTGGTTTATTGGTGATGATAAAAAGAGAAACTCGAAGCTAATGCTGGCAGTCTACTGGCAATCGCTCCCTAAGAAATCTTGGGCTTTCCGGGCGGGCTACTTATTCTTACGATAGGAGATATTATGCCGAATTTAACTTTGGATATAATGGAACAGAAAGGTTTGCCGAGAAACAACGATTTGGTTTTTCCCATCTGCAGGTGTGGCACTGGATCCTGTCCAATGAGAAATTCTTTGAACCATTTAAAAATGCAATCACAAATCTGAAATTACGATATACCTACGGATTGTTGGTAATGACAAAATAGGGGATATAAATGACCGCTTTTTCTACTTGTCCAATGTAAATATGAGATCCATCAAGAGGGCGCTACTTTCGGACGCGATCAAATGTTACCAAAACGGAATAATTGTTAACAGGTATGCAAATCCCTATATCAGCTGGGAGCGCTCGATCAAGCAAAATATGGCTATAGAATTCAGCCTTTTTGGCAAATCAAATATTATAGCTGAATATTACACAGAACAAAGAAACGACATTTTGATGGCGCGCGAGTCTATTCCCAACACAATGGGTTTACCTGCAGGTAATATTCCTAAGGCAAACATTGGAAAAGCATCTGGTAATGGAATTGATCTGTCAGCTTGATTTCCAACAAGCCTGGAGCGAAAGATCTTTGGGCATCTTTCAGAGGTAACTTGACTTATGCAAAAAGTAAATATAAAGTATATGAGGAGCCACAATATCCGGATGCTTACAGATCAAGAGTAGGTAAGTCGCTGGCACAGAACTTTGGCTATATCGCGGAACGCCTTTTTGTGGATGATGAAGAAGCTGCCAACTCACCAAGACAATTTGGACAGTATGGTGGTGGAGACATTAAATATACAGATGTAAATAACGACGGTAAAATCAACGCAGCAGATCATGGTTGCGATTGGAAACCCTGTAACTCCTGAAGTAATTTACGGTTTTGGTTTTTCTTTGAGCTATAAAAAATTCGATTTTTCTGCATTTGCACAGGGTTCGGCAAATCAATCTTTCTGGATCGATCCTTCTGCAACCTCTCCTTTCAACAACCAGACGCAATTGTTAAAAGCCTATGCAGACAGCTACTGGTCTGAAGAAAATCAGAATGTGTATGCCATATGGCCTCGTTTGAGTCCGACGGTTAACGAGAATAACAGCAAAACGAGTACCTGGTTCATGCGCAATGCTTCCTTTTTGAGAATTAAGCAAGTGGAGATGGGGTATAGCCTGCCTCAAAATGTACTTAAGAGAATGAAAGCTGCTGCCTTCCGTGTATATGTGAGCGGAAGTAACCTGTTCATGTTGAGCAAATTTAAAATGTGGGACGCTGAAATGGCTGGTAATGGATTGGGCTACCCTGTTCAGAAAGTATTCAACGTTGGTTTAAACCTAACTTTTAACTAATTATAGATTATCGTTATGCAAAACATTAAAAAAGGAAAATGGATACTGAGAACGGCTTTTCCTGGTTTTCATATCTGTACTGAGTTCCTGTAAAGATTATCTGGATGTTGTTCCCGATAACATCCCGACTATAGAGAATGCATTCACTATGCGGACTGAGGCAGAGAAATATTTATTCACATGTTATTCTTACATGCCGAAAGATGCTGATCCAACCACTAATCCGGGGATTCTGGCTGGCGACGAAATGTGGGGTTATGAAAGTCCTGTATTGCCGGAATTTGACCATAGAATGTTCAACATTGCCCGTGGCCTGCAAGGTACAGACAATCCTGTAGGTGTCTTTTTATGGGACAATCTTTACAGGGGACTTCGTGATTGTAACATCTTTCTGGAGAATGTAGGTAAGGTTCCGGATCTGACAGAACAGGAAAAAGTGGAGTGGATCGCTGAAGTGAAATTCCTGAAAGCTTATTACCACTTTTATTTATTAAGGATGTACGGGCCTATCCCCTTGATCAAGGATAACCAGTCGATTGATTCTGACATCAATAGTGTAAAGGTACCAAGAAATTCGGTAGATGAGTGTTTCGAATATATCGTTCAATTGCTGAATGAAGCAAAAGATGATCTGCCTTCCGTGATCGGAAACCCGGCGAGAAATCTGGGTCACATCACGAAGCCAATCGCCTACTCATTAAAAGCAAAAGTATTGGTAAGTGCTGCCAGCCCATTATTCAATGGCAACACCGAGATGGCTTCTTTAAGAAACAGAGACGGACAGCAGCTATTCAATCAAACTGTATCTCCTGCAAAATGGGATTCAGCAGCGGTGGCCTGCAAAACAGCAATAGATGTATGTGTAGCAGCTGGAAACGCGCTGTACAAATTCAATCCTGCTGTTTCTGTAGTTGCACTAACTCCATTTATGAAAACGCAAATGGATTTGAGAATGGCCTTTACAGATAAATGGAATAGCGAAATCATCTGGGGCAACACACAAAGTTCAACCAACCTGATGCAAAGGATTTCTGCTGCGAAAGTAGACTTTCAGAACATGGGTAATCCGAGGGTGATAGGAGAGCTTTCCCCTACATTGAAGATCGCAGAAATGTTCTATACCAAAAATGGTGTTCCACTTACAGAAGACAAAACGAGGGTAAATACGGGCTCTGCGTTCAGGACTTCAACAGTAGCGGATCAATTGCAGGTAAGAAGAGATTATGTGAGTGCGGCGATCAATTTTGACCGGGAGCCAAGGTTTTATGCCAGTCTTGGTTTCGACGGCGGAATCTGGTATGGTCAGGGCAGATATGATGATTCCAAACCATTGGATCTGTTCTATGTATCTGGAAGAAAGGGACAGCCAAACGCCAGCAACAGTACAGACGGCAACTCAGTAACCGGTTACTACATTAAAAAATATGTACACTACCAAAACGTTCAGGGAACTGGAGTAAATGATTACAGCATCAATGAGTACGCCTGGCCGGTAATGCGCTTATCACACCTGTTTCTTTTGTATGCTGAAGCATTGAATGAATCTTCAGCGGCACCAACAGATGTGGTCTACGATTATGTAAACCAGGTGAGGTCCCGTGCCGGACTGCCTACAGTTCAGGTATCCTGGACCAACTTCTCCAATTTGCCTACTAAATACACGACCAAGGTTGGTATGAGGGAAATCATTCAGCAGGAAGAGTTGATAGAACTTGCTTTTGAAGGACAACGTTTCTGGGATTTGAGACGCTGGAAAACGGCTCCGCAGGAATACAACAGAAAGCCGATCTCCGGATGGGACCTTGCCCAGAGCGATCCGGCATTTTATTATCGTCCGAAAGTGATCAACGAGCAGAAATTTGGCATAAAAGATTACTTCTGGCCAATACGTGATAGAGATTTGCTGGTAAACAAAAACTTAGTGCAAAATTTAGGATGGTAGTTTAGGTAACTCAAAATTTAAATATAAACAGATGAAAAAATTACTTTATATCATACCCGCACTGCTGCTCTTCGTACTGGGGCAGGGCTGCAAAGAGGAAGACAGACTGGATCATATCGATGAAAATGCACCGGCGCCTCAACAAGTAAGTAACATAAAATCAGAAGGAACACCAGGCGGTGCCCTGTTGACCTATAAAGTTCCGGGAGATGAGAATTTAGCCTACGTAAAGGCCGTTTACGAGATACAGCCGGGCGTATTTAAGGAAGGTAAAGCTTCCTATTACACAGATACGATCAGACTTGAGGGTTTTGGTGATACCAATGAATACGATGTAAAAGTCTATAGCGTAGGTAAAAATGAGAAGGTTTCTGAGCCGCTTATGGTAAAAATCAAACCATTAACCCCTCCTGTAATCAGTTCATTTTCGGCGCTAACTATGGAAGCAGGTTTTGGCGGTGTGAAAATTAAATTCAAAAACGAAACTGAAGCCAACCTGGCTATTGTGCTGGAATCAGATACCAGTGGAAATGGATTTAATGTTCCGGTTCAGACCTTCTATACCAAAGCCAGGGAAGGGTCATATTCTGTAAGGGGATTAAAATCTGTGGAAAAATCATACTCAGTATACCTGAGAGACAGGTGGGGCAATAAATCAGAAATACTGACTAAAAACATCATCCCTCTTTTTGAACAGGAAGTACCTAAGCCATTTACCGCATTGCATTTGCCTACCGATTCTTACCTGCCTGTAGAGTCTTCTTATCCATTGGAAAGAACCTGGGACGGACTGGTAGACATCTGGATCTTTGCTTCGCAAAGTAACGCACTTACACAATGGTTCAGTATCGACTTGAAAAAAACCGTTGTATTGAGCCGTATGAAAATGCACCAGAGATCTCCGAATTATACCTATGGAGGTTCTAATGTAAAAGCATTTGAACTGTACGGATCAAATGCACCGGCTACAGATGGAAGTTTTAACAATTGGACGCTGGTTGGGAAGTTCCGTTCTTTCAAACCATCAAACCTTCCTGTAGGACAGAATACTACAGAAGATTACGATTACGCTTATACCAAAGGTGAAGATTTCGAATTTGAAGAAACACCACAGGCCTATAGGTACTACCGTTTTAAAACTGTAGAAACCTGGGGAGGCGGTGGTGGCTGTCACATTACAGAGCTAAGCTTCTTTGGTAAATTTTAAGTGTCTGATCAAATAAATTATAAACAGATGAAAACAAGATTATATTATTTATTGATTGCCATTGCAGGTTTAAGTGCCTTTGCATCCTGTAAAAAAATGGATAGCACCTACAAAGAATTTATTGTAGAAGGAGGAAAGACCTATCCTGGAAAGGCAAAATCTGCCATACTTCACGGGGGAAACAAGCGTGCTACACTGGTTTGGTTAAGAGGTACAGATCCTAAGATCGTAAAAGCAAAGATTTTCTGGAACAGCAATCAGGATTCCGTAGAACTCAATATTCCTGCAAACCAGAACGTAATGAGCTACGAGTTTACCAATCTGGAAGAGAATTATTATACATTTACCATCAGAAACTACGATGCACAAGGCCGCCAGTCGGTAGCAGTGGAAGTTGGTGGCAATGTCTATGGCGACCGCTACCAGAGCAGGATATTGGAACGTCCACTGAGCACCGCTTTTCTTAAAAACTCCAACGTGCTTGCATTGAGCTGGAACGTGGCCGATACAGTAACCGGCGCATACAAAACTGAAGTAGAGTATACCAGTACCACAGGAAGAACAAAGACGGTCCGTTTCAACGCAAGAGAATTGCTTACCGAAATCGCAGATTACAGCCCTGGTTCAGAATTCAGGTACCGTACGCTTTACCTGCCAGATACAATGGCAATAGACACCTTCTACACCGGATACCTTAGTCAGCGTAACGTATTCCTCGACAAAAAGGAATGGAGTCTGATTGCCTTCTCTGATCAGTACTCTTCAGGAAACGAGGCAGCGAAAAACATGATTGACGGTAATCAGTATACCCGTTGGCATACAAACGGTTCTGCCTATCCACATTCGATCACGGTAGATATGGGAGCGGTGCGACCAATTAAAAGATTCAGTACGCTAAATTCACTGTATGATGGACCGGGAGGTGATAACCGTGCGCCGATCAAGATTCAGTTCCTGGTGAGTAACGATAATGTCACCTGGACCAGTTTAGGTGAATACAGTAGCAATAACGTAATCCTTACTGAACAGTTCTACCAAATGCCGGCCAATTCTTCCGGACGGTATTTCAAGTTGGTTGGTTTACAGGGGCCGGCTGGAAACAGTCAGTACATGGTTCTTGGCGAAGTAAGTGCATACATGTTTTAAGGTTTTAATTAACGCACTCTATAGTAAAATTTAATTAGGTAATTATGCCAACGGGATGGCTCCCGTTGGCATTTTTTTTATGCTTAATCCTTGTGAAATCACTTTGTTAAAGTAATTTTAATAACTTTAATTTTCCTTATTAATCAAAGATGAAGTTTATTGAGTTTTTCAAAAGCAAATTGATCATCAGGATCAGTTTATGTATCGTTCTTTTTTCCGGTACAGCCGCTTATGCGCAACAATACGATGCAAAAAAATATGCAACGGAGATCAAAGCATTCGACAAAAGGGACAGCCTGGAAAAAGTAAAGCCCGGTAGTAACCTCTTCGTAGGCAGTTCTACCCTGAGGATGTGGGCCGACATGCAAAGCTATTTTCCGAATGCTGAAGTGATCAACCGTGGTTTCGGCGGTTCCATGTTTGTGGACCTGCTTTACTATGCCGAGCGGCTGGTCATGGCTTATAAACCAGCAAAGATCTTTATTTATGAAGGCGATAACGACATTGCACATGGAATGGAAGTGGCGGATGTATTAAAGCAGGCGAAAGAAATCCGAGAGCAAATCGCGAAAGCATTGCCGGGTGTACCTGTCGCATTTATCAGTGCCAAGCCGAGTGTAGCCAGGTGGAATCTCAGGGATAAATACCTGGCGTTTAACAAGCAACTAAGAGCCTACGCCATAAAGACTAAAAAAACCGAATTCATAGACGTCTGGACCCCAATGTTAGATTCCAGAGGAGAAGTCCAGCAAGTCTTTTTGCAAGATAACTTACACATGAAACCAGCGGGCTATCAGATCTGGCAAAAAGCCATCGCCCCTTACCTGATCCCTAAAAAAGGTTAATCTGAAAAAATAAATTACCAAACCTGGTACCAACCTATATATTAATGAAAAGAATATTCTTACTTATTTTTGCTGTGTGCCTGAGCGGCTCAGCGTTTTCACAAAGTGTGCTTAACCTGCTGGGCAAGTCCCAGGATTTTTTCCAGCTGATGTCGGAAGAAAAATATGCTGAAGCTTACGGCTTTTTCGATCCCGGTTTTCAGGCTAAAGTACCGGAAACCAATTTAGTAGACATCTGGAAGAAAATAGGAGAGAAGCTGGGGAAATACGAATCAGCTTCCGTAAGCAGCAGCAAATCAGAAGGCGAATATTTTACGGTAGTCGTGGATGTGGTTTTTGCCAACGATACACAACCTTTTCTGCTGGCCTTCAACAAGGCAGAGAAAATGGTCGGTTTCTTCCTGCGTCCGAAGGCTGCAGAAGCAGCTTACCTGCCACCTGCTTATGCAGATACCACATTATATAAGGAAAGCGAAATCTATGTCAAATCCGGCAAGCACAGCCTCGTAGGCCTGCTTACCGTGCCTAAGAAAGCAAGTAATTACCCAATCGTTGTACTGGTACACGGATCAGGTCCGCACGATATGGATGCCACTTACGGACCAAACAAGCCGCTGAAAGACATTGCCCTTGGACTAGCCTCCAAAGGGATAGCCAGCATCCGTTACGTAAAACGTACCATGCTGTACCCGACAGAGTTCGGTGGTCCCTTTACAGTAAAAGAAGAAGTAATGGATGATGCAATGGCAGCAATTGCACTGGCCAGGACTGTGCCTCAGGCAGATAAAAAGCAGATTTACGTATTAGGACATAGTCTGGGCGCCATGCTTGCACCAAGATTTCCTGCGTTGGCACCCGACCTCAAAGGATTGATCATGCTGGCTGCTCCGGCGAGGAAATTAGCAGATATGGCCATTGAACAGAACAAATACCTGTTCGCTTTAGCAAAGGATTCCACGGAAGCGGGCAAGAAACAACTGGATACCATCCTTGCAGAATATGCAAAAGGTAAAATCAGTAAAATCGGCACTTTGAAGCCAGACTCTATTCTTGCAGGTTTGCCAGCTTCGTATTGGATCGATCTGAATGTAAATGATCAGGTAGCTGCAGCTAAGAAAATCGTTAAGCAAAAGATATTTATTGTACAAGGTGACAACGATTACCAGGTGAACGTCACCGATTTCAATCTGTGGAAAGCAGCATTGGGTGGAAAGAAGAATGTGACCCTGAAATTGTATCCCGAACTGAACCATATGCTCAGTGCACATCAGGAAAAAAGCAGTCCGCAACAGTACCAGACGCATGCGAGTGTTTCAGAAACTTTGGTAACAGATATAGCTACATGGATAAAATCTAAATAATTGGCAACATTGTTGCTATTATCTGTATCTAAATCAAAATAATTAACGAATTATGATAAAAAGAATACATGTACTTGAAGATGACGAAGATATCAGATACATCATTGGCGTTTTATTAAAAGATGAAGGCTATGAACTACAGTTATCGTCTTCGTTTGCTGAACTAAAAAGTAAACTTAAAGATTCAGTGCCAGATCTTTTCATTCTTGATGTGATGATTCCGGATGGTGACGGTACAGATATTTGTACAGATTTGAAGGGTGACCCCTTTACCAAACACATTCCGATCATTGTGATGTCGGCAAATGATCAGAATAAACAAAAAAGCCTGGAAGCTGGTGCAAATGACTACATCAGTAAGCCTTTCGATATTGATTATATTGTAAAAAGAATCAATACACAACTATCTAAATCCTAATATCATCCCTTATAAATTCTAAAGCCAGGCCAATCACCTGGCTTTTTTTTATTTTGTAAATTCAGCAGATGTAATTAACTTCATCTACAGATCAAAAAATAAAGTGTTTTGAAAGATTGTGTTATAGGTCTAGTGCCACATGTGTTGAGTTTTGTGATCAATGAGTTATGTAAGAATGCTTTTTTGGTTGCCTATGAGAAGGACCTTTCTGATCTGAAAGGACTGGTGCCTGCAGATGCCATTGACCCGGACGACTGGGAACTATTGGATTCTGTGGATGATGAGGTGGTTAAGATCATCCTGAAATCTGTGGACAGAGTGGTGGATTGTGTAAAAACATACTACATGATCAATAACCTCGATGAAATGGAGATCATGGAAAATGAGGAATACAACCAGCTGGCCTCTGATAGTCATTATGCCTACATTATGGATTGGGAAAGTAAATCGTATAAAGACCTGCTGATAAACCTGAATACCGTATACTTCTGCATCACGAGGTACCTTTACCATACCACTATCCAATTGAGACTGGACGAGCCAGACATCCCGGAGGAGCTCTATGATGAATTCATGGAGATCTACAATGCTTCTTTCGAACAAAACCTGGTTTCTGATGACAAAAACATTTCCCTGCTGTATGACCTCATCCTGGACCTGAGCAGGGATTTGGTAGAGATTGATAAATTCTATTGGGAGGGAGAGGAATAGAATTGTAATTTTTCTTAAGTTTGGGGGGAATATAAAAATAGACCCTTAATTAACATGTCAGATCAAAAGAAAGAAATATTCGAAGGTGTAGCACAACGCTTAAAAATTGAAGGATTTAATGTAGTAAACCGTGATGAAACACGTCCATGGGGCGGTTTCTTCGTAATAGATGAAGAACAGGCACAACAATTTGCCAATGTTTATTTTGAAGGTTTAAATGTTGAAGATCTAAGGATTTCCGGCAAGCTTAGCCCTAAAATCCTAATCGTTGCCCCAAATACCCGCTTATCATGGCAATACCATCACCGCCGTGCCGAAATCTGGAGAGTGGTAAACGGAACTGTAGGTGTAATTACCAGCGATACAGATGAGCAGGGAGAGGTTCAACAACTTGCTCCGGGAGAAAGCATCAAGTTAAAACAAGGCGAAAGACACCGTTTGATCGGTTTGGAAGACTGGGGTATTGTTTCGGAGATCTGGCAGCACACAGATCCGGCTCAGCCGTCAGATGAGAGTGATATCGTGAGGGTGCAGGACGATTTTGGCAGATAATGATCATATTAATATTTTTTTTAACACACTGGTTTCTATCGCTTTTTTCTCAAACCTTTTTTTTACATCGCTATGCATCCCATAAGATGTTTAAGATGAATGGTTTTTGGGAGAAATTCTTTTACAGCATCACCTTTTTGTCACAGGGATCTTCTTTTCTGAATCCAAGGGCCTATGCAATTTTACATCGCATGCACCATGCATTCAGTGATACAGAGAAAGATCCGCATTCACCACATTTTGTAAAAGATGTATGGGGAATGATGATCAAGACAAAGAATATTTACCTGAACTATGCAAAATACCAGGTGGAACCTGAAGAACAATTCAGGGATAAATATCCATCCTGGCCATTGATCGACAAGATCGGCGACTCATGGATCACACGATTTGTATTCATTAGTTTTTACGTATGGTTCTATGTTACTTTCGCTACAGCATGGTGGATGTTCCTGTTGCTGCCGATCCATTTTCTAATGGGGCCTATCCATGGCGCTGTGGTCAACTGGTGCGGACACAAGTATGGTTATTCCAATCACGATAATGACGATCATAGCAAAAATTCATTGCCGCTGGACTTCCTGATGCTGGGAGAATTGTTTCAGAACAATCACCATAAGAAGCCAAATAACCCGAACTTCGCTTCACGCTGGTTTGAGTTTGACCCTACCTATCCGCTGATGAAAGTCATGCATTGGATGCACATCATCAGGATCAGGAAAACCTGATCATTTATAGCAATCATTATGAAGGGCTGTTCCGTATATTGGAGCAGCCCTTTTTTAATGCTGCAGCTTTTGTGGCCTATTATTTGTTATTCTACAGAACGGAATAATTACTGATGCCTGATAAACAGGTGTTTTAAATAAAATAGTGTTATGAAAATTTACATTTTACCAGCAGCATTACTGGTTCTGGCTACTATAGGACAAGGATGCGTAAGCAACAAGAAATACAAAGAGCTGCAGGCCAGCTATACGGACCTGCAGCAAAAATCCAGGGATCTTAATGGCAAATACCAAAGCAGTCAACAGGAGCTATCCGGATCATCATCCAGGGTGAAAAGTCTGGAAGAGCAGATTGCTTCAGAAAAAGCCAATGTCGCTTCCTTCAGGATGCACTTAACAAATGTCTGAGTTCTACAAGCCAGGGGAACGTGAACATCTCCAAGCTGGTTGATGAGATCAACGCCTCAAATAAATACATTCAGCATCTGGTAAATGCGAAAAACAAAAGCGACTCACTTAACATGGTGTTGACCAATAACCTGACCCGCTCATTAAGCAGAGAAGAAATGAGGGATGTTGATGTGCAGGTATTAAAGGCGTAGTTTATATCTCATTATCTGATAACATGCTATATAAATCAGGCAGCTATGAAATTTCTGATAAAGCAGGCGAAACCCTAAGTAAAATCGCGAAAATCATTACCGATTACAAAGATTACGATGTACTGATTGAAGGTAATACAGATAACGTACCGATCACTCAGATAAATATCCGCAACAACTGGGATTTGAGTGCATTACGGGCATCATCAGTTGTACAAGCCTTACAAAACAATTATGATGTTGATCCTAAACGGTTAACCGCTGGAGGTCGTGGAGAATATAACCCGATAGCAGATAATGATACAGATGCAGGAAAAGCCAAAAACAGACGTACACAGATCATCATTACACCTAAACTGGATCAGTTTATGGATCTGATTGGTAAAGCGCCGGATACTAAGCCCGATTAAGGCACAATTAATTATATGATAAAAAAAGAGGTGATACCATTGCTGTGGCTGCGTTAAGGTCGCGTACTAGTCCTCCTTAATGTTGTCTTATAGTTGAATTAAGGTTGAGATATCTGGAGGATAAATCAACCTTAATTCAACTTTAAGGTAAGTACGGAGCGAGGATAAGGCAGTGTACACAGAATCAGGTATGGTCGCCAGCATTGAGGTTAAACTTCGTAGAATCTCTTTATTACGGAACCTTGTTATGGTATATCCTGGTTTCTTTAAGTATTAAGTAATTCGAGAACTATAAAACTAAATGACTAAGAAAAAAATCATTAAATTGATCACTGTATTGGGGGTCCTTTTATGCTCATCATGTTTAATGGATGAAAATGATGAGATTGGAATAATGGGCTATCTACAAGATGACTCAGGAAATCCATTGTCTGATGTTTCTATCTCATACAGGAACGCTTTAATATCAGTACAGTCAGATTCTAGTGGTGTATTTTCCATCGCTCAACCCAAAACTCTTTACGTGACGTTTAAAAAGCCAGGTTACCGCACGGTAATTACCAGGATAAATAATTTTTCCGAAGAGGCCTCTTATGATTTAAAAAAAATCACCTTAAATGCAATAAGCGATATATCAAATAGCGATAAAGAAGTTTCAGTAAGCACAGATCCAAAATTTAAAAACTTTAAAATTGTCGGCACTGTATCAAATTCCCTTAAAGAACCTTTGAAAAATGTTGCCGTGAGCCTAATTGACTCTACAAGAGAATCATATGCGAGAATAAATGACGGTCAATTTAATTTTAGGATATTAGAAAACCAGATTTCAATCAATAAAAGTGGGTTTAAAAAGCTATTAATAGAATCGCCTGTTTACGCCAAAGAAGCCCAAAAAATAGTGTTGATGGATAGTACTGATAAGACAGGTATTTATATTTTAAAATCAGGAAAATACATCCCCTTACCACGTACGAAACTTAAGTATAAATCACAAGAAAAAATAGGTCGTGTACTTTGGGGTGGTGATTTTGCTTATAACATAACTGATTTTTTTTTTCCTAAAGACATCAAGGAATTTAAAATTGCAGATGAATCCACATTGCGTTTCATGATTTTCGAGCCAGAATTTAGCAGCAATCTGTTCGAAGTACAAAGCGAAGAAGGGTATATATGTACTGCAAATTATAAGATGAGTACATCTCCATTTCCAAGCTCGAAAAAGGAACCACTTTCGATAGATGAAGTTTATCCGCCGAAATACAGTACAGGTGTACCTCAATCACCTAAAATTATTGAATTCAAACCGTCAAAGAGAAATGTAAACTATGTTTTTGTAAATTCTAAAAATAAAATGGGATACTATTTTACACATTAAAGCACCTGGTAGGTTCCTTTGTAAACAATTATGAAAAGACCAATCACATTACTTCTGGCAATAGCCTTTTATTTCAATCCTGATGTTGAATCAAATTGGTTTTGTTGATGTAAGAGCCAGATGATTTTTCAGTTGATCAGATGATTTAGGTATAGTTCAATGATGTAAAAGCTTCCAATACAGAATATAACTCCAATGTTGGACAATGCAATTTTTGTTTCACCACAAGCAAAAAAATTGAAGGCCTCAATCAATAGCACAATCCCAAATACGATTAATGTAATAAGTGCTATAAACATTATGACATCAATTCCAATCCCATTGTTACCACTATGTTTATCAGGTGAAAATATTAAATAAGCAAGTAATCCTATGGGAAGCATTCCGATAATGATTCTAATCATAATGTGTTTCTTTAAATCTTGATTCATAATAAACTGTTTTAAGTACCAATTACTGGCACAATCTATAATATAGGCGTTAGCAGTAACGGCTTTCGACGTTATGTAAAATTAAATTGTTATGGCGAAACGTTCATCAAAAATTTTATTGTGGAAACCGTTTAAAAGAGACCTGAATTTCGTGGTTTTTGACGCAAGACATTTCAAAAAAATTAGCTGCCTGTCATTTAAAAGTATGATTGACCTAAAATACTGAAAGTCTTCCTGATTGAGAAGTGTATAGTTGGTTTTTGCTTGCTTTGATGTCAATTGAATGCTGGTGCAACTTCAGGGTCCGAGCAGTCTAGAATCATGTCCTTAGTTCTTTTTCGATACTTGTTAGTACTGAGGTTAAACTTTGCAGGATTTCGTCATTACGGAACCTTAAAGTGGTATATCCCGATTTCTTTAAATTGTATTCGCGGCCTTGGTCATAATCGTTTTGTGAAGAATCAGCGTGGATATCGACATCAACCTCAATGATCAGCTTTTAGCGGGGGTATTTATCGCTTTGTTAGTCAGGGTTAAGGCTATCCGTAAGGAAGCTGGAAGAGCGGTTGTATCTCATCATTGAAACGTGGAGCAAACTATGATGAACTGCTATATTTGGCGCTTAGTTCATCCAAATCCAAGAATTAACACCATTTACTGTTTGTATACCATCTTTTTTCTTTTAATTCCCTTGACCAGTTTGCTTTGAGCCAGAGATCTCGAGAAAGGCAGTTTTTTTTATATTGCACGCACATAAATTTTATGCTATGGAAAACAATAAATCAACTTTTAAAGAAGAAGCCGAAACGCAAAGAAATGTAACGCCCCTGGCGGTAAATCTGGAAGAAATCACACCTTCATTCCAAACGGTTTTTCCACAGACCCGTTACTTTGAGATAGATTCCAAAATTGCTGGAAACCGTTTCTCTGCGTGGGTCACTGTACCTGCAGGATACGACCAACAAAAGACTGAATCATTTCCGATCGTCTATCAACTAGACGCAAACCTGTACTTTCCCTCAACTGCACCGTTTCATCTTGCTACCCATGGAGATGTGATGTCAACATTACGTCCATTCATTTTGGTTTCTATAGGCTACTCCCAGGAGGAAAGTCACAGATGGGATTGGCTACGTGTCAGGGATTTGGTGCCTTCTGGAGATGTTGTCCCAGAAATATTTTATCAAACTTTGGATGGTACCGTTCAGGCAGGCCTGATATCGCAGGAAGAGAGTGAAGTATATCGGACAATGTTTGCTAAGCCTGCCGGTGATAAGTATCTGAGTTTTTTGGAAAACGAACTTCATCCCCTTTTAACACAAACCTTTCAAATCGATCAAAATAACGTAGGCCTTTGGGGATTCTCTTATGGAGGGCTTTTCACGTCTTACGTAGCGCTTAAGTGTTCCAATCTCTTCAAAAATATCGGAGCTGGAAGCCCGGGTATTGTTGGCAAGGATAGCTATATTTTCAAACTCTATGACGAGGCTATAGCTTCCAAAATGGATTTTTCCGGCAGACGTCTGCATGTGACATTAGGCGCCCGTGAATTATCCTCCCCAGGTCCTTACCAATGGCTTACAGCGCGGGGGACGAGTGAGCTGCTTGCCCAAACCTCATTACAACCGTTGCCAGGTATGCAGGTTTCTAGTGAAATCATTCCATTGGAAACTCACCTAACTGGCGGTGTTCCTGCGTGGTTCAGCTTTCTGCGCGCTTTTTACAGCAAGTCCTAGGCAAGATTGCTATCAATAAGCCAAATGCAAATGACCTATCCCCACAAGACCGGAATTTATAAAGTAGACGTGTCCGATAGTCAGCTACTACTTTAACAACACCAGGTCAGCAACAGCCTGATAGACAACAATATTTAGTTTACCTTTTAATTTCAATCAGTAATACCCATGCATCGTAAACGGACTTGATGAATGATAAAAATATCGCCATTACTGTCCAATAAAGTCCGGGATTACCGAATAGTATAAGAAAGATTCCGCCTATGATATACAATATGGTAGCAAGCTGATCAAACAATAATGTAAAAAGATAAATGCGTTTAAATTCCTTCAATGATCGATAATATATTTTAAAATCGGCCCTGGTTATTAAGATCCAGACGATTAATCCAAGTACGATGGTTTCACAACCAATTAAATAATGACTTTCCTGCGGAACTAGTAAAAGAACCGAAAAAATCAAAATCATTATTAATAATATCAAAGCCACTGAAGCCTTAATTACCAGGAGTGGGAAGGATAATATATGTGTGAGGTTGATAGAAATTCCAACAAATATCAATCCCGTCAAAGTTGCTGCTGCCGCTGCTGTAGCTAAAAAAAAGTCATTCCATTCTTTCATATTGTATCTATCTATCAGTCTAAAACGTGATTTCCAAAGGAAATAGTAACTGCACATGTTTTGTGTGCAGTTACTCTCTGTCGGGCTCACTAAGAATTATTTCCGGTATGGGATATGTCGAGAAATTGGCAATATCGCGCCTGAAATAGCCACCTTCCATCTTGGAATACAAGCCGATCATCATATATTGCCGTGCTTTGATATAATGATCCATCGTGGTTGGCAGCGTTTTCTGATAAAATCCAGCGCGCAGTTGCAGTATCTCCCGAGATCGTAACTATACCAGAATGCAGCTTCTGACAAAAAAAACGTTTGCCTGTTGCAAGTTCAAGGAATAGCTTTACGATACTGTCGCGACCTCTGCTTTCTAGATGAAGAGGTTCGGCTAAAGTCCAGGTACCATCTTCTACCCACAATGCTTCAAAACACTGCGCATTTCCCGAAAGACAGCTATCGGCAAAGGAAGCAGTCAGCGCCCGGATTTGATGCTCATTTTCTAAAGCTTTCAGTCGTTCCTCTATACCAGTCATAACTTAGCAGAACCTCCTGTTTCATTAGCTGTGTTAGGCCATATCCCACTAACAAGCTGCTCCCAATTTCCATGTGCTATAGCTTCCTTCTCAGCTTCAGAGATTGAGGCTTGTGCTAAAAATGTCTGGGCACCCTTTTCGCCGCAGCTTTGATAAGGCCAATCCTGGGAAAACATCATTCGTTCCACTCCTACTATCTCAATCGTACGGGAAAAGTAGTGCTGACTAAAGATGCCGCTTGGCGTGTAATAAACGTTTTGTTTGAAGTAGTCGGCAATGGGGCGTTCCAGTTTAAGGCCCGCATGGTTTAGTTGTGCAATGCGATCCAGATAGAACAGGACGACTTCCCCCCAGTGGCCGACAATTACCTGAAGCTTTGGGTAACGGTCAAAGACTCCGGTAAGTACCATCCGCAGGAGTTGTATACCAGTTTCGTAATGCCAGCCAATGGCCCCCATAGAAAGCATTATGTCGGCAACCGGACCTACACCAGCGTAATAAGCATCGCGTACTCCCGATGGAGGGAGCTGGGGATGGATATATAGCGGTACGTATAGTGCCTCTGCAGCCTCATAGATTGGATTGAAATCACGGTGATCCATATTACGCTCATGGACACGTCCATTTAAAAGCGCACCTTTAAGTCCAAGATCCTGTACAGCACGCTGTAACTCTTTTGCAGCTACAACTGGCGATGGTACAGGAAGGGTAGCAAACCCATCGAAGCGATCCGGACGGTTTGCAATGGCATCAGTGAGGATATCGTTAAAATCTCTCGCAACTGATATTGAATCGGCTGGTTTAAAATTCTGAACACCGGGTGACGGTAAGGACAAAACCTGAACGTCAATGCCGGCATCATCCATTGCCTGAATGCGAACATCTTCCAGATCTTCCAGTTGTCTGACATATTGATTTCCATTCATTGAGACAGTAAAGTCTTGTATAGTAGCAGTTGCCTGCCAAGATTCACGAACCTGACGAGGTACAAAATGTTCTTCTAAAGCTATTATTTTCATTCTTCTTTTTTAGATAATTTAATTTTTGCGTGCATCAACCAATGTGTTCCGCTAAAAATTGAGCGGTACGTTCGTCAGCTACTTTTGCCGTGGCTTCCGATCTACGTTTGCCCAGCGCACATGCAAAGCCATGATGTTGCCCTGGATAGTCGTAGATTGTGATTTGCTCGTTGCCGTCGAATGCAGCATGAATCTGGTCGTGAATTTCTGGACCAACGTGCTCATCAAACTCAGGCATATGTAACATGAGTGGGTTTCTGATGGCATCTTTTTCACTCAACATTCGCTCAATTTGTACACCATAATAAGAAACTGCTGCATCGATATCAGTACGGGCTGAAGCAAATGCGGCCATTCGCCCACCAAGACAATATCCGATCAGTCCGATTTTCGCCTTATTGCCTACAATCTCACGGGCTTTGTTGATTGTCGTCTGTACATCATGTACGCCCTTATCTGTATTGAAGCGAATAACTACATCCACAGAACGTTTCATAGTCGAGGTTATGTCCGGGTCTAATTCCATGCCTGGATCGAGACGCCAGAAGAGATCGGGTGCAATAGCCAGATAACCGCTCTGGGCTAAAAGATCGCAGCGCCAGCGAATGTCTGTATCTACCCCGAAAATTTCCTGGATAACGATAATCGCGCCCCGAGGTCTACCATCGGGCTCGGCTACATAGACGTTGAACTTGCCTACGCCATCGTAGGATTGTATCTTTGTTGTAAAACTCATAGTTAAATTGTTAATCCGTACCACGTGGTACGGATTAACAAACGTACTATATAGTACGGTAAAAAACAAATAAAATAGATGTCAAAAGAATTGCAACAGGAGGCCCGTCGTAAAATGATCATAGAGATAGCTGGAAAACACTTCCTTGACTATGGTTATGGTGCTACTACGATGTCTGCAATTGCCTCGGCTTATGGTGGCTCAAAAGAAACCTTGTGGCGCTACTTCCCTAATAAAGAAGTTCTTTTTGCAGCCTATATTGAGCATGCTACCGCTTCTTTTCGTGGAAGGTTAGCACCATACTTACAATCGCATAAACCTTTGGAGCAATCCTTGAGAGACTTTGCGAAGCACTATATTGATGAAATTTGCTCGGCAGAATCGATTGATTTGCATCGACTTGCTGTTGGTGAGAGTGCGCGTTTCCCGGAAGTGGGAAGGTTATTTTATGAACGTGCGCCTAAAGCTACAGAGGAGTTACTTGAAAACTTTTTAGCAACACAAATGAGCAATGGGAAATTACCTTCGGGAGATGCAGGCAGAGCTGCCAGAACACTTATTCAACTCTGTATGATGGCACGATATCCGGTAATTTTTTGTATCGATAAAGCTTCAGGTATTGATTCAACAGAATTGGCCCGCATTAGCGTCCTGGACTTTATGACCATTTATGGAACATCTTAAAAGTATCTACAATGTAGTGACTCCGATACCGTATAAATACTATCTCATGGATTTGCATCACTTTATCTAACTTAAACAAATTTTCTGATGCCCATCATATATCCCAAATGCATTCCCTCGTGATAATTATTGCATTCGAATGCATCTCGTACCGATTCCAAGTGAAATCCTATTCCTGTTATTCTTTCATTATAGGAAACGAAAATACCTTTTGCAACGTCAAGTTCAGTTTTTTCAACCATTGAAGTTAGAAGTCCTTTCAAACTATTAGCTTCATTTTCAGAAACAGGTGCGGTTGGTTTTGTGCCTGATTTATATTGATCAAATAACTCATCTGAGATATATCCTTGTAAGTTTGCACCTTTGTATATCAACTTTTGCTGGGTGATAATAATGTGTCCGATGTTCCAAATAAGGTTGTTGTTAAATCCTTTTGGAACTTTGTTAAGTTGCTCTAACGAATATTTGTTAAAAAAATCCATGTACATCTTTCGGCTCGCTTTCCATGCTTTGAGTATATTTTCCATTTAGCAAGTTCAATTTTTTATTTAATATCTTAAACAACATAGTGAAATATTGCTTTTTGATTATTAACACTTTCTGCCTTATTCAGTTTGGAGAGGATAACTTAGATTAGATGTCGATTGTATATTACAATGAATGTGACCCCTTCATTTCAATTCAAAGTGGCCGCTTGAAAGGCTTTAGCAAGTTAGCTCTTACCTGAGCTTGTAGCATCCAAAGATAAGCATCTCCTGATATCCTATCCAACTCCACCAAACCGCCGGGTTGTTTTTGACCATTTGACATAATCGATTTTAAACCCTTTAAATCCGGAGGCCTTAGTCCTGATCACCCCGGGCAGTGATCGTCTCTCAGTGGCTTTAAAAAGACCCAAAACCACAGTAACAATATCCAATATCCTCAGCTAAAAATCTGCTTTATAGGTCAAAATGGCCACTTTCGCTTGTAATCAGGGGGTCAGTTTGCTGGGTAGAAATCCGTCAGTTTAATGGGTACTGTGTGTACACTTTTGTTGAAACTCCCACTTGAGTGACTGACTCGTCCTGAATTTACTTGTCGTTTTTGAGTTATAATACTAGAATTAGTTTACATCTTCTGAGTAGTAATACTGGAATTAGTTTACACCTCTTTTGTGTTAATTCTGATATTACTTTACAAGTGTACAATTTGTAATTTATTAATAAAAGAATTGTAATGCGTTTTTTCTGACTGTATTTTCAGACAGCCTCCAACGGCTCTTCTTGCATTCCCTTTTTTTTATAAGGATAGTGTTTCCAACGCTTGCTTATCTCACCAAACATATCATGGGCTTTGCTAGGCGTTAGATAGTCCAGACTACCGTGGGGCCTTTTATCGTTATAGTTTTTGATAATGATTTCAATGCTCTTTTTAGCCTCTTTATGATCCTTATATATCTTTTTTGGAAAGAACTCATTTTTCACTATTCCATTAACACGTTCGGCTAAAGCATTATCATAGGGACTACCACTTTCAGTCATACTTATTGCAATTCTGTCCCTGTTAAGAAGCTCAGTATAGCTTTTAGAACAATACTGTATCCCCCGATCCGAATGATGAACCAATATGAACGGTGAGTCTTTTTTCCTCCCGTTGATAGCCATCTCCAGAGCGATAATACAGCCGGAAGCTTCAAGGTTCGGATGGAGTGCAAACCCTACAATCTTTCTGGAATAGGCATCCGTGATCAGGCTTAGATAGCTAAAGCCATCCTGCGTACGGATGTAGGTTATGTCACTTACCCATAATTGTTCCGGGGCAGAGAGCATCATATGTTTTATGAGATTCGGGTATCTTTTTAGGGAGTGGTTGGAGTCAGTAGTCCTAACGGAACGTTTCCTCCGCCGTATAAGCAGTCCATGAAATCTCAAAAGATCATAAAGCTGGTCTCTCCCCATCTTTATATTATGCTTTTCCATTTCAGGAGAAAGCATGTATAGCAGTTTCCTTGTTCCCAAAAACGGAACTGCTGTACGGAATTCAGCCACCAAGGCTAATACCACCATGTGGGAAATATCAGTTTTGATCGCTGTTTTCTGCGCCAGATAATAAGCCTGGCGGCTTACACCAAACAGTGCACAAAATTCAACCAGACGCTTATCCGGTAGTTTTTGCCGCATCCTTAAGACCGTTTGGTACCACGCTTTTTTCTAATATTGATCTTAAGTTCGCTTTCCGCAACCTCAATCATAGTCTCTAATCCAACATTTCTCAGCTGGGCATCAGCCAAAGCTTTTGTTAGCTCATCGATCTTTTTCTTAAGAAGTTTTGTCTCTTGGTTTTCGTCCATCGCTGAAAGTACATTAGATGTTTTCGAATGTACCAAGATAGCTAAATTATGCTTCTCGAGCCAATTTCCTATAGTACTTGGGGGCAAACCATATTTACGGCCAGCAGCCCGCTTACTAAGCATACCGGAATTAACTTCGCATACGATTTTCTCTTTAACATCCTCGCCTAATCGCCCCCAAGGTTTCCTAGTTGCAATTTTTGTCTTGTCTTTACTTTTTGTTGCCATTTTGCTGTTTTTAATGACAAGCTATAGCAGGACGAGACAGAGCCTTGTATACTTTCGCTTGAACTTAAACCGTTAAAATTCTGGATTATGAGTAATCTGACAATATATAGTTTTACCGCAATTTTGTCGTTATTTCCAACCGAGCAGGGGGGAAGGAAGCGACCTGTCTATGATAATTATCGGCCGTCATTTTCTTTTAATTCTGCGAATCACTTTTCTGGAGAAGTTTCTTTTCCCAACTTGGAAGAGTTAAAACCTGGCGAAACTGCAACAGCAAAAGTTAATTTACTTCCTTCAAAACATATTAGTCAACATCTGAAGATTGGAGATTCGTTTTCCATTCTGGAGGGTCAGAAGGTTGTTGGAACTGGTGTGATTCAAGAGATTCAGAAGGACTAGCGAGCTTGAAATGCGTTTCACCAGAGGTCACATTTATATCTGCATGGACAAGTAAAAGCCCACCCTGAGCGCGCTGAATGGCTCGGTTTTCTTGATGGTACATCCACTGATATTACAACCATCCCCCAAAGTATTATTCTGTAATATTGCAGGAAACATCAAATACTATTTTATTGTTATATTTGAGACAATGAATCAGACGTTATGAAATCAGAATCCACAGTAGATCGTCTTTTAAAAAATATGGGCAACATGCACGAATTGGGTCGCCAGCGTGCATTTGAATTAGGTAATCCATTTTACGCGCAGTTTGAGGGTGATGGTGAATATTGGAGAAAAGAATTACCTACCGGGGAAAAATATCTGGTCACCTTCGAGGTGCTGTTTGATGAAAACGACATGCCCGTTCAGATCCTCGACACCATAATTAAGCAACTCGCTTAATAAAGTAACCTGTATTTTCCTTACCAAAAAGCCATGTTATCCAACTCTTTGAAGCTGAATTGAACTTATGCTGTCAGCATCCTTGGCGATTTCTAGTAATTATTGAAAAATATAATCTGGTGAGTACAATATGCCTCGCTGCTGTTGTGAAGACAGATTTTTTAATCTTTCTGAATAACGGCACGCCGGCCGCAGGGCAGGCACTGAAGGATGGCAAGATGTCTATGAAAAGTATAAAACTATCCTTTAGAATCCTCTGAAGAGCAGTTGAGAGTAAAGAAGAAACCTAGTTACCCGCTTTCAAATCATATTCTTTGATCAGCGCTTCAACTGGGATGTGCAGTAGCTTGCTAAATTTGCGGATCATAGTATTCTACATAGATGCAATATTCTTATATCTTTTCCGCATCTACGTCATCATATTGGCCCGTCTCCCGGAGACTTGACTAAAGAAAATATACATACAAGTTGGCTAAATGCCAACTTTATTTTTAATTCATAAATATGTTTATAAAATTGGCTCTTGCCTATTATCCCAAAAGAACAATAGCTCGACTGAATCCTCTTTCATACGATAGAATATAGATGTCTGTTTTGAAATCAATCCAATTCTTACATTTTCGTCGAAAGGCGCTGCTTTATACATTTCTGGCATTTCTGCAATTAGCTGAATAATTTTATCGGCTTTCGTAAGAAAGGCTTCTGCCGGTCGTTTACCGAATTTTTCAATAATGAAATAGTAGACAGAATTAAGTGTTTCCTCGGCCTCAGGAGTATACTGAATATTCAGACCCATTATTTTTTCAGCATATTCCTTACTCCGGTAAAGGGTTTAAGTTGGCCTGCGTCTGCTTGGCCAATTGATCTTCGCACTCCTTTAATCACGTAATCTGGATATACTTCTGCCTTTTGTTCAAATGCAATTTTCATTGCTTTCATTACAGCTTTAAGGGCTGTCAGTTGTTCATTATTCTCAGGGTAAACTACTAGTGCATCCATGTTGATAGGCTTATATTACAAATATAGTAAATACATGGGCTCAAATCAACATGAAGTATTCTTGTGGTTATTCTCTTGTCGGTTATACTGCTACCGGTTGATCCATAGTATAAGAGACATGATTTGCAACCAGAAGAAGCAGGATAGTTTTGATCTTAGTTTGCTGATGGCGTAGTAGAGTTGTTTTTTTACGGTGCCTTCTGAGATGCCGAGGGTATCGGCAATTTCTTTGTGGCTGAGGTATTCTTTACGGCTGAGTTCGAAGATGGCACGCATTTTTGCTGGCAGGTTTTCTATCTCTTTTTCGATCTGTCTTTTCAGCTCATTTTCCCTGACAAGAGTATCTGTGGTCCATGCGCCCTGATCGTAATAGTCACGTAAGGAGTCGGAATAATTAAGCTTTACCTTATCGTGTTTGATGAGGTTGAGTACCATATTCCTGACGCTGGTATACAAGTAAGAACTAATGGTTGATTTATAGTAGAACTGGCCCATTTGGGATAATAAGTTGGCGAAGAGTTCCTGAACTACATCTTGCGCCTGATCCTCATCACGGAGCATTTTATTGGCATGTAGGAAGAGTAAATTCCAGTAGCGGTTATAGATTTCTTCAAATGCTTTGTTGTCGCTGACATTCAGCAAATCAGCGAGTTGAGCATCCGAATACAAACTATAGTTGGCTTTCATACATTAAAATGTTTATCTTAATCAGAGATCCCTGCCCTGTTGTTAAGTTAAGTATTTGAAAGCGCAATATTATCATATTTTTTTTAATACCATCTACCACTTTAATTTTTTTGAACTGTAATGTATTTGATCAACACCTAACGGGATGACCATATGAACAAAGAGGAACTAGACAAATTACTGCAACGATACGAGGCTGGAACTGCGAGTCCGGATGAAGTTGCTTTTGTTGAAAGCTGGTATAATGACGCTGCTGAAAAAGCAGAATCTGTGCCTGTGGTTTCTAATGTGGAAGAAAGGAAAAAGCAAAGCTGGGAAATGCTAAGCAGGTCAGGTGTTGGAAAGGTCTACCCATTGTGGAGAAAAATAGCAGTTGCCGCTGCGGTCGCTATTGTAATGTTTGGAGTATGGTTCTTTGCTTACCGGGAAGTTGCTTCGTCGCTCGCTCCTCGCAATGACGATTGGGCGAAGAACGATGTGGCTCCAGGAAAGAACGGAGCAACTATAACATTGGCGAATGGGAAGGTGATCCAGTTGAGTGATGCGAAGAAGGGAGTGGTAATAGGGGATAAGTCATTGACCTATGATGATGGTAGTGAGATTGCTTCGGAAGCTGCGCAGCCTCGCAATGACGGACAGGGTGGTAACCCGTCGTCAGGTGTTAACCCGTCTTCAGGTGTTCACCCGTCATTGCGAGGAACGAAGCAATCTCCAGGTAATGAGATTGCTTCGTTGTCTCGCAATGACGAAATGCAAAAATTGACCGCATCCACAGCCAAAGGCCAGACCTACGAATTTACCTTACCTGACGGCACCCATGTATGGCTGAACGCTGATTCAAAAATCAGTTTCCCTTCACAATTCTCTGGTAAGCAACGCAAAATTTTGCTAATCGGCGAAGGTTACTTTGAGGTAGCGAAGGACAAGGACCATCCATTTATCGTGCAAAGTAAGGATCAGGAAGTACATGTACTCGGTACACACTTTAACATTAATGCTTACGGTAATGAGCCCTTCACAAAGACCACCTTGCTGGAAGGAAGTGTAAAGATAGCCTCATTAGTTCGCACTCAGGATCAGGTGACCCTCAAACCCAACCAGCAAGCCATAACTACTGCCAAATCTCTAAAAGTGATACCCGTAGATGCAGAATCTTATATATTCTGGAAGGAAGGCATTTTCAATTTTGAAAAGGAATCCTTAGGCGAGGTAATGCTGAAAATCTCCAGGTGGTACAATGTGGAGGTGGTGTTTGAAGGAGCTGTAGATGAAAGTCGGACCTTCAGTGGTACCGTATCCAGATTTGAAAACATATCGGGCATCCTGGAATTTTTAGAGCGGAGCGATAAACAACTCCATTTCAAGCTGGAAAACAGAAAAGTAACCGTACTGAAACCAAAATAAATAGCATCATCAAAGGGCACTAACCAGCCTTATTTATAAACAAGAAAACAAAACAACTTAACCAGACAAAATGAAAAGAAAAAATTTAAAAGCAGGTCCCTAAAGGTTGGTACATCTGATCAGCGTAGCCGGATGATTGCTATGTGAAGTAGATCGGGAGTGGTGCAACACCCCCGATCGAATGTTCAGGTTACTTCGGTCAATAATTCTTGAAAATCAATTTACGATTCAACCCAAACAATGTAAAAGTATGAAAATTTGTACTAAGAACTCGTGTTGGCATCACTGCCATATGCGAAAACTCCTGCTGGTTATGAAAATTACCACCTTTATACTCTTTGTAATGATCATGCAAGTCAGCGCGAGCGGATTTGCACAACGAATCACACTGTCGAAACGGGCGGTGACATTCAAGCAACTATTTAGCGAAATCACGAAGCAAACAGGCTACAGCGTGTTTTATGCAGATGATAAGATAGACGCCAACAAAAAAATAAACGTTGATTTTAGGAATGCCGATCTTAAGTATGTGCTGGAAACTAGCTTCAAAGGCCTGCCAATTACGTATATGGTAGAGGCGAAGAAAATTTTTGTAGATAAGAAAGAGCCCAGTTTTCTGGATAATGTAATCGCCCGATTTCATGCGATTGATGTCAGGGGGAAAGTGGTAGATTCGTTAGGGAATGGATTGGCGGGGGCGAATATTGTTATTAAAGGAGGGAAGGGATCAACAATTACCAATGCCAATGGGGAGTTTTTCTTAAAGAATATTGAAGAAGGATTATTGATCACTATATCGTATCTAGGGTATGTAACAAGGGATTTTAAGATCAGCAGCGAATTTAATTACGTGCAGTTGCAGCTGAGTACTTCTTTGCTCGATCAAGTTCAGGTGATGGCGTACGGAAAGACCTCTCGGCGGCTGAGTACAGGGAACATATCGTCTGTAACAAGTGAAGACATTCAAAAGCAGCCGGTAACGAACCCTTTACTGGCGCTTCAGGGTCGAGTGCCGGGTTTGACTATTCAGCAGACGACCGGTATGGCAGGTGGAAACATAAATATTAATCTGCGTGGTAGAAACAGCTTTAGTGGGGGCAACCAGCCATTAATATTGGTTGATGGCATTCCGTATGGTAATAACATAATTGGAGTAGGCGGGCCGACGCAAAATGACCCTGTAGGATCCATATCTGCCCTAAATCTGCTGAATACTCAAGATATAGAATCAATCGAGGTATTAAAAGATGCTGACGCTACAGCCATTTACGGGAGCCGTGGTGCGGATGGAGTTATACTGATAACTACAAAAAAAGGTAAAACAGGTCCTTCAGAAGTAACCTTAGATGTGCAAAACGGCATCGGACAGGTTGGCCGCAGAATTAAACTGTTAAATACGCAGCAATACCTCACCATGCGCTTCGAGGGTTTAAAAAATGACAATGTATCTTTTGATGATCCCGTATACGAACAATATCCCTCTCTAAAAAAAATAAATTTTGTGGATTTATTTGGATGGGACAGCAATCAAAACACCGATTGGCAGAAAGAAATGATCGGGGGCAATGCTGGATATCAAGACTATCAGCTGGGATTTTCAGGTGGAAGCGAGTTTGTTAAATATACAATCGGTGGTAACTACCATAAAGAAACGACCGTTTTTAAAGGTTCGTCCAGTGATAAGCGTGCTAATACACATTTTTCTATCCAGGGGAATTCGGCTAACCAGCGATTGAATATATCTATAAACGGATCACTATTGTCCAACTGGAATAATTTGCCCCGCCGTGACATGACGCAGTACATTGCGCTCGCACCTAACGTACCGGTCTTATTAGATAAAGACGGAAACCTAAATTTTGATCCTTTTGCAGCACCTGAATTTGGAGGTGACACTTTCTACCGTTTAGCCAACAACCCCTACACTGTCCTTTTCCAGCGCTTTGATGCTAAGTATAACAATTTAATCACAAATGGGGATTTCAGCTATAGTATTTTGCCGGGATTGAATTTTCGAGCAAGTATGGGGTATAATCTTCTGGATGGTACGGGTTATACTTCAACTAACCCATATTCATCGCGCTTCCCAGGCTATGCCGGTTCTCCTCGTGAGGCCAATTTTAATAAAACCAATGTAAAATCGATTATTGTCGAACCCCAGGTAACATTTAATAAGTCTATTTTTGCAGGGAATCTAGATGTTTTGCTGGGCGGTACGTACCAATTGACAAATGCCAGTGATGAAATTATCACCGCACTAGGATTCACGAACGATGAATTAATGAGAAACCTATCCTCAGCTAATGAATTCATTATTTACAACCATGCGACATCCTATAAATATACTGCAGCTTTCGCAAGAATGACCTACAATTTTGGAAACAGGTATATTGTAAACGTCAATGGAAGAAGGGATGGCAGCAGCAGGTTTGGCCCGGGTAAGCAATTTGGAAATTTTGGTTCAATTGGCACAGCATGGATTTTTTCTGAAGAAAATTTTATCAAGAAGGGGGTGCCTTTTATAAGTTTCGGTAAAGCCAGGTTCAGCTATGGGACAACCGGAAAAGATTCCGGAGGAGACTATGGTTATCTTCAGCTCTATTCCAATGTTGGCGGAAATTATCAAGGTGAGAAAGGACTGGTTTCGGATGGACTGTTTAACAACAACTTTGCTTGGGAAGTAAACAAAAAGCTGGAACTCAGTTTAGAAACAGGATTCCTTAAAGACCGTATTTTGATTCAAGGAGCATTTTATCGAAACCGATCATCCAATCAATTAGCCTCCCTACCAATTGCGGAATTTGTCGGCCCGGGTTATGTAACTACCAACATACCTGCGCTCATTGAAAATAAAGGTTTAGAATTTCAGTTGAATACGATCAACTTGAAATCGAATAATTTTAATTGGAAGACCTCGTTCAACATCAGTAAAAATCGGAATAAGCTTCTTGCTTTTGACAACCTGTCTGAAACTGTATATGCCAATTTAATGAAAGTAGGTGAACCAATTGGAATGACCCGACTGTACAAAATGAGCGGGGTTAATCCTGAAAGCGGGAGGTACGAATATATTACAGCTGAAGGGAATAAAACCTATGATCCCCATTTTATTAACGACAAAACAGTTTTTTTAGACTTAACTCCGCGTTTCTTTGGGGGATTATCGAATACCATCAATTTTAAACGATTTACATTAGATTTTCTATTTCAGTTTGTTAAACAAAAAGGTAGAAACTACATCTTTAGCTTTAACGAGCCTCCAGGATTTATTGGAACAGGATTTCTAGCTAACCAGCCTGTCGAAGTCTTAAGCAGATGGCAAAACACTGGTGATCAAACTGGCATCCAGAAATTTATCTATAATCGCGATTCCGGAGCGCAGGATAGCTACAGTCTAGCGAAAGATAGTGATGCAGGTTACTCTGACGCATCATTTATACGCCTTAAAAACGTTTCAGTAAACTACGAATTTCCGGAATACTTGTCAAAAAGCATCGGTGTGAAGCGACTGAATCTATTTATTCTCGGTCAAAATCTATTTACACTTACCAGATATAAGGGGTTGGATCCTGAAACGCAAAGCAGCAGCAGTCTGCCCGTTTTAAGAGTAATTACCGCAGGATTTCATTTAAACTTTTGAAGGAACATGAAAAATATAAAAAATGTAAGATTCGCAATATTATGTTTATACGTCATTTTGATTCTATCCGGCTGCAAAAAGCTGATTGAAATTGATCCGCCGATAGACAAGATTACAGGCAATTCAGTATTTAGCGACCCGGCCTCAGCGGCTAAAGTGCTTACTGGCATTTATTATGACATGAGCGTTGGGGGATCAGTTTTTGCTGGAAGTAATAGTCTTTCGGTAAGACTAGCCTATGCCTCGGATGAACTTGTAGATGTTACGGAAAGTGACCCGTACTATAAGAATGCACTGTCTGCCAAGGGCGACGTCGATTTTTGGATACAGTTGTACAAATATATATTCAGAGCAAATGCTGCTATTGAAGGCATCTCGACTTCTGATGCTCTGAGTGCGAAGTTGAAGTCTCAGCTGCTTGGTGAAGCGAAGTTCATAAGGGCGTTAAACTATTTTTATTTAATCAATCTATATGGCGACGTACCCCTTTTGCTAACAACCGATTATACGGTTAATGCACTTTCACCCCGTAAGCCAAAAGCTGAAATATACGCTCAGATCATTAATGATCTAAAGGAAGCTAAATTAGCACTTTCGGCAGACTATCTCGGAGGGAACGCGCAGGTTCAATCCAGTCAGCGCACTCGCCCTAATCAGAACACGGCTTCAGCATTACTAGCACGAGTATATCTATATACTGAAGATTGGCAGAAGGCAGAGGCGGAATCCAGCCTGCTTATTTCACAAAGTGACAAATATGCACTCGACATCCCGGAAAGCAATTTTTTATTTAACAGCAGAGAGGCCATTTGGCAGCTGGAAACCGCAGAATATATCCATGCGACCGCAGATGCGCTTTATTTTATTCCTGGCATCGACAGGACTGAACTTTCATTCCATTTAAGTCCCGCCCTTGTTTCCGAATTTTCAAGCCCAGATTTGAGAAAAAGCAATAATATGATGGAGTTCCTTTCTACGGGTTTGTATTACCCTTATAAATATAAATCCGTTTCCGATAATCCGATTGGAGAATATTTGATGGTTTTTCGATTATCGGAACAATATTTAATTCGTGCCGAGGCACGAGCAAATCAAGGCAAGCTCGCGGGTAGCAATTCGGCGAAATCTGATGTTGACGCGGTGCGTCTCCGGTCAGGCTTGTCTGCGTCCGATGCAGTAACAAAAGATGAGATCCTAGATGTGGTGATGGAGGAACGAAGGCTTGAATTGTTTACCGAATGGGGACATCGATGGTTTGATTTGAAAAGAACTGGCCGAATTGACGATGTTCTCAAAAATGCGAAAGGAATTGCCTGGCAATCTACCGATCAGCTCTTGCCTATTCCCAACAGTGAATTACAAAAAGACAAAAATTTAATTCAAAATCCGGGATATTAAATTCATAATGAAAAAAAATTATAAGTTTTTACGGTTGATAAAGGTTTGCGTGATACTTCTGCTTTGCTTTCCGGCTATAGCTCAAAAACCGCCCTTGAAAATTGATTCCTATAAGGACTGGAAATATTTCAGTGAATATGGCATTACTGACAATGGAAAGTATGCCTGGTACATCGCAAACTCATGTATTCAACTGACTAGCGTTTCCGGAGAACTGAATTGGAATTTTACTAATGCCTGGAACAAACCACAGTTCAGTTCGGATGGTAAACTGGCCTATGTAAGAAATATGCACGACAGTCTAGCTATTATAGATTTGTATAGGGGAAATGTTGACTGAGCTTACCGGTGTCCAAAACTTCGAGGTGACCACCGCTGCAAAGTTAGGTATGTCTTGGTTAATCTTAGAAAATGATAACGGACTGAGGATATGTAAGTTATCCGGCTCAAAGCAGTTCACAATTCCAAAGCCAAATCGCTGGGCAGTTAATACTTCTGGGAATTACATGCTTTATAAGACTGGCGATAGTCTAATGATGCTGTGCATTGCGAACCAAAAAAAGAAACTTCTTTCACGGCATTGCGGCGAGAGCTTCAAGTTTGATAATAGCGGTACTCGATTCGCATTTACAGAAAAGAATGATAGCACAATAACCATCAAATGGTCAAATACTGTCACTGCGATGCCACAAAGTATCATGTGCCCGCAAAGTACTGGCATCAGTTGTGAGTATCAAATTGCTGATGAAATTTCCGGGTTCGGTCAGGAAGGCAAATGTATCTATTTTAAAATAAAACCTGTCCCGCGTAAAGATTTCCGCGATAAAAAGCGGATTACAGAAAAAGTAGATGTCTGGAGTTATAAGGACGCGGCGTTCCAATCTTTTCAACTGGAGTCTATAAAACACTCCGGAGCCAAAACTTACGCGGCTGTAAAGTCTATCGACACTGCCTCGGCGATCATAGTATTGGAGAGTGAGAATAAAAAACTTATCGGCAACCTCGGCGGAAAGTTCGCTATCATAAAGTACAATGATAATGAAGAACAAGGGAATGAATTGCCCGGATATTACCGCCCGGAGTGGGCACCAAAATTTCAGCTCATCCGATTGCGGGACGGTAAATTAGTTAGAGAGCTGCCGCAATTAGCCTTTTTGTCTCCAAATGATAAATATGTCACCTGGTATGACGGCAGAACCAGAAGTCACTGGTGTTATGATATTGAGCATGACACGGAGCTTGAGCTTACTAGGGGGATACCTGCTGACTTTGGCAATAAGCCTCAAGATGCGGCGAATTATGCAAATGGCAGATCCTGGTGGATAAGAAAAGGTCAAACGACTTTACTCGCCATGGATCAGAATGATATTTGGCAGCTGGATCCAAGTGGAAAGCGAAAGCCATTTAATCTCACAAATGGATATGGTAAGCGTAACCACTTAATAATAAGGCCGCTGATCAATGTTTCATTACAATCTAGTGAAACTACTGATGAAATAAGATTGGTTGCATTGAATGAAGATGATCTACAAAATGGGTTTTTCAGCAAAAAAATAGGCACGCATGGGGATCCTATGAAGCTTACGATGGATAAAGCACTTTATAGCTGGGCGTTGTACGATGTGCCCGACATGATTAAATCTAAAAATGCAGAGGCTTACATTTTACCAAAACAAACAGCGTCTCAGTCGCCCAATTTGTTTGTTTCTTATGATTTAAAGAGCTTTCGACAGATCACTTTTTTTAATACGGAAAAGAACTACAACTGGCTGACCTCAGAGTTAATTGAGTTCGTGCAAAATGATGGTGCAAAAGGAAAGGCAATTGTTTATAAGCCGGAAAATTTTGACCCCGCCAAAAAATATCCAGTCATATTTCATTACTACCAGCGTCGCTCTGTTGAACTGCACAAATATCCTACCCCCGAACTCAAAAATGGCTCATTAGATATAGCGTGGTATGTCAGTAACGGCTATGTTGTATGTGTTCCTGATATTTTAAATTACAAACCTGGTCATATTGCGAAAACCGCAACTAACACTGTCGAATCAGCTGCAAAATTTATGATTGGGTATCCTTGGGTAGATGGTGCAAAGCTGGGCCTTCAGGGTCATAGTTTTGGAGCGTTTGAAACCAATTTCATAATAGCTAACTCAACCATGTTCGCCGCGGCACAGTCTTCAGCGGGACTTAGTGATATGATAAGTTTTTACGGAGATACCCGTTTCGGCGAAAAAGCCAATTATCAGCATGTTGAATCTGGTCAGCCGAATATGCAGACCACACCATGGGAACGTCCGGATCTGTATTTTGAAAATTCGCCCGTTTTGAAAGCTGATAAAATTTCGACGCCTTTATTACTCCAGCATAATATCAATGATGGCAGTTTATGGCGCCAGGGTCTGGAATTGTTCGCAGCCCTCCGACGTCTCAAAAAAAAGGTTTGGATGCTGCAGTATGATGACCAGGGACATAATTTGACAGGAGATGAGGCATTAGACTACAATACTCGTCAAATGCAGTTCTTCGACCATTACCTAAAAGATAAACCCGCACCGGTCTGGATGACAAGAGGAATACCTGCGAAAGATAAAGGAGTCAGAAGCGGGCTTGAACTTGATGCAGCGGATATTAAACCGTAATTATAAAATACAAACATACAATATGAAGAATTTTAAAAAGATGAGGCTAATACTGACAACTATAATAGCAGCTATCACAATCCTCTCCCTCAGAGCACAAGAGGTTAAACCAGCGGCAGGAAATTTTGTGAAACAAAGAGTTGACACTGCTCAAGTACGCATCAATGCTTTTTCTGAGGAAGACATGTACCGCTATGACAATATCTGGTACATTTATAACAATACCAATAGTTCCAAAGACAGGGGTTTCGCATTTTTACGGGATAATGCCGAGGAGATCGCCAAAGCCAATAAGGAAATGGAAACGCAGTATTCAGAAGGTAAAGTGCTCACGATAATTATTGCTGAGGCGATTGCTCCATTTGAAAAAAGCAGCAACGGGAAAGCCGATTGGAAAAAAATCAAGCAGAATTTGTTACGATTTGGAGATTTTGGGCTCAAGGCCTTGCGGATTGAACAGCCTAAACTCTTTTTCAAAGATGAAATTAAACCACTTTTAGATAAAGGTGCAGCATGGCCTACAGTCTCAGCGAAAATAAAATCACTTAAGATGGATATGACTAAAGAGTTTCTATTTGGATCTGTAAATGTCTTTTATTTGAATAAAGTAAGTTCCGATAATACGAAAGATATCACCTCACTTGTAAAGGCACTTAATTACTACTTAGCTGTATATCCTGATAAACTGAGCGCGGAGATTCTCAACAGCTGGGCATGGCTTGGTTTTGAAAAGTTTACAGCAAAAGCGGATTTGCTTGCCGCAGCAAGTTGGGCTAAGATTGGTGTAGAAAAAGGTCCGCAGTTGCCTAATATTCATGACACCTATGCAAATCTTTTATACCGTTTAGGTCATAATGCTGAGGCGTTGATTTGGCAGGCTAAGGCTGTAAAACTTGCGCCGGATGATCAAGAGATTAAAGCGAATTACGAGAAAATGAAGGCTGGACAAAAAAACTGATAAAACGAAGTGTTGTCATAATCTGAAAAAATCCCCATTCAAATGATCGAAACAAGGCAATCCTTAAAATCCGGACTTTCCGTCTATCAGGAGATCTGCGTATCTACTGATACCATTCTGCTTGTCCGGCTGGACAGTTTGATCGAGCAAAACTACATTAAAGAAAAAGATCCCGGCTTTTATGCAGAAAGGCTGGGCTATAGCCTGAAGAGTTTAAACAGAATCACGGTCTTTCATACTGGAAAGACCGTGTATCGGCTCCTGCAGGATACAGCCCTGAGAAAAGCCCAGGCACTCATTCTTTACAGTAAAGTGCCTGTAAAGCTCATTGCCTACGAACTAGGTTTCAGCTCCCCGGCGTATTTCAGTCGCTGGTTTAAGAAAGTTACTAGTATGACAGCTAAGGAATATAAGAGGCTTAATAAGCCTCACATGAAATCGAACGATTAAATAAATAAAAAATGATATAATATGAAAAACATTAAAGAACTCATACAGAAAAACGAAGCCATCACAGAAACGGGACTACTGGACTTATGCTCAAAAAGCTGCAATCGGAATGATGAACTCATCAATGAGCATCAAATTTCCTTTGCTTCGTTTGAACAAGGGCTAGTTTTTATATGCTGTTACATCCCCGTAGAAAAAGCTGGTATGGCCGACCGTGTAATGCTGATCACTGAGGGAATCCAGATTACTGAATTTATCGAAATGTTTGCTTTGAAAAGCTATGCTGATCTTGATCTGATCAGTCAAACTGATATATGGGACCGGTTTTTCATGAAAGGCAAAGCAGCCCTGCATTTCGACGATCTGGTACAGCCGCATGAGGTCTTTTATACTGCGGATGGCAAATGGCAGCGTCTTGAGGATGTAAAGGAATATTTTTTGGCTGTAGAGCAATAAAAATTTTGCAGAATCAGGCAAATTATTTTTAGGGCATCACTCTTTCTGGATTTAGAGTATAACAAAATCCTGGAATTAAATTTAACCAAATAGAAGAACGATGAAAAAAAAAAGATCATTACACTGACTCAACAGGAAGATTTTGATTGGAGGAGTTGTACCGTGGCTTGTTTGCGAGGCCTTATTGATAAGCCTTTTCCAGTGGAACTGGACCATGACCTAATGGAACCGGAGGTGCTGCTACCGATGCCGCTTTTTGAAGGAGAACTGTTGCTGAGGCCAGGGATGTTTGTAGACAAGGCTTATTACCTAAAGAAAGGTCTGGTGAAAATGTATTACTACAATGAGGAAGGCCAGGTGGTACTGATTCACATCTGGGATGCAGGTAGCATAGTAGTGCTGTTCCGCAAGTTTAAGATCAACGCCAGGAACCATAAGTATTACATGGAAGCTATAGAGGACAGTGAGTTGGTGGCGATCAGTAGTGTAACAATGGGTATGATCTATCAAAAGCATTCTTATGCGCAGGAGCTCACAGACCAGATCCTGGGAATAAAACGGATGAGGATGGAGCAGCAAACGGAGATCTTGCAGATGACAGATAAGAAGCGCAGGTATGTTCGGTTAAAGCAGTTGTTCCCGGAATTCCTGCTGGAGGGGGAGTGGAGGCTTTCTAACGAAGAGATCTGTGCCTTTATAAATGTTTCGGAATCTACACTGGCAGATGCCAAGCTGGCGTATCCTTAATAATTCTTAAAATGGCAATGTAATGTTCCGAAATCGGAACATGTTTGACAAAAGTAGCCCTTACTTTTGTATCGTTGATTGATCGCAGCCGGCGCGGTCCTTCAATAAGATGGTTTCCTGCGCTAGCGGGAGGCGGAGGCCTGGAGCTTTGTGCTTTTCCTCCATTTGAATTAAGCTTTCTAATTACAATGAACAATGGTGATCTGCTGCTGCGGATATATAAAACGGGAAGACATGAGGCTTGTCTGCACCTGCGTGCCCGGCGGGAATGTTTCAAGATTACAGGCCTGATCGGAGTGCTGCCTTTTGTAGGCCAGCTGAAACAACTGGCTAAGGCTATAGATTCTGGTGCTGCTCAGCAATGTACCCTGAGCCTGCACACTACCAAGGGTGCTGAACATGCACTCGGGATTTGCTTTTCAGGGGATACTTTGTCTGTCGAATTGTTATTCGCGGGGCAATCGCGCTTCTGCCTTCAGCTGAGTGCCCGCGCCTTTATAGCCTCAGTGGAGGGTATGCTGGCGAAGCTCCCGAAATTTTTCTGAAAGGACAGCTGCTATCGTTGTAGGCCACAGCTTTAAAAAGGCTTCAATCGTTTCTAAACCCATTAAATTTTGAGACATGGGAAAATTACCTGGAGGTATCGACTACGATATCATAGGACGCGTGGGGAACCACGTAGGGCGCAAAGTAAAAGGGGAGAACATCCTCTCTATGCGACCATCTAAATCTAACAAAGCAGCTACAGAGCTGCAACTCATTCAACGTGCCAAATTTGGCTTCCTGACCAGCTGGCTGGCTGAAATCGGAACGGTCATTAACCTGGGTTTTAAGGACTATGATGCGAATATGTCGGCCCGCAATGCGTGCATGTCCTACAACTGGGCGCATGGCGCGGTAACGGGTGTGGCACCCAATTTTACCATCGATTATCCTAAGCTGCGCCTGAGTAGCGGCATGCTGATGAAGCCTTACCTGCCTAACGTGGCCACTGGATCTGGTATCTCTGTGGAGTTCGCCTGGGAATTGAACATCGGTAGCGGCAATGCTAAAGCAACTGACAAGTTTTCTTTTGTGGTGTATGATCCGATCTTAAACGAGTTTGCTTTTGTAATGGGCGCCGCCATGAGGTCGGCACTGAGCTATGAGATGATGTTGCCTGCGGATTTCAGCGGGCATAATGTGCGGGCTTGGGTTGTTGTCGTAAGCGAGGACGGGAAGCTGGTTAGTGACAGCGTCCATTTGGGAGCTGTGCCTGTAGGCTAAGTTCTGAAAAATTGAGGTGATCGCTTCCAGGCTGCATCTGTTAGGCTCCTGCGGAGCAAACAGCGCTGATGCCTGTCAGCGACACCTCAATTTTTCTCCAGCGAACTGAGTATACAGCACAGGCCTTTTGGGAGCGCTGTCAGTAGACAGCTTTGAGGGGGAGGCCGGATTTGAAGGGGAGGAAGTTATGGATGGTGTGAGTAGGGAGGAGCGTAGGGATTAATATATAAAACTTAAATATTATGAAGACAATTGGAATTTATATGAGGTATTGGGGGCAGGAGGTTTTTACTGTCTTGAATGAGGTTAAGAGGGAGCATTTGCTGTTTGGGATGTTGCTTTTGGGATTGGGCTTTTTGCAGGTTTTGACTGCTGATCCGGAAGAGACGGCGAGCTATATTTTGAAGCAGATGATCCCGCTGGTGTTAGTGGCGATGACCGTTTATGTGATGGTGCTTGGATTGGCTTTTTGGTTGCTCCGGCGGTTTTGGGAGGCAATGGGATTGCCGGAATTGAGTTTGATGGTTTTACAGTTTAACGAGATGAGGTTATGGCTACAGTTAGGGTTTTATTTTGGGTCTTTTGCCTTGGTGCTATTGGCTGGGGTAGGGGTGTTGATCGCAGTGTTGTAGGGGATGGGATTGCTTCGGAAGCTACGCATCCTCGCAATGACGGGAGAAGAGCTGATTGCAATGAGGGGAGAAGAGCTGATCACAATGAGGGGAGAAGAGCTCATCGCAATGAAGGGAGAGGAGCTGATCGCAAAGGACAGGGTGCGGCCGCTGTCATCCGCGCAGCGCAGAAAGAGATTGGAGTTCGGGAAACTGGGCCGAATACTGGTCAGCGGATTGATCAGTATGGCGCCTATGTGGGGATTAAAGGGCTGGCCTGGTGTGCTGCTTTCGTGTCTTTCGTTTTTCGGGAAGCAGGTTATCCAGCGCCGCGGACAGCCTGGAGTCCCTCGCTCTTTCCTGCCAAGAGGCAGGTTAAAACGCCCGGAGCGGGATCTGTAATGGGGCTGTATTATGCTTCATTGGGGAGGGTAGGGCATTGTGGGATTGTGATTGCGCTGAGGGGAGACTGGTATGTCACTGTAGAGGGAAATACCAGTTGCGGAGGTTGGTTAGCTACGCTGAGCTCGCGAAGGGCTCGGTTCGTACCTCGCAATGACGCCCGAAACGGTGATGGCGTTTCTCGCAATGGAGAGCGTGAAGGTGATGGAGTGTGGCGCAAGATGCGGCACCGCAAAACGATCCATTGTTATGCGGATTGGTTAGTTAAAATTTAGTACTTAATATTTAAAAATATGGGAAAATTGGATGGTGGGGTTTTTGGTAGGCTGAGCGGTAGGGTCGGAAATCAGGTGTATTATCAATTGAGGGGCAAGACTGTGGTGCGCAAAATTGGGCGCAACGAAAAAGTGCCCAGCCAAAAGCAGCTCTACATGAGACAAAGGATTAAAGTGCTGGGCGATTTCTTTAAACCCATTAAGGACTTTCTGAAGGTGGGATTCTCGGAGGTGGTGGTAGGTACCTCAATGTTTCCCTACAACGCTGCAGTGAAATACAATTTAGAACAGGGAGTTAAAGGGGAGTTTCCTGATGTGGTACTGGATTATGAAAATATTCTGGTTTCCAAGGGTGAACGCTTAGCTCCATTGAATCCTATGGTAGTAAAAGTACAGGAGGGCTTGCGCCTGAGCTGGGAAATAGATGTTATGGACTATGAGTTTCGCAATGACTCGGTGATGTTACTGATCTGCTTTCCTCAGATCCTGGATGCGATTTATTTTTTAAACGCAGCACAGCGATTGGCCGGAACGGTATTGGTTCCGCTTTCTGCAGAAGAACTTTCGAGGGAAATGCGGGTGTATATGTCTTTTATATCGGAAGCAAAGAACCAGCTGAGTAACAGCGTATATTTGCCAATTTTATACAGCCTATTCTTTTTTTGATAAATCAACAGGCCTTAAAATCCCGGATCATAAATGGTTTAAGCGTTTTCCTTTTTTCGTTTGTATTTAACCCAAACAACATTGGAGAACCATACAGCAAGATATACAAACACTACATCAATTAACAACATCACTACAGAAAATTCATTTGGCGGATAAAAGCTTCGTTTACCTCCGTAAATTTTATAAAACCGGAATGGAAAACCAAAGTTATTATTGCCGTCAAACGGTATCTCGATGCTTGCAGTGAACAATGTCAATACAACGAATAGTAGTACCGTAAAGCTGAGAATTAATAAGATCCTTTTCATATGATGGTTTCGATGTACAGGTTAATCCAACTAAAGTGTTCCTAGTCAACAAACTTTTGTATCACTACTTTTATAAAAGTACCATCTATGTTGGAAACTACAGTATCCTTGTTTACATAATCTATTTTAAATTTTTCGTTGTCCAATTGGAAGCTGTATCCTTGTTGCTTATACCAAAGTTTTTTGTTTCGATCGCGACTTCCGTTATAAGATGCTTTGCTGTCAGTAAGATCAAAAACCGCAAACCCAGATGATGTTGCTGATTTGTATTCAATTAAGACATCATTCTTATATTTGTAGTAATCGGTTATGAGATAGTTATTTCCATTCCATTTTAAATAACAATCTTTAAAAGAGTTGTCGTTTTTATCTCTTATCTGCGCGTCCATTATAATGGTGTAATAATTAGTCTTTGCGCTTCGTACCACCACGACTACAACGATTATTAAAAGCGCAAATCCTGCTAAGACAATTGGGTTGTATTTACTATTGATCTTCATTTTACTGCAAAATAGAAAATTAGAATTTATGGAGCTGGTAGAGTTGTGATTACAAAAAAGAGGCTGCACCAAATTAGATGATGCAGCCTCTTTGTGTTATATTTCAGTGCTGAATTAGCTTAAGAACTGGTGTTTTTAGGCTTTCCCCATCTGCGGCTTCCGCTGCTTGGATTTCTCTTGGCTCCGCTCAGGTTAGGCTGGCGTTCGCCTCCATTTGGACGGGCAGTTCTTTCCGGACGGGCACCTCTTGAAGGCTTTGCCTTGCTTTTGCCTTTTGCTGCTGCAGCCCCCGACATCAGGCTCTGCCAGCTCATGGCATAAGGATGGTCTTCCTGTACCGGTAATTTTAAACCGATCAGTTTTTCGATATCATCCAGGAATTCTTTTTCCTCTGCATCGCAGAAAGAAAATGCAGTTCCGCTTAAACCTGCACGGCCGGTACGGCCAATTCTGTGTACATATGTCTCAGGAATATTTGGCAGCTCGTAATTGATCACGTGTGCCAGTTCATCCACATCTATACCCCTGGCTGCAATATCTGTAGCCACCAGGATACGGGTAGTTTTTGCTTTAAAATTTGTCAGCGCCCGCTGTCTAGCATTCTGAGATTTATTGCCATGTATGGCTTCTGCTTTAATACCTGCTTTGATCAGGTCTTTTACGATCTTATCTGCGCCATGTTTGGTACGTGCAAAGACCAATGCAGTCTCTATGGTTTTATCTTCAAGGATATGCATCAGTAAACCTCTTTTGTCGTGTTTTTCCACGTAAAAGATTTGCTGTTGTATTTTTTCTGCGGTTGACGATACCGGGGTAACTTCAACTTTTACAGGGTTTCTTAAAATGGTATCAGCAAGGGTCTGGATCTCCTTAGGCATGGTAGCCGAGAAGAACAGGGTCTGTCTTACCGGGGGTAATTTTGCAATTACTTTTTTTACATCATGGATAAAGCCCATGTCCAGCATCCTGTCTGCTTCATCCAGCACGAACAACTCAACATCTTTAAGGTTGATGAAGCCCTGGTTCATTAAATCCAGCAAACGTCCCGGCGTGGCTACCAATATGTCTACACCGCGGTGCAGCGCATCGGTCTGTGACTTCTGACCAACTCCACCGAAGATCACCAGGTGGCGGATCGGCAGGTTTTTTCCGTAAGCTTTAAAGCTTTCTTCGATCTGTATAGCCAGCTCGCGCGTAGGCGTAAGTACCAGCGCTTTGATGGCCTTATGTACTTTATTGTTTGTATGGGGCTTGCTGAGCAACTGAAGCATTGGAATTGCAAAAGCTGCAGTTTTTCCGGTGCCTGTCTGTGCACAGCCGAGCAGGTCTTTGCCTTGTAATATAGATGGAATAGATTGCTCTTGTATAGGGGTAGGTTGTGTATAACCTTCTGTTTGCAGCGCTTTTAAAATGGGCTCAATCAGGTTTAATTCTTCGAATAACAATGTGTTGTATTTTAATGTTTAGTAAATTGAAAGAATATCAATTGCATCAAAGGTACATATAATATTACTATTCAGCGTTTTTACTTTCTTTAAACTGACTAAAGAAGATCAATGCCAGGACACAGAGTACGAATCCGACCACTCCGTTGAGCCTCAGGCCGTAATCATTGCCCGGATCTTTTCCGTAAACGGTGAGCATGGCAAATACGGCAATGCCCAGCGTTTGTCCCAGTTTTACAAACAAATACTTGACAGCAAAGAACATCCCTTCATGGTTTTCTCCGGTCTCCATGGTGTCATTCTGTGCGATATCTGCAAGGATGGCATTTGGAAGGATGCCGAGTGCGGCCAGTGGAAAAGAAGCAAAACTAACGAGGATATACATCTGGGCTGAAGAGGAGAAGGGTAGTTTTCCCAGGAAATAAATCGTCACAAAGATCAGGCTCAGTATGGCGAAGGCGAAGAGTACCAGGGCTTTTTTTCCGAATTTTTTGGCACCATAATTAATAAATGGATAAAATAACAAAGACAGTAACACCATGATGCCCATAAATTTGCCACCGTCGGAATCGGGCAGGTCCAGTAGCACGGTTACGAAAAACAGCAGGCCGCTGGAAATGATGCTCAATGCAATGTAGTAGGCAAAATCTGAAATCAGGTAAAACTTGAAATTCTGATTGCGAAAGGTATTGCGGATCGCAGGAATCAGTGCAATATGGGTGGGCTTTGCATTGGTGTATTCTTTCTCATTGATGAACAGGATCGGAAGGATCATGACCAGTCCGGAGAGTAGGCTGAGCCCGAATATGGTATATTGAAGTGCCTGCGACCTGTCGGTTACTTTAAATATTTCCTGGATGAGATCTGCGTAATTGTTGCAGAGTGCCGCCACGATCATACCCAACACAAAGCCTACCTGTTGGTAGGTGGAAAGCTTGACTTTCTGATCCGGCGTATGTGTTAACTCTGCCAGCAGGGCATTGTAGGGGATGATATAAGTCGTCACAGCAATGAAAAAGCCGGCAAGTACGATCGTGAGCCACCAGGCATTGAGTGTGCTTTCAGCTTTTACCAGCGGGTAAAAAACCAGGGAACAGCAGATCACGGCGGGGAGGATGGCAAATTTCATGATGGGAATGCGCCGGCCTTTTGGATTTTTGCTGGCATCGCTTACAGAAGCAATGAAGGGGTCGTAAATTGCATCAAACAGCCGGCCTGAAGCGGCGATGAGTGAGAGGATGTTGAAAGCACCGAATACCAGTAACTGGGGCACCAGCGGCGTAAGGCCCGAATTGCTCGGCGGAAGGTAAAAGTAGGGGAGCATAACGATGATGATATTGGTCATGATGCTCCATCCCATCATTCCGGCAGCATAGGCAATCTCTTTTCTTAAAGGCAACTGTTTTATAGGCATGTCAGGTCTGGTCTCGGTGAGTTGGTTGTTTAGCGTTGTTGAGAAGTTTGTTGAGAAAATAGATGACAATAAATCCGGCAAAAATAAATAGCCCATTAATGGCGGATTGTGGGTCATCATGGTAAATGCTGATGGCTACGAATGTGTAGGCAGCAATAAAGATGAGTGGAAGCAAAGGGTACAGCGTCATGCTGTAAATCGTCGTTTTGTCAATAGCTGCCGTTCGTTTTCTCAGGAAAAAAATGGTGGCTGCGGAGGTGGCCATACCAATGCAGTCCAGGAAAATCGTATAATTAAGGATCTTGTCAAAGGTCTGCGCATAAAAGAGCGTGAAGACTGCGATGACCGCAAATATGGTCAGGCTGACAAACATGACGTCGGTTTTTTTGTGCTTTTTGGTGAAGATCGCTGGCAGGGCCCCTTCTTCGCCCATGGCATACATGGCGCGGGGATTGCTGAGCAGGTTGACATTTACATAGCCGAGTACGGAAAGATAAATGAGTCCTGAAAGCAGTGTGAAACCGGCAGGACCAAAAAGTTTCCCGGCGAGTATGGCTGCAATGCTTTCTGCGGATTTTAATTGTTCGAAGCCGATCACCTTCACATAGGCATAATTGATGGCCATGTACAGTGCAATGATGATCAGCAGTCCGGTAATGATGGCGCGTGGAATGACCTTGCCTGGATTGCTGGCCTCGCCACCGAAATTAATGGTCTGCTGATAGCCTCCGAAGGTAAAGGAAATGCCGATAAGGCAGATGCCCAGTGCCTTACCATAATCGAACCATCCTGGTGCCATGCCCGAAGCTGCTTTAAATACTGGTGTGACAGTGGCAGCTGCGGGTCCGGCAAATATGGCGCAGATCAGCGTGAGTACCATTCCGATCTTGATGACGGACAAGATATTCTGTGCCCGCGAACTTACTTTGAGCCCCATGAGGTTGAGCAGGTAAAAGATACCTATGGTGCTGGCAGCAATAATGATCCGGTAATTTTCTGTTTGAAGTTCCGGGGGTAAAATGACTTTGCTGAAATATTCTGCACCTATAATGGAAACTCCCGCTACTGAGCCTGCGTTGGAAACAACAATAATGCAATTGATGGCAAAGGCGATGGAGGGATGATAAAAAGCGGAAAAGATCTTGTAATAACCGCCGGTGACGGGGAAGCGTGAGCCGATCTCGGCGTAGGTAAGTGCGCCGCAGAGTGCAATGAGACCTCCGGCTGCCCATGCCAGGTAAAACAGCTCGGGAATCTGTGCTCCTTTTGCTACGTTTACAGGGGTACGGAATATGCCCATCCCAATTACAAGGCTCACCACGATCATAGCAAGATCAAATAAGGAAAGCATTTTTTTGGAGGGCATAGCGGCTTGGTTTTAATTAGCTGAATATACATCAAAATGTGTATTTGTTGAAACTTTGTAGTTGATTCAAGCAGGGAATAGATTAAATTTGTTGGATACACCCGATACATCATGGCAGAACCTATTTATAACGACGACAGTATACGCTCACTCGATTGGAAAGAACACATCAGGTTGAGACCTGGTATGTATATTGGTAAGCTGGGGGATGGATCTGCGCAGGATGACGGCATCTATGTGTTGCTGAAAGAGATTGTGGATAACTCAATTGATGAGTTTGTGATGGGCTCCGGACGTACCATTGATATCACTGTGTCTGATGCTAAAGTGAATGTGCGTGATTATGGTCGCGGCATTCCCCTGGGAAAGGTGATCGACTGTGTCTCCAAGATCAATACGGGCGGTAAATACGACAGCAATGCCTTTCAGAAATCGGTAGGTCTGAACGGTGTGGGTACAAAGGCTGTAAATGCGTTGTCAACTAATTTCAGTGTGCAATCCTATCGCGACGGCAAGACTAAAAAAGTAGAGTTTTCCAAAGGGGAGATCGTCCTGGAAAATGACATCATTGATACTACCCAACGAAATGGGACTGCCATCACTTTTTATCCCGATGATACCATCTTCAGGAACTACCGTTACATCACCGATTTTGTAGAAAGCATGATCTGGAACTATGTGTTCCTGAATACGGGCCTGACCATTAATTTCAATAACCAGAAATTTCTTTCGGAACGTGGTCTTTATGATCTGCTTGCACAAGGTAGCTGATGTGGAGAATATCCGCTATCCGATGATCCACCTGAAAGGGAATGATATAGAGATCGCCATGACCCATGGTCAGCAATACGGCGAGGATTACCATTCCTTTGTAAACGGGCAACACACCACGCAGGGTGGAACGCACCAGGCTGCATTCCGCGAAGCGGTCGTAAAAACCATCCGGGAATTTTATAAAAAAGAATTCGATGCCTCGGATATCCGCTCTTCTATTATTGCGGCAATTGCCGTCAGGGTACAGGAGCCGGTGTTTGAGTCGCAAACCAAAACCAAACTCGGCTCTCAGAATATGGGGCCTGAAGGGCCATCTGTGCGTACCTTTATCAATGATTTTGTAAAGAAGGAACTGGATGATTACCTGCATAAACATTCTGATGTAGCAGATGCATTATTGAAAAGGATCCTGCAATCGGAGCGTGAGCGTAAGGATATTGCGGGAATTAAAAAACTGGCGAATGACCGTGCAAAAAAAGCTTCTCTACACAATAAAAAATTGAGAGATTGCAAGGTGCATTTTGACAGCACTCATGACAAACGCTATGAAACCACTTTGTTCATCACAGAGGGAGATTCGGCTTCGGGTTCCATCACCAAATCCAGGGATGTCGATTGCCAGGCGGTGTTCAGTTTGAAAGGTAAGCCTTTGAACTGTTATGAGCTGACGAAAAAGGTGGTGTACGAAAATGAGGAATTCAATTTGCTGCAGCATGCGCTGAATATTGAGGATGGCCTGGAAGGACTGCATTACAATAATATTGTAATTGCTACTGATGCCGATGTGGACGGCATGCACATCCGGTTGCTGATGATGACTTTCTTCCTTCAGTTTTTCCCGGACCTGGTAAAGGCCGGACATGTCTATATCCTTCAAACACCCTTGTTCCGGGTACGTAATAAAAAGGAAACGATCTATTGCTACAGTGATGAAGAACGCAAAAAAGCTATTGAAAAATTGGGCAACAAGCCGGAGATCACCCGCTTTAAAGGTTTAGGTGAAATATCTCCGGATGAATTTGGGCTATTTATAGGTAAAGACATCCGGCTTGATCCGGTGATTTTGAAGGACCAAACCATTAAAAATCTGCTGGAATATTACATGGGAAAAAATACACCTGACCGCCAGCAGCACATCATCAGAAACCTGAGAATAGAGAAGGATACGGTTGAAGAACTGGTAACGGATGTCTTTGTAGAAAGCGTCTAAACCTTCGTGTCTTCCGGGTGCTGCGGTGGCAGCACATCTACTTTCTGTTCTACAATCACGATTTTTGTATGTACCGCATATTTGCTTGGTGCGATGCCTTTGCCGTAACGCTCCGCATAAGCTTGCGTAAATTCTGCTCCGAAGTAGAGGATTACGGCAGTATAGTAAATCCACAATAAAATGACGATGATGGAACCGGCGGCACCAAATGCCGAGCCCGGATTGCCCATTTCGATATAAATCCCGATCAGGTATTTACCCAGGCTGAACAGTAATGCGGTGAACAGTGCCCCGATGATCGCGGGTTTCCATTTCAGGCTACATCCGGCAGCACTTTAAAAATGATGGTGAAGATCGCCGTTACTACAGCAAGGGTAATGGCATTGGTAACGATCAGCATCATGAGTTCTGATACCTCTTTCATGTTGATGTACGCTGCAATTTTATTGCCGAGACCTACGACTACACTATTGATAACCAGTGATACGAGTAAAAGGAAGCCAAGGGATGCGATAAGTGAAAAGGAAAGCAGCCTATTGGTAATCAGTTTTTTCCATCCTTTTTTCGGGATGGCCTTCACCTTCCAGATGATGTTGATGCTATCCTGGATTTCTATGAAAATGGCCGTTGCACCGATGATCAGGGTAACAATACCCACGACCAGACTAAAGGTACTTGTGCCGGTAATATTGGCATTGTTTACAAAACTCCGGAGTTGATTGGATACATCCGTTCCGGCAAGCTCTGCTATCTCCCCAAACAATTCCTTATTGGCATCCATATTATCGCCAAGAAATAAACTGGCGGCTGCAATGATAATGATGAGTAAGGGAGACAGGGAGAAGATGGTATAATAGGCCAGTGCAGCACTAAGTTTCATCACCCGGTCTTCCATAAAGCCTTTGCCTGCTGCAATAAACAAATGGAATGTAGCTTTGAAAAAATTGAGGAGCTTCTTTAAAATGATCATGCGTCTGATTAAAATGGATATCCGATACCGATGTTATAAATTAGGTTTTCTTTGCGCCAGGTTTTACTGCCGAAATCAATCTGGTCAGTTACCCAACGCTCGTTCTCCGGAAGGTAAGGTTTGCGGAGCGGGAAGGCTACATCTAAACGGATCACAAAGATCGTGGCATCTACGCGAAGACCGGCTCCTGTACCTACTGCGATCTCTTTCCAGGCTTTGCCAAAGCCGAATCCGGAACCCGGACGGCCTTTCACTTCTGCCTCTGTATCGGTAGCCGGCTTGCCTTCATCTTCTTTTCTCAGCCAGATGTTACCTGCATCAGCGAATAATGCGCCATGCAGGATACTTACGATCTTAAATCGCAGTTCTGTATTTAGCATGGCCTTAATGTCACCACTTTGATCTGTATAGGATGTTCTATTGTTGATGTTTTCTGCACGATAAGAACCAGGGCCTAATGAACGTGCGGCAAAAGCACGGATGTCATTGCTGCCTCCTGCAAAAAACTGGCGTACGAAAGGCAATGATGTATGGTTGCCATAGGCATAACCATAACCAAGGTTGAGGCGACTGGCCCAGATCAGGTTTTTGGTAATTTTATAGTAATCCCTCAGATCGGTTTCCAGACGGACAAACTGGTTGATTGCTGTTCCTGCCACCGTCTTTTGTCCAAGGCTGTTCTTACTGGCAAAAAGCCCCCATACATTTCCTCCGGTTTCTAATCCACCAAAGAAATAAACATTATTCCGTCTGGCTTCATCCATCTGGTTGGTATAGGTGAAATTGTAATTACTTCCTATGATGAACTGGTTCTCTAGGTTTTGTCTTAAACCGGGATTTGCATCGAACAGGCTATCTCTTTTGTCTTTGTTTACACTGGCAGTTACAAAATTAACGGAGATTGGGTTCAGTACATGTTCTTTGTACTGACTCTCTTTCCAGTTGTAACCAAATTCGCCTTTGAAAGAATTCAGGTTGTATAATGAACCTCTGTTCAGTGACTGATAGGAAAGGGAGGCTACAGTTTTTGGTATAAAGGCATTTGTACTGTTGAAACCCCTGAATGGTGTAATGAACCTTGGGAATGTCAGTTTGCCTTCGGTAGTAAAAGAGAAGGTATTCAAGCCACGGGCCTGGCCACTTACCTGGGTCTCAAATCCACCACTGACGCTGACGTCTAATTGCTCGCCACCCCTGAAGAGGTTACGGGTAGTCTGCGTGAGCTTGGCTTCAGAGCCTACGAAGTTATTGGATTTACTGGTTCCTGTTACTGAGAAAGACAGTGAATTCTTTTTTAGCGGCGTAAGGAATACGTTGAGGTCCAGTTGATTGTTTCTGAAACTGTCTACGGGAAGGAATTCGGCCTTCACTGCCTGGAAAACACCAATGTTGACCATACGGTTTAATGATTGATTATGGTCCTTGCGGTTATAAATCTCGCCTTTTTTAAAGAAGACCAGACGGTCGAATAATCTCGGTTTAAAGGTATTCCGCGGATCATAAATTTTGAAGTCCTCGTGAAGTACCGGTGTGGAATTACGGATCACACTATCTCTTCTCGCAACATAATTCGGGTAAATGTTGATGTTCCTGATGGTATATGGTTTCAGTCCGGCATCTGGTGCGATGTCTTTAACTTTCATCCGTAGGTTAACCTGATTTTTTCCAATGGTACTGTCGACCTGCATGATCAGGTAATCCGGACTAAAGTAGAAATAACCTTTCTCTTTAAGGTCGTTATCTACCCGCAGACGCTCGTTCTTAAATGCGTCCAGATCATAATAACTGCCTGGTTTTAGCAATGAGTTTTCTGCATTTTGCTGAACGATTGCCGCAATTTCAGAGCTGTCATTTGGTAGAATAACTGAGTTGAGCTTATAGCGCTGACCCGTAACTGCACGGTATACGGCATGACCTTTTTTACCAGTGATCACGGTATCACCGGTTACTTCTGCCTGAAGATAGCCCTGACTGATCAGGTAACTTTTCAATACTGCGTTATTATAAGTCAGCTTCACTTCGCTTAACAGCACAGGTGGCTCGCCAATTTTATTGCGCAGCAGGTTTCTAAGTCCGCCTTTAGGCTTCTTGGGCTCACCCGCAAGATTGTACATCCAGAGCTTAAAGGGCATGCCCAGTATTTTTTTATTCGGCCTTGGACGAGTTCGGGCTTCTAAAGTGGCCTTTACATCTTTTTGATTCTCTATACGGGAGGACGAATCAGGATTGATGTCGATCTTTGCTCCGGTATATAAGTACTGTCCGGGTTTCAATGATTTGGTAGTACTGCATGCAGCCCAGATCATTCCTATCAATATCAATAAACTGCTCTTAATTAGTTGTTTCATTTTGTCGTCTCTCTTGTTGCCTCAATCTTTTCTTTTTGGAGAAGTTTTCAAATACTTCTCTGAATTTGTTGTAATCTACTACCAGTGCAAAGCCCAGTCCTGTTTCGATAATCTGTCCCTCAATGACCCCTTCATTCTGGTTGCGGCGGTAAGCCCTTAAACGGTATTTGCCATCTCCTGATAAGAGATATTCTACGTTCACATTACCTGCAATATTGGTTGCGTTTTGCTGCTGTTGCTGTTGCGCGCCTTCTAGTCCAAATGAACTTCCTACTGTAACGATTAGCCTGTCATTGAGTAGTTTTTTGGACAAGCCAATTTCAAGATCGGTGCGCTGTTCTAAGCTTCCGCTGGAATAATCTTCAGAAGAATTCAGGTTGAAATTGATGTCTACTCCGGTCACCAGGGATGAAGCCAGGTTATTGAGCTGTTGCGTCAGCAATTTGCTCACACTAGACCTTGCAATGGAGTTCAGTCCTCCTCCGCCGCCAGCTAAACTTTCAAATGGATTGTCGGCAATAAAGCGTTCCAGTACCAATAACGCGAACACCTGCTTATTCAGGTCACTTTCATTGTTATTGACATTCTGCAATCTCGCATATACTTCTCCGGACAAAGCTCCACGTTCATTCTCAGGTAAATCGATCTTAAACTTGATCGTTGGTTTCATGAGTTCACCGGTCATCATCAGGTAGACCTGGAAAGGGAGTTTTGTTTTTGCTGGTGTGTTATCCGGTTCATTGAGCAGATCGATCGGTGCCGCGTTTACTTCAAACATCGCTGTCAGGTCCACGTTTGCCTCGGTAGGTTCTCCGGTCCACACGATATTGCTTCCCTGTTGTAATTTAAATGAGCGTTTTACAGGTCCTACTGTTAGGTTATAACTGCCATCAGAGATTTCATAGCGACCGGTTAAGCTGGTCTTTCCGCTAGGGTCCATAGTTGCCGTCAGCGTAGCTTGTCCTTTGATGTTGAGCGCATCACCGTTTGATGGATCTACCACGACATTCAGTTCTGCATTAGGATCTATTTCTACACTCGCACTTAGGTTAAAGCCTTTGATCGGTGCTTTACTGATCGAATCGGCTACTGTTAAGGCTTTTTTACCATTGAAAGGCGGTGCATCAAAATCGACATACTGAACGATACCCTCCTGATCGATCACAGAAGGATCGTCTGCCGGTAGGGCAAAGAAGAATTTGGTTTTATCCTCTACTTTGATGGTCATGTCTACATCCGGCTGGTTCATATCGCCACGTACCTTGATGTCGCTGGTCAGGTAAACCGTGCCGTAGATCATTTCATTATCTGCAGCTGTAGAGTTCAGTGCCCTGAAATTGTTGGTACGGAGGTTCAAATTGAATTTGATGTCTTTGTAGTCCCTGGTCAGGATGCCGCCGGTAATGATGGCTTTCTGATTCAGCGAATCTATAATTGTGAAATTATTGAAGTTGATGCCATTTTCGTTAAAGCTGATGCTTTCGTTAGGCATGCGGAAATACGAATTTACGTAGGTCGCATTGAAGGCTGCCTGGTTGAATTTCACTTCGCCCAATACTTTTGGCGCATCCAGCGTCCCTTTTACCGACAGCTCGCCGGTAACCGTTCCCGAACCATTTTTGATCTGGCCCATAGATACACTTTCCAGTGCTTTGAGGTCGATCTTATCAATGTTCAATTTCAGGTCTAATGCACTTTGTGGCGCAGTATAGTAGAAGCCGTTTACACGGAGCTCATGTACACCGGTAAGGCCAACGTTGACTTCAAATGCATTTTCAGTGTTGTTGTTTACTGCTATCCTCAGTGTTCCCAGTTCATCTTTTTGGTAGCGCAACCTGTCTATAGTAAGGTTAGCCTCAAACTTAGGCGTACCGGCCAGGTCTTTGGCATCTACCGTTCCATTAATGGTTCCACCTACCAGGGCACTGTCGGTCTCCGCAAATTTAGTCAGTGTTTCTATCCTGAAGTCCTTGAACTCAACCTTAAGGGGAGAATTTGGCGTGGTCGCTGTGCTGTTGATACTCAGCAGCTGATTGCCCTGGCTCAGGTTAAACTGGTTGGCGAAGATTCCTGATGCCCCAAACTGGAGGTAGTTATCCGGGTTTACGACCCATTTTTCGTAATTCAGCAATAACTTCTGTGGATTCATGCTGAACTGATAGTCTTTGTTGATGGATTTAAATGTTCCACCTAACACGTATTTGTCCCTGAGTTTGCTGTCCCTAAGGAAAATATTCAATCCTAACTGGTTGTTAGCTGCCTGTCCGCTGATCTCCGTATTGAAGAAAGAAAGGGAACCACTTTGCAGGCTTTTTACCTGTAATTTGTAGTTCAATTGCTGATCGTTGTTGTTGATGTTCAGCCTGGTACTGTCGACATTAAAATTGCCGTAAACTACCTGCGGAAATACTGCATTCATGATCAGGCTGTCCTTCTGTGTATCAAGTAAGCCGTTCATACGGGCAGGGGCAAAGGTGGTCAGTTCTGGTACGAAATTCTGAAGGATCTTAGGGTTGTAGAAATTCACATAGAACCTGAAACGCTGATCAGGAATTTTGCTCACTTCCCCAAACTGATAGTATTTGTTGATCTGATTGATCACAGCAGCGCCAATGTTTGTCAATTGATATTTACCATCGATTCTGGCCCTTAGGAATTCAGATTTTAAGCTAAGAAGGTTGTGGCTTTCATCCGCTTCAGAATGCACCATGATGGTGTCGACATTGAATCGTTCGCCTGTCTTTACCACTTGCAGGCCGAGCACGCTGATGTCGCCATTCAGATAGTCGGGATCTGCGGTAGCAATCTCTGCTTTTACCATTCCGGCGAGTTTAAACTCGGTCGGACTAAAATTGAGTTTTTGCAGGTCTACCTGTTTAAGGTCCAGATTTGCATTCACTGAAGGATATTTTCCGGCTATGTTCACTGCAGCATCCAATGCGAAATTCGCATTTGTGTCCGCCATGCTGCTTTTCAGGTTCAGCTTTTGCTTTGTATAGTCCCCTTTTAGCAGGAGATTTCTATAGGTATATTTATTATAGTAAGCACTCAGGATTTGTGCATCGACGGCTGCTGCTGCAGTCTTCGGATCGAGTCCGCTACCCTTTACAGTGGCTTTTGCAGTGATCCTGCCCATTTGCGCCTGCTGTTTCAAAAGGCGGCCCACATTAAAATTGTTCAGGTTCAGGTTAGCCGTATAGCGTTCGCGGCCTTTCGGACCTTTCATATCGGCAAGGAGACGGGCAGAACCCATATCTGTATTGATATTGAAGCCGGTATTGAAGTCTGTCATGGAGCCTTTAAACTTACCGTTTGCCACGATCAGGTTTGGCAATTCTATACTTGCAGGCAATGTGCCTTTCGGAATAACAGCAAGCAGGTCGCGCTTGGTAATTTTAAGACGTTTCAGGTTGAGGTCTAAAAAGGCTTTCTCCACGTTTGGTAGTCCTTTAACCCTTCCACTGATGTCGATTTGTGTATTTTTTAGTCCAGTGATCTGTAAGCGGGGAATAGACAGGTCGCTCATGTAACCATTTGCACTTGCATTTATACTGATCTTTTCATTTCTGTAAGCTGCTGGAATGGCATCACTGAAATAACTGCCGTCTTTAAGCCCGATGCTTGTATTGTTGATTACAGCCGATATTTTTACCCTTTCCGGATGCTTGGTCAAATCCTCCATAGAAGTATAAGCCAGTTCTGTGTTATTTTCGATAGAGGTGTTAGGTGTTTTCAGGATAAAGTTGCTGATTTTAATGGCCTTGTCTGAATACAAGACATTACCTTGAAGTTTGTCGAGCTGAAAGCCACTTTTTTCCTTGAAGTTTCCACTTTTGACGTTCACTTTAATGCCCGCGTCACTATAATTGAGCTGCTCTGCAACTAAACCCAGATTATTGAATTTCAGGTGGTTGAAATCCATTCCTTTTATCGGTTTTGCTCCCAGTACATCATATTGTATGTTGTTTTCAGCCAGGTTTAAGCTACCCAGGACAAAGGAAAGCGGTGCAGCTGCTGCGGAATCAACAGTGTCTGTTTTACTGCTGGCTTTTACCGGTTTCATGGCGAAGGCTACATTCGACTTGCTCAGGCTCGCATTATCCACATTGTATTTTCCTTTGGTTACATCTGCAAGCAACTTACTCAGCGAAAGTTCATTGATGGCCACGTTTGCCTGGTTCGCTGCAGAGTTGAAGCCGATTTTTGTATCGTTTATCTTTGCGTCTGCTACTTTGTAATTGTTGTTGGTAAGGTCGACAAACAAATCTGTCAATGCCAGTTTATTGAGGTCCACCTTCGCATTCATTCCTGAAATCCTATCGTCGAAACCGATTTTGATATTGTTGAAGGCAAAGTCGTTGACTTCCACAAGGGGCAGCTTACCTGTTTCCGTTTTTGCGGTATCAATGCTGTTTTCCAGGTGGGCCGCCAGCTGGGTCAGAGGTTTTTGCTGCAGGTAGGTTACGCTGGTATTGCTCAGCGAAAGGCTTTTGATCACATAATGCTGGTTGTTCAAATCAAATTCTTTCAGCTTTGCCTTAAATTCCCCCAGGTTCAGCTTCATGTCGTTTCCTGCAACATCATCCCGGTAGCGAATAGCGATATCTGAGAAATTTACCTTGTCGATGGAAAATTTAAGCGTAGAAGTAGTGTCTTTTTCTACCTGATCCTCTGGCTTTGTCTGTTCGGACATAAAAGCGTCCACTAAAAAGGAAAAATTAAAAGTGCTGTCCGGATTTATACGGGTTACATTTGCACGTATTTTTTCCAGTTCTATATTGTTGATCTCAACCTTATTGCTCAACAATTTTAAGAGGCTGATGTCGACAGACAACCTTTCTGCATATAGCAGGGTGTCTTTTTTCAGATCTTCGATGTAAAACTTATTCAACACTACGTCCTTAGGAAGTGCGATTTTGATGCTTTCCAGACGTACTTCCGTATGCGTTTTGTTTTTCAGGTAGCTAATGGCCTTATCCTTTACAAAATTTTGTACAGCAGGAATATTTAGTGAAATTGCGACCAAAACAACCAGCATAATAATGCTGGCTATAACCCATAGGACGATTTTGAGACTTTTGCGTATGTATTTATTCAATTTGAAAAGAATTGAGGGTTTTAAAAGACAATTAAATAACCAAAACCATGCCATCGGTGCTGGAAAACTAACAATGGACTGTTAAAAACTTCTGTTCTTAAAGTTCATTTCAAGCCTTATATTTACACAATACAATCTTTTTTGATGAGCGACGAAATAGAAAACAACATAAACGAAGAAAATGCACATACAGTAATTCCCATCAACGGACTTTACGAAAACTGGTTCCTCGATTATGCTTCGTATGTAATTCTGGATCGCGCCGTACCGCACATCAATGATGGTCTGAAACCGGTTCAGCGGCGCATCATGCATTCCCTGAAAGAAATGGACGATGGCCGTTTCAATAAAGCGGCGAACGTAATCGGTAACACGATGAAGTATCATCCGCATGGAGATGCTTCTATTGGTGATGCAATGGTACAGATCGGGCAAAAAGACCTGTTGATTGATTGCCAGGGAAACTGGGGTGATCCTGTAACTGGTGATAGTGCTGCGGCACCGCGTTATATTGAAGCGCGGCTATCTAAGTTCGCCAATGATGTAGTCTTCAATCCGGATACTACGGAATGGCAATTGAGTTATGATGGACGTAACAATGAGCCGGTTACCTTGCCTGTTAAATTTCCATTACTGCTGGCCCAGGGAGCGGAAGGTATTGCAGTAGGTCTGGCTACCAAAGTGATGCCTCATAATTTCATGGAGCTGCTGGATGCTTCGGTTGAAGTTTTGAAGGGAACGCGGCCTAATATCCTGCCGGATTTCTTTACCGGTGGAATGGCTGATTTCTCCGCTTATAATGAAGGAAAGCGTGGTGGAAAGATCCGGGTGCGTGCAAAAATCACTGAAAAAGATAAGAAGACACTGGTAATTACTGAAATTCCTTTTAGTACCACCACCGGCTCAGTGATCGACAGCGTATTGTCTGCAAATGATAAGGGCAAGATCAAAATCAAAAAGATCGAGGACAATACCGCTGCAAATGTAGAGATTGTCGTTCATCTGGCGCCGGGCATTTCGCCGGATGTCACCATTGATGCACTCTATGCGTTTACATCCTGCGAAGTCTCGATCTCTCCAAATACCTGTGTGATCAAGGATGATAAGCCCCAGTTTCTGAGTGTAAATGATATCCTGATTGAAAACACGCAGCATACCAAAGCATTATTGAAGCAAGAGCTGGAGATCAAACTGCATGAACTGCAGGAAAAGATTTTCTTCAGTTCCTTACTTAAAATATTCATCCAGGAAGGGATGTACAAAAATGCAGCTTACGAAAACTCGGTCAATTTTGATGCAGTAGTTGAGGTGTTGAACCTGTTGTTTGAACCTTTTAAACAGGATCTATACCGTGAAATCCTTCCTGAGGATTTTAAAAAGCTGATCGACAAGCCGATGAGTAGCATCACCCGTTTCGATGTGAAAAAAGCGGATGATCAGATGAAAGCTCTGGCTGACGAAATTAAAGTGGTGAAAAACCATTTAAAGCACCTGACCGAATATGCCATTGCCTGGTTTGAAAAGCTAAAGGATAAATACGGAAAGGGAAGGGAACGTAAAACTGAGATTCGCCTTTTTGATCGTGTAGAGGCATCTAAGGTCGCATTGGCTAATGTGAAATTATATCTGAACAGGGAGGAAGGTTTTATTGGAACTGGCTTACGTAAAGATGAATTTGTTGCCGATTGTTCAGATCTTGATGAGATCATCGTATTCCGGGAGGATGGAAAATGCATCATCACAAAAGTTGCAGATAAAACTTTTGTTGGCAAGGGAATCCTGCATGCACAGGTCTTTAAAAAGGGCGATGAGCGTACCATTTACAATATGATTTATAAGGATGGTGCCAGTGGCATATCCTATATTAAACGATTTGCTGTGGTAGGGGTAACCCGTGATAAGGAGTATGACCTTACTAAAGGGAGTAAAGGCTCGAAGGTGCTTTATTTTACAGCCAACCCGAACGGGGAGGCAGAGGTAATTACGGTACAGTTGAAGCCGCATACCAAGCTTAAGAAATTACAGTTCGATATTGACTTTGCAGAAGTGAGCATTAAGGGCCGCGGCTCGCAGGGTAATATCGTGTCTAAATATCCGATCAAAAAAGTTTTGCTGAAGAGCAAAGGAGTATCAACATTATCCGGACTAAAAATCTGGTATGATGAGCTGTTGAGGCGTTTGAATGTAGATGGCCGCGGTAAATACCTCGGTGAATTTGACGGAGATGATAAGATCCTGCAGGTTCATAAGGAGGGCTGGTACGAACTGAGTACTTTTGAACTGAGCAACCACTTTGATGCCGACCTGGTACTGATCCAGAAGTTTGACCCTGAAAAACCTTTTGCCCTGGTGCAATATGAAGGTAAGGCGAAGAATTATTTCATCAAGCGTTTTGTATTTGAATCCATTTCCGTAGGAAAGAAATTCAATCTCATCAGTGAGGAAAACGGTTCTAAATTCTTGTTCCTGACGAGCAATCCGGCTGCAGTGCTTACCGTAGATGTATTGAAAGGGAAAACCCAGATTCCAGAAACCTTAGAAATAGTATTGTCGGAATTTATCGATGTAAAAGGCATCAAGGCCAATGGCAACAGATTGAGTCAGCACGAAGTGAAAAACCTTCATATTGCACATGACGAGGAGTTAGAACTATCAGATGAAACTAAGGAAGATTTGATAGATCCTGTGCTTACGAAGGATGGAGATGAAGAAGAAATCCCATTGCCGGAAACTGAAACACCGGAAGCAGAGGTGTCCGAAGCGGAAGTACAGGATGCGAGTCCGGCTCCTGAAAAAGAACAGAAGGCAGAGCCTGTAAAAAAGGCATGGTCGACTCCAAAAAAAGACATTAAGTTAGAAATTACCAATCCCGGAGATATAGAGGATACAGGACAAACAAAACTGTTCTAAACAAAAATGGCCATCTCAGGATGGCCATTTTTGTTTTAGTTTGTCTTCCTTGCATCCCTCATTGGGTTGCTGCCGGTAGATGAGCCTCTTGGCGCCTGCTGTTGTTTGAATAACTCAAATCTTGAAGGCTGAGCCTGTCGCGGCCATGAATTATTGGTCTCGTTGATGTCTGCCGTCTCTCTAAATGGATCTAATGCTACAGAGATCACTTCCTTGTCTTTCGCAAAGACCTTAGTGACCGTGTTCTCATTTTTTCTCCAGATATAGGCCGGAATTCTATCCACTTCTTTCGTTCCGTCTTTAAAGGTCCATTCAATGATGATCGGCATGACGAGTCCGCCCTCATTTGTGAAGGACAATTCATAAAAATTCTTTTTGCTTTCATACAATTTCTTTTCCGCATCGGTTAAGGAATTATAGTAGGTCTGGAAATCCTGATCCGCAGTTCTGCTGACTTCGAAACGGTCAAACTTATTGTAGAAATCCAACAGGCTGGTGTCTTGCTCTACAGCAAATTTGATTCCTGCTGCCTTGTTGCGTTCACGTCCAAGGTATTTGCTGTCTTTATCATACGCTGCCTTAGATTCTTTGTTTTCCAGGGACTGCTTCATGCTGTTCATACGATAGGCACGCACATCTGTAAGTGCAATGTCTACAGGATCGGTGCTAAAGAACCATCCCCTCCAAAACCAGTCAAGGTCAACTGCAGATGCATCTTCCATTGTTCTGAACAAATCGGCAGGCGTGGGGTGTTTGAACGCCCAGCGTTTTGCATATTCTTTAAAAGCATAGTCGAACAACTCGCGGCCCATAACGGTCTCGCGTAGGATGTTTAATGCGGTTGCAGGCTTCGCATAGGCATTAGGTCCAAAGTTGATGATGTTTTCAGAATTGGTCATTATCGGCTCAAGCTGATCTTTGGGCATTTTCATGTAATCGACAATCTTATGCGCAGGTCCGCGTTGTGATGGATAGTCATTGTCCCATTCCTGTTCGGCCAGAAACTGGCAAAATGTATTCAGCCCTTCGTCCATCCAGCTCCATTGTCTTTCATCCGAATTGACGATCATGGGGAAGAAATTGTGTCCGACTTCGTGGATAATAACACCGATCATACCATATTTGATCGCCTCAGTATAGGTGCCATCTTTTTCTGCCCTGCCGTAGTTGAAACAGATCATCGGATATTCCATTCCATTTGCTGCCTCTACCGATATCGCTACCGGATATGGATAAGGAATCGTATGCTTTGAATAGACCTTTAATGTATGGGCTACTACCTTAGTTGAATATTTATTGTACAGAGGATAAGCTTCAGGTCCGTAGTAGGACATGGCCATGATCTTTTTCCCATCGATGTAAGTGGCCATCGCATCCCAGACCAACCTTCTGGAAGATACCCACGCAAAATCCCTTACGTTTTCAGCGACATACGTCCAGGTTTTTTTAGCGCTGGATTTTTTATTCAGGTTTGCTTTGATCTCGTTAAGATTGATGATTTCTACCGGCGTTTTTGCCGACTGTGCTGAATTCCATCTTTTTAAGCTGGTTGGGCTCAATACCTGCGCGTAGTTCTGGCATTCTCCGGTACCGCCAACCACATGATCTGCGGGTACGGTCATGTTCACCTTATAATTGCCAAATGCAAGCGCGAACTCCCCCCGGCCTTCAAATTGTTTATTTTGCCAGCCCTGGAAATCAGAATATACCGCCATGCGCGGAAACCACTGAGTCATGGTGAAAAGGTAATTGTCGTCCTCTGCAAAGTATTCATAGCCCCCTCTGCCACCCACAATCATACGGTCTGCAATGTTGTAGTTCCATGAAATCCTGAACTTATATTTGCTTTTTGGCATTAACGTCGCGGGCAAATCAATACGCATCATGGTATTGTTGATCACGTAAGGAATGGCCTTTCCATTTTCATCTGTGATCTTGAGGATTTTTACGCCAAGGTCATTTTCAGTTCTTATGATGCCTGACAAATCCTTAAAAGTCATTTTATCCGACATTTTACTGGTTTCAGTCAGTTTATTATCGCTGGTAGATTTGTTCTGGTTTTCATCCAGCTGCACCCAGAGGTAGCTGAGCGGATCAGGCGAATTATTATAATAAGTAATTGTTTCAGAACCAGTGAGACGAAGATTCTTTTCATCCAGTTCGGCATTGATTTCGTAGTCCGCACGTTGTTGCCAATAGGCGGGTCCCGGTGCACCCGAAGCAGAACGGTAGGAGTTAGGGTCTGAGATGATCGTGCCCAGTTGCTCAAACTTATTGCCATGATTAGATCCGGGATTGTTTAGTAGCTGTGCATAGGTTGTAGTGCCAACAGCCAGAGAGACGATCAGGAGTAAAGTTTTCTTCATGTTATTGTTTAAAAAATTGCGGAGAGCCTTTCAAGGGCCATAACGAACGATATTCCAAATATAGCAGAAGAAAGGAAGAAATTCCAGTCCCATCGCTTAATTTTTACAATTGAAATCAGTAAAAAAGATAGAATTAGTGCAGAAATGACGATCAGGAGCTGTCCGAATTCCAGGCCTAGATTAAATGCAAGTAATTCTATTGTGATATTGGCGCTTTTTCCAAGTAAACTCTTCAGATAATTGGAAAATCCCATACCATGGATGAGTCCGAATGACAATGCAAGGAAGTATTTTAATGCGATGCCCTTAGATTTCGGTTTTTTGCTAAGAATGTTCGAAAAAGCCGTGATTAAAATGGTTAGGGGAATCAGGAATTCTATCAAATTGCTGTCGATGCGTATAAATTTCATGACGCTCAGGGCGAGAGTGATGCTATGTCCGATCGTGAAAGCGGTGACCAGGATCAATACCTTTTTCCAGTCGGGCAATACGTATACGCCACATAAAGCAAGTAAAAATAAGATGTGGTCATATCCCTGCCAGTCTAGGATGTGTTGCCAGCCAAGTTCAAAGTAGAGGCTAAAATCTTGCATTCCGGTTTAATTCGTAGTTTTGTAGAAAGCCCCAATATCCAAATTTAGATTTACATAGACAATAATGCTGCAGATCCTACTAATTTCCTGGCTTCACATTTTTCACCCCTTTTATGTGAGTGTGACCGAGATTGAGCAAAATCAAAAGACAAAAACAGTACAGGTGAGTGTCCGGGTTTTTTTTGATGACTTTGAAAAGGCATTGGATAGACGGTATAAAACACAGGTCAACATCCTAAAACCCAAAGACTCCAAGCAATTGGAACTGTTGATTGCATCTTATATCAATGAACATTTAAAAATAAAGGCTAATGATAAAGCACTGCCTTTAAAATATGTAGGGTATGAGATACAGGAAGATGCAGCCTGGTGTTATTTTGAAAGCGGAAAAGTAGAAAGCATCCAGCGTCTGGATGTAGATAATAATATTCTTTTTGAGCAGCATGACGCGCAGATCAATATGATCCATGCGATTGTAGGGGGGAAGCGAAAAAGTACCAAGTTAGATAACCCGCAACGTAAGGCAGGTTTTGTGTGGTAATGGGCTTTTAGCTTTTACGTCATCTCGAACATAGGTTCGAGATGACGGTTAGCATTCTATAACAATCAGCAGTCAGTTTTTTTACTGATACTGAATATAAAGCGGAGCTGGCTTAAGTTTCAATAACTCTTCAGGTGTCATTAAGCGGTTCGGCGCTTTTTTGAGGTCATTCTTGTAGAACAATTTAAAACCTGTAAACTGTACTGGCTCTGAGTAGATGAAGTGACGGTAAGTACCCAGTTTCAAATCAGGCTCACCCCATCCGTCCATGTGCATGACGATCTGTACTTCAGGACGTAGTTTGATGTTCTTGTAGTTACTTACCATTTTACGGGTAAAGCGGTGTACTACAAATACTTTAGGTGGCAGGTTATGTTTTTTAACCACATCGGCAAGGTATTGGGATACATAATTGATGTCAGCAGCATCATAAGTACCGATCTTTTTACCAGGTAAAGAACCATCTTTCATTGAAAATTCAGGATCAATGCCCAAGTGTACGTAGGGAAGTTCGAGGTATTTAGCAATGTGAGGGATTTCCGCTTTGATATTGCTCAAAGCAACTTGAAGATCCAGGAATACAATTGTATTTTTCTGCATTTTGGCAATAGCAAGTACAGAGTCAATCTGCTTGTTGCCCATACGGTTGATGTATTTTCCATCTTTTCCGGGAGTACCACTCGCCACTGCAGCGATATAGTGTACACCCGCTTGTACTGGAGTAGAAGGATCTGCTTTTTCCCATCTTTTTACTTCAGCATTAAGTCTCCTCCACATTTCTTTAGGAGCATATTCTCCTAAGGCACCCATTTTCTTTGAGTGTAAGTTTCCGTAGTAAACAACAATCCGTTTGAAAGGCAGGATGGCGCCGTCAAGTGGGTATGGTTGATTTTTTACCGGCCATTTGCCTGTGGTATCACCATTAGCGTTCTTTTTAATCAGACTATTATATTTCGCGGTATCGATTGGTACACGAACATTAGATTCTTCTTCTTCTGTGGCGGTAGAATCGCCTGCTACTGTTGTTTTTGTTTTCCCGTTTGCCTTGTTGTTGTCAGAACTACAACTGGTGAAAATACCGATTGAAGTGGCTCCGACCAAAAGCATCCCTGCTAGATGAGATAATTTCATTTGATGAATGTGTTTTTATAGTAAATCTTACAAGTATACTACTCTTACGACGAATTAAAAATTTGTTAAGCCCGATTCATAAAATATTTATTCAATCTTCTTTGGAATTATTCTAAATAAGTTGCTATACTTGCATTGTTATTTGAAATTATTCTAAATAACGATGTTGTTTAGTTGAATTGTAAGTCCTGCATCCTGGATGTTTGACTGTTTAAAATAAATTTGGTTGGTTTAAGTTGATGAGGAAAAGCTTCCGGTGCCCTTCCGGAAGCTCCTCTTTTAAGCCATAAAAAAACCGCATATGCTGCGGTCAAAGAAACTTAGTTCAGTAAAGGTGTACTGGTTAGGTGTGTTTGAAAGCGTCGGAATAGGTCCCCGACGCTTTTATTTTTTAAAAGCTATTGAACTTTCCAAATACCCCCAGGGGGAGCTTAGTACCGGAGCTTGCCTGTAAATACAATTCGCCGGTCTCCAGATTTTTAACCTGAGGGAAAGATGTTTTGATGAGGTTTTCTACAATTACAGATGAGAATCCCAGGGAGTAGGTATTCAGGATGAGAAAATGCTCTTCTTCGTCGAGTAATTGAACCACATCGTGCATCATTTCCTGTATGTGATCTTCCAGTTTCCATTTTTCCCCATTGGGGCCATGGCCGAAAGCCGGGGGATCAAGGATGATCCCGTTATATTTCTTACCACGTTTCAGTTCCCGCTTGACAAACTTCAGGGCATCCTCTACTACCCAGCGCACATCCTTTAATTTAGAAAGCTCCTGGTTCTCATTGGCCCAATTGACTACCTGTTTGATGGAATCGACATGAGTGGTGTCTGCACCGGCCGCCTTTGCGATCAGTGAGGCTGCACCCGTATAAGCAAAAAGGTTAAGCACTTTGGGCTTGTGGTTTTAAATTTCTACGCAGGAAGAGATATAATCCCAGTTTACTGCCTGCTCGGGGAAAACGCCAACGTGTTTAAAAGAAGTTAAGCCCAATCGCAGGTTAATGGTGACATCATCATTTTTATATTCTACATTCCAGCGGTCTGGTAATTTAGGGTTGTTTTTGATCCATTCGCCTGAAGTGGCAGAGCGTCCTTTAAAACGGATGTGTGTTGCTTTTTTCCATTCCTGTTCAGGTAAGGTTTTCCTCCATACCGCCTGTGGCTCAGGTCTGCACAGTACAAGGTTTCCAAAACGTTCCAATTTTTCAAAATCACCACAATCAAGCAATTCATAATCTTTCCAGTGCGTGGGTGTAAGCAGGCTTATCATAAAGTATGGGGTATGTTAAAATTTGCCTTTTGCGGCCTTCATGAAGCGGCTCGCAAAAACAAAGTCGTTTAGTTCTTGGATGTCAGTATGGGCGATCTCTTTATTTGATCCTTCCCAGAATTTCTTTCCTTCGTGCAAAAATAGGATATAATCTCCAATACCCATAACAGAGTTCATATCATGTGTAACAACAATTGTGGTGGTATTGTATTCTTCGGTCAGTTCTTTGATCAGTTCGTCAATTACAATAGAAGTTTTTGGGTCCAGACCTGAGTTGGGCTCATCGACAAAAAGATATTTAGGGTTCATTGCAATTGCACGGGCAATACCTACACGTTTCTTCATACCACCCGATAATTCCGCTGGAAAAAGCTTATTTTTACCTTCCAGGTTCACGCGTTCCAGACAAAAATTCACCCGTTCCAGTTTTTCGCTGCGTGACTTGCTCGGTAAACATATTCAGCGGAAACATGATGTTTTCTTCTACCGTCATGGAATCAAATAAGGCCGAACCCTGGAAAAGCATTCCAATCTCCTTACGGATCTCGATTTTCTCCTCAAAATTCATGGTAGTGAATTCCCTGTCCATCGTACTGCACACTCCCTTTTTCAGGCTGATGCAATCCGATCATACATTTCAGCAGGGTTGTTTTACCAGAACCGGAGCCACCGATAATTAGGTTAGTTACCCCAGCCTCAAACTTGCCTGAAATGCCTTTTAGCACTTCATTATCGCCAAATGATTTGTAGATGTCTTTAATTTCGATCATAGTAATAACTGGGTTACAATGTAATCACAGGCCAAAATGGAAATACAGCTTACTACAACAGCCCGTGTACTGGCCTGCGCAACTTCAAGTGCACCACCCTTCACATAAAAACCTTCGTAGGCCGGTACAGAAGTTATGATGAAACCGAACACAAATGCTTTGACCAATGCAACAGTGATGGTATATGGATTGAAATCTGTAGTAATCCCCTGAATGTATTCAGCAGGAGAAACTGCACCGGATAAAGTGCCGCCAAGGTATCCACCTGTAATGCTTAAGAACATAGACATGATCACCAGCAATGGCACCATGGTAATGCCTGCGATGATCTTTGGAAGGATCAAGTAGCCGGGTGAATTGATACCCATGATCTCCAGGGCATCAATCTGCTCACTTACGCGCATGGTACCTATTTCGGAGGAAATGGCAGATCCAATTTTTCCTGCCAATACAATAGCACTGATGGTTGGACTCAATTCAAGAATACTAGAGTCCCTGTTTACAGAACCAATAATAGTTTTTGGAATGAAATCACTGACCAGCTGAAATGCGATCTGTAGGGTCATTACCGCACCGATAAAAGTAGAGATAATAGCGATAAGACCTAATGAACCTACGCCGATAAAGTCCATTTGCTTGAAAATGGCCTTCAAATAGATTTTAAATTTTTCGGGCCTTCTAAATACCGCTTTCAATAAGAGAAGGTACTTGCCAAAATTGGTGAAATTCATTCTTGAAAAATTAGCTTAGGTATTTTTGTAATATTACACAAAGAAACAATAAAATTGTGCTAGCAAATCTTTGGCCACAAAGTTTTTCTATGCCTGTGTTTTTGTATAATTGCGGGAAATAAGTGTTGTAACAATGAATGCAATCATCACAGGAGCTACAAAAGGTATTGGAAGAGCCATTGCAGTTAAGCTTGCAGAAGCTGGATATAGTCTCGCTCTTTGTTCCAGGAACCTGGCAGACCTCGAAGCACTGAGTGCTTCCTTAAAGTATACAGGTGCAAGAATCCTGATCCATCAGGCCGACTGCAGTGTCAAACAAGAAGTTTATGGTTTTTGTGAAGCAGTAAAAGCAAGCTTTGGCCAAATAGATGTGCTGGTCAACAATGCTGGCGCATTTTTAACCGGGAATGATACTGGATGAGTCTGATGATCAGTTCGAAAAGCAAATAAACCTGAATCTTAATGCTGTTTATTACCTCAGTAAATTCTTTGGTAAAATAATGCGTCAGCAGGCTTCAGGGCATGTTTTTAATATTTGTTCCATTGCCAGTAAACAAAATATGGAAAATGCCGGCAGCTATAGTGTAACTAAAGCAGCATTACTCAGTCTTAATCATGTATTTAGGGAAGAGTTATCGAAATACGGCGTTAAAGTAACTGCGATTTTGCCGGGTGCTACATTAACATCTTCCTGGGGCGACACGACATCCCTCATGAGCGTTTTGTACAACCGGAAGACATTGCAGATACAATCCATACCATCTTAAATTTAAGTACTGGTGTGAATGTTGATGAGGTAACCATAAAGCCCTTACAATTTTAAAATAAAGGAGGACATAATATGGACAAGAGATTATTTAGAAATGAGCATGAAAAGGTAGTTGCGGGTGTATCGTCTGGAATTGCGGAGTATATGGAGGTGGATGTAACCATTATCAGGTTATTGTTTGTGTTTCTACCATTTTTTTAGTGGGTACAGGTATTTTGGTTTATCTGATCATGTGGATCGTTGTGCCAGTGAACAACGATCCTGCGAGCAGGTTTTCAAGGTTTAATGATTTTTACCGGGGACAGCCCCAGAATAACCCTTTTGGGGGTACTGCTCAGTCAGCCGATCCTGTTGGCAATTCCTCCGGCTGGGGCAATACAGGTACGAACTGGACTTCGTCAACTGTAAATGAGAGCGGTTTTAAAGCGGAGCCTAAAATGGATGACTTTAAATCCTTTAAAAAGAACAATAATGAAACAGGCCGTACTGTTGGCGGGTTATTCCTGCTGGTGATCGGAATCTATTTTTTAATGAATGAATTTCATTTTATTCCTTTTTGGTTCAGTCTGAGGAAATTGTGGCCGCTTGTATTCGTTGCCATTGGACTGAGTTTTATTATGAAGTCGAAACAAAGGAATGCATGGGAGGATTGGAAAAGACAACAATCGTTTACGCCGCCTGAAAAAGAGACACCTGTAGATAAACCTGTAGCTGATTCGGCAAAAGAGCCTGAAGCTGCAGCCAAAATAGACGATAGATTTACTAAAAGAGATACATAAGATGAAACTGGATAGAGTAATGTGGGGTATTGTACTGCTTTTTATAGGTGGTGTGCTCCTTTTGGAAAACTTTCAAATTATTGATTTTCACTGGGGAAGTGTATGGCGTTTCTGGCCGATATTCCTCATCATTGCAGGGGTGAACATCCTGTTCAGTAAAAATAAATCGCAGATAGGAGGCATAGTATCCCTTGTGATTCTTGTGGCCACACTAATTTTATTATTCTTTAGGGGTCAGCAACCGCCTTCAAATAGCAACGATACTATTGTAGACCGTTTAGGCGATGAGGTGAATATTGACAGGAGCCAGCGTGAAGACCTGCATTTTTCACATCCATATTCGGACTCTTCTTCTGTAAAAACAGTGTTGAACATTTCAGGTGGCGGCACTTCATTTGAGCTTAAAGAACCGACAGATAGCCTGATAGAGGCGAAAGTGCAAAACAGAGCAGGTAAGTTTACTCTGCAAACTATGAAGGAAGACAGCATTACAACTGTAAACTTTAAGATGAACGGTAAGCAAAAATGGAATATAGGAGAAGGCGGCAATGATGTGGATTTTTACCTGAATATTCATCCCAATTGGGAGGTAAATATGAATATGGGTGCGGGAGAAGTGAATTTCGACTTTTCTGCCTATAAAGTGGCAAAATTCAATTTTGACGGAGGCGCTGCAGCTTTGGATATCAAGTTTGGAGCCCTGTTGAAGCTAGCAGAGGTAAATGTGAAAACAGGCGTTGCGGATGTGAAAATTAATGTACCACAGGCTTCCGGATGCAGGATCAAAACTAAGACAGGATTGTCGTCAAAAGATTTCTCTGGTTTCACAAAGCTGGATGACGGTGTTTATGAAACTCCGGATTATAAGTCTGCTGAAAATAAAGTATTGATCAATCTGGATGGCGGATTGAGTAATTTTGAAGTTCACCGATATTAAGTGGATATTGCTTACACTGTAGTTATCAATGGGAAGCCCGAAGGACCCTATGCCCTTGAGGCTTTAAAAAAATTAGACATCCAGCCCGGCACTTTTTTGAAAAAGCCGGGTATGGATGACTATAAAGAAGCTCATGAGTTCCCTGAACTCCGTGAGTTTTTTGGTTTTAAGTACCAGCGCACAGCACCTCAGTATTTTGCTTCCTTCGACCAGCGTTTGCTGGCTATGTCAATTGATTATTTTCTGATCAGTATTGCTTATGTAGTATTGGTACTGCTGGGTTTTATCTTTATAGAAGATAAAGCGCAACGCATCGCTATGGCTTTTGCCGGACTGCCTTTGCTGCCCATCGCTAAGTTTGTTTATGGAAGTGTAACGGAGGCTTCTGTTCAGCAAGCCAGTATAGGCAAAAAATTACTAAATATTAAAGTTACCGATCTGAGCGGAAGCAGGATTTCCTTGTCAAATTCTTTTGGAAGAAACCTGGCAAAAATAGCTTCGGCCCTGCCTATGTTTCTGGGCTATTTATATAGTTTTCTCAATAAAAAACAGCAGTGTTTTCACGATAAGATGGCAGAAACTTTGGTTATAAAAGATAGGTTGATCTAATTTTTAGATACTTCAGTCCAGTTCCCATCTTCTTTGATCAACTCGATCAGATCATTCAATGCATTTGCAGAATTTACATTTTTCTTAACAACTTCTTTTCCGCGGTACAATGTAATCTTGTCGGGGCCTGTGCCTACATATCCATAGTCTGCATCTGCCATTTCTCCCGGGCCATTGACAATACAGCCCATGATTCCTATTTTAATTCCCTTAAGATGATCGGTACGTGAGCGAATCATTTGTGTAGTTTCCTGTAGGTCAAACAGGGTACGGCCGCAACTAGGGCAGGAGATGTATTCTGTTTTAGAGATTCTGGTACGTGTGGCCTGCAGGATGCCAAAGCTGCTGGCGTTGAGCACTGAAAGCGGGATGTTTGCATCTGCATTGATCCAGAGGCCGTCTCCAAAGCCATCGGTTAATAAGGCACCAAAATCCGTTGCCGCATACAGCATCAGGTCATCCGCGTTAAGTCCTATGTAATCCCTTTGTATGATTACGGGAATGCTAATCTGCTGCTTTACCAAAGCAATAAAGCTTTCCCGTTGTTTCGCCATGCCATCTAAGGCAGTTGTGTTCAACAGGAGTACTGCATCTTGTCCGATGGCGGAAAAATCAAGTTGAGACAAGGCATCAGCATCTACCTGAATTAAATTCAGTTGCGCGTCTCTCCGACCAGTTTGATAGTCTTCAAAACTCAGGAGGGGGTGGCAATTCGTCTTGTCCTTTAGTGTAAGCCAGGTTTGGTAGTTATATACCTGCCGCAAGTTTCCGGGAAAAGAAAAAGATGGTAGCTCGTCGCCCAGATAAACCAGGTCACATGCCTGGTCTGTTAAGTTATATTTATCGAGTCCGGCACTATAATTATAGCCAACAGCTGATAGGAAATATGGATCTTTAAGGTTCTCTTTAGAAACGTTAATCATCACTACGGGATGATGATGGCCTCCGATGTGTTGTACAGCGCTGGTATTTCTGCGCTTGTACTGAAAAGGATCATAAGGCAGCTCAGGTTTGCTGAAATGTAATCTGTTTTCAGTAAACAGGGGTTTACCATATAGGTCGAGCGCACGCTTTTCGTATCTTAATGCCATTGCTTTAGCAACAGGAGCCTCAAATTCCGGATCTTCAGTCAGAGATACCCTAATTGTATCGCCCAGTCCATCCTCCAGTAAAGTCCCAATACCTACCGCAGATTTGATACGGCCGTCTTCGCCATCACCAGCTTCTGTAACACCGAGGTGCAGCGGATAGTTCATTCCTTCCCTGATCATGGTTTCGACCAGCAGGCGATAAGCCTGCACCATGACCTGTGTATTGCTGGCCTTCATAGAGATGACCAGATTATAATAACCAAGGTTTTCACACATACGCATGAATTCCATGGCCGATTCAACCATACCGCGTGGTGTATCACCATAATGGCTCATGATCCGATCGGATAATGAACCGTGGTTTGTTCCGATGCGCATGGCCGTACCATACTCTTTACAGATTTTAACTAAAGGGGTAAATTTCTTATAGATCCGTTCAAGTTCGGCCTGGTAAGCAGTCTGGGTATACTCAATGTTTTCAAAGCGTTTCTTATCAGCATAGTTCCCTGGGTTCACCCTAACTTTTTCGACGATACGAGCTGCAGCTTCTGCGGCATTTGGGGTAAAGTGGATGTCGGCTACCAAGGGCACATTATAACCTCTCAGACGGAGTTCTTTTTTAATGTTGGCCAGATTTTCCGCTTCCTTCATACTCGGAGCAGTGATGCGTACGTATTCGCATCCCGATTCTACCATTCTGATCGTTTGCGCTACGGTACCGGCTGTGTCCATTGTGTCTGTGGTCGTCATAGACTGAATCCGAATGGGATTCAGGCCACCCATTGGGATATCACCAATATTAACTTCACGCGTTAAAAATCTTGAATATTGAACAGCTACTTCTTCCATGACATGCAAATGTGCAGCAAAGATAAAGTTTATCCAGTTGGCATATATCAAAATTTTTGTAATAAATGATTACGGAAAGCGTCTGACATATTGTGATAAAGCCGCATAGATGGTATAACTTCGTGCCGGCTTACAACCAAACTGAATATTCATAAAATCTGATCATTTAAAATGAAACAAAAATTATTACTTACAATGGCCGTTTTGGGTCTGTGCCTGGGTGCTTATGCACAACAGGTGAAATTCACCGAATACGATCTTGACAATGGCCTGCATGTGATCCTGCACCAGGACAAGACAGCACCAGTAGTAGCCGTATCTGTTATGTATCATGTAGGCTCTAAAGACGAGGACCCACAGCGAACTGGTTTTGCTCACTTTTTTGAACACCTGTTGTTTGAAGGAAGTGATAATATGAAACGTGGCGACTTTATGAAACTGGTAAGCAGTAATGGCGGACAGAACAATGCAAATACTTCACAGGACAGGACCTTTTATTTCGAAACGTTCCCTTCCAACCAGTTAGAACTCGGTCTCTGGCTGGAAAGCGAACGTATGCTTCATCCAAAGATTGATGAAGCCGGGGTGAAAACTCAGAATGAAGTGGTAAAAGAAGAAAAACGTCAGCGCATCGATAATAGCCCATACGCTAAGTTTACGGAAAATATTTTTGCTCATTTGTTTGAAGGACATCCTTACAGCTGGCAACCGATTGGTTCAATGGAACATCTGGATGCAGCCAAACTGGATGAGTTCCTGGCATTTTTCAAGAAATTCTATGCGCCAAACAATGCTGTTCTGACCATTGCCGGGGATATTGACCTGGCTAAGACGAAAACACTGGTTGCAAAATATTTTAACGAAATTCCTAAAGGAGCCCCTATTGTAAAACCCGTATATAAATTAAAGCCGATAACAAGGCAGATAGTTGATACTGTATATGACGCCAATATCCAGATCCCAGCCATATTTGCGGCTTACCTGGTTCCCGGGATGAAAAGCCGTGAGAGCAAAGTGCTGGAAATGATCAGTACTTTATTGTCCGGAGGTGGGAGTTCACGTTTGAGCACTAAGATGGTAGACGATAAGAAAACCGCTTTGGAAGTAGCAGCTTTCAATTATACATTAGAGGATTATGGTGCCTATATCACATTGGCCTTGCCTAATAATAATACGCCGCTTAACGATTTGCTGACAGATATTGATGCTGAAGTAGTACGCGTACAGACCGATTTAATCACTGAAGCAGAGTTTAAAAAACTTCAGAACCAGTTTGAAAATGGATTTGTGAGTGCAAACAGTAAAATGATTGGTGTAGCTGAGAATCTGGCGAATGGCTATACTTTCCAGGACAAAAAGACCAATTCCCTTAATGAGGAATTGAAGGAGATCCAGTCGATCACCCGCGAAGAGATCAGGACGGTAGCCCGCAAGTATCTGAAAAAAGATGGACGTGTTGTATTGTATTACTTACCAAAGAACTAGAAAATGAAGAAGATATTTATCCTTGCAATTACAGCATTATTTGTACAGACCGTAGCTGCACAAAAATTAGATAGAAGCCAGCGGCCTAAGGCTGGGCCCGCACCCGTGTTAACTTTTGCCGACCCGGTAAGCTTTAAACTATCAAATGGAATTACCGTTTTAGTCGTAGAAAATCATAAATTGCCTAAAGTGTCCGCCAGTTTTAGTATTGATGCCGGACCGCGTACTGAAGGTGCAAAAGCAGGAGTGCTGGGATTGATGGGAAGTATGCTCAATGAGGGTACGATCACTAAGACAAAAGTCCAGTTTGACGAAGCGGTAGACCAAATGGGTGCAGCTGTTCAACTGGGTGCGTCAGGTGGTTCGACATCGGCACTGACCCGCTATTTCGAACCAGCTTTCCTTTTGATGGTCGATGCCTTGCGCAATCCATCTTTCCCGCAGGTTTCATTTGACAAACTGAAATCACAAACCCTGACCAATTTAAAATCTAACGAGCGCAGTGTTAAAGCAATCTCAGGCAGAGTAGTCAACGCTTTATCATTTGGTATTTCCCATCCGATGGGTGAATTTGCTTCGGAAGCGAGTGTGGGCTCGATAAGCCTGGAAGATGTAAAACAAGCCTATGCCGACAACATTACACCTTCACGTGGCTACCTCACTTTCGTGGGTGATATTACTCCACAAGTTGCCAGATCTTTGGCTGAAAAAGCGTTAGGTGACTGGAAGGGTGTTACTTTGAACTTGCCGGTATTGGCAAACGTAAGTAATCCATCAAAAACAGAGATTGACGTAATCAATGTGCCGAGCGCAGCACAGGCAGAGATCACAGTAACTAATCTGATCAGTTTGCCAATGAGCAGTCCGGATTATCATGCGGTATTACTGGCTAATGAGATTCTGGGTGGCGGTGCCGACGCTAAATTGTTCAGAAACCTTCGGGAGAAACATGGTTTTACCTATGGCGCTTATTCAAGTACCGGCTCCGGGCGTTTTCAGTCGACCTTTTCTGCAACTGCTGCAGTGAGAAATGAAAAAGTAGATAGTGCAGTAGTAGAGTTTCTGAAAGAGATCAATGTGATGCGGACAGAAGAAGTGACTGAGGAAATCCTTCAAAATGCGAAGAATCTATATAACGGATCCTTTGCATTGGGATTGGAAAATCCGGCACGTACAGCTGGCTTTGCCAGTAATATATTGATCAACAACCTACCTAAGGACTTTTACCGAACCTATTTGCAGAAACTGAATGCTGTAACAACGGCAGATATTCTGAGGGTTAGCAAGAAATATTTTGGCCATGATGATACACGAGTCATCATCGTCGGTAAAAAGGATGTTTTCCTGGAAGGATTGAAAAAAACAGGCTATCTACTTAAGGAGTTTGATGTATATGCAGCTCCCATAGCGTCTAAGTAAATTTAATAGCTATTTCTGCAGGCTGCTTTCCATTATTGGTGAGCAGCCTGTTTATTTATACGAAATCGGTAATGTACTCTATGGCAGTTTCTGTTGCATTGATCAAGGAATCTCTGTATACAAGAAAATTTGCATCACGGGCCTGCTCGCTAAAACTTTCTTTGAGGAATTTTTTATTGCCCCTGATTTCCACGCGGTCATAATTATAGCAATTGCCAAACACATTAGGATGTTTCTTGTAAAGAACAGCAATTACTTTAGCATACTCCTGGTAGCAATCGTGGATCACCTGCGTATTGCCTTCGTTAAAAGTATCTGCCGTTTTTACCCGTTCAATTATCTGTTGTAATCTTTCTTTTTCTTTGTTAAAACCCATTGTTGTAAATCCCTTCCGCTGAGCCCTATTGATATACCGTATGTATAAGGCGTCTATAGGACGAACGAAAAAAAAGCATAAATGGTTTTGTTTTTCTTTGCCTGGCCTTACTCCAGGTCAGATTTATTGACCCTGACCTGATAATTTCCATCTGCAACTTTTTGCGCCACATCGCTGATCACATCCAGTTGTCTTTGTATGGTCTGGTCTTTTTCATGTAGTTCGCGGTGGAGAAGGGCGCTTTGTTTCGCAACGTCATTTACCTTAGTGTAAAAGATAAAAGTAATGATCAGGGCAATCAGGGTAACTAATGATATCGCAATCGGACTTACAGTGACGTATTTGTTCATCCGGTCCGTTCTTGAAACCATCAATTTATTTTCACGTGTTATCATTGTGCTGATCACAGTTCTTATAGAATCCATGACAATTTTCCCCTTGTTTAAGGCCAGTGCTGTGGGAGGGATGCCCCGTTTTTTATCTGATATGGTTTTTCCGATTAAGCTGAATTTCTCGTTTACGAGTTTTTCAAGCAGGGGGAATTCAAGCTGCTGACTGTTGTTGTCGCGGGTCAGTATCTGGACTGCTGTGATGCCATCGTTAACCAGTTGTTGTGCACCGTTGTATGGCTCTAGAAAAGTATCATCTCCTGTAAGTAAAAAACCACGTTGTCCTGTTTCTGCATCTTTCATGCTCGAAATGATGCCGTTTAATCCGGTTTCTACCTGTACGGTATGCTCCACCCATTTCTGACTATCTAATAGTTCCGTTATGCTCAGATAGGATAATATGGAGCTTGAAATCAGGATAACTAAGGAACAGCCAAATCCGATCAGTAGATTTCGCTTTGCTTTTTTTTGAATGGTTTGCATACTGGTTTTTTTGTTGAGCAAAACTAAGGATCTTGGTCAACAAAACAATGCAGGAAATCGAAAGAGATGAACTGTTGTAAGATTCAATGAGAAAATTCTTATCCTCTTTACATTATTCGTATAATTGATTATAATTGTTTGGTTTGGCCCTTAATAAATTGCATAACGAATTTGAACTTATTCTCCTTGTTGCGCAAGGAGACGAAAGGGCTTTTTCTGTTCTTTTCCAGCATTACAAAGACAAGCTTTACTCTTATGCTTTGCGCCTGACTGAAGAGGAGGAACTCGCGGAAGAAATGGTGCAGGATGTATTTATGAAGATTTGGCTAAACCGTGCAGAATTAAAAAAAATAGAGAGTTTCGATGCTTATCTGTACACGGTAATCCGGAATAAATCCTTTAATGCAATCAAAAGACGGGCGCATGAGGCGGTTATCCTGAAAGAAATCAGCCTCAATATGACAGAACTACAGAATAGCACAGAAGAAACGGTTATTGTTAATAATTATCAGAAGCTGTTGCAGCAGGTGATCAACCAGTTACCCCCGCAGCAAAAGTTGATTTACGATCTTAGCCGGATTCAGGGCTTAAAACACGAAGAAATAGCACAACAGCTAAAAATTTCAAAGAATACTGTTAAGGTTCACCTGGTGAAAGCCCTCCATACCATCCGTTCTGCTTTTTACAATCATGCCATTTCTATCCTGAGCTGGCTTTTTATTTGGTCTTCAATTCTCTTGTAGTCAATTGTTTGTAGAAATATATTAAAAAAAAGTATTTACCACTAATCCTTTTTTGCTTAGCGCTTGTCTTGTATTTATAGGGGACTAACCATCCTTGTGAATTAACCAAATATAAACACCGCTTATCTTTCATGCTATTGCGCAAAACTCCGCCATAAGAAAAACCCTCTATTTCTTCAAGGAAGAATATAGAGGGTTTGATTGCCGAATCGATTGCGACCCGAGACGGCTGTTTCAACTAACACCCCATTTGGGGTATTCCGATAATTAAAACCCTGTAAAAATATATGTTTTTTTTTACAACACCTATTACGGGTTGTATCCGTATAAACCATTTTTCAAAAAATAGTAGCTGGAAATATTATAGCAAACAGATTATGCGTATCAGTTGTATTGCTTTCGCTTTAATGTTCACATCGTGTACGGTGCTTTTTGCGCTTTCGGTAAAAAGCCAGGACATCAGTAAAATTGAAGTGAAGCTGGCGTTTGAAAACGAACCCATCTTTAGTGCCTTAAAGGCAATTGAGCGACAGACTACATTTCGCTTTGTATTTCACAAATCGCTCTTAAACGAGATTACCCCCCGGAGTCTGCCCAAAGGTACTTATACCCTGGAGCAGGCCCTGGCAAAACTATTAGACAATACCGGCCTCAGTTACAAGCAGGTAAATGAAAATCTGCTTATTGTATCTGCTGAAACAAAAGCGCCGGACCTGGTTGTAGATGAGGTCATTGCTGAATCTGGCACAATCAGCGGAGTGGTTACAGATACGAAGGGTCAGATTATGCCGGGTGTTTCCGTTAAACTGGAAGGCGCAGCGAACCAGACCAGAATTTCGGATGCAAAAGGAAAATATGCTTTCAATAACCTTCCTCCGGGAACGTACATGGTCACTTTCCTATATGTAGGCTATACAAAGGCCATCAAACAAGTTCAGCTTGCAAAAGACCAGGCCATCGAATTTAATGTGTCGCTGACGCAGGAAAGCAACGGTCTTGAGGAAGTGGTTATTGTGGGCTATGGCTCCATGAAAAAGGCTTTACTCAGTGGCGCGCAGACCACCATTACTTCTGAACAGATCAATAAAACTATCAATACTACGGTAGAACAAGCCATTCAGGGACGATCTGCCGGTGTGTATGTAACCCAGAACAGTGGACAGCCAGGAGGAGCCATGTCAATTAACATCCGTGGCGTTAACTCCATTAACGGTACCAATGAGCCCTTGTATGTAATTGATGGCGTACAAAGTCAGCCGGGCCTGCCATCTTATGGCCCAACCAGTTCTGTAAATCCCCTGGCTGGACTTAATCCATCTGATATTGAAACCATCGATATCCTTCAAGGTCCTTCTGCAACGGCCATCTATGGTTCGAGAGCTACCAATGGTGTTGTGCTGATCACTACGAAAAGAGGTAAGGCCGGTGAAATGAAGATCGGTTACACCTATGGAGTTACCGTGCAAAGCCGTCCGAAAACCCTCCCTGTGATGAACCTCAGAGAACATGCGATAATGGTAAACGAGATGCTGCCGGGCAACCCTACAGATCCGGAGTTAATTGATCCGTCAATACTTGGTAATGGAACAAACTGGCAAGAGGCACTCTTCAAAAATTCGATGCTGAGTAAGCACCAGCTGATGCTTAGTGGAGGAAATGACAAAACAACGTTTTACCTGTCTGGTGAGTATTTTGATCAGGACGGTGTGGCTATCGGATCAGCTTTTGACCGATATAACCTCAGGTTGAACCTGGATAGCCGCGCAAGAAGCTGGATCAAACTGAGCACCAATATTAACGTAAACCAAACGAAAGAAAAATTAACTTCAACTGCTGATAAGGTAATTACCGATGCGATACAATTGGCACCTAAAATTCCGCTGAAGAATGCCGACGGTACCTGGGGCGGACCTGAAGACCGGCCTGATGGTCAGGACGAATACTATCCGATTAACCCTGTGGCAATCGCAAACCTAACCACCAATGACCTGCTAAGAAGGGCTGCGACGGGCGGACTTTCCGCGGATGTGAATGTGTTAAAAGGCCTGACATTCCGTACTACACTTAATGGAAGCGTGAGCTACAGTACTTTTGACCGCTTTGTGCCGACGTATAAAATCGGTTCCCGCTCCAATGATGTGGCTACTTTGTCGGTAGGTGATAACCAGAATACTTATGTCAATTTCAATCAGTTGCTGCAATACAACCGCAGCCTTAAAAAGCATGCCCTTGGATTGATGGCCAGCCATGAATCTCAGGTCTCGAACTATAGGGCGTTATCAGGTGCGAGGCAAGGCTTTGTGACCAATGAGATCCCAGATTTGAATATCGGAAATGCTGTAGGTGCTACTAATGGTGGCGGACGCGGCGATTGGGCACAGGAGTCTTATTTCGGTCGGCTCAATTATGCCTATGACAACAAATACATCCTGCAGGCAGCCATCCGTTCTGACGGCTCCTCTAATTTCGGTGCCAATAACCGCTGGGGGGTATTCCCATCCGGTTCGGTAGCCTGGCGTGTATCTGAAGAAGCCTTCATGAAACGGCTCACGTTCATCAGCGACTTCAAACTAAGGTATGAAGTTGGTATCACGGGTAACCAAGGTTCAAGAGGTATTTTTGCAGAAATGAATACTGTACATACCCCCTGGGGTTCAGGTTTCAATGTGTCCAGGTACGGTAATGAAGATTTGAAGTGGGAGGAAACGAAGACGAATAACTTCGGGTTTAATTTGAGCGTGCTGAAAAACCGGATAGAACTGGAAGGTGATTTTTATTATAAAAACACGGATAATATGCTGATGGTTAATCCCCTCCCGAATTACATGGGAACTTACGGACAGGGATCAATCGGCTCTCCAATTGTGAATATTGGTTCATTAAACAACAGAGGGTTTGGATTGACCTTGAACGCCCTTGTTGTGAACAAAAAAGAGCTTAACTGGAAACTCAACCTGAACGTATCCAGGTTTAAAACGAAACTGACTAAGCTGAACACCGATGCCGCATTTATCGATAGGGGGATGCTAGGCCTTACCGAACGTTCAGTGGTAGGGCAAGTGCCCTGGTTGATGTATGGATACGTTTATGATGGTATCTTTCAATCGGTTGAGGAGATCAATAGCAGTGCAATACCTGTGTCTTCCAACGGAAGCAGGCTTCCTGTGCAGCGGATCAGTGGGGTATATGTAGGCGATATCAAGTTTAAAGATTTAAATGGCGACGGGATCATTGACGACCGGGACCAAACCTTCATCGGAAACCCCTGGCCCAAATTTACTGCTGGATTTACCAATTCCATCTCCTACAAAGGCTTTGATCTGTCAATACTCCTTATCGGCACTTTTGGGAACGACATCTATAATGCAATACGGGTTACCAACACACAGCCCATCAATATTTATACGGGAAGGAATATGTTGAGTGAGACTTTTAATTATGCCAGGATCGCTTTCGATTCTGCTGGTAACCCTTATCTCACCAATCCTGAGACCAATATACCGAGGGTCACCTGGGGCTCTGATGTAAATGGAAACACACGCAGCACCGGTCGGCTTATTGAGGATGGCACCTATGTGCGGATCAAGAATGTGCAACTCGGATATACTTTGAGCAAGGACTTACTTGCCAGGCAGTCCTTTGTTAAAGGTGCAAGCTTCAGTGTTGCTGTTCAAAATCTGGCAACTTTTACCAAATACAAGGGTTACGATCCCGAGATCGGGAATTTTGTAGGTCCTGATGCCGTTAGCGGTAATCAGCTTACTGGTCTGGACGGTGGTCGCTATCCCCTGACGAGGATGTTCAATTTCAACGTTTCTGTAAATTTTTAACGATATGAAAAATTTAAACTATAAATTTTACTTTGGTTGTATGGCGATTGTGCTGATTTTCTCAGCCTGTAAAAAATCGTTCTTAGATCGTGTCCCTAAAGATAAATTAGTAGCCGCTAATTTTTATCAAAATCCCCAGGAGATTTTAGCGGGTACAGCACCCCTTTATAATATTGTTTGGCATGCTTACAATGACAAAGCAGCAAATGCGATAGGAGATGGCCGGGGTGGTACCTTGCTGGCCAGAGGCTATAAAGATATTGAGATGAATACCACGGCGACAAGTCCGGAAAACTCAAATGCCTGGGCTTCGTTTTTTAACACGGTAGGGCAGGCCAACTCGGTCATCAGCAATATCAATACCTATACGCCGGCTTCTGTGCCGCAGGAAATAAAAAATCAGGCCATTGCAGAAGCCAGGTTTATGCGTGGGCTTGCCTACTCTTTTCTGGTTCAGAACTGGGGGCCTGTGCCGATCATCACCAATAACAATACCCTGCTTAAGGATACAACGATCACAAGGAATACAGTCGAGACTGTCTGGGAATTTATCATCAGAGACCTGCGCTACGCAGCTCAGAACCTGCCCGTTGTAGCCCCTAAAGTGGGCCGGATTACCAAGTTTACAGGTCAGGGGATGCTCGCAAGGATGTTTCTCATCCGTTCGGGTGTAGGTCAGAACCTCAGCAGAAGACAAATAGATCTTGACAGTGCTAAGTTCTATGCCAAAGAGGTGATCGACAATAGCGGTGCAGCTTTGCTGCCAGATTATAACGATCTGTTTATGATGAAAAACAACAACAACAAAGAAAGCTTGTTTGCACTTCAATGGGTTTACAATGGGGCCTGGGGTACACAGAACACTGTTCAGGCCCAGCTGGCATTCAGTCCGAGCATTACCGGATTTCTGGATGGATGGGGTACCAGCAGTCCATCGCTGGACCAATTGTATCGCTATGAAGCGGATGATAAACGACGCAAGGCTACCTTTATGTATTACGGAGATCATTACCCTTATATCCATCAGAAAGTAAGTGATCCCGCAAATCCCGGACAGAGTATTCTGAAGGAACTCGACGTGCCAAATCTGGGACCGGCTTACATCAAGAAATATGTAGTGGGCAGACCAGAGGATAACGATGGTAAAGTAGTGTTTATGGGCACTGAGATCAATACCTATATGTTCAGATTAGCTGAGGTTTATTTAATCTACGCAGACGCCATTCTCGGTAATTCCAGTTCTACATCCGACAGCGAGGCTTTGAAATACTTCAACATGATCAGGCTAAGGGCGGGTGTTTTACCAAAAACAAGCATCACCTGGGACGATATTTACAATGAACGAAGGCTGGAGTTTGCGATGGAGGGCCAGGCCTGGTATGAGATGACCAAGCTGCACTACTATGATCCTCAAAAGGCATATGCGATACTGAGCAGTCAGGATCGGGGAAGTTACCGTGTAGATCCAAACACAACCACCAAAGCGACTTCCTGGACAATAAAGCCCTTAGTAGAGCGCAAGATTGCGGTGAGTGATGCCAACTTTATGTTGCCAATACCAGCTGGTGAACTCACCATTGCACCAAATCTGAGGAAAACACCTGTGCCTTATGATTTCACTAAATAACATTGATCTTATGAAAACGTATAAAATACTAGCATTGGGCATGGCGGTGTTGATCATCGGGGCATGCAAAAAGGACAATGCAGAAGTCTCTTCAGGCAGTCCAAAAATTGATCGTATTCGTCTGCTAAACCCAGCAAAAAAGGACAGCACCTTTACAGCCGCACTACCGGGAACGCAGGTGGTGATAGAAGGTGAAAATATTGGTGGAGTACAGAAAATCTACTTTAATGGTGTTGAAGCTTGGTTTAATCCGGTATACAACACGGATCAGGTGATGATTGTGACCATTCCAAGGTATGCGCCTACTGCCGCCAATAAGCCCGATGTAGATAGTAAAATCAGGATGCTGACCAGTCATGGAGAGACGTTTTATGATTTTACTTTAACGCCACCTGACCCTACAATAACCTATATAAAAAATGAAAATACCATTCCGGGACAGGATCTTACCATAGTTGGAGAAAGTCTATTTCAAGTGACCAACGTTACCTTTCCCGGAGATCGGGTAGTTACAGTATTCAGCGCGAGTCCAGATGGAACCCAGCTTGTGGTGAAGGTGCCTGCTGATCTGGGGATCACATCAGGTATACTGACTGTAAATACAAAATTTGGTAAGGTAAATTCGGCCGGACCAATTAATAAGGTAGCAGGGGAAGGGATGATCAGTAATTTCAGTCAGGCTTCCCAAGTAGCATGGGGAGTTTTTAACTGGGGATATTTTGGTGGCATTGTAACCAATAACGCCAGTCTTTTTCCAAATAACCGCGAGCATTACCTGCAAAATATATTTGGAGGCATCGATGCCAATAATTCCAATTGGTATGAAGGAAATCGATCCGGTAATTTTACAAGATACAAGGTGTTCAATACTTTTACGGCCGCAGATCCTGCAAACCAGTATGCGCTGAAATTTGAAATGAATACCATTGAGCCATGGAAAGCCGGTGTCTGTTTGCTGCGCTTTAACGATGCTTACGCAAACCGATGGACGCCTTATCTTTCTGCGCCCAATAAAAGCTTCACTACCGGCAATACCTGGCAGACGATAACCATCCCATTGTCGGAATTTAAGACAAGTGAAGGTAAAGGGAATGCCGCCGCTACGCTGGGCAATATTGTTGCTGCTGACGGTACCTTACTGCTAAATTATCGTTTTATCACGGAAACGGAGCCTATAACATTGTTCAACAGTGCCTTCGATAATTTTAGGATTGTAAAGATTAAATAAATGAGCGGATAGAAATTTCATTCCGTAATCGGATAATGATTGGTTGGTTTTAAGAACCAACTAATCCTATTTCGGTTGCCGGCTGTCTTATACTAAAGAGATCATTATCAAATGATAAACTGTTTTTCCATTAAATGACCACACCAATGTCATCAACACGACTTAGCTATCTATTAGAGCGATACATGCATCAATTGTCAACTCCCGAAGAACGGATGGAATTGATGGTGCTGATCAAAAACTCAAGCAATGACAAAGAATTATCTTCACTTTTAGAAGATTGTTGGAAAAATTTGCCTGTTACTGCCAGTTTAGGTGCAGTGGAATCCTCAGAAATGCTGAACACCATCCTATCTGCCAGTCGCGTAGAGGAAGCGGTTGAAGTAGTGATGCCTTCGCGCCATTCGTCGTATACCTGGTTAAAGATCGCTGCAGCAATAGCACTGATTGCTACAGGAAGCTTTTTCTATCTGGACAAGAAACCATTGGAACCACAAACCGCTGCGGTCCCTAAGGTGATCAAGCAAAATGCCCATCGGTTTATCACGCTTCCGGATGGATCAACCGTAATCCTAAAAGGCACGAGTAAGTTGTCTTATTCCGGAAAATTAGATGGGGCAAAACGGGAGGTCTACCTCAGTGGTGAGGGATACTTCGACGTTAATCATGATGCCGCCAGACCCTTTATCATCCATACCGGTGAAATTCAAACTACAGTTCTGGGTACTGCTTTCGATATTAAGGCAATTGAGGGGGAAAATAAAGTCCTGGTAACCGTGACACGTGGCAAGGTAAAAGTGGGGAACCATGAAAAGGTGTACGGCATTATCACGCCTAACCAGCAGATGATATGTAATGTGGCAACACAGGAATATTCGCAATCTAAAGTGAATGCAGGTCAGGTGGTGTCATGGAAGGATGAGGATCTTTACTTCGATGACGTAACTGTAGCTGAAATTGCTAAAACACTGGAAGACCCGGTTTAAGGTCAACATCAAATTTGGCAACGAAGCGATCAAATCCTGCAAGCTAAGTGCAACTTTCCTGCAAAAACAGAGCCTTACACAGGTTTTAGAAGTTATCAAACAATTCAATCAAGTTAATTACTCATTTAATGATCCACAGACCATTCTTCTTACCGGAGATGGATGTAAATAGTGCAGAGTAAAAGATATATGAAATCTACATACGCATTGCGATTCGTGATGGTCTTCGTGTTTGTGGCCCTGATTTGTGCTGCAGAAGGTTTTGCTCAAGCATACCGATGGAATACAGTCCGCATTGGAGGAGGAGGAGCTACAACATCCCTTAAAGCCCATCCCAGGGTTAAGGATTTGTTTTTTATGACTACCGATGTAGGAAATGCATACAGATGGAATGCTCAGCAGGAGCAATGGGAAGGACTATTGAATGCTGTTCCTGCAAGTCAATGGAATACCGGCGCGGCGGGGGGCATTGCTGTCGACCCCAATGACCCTGATGGCCAGGTTCTTTATGCAACAGTAGGTAAATACGCGTTTGACGGAGCGAATGGAGGGAGAGTGATTAAAAGTACCAACCGGGGAAGGACATGGAAAGATACCGGACTGAGCTTAAAGGTTCAGGCAAACAAAGATCAGATGTATGGAGATCGAATTGTGGTCGACCCAAATAACAGCGATGTCGTTTATGTGAGCAGTTTCAGCGATGGTACCTATAGAACTGAAGACGCTGGACATAGCTGGACGAAGATCAGCCCGCTCAATGGCGCCTTCATTGGTTTTGATGTAACCGGAGGTAAAATTAAGGGTAGAACACGTATCGTTGTCATCGGCTGCCCTGATGGTGTATACCGCAGCGAGGATGGCGGACAGCGCTTTTCCTTAATGCCGGGGAGTCCAAATCAAGTGAGACGGGCCTCGTTTGGCGGCGGAGTGATTTACGTCAGCACAGACCATGGCGTGTTCAGGTATAAAAAAAACTGGAAGGATATTTCTCCGGAAAAGACAGCCTATATTGCTCTGGCATCAAACCCTGTGGCGGGCTCGGAGTTAATAATCAGCACCAATAATGGAAGGAAAGCCAACTTTTACCTGAGTAAAGATGCTGGGGATAGCTGGATAAAATTGATAAAAAAACCTGATTTTTCTGAAGTTCCGTTTGCTCAGTCGTCCCATTTTTCCTTGTCGACATTTGACCTTTGCTGGGATCCTTTTTATCAAAACAGGGTTTGGTTCTCTGATTTTTTTAACGCTTATCAAACCATCAATGTTTGGGAGAAGGAGGTTACCTGGAAGGCCAGGGCAATTGGTCATGAAGAAGTAGTGACACTTGGGGTTCTGGTCTGCCCAGCCTCGGGATCTAATGCACTGCTTTCCTGTGTGGCAGATTTGGGTGGTTTTGATCATGCCGATATCACTCAACCACCAAAATCGAGTATGTACCAGTTTTTCCCATGGTTAGCACCAGGTGTGCTTTCCGGTAATATGACGGGAGTAGCGATACAGGAAAATAATCCTGATTTCATTGCCCGCGTGGGGCGCCGTGGCTGGGACGGCGTGGGGATCGGCGGTTGGTCAGATGATGGAGGTATTCATTACCAACAATGGCGCTGCCCCGCTGATGCCAAGGGCGGACGCATTGCAATATCGGCAGGTAATGAGACGATGATCTGGGCTACCCAGGATGGCCCGGTTTACCGTTCTGCTGATCGTGGCAACTTATGGGAGAAGGTTACAGCGGCACCTGATGCTGTCGTGGGGCCAGGAAATACTTTTGTTTACATCAATCCCTTGGCAGCTGATAAAGTAAATCCAGATAAGTTTTATCTGTATAAGGCAGGGGTATTTTATGTGAGCAGTGATGGCGGACGCTCGTTCGTCGCGCTCAATTCAAGCTTGCCGACGGTCAGCAATGTCGGCCTTATGAAGATAGAAACAAGTCCTGGCGTTGAGGGTGATGTCTGGTTGTCGCTGGAGCGCGCAGGTCTCTTTCATTCAGTCGATTCTGGCGCATCGTTTAAGCGAATAGAAGGGGTTTCCTACGCCCGGCTATTTGCCTGTGGTAAAGGCTTTGGAGATGGATACGCCATTTATGTTTTAGGAACGGTAAATGGTATAAAAGATGGCGTTTTCAGATCAGATGATGCTGGGAAAACCTGGCTGCGCATTGACACCGCAGCATACAGGATGGGTATGGAGCCCAACAGCATGGCTGCCGACCGCCTGAGCCCGGGAAAATTGTTCATTGGAACCAATGGGAATGGGATATATGTAGGTGAACCCAAAAATAAATTTTAAAAATAAAAAAAGATATCATGATGAATATAAAAGTATACCCCATCTACATATTGTTGATGGTATGCAGTATAAAAATGAATGCTGCTGTAGCTGTTTCAAGACTGATCAGTAACAATATGGTTTTGCAGCGAGGCGTAAAGAGCCATATCTGGGGTACAGCCTCAGCTGGAGAATCCATCCGGTTGATGTTTAAAGGAAAGCAGTATCGAGTTGTTGCAGATGGTAAAGGTGCCTGGTCGGTGATGCTGGATGCAGCCTCTGCTGGCGGACCATATTCCCTGAGCATCAAGGGGAAAACAAATGCGATCGAAATCAGTAATTTGTTGATCGGGGATGTATGGGTTTGCTCTGGACAATCCAATATGCAATTTACGGTACTGGATGCCAAGAATGCGGCGGCAGAAATTGCTGGTGCTGCAGATCCTGGGATCAGACATTTTAAAGTGCCCAATGTCAATGGTGAAATCCCGCAAAGCCAGCTAAATGGAGGAGAGTGGTTAGAGAGTTCATCAGCAACTGCAGGAGGCTTTACAGCAGTTGGCTACTTTTTTGCCCGCGAAATGCGGAAGTTGCATCCCGATGTGCCTATTGGGCTAATCAATTCCAGTTGGGGCGGTACACGTATAGAAACCTGGATGAGCTACGCAGGCTTTGGATGGAAAGGTGTCGAAGACCTGAAAAAATACCATGAAAATGAATATGCCAGGCGGGTAAATGTCCTAAAGGAAAATAACAATTGGCTTCCTACTGAAACCGATGCAGGAATAGAAAAAGGCCTGCCGATATGGGTGGCGACTAATTATGACGATGCCAGTTGGAAGGAGCTAAAGGTGCCAGGATGGTGGTGGGGCAATGGACTGGAATTGTTTGGAGGAGTACTCTGGATGCGTAAGTCTTTTGATCTACCCGCTGATGTGGCTTCGGGAGAGGTGGCCCTTTCGTTGGGAGTGTTCGATGACCGTGCGAAGGTTTGGATCAATGGAAACCTGATTGATTCGACCAACAACAGGTCGGGTAAAATCCGACAGTATATGGTTCCCTCAAAATACCTGAATGTAGGTAAGAATACCGTTACCCTGCAGGCTGCCAATCTGGATGCCGGAGGTTCTTTAGGGGGGAAAGATGCACTAAAAATCAGTTCCAAATTTTATCAGCAGTCCCTGGCAGGTAATTGGAAGTACCGGATCGGTAAATTCGATTATGCACCGCAGAGCCAGCCCTTGATCACCCCAACAGGTCTTTTCAATACGATGATCTCCCCGTTAACAGCATATACAATTAAAGGCGCCTTATGGTACCAGGGTGAATCGAATGCCTCAGATCTGCCGGGAGCGTATCATTACCGTAGCCAGTTGACTGCCATGGTGAAGGATTGGAGAAGCCAATTTCATAGCGGTGATTTTCCATTTATCGTGGTACAGCTTCCCAACTATTCAAGTCCTGCTGTGGAGCCTGGCGTTAGCAATTGGGCCATACTGAGAGAGTCACAATACCAGGTACTGAACCTGCCAAATACAGCGCTGGTAAATACGATTGACCTGGGTGAAGCAGATGATATCCATCCCCTGAATAAGCAGGATGTGGGTAAAAGGCTGGCTACTGCGGTGAGGAAGTTTGATGAGCGTGACCTGGAAACAGGGCCTGTTTTTAAATCCATGGAGCAAAGGGGCGACTCTGTCCTGATCACTTTTGCTGCTGCATCCGGAGGTCTGATGACCAAGAACAGGTATGGATATGTAACCGGTTTCGCTATAGCTGGTGCTGATAAAAAGTTTGTTTGGGCAAAAGCAAGGATAGAGGGGAGTAAAGTGATCGTTTGGAGCGAAAAAGTAAAATCACCCCTCAGCGTCAGGTACGCTTGGGCCAATAATCCTGCAGAGGCGAGCCTGTACAGCATCAAAGGATCGCTGCCTGCATTTCCATTTCGCACGGACGACTGGGATCCCATCATGTATTAAAAATATGATTTATTTATTTTATGAAGAGATATTGTTTCCTATTAGCGCTGATGCCATTGATGTCCTGTAACACTGCGCTGGAGCAGGGAAGTGCGGATTACTCCGGCTGGACCAATTATGCAGGTTCCAAGGATGCCGCAAGGTATTCCTCTGCCGATCAAATTACCCTGGATAATGTAAAAGAGCTCAAGGTGGCCTGGGTATACAGTTCCCATGATAAGGATGCGAATAACCAGACGCAAAACCAGTGCAATCCGATAGTGGTCGACAATGTACTCTACGGTTCTACACCAACATTGAAGTTGGTTGCCCTTGATGCTTCAACAGGTAAGGAGAAATGGTTGTTTGACCCCGCTTTGCTTGATACTTCTAAAAATGTGGACATCAAAGCCTATTATAAAGTCAACCGCGGCGTAGTTTATTGGGATAGTCCTGATGGCGGCCAGGCGCGGATCTTTTACAGCGTAGGCAGTAAAGTTTATGCCATTGATGCAGAAAAAGGAAAGCCGTTGAAAGGATTTGGAAAACAGGGATATATTGAACTGAGCGAAAATCTAGGTCGTGTCAATCGCTCCTTTGTCGCTTCGACCAGTCCGGGAATTATTTATAAAAATCTGCTCATCATGGGAATGCGGGTAGCGGAAAGCGAAGATGCATCACCAGCACCGATCCGGGCCTATGATGTCTTAACCGGTGAATTAAAATGGAGTTTCCATACCATACCCCATCCGGGAGAGCAGGGCTATGAAACTTGGGACGACAAAGATGCCTGGAAAAAGCTTGGCGGCGCAAATAGCTGGACTGGGATGTCACTGGATGAAAAGACAGGTATTGTATATATTCCCACCGGATCTGTGGGCGGAGATTTTTATGGAGGAAACCGGAAAGGAAAAAATCTGTATGCCAATTCATTGATCGCACTGGATGCGAAAAGCGGCAGGTACATCTGGCACTACCAAGTGGTACACCATGACCTTTGGGATAGGGACCTGCCTGCCAATCCAAACTTAGTTACGATTAATAAAGATGGTAAAACTGTAGATGCGGTAGCACAAATTACCAAACATGGCTACATATTTATGTTTGACCGGAAGACCGGGAACCCGATATTTCCAATTGAAGAAAAAACGGTGCCCGGGACTGCGCTTCCAGGGGAACAGCCATGGCTTACACAGCCTATTCCCACCTTGCCGGAACCATTTGCCCGACAACAGTTTAATCCTGAAGATGTGACCGATTTGTCGCCAAAAACACATGTACTTATGATGGAACGGTACCAAAATGTAAAATACCGGGAAATGTTTTCGCCTCCAAGCAAGGCAGGCGGATGGATTTTTCCGGGCTTTGACGGTGGAGGGTCCTGGGGCGGTGCCGCGGTAGACCAGGAAACAAAAATTATGTATGTAAATGCTACAGAGCTACCATGGATCCAGTTGATGATGGATGTACCTAAAACCAATAGTACAGACAATTCTCTGAAGAGCCTGGGGCAGGGTTTATATAATCGATATTGTATCAGCTGTCATGGTGCCGAACTGAAGGGAAATGGTTCTTCGATACCCGCCCTGTTAGATCTTGAAAAGCGGTATACGGAATCTGCTGCAAGAACGATCCTGGAAAATGGCCGAAACATGATGCCTTCATTTAAGGCGATTCCTGAGGCAGAACGACAAGCAATCCTTACGTTTTTGCTCAAGTTGCCCGAGAAAGAAGCTGTAGGTCCCAAACCTATCCAGGCAAATGCCGGAGATAAAGTTAGCGAGGTGCCGTACGCGATGTCTGGATATACCCGTTTTTTGGATGAGGAGGGCTATCCCGGCATCAAGCCACCTTGGGGGACATTAAATGCGATTGACCTGCAATCTGGTAAGTTGCTTTGGAAGGTGCCGCTAGGAGAATACCCTGAGCTTAGTAAAAAAGGCATTCCAATCACCGGAACTGAGAATTATGGAGGTCCTCTTGTCACCAAAGGTGGACTGGTATTTATAGCCGCGACCCGCGATGAGAAGATCCGTGCCTTTGATAAAAAAACAGGAAGGATGTTATGGCAGGCCAGCCTTCCCGCGGCTGGCTATGCTACACCTGCCTGTTATCAGATTGATGGAAAACAATACATTGTTATTGCCTGTGGTGGAGGTAAAATAGGCAGTAAATCTGGGGATAACTATGTGGCATTTTCATTATGAAAATACCTGCTACCGGAGCTGAATAAAATCCAGGGTCTTTTCCACTACCTCCTGCAAATGCGGAGGTAGGCTCTCGGCAACATAAGGATGGGAAGCGCCGTACACATGATTTGCACCAGCTATTTTCTGGATTTTGGCATTCAGTTGTTTTTGTGCCAATTGTTGTGCAATGCCGAAGTCTACATTCACATCGTCATCGCCGTGCAGGATGAGCCAGGGAACTTCTACTTGTTGTGCAGCCTTGAGAATGTCATACGCTTCCTGATGCTGATTGATGTCATTAAGGAGTGTGCTGTTCAGCGGCATCTTTTCTTTTGTACGGGCATTCACCACATGGATACGTCCCGTAGATAGCCATTCTTCTTCCTGCTCTTTTTTCCAGAGGCTGTGGAAATCGGAGATGGAAGACCAGGTGACCAGATTGGCAATACGGTTGTCTTTTGCGGCTTTTAAAATAACCAATCCGCCGCCACGGCTGTGACCGATGAGTGTAAGTGGAGATTCTGAGTGGGTCATCACATAGTTAACCACCTGATCCAGATCATATAATTCTTTGCTGACGGTATTGGCGGCGAAGGTCTCCATATCTGTCACGTCATTTGGACTTTCAGCGCTAACCCCACTGTGGGACAGGTTAAATTTGTAGTAACGATAACCATTTGAGGCAAAAAAAGCAGCTACCTGATTGTGTGCACCCCAGTCTTTAAAGCCTTTAAAGCCATGTACAAAAATAATAGTGCCCAGTATCGTCAGTTGATCGTCATACATGTAGTCACCAAATATGGTTTTTCCCGCTGCGCCTTCTAATGTAAAATGTGCCTTCTGTATCATATCTTGCTATATTCTTACTGTTTAGCGAATATAACAAAAAAGAAGCCCTGATGTTTAGCCCTGTTGTTCTAATTTAAAACCTTTCTAAATAGCTCTTAATTACAGCATAATGACAGTGGAACAAGGTTGTGTTGTTACTTTTGTTTCGCTAAAAACAACAGGGTATTATATTTTGGAATATTTAAAGATCATTGCTTTTACACATAAACAGATCGACCTAAAAGTCATTAGGTAAACTGGTGATATGTGAGCATACGCTGGATGACAGGTTGAGGAATATTCAATCAGAACTTGGCATTAAAGAAATATTCTATGTTGGAACATGTAACCGTGTTGAATTTGTATTTACTTCCCCGGATCATATTGATAAAGCATTTATCCATCGTTTTCTACGGTGTTGATATGGGATTGCCTGTAGAATATATGGAGCAGTTTGTAGATAATGTTTCTGTTTACGAACAGGTAGAAGCCTTTAATCATTTGCTGCGGACTTCTTGCTCATTGGAAAGTTTGGTTGTTGGAGAGAAAGAAATTTTTGCACAAATCCGGAAAGCTTATGAAGCTTGTCGTGTAGCTGGTTTTACCGGTGATTATATGCGAATGATCATGAATCGTGTAGTTAAAACAGCGAAAGAAGTTTATACCCATACCAATATTTCCAAAAATCCTGTATCTGTTGTCTCCCTTGCTTACCGCAAATTACGTGACCTTAAAATGTGTGCCAACTCGAGGCTGCTGATCATTGGTGCCGGTGAAACCAATAAAAACATTGCACAATATCTTAAAAAGCATAAATATTCTAACTTTTCCATGTTTAACAGAACATTGGAAAATGCAGAATCCCTGGCTAAAGAGCTAAACGGAACAGCGTACCCACTTTCAGAACTTGAGAATTTTAATGCCGGGTTTGATGTGATCATTACTTGTACCGGAGCTACAGAACCGATTATTACCGAAGAAATTTATACGAAGTTACTGAATGGTGATACCGGTAAAAAGGTAATTGTCGATCTGGCGATTCCAAATGATACGGCTCCTGCAGTTGTTAAAAACTTCCCTGTGCACTACATAGAAGTTGAATCTTTAAAAGAAATTGCCCGCAAAAATATTCAGGAACGTTATGATGAGTTGGTAAATGCTGAACACATCATTGAAGAAAATATTAAAGATTTTGATTCTGTATTGCGCCAGCGTAAAATCGAAATTGCGATGAGCGATGTTCCACAAAAGATCAAAGAAATTAAGCATACAGCTATCAACGGCATCTTTGCTGAGGAAATCAGTGGCCTCGATGAGCAGTCTAGATTGGTGCTGGAACGAGTGATCAATTACATGGAAAAGAAATACATCAGTGTCCCAATGGTAATGGCAAAGGAGATATTGGTAAAGAATAGCTAAATTTGCTTAAAATTAGCATTAACGTGAAAAGACTTACTATAGGTACGAGAGGTAGCGACCTGGCTTTATGGCAAGCCAACTTCATCAAAGATAAGCTTGCGGGCATTGGCGTAGAAGCCGATCTGAAAATCATCAAAACGCAAGGTGATAAAATTCTAAATTTAAGATTGGATAAACTGGAAGGCAAAGGTTTCTTTACCAAGGAACTGGAAGAAGAACTTTTGGGTGGTACGATTGATATCGCTGTGCACTCGCATAAAGATTTGCCTACAGTACATCCTGCGGGACTGACTATTGCAGCAGTGACCGAGCGTGAAGATCCTGCTGAATTGCTGCTGATTCTTAAAGATTGTGTAGATATCAGTCAGAACCTTTCCCTGAAAAAAGGAGCCATGGTTGGTACTTCTTCAAACCGTCGGAAAGCACAGTTACTGGCTTTGCGTCCGGATCTGAACATTGAAGATCTGAGAGGAAATGTACCCACTACGGATCAGAAATTGAGGGATGAAGATTATGATGCGATTATGATTGCCAAAGCAGGGGTAAATCGTCTCAATATAGATGTTTGCTGAATTTCATGTAGAAGTAATAGACCCGGTAGAATTGGTTCCTGCACCTGCACAAGGTGCTTTGGCTATCCAGATCAGGGAAAATGATACCGAACTTTTTGAACTGCTTACAGCAAATACATCATCAGGAAACCGCCGAGAAATCGGTGTAGAGCGTAAGGTTCTAAACCTTTTTGAAGGTGGTTGCCATATGCCTTTGGCTGCTATTGCAAAAAAGAAAATGGACTGTATGAAGTTTGGACATCAAAAGCAGAAACAGCTGAAGATTTTCCTGATCGTGTGTTTTTCCGGGCAGAAAGTTTGGAAGGTTTGGCAGAAAAAATTGTAGCCAAATTTAATGCAGAAAGAAAAAACCTTCAAAGAGTTTTCATCTCAAGGGAAATTGGCGAACACAATTATTTCAGAAAAGCATTAAAAAAACATAATATTGAAATTGAAGGACGCTCATTGATCCGTACTTTTCCGATCGTAAATGTTCTAGATCCATTTTACCTTAAGATATCGACTGGATTTTCTTCAGCAGCCGCAATGCTGTGGAATATTTCTTTAATCTTAAACCTGTATTGCCTAAAAACGTGAATTTGGTGTAGTTGGCAGAGGTTCTGAAGATTCCTTGCGCAGAGTTTGGGCATTTGGCAGACTTTGTAGGTGAAAGTGGAGATATTACAGAGGTGGCTGAAGTTTTTGCTGATTTGGTAGCCGGAAAAACCGTACTGTTTCCAAGAGCGCAGGACTCTCTGCAAGCATTCAAAAAGTCGCTGAAGCCTGACACCAAGATGGTCGATCTACCAATTTATGAAACGGTTATTGAAGAAGATATTGATCAGACTTATGCTGATGTACTGATCTTTACCAGTCCATCAAATGTTGATGCCTATTTTGCAGATAATTTATTAGATCCAGGACAACAGGTAATTGCGATTGGTAACTCTACGGGTAAAAAATTTGATGAAATGGGTGTTAAATATACTTTGCCTTATTCACCTGATGAAATTGGATTGGCAGAAGCTATTTTCGGAATAGATATTAAGTAGCTAGTATTTAGTAGCTAGTAGTTAGTAACAAGTAGTTAGTAGTTAGTAATAAGTATTTAGTAATAAGTATTTAGTAATAAGTATTTAGTAATAAGTATTTAGTAATAAGTATTTAGTAATAAGTATTTAGTAATAAGTATTTAGTAATAAGTATTTAGTAGGTAATAGTTAGTGGCTGGTAATTAGTATCAAGATATGTTGCATATACATAGTGCTGTTTGAATTATGTCTTGATACTAATACTCGCTACCAAATACTAAATAAATTATTTGAATTATGTCTTGATACTAACTACTAACTTCTTGTTACTAACTACTTGTTACTAACTACTAAATAATTTTATAATAAAAAAGATATGTTACAACGTCCACGTAGATTAAGAAAAAACCCTTTGGTGAGGGAGATGGTAGCCGAAACCCGGTTGTCTAAGGATATGTTCATTTACCCTTATTTTGTAGTGCCGGGGAATAATGTTACATCCAATTGATGCGATGCCGGGTGTAAACCATTTTTCGGTTGATACTCTGGTCAAAGATGTAGAGAAGGGACTGAAACTGGGTGTTAACAAGATCATGCTATTTGGTGTAGGTGATGAGAAGAGCGCAGATGCAGCTTCTGCTTATCACGACCATTCCCTGGTGCCTTCTGCTGTTCGTGAACTAAAGAAGAATTTTGGAGAAGATTTCTATGTAGTTACAGATGTTTGCGTTTGTTCTTACACTACGCATGGACATTGTGGCATTATGGAAAATGATTATGTACAAAATGATGATACGGTAGATGTGATTGCTAAAATGGGTTTAACACATGCACGAAGCTGGCGCAGATATGTTGGCACCATCTGATATGATGGATGGCAGGATTGGAGTCTATGCGGAATGTGTTGGATGGAGATGGTTTTGTAAATGCAGCCATTATGAGTCATGCTACGAAATTTGCTTCAGCCTATTATGGCCCATTTAGAGAAGCTGCAGATTGTGCACCGAGTAAAGGTGATAGGAAAGCATATCAGATGGATTTTAGAAACCCGTTAGAGGCATTACGGGAAGCCGCTTGGATGAACAGTGAAGGGGCGGATGTGCTGATGGTGAAACCTGGCTTGGCTTATCTGGATATTATCCAGCGACTTAAAACAAGATACCAATTTGCCAATTGCATGTCTACAATGTATCGGGCGAATACTCGATGGTTAAAGGCAGCTGCAGAACGAGGCTGGATTGATGAACAAAAAGTAGTGATGGAAACCATGCATGCTTTTGCCCGTGCAGGTGCAAGTATTATTACCACCTATCATATTAAAGATATTTTGAATAACAACTGGATTTAGATAAGCTTAAAGTTAGAGCAAAAAGACCAAAGCCATTTTATAGGCTTATACTTTTCGCTTTAAGCTTTATCTTTCAGCTTTTAGCTTAAAAAAATGTTAGATTCATTAAAGAAAATGTTTTCAGGAAACGAAGCCGATATTCCGGTAAATACTGGAAGTAAACCTGATATTTCGAGGGTAAAATCTGCGGAGTTGTATGAAAAATCAAAAACGTATTTCCCAGGTGGGGTAAACTCTCCGGTAAGGGCTTTTAAATCTGTTTATGGTACACCACTTTTTATTGAAAAAGGTGATGGCTGTTATATCTGGGATGCCGATGGTAATCAGTTTATTGATTTCTGTGGAAGCTGGGGCCCATTAATTTTAGGGCATAATAATGCTAAAATCCGCGAAAAAGTGACTGAGGTAATGCAAAATGGAATGAGCTTTGGTGCACCAACAGCTTTAGAAAATGAATTGGCAGAACTGATTATCAAAAACAACAGGTTTGTAGAAAAAATTCGTTTTACCAGTTCAGGTACCGAAGCGGTAATGTCGGCAATCCGGTTGGCACAGAGGTTATACCAGTAGCGATAAAATCTTCAAATTTGAAGGCTGTTATCATGGTCATAGCGATTCGTTATTGGTTAAAGCAGGCTCTGGCTTGGTTACTTTTGGTGAAACTTCTTCCGCAGGTGTACCAAAATCTTTTGCAGAAGAAACCATTGTGATTCCTTTAAATGATAAAACTGCTTTGAGCAGGCTTTTGCCAGTTTAAAGATCAGATTGCAGCTGTGATTATTGAAGGTATTCCGGCTAATAATGGCTTGCTGATGCAGGATGAAGAATATTTTCATTTTTTACGTAAAATCTGTACTGACAATAAAGCACTTATTGATTTTTGATGAAGTGATCACCGGATTCAGGGTGGGTTTTGAAGGTGCTGCTGCACATTATGGCATTACAGCCTGATATTGTTACTTATGGAAAAATTATTGGTGGTGGCTTGCCTGTTGGAATGTATGGGGCTTCTGCTGAAATTATGGGACATATTTCTCCAGATGGTGGGGTTTATCAGGCAGGAACTTTATCTGGTAATCCGGTGGCCATGGCAGCAGGTATTGCAACTTTAACAGAATTGATTACATTCAGGTTTTTATAAAGAATTGAATAATAAAGCCCAAGAATTTGCGGCAAGTATTCAGCGTTTTGCGACTGCGAGAAATTATAAATTTAAAGTATTTACATGTCGGCTCGATCTTCTGGTTTGCCTTTACAGATAAGGATAAAATTCAGTCGGCTGATGATATTGATCCTGCAAGTATGGAGAAATTCAAAATTATGCACCGAGAATTATTCAATAGAGGAATTTATTTAGGGCCTTCAGGCTATGAAGTTGGTTTTGTCTCTTCAGCACATACGAAAATCGAACTGGAGAAAGCTAAAAGAGCTATATTTGAAGTTTAGATATCGTTTTCAGGAATAAGTAAATAAATAGGTTAAATATTTAAAATTGGTAAAATCAGACATCTGTAATCAATCTGAAGAAATCGATTATTATATTTTATGTTCTCACTGCTGTATGCTACTGGTTCAGCTCATTTCGTTGGGGTACTTTGGTTGTGCGGCTTGCAGCCAAGCCGCATGGCGATGATTATGGGCGAGGGGTCTGTTTTTCTATTTCTGCTCTGCATTGGTGGCTATTTCCTTCACCGAGTCGTTAAAAAGGAAGATAAGCTGAGAGAACAACAGCAAAACTTTTTATTGTCGATTACACATGAATTGAAATCGCCTCTGGCGGCTATAAAACTCTCCCTGCAAACCATTGTTAAAAGCGATTTGGATAAAGCCAGACAGATTTCCTTATTGAAAAATTCCTTAAAGGATATTGAACGGCTGGATGATTTGGTAGAAAATATGCTGTTGGCTACCAAAATTGAAAACCGGTCCTACTCTTTTCCAAAAGAAGAATTTGATTTCTCGGAGTTGGTCATGAAGATTACAGACCGGCTTCAGATTCATTCTTGTGGTTACGAACAGCTGATCAGCACAGAAATACAACCAAGTTTGAAAGTAATGGGTGACCAGTTTACCTTATCATCAGTGGTAACCAATCTGGTCGAAAATGCGGTTAAATATTCAGGGCCCTGTGCGGAAGTTGATGTGGAGTTGCTGCAGAAAGACGGACATCTTCCTGAAAGTAGCTGATAAAGGGCCAGGTATAGCAGATGCCGAAAAAATGCTGATCTTTGATAAATTTTACCGTGTTGGTGATGAAAATGTCAGGAAATCAAAGGGAACAGGTTTAGGCTTGTTTATTGTTAAAGAAGTTCTACAAAGACCATGACGCTGATATTAGAGTTAAAGATAACGTACCGCAAGGAGCAATTTTTGAAGTAACATTTAATTGATTATGCCACAGAAATTAAGAATTTTATTGGTTGAAGATGAAGACCACTTTTAGATGCTATCAAATTAAACCTCGAACTGGAAGGTTATAAAGTTCATGCCGTTAAAGATGGTAAAACTGCTTTGAAAATTTTTAAAGAAGAACGTTTTAATCTGATCATTCTGGATGTAATGATGCCTGAAATGGATGGTTTCCAGGTATGTGAAACGATCCGTCTAGAAAATACTGAAGTACCCATCATGTTTCCTTACGGCTAAAAATACCACGAAGACCGTGTTATGGGGCTTAAAAAAAGGAGCTGATGATTATCTAGTTAAGCCTTTTAACCTTGAAGAATTAATTCTTACGGGTAGGTATCCTGGTAAAACGCAGCTTGAAAGCCGATGATCTCAAAGAATTTAACTCTTATAAAATCGGCGATAAAACTATCTATTTTAACTCGTTTGAATTGAAACAAGATGACGGTGTGATCGTACCGTTAACCAAAAAGGAAACCATGCTGCTGAAACTGCTGATCGAGCGTAAAAACGAAGCCGTTTCACGAGAGCAAATTCTGGAAACAGTATGGAACTATGATGTTTATCCATCAACCCGTACAATTGATAACTTTATCCTGACCTTCCGTAAGTATTTTGAACCAGATCAGAAAAATCCGGTTTATTTTCACTCTATCAGTGGGGTAGGTTATAAATTCACTGATATCCATTAATGTATAACAACAAAGGCAGGTATGTACTGATGGCACTATTTGTAGTTGCCGCATGTATATGCCTTTTTTACGATCAGATTCAGCTTGCAGCACTCTGCGGGCTAATGTTTGCTTTTGTATTGTGGAGCCATTTTAAACACAGCTCCATTGTGTGGCCTCCAAATATTTCCAGAAAGGCGATTATGAAAGAACAGAAAAAATACTGCTGAAGTTCCTAATGCCGATCGCTTTCACGAAACAGGCGTGGTTATTATGAGTTCATGAGGGCCAATATTGCGCTCAAGAAAGAGGAATATGATAATGCTGAACATCATTTTCAGATAGCCAGCCGTTTCCCTTTGGGTGGAAAGAATGATAAAGCTTTTGTACTGATCCATTTGGCCAATCTTGCCCTGCGCAAGAAGGATGCTGAGCGGAGCATGGCATATGTAGCTAAAGCAAAGGAGTTGGCCAGCACTAGCAAAGCCCAGGAAGTGATCTCCAAAATCGAAAAAGAAATCAATAATTTATAAAAGATAAATGAGGATTGACCAAGGTCAGGACTCAATACAAATTACAACACATGAACACGTTATTTTTAGATGCAGCATTTTCAAAGCAAACAGAACGCCCGCCGGTATGGATGATGCGTCAGGCAGGTCGTTTTATGCCAGAATACTGGGAGATCAAGAACAAATACTCCTTTCTGGAGATGTGCAAAACCCCTGAGATTGCTGCTGATGTAACGATGTTGCCTGTTGATTTGCTGGGTATTGATGCAGCGATTTTATTTTCTGATATTTTGGTGACAGGAGAGGCCATGGGTGGCGATCTGAGTTTTACACAAGGAGTCGGCCCAAAGTTTGCAAACCCTGTACGCACTGCGGCAGATGTTGATGCGCTTGAATGTGGATGTGCTGGACCGTTTGCAATATGTTGCTGATGCGATTAAAGTGATTCAACAACGTTTGAATGGCAGTATCCCCTTGATCGGTTTTGCTGGTGCACCATTTACGGTGATGAGTTATTTGGTTGAAGGCGGTTCGTCAAAGATTTTAAGACTGACCAAATTGCTTTATGCACAACCAACCTGAACTGGCACATAAATTTCTGGCCAAAATTGCTAAAGTGACAGCAGATTACCTGAACCTGCAAATTGCAGCGGGTGTAAATGCGATTCAGATCTTCGATAGCTGGGCACTGGCACTTATCATGGAATGATTATCAGGAATTTTCCCACCGTTATATCCAGGAGATCATTGCTAACTTGAATAGAAAAGATATTCCGGTAATCTCTTTCTGTAAAGGAAGTTCAGTTTTTGCACCGATCATGGCGGAAGCTAAGCCTGATGTGATCTCAGTCGACTGGAATGCGATTTCTGAATATCAAAAATGCGTTGCCGCAGGAATTGCTGTTCAAGGAAACCTGGATCCGCATATTTTATATGCCGACAAGCCGGTGATTAAAAAAGAGATCCTATCGTTTGTTTGAGCGCATGCGCGGAGAAAATGGCTTTATCTTCAACTTGGCCATGGCATTATGCCTGATATTCCTTTTGATAATGTGAAATATGCAATTGAGACCGTTAAGGAATTCAAATATTAAGCATTAGTTATTGCTGAACAATAAGATAGAGGATGGAAACTTTGCTGCCATATTATCAATACTTCAAAGCTGTGCACATAGTCTTTGTGATCAGCTGGATGGCCGGCCTTTTCTACATTCTAAGTCTTTTTATTTATCATACAGAGGCAAACGAAAAGCCAGAACCTGAAAAGAGTATCCTCCTGAAACAATTCACGAAGATGGAGGATACCCTTTGGAAAATCATCGCTACCCCAGCAATGCTGATTTCGTTGTTTGCAGGTATAGGAATGCTGAGTATCAACACGGCATTGCTACAGATGGATTGGATGTGGGTGAAACTCTTTTTCGTACTCGGTCTGCTGGTCTACCATTTCATCTGCCAGAACATTGTTAAACAATTCCGCAGAAATGAATTCAAGATGAGCAGCTTTCAATTGAGACTTTGGCGTGAGCTTGCCACTATTTTCATGATCGCCATCGTGTTTGTGGTCATTCTGAAAAATGCCTTGAACTGGATCTATGGCCTCGTAGGCATCATGGGCATTGCCATGCTGATCATGATAGCCGTCAAATGGTACAAGCATTACCGCAAAAAGCACGACTGTTAAATTCTCCGCTTTATTTTTTTTAATCTTCTTGCAACCTTTTCTGAACTTGTGACATCTTCTATATACCAAACACAAATGAAGTTGACGCAATATAAAATCGAGGACCTATTAGAAGGATGCAAAGCAGGCAACCGGAAGATGCAGGAAGCACTGTACAAGCAGACTGCGTCTAAAATGCTGGCTGTATGCATGCGTTATGCAAAAGACAGAATGGAAGCTGAAGATGTATTGCAGATCGGTTATATTAAAGTTTTTCAAAAAGTGAAGGAATACCGTGGGGACGGTTCTTTTGAAGGATGGATTAGAAGAATAATGGTGAATGCTGCTATAGAAAGTTACCGGAAAAACCTGAGGGGTATGAATGTCGTGCCTATAGAAGATGCTTATGATCAGCCATCAACGGGTTTTGATTTTAGCAGATTGGGAATGGAGGACCTGATGAAAGTCATCCAGAATTTGGCCGACGGCTACCGGTTGGTATTTAATATGTACGCTATAGAAGGGTATTCGCATAGGGAGATTTCAGAAACATTAGGGATTTCTGAAGGTGCCAGTAAATCGCAATTGTCGAGGGCAAGAGCAATATTAAGAGAGGAAATTATGAAAATGGAGGGCATAAATTATGCAACACATGCAGGATAAGGAATTGGATCAGTTATTTAAGACCCATCTGGAAGATGCGGAAATTCAACCATCAGCTGGTTTATGGGCTAATATTGAGGCAGAATTGGAGCCTAAGCATAAACGTGTATTACCGTTCTACTGGATGGCCGCAGCAATTGCCATAGTAGTCGCAGCAATAGGCTTAATGATGCCAAAAGCAGAAACTATCAGGTTGCAGGCGCCGGCCCAATTGGTTGAAAACAATTCGGTGCTCAGTCCTGTTGTGAAGCAATCAAAGGATGCAATTGCAGATCCTTCTACTTTGGAAATGGAAGAAAAGAGCACACCACTGGTGATCGCACCGCGCCTTAGTGCTGAGGACATCAAAAAAAGTTTGACGGTAATGCAACCCGTTTCGGTAAGTAAGCATCCTGTAGATAGGATCATTGATAAAACGGAGCCTGTGGAAGCACCACTGAAAGAACAAATAAGGGAAGAAGTTATGATAGCAAATGCAGATGTTGTACCAAATAATACTGTAAATGTCATTACGGAAATTGAGCAGCCCGAGCGCAAAGGTATCAGGAACGTTGGCGACCTTGTAAACTACGTTGTAGATAAAGTAGACAAGAGAGATAATAAAGTAGTGAAATTTAATACCGATGATGATGACAATTCATCGCTGATTGCGATCAACATTGGTTTTATCAAACTGAATTCAAAAAGACACAAATAAACCAGGACATGAAACCACTAATATTAGCAGCACTTTTGGTAAGCGGACTTACCTTTGCAGGAATCGGCAGAAGCTACGCGCAAACAGACACAACAGTAAAAGATAGCACTGTGGTGAAGAAAAAAAGATCCTATTCAGTCACGTATACTTTTAACGGCGGCGAAAGTGAAAAAAAGGACAGTATTGCAAAGGCCAACGGTAAGAAGGGACGCTTTGTGGGCGGGATTACTTTTACACGTGTAGATCTGGGCTATAGCAGATTGGTCGACAATGGAAGTTTTACCTTGACGCCTGAAAATGACTTTTTAGACTATAAAGGCGGGAAAACTAGCACCTTCTCATTTGACATTCTACAGATGGGCTATCGCTTCGGTTCAAATTTTAAGGTTTATGTAGCAGGTGGTTTTGACTGGACACACATCCGTCTGCGTAAAGACATTACTATTCAGAGAAACCAGCCGAACTTAACTTATACTGAAGATGCTGTTCATTACTCCAAAAATCGCTTTTCCAGTAGCTATGTGCACATCCCTTTGAATTTCGAATTCAGAACGGATGAGAATGATAACGGGAACCGCTTTTATTTCGTGATTGGTCCTGAAGTAGGCTTTTTATTAAATGGAAAAGTGAAACAGGTTAGTGATGAAAATGGCAAGCAGAAATTTAAGGATGATTATCACTTTCAGGCCTTTAGATACGGCGGTACAGTTAGGATCGGATATGCAGGCTTCGGCTTATTCACCAAGGTATACGCCAATGACATGTTTGCAACCACAGCTCAAAAAGGGTTAACCAATATGTCTTTCGGTGTAACCTTCGGACTCAACTAAAAAGAAACACACACAAATAAAACCCATCCCGCAGGCTAGTACTGTGGGATTTTTTTTGTTGAATTAATTTTATCTTTACAGTGTGGAAGAACAGATCATCAGTGTAAAGAACCTGACCAAACAATACCAGACGGAACAGGCCTCGGGCATACGGGACATTAGTTTCGATATTAAAAAAGGAAGTATCGTGGCCATTATTGGCGAGAGTGGTAGTGGTAAATCGACCCTGTTGAAATGTCTATACGGTCTGCTAAAAGTTGATGAGGGAGAGGTTCTTTATAGAGGTAAGCGTGTCCTTGGTCCGGATGAACAACTGATTCCCGGTCATAAGGAGATGAAGATGGTAACCCAGGACTTTTCCCTGAATATCTATGCAAAGGTATATGATAATATTGCGTCGATGCTTTCCAATACGAATGTGTCTTTAAAAAATGAAAAGACAATGGAGATGATGCGACACCTGCACATAGAGCATTTGAAGGATAAGAAAGTCATTGCGTTGAGTGGCGGCGAACAACAAAGGGTAGCCATTGCTAGAGCCTTGGTAAGCGATACTTCTGTATTGCTGCTTGATGAACCATTTAGTCAGGTTGATGCCTTGCTGAAAAACCAATTGCGGGTAGATATCAAAAGGATAGCGGCGGAGACGGGCGTAACAGTAATTATGGTTTCCCATGATCCCGCAGATGGATTGTTCCTCTCAGATGAACTGCTGATTGTCAAAGATGGTGCTTTATTGCAACGCGGTAAGCCAGCAGATATTTATAACCATCCTGATCACATGTATACCGCACAAATTCTTGGAAATGCAGTCGTCTTGAAGGCTACTGAGGCGGAGAAGCTGGGTGTAATTACTTCCAATGCAAAACACGTGGTGTTTTATCCCGAATGGGTAGAGCTAAAGAGCTCTTGGAACAGTAGGCGCTTTGAAGTAAGAGATGTTTACTACAAGGGTTTCTATGAAGAATTGTTGCTGGAGCGAAATGGCGTTACCATCAGGGCCATTCAGTTGAATAGGGGAGAGCACCGCAAGGATGACCATGTTCAGGCCAGTATAGGCAAATTTTTGACTTTCTAGAAATAAAAAAAGCCCGGTGTTTTTCAACATCAGGCTTTAAGTATATAAAACTTAGGCGTGTTTTATTGTACGAAATTAGATGGGATGATTACTATTTTGGCTGTAACAGGAGTTGTAGGCTTTACAGGCAGCAAGTCCTGATTATCTGCGCTTTGTATGTTAATGTCAATTCCGCCTTTATATAATTCATAACTATAAGCGTTGGAATTCCATGTGTAAGGCACTTGTATATAGCTTGTACTTAGAGCTGGGTGCGTAATATATACTAAAACTGCCTCATCATCCATAGTAATGTCATCAATTTCCGGAATAGACAATTCAGCTGTATGCATCTGCCCATTAGTTGTCGTCTTCCACGAACCAGGCTGTATTGTATAGATAAAAGTTCTGTTAGGAGTTTCCTGAACAATCGTGTCTTTCTTGCACGACACCAAGCCCAGCGTGGTGGTACAAAGGATTAATAGTAATAGCTTTTTCATTTGTGTGTGATTTGTATGTTGTTCAAAACAATAAAGCAAATCTGCTGCCATAAAATACAGGACTGCAGATTTGCTTATTTTGTAATTGAAATGTTATACAGGATTTTGTTTTAAAATATTGGATTAAACCAAATATTCAAACAATGTCTGGTCGTTGTTCAGTTCAATAATTTCAAACCTAAAGGATTTCATTCTTTCTACCAAAGCCTTATAATCCGCTTTGTCGGCCAATTCAATGCCCACTAGGGCGGGACCATTTTCTTTATTGGTCTTCTTGATGAACTCGAACCTGGTGATGTCGTCATGCGGCCCTAAGACATTGTTCACGAATAACTTCAGTGCACCTGGCCTTTGAGGAAAACGTACAATGAAATAATGCTTAAGGCCTTCATACAATAAAGATTTCTCTTTAATTTCCTGCATGCGCTCTATATCGTTGTTGCCACCGCTAATGACACATACAACCTTTTTACCCATGATCTGCGATTTGCAGGCATCCAATACAGCTACAGAAAGCGCACCCGCAGGTTCTACCACAATCGCATCTTCATTGTAAAGCTGTAGGATCGTGGTACACACCTTGCCTTCGGCAACGAGCAACATTTCATCTAAAACTTCCTTGCAGATTTCATAGGTAAGGTTGCCTACGCGCTTTACTGCTGCACCATCTACAAAACGGTTGATCTCGCCTAAAGTAACCGGTTCTCCCTTCTCCAACGCGCTGAGCATAGAGGGGGCACCTTCAGGTTCTACACCTAGCAACACTACATCCGGCTTTTGACTTTTTAGATAAGTACCGACACCAGCTGCAAGTCCGCCACCACCGATTGGCATTACTATTACCTCAACATCAGGCAATTCTTCCAGGATTTCTACACCTACGGTACCCTGCCCTTCAATGATGCTGTAGTTATCAAAAGGAGGAATAAAAGTCATGTTGTGTGCCTTGGTATAAGCCAGGGCTTCAGCAAGACAATCGTCGAAAGTATCACCCACCAAAACCAGCTCAACGCTGTTGTTGCCAAACATTTCTGTCTGTTTTACTTTTTGACGTGGAGTAATCTCAGGCATAAAAATAACTCCGCGAGTGCCTAATTTATCACAGGAAAAAGCAACACCCTGCGCATGGTTTCCTGCGCTGGCACAGACAATACCGCGGCTGAGTTGTTCGGGACTTAGTTGGCTGATCATGTTGTAGGCTCCGCGCAATTTGTAGGAGCGTACCACCTGCATGTCTTCCCTTTTCAGGTAAATTTCTGCACCGTACTTTTCAGATAATTTGGCATTGTAGTTCAGGGGAGTGCGTTTTATCACGTTTGCTAAACGCAGCGAGGCAGCTTTGGAATCGAGTTTCGAATGGGAGTCAGTCATTTAAGAATCAGTCATTTTATGAAATTAGGAGAGCTTATCCTGAGCGCTATATAAAGTGTCATTGCGAGGCAATGAAGCAATCTCAGCAAAAGATTGCTTCTTGCCTCGCAATGACCGAGTTAATGTACTATTATATGTTTGCAGCCAGCCAATCGCCAACCTCACTTGTTTTATAAGCTTTGTTTTTTCCAGCAAGGTCCTCGGTAACAATACCTGCTGCGAGTGACTGGTTTACTACCTCTCTGATTAGTTCCGCTTCTTCTTTTAGTCCAAAAGCATCTTCAAACATCATCGCGGCAGATAACACTGTAGCCAGTGGATTGGCAATGTCTTTACCTGCAGCCTGAGGATAAGAACCATGGATAGGCTCGAACAATGAAGTGTGGACGCCGATAGAAGAAGAGGGCATCAATCCCATAGAACCTGAAATTACAGAAGCTTCATCAGTAAGAATATCGCCAAACAGGTTTTCAGTGATCAATACGTCATATGAGCTAGGCCATTGCACCAATCGCATAGCAACTGCGTCTACAAACTCGTAGCTTACGGTTACTTCAGGGAAGTCTTTTTCCATATCCTGTACCGTTTCTCTCCACAGGCGTGAGGTTTCCAGAACGTTGGCTTTATCCACACAGCATAGTTTTTTGCTGCGGGTCATGGCCATTTCGAAACCGAGTTTAGCCAGACGCTCTACCTCTGCACGGGTATAGGTACAAGTATCGAAAGCTGTGTTGCCATCGTCTTTTCTACCTCTTTCACCGAAATAGATACCACCAGTTAGTTCGCGAAGGATGATCAGGTCGGTGCCTTCAATACGCTCTCTTTTCAAAGGGGAATTGTCGATCAGCGAAGGGAAAGTAAAGGTTGGGCGCACGTTTGCGAAAAGACCTAGTTTCTGACGCATTTTCAATAAACCTTGTTCAGGGCGTACAGTTGCCTTAGGGTCATTGTCGAAACGTGGGTGGCCAATAGCACCGAAAAGCACTGCATCGGCAGCCATACAAATTTCATGAGTAGCGTCAGGATAAGGTTCACCTACGGCGTCGATGGCTGCTGCGCCTGTTAGTGCCGAAGTCCACACGATCTCATGATTGAATTTTTTCGCTATCGCATCTGATACTTTAACCGCCTGATCGATTACCTCAGGTCCGATTCCATCTCCTGCAAGAAGAGCAATATTAAGTTTCATCTTATTTTGTTTTTATTTATGGGTTAGTGGAGCCCGTGATGATCGGATCAACATGCGCTCCAATGATTATTATTTCTATTTCTTAAATGATATTCAACATTTTTTGTGTGGCTTTGATCGCAGATACGGTCTGGTCAGAATCCAGTCCTCTTGTGATGAATTTCTTCGCCTCGGTTTCCCAGGTGATGATGGTTTCGCACAAAGCATCTGAATTACTACCCGGGGCAATCCGTACGGCATAGTCGATCAGCTTGGGTAAAGTTCTTGCTTTTTTTCCATAAACACTGGTTAAAGCATTCATAAAAGCATCAAACTGTCCGTCACCCTGTGCATGTTCTTCAAATTTTTCCCCTTCGATCAGCACAGAGATGGTTGCCGAAGGACGCAATCCCATGGCATTGGTGAGGACGTAGGACTGAACCGCGACTTTTTCTTCGTACAAACTGCTGTCCAATACGTCTGAAATGATATAAGGAAGGTCTTCCTTGGTCACGGTTTCTTTCTTATCTCCGAGTTCGATCACCCTTTGGGTTACTTTCTTCAGATCGGCATCGTTCAGTTTCAAGCCAAGCTCCTGCAGGTTTTTCTCAATGTTGGCTTTACCTGAAGTTTTGCCTAGTGCATATTGGCGCTTGCGGCCGAAACGTTCCGGCAGCAGGTCGTTGAAATACAGGTTGTTTTTGTTGTCGCCATCCGCATGAATTCCTGCAGTTTGGGTAAATACATTTTCGCCCACAATGGGTTTATTAGAGGGGATCCGAACACCGGAAAAGGTCTCTACCAGTTTGCTCACCTTGTAAATGGATGATTCTCTGATCTGGATGTCTACTTCATGGGCGAAATCTTTGATCACCGCAACAGCGCTGGCCATTGCCGCATTGCCGGCACGTTCTCCCATGCCGTTCACGGTTAGGTGCAGTCCGTCTATACCAGCCTGTACCGCTTCCAGTACATTGGCTGTTCCGAGATCGTAATCATTATGTGCGTGGAAATCAAAGTGTACCTCAGGATATTTTTCCAGCAGGGCTGAAATGAAGGTTTTTGTTTCAGTCGGAGTTAAAATGCCGAGTGTATCGGGCAACAGAATCCGTTTTACGTTCTGTGCGGTCAGGAAATCCAGGAACTGGTAGACATATTCCGGGGAATTGCGCATGCCGTTGCTCCAGTCTTCCAGGTATACATTGGTAGCGATGCCATTGCAATGCGGCGAGGTCTACCACATGCTTAATCTCCGTAAAATGCTGTTCAGGTGTTTTCTTAAGTTGGTGGGTCAGATGATTCATAGAACCCTTGGTCAGCAGGTTCTGCACTTTCACTCCTGCATTGATCATCCACTCGATGGATACGCCGTTGTCTACAAAGGACAACACCTCTATACGATCGGCATATCCATTGGCCTGTGCCCAGTTCATAATGGTTTTTACGGCCTGAAACTCGCCTTCGGATACCCGTGCAGAAGCAATTTCCACCCTGTCTACCTTCAGTTCTTCCAGCAATAACTGGGTGATGGTTAGTTTTTCTGAGATGGAAAATGACACGCCGGAGGTTTGCTCTCCATCGCGCAGTGTGGTATCCATTATCTCTATTTTCCTTCGTTCCATTTACTGGTCTTTGGTTGTTGGTTAATTATGCTCGTTCTTCATTCGCTCCTCATCCCGGGCTAGGAGAGATCCCTTGCTTTCTAGCTTGTTCAAAAGATCTTTCCTCCTCCGGTATGACGGCGTATGATTTAAATCGGCTGTTGTTTAAAGCGGCAAATTCGCCGCAAATTCTTCTATTTCCGGTTTGATGCTTTGCAGGTAATCAATATCATCAAAGCCGTTCATCATGTTGTCCTTTTTGTACGGGCTGATATCGAAACGTTCCTGTTCGCCAGTTGCCAATAGCGTTATGGTTTGCGCAGGAAGGTTGACTTCCAGTTCTGTGTTCGGATCTGCGAAGATCGCAGTAAATACTTTCTCGGCAAATTCAGGGCTAACCTGCACCGGCAATACGCCAATATTTAGGCAGTTGTTTTTGAAAATATCTGCAAAAAAACTGGATACCACGCAACGGAATCCATAATCGTAAACTGCCCAGGCAGCATGCTCCCGGGATGAACCCGAGCCAAAGTTTTTACCACCTACCAATATTTTACCACTGTAAATCGGGTTGTTCAGCACAAAATCCTGTTTAGGTGTATTGTCTGGATTGTATCGCCAGTCGCGGAAAAGGTTGTCGCCAAAACCAACGCGTTCTGTCGCTTTTAAAAAGCGGGCAGGGATCATCTGGTCGGTATCCACATTCTCGATTGGAAGCGGCACCGCGGTGCTTGTCAATATCGTAAATTTATCGTAAGCCATTTTTATTACTACTTATGGTGTGTTATGATCAAGTTCTTCTGTAGCTCTAATTCTAATAAGTTCTCGGATCGGTCACTACGCCGGTAACTGCTGCTGCTGCTGCCACAAGCGGGCTCGCCAGCATTGTCCTGGAACCGGGACCTTGTCGGCCTTCGAAGTTCCGGTTGGAAGTACTTACTGCGTATTTACCTGCAGGGATCTTATCATCATTCATGGCCAGACAAGCTGAACAGCCGGGCTGACGTAAAGTAAATCCAGCTTCGGTCAGGATATCCAGTAAACCTTCTTCCTTGATCTGTGCTTCCACAATGTGCGAACCGGGAACCAACCATACCGTCACGTCATCTGCTTTGTGTTTGCCTTTTACGATGGAAGTAAAAGCCCTGAAATCTTCAATGCGGCCATTGGTACAGCTGCCTACGAATACGAAATCTACCTTTTTACCGATCATTGAATCGCCTTCATGGAAACCCATATAACCCAATGATTTTTCATATGTTGCTGCACCGCCTTCTACATGCTCTGCATCAGGAATATCCTGCGAAATGCCCGATACCCATACCCGGGTTAGTACCGTAAGTGATCATCGGCTCTATAGCAGAACCATCGAAAGTCAGTTCTTTATCAAATACCGCATCAGCATCAGTTTTCAATGTTTTATAGTAAGCCAATGCCCTGTCCCATGCTTCGCCTTTAGGACTAAATTCACGACCTTTTACATATTCGATAGTGGTTTCATCAGGAGCGATCATACCACCACGGGCACCCATTTCAATACTCAGGTTACAAACGGTCATACGGCCTTCCATGGTCATATTTTCAAACACATCACCAGCATATTCCACAAAATAACCAGTAGCACCAGAGGTGGTCAACTGCGAAATGATGAACAGAGCAACATCTTTAGGTGTCACGCCGAGGCCGAATTTACCATTTACGTTGATGCGCATTTTCTTTGGCTTAGGCTGCATGATACACTGCGTAGACAATACCATTTCTACCTCAGATGTACCAATACCAAAAGCGATGGCGCCAAAAGCACCGTGTGTGGAAGTGTGCGAATCGCCGCAAACGATGGTTGCGCCCGGCTGGGTAATCCCGTATTCCGGACCTACTACGTGTACAATCCCGTTTTTTTGATGACCCAGTCCCCAGTGGCTGATGCCATATTCGTTAGAGTTGGATTCCAATGCCTGCAGCTGGTTGGCCGAAAGTGGGTCTGCCACTGGCAAGTGCTGGTTGATGGTTGGCGTATTGTGATCTGCCGTAGCAAAAGTACGCTCCGGATATAAAACTTTGATCCCCCTGCTCTTCAAACCTAAGAAGGCAACAGGGCTGGTCACTTCGTGGATCAGATGGCGATCGATGAAAAGCACATCTGGTCCTCCTTCGATCTTACGTACCACGTGAGTGTCCCACACCTTATCAAATAATGTTTTGCTCATTTTTTTATTTTGTTATTCTTTCTTTATTCTAATTACGACGAGGCCAATTGGCTTTTGCCCATCATGGTCAACAAGTCATTGTCATCTATATCCAGTTTGCTGTCCGCTACGGTCAGGAAGCGGTGGTAAACGTCAGCCAGTTCCTCTTTGCTCAGGTTGAAGCCCAAACGCTCCAGGTGGAATTTCAGGGCGTGGCGACCGCTGCGTGCAGTCAGCACAATGCTGGCATCAGGGAAACCGACATCTTCCGGACGGATGATCTCGTAGTTCTCTCGGTTTTTCAGGAAACCATCCTGGTGGATGCCAGAACTGTGTGCAAAGGCATTGCTACCTACGATGGCTTTGTTGGGCTGCACCGGCATGCGCATCTGTGAGCTCACCATACGGCTCAGTTCATAGAAGTTCCTTGCATTGATATTGGTATGCAGACCCAGTACCTGGTGGGTTTTGAGGATCATCACTACTTCTTCAATAGAAGTATTTCCTGCACGCTCGCCGATACCGTTGATGGTACCTTCGATCTGGCGGGCCCCGTTTTGCAGTCCGGCAATGGAATTGGCTGTAGCCAGTCCCAGATCATTATGACAATGCACGGAGATGATGGCCTTGTCGATGTTTTTTACGTTTTCTTTCAGGAATTTGATCTTGGCACCGTACTGATCAGGCAGGCAATAGCCATTGGTGTCCGGGATATTTACTACCGTAGCACCTGCAGCAATTACCGCTTCTACCATTTGGGCGAGGAACTGTACATCGGCGCGACCGGCGTCTTCTGCATAAAATTCAATGTCCTCCACAGATTTCTTGGCATATTTCACAGCCTCAACTGCTCTCTCCAATATTTCCTCGCGGGTGCTGTTGAATTTGTGCTTGATGTGCATATCTGATGAACCGATTCCGGTATGGATCCTTGGGTGTTTGGCATATTGCAAAGCCGCAACGGCCGAATCGATGTCACCTTTGTTGGCGCGGGTCAGCGCACAGATGGTCGGCTCTTTTACCGCTTTGGATATTTCTACCACGCTTTGAAAATCGCCCGGACTGGAAATCGGGAATCCAGCTTCGATGATGTCTACACCCAGCGCTTCCAGTTCCTTCGCTATTTCTATCTTTTCGGGGGTTGTCAACTGGCAGCCCGGCACCTGCTCGCCGTCCCGTAAGCGTGGTGTCAAATACATAAACTCGGTTTGGATCGTGTAGCATAATTCTTAGGGTTTAGTTTATTAATTCAATTTTTTCTGCCTGCTCTGCCTTCACAAAGGACTGAACCGGCGTGTTGATGTCTTCTATTGATTTCAAGGCTCCGTTTTCCAGCAAAATCCGCTTTTCCAGGCAAGCTGGTAGTTGCGATTCAAAATGACCTACATAGATCAGGGTAGTCCCGTTTTGGCAGAGTTCATCCACCAATTGGTTGAAATAACGTGTCTGCGCCTGGTCCAGTCCCTGACAAGGTTCATCGAGGATCAGCAATTGCGGATTTTTAATGATGGTACGCGCCAGCAGGGCCAGTCTTTGCCTGCCCAGCGGGAGTGTGTTCATCAATACATTGCGGAATTCCGATAGTCCGAAATAGCCCAAGAGCTCATTGGCCTGTTCAGTTTTGGTATACCCCGGATCGCAGTACAGACCTGAACTGTCGTAAAAGCCAGAGACCACGCTTTGCCAAACAGTGGCCGAGGGGTCAAAATACCAATGCAGTTCAGGCGAGATCATGCCGATGCGTTCCTTGATTTCCCAGATGCTCTCTCCGGTACCACGTTTATGGCCAAACAGATGAAAATCATTGGCATAGGCCTGAGGGTGGTCGCCAGTAATGAGGCTCAGTAAAGTTGATTTGCCGGAGCCGTTATGCCCTTGCAACAACCATTTCTCCCCAGCCTTCACTTCCCAGTTGATGTTCTTCAGTACTTGCTTTTCGCCATAGCTGATGTTCACGTTTTTCATGCTGATCACCACAGGTGATGCAGGGGCAGGAGCTACCCTTAGAAATTCCGGGACAGTGTTGAGGTTTTGCTCATGGTCGCCCATGCTGCGTTCGCCAGCCTCTACTTCGACGAGTTTTCCGTCCCTGATCTCCGCATAGCGATTGATGCAGGAAGGAATTTCCAGGTCATTGCTGATGAGTATCAAAGTGCTGCCGGTTTCAGTCAGGCTTTCCAATAAAGTATTCAGGTTTTGGCGCGAAGGGGTGTCGAGCCCATTATAAGGCTGATCGAGAATCAGTAAGCCTGGTTTCAGCCAAAGGGCTTTGACCAGTTGTAGCTTTTTGTGCTCACCGCTCGATAGCTCGATGAGTGCCGAGTTTTGCAGGGCAGAAAAGCCCATGGCATCCAGCAAGGGGCCAAGCCCAATCCAATTGAGTCCATGTTTTTGGCCGTATTTTTCGAGTTCAGCCTTGACTGTCGCAGTCGTGGCTGTAGCCTGACTGTTGTACCGCTGCTGGTAGTAGAAGTTTGACTGGCCTTCCAGATCGGTAAACTGGTGCCAGTTGGCCACATACTGCGCTTCAGGTGTCTGGGCGGCTATGGCTTTGGCCAAAGAAGTTTTGCCTGTACCGCTTGGCCCGCAGAGCAGCCAGTGCTCGCCCGCTTGTATAACCCAATCCAAACCCCTAAGTACGGTCTTTTGGCCGTACCTGAGGTTTAGATTGGTGATATTGACGACGGGGTCTGTCATTTTATGCAGTTTTAATGGCTTTCATCGCAGTCATTGCTTTTCTCAGCGTAGCGCCGATCTGCTCTACCTGATGTGAGCGCAATAGCCTCATTTACTTCGATTAACGCACGATTATCTACTGCGCCATCTTTACCTTCATTGAAGTTTTTACCAACTAAGATCAGTATCTACTTTTTTCATGAAATCAGCCAATAAAGGTTTACAAGCCTGATCGAACAAATAACAACCATATTCAGCAGTATCAGAAATCACGCGGTTCATTTCAAACAATTTCTTACGTGCAATGGTGTTTGCGATCAGTGGAGTTTCGTGCAACGACTCGTAGTAGGCCGACTCTGGTTTGATACCAGCCTGTACCATTGTTTCGAAAGCCAATTCCACACCAGCTCTTACAAAAGCAACCATCAAAGTATAGTTGTCGAAATATTCCTGCTCGCCGATTTTCACATCACCTGCCGGAGTTTTTTCAAAAGCAGTTTCGCCAGTTTCAGCTCTCCATGCCAATAAGTTTTTATCACCATTTGCCCAGTCTTCCATCATGGTGCGGCTAAACTCGCCACTCATAATATCATCCTGGTGTTTTTGGAACAAAGGACGCATGATGTCTTTCAATTCTTCAGAAATTTCGAAAGCTTTGATCTTTGCAACATTGCTCAATCTGTCCATCATGGCAGTGATACCACCTTGTTTTAAGGCTTCAGTAATCACTTCCACACCATATTGAACCAATTTGGAAGCATAACCTGCATCGATTCCTTTTTCTACCATTTTATCGAAAGAAAGGATAGAACCTGTTTGCAACAAACCACAAAGGATCGTTTGCTCACCCATTAAATCAGATTTTACTTCAGCTACGAAAGATGATTTTAATACACCAGCTCTGTGGCCACCTGTACCTACGCAATAAGCTTTTGCTTGTGCCAATCCTTTTCCTTCCGGATCGTTTTCAGGGTGAACAGCAATTAATGTAGGTACACCGAAACCACGTACATATTCTGCTCTTACTTCAGAACCAGGGCATTTAGGTGCAACCATGATTACAGTGAATATCTTTACGGATCTGCATGCCTTCTTCCACGATATTGAAACCGTGAGAATACAATAAAGTAGCACCTTCTTTCATTAAAGGCATAATGGCATTTACTACAGCAGTATGTTGTTTATCTGGCGTAAGGTTGATCACCACATCAGCATCAGGAATCAATTCTTCGTATGTACCAACTGTAAAATTGTTTTCTGTTGCATTTTTCCAGGAATCTCTTTTGCCTTCAATTGCTTCCTTACGTAAAGTATAAGCTACATCTAAACCACTATCTCTTAAGTTTAAACCTTGGTTTAAGCCTTGTGCACCGCAACCTACGATCACCAGTTTTTTGCCTTTCAATGCATTTACGCCATCTAAAAATTCAGAGCTTTCCATGAATTCGCAAACACCCAATTGGTTTAATTTTTCTCTAAGAGGTAATGTGTTAAAATAATTTGCCATTTTGTTATTTTTTAGATTTTATTAAGGTTCGTTTAATAGTTATTTATAGTTGTTGTTTCTGTAATTCGTCATTGCTTCGGTTCCAACATTGCTTCGGTTCCATCATTGCTTTGGTTCCGTCATTGCGAGGAACGAAGCAATCCAATGAGGAGTAGATCGTTTCGTTACATCGTAAACACGTTCTTCTCTTTATCCAGGTATTCATTTTCAATCACTTCTTCTCCTGGTTCCAATCGCTCAAATTCTCTCAGTTTGCGGTTAAAACCATCACTTTCTTTGATGATCGCTACTCTTGCACTCCGGACAAATTCTATCAACCCATAAGGCTGCAATACGCTGATCAGTTTATCCGTTTCTTCACGATGACCAGTGGTTTCAAAAACTGTATAATCTTTACGGATCACTACCGCCCTGGCACCATTCTCATTAAGCAAGCGTTCTACGGTAACCTTTTCCGCTATCACTTCCGTAGGTAACTTATACAATGCCATTTCCTGCCAGATGATGTCCTCGTTGGTATTGTAGTAAACCTTCAATACTTCTACCTGTTTCTCTATCTGACGGGCCAGTTTGCGCACTACTTCTTCTGTCTCGGGGATCACAATATTGAAGCGGTGGATGTGCTCGATCTCCGACGGGGAGGTATTTAAGCTTTCAATATTGATTTTTCTTCTGGAAAAATATGGCAATCCGGTTCAGTAAACCGATCCTGGTTTTCGGTATATACAGTAATATTGAATTCCTGTTTTCCGTTTAATTCTATCTCGTTGGAATTGCTCATGATGCTAATTATTTTAACTCTGATTTCGCTTACACTCATCCCTGTGGTACCATTGGGAACACATTGTGTTCCTTTGTAACCATCACTTCTAATAGGAATGATCCCGTGATGGTTTAACATCTCCTCTAAAGCACCTGCAAGTTCTGCTCGTTCTGAAATCCTTTTTCCGGCGATGTAGTAAGAGTCTGCAAGTTTCACAAAATCAGGGCTGGTGAATATCTACGAACGAATAGCGTTTCTCGTGGAAAAGTTGCTGCCATTGGCGCACCATACCTAGGAAACGGTTGTTCAAAATCATGATCTTCACATCTACACCACTTTGCATAATGGTACCCAGTTCCTGTAAGGTCATCTGGAAACCACCATCACCGATCATGGCAACTACTGTTCTGTCTGGAGTACCATATTTGGCACCAATTGCAGCAGGTAAACCAAAGCCCATGGTACCCAAACCGCCGCTGGTGATGTTGCTGCGGGTATTGTTAAATTTCGCATAACGGCAAGCCACCATTTGGTGCTGACCCACGTCAGTTACAATTACCGCATCACCTTTGGTGAGTTCGTTCAATTGGTGAATCACTTCACCCATTGTCATTTCACCAACTTCCGGGTTTAATTCTTTCTGGATCAGTTCTTCCTGCTCAGTTTTGTCAAATGCCCTAAATTCTGCAAGCCATTCGGTGTGTTGCTTTTCTTCGATCAATGCAGTCAGCAATGGCAAAGTTTCTTTGCAATCGCCCCAAACCGGAACATCTGCTTTCACATTTTTGTCGATCTCGGCAGGGTCGATATCCAGATGGATCACTTTTGCCTGTTTTGCATATTTATCTAAGTCGGCCGGTTACACGGTCATCAAAACGCATACCGATCGCAATCAGTACATCGCAGTCGTTGGTCTAATACGTTTGGGCCATAATTACCGTGCATTCCCAACATCCCTACGTTAAGCGGGTGATCTGTTGGAATTGCACCTGCGCCCATAATGGTCCATGCTGCAGGAATGCCGCTTTTCTCAACAAAAGCCTTGAATTCTTGCTTCTGCACTGCCTAATAAAACACCCTGTCCAAATAATACAAAAGGTTTTTTAGCGGAATTGATCAGCGCAGCAGCTTGTTCAATATATTCCTTCCGAACTATCGGTTTCGGGCGGTAACTGCGGATATGGTTGCAAGGAGTATAACCTTCATAATCGAATAACTGCAATCTGCGCATTTTTAGTAATGTCGATGAATACAGGACCCGGTCTGCCACTTCGTGGCAATATAAAATGCTTTCGCTAATAGCCGCTGGAATTTCATTAGCATCGGTAACCTGGTAGTTCCATTTGGTCACCGGGGTGGTGATGTTGATCACATCTGTTTCCTGGAAAGCATCAGTTCCCAATAGATGGGCGAAAACCTGACCGGTAATACAAACCAACGGTGTACTGTCGATCTGCGCATCGGCCAGACCGGTTACCAGGTTGGTTGCGCCCGGACCGCTGGTAGCAAATACGACACCCACTTTGCCTGATGTTCTGGCATATCCCTGGGCAGCATGGATAGCACCTTGCTCATGGCGGACCAGGATATGTTTTAGTTTTTCATTGTAATCGTAAATCGCATCATAAATAGGCATGATGGCTCCGCCCGGATAACCGAATATTGTATCGGTACCTTCGGCAATCAGTCCTTCCAGTAAAGCCACAGAGCCAGAAACCGTAGTTGTCTTTGTTGCTGTCAATGTCTTTGCTTCCTCTTGTGCTGTTTCCATTGTTTTATTATTTAGTATTGGGGTTTTTAATGTTTAGTGGGTATACGACATCTGTTACACATCCTTCGCTGGCATTGCTTACCTGTTTCAGGTATTTGTAAAGCACACCTTTGGTTACGGGCGGCGGCAGTTGTTCCCAGGCTTTACGGCGTGTTTCCAATTGCTCGTCTGTCAGGTGTACGTCTATTGAGTTGTTTACTGCATCAATAGTAATGATGTCATCATCATGTACCAATGCGATGTTTCCACCATCCCATGCTTCCGGAGTGATGTGGCCTACCACAAAACCATGTGTACCACCAGAGAAACGTCCATCTGTAATCAATGCTACCGATTTACCCAGACCAGCACCAATGATCACTGAAGTTGGTTTCAGCATCTCAGGCATACCTGGAGCGCCTTTAGGGCCAACTTGTCTGATCACCACTACATCTCCGCTTTTCACCTTTCCACTTTGGATACCAGCAATCAGGTTTTGCTCGCCATCAAATACGCGCGCAGGCCCTACAAATTTTTCTCCTTCTTTACCGCTGATCTTTGCTACAGCACCTTTGGTAGCCAGATTACCATACAACATTTGCAGGTGACCAGTTGCTTTGATCGGGTTTTCTACCGGGAAGATGATCTTCTGCATTTCAAAATCCAGATCAGCAGCATCAGCTACGTTTTCTGCTATAGTCTTTCCTGTTACAGTCAGACAGTCGCCATGGAGCAAGCCTTCTTTCAATAAATATTTCATTACCGCAGGTACACCGCCTATATCGTGCAGATCTTCCATCAGGTAATTTCCGCTAGGCTTCAAATCGGCCAATACCGGAGTAGCGTCACTTATTTTCTGGAAGTCTTCCAACTTTAAGTTAAGTCCTACAGATTTCGCCATTGCGATCAGGTGAAGGACTGCATTCGTAGAGCCGCCCAATACCATTACAATAACAATCGCATTGTGAAATGCTTTTTCTGTCATGATATCCGAAGGCAGGATATTTCTTTCAAGCAGAATCCGGATATACTTACCAGCCTCAATACATTCATTCTTTTTCTCTTCACTTGTAGCAGGGTGGGAGGAACTGTAGGGCAAACTCATACCCAATGCTTCAATAGCAGAAGCCATGGTGTTTGCCGTATACATACCGCCGCAGGCGCCAGCGCCCGGACAAGCATTTCTGATTACACCCTGGAAATCTTCTTCTTCTAAATTGCCTGCCATTTTCTGACCCAGAGCTTCAAAAGCAGAAACGATGTTCAGCGATTCGCCTTTATATTTGCCCGAGTGGATGCTTCCACCGTATACCATAATTGACGGACGGTTCAAGCGGCCCATGGCCATTACAGAGCCAGGCATGTTTTTATCACAGCCAGGAACGGTGATCAGGCCATCGTAGTATTGTCCGCCGCAAATGGTCTCTATAGAATCTGCAATCACATCTCTGGATACCAATGAATAACGCATTCCTTCAGTTCCGTTAGACATCCCGTCGCTCACACCAATGGTGCCGAAGGTCAGTCCCACCATATCATTTTTCCAGACGCTTTCTTTCACAATTTGGGCAAGGTCATTCAGGTGCATATTGCATGTATTTCCATCATAACCCATGCTGGCAATACCGACCTGGGCTTTATCCATGTCTTCTTTTGTTAAGCCAATCCCGTAAAGCATGGCTTGCGCCGCTGGCTGTGTAGGATCCTGCGTGAATGTTTTACTGTATCTGTTGATTTCTGGTGTTTGTGACATATTAGGTCTATTGCTTGTTTTAGGTGTGTTCTTTATATAAATGGTCTCTTTGTACTTACTACTATCTACTCATACTCACTACTATCTACTCAAATAATCACTTCATAATTCTGTTTTTCCAGCACAAGACATTTATACGTGCGTTGTATGGTGGCACCCAGACTTTCTGTCCATTTCAATGGGAAGTTATAATCATCTACCGAGGCAATTCCTGCAATTTCTGTTGCTGTTCCACAGAAGAAAGCGCTGTCGGCATGTTTGAGGTCATTCAGGTTCAGTTGCTTTTCTATCAGGTCGATATCAAGTATGCGACACAATTCGATCACCGTGGCGCGGGTAATGCCTGCAAGGATATTTCCAAGAGCGGGGGTGTACAAACGACCGCCCTTTTCAATGAAAATATTTGCACCCGGTGCCTCTGCTATGTTTCCCTGCATATCCAGTAATAAAGCCTCGTCGAAACCTTTGGACTTTGCTTCTGTAGTAGCAAGTATGGAATTTACATAATTGCCACTTACTTTAGCTTCTATTGGTGTCGATTTCGGATTAGGGCGTTCGTAGCTTGAAACACCTACTTTTAATAATTTGTGTCCCAGATAAGCATCCCATTCCCAGGCGCAGATCATTATGGAAACATCTTTTGCTGCAGCGAGCGACATATTGGGAGCAGCGTAGATCAGTGGGCGTATATAGGCATCTTTTAAATTGTTTAATGCCAGTAATTTGTAAGTCTGTTTGATCAGGTCATCTACATCCCATGGAAAAGGCATGTGAACTAACTCAGCGGATCGTTTTAAACGTTCGAAATGCTCTCTTGCCTTGAAGATACGTGTTCCATTGTGCGTATGATAAGCACGGATCCCTTCGAATACCGCATAACCATAGTGAAGCGACTGACCATATAAACTGGTTGTCGTCTCGGCAGCCTGTTCGAACTTGCCGTTGAGGTATAATATGGTATTTGGGTTGAAGTATTGCATTTCAGGTTTTTTCTATTTTATCTTCTTTGTATCATTAAAAAAGCGCCACTTTTGGGTGGCGCTTGATCTATTTTATGTATTAAACATTCATTTACAGCGCCTTTTCCTTCTGAATAATCAGCAGAAGAATTACATTAATAATGACAATAATTAAGACGTTGACGGAAAGGTTCATTTTAATTTATTTAGTGTTGCTTTCTAGAATCCAATTTAGGTGTTGATGTTTACACTATCAATAGCGATCTAAAAATAATTAAAAAAAAATATAGTTCTGTGTAATTATAATTATTTAGTATATAGTTTTGATTAATTCATGAAACTCATATCTTAAAGTGGATGCTTGTATACCAAATATGAAATCGGTATTCGGTATAGGTATTATGCAAGCATTGTAAAATGGCTCGAATTCTGCTTAAAATGGTCCAAGTGTTGTTAAAACTTACTAAATCTGCTGTTGCTATTCCCTCATTATAAACCTGCTACCCTCATTACGAAAAGCCTATTGTCATTGCGAGGTTAACCCGTCAGTGTGAGGTTAATTCTTCATTGGGAGATTAATCCGTCATTGCGAGGTACGAAGCAATCTTAATGCGGCAGATTGCTTCATACCTCGCAATGACGATCGGCCTTTTTGCAATGATAGGCTGAGCGCGTAAACGGGGTAACTTCGAACCAAAAAAAAGCCCTTTGAAATTTTCAAAGGGCTTTTAATATGATATGATTTAAATATTAAGCAACCCCTTCGGCTAGAACAATAATTTTGTTTTTTAAAACTTCGACCACACCACCTTTGATAACAAAGGTATTATCGCCTGTTTTACTTTTAATAATTACTGGTCCGTCTTCTAAAGTAGAAATAATAGGGGCATGGTCTCTCAAAATCTGAAAAGAACCCATAGTACCCGGAACAGTAACTGCTGTTACTTCGCCTTCAAAAACTTTTTTATCTGGAGTTAATATTTCTAATGTCATTTTTAGTAGTATTTAGTATTCAGTATCTAGTAGTTAGTGCTTAGGATAGATTCGTGATCTATATGCCAATACCAGCTACTCTATACTAGTTTGCTTCTGCTAATAATTTTTTACCTTTTTCAATAGCATCTTCAATGCTACCAACTAAGTTAAATGCAGCTTCAGGATATTCATCAACTTCACCATCCATGATCATGTTGAATCCTTTGATGGTATCTTTAATGTCAACCAATACACCTTTTAAGCCGGTAAACTGCTCAGCAACGTGGAAAGGCTGAGATAAGAAACGTTGAACACGACGTGCGCGTGATACAACCAATTTATCTTCTTCAGATAAGCTCGTCCATACCTAAGATGGCGATGATATCCTGTAATTCTTTGTAACGTTGTAAAGTTTCTTTAACACGTTGTGCAGTGTTGTAATGCTCATCACCTAAAACAGCGGAGCAAGGATACGTGAAGTTGAATCCAATGGATCCACCGCAGGATAAATACCTAGCTCAGCAATTTTACGTGACAATACAGTTGTAGCATCTAAGTGGGCAAATGTTGTTGCCGGAGCAGGGTCAGTTAAGTCATCCGCAGGTACGTAAACCGCCTGTACCGATGTAATTGAACCACGTTTGGTTGAAGTGATACGCTCCTGCATCAGTACCCATTTCGGTTGCCAGTGTTGGCTGGTAACCTACCGCTGATGGCATACGGCCTAATAAGCGCCGATACCTCAGAACCTGCCTGTGTAAAACGGAAGATGTTATCAACGAAGAAAAGGATATCTCGTCCTTCGCCTTCACCATCACCATCACGGAAATATTCAGCAATAGTTAAACCTGATAAAGCCACACGTGCACGTGCACCAGGAGGCTCGTTCATTTGACCGAATACGAAGGTTGCTTTTGATTCTTTTAATTCTTCAGTATCAACTTTAGACAAGATCCCATCCACCTTTTTCCATAGAATGCATGAATTCATCACCATATTTGATAATGCCTGATTCGATCATCTCACGCAGTAAGTCGTTACCTTCACGGGTACGCTCACCTACACCGGCAAATACTGATAAACCTGCATATGCTTTCGCAATGTTGTTGATCAATTCCATGATCAATACGGTTTTACCAACACCCGCACCACCGAACAAACCAATTTTACCACCTTTTGCATAAGGCTCTAATAAGTCGATTACTTTAATACCTGTAAAAAGTACTTCAGTTTCAGTAGAAAGATCTTCAAATCGAGGAGGAGCATTGTGGATAGGGCGGCCACCAGTTTTATCTAACTGCGTTAATACCATCGATAGCTTCACCAACCACGTTAAATAAGCGACCTTTAATTTGATCGCCAACCGGCATTTTAATAGGCGCATCCAGTATCTACTACTTTCATTCCGCGAACTAAACCGTCGGTTGAGTCCATCGCGATCGCACGTACGCGGTCTTCACCTAAGATGCTGCTGAACTTCTAAAACAACTTTCTGTCCGTTTTCTTTTGTAATCTCTAACGCATCAGAAAATTTTAGGAAGATGAGCATCGTCAGCAAAGCTTACGTCAACTACCGGACCGATAATCTGCGCTATTTTTCCAATGTTTGGCATATATTGTTTTGGGTAAAATTATAAATATCAATTTGTTAAAGGCTGTTTTAAGAGCCCACAATTCGGTTTGCAAAGTTAAAATTTTTAAACAAGAATTGTATATATAAATAAAAAGTTTTTCAACAGTTTTTTTATCAATATTTTAGCTGCTGCGTCAGCGCATGTAACTAATTGCTTTTTAGGGATTAATACAGGGCAGTCAGCAACATAAAATGTTAAAAAAACAGAAAATATATTAGATGAAAACTATATTGGTAACAGGAAGTAATGGCCTTTTGGGTCAGAAGATTACGGAGCGCTTATTGGAAAGCAGGCAATTTAACTGGATTGCCACATCTAAAGGAGTCAACCGCTATCCTGTTCGGGAAGGGTATACCTATGCTGAAATGGATATACTCAATCCGGAAAATGTAAAGGCGGTGATCGAACAATATCAACCTGATGCCATTATTCATACAGCTGCCATGACCAACGTAGATACCTGTGAGCAGCAAAAGGAGCTGGCACACCGCCTAAATGTAGATGCTGTGCAGACATTGATCGATGTGTCTGAGGTACATAACATTCAACTTGTGCATTTGTCGACTGATTTTATATTTGATGGAGCTGGGGGTCCGTATGACGAATTGGCGGCACCCAATCCACTCAGTTATTACGGGCGTACCAAACTTGAAGCTGAGGAAGTGATTAAAAATTCCAAATGTAAATGGGCCATTCTCCGTACTATTTTGGTTTACGGCATCTCCAGCGACATGAGTCGTAGCAATATTGTACTATGGGCAAAGGGAGCCTTGGAAAAAGGTGACCCCGTTAAGGTGGTGAACGACCAATGGCGCACGCCTACGCTTGCTGAAGACCTGGCAGATTGCTGTCTTCTTGCTGTAGAACATGACGCTCAAGGAGTATATAATGCTTCTGGTAAAGACATGATGAGCATTGCTGAACTTGTAGGACGCGTGGCGGATTACTGGAAATTAGATAAGTCACTGTTGACCGAGGTGAGTTCGGAATCGTTAAACCAGGATGCCCGCCGCCTGCGCGGACGGGATTCATCCTGGATAAAGCGGTTACTGATTTGGGCTATCAACCCCGGTCATTTGAGGAGGGGCTAGCTTTACTAGACCAGCAGATTCTAAAACAATAACTCCCCCCAGATACTCATTGGTGGACGAGATTTTCAATTTGTATATCAGAAGCTGGTATGTTGCCAGGTGTAGGTAAATCTGCTTGAACTAAACCTTGTGCCGTTCTGTTTGACAATAAAAGGGATATAATACTTATACAGCAGGAGCATCTGCTCACAAAATGCACAGCTCCGTCACACTTTCTTCACAAAAAGATACCTATTTGTGGCTTTGTTGTGAACAAGGTGTGAGGAAAGTGTGACTATGCCTATATTCGTTCCCGAATTTAACCCCAATTTATATGGCATTACAGGTTGGCGATCAAGCGCCGGATTTTAAATTATTTAGCTCAGAATTGAAAGAAGTATCACTTGCGGATTATAAAGGCAGGAAATTGGTAATCCAGTTCTTCCCTATGGCTTTTACGGGAGTGTGTACAGCACAGCTTTGTACCATGAGAGATAGCTTTGGTTATTACGAAGGCATGAGTGCTGACGTAGTGGGCATCTCGGTAGATTCTCCATTCACATTGGCCAAATTCAAAGAAGATCAATCGTACCAGTTCCCATTGCTTTCTGATTTCAATAAAGAAGTATCAAAAGCTTTTGGCGCTTTTTATGAAGATTTTGTATTCGATTTGAAAGGTGTTTCCAAAAGAGCTGCATTTGTAATCGACGAAGAAGGAAAAATTATTCATGCCGAAGTTTTGGAAGATGCAGGCAATATGCCTGATTTTGATGCGATTAAAAAAGCAATAGAGGCTTAGATAGCAACTGAAGGAGGAGTGCTTGGAATAATTTTACAAAAAATGTTGCGAATTTGATTTCCAAGCATTACTTTTGCAGTCCGTTAACGAAACGGAAATGCATTTGTAGCTCAATTGGATAGAGCATCTCACTACGGATGAGAAGGTTTGGGGTTCGAATCCCTACAAGTGCACTGAAAGCCTTAGAGAAATCTAAGGCTTTTTTTGTTTAGTTTTAACCTGGTGTATGATCATGAAATCAAATTTGAATTTATCCAATAATGAAACTAATCTTATCCATACTATTCGGCTGTTATTTATCTATAGCTCCAGCGATGGCGCAGAAGCCAGAATTCCGTCATCAGCTTGATGAAATTATCAGTGGCAAATCGGCTACCGTTGGACTCTCCATACATATTTTAGAAACTGGGGATACAATTTCTGTAAACGGCGACCTGCGATTTCCGATGCAAAGTGTTTATAAATTTCATCTTGCGCTTGCGGTCCTTGATCTTGTCGATAAGGGCAAACTGGCACTCCATCAAAAGCTTTTTCTGAAAAAGGGGGACTTACTTCCAGACACGCATAGCCCGTTAAGAGATAAATACCCCAATGGAAATGTGTCAGTATCTCTCGACGAGGTGTTGCGCTATACAGTGGGACAAAGTGATAATAACGGTTGTGATATCTTATTCAGATTGGTTGGTGGAACAAAATATGTGAACCGCTACATTAAAAAGATTGGTATACAGGGAGTAGCGATAGTTGGTACGGAAGAGGAAATGCATAGAAATTATAGGGTTCAGTTCGACAACTACAGCAGTCCTAAATCAGCCACAGCATTACTCTTAAAATTTGGCGAAGGAAAAGTATTGCATAAAACCTCGATGGAATACCTGATGAATATCATGCAGAATTCAGCTTCAGGGCCTAAAAAGTTAAAAGGATTATTGCCTTCAGAAACAGTGGTGGCACATAAAACCGGTTATTCCGGGACTGATGGTCGGGGCCTTACTTATGCTACTAACGACATCGGTATTGTGACGCTGCAAAACGGAAATCATATGTTGATTTCTGTGTTTGTTTCCATGTCCAAAGAAGAGGAACGTGTGAATGATCAACTAATAGCAGAGTTGGCAAGGATTGCCTTCGATAGGTTCAGTACTAAAAATACACCTGACTGACGCAAATCAATTATTAATAATGCTGGTTTTAAATAGATTGGAAAAAGTTAAAACATGCGATGTTAAAAGTAAAAATGTTATTTCAGATATACCCGTTTGCAGGGATTTCATCCTATGCAAATGCACAAGCTTCCTGGAAAATTGTAAAGCGGGAGCTGATATTTAATAATCCGCTTTTTAAGCAATGCCATGCGTCGACAATAAAAAAGGAGAATTATTACTTTCTTTTTTTGGGGTTCACAGGAAGGGAAAAATGACGTATCAATCGGGGTTAACTTAGCTTGGTGAAAAGAAAGCAAAAAATAAGACGGGTGGCTCCATATGGTAGAATTTATATAGTGAACCGATATATGCCAGATTGAAATTCAACCTGATATTTGTTATTTACTTTTTTTGCGATTTTGTTTTTATCAGAACTGTTGCTGATCTCTTTCTTATCTAAGGGTAGCACAAAAGTTGCTGATGTGTTTTTCGGGATCTCAATTAAAACTTCGATTTCTCCATTTGCATTTTTGTTCCATTCTGACCGTATTTTTCCGAATAGGCTATTGTAAGAAGACTTACAATAATTTAGATCGGCTATAGTTTTTTGTTCAATGATAAAATGTTGCAGACCTGGATGTGCTGCATCAACTTTTATACCAGCAATAGCTGAATAAAACCATTCTACTACACTTCCAAACATAGGATGGGATTTCGAGCCGTCTCCATTCCATGATTCCCATAATGTACTGTTTTTATTATCGAGCAAATAACCAAAACCAGGAAAGTCCCTTTGGTTCATGATCTTGTAAGCAATGTCGTCACGGTCATTTTTTGACAGTACTTTCAATAACAATGGTGTCCCTAAAATGCCGGTATCAAAATGATAGTTGATCTGCTTCAAATGGTCTAATAACGAATTGAAAACCATTTCGTATTGATCATCTGGTACGAGGCCAAAAGCAAGGGCAAAAACAGTTGAGCCTTGTCTTCCTTCCCAATAGGTTTTTTTCTGTTCGTTGAAATAGACTTTGTTAAAATTCGCTTTGATTTCCCTGGCGAGGTTAACAAACTTTAGATGATCGTCATTCTTACCCAGTGTTTTTGCAACTTTCGACAGAATTTCCGTAACGTGATAATAATATGCAGTGTTGACCAATGGTTCCGGAATTTGTGTCGGCGTTGGTGTACACCAATCTCCTAAACACCAGCCATTGGGCTCCTCCCTGGTGATCATTCCGCGGTCGTCCGTTCTGGTCCCCAAATATTCGATCCACTGTCTCATACCCGTATAGTGAGATTTTAATACCGTAGTGTCGCCGTAGTAAGAGAAATAAAGCCATGGCATGATGACATATGCAGAACCCCAGGCTGGTCCACCGCCACCACCACCAAATGGAGCGGTATGCGTTACAAATCCTGTTTTTTTATTTCTGGCATCATCCATGTCGTTCAGCCATTTTCGATAAAACTGAAGTCCATCAAATGAAAGAAGCGTACTCTCCATCACTACTTGTCCGTCCCCGGTATATCCCAGACGTTCTCTGTGCGGACAATCGCTGCTTACACTTCCATGAAGGTTCGCCTTTTGTGTTTTAATATAGGCTTCATTGATTTTATTCAGAAATGGATTTGAACATTCAAAACTGCCGTTTGATGCCAGATCAGTATGTACATCTTTTATCTTTAAACTTTCCTGATTCAAAATTACATCATGTGTAATGACCTCTATTTTTCTGAAAGCATGCCAGGTAAATTTAGGTTCCCAGGTTTCTGCTTCCCCACCTTTTAAGGTATAACTGTCATACTGGCCATAATCTTCGCCTTCTTCGCTGATATATCTGATCTTAAGCCGGCTTCCTGCCTTGCCTTTTACATTTATCGATGCCCATCCGGATAGGGTTTCGTCTAAATGATAGGCGTAAACGGAATCCTTTGTTTTTCCATCAAAAACCGGGTTCAGCGTTCGCGCTACTTTATCAAAAGGTGCAAGCTGTGGCTGTAGCATTCCCGTAGGCGGCCGCACCATGATGGCCTTTTTCCATTTAGCTTCATTGTAGCCAATTTTATCCCATGCTCCCAGTGCCAGACGTGCATCATATATTTCTCCTGAGAAAATACCATCCTTTAATAAAGGACCGGTTGTGGTTTTCCAGGTATTATCGGAAACAACTGTACTGCGGCTTCCATCTACATATTCTATTTCCAGTTGGAAGATCAGTTTTGGAAGATCGTACCACATGTCTCCTTCCACTCTTCTATCCCTTTGATTGTACCAGCCATTTCCAAGTAATATCCCAATTGCATTCTTTTTTTGATTGAGTTCCCCGCTGACATCAAAGCTATTGTACAATACTCTTTGCGTCGATTGATCATCATAAGGATATAGCAGTTTCTTAAGTGATCTTTTGTCGTAGTTGGTCACCGCGGGGGCCAATACCTGATCTCCGATTTTCTTTCCGTTGATATAGAGTTCGTAAAAGCCCAGGCCACTTAAGTATACTTTTGCCTGCTTTATTTTTTTTTCGATCGTAAATTCTCTGCGGAAATAGGGAGCGGGGTAAGTGATCGCTGAATCCGGGTAAGGGTTTTCGAATGCACCTATCCATTTTGCAGTCCAGTCGGTGGCTTTTAATAAACCCATAGACCAATTTGCGCTTTGGCTCCATTCGGAAGCTGCATTCTTTTCATCCCAGACCATCACTTTCCAATAGAGTTTTTTTCTTGAGTTTAAGGCTTTGCCATTATAGTTGATCTGACTGGAGCTAGATGAATGAACGATACCGCTATCCCAGTAGTCACCCTTATTTTGAGCCAGTAAAGCGCTGCTTCCCGACACCAATATGCGGTATGCTTTTTGACTTTTCGCCTGGAAGCTGGATGTCAATTGCCAGCTAAGGGAGGGATGTTGGTTTTCTATAATGACTGGATTTACAAGGTATTCGCATTTGAGGTTCTCAACTTTTAGCAGAGTTGATTGGCAAAAGGTGATGCCGGGAATAAGGGCTAATAAAATTGTAAGTGCAGAGATCGTTCTCATTATATATATGGTTAGCTTTTATTATACTTTAAGGCAAAGTACGATTTTTATATTTTCTTTTCATTTTTTACCTAAAATCGGCCTTTTTACCTTGTTTTAGCTAGTTAGAGTTTGTAGTTTTGTTGTAATGAGGGAAATATTTTTTCTGCTATTATCCGGGCTTAGTTTCTTCTTTTTTCTTTTTGGTGTAGTATTGCTTTTAAAACATTCACGGGCTTTTTTCAGCAGACGTCTGATTGGGGCGATATTTATCATTTTGTCATTCTATGTTTTTATGGCGCTGCTCATGTTGACAGGGGTGATTACCAGCTATCCTTATCTTTTTAGATGGGCTGTTCCGTTTTACTATTTAATTCCTCCTTTTATTTATATTTATGTAAGGTCCTTTTATAAGGGTGAATCAGGTTTAAAAAAAACGGATTGGCTTCATTTTTTGCCCGCTATATTGGCTTTTATAGATCTTTCCCCTTATTTACTTTTTACCGATACAGCGACAAAGCACGCAGAGGTGATGCGCGTAATGCAAAGTCCTCATTTTGTGTTAACAGTCGGAAAAGGCTTTTTACCACCATTGGTACATTACGTGTTCCGGGCGATTCATGGTTTGACCTATTTACTCTGGAGCTGGAAGGTTATTTTTAACCAGCGTAAAGTTTCTAATGTTGAAGATCGGGGAATCAGGATTTTCACAGTGATTTTTACTTTTTTGTATGCGGGGCATATTTTTAATGCAAAAGCAATGCTGGCGCACACCAGTTGGGCCGAACTCTATCGGCTTCAGTCTGTTTACGCAGTTATTATTTTGGTATTAATAATATGGCTTATGGTGATGTGTATGTTTCTTCTTGCCCAGCCTCCTGTTTTCTATGAAGCACTGGGTAAATTACAGCTTCCTGATACGCGTAACAACCCAGTGGAACCTTCAGTAAAACAAGAGTTGCCAGCTACATTTCTCAACGATTTTTTACCGAAACTGGAAGATTTGATGACGAGTACACAGGTATTCAGGCAACAAGGGATAACCGTAAATGAAGTGGCATTTAAATTAAATGTGGCTTCTCATACTTTGTCTTCTGTATTAAATAATCACTATAACCAGCGGTTCACTGATTATATCAATCAATATAGGATTGACTACGTTATTCAGCTGATTAAATCCAATGAAAATTTCAGGCAATTTACTATTGAAGGTCTCGCTAAAGAAGCTGGATTCTCTTCCAGGGCTCCTTTTTATGCTGCGTTTAAGAAAGTAACAGGAACCACTCCATCCGAATATTTGAATCAATAGGTCTTTTGAGGACAATCAGCTTGTTTCATCTTTCAAAAACAAGACATATCTGCGTTTAAACATGCATTTTTAGTAGTTACTTTTGACGGTATATAAACATCTGCCCCCTTTGTTTATTTAAACTCTAATTCTATGCAATCGCCAGTTTTAAAAGCGCCACTTAATTATGAAGCGAAATGTCCAGGTTGTTCCACCCTTACCGATTATCGGATTCGAAGAGGAACGCTTGTCAAGACTTTCCTCCCTTTCATTGACTTGAAAAGGTATTGGTGTCCAAAATGCTTCAAGCGATTTTATGTAAAGTCGAAAACTAACTAGTACGCTCCAAACAATAAGTTTTATTAATTTGGATTAGGCAAAAGGGTTGACATGTTTCTGATTTAATTAGATTGACCCTTTTCCTGATCCTTAAAACCTTACTATGATAAATAGAATAAAAGAAATAGCCTGATTCTCCTGGAAAGAGTATACTTTGGGTTTATACCAACTGATTTGCCGGATTAAAAAAGTCTTTAAAAGAAAAACGGGAACAACCAAGGCTGGCTGCTCCCGTTCTAAATTAACGCTCTCGAGGACAAATATACGGCAACATCTGATATTATCAAATATTTTTTAAAAAATATTTTTTCAGCTGTTATCCGGCTAAGTTAAATTGGTAAAATTCAGAAATTTGCTGTAATCTTACCACAGAGAAATGTTTCATATGCAGAACTATAAAAATCACCTTCGCTTCTATATTCCTCATCATTTTGTTTTTTATCCATTGTTGCTGGTACTGATCGCTTTTGCAGTATGGCAGTCTTTCGCAGATGCACATAATCATTTCCTCTGGATGTTTATGGCTGTCATTGTGTTGCTGATAGGCTGGCTGGCCTATATGCTGCGCCAGCATTATGCGTTGACTTTACAAAATCGTGTTGTGGTACTGGAAATGAGATTCCGGTATTATGTGCTTACCCATGAGAGGCTGGAACACTTGGAAGACCGCTTGAGTTTTGCTCAGATCGCTTCCCTTCGTTTTGCATCCGATGAAGAACTTCCGGCACTGGTACAACGTACGCTGAATGAGAACTTGAGTGGGGATGACATTAAGCGTTCCATTAAACAGTGGTTGCCGGACTACAAAAGGGTATAATGGTCAATACGATGGCTGTGTAGCATTTACATTTTATTGCATATTGAATTGGGAGAGAAAATTCAATTGTAATAAGTTTGTGATTTAATGTATTTTTGATAAAGGTTTTATGACTGTCTACATTTAATTATCAGGAGGATTGGACAAACGTGTATCGTACGGAGATTTGCATGACGAGCAATTAAGCGCTTTATTGAAGCGCGGTGACCATCTTGCGTTCACGGAAGTCTTTAACCGTTATACACCATTACTTTATATCCACGCTTACAATAAGCTCAGAAATGATATTGAAGCCCGAGATGTAGTTCAGGAAATGTTTATTCGTTTATGGGATAAAAGGGAAAGCATAGATGAACAAAATAACTTGTCAGGCTATCTGTACCGGTCGGTGATGAATGGCATATTCAACCTGTTGAAGCACAAAAAGGTAGTTAGTGGTTATGCTGAAGCATTCAGTAGTATACCTTACCAGTCCGAGGGTGCTGACTATCTGGTTCGCGAAAAGCAATTGAAGCAGTTTATAGATGGAGAAATCAGTAGCCTGCCACCTCGCATGCGTGCAGTTTTCGAACTTCGTCGAAATGAACATCTTTCTAATAAGGAAGTCGCTGAACGATTAGATATTGCCGAATCTACTGTGGCAGATCAAATGAAGAAGGCACTGAAAATATTGAGGGCCAGGCTTGGGGTAAGCTTGTTTTTTTAAATTATTCAGCTGTTAATCATGTTGTTGTGTTCTTTTTTTGAAAAAAAAGAATAGCGATATCCCCAATCTGATTCCTAAGGTTGTATAACAGTTAAGATATAAGGGAAAATGCAGGATCAGGACTTCAAATCAATTTTAGAAAAGTATACAACAGGAACGGCCAATCCGGAAGAAGAGGCTTGGCTGGAGCATGCCTATCTGAAATGGAATGAAGAGAGTCGTTCCCTTCCTTCCGAGGAAGCACTTGATCGTGCTATGCTAGGTATCCGGCGCCATGTGATGGCGGCCACCAAACCTGCAAAAGTATTGAGTCTATGGACAAAAGTCACAACCGCAGCAGCAATATTGTTATTGATCTCGGCAATAACTTGGTTATTCGTCGATCAATTTAGAAATGATAAGCGAATCGAAATCGCCTCAGGTTCAAAAGACATTCAGGCAGGAGATGATCGTGCGACCTTGATTTTGGCCAATGGAAAAGAAATCGATTTGAACAATGCGGCTAATGGACAACTGGCTGCTGAGCAGGCAGGCCTGAAAATCACTAAATCAGCAAATGGAGAATTAAGCTATGAATTGTTAGATTCAGAAGAACAGGAAAATGCCGCCATACGTTACAATACTATCAGAACTCCTGCGGGGGGGAAATACAAAGTGGTACTGCAGGACAGTACACAAGTCTGGCTGAATGCTTCGTCTTCTTTAACCTATCCTACTTCATTTGCAAATGCAGAATCCCGCCGTGTGGAATTGAGCGGGGAAGGTTATTTCGAAGTAGCCAAATTAAGCAGATCTACAGCAAACATTCCTTTTTACGTAAAAACAGCTAAACAGGAGATCAAGGTATTAGGCACGCACTTCAACGTAAATGCGTATGAGGATGAACGTACTACGGCAACAACACTATTGGAAGGTAGCATCATGGTAAACGGGATGTATCAGCTTGTTCCCGGTCAGCAGGCCAGGGGCGAAAGAAATGAGATTAAAATAAGGAATGTTGTTGCTTCTGATTTTATCGACTGGAAGACGGGCGACTTTAACCTAAACAGTGGCGACTTCAGAACGGTGATGCGTAAGATTGCACGCTGGTATGACGTAGAAGTAATTTACGACGAAACCGCACCTGAACGAGTCAAAAATCTCGGCGGATGGATTTCCCGCAGTAAGAACATCTCTTCAATTTTAAATATTATGCAAGAAACCGGTAAAGTCCACTTTAAGCTGGAAGGAAGGAGGGTGACTGTAAGTAAATAATACTTTTTATACCGGCTTAAACTAAAAAAACCAGAAGTGCGGGAACACTCCTGGCCAGTAATCGGTTTAAAGCCTTTTTAATTGACAAACTATTCAACTTAAACCATTCAAATGTACAAAATTTATACTATCAAACCGGATAGGCCGTCGGGTCGTGTCCAATTAATTCTTCGTGCTATGCGTTTAGTTACCATCTTAATATTTGGCGTGATGATGCAGGTAACCGCTGCATCGGTAGCACAGAAGATCACACTGAATGAAAAAAATGCGGACCTGAGGTCGATCTTTAAATCCATTCGTGCACAGAGTGGTTACGATTTCGTCTTCGATATGAAGCTGATGGAAACAGCGAAGCCGGTCAGTCTGAATGTCATTGACGCCAGTCTTTCGGAAACATTGAAACGTTGTTTCGCTAATCAAGCATTTACTTATTCTATAGAAGATAAAACTGTTATCGTCAAAGAAAGGTCTTTTCTGGACGATGTGGCCAGTTATTTTCAAGATATTGAAGTTATTGGTACCGTATTGGATGAAAATGGCCAGCCACTGCCCGGCGTAGTGGTGAAGGTTAAAGGTACCAATAAGGCTACCGTAACAGGACTGAGCGGACGTTATTATATCCGTACTGACGATAAGAATCCGATTTTAATATTCAGCTACGTGGGATATAAAACTAAGGAGGTGATCGCAGAAGCGAAGCTTGATGTGAGCATGACACTCGATCCTGCAAAACTGGACGAGGTGATGGTGATCGGCTATGGTACAACGACCAGAAGATTGTCTACTGGTTCACAAGCTGGGATCACAGCGAAAGATATAGAAAATCAGCCAGTTACCAATGTGTTGTCGACCTTGCAAGGTCGATTGCCAGGGGTTTCGGTTGTGCAGAGCAATGGTTTACCCGGTGCAGGTATTACCGTTCAGATCAGGGGCGCCAATTCATTAGCCAAGAGTAATCTACCTTTATTTGTTATCGACGGGGTACCTTTTCTCTCCACGCCGATTAATGCTATAACTTCCGGAGCTACATTGCCATCTGCCGAAGGTAGTACCAGTCCATTGAATTCTATTAACCCGGCCGATATCGAAAGTATAGACATCCTCAAAGATGCCGATGCTACCGCCATTTACGGTTCCAGGGGGGCAAATGGTGTGGTGCTCATTACGACCAAAAAAGGTAAAGCTGGTAAAACCACCTTTGGTGCCAATGTTTCTACGGGTGCTTCCAGGGTGACCAGATTCTTAGAAACGCTCAGTACAGAGCGTTACCTGGAGATCCGCAGACAAGCTTTTATCAACGATAACATCGCACCGACTGCAGCAAACGCACCAGATTTAACGATTTGGGATCAGAACCTGACTACTGATTTCCAAAAAGAATTCCTGGGCAACACTGCACGTACTTATGATGCCAATATAAATCTCTCAGGTGGCGATGCGAGGACTAACTTCTACATGAGCGGGACATACCATAAGGAATATAATGTTTTTCCAGGTAAACAAGGTTATCACCGCGGCGCAGCTAACTTCAATTTGAACCACAGTTCCCTGGACCAGCGTTTTTCACTGGCTTTTTCTACTATATATTCTGGAGATAAGAACAATATATCGACTACAGATATGGCTAGCTGGGCTTATAGTCTACCTCCGAACTACGCCTTATACAAAGCAGATGGTAGCTTGAACTGGTCTACCGCATTGAATAACCCTTTGGGATACCTGTTCCAAACCAATGACAATAGAACTTCCAACCTCCTGAGCAGCCTTACGCCCAAATACACCCTGGCCAAAGGTTTGGATGTAAAAGCTACTTTTGGCTACAGCAAAACGGATATGGAGCAACTGGCCATACGTCCCTTGTCATCGTTGAACCCCACCCCAATGTATGGAGCCCCTGCGCCAACTACAGGAACAGTAAGCAGTGTCTACAACTTTTCAACTAACTATATCATAGAACCTCAACTGACATATAAACGTGACATCTGGAAAGGAACTTTAGATTTCTTAGCTGGGGGAACATGGCAATACAGACAATCGAAACAACCTTATTACATCAGTGCATCCGGCTTCGCTTCAGATGAGTTCCTGACCAACATCTCTGCAGCTACCGATCGATCGGTGTCCAGTTCATCTACCGATTATAAATATACCTCGGTATTTGCCAGGGCTACCTATAATATTCAAAATAAATACATTACAAATTTCACGTTCCGACGAGACGGTTCATCCCGTTTCGGTCCCAACAACCGCTTCGGGAATTTTGGTTCAGTCGCCGGTGCCTGGGTTTTCTCGGAAGAGAATTTTCTGAAAGACAAGTTCAAATGGTTTAGCTTCGGTAAACTGAGAGGAAGTTATGGCGTTATCGGTAGCGATGAGATTGGAAATTACCAGTATTTTGATAGCTACAGGACAAATACCTACGTTTACAATGGTAGTTCCGGCCTGGTGCCCAGCCGAATTGCTAACAATGATTATAAATGGGAATCTACACGCAAGCTTGAGCTCGCCCTGGAACTTGGGTTTTTTGAGGACAGGCTATCCCTGACCGCTTCAACATATAGAAACAGAACCAGTAACCAATTGCTGGATTTTGGAATCAGCGCGCAGGCTGGTTTCTCCAGTTATCAAGCCAACCTTCCGGCTACTATACAAAATTCCGGATGGGAGTTCAGTGCCACCAGCACTAATATCAGGAGTAAAGACTTAAGTTGGACATCCTCATTTAACATTACACAGAACCGCAACAAACTGGTTTCTTTCCCGAATATCGAGAAATCACCTTACTACACAAGATATGTAGTTGGCTCACCGATGAGTGCTTTCTATTATTACAAATATGACGGCATTAATCCGACCACTGGCTTACCTCAGTTTGCCGATCTGAACAACAGCGGCGCATTGAACAGTGGTTTTTTACCTACCGGTGCAGGCGACCGTTACTATGTCGGTACAGGGTATCCTAAATTCTTCGGGGGTGTAAACAACTCGATTACGTATAAAAAGATCAACCTGGATTTTACATTCCAGTTCGTCAAACAGAAAGGACGTAGTTTGATCGCATCTTCATTCTATCCTCCGGGCTTTATGTTCAACACAGCTGCAAACGTAACAGAAGAATATCTTGCCTTGAGTTCTTTGGAAAAACTGGCGACCACGGGATATGCGGCGGCCTATACTGCCTACTCTAATTACAGCTTCTCAGATGCTTCAGTAGTAGATGCTTCGTTCATCAGGCTGAAGAACGTAAGTCTGTCTTATACTTTGCCGACAAGCTGGTTGTCCAAGATTAAAGCGCAGAACCTAAGGGTGTACGCACAGGCACAGAATCTGTTTACAATCACCAATTATAAAGGCATTGATCCTGAATCGCAAGGTCTGGCAACTCCTCCTTTGCGTACTATCGTAGCCGGTCTTCAACTATCATTTTAACCAGGAATTCCATGAAAAAGATAATATATAACTTGACTGCCCTTTGTTTATTTACCGTAACACTGATTAGTACAGGTTGCGAAAAATTAATAGAGATTGATCCGCCTTTGAATGAAACTTCTTCTACATTGGCTTTCGCAACGGACAACAGTGCGAAAAGTACTGTATCGGGTATGTTTGCGACCCTTTCACAGAGTGCTGCTCAGAACATTAATCTTACCGTGCAGCCCTCGCTGCAGGCAGACGACCTGCGCTATCTTGGTGTAAGTACACAACCTCTGGAAATCATGAACAACAGCTACACCCGCATTAGCAGCTTGTCTAATGATCATTGGAGCACCTGGTATAACATCATTTATCAGGCGAATCTGATTATTATCGGGCTGGAAAAATCAAGCACTGTTACACCGGCTTTAAAAACCCGGTTAATTTCTGAAGCAAAATTCGTGCGTGCCTATTCCTATTTTAATTTAGTCAACATGTTTGGTGATGTCCCTTTGATATTGGAAACAGACGTGACCAAGACAGCATTTCAGCCCAGAGAGACTGTGGCAAATGTTTACCAGCAGATGCTAAAGGATCTTACAGAAGCTAAATCAGGTCTTTTGCCAGATTACAGCGCATCCTCTGGTGACCGCGGTGGTGTCAATCAGTTTGCCTGCAGTGCTTTACTGGCCAGGGTATATCTGTTTCTGGGCCGCTATGCGGATGCCGAAGCCAGTGCCTCGGAAGTGATTGCTTCTAGTCTTTACAAGGTTGTAGAAGCCGCAGATATGGGTACTAAGGTTTTCATAAAAAATAGTACGGAATGCATCTGGCAGTTGTCTCCGCCATTGACTGCTACTAACCAGTACACTGCTGAAGCAGGTACACTGTTGCCCTCTACTTATACTGTAGCAAATATTCAGTACCGGATAAGTAAAGATTTAACTGACCGCTTTGCACTGACGGACTTGCGTTACCTGCGCTGGATGAACAATGTGACAATTGGCACAGAAATTTATAGCCTCCCTTTTAAGTACAAGTACCGCACTAATGCGCTTGCAGTAGCGGCCAATGTGGCCGAGCAGACCCTGATTCTGCGCCTTGCGGAGCAGTACCTGATTCGCGCGGAAGCCAGGGCCAGAATTGGAACAAACCTAACCGGTGCAAGGGACGACATGAATGTAATCCGCAGCCGTGCCCAGGCTATAGCTAGTACCAGTACGGCGCAGAATACCTTGCTGGAGGAGATCGCACTGGAAAACCGTAAAGAGTTTTTTGTTGAGCAGGGTTTCCGTTGGTTTAACCTAAAGCGTCCCGGCCAGGCCGATGCGGTAATTGGGGCAATAAAGCCAACTTACAAACCTACATCCAAGTTGCTGCCCATTCCTTTAGTGGCAACAGACGCTAATCCTAATTTAACCCAAAACGAAGGATACCTATAATTTATGACCAGTAGTATGAATAACAAAGCCAGGCTTTTTAGCCTGGCTATTGCTACCCTTTTGCTTAGTGCCGGGCTACATTCCTGTGCGCTGTTCAAGGGCAGGAAATCAAAAAAGAAAGCTGCCGCCGCTATTTCAGCGACTGCGGTAAAACCAAAGACTGATAGTCTGAAGACCGCTTTGAAGCCTTACAAGGATGTAATTACCCCAAAAGCTGTAACTCAGACCGGATTGATGACGGTGCATAAAGTGGCAGACAAATACTTCTTTGAGGTTCCTAAAAAACTCCTCAAAAAAGACATCCTGGTCGTGACCCGCCTTAGTGGTTCTACTCCTGGAGCTGGCAATTTTGGTGGTGAGGAAGTGGGCCGGAGAATGATCTACTGGGAGCAGGGACCCGATAATAAATTATTTCTGCGTGTTACAGCTTTGGTCAGTGTAGCAGATTCTACGGATATGATCTCAAAAGCTGTAAGCAATTCAAACATCAATCCCATCACTGCAGCATTTCCCGTAAAAGCTTTAGGCAAAGACTCCTCTTCTCTTGTGATCGATGTTACTGATTTCCTACTGAGCGAAAATCTGCTGTTGGCCTTAGATCCGGAAAGTAAGAAAAGCTATGGATTAGCTGCGCAGGCTACAGACCGCTCCTATATTGCAAGTGTAAAGACATTTCCGATCAATACAGAAATTAAAACCATGCGTACTTACAATTCTATGGCAGGTCCACTTCCCGCTACCAGTGAGGCAGGAGCAGTGACTTTGGAGATGAACAGTTCATTTATACTTCTGCCGGAAAACCCGATGCGCAAACGTTACTATGACCCCAGGGTGGGTTATTTTGCAAGTGGATATTACAAATTCTCTGATGAGCAGCAAGCGGTGAAAACCGAAGGATTTGTACACCGATGGAGACTGGAAGTGAAAGATGAAGACCTGGCGAAATTTAGACGCGGCGAATTGGTGGAGCCTAAAAAACAGATCGTTTATTATATCGATCCCGCTACACCAAAAAAGTGGCGTCCTTTCCTGATCGCAGGAATTAACGACTGGCAAAAAGCCTTTGAGCAGGCTGGTTTTAAAAATGCCATATTGGGCAAAGAGTGGCCTGAAAATGACAGCACCATGAGTTTGGACGATGCGCGTTTCTCTGTGATCCGCTACTTTGCTTCACCTAAAGCTAATGCTTACGGACCAAACGTGGCTGACCCAAGGACAGGGGAGATCCTGGAAAGCCATATCGGCTGGTACCATAACGTAATGACCCTCGTGCATAACTGGTATATGGTTCAATGCGCTGCGGTAGACCCGCGTGCACGCAAAAACAAGTTTGATGACGAACTAATGGGCCAGCTAATCCGTTTCGTTTCTTCGCATGAAGTGGGGCATACTCTGGGGCTGCGCCATAACATGGGCGCCAGTAGCACGGTGCCAGTAGAAAAACTAAGAGACAAGGCATGGGTAGAAGCGCATGGACACACACCTTCAATCATGGATTACGCCCGTTTCAACTATGTAGCTCAACCGGAAGATGGAATCACAGAGAAAGGACTTTTTCCACGGATCAATGACTACGATAAATGGGCAATCCAATGGGGCTACCGACCTATTTTAGACAGCAGGGATGCGGAAGCAGAACGTAAAATATTGAATACGATTACTAAAGATAGCCTGGCCAGCAATAAACGACTGTGGTTCGGTGGAGAAGGTAAGGATTATGACCCGCGTTCTCAGGCGGAGGATTTAGGCGATGACGCCATAAAAGCGAGTTTATATGGAATCAAGAACTTAAAACGCATTGTTCCCAACCTGATCAGCTGGACGAAGGAAGATGGTGAAGGGTACACACAGTTGAAAACCATGTACAAAGAGGTAGTCGGACAACTGGATCGTTATGCCTTCCACGTGATGAAAAATATGGGTGGTGTGATGACTACCGAAAAGACCTATGATCAGCCGGGCGCGGTATACCAGCCTATAAGCTTAGCCAAACAAAAAGAAGCCATCAAGTTTTTCAATGAACAGATCTTCAGGACTCCAACTTGGTTGCTGGATAAACAGATCCTGAATAAAATAGATCCTGGATATAGCTTCAATGCTGTTCAACTATTACAGCAAGGAATAGTTGGAGCTGTAACCTCACAAAGCAGGTTGTACCGTATGATTGTCAACCAACGTGATTATGGCAAGGGCGCTTATTCTCCTGCAGAATGGCTGAACGACCTGAAAAAAGGCATTTTTACAGAATTGTCTATCGGTGCAGCAGCTGATGAATACCGCCGGGCACTACAAAAGATGTACGTGGGCAGTATCATCACAATGTACAATAAGCGATTTGCTTTACAAGGCTCTACAGATAACATCCTTGCTTCTGTGACACCTACGGATGTGTTGTTATACTCTAATGTGAAAGCCTTGGCTTTTGCACACCTAAAGGATTTACGTGCAGAGATCGGCGGCGGCATTGCCAAAACGGCCGACAGGGATACGAAAATCCATTTACAATACTTAAAGCAAATGCTGGATAAGATTGTAAATGAATCGCCAATACCGGGTTTAAATTACTAGACAAAGACAACTACCTATGAATGCATTTTTTAACATATTAACCAGCTTGTGCGCGCTATTGGTTTTATGGCTATTGCCTCTATTAGGCTTTAGCCAGAAGACTTACAGTTTGCAGGGAGATATCGCCGCCGCTGACGGCACTGAGTTTGTCCTCAGTTATAAGATAGGAAAAGATACCGTACGAAAAGCAGCCATTTCAAATGCAAACAAGTTCAGCATCAAAGGTACCTTGCCAGAACCGGTCATTTGTACTTTAAGTAATTCTGCAAACCAGCAAATCCGGATTTTCTTAGCCGAAAACTCAGCCATGAAAATTACAGGTAAGCTGGATCAGCTTTTCAATGTTGTAATTACAAATTCTGCTGAAAATGATTTGTATACCGCATTTAAAGAAAAGAACTATGCGCTGGTGGGCGACTTTCGCCGAATGGTGAAAGCTGCCGGAGTGGATTTGAAAGACAAAACAAGTATGGCATCGAACCTCTTCCAGCAAAGACAAGATAGTTTACTGGCTGCAATTACAAAATCTCACCCGAACCGTGTCGCCACGTCAATTATGATTAGCGAGCTGTACATGACCCGGGGCGACCGTAATGAGGTGTCGAAGTATTTTAAATTGCTTACTCCGGAGGTACAGAAAACCTTTTATGGGAAGAGAATCGCCGGTTTTCTGCAGGCGGGTAAAACCATAGTGATTGGAAACCTGGCGCCGGATTTCGCTTTGAAGGATACGGATGGTAAGACCGTTCGCTTATCTGATTACAAAGGCAGTTATGTTTTCGTCGATTTTTGGGCAAGTTGGTGCGGGCCTTGCCGCCTGGAAAACCCGACTATCGTCAAATGTTACGAAAGCTATGCCTCGGATACTTTAAAGTTTTTAGGAGTTTCCCTGGACGCAGATGCGAAGTCCTGGCGGACAGCAATCGCGACAGACCGCTTGCCCTGGACGCAATTAAACGACCCGGAATCAACCAATGGAATTGCTGCCGGCCTGTACGGTATACGGGCTTTACCATTCAATTTTATGATTGATCCTAGCGGTAAAATCATTGCCATGAATTTGAGGGGCGAGGCATTAGCTAAAAAATTAAAATCCCTGTTAGGTAGTTAATAATTAAAAACGCAGTAGGTGGATGCCACTGCGTTTTTTTATTACACCGCAGCGCATACTAAAGATTGAAGAAAATAAAGAATACTTAATATTCAAATGAATGGATAACAAGATTGTAAAAATTACCAACCTTTCTCACCGTTATGGCACTGCCTGGGCCATCCGCGATATTAATTTTGAGATCAACGAACTTGGGGTTCTAGGTTTACTTGGTTCTAACGGTGCTGGCAAATCAACCACCATGAACATCATGTGCGGGGTACTTAACCAGACCGAAGGTACAGTAGAAGTAGGAGGCTATATGATGCACAAGGATCCTATAGCAGCGAAGAAGCTCATTGGTTTTCTTCCACAGAACGCCCCGCTTTACATGGACCTCACTGTCAAAGAATACTTGACCCAATGTGCCTACCTGCGATTGATTGATGCTAAAAACGTAAATGCTGCTGTCGACAAAGCGATGGCTAAATGTGGTGTATCTCATTTCAAAAACCGACTGATCGCTAATCTTTCCGGAGGATACAAGCAGCGCGTAGGCATTGCACAGGCCATCATCCATGAACCTAAATTGGTGGTTTTGGACGAGCCGACAAACGGTCTGGATCCCAATCAGATTTTTGAAGTACGCAAGCTGATCAAAGAAGTAGGGGAAGAGAAAGCTGTCATTTTTTCCTCACACATTCTCTCAGAGATCCAGGCCACCTGCAGTCAGGTCAAAATGATAGAAAACGGTACGATGGTGTTTTCTGATACTATGGAAGCCTTTGACAACTACATCGAGCCCGACAGTCTCATCATGACATTACTTAATCCTCCAGCAATTGCTACGATGGAAAATCTTACTGGAGTTAAGGCCGTAGAGGTCTTGAGCGCAACAAAGTTCAGGATCAGGTTTGACGCAGGACAGGAAATTAGCGAGCGACTCATAAAGATCAGTGCCGACCAAGGTTGGCGAATGCGGGAGATTACATTGGAGAAAAGCTCCCTTGACCAAATTTTTGCACAACTATCTAATAAAAAATCTTCCTAGACATGAAAAACATATTAAGGATCGCGCGTATTGAGCTCAGCCAATTGTTCTATTCACCTGTAGCCTGGATCGTCTTGCTGGTATTTATTTTTCAATCGGGATGGCAATATAGTTCACTGCTCGAACGAATGGAACGGGCCCAGCAAATGGGCCAGCAATCTGGAAATCTGACCAATTGGTTCTTTTCAGGCTTTGCCGGACTATTTCCTAAAATGCAGGAATACCTTTACCTGTACATCCCCTTGCTCACAATGGGGCTGATCAGTCGGGAAACGCATAGCGGATCTATCAAATTGCTTTATTCCTCGCCCATCAGGGTCTTGGATATTGTGGTCGGAAAATACCTGGCCATGATCAGTTATTGTTTTGTACTGATCAGCGTCTTGTTGGGCATAGGTATCATTTCTGCATTCACAATTGATCAGGCGGATGTTTGGTTTATTTTCTCCGGTATCATTGGGCTGTACTTACTCATTTGTGCATATTCTGCCATTGGACTTTTTATGTCGAGCCTAACCAGCTACCAGGTAGTAGCAGCAATCAGTACATTGGTTGTGCTTGCCGCACTTAATTTTATCGGAGGTTTATGGCAGGATGTCAATTTCGTGCGCGACATCACTTACTTTCTTTCCATGTCAGGAAGGGCAGAAGAATCCATCAACGGTCTGTTGGGTAGCAATGATGTATTTTATTTCCTGATCGTTATTGTACTATTTATCGGATTTACACTATTTAAATTGGAGTTTGAACGAAGAACGATTTCCCTGCCAGCTAAAATTATTAGGTATGCAGGCTTCCTGTCATTTATGCTGTTATTGGGATATTTGAGTTCGATGCCACAGTTTATTCTCTATAAAGACATGACTGCGACTGCAAGTCGTACCCTGACTGCCGAGAGTAAGGCGCTAATCAAGAAAATTGATGCACCGGTTGTGATCACAACCTACATCAACCTGCTGGATGAAAACTATTATTTCGGCTTGCCAGCATACCAAAACAACGATAAGCGAAATTTCGACATGTACTATCGTTTTATGCCGTATATGCGGATGGAATACGTTTTCTACTGGGCACATTCCGAAAATTCACGTCTGTATCAGGAAAATCCCGGTATGAATGACGAGCAATTGGCCAGGAAAATGGCTAAAGCAAACAAGATGGAATTTAAAGACTTCCTGCGTCCGGAAGAGATCAGCAAGAGGATTGACCTTAAAGGCGAGCGCTATAGGTCTGTGCGCACAGTTTCCTATAAAGGTAAAACAACCTTCCTGCGTATTTATGATGATCTGTTTAAACAACCAGGCGAGAAAGAAATTACAGCGGCTATGAAAAGGCTGGTAGTCAATCCACCGAGGGTGGGATTTATAAGTGGTCATGGTGAAAGAAACATCAATCGATCAGGAGATCGGGATTATAAAGTATCTACCACAGAGATCAGCTTCCGTTATTCGCTTGTAAACCAAGGTTTCGACGTTCAGGAGCTGTCCCTAAAGGAAAGTATGCTGAAAGAGAAAGCCGATATTCTGGTACTTGCCGATGCCCTAACCGCATATGATCAAACTGAATTAAACAATTTGAAGGAATATGTAAAACAGGGAGGCAATCTGCTTGTTGCCGCGGAACCTGGAAGTCAGGGAATATTTAATCCGGTTCTTGGCCTGATTGGTCTCTCCTTGAGCGATGGCTTAGTGCTGCAAAAAAGCGCAAACTTTGAGCCCTCTTTCGTGATGAGTAGTGTGGTTAGCAAAAATTGGGCTCAATTGTCGAAAAACAGTGTATTCGCGAATAAGGATAGTGCCAGGGTAACCACACCGACCGTTGCGCCATTGCAGATTGAATCCGATTTAGGCTACGAACAGCTTCCAGTTCTGGTGACCCAAGCCGCAACGACCTGGTTGAGCCCGGATTTGGTTGTAGATAAAACACGCATACTGGCCGACCCACGTAAGAATGAAGACAAGAAGTCTTATCCACTTGCCTTTGCTATGCGCAAAAAAATAGGGGCAGGACAGCAAAGGATTTTTGTAACTGGAGATGCCGATTTCATGAGCAATGCAGAACTGAGCAGACAGAACCTGAATTCACTGAATTTTTCTTTCGTGACAGAACTCTTCAGGTGGTTTAGTAACGACCAGTTTCCTATTGATACCACTAGAGAAGAACCTAAGGATAATAAACTGTTAATCGGCAGCGGTCAGTTAAACTGGATACGTTGGGGTTTGCTAGGCTTATTGCCGGGACTCATCGCGATTTCGGTATCCTGGATGTTGATTTCCAGAAAGAGACGGTAGAGGCTGTTAGAATTGATCACCAAAAAATCTAAATGATAATGAAACAATATATATTGGTTTTGATGTGCCTCTTTGGCTTAATCCCGGCATCGGCTAGCATAAAAGCAGTCGCTTCAAACTCTGGCGATACGGTTCTGATTCTGAGCAATGCAAAAGTTCTGAATATCAAACGTGGCCGATGGGTTACCGGAAAGGATGTTGTCATTTCTAAAGGTAAGATCATAGGTCTGAAGTCGTCCCGGAAAGAATGGAAAGGCGCCAGGGTGCTGGATCTTCATGGGAAGTTTATCATACCCGGCCTGATCGATGCGCACGTTCATGTAACGGCAAACCGAAAAAACGATATGGAGAATACTTTTAAACACTTGAATTATTTCCTGCAGCACGGAATCACCTCAGTAAGGGATGCCGCAGGAGATGGTGGTGCCCTCCTTCAGGCACAACAGGAGATCAGGCAGGGTAAGCGCAGCGGAGCGGATGTCTATTTTGCTGCATTCATGGCGGGAGACTGGTATTTCAATAGAGATCAGCACCTAAGGAGTGAACCTTATCAGCCATGGGAGCAATTGCTCGTGCCCGGAACTAACCTCGACAGTGCAATGGCTGCGGCAAAAGCATGCGGGGCTACCGGAGTAAAACTATACCATTCATTTGATAAGGATTTTTTGCCAAAAGTGGTAGCTGCTGCTAAAAGTCATGGCCTAAAAGCCTGGGGGCATACGATGATGTATCCTGCCCGGCCCACAGAGGTGGTAGAAGCAGGATTGGAGGTGCTTTCTCATGTGTCTATGCTGGAAAACCTGACTACCGATACCTTGTTTTTCAGAAGGAAAACACCTTTGGCCTATAAAGATAGTGTGATTGCCCAACTAGACATCAGCACTTTCTGCCGCATGATGAAAAGAAAGAAGGCCATCCTTGATGCCACCTTGTGTGTGTCAGAAGAACGCGATCCATGGGTGTTTCCTTTATTGAAACGCGTACATGAATATGGTGTTGAAATCTCTGCGGGAACCGATCAGATTGTAGATCTCAACAAACCTTATCCGCGCCTGTTGGATGAACTGAAATATTTCGTAGAGAAATGCGGTTTTAGTACAGTAGAGGCCTTACGCTCAGCTACTATAGTAGGAGCCAAGGTGGTAGGGCAAGAAAACCACATTGGCTCGATAGAAAAGGGCAAGCAAGCAGATATACTTGTGCTGAATGCAGATCCGCTTCGGTACATCAAAGAATTAGGTAACATCGATATGGTGATTAAGGCAGGGAAGATTGTGAACTAGAAATTATATGAATATGCCCATGTTTATAACAACTTTTTAGTGACCCTACTATTAACCAATATTAAACCTAATGCTACCCCAGGTTTTTTTAAAGAAAACGTGGGGTAACTGTGGGGTAGAGGTGGGCTAGACGTGGGGTCACTATATAGCTGTTATAACGTTGAAGAGGTGCAACGACTGGATGGAGAAAATTATTGTACAGGTAAACCCCTGTTTTTCTGCATGGCAGTGATGCTTGGATCTTTCCCACGGAAAGTCTTGAACATTTTACCGTATTCTTCTGTATTACCTTTAGACAGGATCAGGTCACGGAAACGTTGACCATTGCTACGGCTGAGGCCACCGTTTTCCTGAAACCATGCGAAGGCATCATTATCGAGCATCTCAGTCCATAGGTAAGCATAATATCCTGCGGCATAGCCATTGGCCCAGATGTGCAGGAAATAACTCGAACGGTAACGAGGGGGCACATAGGATAAGCTAAGTTTTGTCTTTTGCAGTGCTGCTGTTTCAAATTT